>CBDCKN010000008.1:0-76329 GCA_965218295.1 Longimicrobiales bacterium | reverse complement strand
ACCGAGAAAATCGAGAACGTGACCAGGCTGGACAGTCCTCCGACCTGGAACACACCCATCACCGAGGCGCCCAGGACCAGGAGGGCCAGGAAAAGGAAGGCGTTGAACGTCTTCTGGAGAGGGAAGGTGATCGGATTTCCGGTGACGAGACCCTGGAGCTTCCCGAACGCGACGAAGCTCCCTGAGAACGTCACCATTCCGATCAGGCATGAGAGTGCGATGGTTAGCCCGTCGCCAAGGACGAGAATGGCCCCGGTGGTCTGAACTCGAACCAGCTCGGCCGCGGCCACCAGGGCCGAGGCTCCTCCACCGAACCCGTTGAAGGCCCCACCAGCTGCGGCATGTCGGTCATCTTCACGGTGCGCGCCAGCACGCCGCCGATCAGGCCGCCCAGAATCATGCCGCCCACGATTCCGGTCCAGCTCACGGCCTGGTTCTCCACGAGCGTGGCCACGATGGCGATGAGCATGGCCAGTGCGGCCAACCGGTTGCCGGCACGAGCGGTGGCGGGAGACTGCAGTCGCTTGAGCCCCACCACGAACAGGACGGAAGAGAAGAGGTACGAGAGCTCCACCCAAAGCGAGAGATCCATTGGTTTGCTCCTTTGAGTGGGCGGCTATTTCTTCTTGAACATCTGGAGCATGCGATCGGTGACCATGAAGCCACCGACCACGTTCACCATGGCCATGACGATGGCCGTGATCCCCAGGATCTCCGACAACCCCGAATCGACCTGGGCGGAAACCACCAGGGCTCCGACTATGGCGATGCCCGAGATGGCGTTCGCCCCCGACATGAGTGGCGTATGAAGGGTCGGGGGCACCTTCGTGATCACCTCCCGACCGGCCAGGGTAGCCAGGACGAAGACGTAGAGTCCTACGACCATCTCGCCCATCGAGTCCTCCTTCTATTCGTGATACTGTATGGGGCGTGGGCCGAGTGGGGTTCGGCCTGACAAAGTCGATGTATGCCGGCTCGTGGTCATGCGAGCCCGAGCCGCTCCCTCGTGGGTCCGTGTCGAACCTCACCACCGTGGCTCACGCACGTGGTGGCGACGACTTCGTCCTCGAAGTCCAGGGAGAGCTCACCGTCGGTCACCAGCTCCTTGAGGAGCGTCGCGACGTTCTTGGCGAACATCTGGCTGGCGTGCACAGGGATGCCAGCGGGAAGATTGCCAGGTCCCATGACCTTGACGCCGTTCCGGACGACGGTCTCGCCCTCCCGGGTCACGGCACAGTTCCCACCCGACGCGGCGGCGAGGTCGACGATCACCGATCCCGGCCGCATGGAGTCGACCATTTCTTCGGTGATAAGCTCGGGCGCCGGACGGCCCGGAATCTGAGCGGTCGTCACGACCAGGTCTGCATCCGAGATGTGAGCCGCGATAAGCTCCAACTCCCGCCCGTGCTGCTCGTCGCTGAGCTCCTTAGCGTATCCGCCCTCACCTTCGGCCGTGACCTCCTGCTCCGTCTCGAGGAACGACGCACCGAGGCTCTCTATCTGCTCTTTCACCTCGGGCCGCACGTCGAAGGCCTCCACCTTGGCCCCCAGCCGCCGTGCTGTGGCGATGGCCTGCAGACCGGCCACTCCCGCCCCCAAAATCAGGGCCTTGCCGGGCCGGATGGTACCGGCGGCCGTCATGAACATGGGCAGTAACTTGCTCAACGCGTCCGCTCCCATGAGGACGGCCTTATATCCCGCCACCGTCGCCTGCGAGGAGAGGACGTCCATGCTCTGGGCGCGCGTGATTCGCGGAATGAGCTCGAGGGCGAAGGCCGTCACTCCTGCCTTCCCCAAGCGCCCGATGAGCTCCGGCTCCGTGAGAGGAGACAGGAGCGAGATCAGGACCACCCCGTTGGGGAGTCCGGCGATCTCCTCATCGGTCGGCGCCTGGACTTTCAAGACGACTTTAGTCCCCTGGAGTGCTGCGGCCGCGTCCGCTGCGACGCTGGCTCCCGCCTCCCTGTATTCCTCATCCGTGAAGTGGGACCCCAGCCCGGCTCCCGAGGCGACCGTGACGTCGCACCCTATATTGGCGAGCTCACGAACGGTCGAAGGGATCAGCGCTACCCGGTTCTCTCCGGGTCTAGTTTCGCCGAGAACGGCAACCTTCATGGAGCGCTCCCGCAATTGATTCATGTTCGGAGTTTAGCGCACTAATGTACTACCCCACCTTGCGGGGTGGTACAGGGCGGGCGCACCATATCGGCCCGCTCTTCTTTCCTCAAGCCCTGCGAGGGATCAATGTCCAATCCCGCTCTTCCCGACGTCCTGGATCGCCGCGGATTCATGGCTCACATGTCGGCCTTTGGATCGGTGGCACGCTCTTGCCGAGTGCTCCATGGGCTCGGATGCAGGAGCGCGGTGAGATCACATCCGAGA
The DNA here is from genome assembly GCA_965218295.1 of Longimicrobiales bacterium. GTDB lineage: Bacteria > Gemmatimonadota > Gemmatimonadetes > Longimicrobiales > Gaopeijiaceae > CBDCKN01. The sequence continues at coordinate 73,947 of CBDCKN010000008.1, read as the reverse complement.
TGCTCGTGGACGCCGAGGCAGTGGCCGGGCTGAGCTTCACGGAAGAGGAGCGGGAGCTGATGCTTGAGGGGCTGAGCCGGAATCGGCAGGCCTACCTGGCGCTTCGGGAGCGGGCGGTGCCCAATGAGGTTCTTCCGACGGTCCAATTCGACCCGGTCCTTCCGGGGATCGTTCACCCGCGAGCCGGGTCGGCGTCTGCCGAAGGGTCTACCGCTCGACCCCTACGTGATTCTCTCTGAGATATGGATCCGCCCGCCGGTCCGCTTCAGGTTAGTGGTGACCGCGCGGTTCTGGAGGCACATCGATTCTCGCCCACATTCGCTCTGCATCGGTGCACGGGGTCGAGAGCCGCTCCGTGTCGGTGGAGGTCAACCTCTCCGTGGGGCTTCCGGCCTTTGTAGTCGTGGGGCTCCCCCAGGGAGCCGTCAGGGAGGGACGAGAACGGGTCACGGCGGCACTCCAGAACATAGGACACTCCCTGCCTCCCCGTCGTATCACCGTGAACTTGGCGCCGGCCGATGTTCCGAAGGAGGGGAGTGCCTTCGACCTACCCATCGCTCTCGCGCTTCTCATTGGCATGGGCGTCGTCCCACAGGATCGTGTGGAGGGCCTCTGCTTCGTCGGCGAGCTAGGACTGGATGGGCGCCTGAGACCGGTCCGCGGCGCCCTTCCCATCGCCGCGGGTTGCAAGGAGCGGGGTGTGAGGGGATTGGTGCTTCCGCTGGAGAACGCGCGGGAGGCGGCGGGAGTGGGCGGCATCCAGGTCTACGGCGGCGATGGCCTTTGCACGGTCATGGAGCACCTGACGGGAGGGCGCTCGCTGCCGCCTACGAGAGTGGATTCCGCTCGTCTCCTACGGGAGACTGGACCCACGACTGCGGATCTCGCCGATGTTCACGGTCAGGAGTTTGCGAAGCGCGCCATGGAGATCGCCGCCGCCGGAAGCCACAATCTGCTCCTGCTGGGACCTCCAGGCTCGGGGAAGACCATGCTGGCCAGACGTCTCCCCGGGATCCTTCCCCCCCTCACCGTGGCCGAGTCCATCGAGGTTACGAAGATCCACTCGGTTGCGGGTCTGGTTCCGGCCGGAGGCTCACTTCTGGCGGGACGGCCTTTTCGAGCTCCCCACCACACGGTGAGTGATGCAGGTTTGGTGGGAGGAGGGTCGATCCCCAGGCCTGGCGAGGTCAGCTTGGCTCATCGGGGTGTCCTGTTCCTGGACGAACTTCCCGAGTACCGGCGTAGCGCACTCGAGGCCTTGCGACAACCCTTGGAGGACGGGGTGGTGGCCCACTCGCGGGTGCGCTCGGCGCTTCGGTATCCGGCGCGATTTATGCTCGCTGGAGCCATGAATCCATGTCCCTGTGGCTGGCTTGGAGACGACTCGGGGCGGTGCGGCTGTGATCCTATGCACGTACTCCGCTATCGATCGAGGGTCTCGGGTCCACTTCTCGATCGAATCGACCTTCACGTTGAGGTCCCGGCGGTGCCGTTCCGGAAGCTGTTCGAGGATCGGCCCGGTGAGGGAAGCGCCGTCGTTCGCGAGCGGGTCACCCAGGCCCGTCGCCGACAGATCGAGCGCCTGCGCGACTCGCCGGGGGTCTTCGCCAACGGTCAGATGGGTCCGGCCGATATCCGCAGCCACTGTCGCCCCTCCGCCGACGTCGCCCGCCTGCTTCAGCGGGCCCTGGACCGACTCCGGCTGTCGGCTCGGGCGTACCACCGGATCCTCAAGGTGGCCCGGACCATAGCAGACCTCGATGGCAGCGACGCCACCACTTCCGCCCATGCGGCCGAGGCGGTGCAGTATCGAAGCCTGGACCGGCAGCGTATGGGAGCCTGATCACCAGGGGTACCGAAGCCGAGTCGTCCACACTACCATCAGTCCATGCATCTCGAGACCACACCGTCACACGTCAGGCCGCGTGGCCTGTGGCGACGGAGAGGCCGGTGACGGCCTCGATCATCCGGGTCGCCGTCCAGGATACGCCGGCCGATTCCGCGGGAGGTGCCGTGGCCCAGGGCATCGACTTTCTGAGCAGGGGGTTGTTGCTGGACAGTCTCTCGTGGAGGAAGATCGGCTTCACGGTCATCGTCCTGCTCTCCGTCCGACCCGCCTATTCTTTTCCGTTTGGCTGTTGCGGCGGGTCCTGCAGAGAGTCGTTCAGCGCACCGTCGAGGACCGCGCTCTCCGGTACCGGTGGGGGAAGACGATCGCCTACGTCACGTGGGTGCTGGCAGCGCTGTTCATCGCCTCCATCTGGGTGGAAGGGCTCCGGCAAGTGGGCACCTTCCTCGGCCTGATCGCCGCCGGCGTGGCCATCGCCCTGAAGGACGTCCTCGTCGACCTGGCCGGGTGGTTCGTCATCGTGACCAAGCCCCCCTTCCAGCTCGGGGATCGTATCCAGGTCGGAGAGCACGCCGGTGACGTCGTGGACATCTCTGTCCTTTACTTCACGCTCAATGAGATCGGGAACTGGGTGGCGGCGGATCAGAGCACCGGAAGGGTCGTCCAGATTCCCAACGCGAAGATCCTCACCGAGCCCATCGTCAACTACACGGCCGAGTTCCCGTATCTGTGGCATGAGATTCCCGTCGTGATCACGTTCGAGAGTGACTGGCGCAAAGCCAAGGCGATGCTCCTATCCGTCGTCCAGGAAGAGACGAAGGAAGCCAGTGAGCGAGCACGGGAATCGCTCAGGCGGAGCCCGAGCCGAATGCTGATCTCGTACGGCACCGTCACCGCCACCGTCTACACGTCGGTCGTGGATCATAGGATCTGCCTTACACTCCGCTTGCTCACCGATCCGCGCCGACGCCGCCAGGCTCATCAGGCTCTCTGGGAGGCCGTACTGCACATTGTCGACAAGGAGCCCGACATCGATCTGGCCTACCCCACCACGAGGATCGTGAGCCCGGGACAGACCCCGTTCCTCGCTCCCACCTCAGATCGAGAGTAGTCCTCACCCGCTCGGGGTTCTGGCCCGCTCGGGGCCCCAGCCGGCAGGATCATGCGTACCGTGCACTGGCGTGGTCCGTGTTGTCGTGCCCTGGTAAGGACCCTGGGGCGGTGATACGTTGGTCTCGACAACAGAACCATACGCGGGCGAGGCATCTCGGAAGCCGGTGAGAATCCGGCACGGCCCCGCCACTGTGTTAGGCCCGGCCCATGAGGGCTGGAAAACGCTCCCTAGATACACCACCACTGGGGAAGCCCCTGGGAAGGTGAGGAGAGCGGCCTTGAGTCAGTAGACCTGCACGCCCGCGCTGACCAAGCACTCTTCGAGGGGAAGGCGTGCGGGCTTTTCATTTACGGGCAGCCACGAGAATGGCCGTTGCGGCCGTTCTGGCGTGTGCATCTCCTGCGGCCGGGCAGTACCCGGGGGAGCTACTCGGCCGAGTCATCGACGCGACCACGGGCCTCCCGGTCGCAGACGCCCTGATCGTCCTGCCGGCCTCTCAGCGGGTAGGCCATTCGGATAGCTCGGGCGAGTTCCACCTGAGGGCGCTCGATCCCGGCGACCAGGCGATTCGGATCGAGCATCTCGGGTACGCGACTCTCGTCGGCGAGATCCGGGTCTGGAACGGGTCCATAGCCCGGAACACATACCTACTCCAGCCGGTGCCCATCTCTGTCGATTCCCTCGCGGTCCAAGTCGAGGGCCTGCGATCCGTGGGCGTCCATCGCATCGTCCGGGCCGACATCCGAAGCTCCGGGGCGAGGACGGCCGGTGACGTGGTGGCCACGGCTCCGGCCGTGGTCGTCCGTCGCGAGGGGGTGGCAGGAGCCCAGACCGCCTCCATACGGGGCAGCTCTGCCGACGCCGTCCTGGTACTTCTGGACGGAGCGCCGCTGAACGATCCCATCACGGGTGAGGCCGACCTCTCCCGGGTGGCTGCCAGTGCGATCCAGGAGATCCGAGTCGTGGCCGGGGGGGCGACCTCCCGCTTCGGTCCGGGAGCGGAGGGGGGAGTGATCCTCATCCGAACCGCCGATGCTGCCACGGCCTTCCGGGTCCGGGTGGGCGTGGGGTCGTTGGGGCGGATCGAGGTGTCGGGGGAGGGGGGTCTCGAGGCGGGGAGGGCGAGGCTCGGGCTCGGGGTCGAGGGCCTTCGGACTGACGGGGAGTTTTCCTTTACCCAGTCGCCCGAAGTGGGTGGTGTGGACGCCCTTCGCCGAAACGCCCATGAAAGGCACCTGGCCGCCTGGGCGAGCCTGTCACTACCGGGTGAGGGGAGCGAAACGCGGTTTCGGCTGGGTGTGGAGTCGGTCCACCGAGGCCTCCCGGGCAAGGAGTTCGCCCCCTCGACCTTCGCTCGCCAAGAGGCGGTGCGAGCGCGCGGTTCGGCGGCCTGGAGTGGGAGATTGGGCGGCGGCCGTGCGGATGTGGCGGGCTACCTGCACCTGGATGGCTCGGCGTACCGTGATCCGGAGCCGCCGGTGGGACTGCCGTTCGATACCCGAACCCGCGTGACTACTGCCGGCGCGAGGGGCGATGTGAGCTGGGAGCCTGGGATCGACTGGCTCTCGGAGATGTCCGTGGGAGCTCTCGCCAGCCTCCAGCGGGTCAACTCAGGGGCACTCTCCCCTTCGGCACCCAGGAGTCGCGAGGCCGTAAGCGTCAGCGCTCGTGGGTCCCTCGCTCCTGCCGGCCGCCGCACGAAGATCGAATTGACGGCAGCAGGCCATTGGGATGGCCTGGCCGGCCGGTGGCGAGGTACCCACGACGTAACGGTGAGCTTCGGTGAACCGGGACTCTCCTTCCACGCGGTCCAACGGAGCAGCTTCAGCCTGCCCACCCTGGGAGACCAGTTCTTCAGCGAGGGCGTCGCCGTCGCGCCGAACCCGGATCTCAGAGCCGAGCGCGTGCCGTGGGAGTTCGAAGCCGGAGTAGAGGTGCGAGGTCGGCGGGGGAGGTTCGTATCAGGAGGGGGAGCCTCCGTATATCGGGGAGACGTGATCGACATGATCGTCTGGGCTCCTGACTTTCGCTTCGTCTGGGGGCCCAGAAACGTCGATGTGAACCGCTGGGGCCTGGACGCGTGGGGGGAGGTGACGCGCTCCCTATCGTCCGGTGTGCTGCGTGCTTCGGCGAACTACTCCATGACCAAGGTGACATACGACCGGCCCGATCCCGTCCCGGTCCAGGTCATGTACCGCCCCCGCCACAGCGGGGCGGCTCTGTTGGGCCTGACCGCGGGAAGCTGGGACGGGCAGGTGGGCGTGAAGCTCACCGGGGCACGCTTTCCCGTCGCCTCGCCGGTGAACGAGCTTCCGGCCTTCTGGGCGACGGAGCTGCGGTTGGCCAGGCGCGGGAGGCTGGCCGGAAGGGAGTATCGGGCCGCCGCCCAGGTCGATCGACTCTTCGATCGGAAAGACACGCTGATTTTCGGCTATCCGCATCCTGGACGGACGTTGAGCATAACGGTCGTCCTCGCCGCGGGAGACGGGGGCTGAGCCCCAGGGACGCACAAGGGGCTGAGCCCCGACAAACATCCGACGGGGCCGAGCCCCGACGATATCACACGGGAGCCGGAGCTCCCCACGATAGGAGAGAGGAAGTGGGCATGCAGCGGATCGACGGGTGGACGTGGAGGATCAGCCGCGGATGGGTTGGGAGGCATCTGAGCTTGGGGCTGGTCCTGCTTTCTTCGTGTCTCCTCTTGGGATGCCAGGAGGACGCGGCGGCGCCTGATCGGCTCGTCGAGGAAGAGATCGGGGTCGTCGTCAACAGCCTGGACGTGTCCCTCACCGTGTTTCCGGTGGACGAGCCGGATGCGCCCATTACCATCGGCCTGTCGCCCGCCGGATCTCCGGTAGGCCTGGCCCTTCGCGGCTCGCTGGCTGTAGTTCCCCTCGGCTTCGTTCCGGCCGTGGCGGTGGTGGACCTGAGCTCTGGGATCCTGCTACAGACAATAGCCTTGCCCGAGGGGTCAGGGGCTACCGGGGCGGCTTTCCTGAGCGACTCCCTGGTCTTGGTGGCCAACCCCCTTCTCAACTCGGTCTCCCCTGTGAACATCGTGACAGGAGCTGTGGCGCCCCCCATCCCGGTGGGTGGCTTTCCGCAGCACGTAACCGGCATCAACGGCCAGGGACTCGTGCTCAACGCGGAGCTCGGGCCGGATTTCCTCCCGGAGAGTCCGGGAACGGTCTCCATCATCAGCGGGACGAGTTTCGCGGTCGTGGGCACCGTTCAGCTCTCGGGGGAGAACCCGAGCGGTGCCGTGGTGGGGCCCGATGGCCTCCTCTACGTAGTCAACGCGGGACGATTCGGTGCGGGAAATGGGAGCCTGTCCGTAGTGGACCTCGAGAGCATGACCGAGGTCGCCCATCACACCGGATTCGGAGAGTTCCCGGCGTCTCCTGCGTTCGGGGTTGACGGTAGCCTGTACTTCTCGTCTTTCGCCTTCGGGATCGGCGCCTGGAGCCCGGCCTCATCGTCGTTCGTACGGGCGCCGGAGGACGCCGTCGCACCGGAAGGCCTTGGTAGCAGTGCGGGAGTCGGCTTCGACGGAGATGGGAGGATGTATGCCCTCCGGCCGGACTGTGTAAACCCCAGCGCGGCGATCCGCCTGACCCAGGACTTCGCCAGCGAAGCGGTGATTCCCACCGGCATATGTCCCATCGCCTTTGGGTTCACACACGTCGACCGCTGAGGAGTTGAGCCGTTTTTCTCCGAGGCGGGGTAGGTTGTTAGCTCTGCGATATCCCGGTAGTTTCTCGCAAGGTTCCTCGGTCACGGGTCACCTGGCAGCGTGGCGTAGCCGCAATCGCCGGGTGGCGTAGACGTTCCGCTGGGAGGGCCCGAATCATTGTCAAACAGTCAGGGGTGTGATCTGCAGCCATGCGTCTCTTCGTAGCACTCAACCTGCCCAAAAAGGAGAAGGACCGACTCTATCGCGCGGCCCGCGTGCTTCGGGACTCGAAGCTCCCAGTGCGCTGGGTGGAGCCCGAGAAGTACCATATCACTCTGAAGTTCCTGGGTGACGTCTCGGAGGACCGAGTCGAGGCAGTGGAAGAGGCATTAGGGCGCGTAGCGCTGACGACGGGTGCCTTGGATCTCGCCGTCAAGGGCTTCGGGGCCTTTCCCACGATTCGCCGGCCGCATGTGATCTGGGTTGGAGTCGAGCCCACTCCCGCTCTGCGTGCTCTGAAACAGGATCTCGAGTGGGCTCTCACAGACTCTGGGTTCGAACGAGAGACCAGGGCGTTTCATCCCCATCTCACCCTGGGAAGGGCGGAGGCCCGCAACGGTGCGGGAGCCTTCCGCGAGCTCGACGAGAAGGCGGCGGCCCTCACCTACAGGGGTGAGATCACGGTTCGAAAGCTCGACCTGATGCGGAGTCATCCCTCGAAGGCGGGAGCGCGCTACACCCTTCATCGTAGCTCCGCGTTCGAGGGGTAGGTCGTGCTCGGACTCGGCTGCCTCAAGAGCTGCCTCGGGAAGATTGTTTTCGCAGCTCTGTTGGTGGCCGCCGCTGTGGCAGGATGGCGATGGGGTCCCTCCGTCTTCCCTGAGCTGGCGGCATGGTTCTCCAGCGGGGACGACGTTGCCGAGATCACGGCGTCCCCGGAGCTCGCCGAGGCCACGATGGACCGGTTCGAGGCGTTGCGGCGAGGCGAGGTCGGAGACCAGCTGGCGTTGAGCTCGACCGAGATCGTGTCCATCCTCCGGTATTCGGTCCCGGGGATCGTACCGGAGGGGATCAGCGAGCCGCGGGTGGAGATGGCCGACGGGGTCATCACCCTGACCGCTCGCGTCGCCGTCGAAGCGTTCCCCCAGCTTCCGAATCTGAACGCGGTTTTGGGCTTTCTGCCCGATACGCTCGAGGTATCCCTCGAGGGTGTTCTCGCTCCCCTGGAGGACGAGCGTTGGGATGCTCTCGTCGTCCACGGCGTGCGGGCCGCCTTCATACCGCTTCCGGACCGCATGATTCCCGAGATCCTCAAGGCCTTCGGGAGAGAGTACGTGGCGGGGCTTCCCGACGATGCCATCGCCATCCCGCTTCCCGACGGGCTCAAGACCGCGTACTTCCTCCGCGACAGTCTGGTACTCGTCAGCGACCGCTGAGGCGACAGAACGAGCCGACACCCTCATGTCACGAATCCTGATCGTCGACGACGAAGAGTCCATCCGACACGCCCTCAGGCAGGTCTTCGAGTATGAAGAGCACGAGGTGATGACGGCAGAGGACGGTCCGGAGGCGATCGAGCTGTTCAAGTCGTTCGCGCCCCACGTCACCTTCCTGGACGTGAAGATGTCGGGCTTGGACGGTCTCGAGGTGCTCTCTCACATCCGCAAGGTGGACCCGAGCGCCCACGTGGTCATGATCAGCGGTCACGGCACCATCGATACGGCCGTCGACGCCACCCGCAAGGGGGCCTTCGACTTCCTGGAGAAGCCCCTGGACACCGATCGGCTCCTCGTCAGCCTGCGCAATGTTCTGGAGCTCCGAGGCCTCACCCAGAGTGTCGAGCTGCTTCGGAGCGAGGCCGACGACCGCCACAGGATCGTCGGGACATCAGCCTCCATCCGGGGGGTGTTGGAGCGAATCGAGCGGGTGGCACCTACCGATGCCCGTGTGCTCATCAGCGGTGACAACGGAACCGGCAAGGAGCTCGTGGCGCGCGGCATCCATCGCCTCTCGGCCCGGGAGCAGGCTCCATTCATCGAGGTCAACTGCGCCGCGATTCCCGCAGAGCTCATCGAGTCCGAGCTCTTCGGCCACATAAAGGGCTCCTTCACCGGTGCCGTGGCAGATCGAGCGGGGAAGTTCGAGCAGGCACACGAGGGCACCCTGTTCCTGGATGAGATTGGGGACATGTCGCTGGCCGCTCAGGCAAAGGTGCTTCGGGCCCTCGAGGAGGGTGTGATTACGCGAGTGGGCGGATCCAAGGCCATCCAGGTGGACGCCCGCGTGATCGCCGCCACGAACAAGGACCTTCCGGAGGAGATCGCCGAGGGACGATTCCGGGAGGATCTCTTCTATCGGCTGAACGTCGTACCGATCGTGGTTCCTCCGCTGCGGGAGCGACCCGAGGACATTCGGCCCCTCGTCGCCCACTTCGTCGGCCAAGCCGTGGGGGTCACCCACGTCGCCCCGAAGATCCTGGAGGAGGAAGCGCTCGCCCGTCTCGAGGCTCTGGATTGGCCTGGTAACGTTCGGGAGTTGAGGAACACGGTGGAGAGGCTGCTCATCCTGTCGCCGGGCGAGGCCGTGAGAGCGGTGGATGTGGACTCCCTGGTGGCCGGTGCGACCGGCGGTGACGGCTTTGGGGCGGCGCTCTTGGGGATACACACCTTCGGCGAGTTCAAGGAACAGGCCGAGCTGGTCTACATCACCTACAAGCTCCGCGAGAACGACTGGAACGTCAGCGAAACGGCGCGCCAGATCGACATGCCGCGCTCCAACCTTTACAAGAAGATCGAGAAATACGGCCTCACGCGGGACGATTGAGGGATCCGGCAGGTCGTGCCGTCAGGCGCCTAGTCCCTCTCTATCTCGGCGCCGTTAGGGAGGCCGTACAACGCGTCGAGCGTCCGGAAGTCCCTCGTCGAGAGGCTGCGCGCGGTGTTGGTCGGGTACATGACGTCACGGCGCGAGTCACTGTGGGGCAGTCCCAGAGCGTGACCCATTTCGTGGGCTGCGGTGAGGAGTACCTGCTGAGGTCTTAGCTCGTAGTTCCAGTTCGAGGGGCTGCGGGTGGCCAGGGCGAGCCGGAGTACCCGAAATTCCGGCTTACCGTCCTGGACACTCCACTCAATGCGCGTCACTCCCAGTTGAGATCCGGAAAGACCCGAATCCCACGAGATTGTGATGTCGGCCGGCTCTGTGGACGTCGAGCGGGAGTCGATGATCAACACGAACGGCTTCCGATTCCAGTATTGGAATCCCCGCACCGCTGCTCTTTGGAGGTCCCGGGCACGTTCTCGAGTCGCCCTGGGGGGTGGCGGAATGCGGATTCGCAAGCGAGTGGTCCCGTCGGGCCATCGATACATGCGCTGGGAGCCCGACTCCTCGAGCTCCAAGCACAGATATCCGACGTCCGTACAGGTCTCACTGGCCTGTAAGATGATCTCAGCCGCGTCGGGGCCGGCCAACACCCCCTCATCGCAGAACCGGGGGTCTCCCGCGGGGCACTCTTCCGAGGCCCCAACCCCTTCACCCAGGGCCCCACTCCCGAACATCGGTGCCCGGCCGCGGAGATAGTTGAGGGCGACGGCGGAAACGGCGATCACGAGGAGGAATGAAACGGGAGACAATTTTCCTCTCACGTATATCCCTCCTCTGATCCCGGTGGTCCGATCCGACCCGTCACTGGTGCATTCGACGGTGATATCCTCTATCACTAGACTAGGCTCGGATCCCCTCTCGGGGGAAGGCCTAATCGGAGTACTCCCGTCCCACCCAGACTGGAACGGAGGCCCGGCACCCGTGTATTTTTTGGTTTCCACCTGTCGACGCTAGCCAGGGCAGGGGACAGGGCACACCGCACTCGGAGAGAGTGTGGCGGGTATGGTCGAAGGCACCAGATTCGGTTCAGGACGGCATATATGCGCGAGGAACGGAACGCGGTTCGAGAGCAACGAGGGCCGGGCCCGCTTCGACTGATCTGGGACTGGACCCGGTCGCTCTTCTTCGCTCTCATCCTTTTTCTGGTCGTTCGGACCTTCCTCGTCGAGGCCTTCAAGATTCCCACGTCCTCCATGGAGGGAACGCTTCTCGTGGGGGATTTCCTGCTGGTCAACAAGGCGGCGTACGGAGCCGAGGTGCCGCTGTTGGGGATGAAGCTCCCGGCGTGGAGAGAGCCACGCCGAGGCGACATAGTGGTATTCAACCCTCCGCATGATCCCCTCAAGAACTATGTGAAGAGGGTCGTGGGCGTGCCCGGCGACACGCTCGAGATGAGGGACAAGGCCCTCTATGTGAACGGCGTCGAGGTGAATGAGGAATATGCGCGGTATATCGACCGCAGCGGTGCCGACGCCGTTCACCCGAACATGACGTGGCAGCGCAGCCATCTGTTGGCCAGGGCGACTGGACGTCCGCGCTCACGAAGTGGAGACTATCGGCCCTCACGAGACCACTGGGGTCCCCTCGCCATCCCGGAGAGCAGCTACTTCGTGCTGGGGGACAACCGTGACAACAGTGAGGATTCGCGCTACTGGGGGTTCGTGAACAGGGAAGCGATCCGCGGCCAGCCCTGGATCGTGTACTTCTCCTTCGACGCCACCAGCGAACAACGACCACCGTGGCTTCGTGCCGTGCGGTGGGATCGGGTAGGTGGGCGAATCCGCTGACGAATACCGCCGCGAGGTCGTGGATGCGGGTGGGCGGCCACGCCGCATTCGTCCGAGATTCTTCGTTGGGGCGGTTGCGTTACCAGCGCCTTGACTTATCATTTCCCTGCTTCGGCGCCTCCCCTTCCTTTTGGAGACGCGATCAGACCCATGGACGACTGAGGGCTAGATGAGCTTTCCTTCCCGTCGAGGTTCCTTCCGGGAAGGGTCGCTCGATCAGTACCTCAAGGAGATCAGCCAGTATCCGCTGATCGACAAGGCCGAAGAGGTACGCCTCGCCAAAGGCATTCGGCGGGGCGAGGAAGAGGCCCTGAACAAGCTCGTCCGCTCCAACCTCCGATTCGTCGTCTCGGTCGCGAAAAAGTATCAGAACCAAGGCGTACCCCTCTCCGATCTCATCAACGAGGGGAACCTCGGCCTCATTCGGGCCGCTCACAAGTTCGATGAGACCAAGGGTATCAAGTTCATCAGCTATGCGGTGTGGTGGATTCGGCAGGCCATTCTACAGGCATTGGCGGAGCAGAGCCGGATCGTACGGGTCCCCCTCAATCGGGCCGGAGCTCTCCATCGGATCGGACGAAGGAGCTCGGCTCTTCTGCAGGAGTTGGGACGGGAGCCCACTGTAGAGGAGCTCGCCCACGATCTCGACATCTCGGAAGAGGAGGTCGAGCGTACGCTGGCGATATCCCAATCCCATCTATCACTCGACGCGCCCATTACACCGGGTGAGGACAACCGGCTCCTCGATTACCTGCCAGACCAATACTCCCCGGGACCCGAAGACGAAGCTTACGAGCACGCCCTGAAGGAGAGTGTGGAAGATGCCCTCTCCACGCTCAAGGAGCGTGAGGCGAAGATCCTCAGGCTGTACTTCGGACTCGACGATCAGGAGCCCATGACGCTGGAGGAGATCGGGTCGTTGCTAGGGATCACCCGAGAGAGGGTGCGGCAGATCAAGGAGAAGGCGCTACTACGGCTCCGACATGCGTCCCGGGCCCGCTTTCTGGAGACGTACTTCCAGTAGAATGCGTAGCTGACAGAGGCGTCCGGCAGCCCGGAAGGATCCGTCCGCTGAGACACGACGATCGGGTATCTCGTCCGGTCGAAACCCCATGAAAACGCTGCCTTTTCCCCCGTTGACACCCCCTGTGGCCGCTACTATCCTTTATAGCTCTGTCGCTCAACAATTCGTGGGAACACGGTGAAGACATACACTCCGAAAGCAGACGAGGTCGAGCGCGCCTGGTGGGTCGTCGATGCCGAGGGAAAAACCCTGGGTCGACTCGCCACCGAGATCGCTCGGATTCTTCGTGGCAAGCATAAGCCGATGTTCACGCCCCACCTCGACGTGGGAGATTACGTCGTGGTGATCAACGCCGAGAAGGTCACGCTGACCGGAAACAAGGCGGATCAGAAGACCTATTTCAGGCACTCGGGATACATGGGCGGCGAGAAGCACATCCCTTTCCGGCGCATGATCGCGACCCATCCGGATCGGGTGATCGAGTTGGCCGTCCGGGGCATGCTTCCCAAGAACACGCTGGGGCGGCACACGCGTAAGAAGCTGAAGGTCTATGCGGGTTCTGAGCACCCGCATCAGAGTCAGCAGCCGCAGCACCTGGAGATCTGAGCGGAATCGGAAACGATGTGATGGCGGAAAACAGCATTCAGACCGTAGGCCGGCGGAAGACCGCCGTCGCCCGCGTGATGCTCAAGCCCGGTAAGGGTGAATGGTCGGTGAACTCGCGTCCCCTGGCAGAGTACTTTCCCCGTTCTACCCACCAACAGCGCATCGAGCAGCCCCTCAAGGCGGTGGAGATGGACGGGCAGTTCGATATCCGGGTCCGCGTCCGTGGCGGTGGGCCCACGGGTCAAGCCGACGCCCTCCGCATGGGTATCGCAAGGGCCCTGGTAGAGCACGACGAGGACCTGCGCCCAGTGCTCCGGGCGGGCGACTTCCTCACCCGAGATTCGCGAAAGGTCGAGAGGAAGAAGCCCGGTCGCCCCAAGGCGCGGAAGCGCTTCCAGTTCTCCAAGCGTTAAATCGTCGAGACGAAGAGATACATGCAGCAGCAGGTGGGCCTGAACGAACTGCTCGAGGCTGGCGTCCACTTCGGACACCAGACCCGCCGTTGGAATCCGAAGATGCGGAAATACATCTTCACGGAGCGCAACGGCATCCACATCATCGATCTCCGCAAGACCCTCGATCGCCTGATCGTGGCGCAGGAGGCCGTGCGGGAGGTGGTTCTGGCCGGCGAGCGCGTCCTCTTCGTCTGCACCAAGCGGCAGCTCCGGGGGATCATCGAGCAGGAGGCCAACGCGTGCGGCGCGTTCTACGTAACCGAGCGCTGGCTCGGCGGCATGCTCACCAACTTTCAGACGATCCGTAAGCAGATTCGCCGTCTCAAAGAGCTGGAGCGCGGCCAGGAGGAGAGCGCCTTCGAGTTCTATACCAAGAAGGAGCGTCTTCTCCTCGACCGCGAGAGGTCGAAGCTCGACAAGTACCTGTCGGGGGTGAAGGACATGACTCGCCTCCCGGGTGCCCTCTTCGTGGTAGACGTGAGGCGTGAAGGCATCGCGGTCCGCGAGGCACATCGCCTTGGCATCCCGGTCATCGCCATCACGGATACCAACGCCGATCCGGATCTGATCGAGTACCCGGTTCCAGGCAACGACGACGCCATCCGTTCCGTCGGCCTGATCACGAAGGCCATCGCCGAGTCCGTTCAGGTGGCGAGCACGCAGGTGCCCGCAGAGAAGAAACGGATGGTTCAAGAGGCTCAGGCGACGACCTATTCGACCGAGACTGGTGAGACCACCGAGGTCCAGGACCGTCCAGCCGCCAGGCGGCGCCCGAAGCGGCATCCCCGTCCCGAGATGATCGCCAAGCGATTGGACGGCGCTGCTGGAGACCAGGCCGCCAAGGACGAGGGTGGAGAGCAGACGGAAGAGTCGTCCGTTGCTGGCGTGGAGACGAAGGACGAGGCACCGACCGCCGAGGCGGCAGCGGAAGGCTCGGCCGCCGCTTCCGGAGAAGAAGCCGCCGATGACGCCGCGAACGCTGAAGCTGAAAAGGGCGGGGCCGAATCCGAATCCTGAGCACCGCAGTGACTGCGCCCCAGCTGTTTTTGGGGACGATAGAGGCGGAGCAGTTGGGAGCTCCCGCCTCTTTCTTATAGTTAGGACAACAACTCGAGTGAGACGGACTGGACGATGTCGATTTCTGCGAAAGACGTGAAGGCCCTCCGCGATAGAACCGGGGCGGGCATGATGGACTGCAAGAAGGCGCTGGTGGAGACCGAGGGCGACATGGAGGCGGCCATCGATCTCCTGAGGGCCAGGGGAGCCGCAAAGGCGGCCAAGAGAGGGGAGAAGTCGGCCAACGAGGGGATCATCGGCTCGTACGTCCACTTCGACAACCGGACCGCTGTGATCGTGGAGGTCAACTGCGAGACGGACTTCGTGGCGAACACGGATGACTTCAGACAGCTTGCCAAGGATCTGGCGCTCCACATCGCGTCGTCGTCGCCGCTGGCGGTGGGTCCCGAGGACATCCCCGCTGAGATCGTCGAGCGGGAGCGCAAGGTCTACCGCGAGCAGGTGAAAGAACAGGGCAAGCCCGATCACATCGCCGAGAAAATCGTTGAGGGAAAGCTCAATAAGTACTTCAAGGAGAATACATTACTACCACAGGCCTTCGTGAAGAATCCCGATCAGACCATCGAGGAGTTGATCACCGAGACGTCGGCCAAGACCGGCGAGAAGATCGAGGTCGCCCGGTTCGCCCGCATGAAAGTCGGCGAGGGCACATGAGCGCCGAGATGGCTGCGAGCCCGGGTGTGAGGTACCAGAGAGTCCTGCTCAAGCTCTCGGGCGAAGCCCTCGCCGGTGAGCAGGGCTTCGGAATCGAGCCATCGGTGGTGGATCTCCTCACCGACGAGGTAAGGGCGGTTCACGAGATGGGGGTGAGCCTGGGTCTCGTGATCGGGGGAGGCAACATCGTCCGGGGAGCTCTGGCGAGTCAGAAGGGCATGGACCGCGTACAAGCGGACTACATGGGCATGCTCGCCACCGTCATCAACGCCCTGGCCGTCCAGGACCTCCTCGAGCGCAAAGGAGTCGCCACCCGGGTGATGACCGCCATCCGCATGGAAGAGGTGGCCGAGCCCTACATTCGCCGGAGGGCGCTCAGGCACATGGAGAAGGGGCGGGTGGTGATTTTCGCCGGTGGCACGGGCAATCCCTACTTCTCCACCGATACGGCCGCCGTGTTGAGGGCCATGGAGATGAGCTCCGACGTGGTGATCAAGGCCACCAAGGTGAAGGGCGTCTACAGCGCCGACCCTGTTCACGACCCCTCGGCACAGTTCATTCCGGCCATTACTTTTCAAGAGGTTGTCACGCGGGAACTCGGAGTCATGGATGCCCCTGCGGTCGCACTTTGCAAAGAGAACGACCTCCCGATCATCATCCTCAATCTGGAGGATCGAGGAGCCGTTGCCGCCGCCATTCGGGGAGAGAAGGTAGGGACCCTGGTCTCCTAGCTCCGATAAAGGCGGCCCGCTGGTCGGTGCCGAAGAAAAAGCACACGCTGAGAGGTGGCTATGTCGTTGAAGGAAGCCAGGTCAAAGATGGATGACGCCATCGAAGCGTTGCGCCGCGAGTTCGCGACTGTTCGAACGGGCAAAGCGACTCCCGCCCTCCTGGACACCGTACGGGTCGACGCCTACGGCTCGAAGATGCCGCTCAATCAGGTAGCCAACATTTCGACGCCGGAAGCTTCCCTCCTCGTGGTCCAGCCGTACGACAAGGCGCTCCTAGGCGATATCGAGCGGGCGATCCTGACAGCCGACCTGGGACTCAATCCTGCCAACGACGGGAATCTGATCCGGGTTCCGATCCCGCCGCTGAACGAGGAGCGCCGGAAGGAGTACGTGAAGCTGCTACACCAGATGGTCGAGGAGGGCCGGATCTCGATCCGGCATGCCCGCAAGGTGGGTAACGACGACATCAAGAACGCCATCAAGGAGCATGAGACGGGCGATGACGAGGGTCACCGGCAGCTCGAAGAAATCCAGAAGCTGACGGACGATCATATCCGGAAGATGGACGACATGCTTCAGCACAAGGAGAAGGAGGTGATGGCCATCTAGCCGGTCGCGCTGCTGCTCGCTGCGACCCGCTCGACCGGCCTTCACTGGTTATGGTGCCCTCGGAACTCCTACAGAAGATTTGCGTCCACGGTCAGATCCCGCGACACGTGGCCATCATCATGGATGGGAACGGGCGATGGGCCAAACAGCGCAGCCTCCCCCGTGTTGCGGGCCACAAAGAGGGCATGAAGGCGGTTCGGAAGGCCATTGAAGGCTCCATCGACGCCGGAATCGAGATTCTTACCCTCTTCGCCTTCTCCACGGAGAACTGGCAGCGTCCGCGTCGAGAGATCATGGCCCTCATGGGCTTGTTGCGCTTGTACGCCGCACAGGAGAGGGCCGAGCTCAAGGAGCAGGGTGTCGAGGTTCACGTGCTCGGTAACGTGGACGCTCTGGACGAGTCCACTCGAGGCGCGGTGGAGGAGATCGTCTCCGAGACGGCCGGAGGCATGAATCTCCGTCTCAATCTCATGATCTCGTACTCCAGCCGGGAAGAGATCCTGCGGGCGTGCCGCCACATGGCCGAGCGGGCGGCCGCGGGGGAGCTGGATCCACGCGAAATCGATGAGGAGTCGTTCGGTGACAGCCTCTTCACCAGGGGGCTCCCCGATCCCGACCTTCTCATCCGCACGTCCGGGGAGCTCCGGATCAGCAACTTCATGCTCTGGCAGCTCGCTTACACGGAGCTGCACGTCACGCCCGTATTGTGGCCCGATTTCTCCGGGGTCGATCTCTTCCGGGCTATTTCGGACTACCAGGAACGCGATCGACGCTTCGGTCGTGTGACCGTCAGCTAGGAGCCGCCCCCGCCATGCCCAAAGGGGAGCTGGCCAGCCGGTTGATCGTCGCGGCCATCGGAATTCCGATGGCGGTGATGATCATCTATTGGGGCGGCTGGTATCTGGGCATTCTCATGGCCGTGGCCTCGGGTCTCTCGGCCAGTGAGTACTACTCGATGGCGGCGACGCGGGGATCGAGGCCGCTGCGGTGGCTCGGGATCCCAGTCGCAGCAGTCCTGCCGCTCCTCGCGACGACTCACTCGAGCTACCACGATTTTGCCCAGGTGGCTTTGAGCCTGGTGGTCGCCGCCACGTTGCTGGCACTAGCCCTGGTCCTCTGGCAGCGCTGGCCGGAAGGCCAGCCCCTCGCCGCCGCGGCGACCACCATCGGTGGAGCGCTCTATACGGGGGGCACGCTGTCCTTTTGGATCCTGCTTCGAGCCCTCCCGGAGCAGAGCTCCGATGCCGCTACCGCCTTTCACGGCGCCGTCCTCCTCATCTTCCCGATCTGGGTCACCTGGCTCGGGGACAGCTTCGCGTACGGGCTGGGAACCCGCTTCGGCAAGTCCAAGCTCATCGAGGCCGTGAGTCCGAAGAAGACCGTTGCGGGAGCTTTGGGAGGTCTCGGGGGCTCGGTGGCCGTCGGAGCTCTGTATTCATGGCTCTGGCTCTCCGCTGTCCCGGTGTACGGCCTTTCCATGGTGGGCGCTGCCGGTGTGAGTGCCCTCATCGCGCCGGTGGGCCAGGTGGGCGACCTAGCCGAGTCGGTCATCAAGCGTGAGGCAGGCGTGAAGGACTCTAGCCACCTGCTCCCGGGACACGGCGGAGTCCTCGATCGGCTGGATGCGCTGTATTTCACTGTGCCCTTCACCTACGGGCTCCTGGTCCTGATTCGGCACTGATCGTGATACGCATCGTCATCCTGGGGTCGACGGGCTCCATCGGTCGCGCCACGCTTTCGGTGGTTAAGCGCCACCCGGACCGCTTCCGTGTTGTGGCTCTGTGCGCCCATCGATCGGTCGCCCGGCTCGCTGCCCAGGTCGCCGAGCACGAGGTTCCGATGGCCGTGCTCGCCGATCCGGAAGCTCTCACGGACAGGGCGAATCTCCCACCCGCAGACTGGAGAGCGGGCCCGGAGGAGGTGCTGGAGTTGGTTACCGATCCCGAGGTCGACGTGGTTGTAAACGCCATCGTCGGCTCGGTGGGGCTGCAGGCCACTCTCGCTGCCCTCCGAGCGGGCAAGCGCCTGGCCCTCGCGAACAAGGAATCACTGGCAGCCGCCGGTCCCCTTGTCATGGAGGCCGCCCGCCAGGGTGGTGGTGAGCTGATCCCCATCGACAGCGAGCACTCGGCGATCTTACAATGCCTGGAGGGATACGATTTGTCGTCGGTGGCTCGTTTGGTGCTCACGGCGTCGGGAGGGCCCTTCCGGGGCTTCAGCCGCGAGAAGCTGGAGGGCGTCAGCCCTAGCCAGGCGCTCCGCCATCCCACCTGGGACATGGGCGCCAAGATCACCATTGACTCGGCCACTCTGGCCAACAAGGCCCTGGAGGTCATCGAGGCCCACTTCCTCTACGACATGGGGTACGACCGGATCGACGTGGTGGTACATCCCCAGTCCGTCGTCCACTCCTTCGTCGAGTTCACTGACGGCTCCGTGTTGGCCCAACTCGGCTTTCCGACCATGGAGCTCCCTATTCTGTACGCGCTGTCCCACCCCGAGCGTGTCGGAGATCCCGCGCTCAGGACGTTCGACCCGATTCGATCGTCCCCCCTCACCTTCGAGGAAGTCGACCTCGAGCGCCTCGGGCTCTACGCACTCGGCGTCGAAGCGGGTGTACGTGGGGGTACCGTCCCCGCGGTCTACAACGCAGCAAACGAAATAGCGGTAGATGCGTTTCTGACGGAAAGAGTGGGATTCCTGGAGATGGCCGACGTGGTCGCCCACGCCATGGACCACGTGCCCCGACGGAACGTCGAGGTGGTGAGTGACGTACTGGAGGCAGACGCGGCCGCCCGAGCGGCGGCTCGCGAGTTCGTTGCCTCGCCCCGATCCATGGCCAGTGGCTGATTCGTATTCGGGTGGTGGCGTGAGCACCGCTGGGCGTGAGACGCCCACGAGAGGGATATTAGAGACGCAATGACGATCCTGGCGACCATTGTCGTACTTGGCGTCCTCATCTTTGTCCACGAGCTGGGGCACTTCCTTGCGGCCAAGGCCGTGGGCGTGGAGGTACAGCGGTTCTCCATCGGTCTGGGCCCCACGATCTTCGGCTTCCAGAAAGGTGAGACCGAGTACGTGGTGAGCTGGATCCCCCTCGGCGGCTACGTGAAGATGGGGGGGATGGACGACGAGGTCACGGAGCGTATGGAGGGTGGGCCGGTGAAGGAGCCCCGGAAGCCCTCGTCCCGCGACTTCGACGGGAAGCCCATCTGGGCCAGGACGTTTGTGATCTCGGCCGGCGTCATCATGAACATGGCCTTTGCATTCGCCGTCTACTTCACCGTAAACGCCGTGTGGGGTCTGGCCGAGATCGTTGAGCACCGGATCGCCCGCGTGGAAGTCCGACTCCTGCCCGAAGGAACCGAAGCCCTCGCCGAGCTACCAGAGGGTTCTCGGCTCGTTCGAGTGGGTGATAGGGAAGTCGAACATTCGGGCGACATCCGCGACGGCATCCTGGAGGCGCCCACCGGACCGCTCGAGGTGATCGCCGAGGAGCCCGCCGGGGTGATCTCCATCGACCTGGGCACCGACCCCGATGTGCGGGTTCAGCTCGTGCGCGCCCTCCGCCTGTGGGTCGAGCCGGAGGTGGGCTATGTCAATTCGGGCTCACCGGCGGACAAGGGAGGGCTCGAGGCCGGCGACCGGATCTTGACGGCCAACGGTGTGCCGATCACCCACTGGTACGATTTCGTGGACGTCATCGAGTCCAGACCCGGCATGCGCACCGAGCTGTCGCTGGAGCGGCGGGGTCGGCCTCTGACGCGCTACGTCACGCCCGACGAGGAGACCTATGATGATCCTTTGACCGGCGAGACGGTCCGGGTCGGGAAGGTGGGCATATACCAGCCCCGGGCGGAGCTATCGTACCAGCCGGTGTCCATTGCCCAGGCGATCCGGCTCGGGTGGGCCGAGACAATCGGCATAACCGCTCTGATTCTCGACTTCCTGCGGGACCTGGTGACGGGTGGGGTGTCGCCGCGATCGTTAGGGAGTATCGTCACCATCGGCGCAGCGTCTGGCCAGGCGGCGCAGATGGGACTCGAAACGTTCCTGCGGTTCATGGCGCTCTTCTCGGTGAATCTGGCCATCCTCAACCTCCTGCCCATCCCGATTCTGGACGGGGGGCATCTGGTCTTCTTGGGGATCGAAGCCGTGCGGGGCAAGGCGCTATCGGTTGAGCAGCGCCTACGCTGGAGCCACGTCGGCTTCCTGATCGTCATGGGGATCATGCTCTGGGCACTCTCCAACGACATTCTCAGGCTCTTCGGCCTCTAGCAGGTCCCCCCCATTACTCGGCCAGGCTCCTAAAGCAACGTCAGCTGTGCGGGTCCGGTGCGGCGCCGCAGCTCCTCGATGTCGATGAACTCGGTCGGCCGTCCCTGAGGAGCCACTCCCAGGAAGCCTTCGTAACCGGCGGCCCGTAGGGCATCTCCTACCACGGCTTCCGCCAGTTCGGGACGATTGCACTCCTGCGAGAGATGAGCCAGGAGTACGCCAGCGAGCCTCGGATGGAGCAGCTCGCAAGCGAACCGTGCGGCGGCGTGGTTCGAGAGATGCCCCTGGCTCGAGGCGATGCGCTGCTGGACCGCCCAAGGATAGGGTCCCGTCCGGAGCAGCTCCTCGTCGTGATTGGCCTCAAGGATCAGAAAGTCGGCGCCGGACAGCGCCAGGCGGATCTGGGCGTTCGGCCTCCCCAGGTCAGTGGCTACCCCGACCCGAGTCTCTGTCGTCGCGTCGACCAGGGCTACCGCCACCGGATCCGCCGCATCGTGAACCGTCAGGAACGGCTCGACACGGATGGATCCGACCTCGAAGTGCCGTCCCGCACGGTAAGTGACGGTTGGCTCTGTCCCACGGAAGACCCGCGAGCAGGCCGCCAGGGTGCGCTCGGTCAGGTAGACGGGCGTCCCGTGCCGGCGGCTGAACACGCCGGCGCCCCTGGTATGATCACCGTGGTCGTGGCTGATGACGATGGCGTCGATGGCCTCAGGGGGCAGACCGACCTGGGAGAGGCGTCGCTCCAGGTCACGCCCGCTGAAGCCGGCGTCGACCAGCACACGGGTCTCACCCGCCTCCACCAACGTCGAGTTGCCGCCGCTCCCGGTTCCGAGGACGCAGACCCTCACGAGCCCGCATCTGACCCACGCCTTCCGGCGCGGGTGTCCCGGATCGGGCGCTTCGGCCCTCTCGGTGCGTAACCGTACTCATTAGCCCGGGCGAGCTTCACGAGCGATCCGACCGCGTGCTCTCCCACGCGTTTATCAAGAGGGTACGGGCTCCTTCGGCAAGAGGCATATCTCGGCGACCCATGGTCCGCTCAACCGCCTCGAGGAATCGGTCGAGATCGTACTCTTCGAGCGTGTCGCACGACCCCCAGGTGAAGGGAGGTACGTGCCTGGGGCACATGAGTCCACCGAACAGGTTGCTGCCGGCACCTACGACGCTGCCGGTGGAGAGCAGCGTGCCGATCCCGGTCTTGGCGTGATCTCCGATCAGACAACCGACCTTCATGAGGCCTGTGTCCACCAGGCCCCCGGGGGTAGGCACCCGCACAGTACTGTAGTTGTTCTTGAGGTCGCTGTTGGTGGTGAAGGCGCCCAGGTTCACCCACTTCCCGACATAGGAGTGACCCAGATACCCGTCGTGGGCCTTGTTGGAGTATCCCAGCACCACGGAGCTGGCCACTTCGCCGCGGACCTTGCAGACCGGGCCGATGCTGACGTTCTGGACTGCCCCGCCGAGCATATGAGTCCCGGGGCCCACGAAGGCGGGACCGGCTAGTCGCGTGAAAGCCAGCACGTGGACGTCGTCAGAGAGACGGATCGGTCCGTCTGTGGCGTCCAGATGTACGCCGGCCTCGAGCCTCACGCCGGAGCCCACCGAGATCCGCTCGGCTCCCGAGCAGTGAACGCCCTCGGGCAGCGTGAAGCGGCTTTCGGAGAAGATGGCGGGGATGTCCTGACAGACCTGCCCGCCGTTCCCGGCCATCAGCTCCCAGGGCTCTCCGAGAACCTGTCCCGGTACCTCCACAAGAGGCGCTTCCAGCGTCGAAGACTCAGGGTCGAGAAAGTCGCTCTCCCCGAGCGAAACGTCGTCGGGTGGAACCATCCACCCCACGGTCTGGCCGTCGATGACCAACCTGGCCGGGGCGTCGGTGGGAGGCGTGGAGTCGAGGTCGGGAACCGCTCGACTCGAGAAGAAGATCAGCGGCTGGTCGCCTGCGGCGGCCGCATCGACGACCGGCGGGGAACCGACCTCGTCGAATCCGGTGAGAGCCGGATCCA
This sequence comes from Longimicrobiales bacterium, assembly GCA_965218295.1. Lineage (GTDB taxonomy): Bacteria > Gemmatimonadota > Gemmatimonadetes > Longimicrobiales > Gaopeijiaceae > CBDCKN01. The sequence goes on along the minus strand of CBDCKN010000008.1, from coordinate 51,201 downwards.
CCAGCTGCCCAGCGCATCGCCTGCCCCAGAATCTTTCCGCTCGCTCGCGCAGGAGCAGGCAGCCGAAGAGGAGCTCTCCCGTGGGTCTGGTGGTGGCGAACGGCGACCAGCCGCGGGCACGCGCATCGTCGAAGAGATAGAGGCTCATCAGCCGGCTTCCTCCGGGGGGCGGGTCTCGTCCGGCAGGCTGGCCTCGTCCGAGAGGGTTCCTCCGGCAAGGCCTCCTCCATCCGCAAGGCTCGCTCCCTCCCGGAGCTCCGGGGGAAGCTGGTCCAGGAGGTCCTTCAGGGTGGGGGCGAGCTCTCTACGCGTCACCAGGGTCACCTCCCCGGACTGGACGATGACGAGATCCTCCACTCCGTAGGCCACCACGGTGCCCTCGGGGGAGTAGACCACGTTCCGCGAGCTCTCGACCATGTGCCCGCTCCCAATGATCACGTTGCCCTTTTCGTCGGGTTCCTGGCTGCGCATCAGCGCCTCCCAACTACCTACGTCATCCCACTCGAATGTCGCGGCGACGGATGCCACCCGCCCGCTCCGCTCGAGCACCGCCACGTCGACGGTCATGACCGGGGCCCGGGCGAAGAATTCGTGGACCCTGTCCTCCTCCAAGAGGGGAAGGAGATCGGCGATCTCCGGCGCGACGGCCTCCAACTCCTCTAGGAAGGTCGAGGCTTTCCACAGGAAGATACCACTGTTCCATAGATGGCCGGCTGCCACATAGGACTCCGCCGTCTCCTGGTCCGGCTTCTCCTGGAAAGACGCCACGCGAAAGGCGTGGATCCCGTCGGAAGCCTCGATGGTTTCGCCGGGCTCGATATATCCGTATCCCGTCTCCGGGCGAGTCGGTGGGACCGCCACCGTCAAGAGCAGGTCCTCTCGGCCCGCCAGGGCTGCGGCGGCGTGAATCAGATCCACGAAGCTGGATTCCGGCCTGATCATGTGATCGGCGTGGAGGGAGATCAGGACAGCCTGGGGATCGTGCCTGGCCATCTCCCAGGCCGCCCATGCCAGCACCGGTGCCGTGCCTCGGGTCTGCGGCTCGATCATCAGCCCGTCGTCGCTCAGGTCGGGCAGAACTTCCTTTAGGGCACGTGCGACCTTCGCTCCAGTCAGGATGCGGATCCTGTCATCGGATACGACCCGTCGGGCCCTCGCGAGGGTGTCGATGATGAGGGGCTCGGACGAGGCGAGTGGGAGCAGTTGTTTGGGCCTCGCGGGAGTGCTTGCGGGCCAGAATCGACTTCCGACTCCTCCCGCCAGAATCGTGATGTAGAGGTGGGGATCAGGATCCCTGGAGGATCTCGTTGATTCTGGCAAGGAGCTTCTTGGGGCTGAAGGGCTTGGTGAGGAAGTCGTTCGCTCCCAGGGAGAATGCCTGCTCGCGGTCCGCATCCTGTCCCTTGGCCGTGAGAATGACAACGGGTGTGGACTTACGATGCTTGAGCTCGCGGAGGTGGCTGAGTACCTCCAGGCCGGTGGCCCCGGGCATCATGATGTCCAAGAGGATCAGGTCGTAGCGCTCATCACCCTCGAGGGCCTTGATGGCCGCCGTGCCGTCGGGCTGGGTGTCAACGTGGAAGGCGGCCGTCTCGAGAAGTGTCTGCAGGATACGCCGAATATGGGGCTCGTCATCGGCTACCAGGATGTGCCCGCGTGGGGCAGCGGATTTAGCAGCCTTCGGCATCGATTTCGGCTCCTTCCTGAGGCGATCTCGGGGCGGGAACCTACCCGCTAAATGGTGTAGAAGTCAAGGAACGTCAGGCACTTGCAGGGTTGACACCCTCGAGTCACTTCGGGTAGTCTTGGGCCTCAATTTCAACCCAAAATTGCGTGTGAACAGGTACATCCTCCCTAGATTTGCGACCATCGGCGTCGCTGCGATCGCTGTGAGTTTCGGGCTGGCCGCATGTGAAGGGAGAAACCCCTTCGACATCGGGTGGATTCAGACCCCCGACACGGTGCTGCTCTACTCTTTCGCCCGCCCCGAGCTGAACCTCCCGTCGGCGTTCGACTTCCACGGCAGGGTTACACGGATCGTCGAGGCGCCTGGGTCCACAGGCCTCTGGGACGTTATTCTCGACACCCAGGACGACCAGCTGGTCTTCCTGCTTCCGGAAGTTCTCGGAATCCCTAGCGCGGCCAGGATCATCGAGCTTCCCGGCCTGAGATTCGACGACGTGCGCGAGGCTCCGGCCGACACGACCGCCTACACGAGTGACGAGGCCGTCCCGCTGGCGTTAGGCTCGGTTTACGTGATCCGAACGAACCTGGGTCCGGATCGGTTCGGCTTCAATTGCGTCTTCTATGCCAAGATGGAAGCCCTGGAGATCGATGTACCGTTGGGCACGTTACGGTTCGTCTACGACGCGAATCCCCTTTGTAGCGACCGGGACCTCATCCCTCCAGACGAAGACTGACGTGCTCGACATTCGGCGAATCCGGAGCGAGCCTGATGTGGTGAAAGCCGCCCTGGCGCGGCGAGGATTGAAGGGACTAGTGGAATCCGTCGACGAGACTCTGGAGCTCGACGAGAGACGGCGGGCGTGTCTCAGTGAGGTGAACGACCTCAAAGCGGAGCGGAACGAAGCCTCGAAGAAGATCGGCGAGCTCAAGCGGGAGGGTGCTGACGCCGACGACATGATTGCCGAGATGCGTGATGTCGGTCAGCGCATCTCAGAGATCGATGCCGAGGTCGTCGAAGCAGAGAGCCGGATTCGTGAGCTCCTGCTGTTGATCCCGAATCTCCCTCTGGAGGAGGTGCCCGAGGGAGATGTGGAGTGCAACGAGGTCGTCCGAGTGGTGGGCTCGCCGGTGGAGTTCGACTTCGAGCCGAAGCCCCACTGGGAGCTCGGAAGCGACCTCGACATCCTGGATCTGCCCAGGGGAACCAAGATCTCCGGCTCGGGCTTTCCCGTGCTCAAGGGCGTTGGAGCCCGGCTGCAGCGGTGCCTCATCGACTACATGCTCGACATCCACACAGGGGAGAACGGCTATACCGAGGTCCGGGTCCCGTATCTCGTGACCCGCGACACCCTCATGGGCACGGGCCAGCTACCCAGGTTCGCCGACGAGTCGTATCAGACCGAGCGGGACGCCCTGTGGTTGATCCCGACCGCCGAAGTGCCCGTGACCAACCTGCATCGCGACGAGCTTCTGTCGGCCCAAGATCTTCCGGTACGGTATACGGCGTACAGCCCCTGCTTCCGCCGAGAGGCGGGGGCCGCTGGGGCCGACACACGGGGCCTTCTACGAGTCCACCAGTTCGACAAGGTGGAGCTGGTCCGGTATGAGACCCCGGAGCGGGGGCGTGAGGCCCTGGAGGAGCTCACCGCCGAGGCGGAATCGATCCTTCAACGGCTGGGTCTCCATTACCGGGTTGTGACTTTGGCCACCGAGGATCTCGGATTCTCAGCCGGGATGACCTACGACCTGGAAGTTTGGGCGCCTGGCGTCGCACAGTGGCTCGAGGTGTCAAGCTGCAGCACTTGCACCGACTATCAGGCCCGGAGGGCCAACCTCCGCTACCGTCCGGTGGCCGGGGGAAAGCCCGAGTTCGTACACACGCTCAACGGTTCGGCCCTGGCTCTTCCGAGACTCATCGTGGCCCTCCTGGAAACATACCAGCAGGCCGACGGCTCGGTGCGGATACCCGAAGCCCTCCAGGAGCGACTCGGCCTCGCGATCATCGAAGCGTAGTGGATCGGGAGTCCGGTAGGGCGGGCAGGACAATGCAGAGGGGGATCGACCAGCGTAACGGAGGATCCGCCCCATGATGCGCATCAAGTGGCCCGTTGCGCTGGCCACGCTCTTTTTTGCACTTTTGGCTTGGTATCTCCTCTATACCAAGCAAATCGTCGACGGGCTGCATCGCAACCAAGAGCTCATGACGGAGGTGTTCACCCTCGCCCAGGAGCTCATCCAGGACCCGGGAGACCTAGAGACGGCGGACGTCGAGGAGGGATTCCGGGATGCGGGCCGTTTCGACCTCGCCCTCTTCGAACTACAGGGGGTCGTCATCCGGTCGCTCATTCCTCTGATCGTCATGGACGGGGCTGACAGCGTCCTTTCAGTGGAGAACCTGCCGTTCGACATCTACACTCCGGAGGGCCAGGAGCAGGTCAAAGCGTTGGTCCGGCGCCTGACCGCCACGGGCCGCGAACCCGTCAGGGGGGCTGGGGGGAACGTGATCCACTTCGGGGATACTCCACAGCTGTCCGGGCTCAAGTGGATTCCCTACTTCCAGGCCAGCGGTCTGGCGATCACCCTGCTCATCGGATTCCTCGTGATCCGGTACCAGCGCAGAGCTGAGCAGGAGAAGGCTTGGACAGTTATGGCGCGCGAGCTGGCTCACCAGTTGGGGACGCCCATCTCGTCCCTGCAGGGTTGGCTGGAGCTTCTTCGCCTGCCGGTGGAGGAAAGGCCCGGATCCCTCGAGTCCGACACCGTCGCCGGTGGGATCGAGGAGGATCTCGTGAGGCTGGAGCGTATCAGCCACCGCTTCGAGCTCATCGGTCTGGATCCCGAGCTGGAGCCCCTGGACATCCGTGAGGTCGTGAGGGAGCTGGAGAGCTACCTGCAGGCGCGTCTTCCCAGGCTCACCACTGGCATCCTCATCGTCGTCGACGTGCCCAAGGGCATGCCGAAGATCCTCGGGAATGAAGTGCTCCTCTCATGGGCTCTCGAGAACGTGGTGAAGAACGCCTTGGACGCGATGGCCGGACGGGGGGGCGAGATCCTGCTGCAGGTCCGAAAGGGTCTTCCGGGCTGGGTGCATCTGCGCATCAAGGATACGGGCCCGGGGGTGGATCCGGAGGTGCGCGACAAGATTTTCGAGCCCGGCGTCAGCGGAAAGGACCGTGGTTGGGGGGTCGGCCTCACCCTGTCCCGTCGGATCGTCGAGTCTGGCCACAAGGGTCACATATATCTTCTGGACACCGAGGGTGCTGGAGCCACCTTCGAGGTCCGTCTTCCTGCGGCCCGTCCCTGATCGGAGTCGATGCACTGAACACCTCTGCTGAAGCACGGGACCGGCGCGCGGTCGCCTCCGATTCGTATTTGACGCAGCTGAACGAGAGCCAACGCGAGGCGGTGACGCATTTCGAGGGACCGCTGCTCGTCTTGGCAGGTGCCGGGTCGGGCAAGACCCGCGTCCTCACCACCCGCGTCGCTCACCTGATCCACGAACAGGGCGTTCCCCCTGACCGTATCTTGTCCGTCACGTTCACCAACAAGGCAGCCGGCGAGATGCGGGAGAGGATCACCGTTCTGCTGGGCGAGAAGCCCCGAGGCATGTGGATCGGCACTTTCCACTCCCTGGGTGCTCGCCTTCTGCGCCGGCATGCTCCGAGCCTGGGTTGGACGAACACCTTCACCATCTTCGATGCCGAGCAGAGTCTCAAGCTCATCAAGAAGACGGCCGAGGCGGTGGGTCTGGACACGCGGCGTTGGAGCCCGAAGGCGATTCGCGCGCACCTGAGCGGAGCGAAGAATCAGCTCGTCTCGCCGCAGCAGTTCGTCGAAGAGAACGAGGGGAGCTCCGACATCTTGGCCCGCAACGTGGCCCGAGTGTACCCGGCGTACCAGGAGTCGTTGAAGAACCAGAACGCGTTCGACTTCGATGACCTGCTGGTCAAGCCGGTGGAGCTTCTCGAGGCCCATCCGGATCTTCTGAGCAGGTATCGACGCCGCTTCAACTTCGTGCTGGTGGACGAGTATCAGGACACGAATCGCGCGCAATTCCGTTTCGTGGAGCTCTTGGCGTCGGAGCACCAGAACCTCATGGTCGTGGGAGACGACGATCAGAGTATCTATGGCTGGCGGGGAGCCGACATCCGAAACATCCTCGACTTCGAGACGGCGTTTCTGGGTGCACATGTCGTGCGCTTGGAGCAGAACTACCGCTCCACCGAAGTGATCCTCTCAGCGGCCAACACGGTCATCGCGGAAAACGTGCAGCGGAAGGGGAAGACGCTGCGCACGGATCGAGCAGGGGGGGAGCGGATCACGCTCCTGACCTCTGCTGGCGAGACGGACGAGGCACGTTGGATCTGCGATCAGATCGAGGGCCGCCTGGCGGAGGCTCCCGGTCTCACGCATCGCGAGGTAGCCATCCTCTATCGTACCAACGCCCAGTCCCGGGCGCTGGAGGACGTGTTTCGCCGGCGGGGCCTGCCGTACCAGATCGTCGGCGGGGTCCGGTTCTACGAGCGTCGTGAGATCCAGGACGTCCTGGCCTACCTTCGGCTCATCTCGAATCCCCTGGATGCCGGGGCGTTCGAGCGCATCGTGAACTACCCCCGCCGCGGGGTCGGCGCCGCCACGCAGGAGCGTCTGGCGAGCTGGGCCGAGTCCCATGAAGTCGGACTGTTGGAGGCGGCCTCAAGGGCCGACGAAGCGCCCGAGATTCCGACGGCGGGCGCCAGGGGCCTCAAGCGGTTCGCCATACTGATACAGAGGTATTCGGCGCTGGCCTCCCAGATGCGGGTAGGCGAGCTAATAGAGAGTCTCGTGAAGGAACTGGAGCTCTCACGCCATCTCGAGGACGAAGGACCCGAGGGCGAGGATCGGGCCGACAACGTACGCGAGCTCATCGCCGGGGCGCTCGACTACAATGCAGAGCTCATGGAGGAGTTGGAAGACGACGACTTCGATCACTTCACCGAGCTCGATTTGTTCCTCCAACAGGTCGCACTCGTGGCCGACGTGGATCGCCACGACCCCGACGCCGACGCGGTGACGATGATGACCCTCCACAACGCCAAGGGGCTGGAATTTCCGGTGGTATTCATCTCGGGGCTCGAAGACGGGCTCTTCCCGTTGAGCCGCGCCTACGACGAGCCGGCGGAGCTGGAGGAGGAGCGTCGCCTCTTTTACGTCGGGATCACGCGGGCCGAGGACAAGCTCTTTCTGACCCACGCTCGGCAACGACGCCGCGCCGGCGACATCATGTATGGACGTCTCTCACCGTTCGTCGCAGCCATTCCCGAGCATCTCCTGGAAGAGGTGGAGACCTCGGTCGTGGGGAGTACGGGAGGTTACCTGTCACGGAGGGCCCGCCGGGATAGATCGTATGTGGCCAGCGACCGGGAGACGCCAGACGACGATCTCGATCTCGACGACGCCCTCAACCAGGACCTTCCACGCTTCGTGAAGGGTGAGAGGGTGGTCCACGAGACGTTCGGGTCCGGAACCGTGGGCGAAGTCTCGGGCTTTGGGAGAGATCTCAAGGTGACGATCAACTTCGAGTCGGTGGGCAGAAAGAGTCTGGTGGTCCGGTACGCGGGTCTCCGCCGTGACTACGACTGACAGCGCGTCGTGTCTGTAAGTCGCGAAGACGTTCGCCGGATCGCGAAGCTCGCTCGTGTGCGCCTTGCAGAGGCGGAGGCTGAAGAGCTTGGGCGAGACCTCAACGACATTCTGGAGTACGTGGACACCCTGTCGTCCGTGTCCGTAGACGGTGCGCAGGCCGTGGATCCTAGCGAAGGCGGCGCCCCCGAGCGCGGTCCCGGTGAACGGGAGCCCGATCCCCTGGTCGAGCCGCCGAGCGACTACGCGCCGGACTTCAGGGACGGTTTCTTCGTCGTTCCCTCCCCACCGTCCCTCGGTGGTGAGGACAAGCCCTCGAGCCAAGAATGACGCACATCGCCTCCGTCGCCGCGGCTGTCCGTGCCGGGGATGTGGATCCGCTGGAGCCTGGGCAGGCCGCGCTCCAGAAGCTCCGGGAGCGTGAAGAAGGCCCCGAGCCTCTGAATGCCTTCCTGGCCGTGCTCTCGTCCGACGACCTCGAGCTACCGGGAGGCGGGCCGGCCGAAGGACGGCTCGCCGGGGTGCCGGTGGCCGTCAAGGATAACCTCGCCACCACCGACGGGCTCCCTACTACGTGCGCCTCCAAGATCCTTGAAGGGTATCGCTCTCCCTACGAGGCCACCGTCGTGCGACGGCTACGGGAGGAGGGGGCGGTGGTGGTGGGTAAGACCAACATGGACGAGTTCGCCATGGGCTCGTCGAGCGAGAACTCGGCGTTCGGACCCGTGCGTAATCCGGTGGATCCCACCCGGGTGCCCGGCGGCAGCTCGGGAGGCTCCGCGGCCGCCGTTGCGGCCGGGCTGGTTCCGGGGGCCTTGGGCTCCGACACCGGGGGGTCGGTGCGACAGCCCGCCGCCTTCTGTGGCGTCGTGGGGGTCAAGCCGACCTACGGTCTCGTGAGCCGGTACGGGCTGGTCGCATTCGCCTCGTCCCTGGACCAGGTCGGTACGTTCGGGCGAACTGTGCGCGATGCGGCGGAGCTCCTGCAGGTCGTGGCAGGGCACGATCCTCTGGACTCCACGTCGGTCGAGCGGACCATCCCCGACCTGGCGGCGGCATGTGACGAAGGAGCCGAGGGCTTGGTGGTCGGTGTGCCCCGGGAGTACTTCGGAGATGCGTTGGAGGAGGGAGTGCAGGCGCGCTGCCAGGAAGCTCTGGATGCGCTCGAGGAGCGCGGGGCCATCATCCGTGAGGTTTCGCTCCCCAACACTCCGTATGCGCTTCCGGCCTACTACGTGGTGGCCAACGCCGAGGCCTCGAGCAACCTGGCCCGTTTCGACGGCGTGCGATATGGAGCTCGGCAGGACGGCTGCCGGGACTTGGGCGAGTTGTATGAGAAGACGCGCACCTCCGGGTTCGGTGACGAGGTGAAACGACGGATCCTCCTGGGCACGTTCGCTCTGACTGCCGGCTACTATGAGCAGTACTACGGCCGGGCCCAGCGAGTGCGTCGCCTGGTGTCGGCGGATTTCGGGGAGGTCTTCCAGGACGGGATCGACGTACTTTTCACTCCCACGTCCCCTACGGTGGCGTTTCCCCTCGGTGAGCGCATCGAGGATCCGCTTCAGATGTACCTGGCCGACGTCTTCACTGTCACGGCGAACCTGGCTGGCGTGCCCGCAATCTCCGTACCGGTGGGTGACTCCGACGGGCTACCCGTGGGGGGCCAGGTCATCGCACCCTGGTGGGGCGAGTCTGCCCTGTTCCGGGCGGCAGCGGCTCTCGAGTCCGCCGGCGATTCGGCTGGTCGGTCGGGGGCTCCTGCGGGAGACCCTGGGGAAGGAGGGGCGGAATGAGCTGGGAGACCGTCATCGGTCTGGAGGTCCACGTACAGCTCCGCACGGCAGAGAAGCTGTTCTGTGCCGACTCCACGACCTTCGGTGCCCCGCCCAACAGCCATGTTTGTCCGGTGTGCCTGGGGTTGCCCGGCGCGCTCCCCGTGCTGAACGCAGAGGCCGTAGATCTGGCGATCACGGCGGCCCTGGGCCTCGATTGCCAGGTCCACAGGGTGAGCGTCTTTGCGCGCAAGAGCTACTTCTACCCCGATCTGCCGAAGGGGTATCAGATCACGCAGTTCGAGCAGCCCCTCGCCACCAATGGATCCGTCGTGGTCGGGTCGGGATCCGACGCGCGTCCGATTCGGATCCGCCGGACCCATCTTGAAGAAGACGCCGGCAAGTCCGTTCACGACCGCTTTCCGGAGGGGACGGCTGTGGACCTCAACCGGGCGGGCGTCCCGCTCATCGAGATCGTGACCGAGCCGGACCTCCGGACGCCGGCTGAGGCCAGAGCGTTCCTGCAAGGGCTCAAGCGCACGCTGGAGTACCTGGACGTGAGCGACTGCAACATGGAGGAAGGCAGCCTCCGGGTGGATGCCAACGTCTCGCTCAGGGCCTTCGGCTCGCAGGAGCTGGGTGTGAAGACCGAGGTCAAGAACCTGAACTCGTTCTCGGCTGTGGAGAAGGCCCTTCAACGTGAGGTGGAGAGGCAAGAAGAGGTGCTCGCATCCGGTGAGGCCGTAATTCAGGAGACCCTCCTTTGGGACGAGCGTGACGGCACGGTGCGGTCCATGCGCTCCAAGGAGGAGAGCCACGACTATCGCTACTTCCCCGACCCCGATCTTCCCCTCCTCCGGCTTGACGCCGACCGCGTGACTCGGTCGTGGGAGGCGCTGCCGGAGCTGCCCCACGAGCGGAAGTCACGTCTTTTGGAGGAGCTGGCTCTTCCCGAGGGGGATGTGGAGGTCCTCACCTCCTCCCGCTCACTGGCGGACTATTTCGAGGAGCTCGCGTCCCTGTTGGGGAATCCCAAGACCGCCTCCAACTGGGCCCGAGGCCCCCTCCTCAAGGAAGCGAACCGGGTTCGTCGAGACATCGCTGGCCTTGGCCCGACACCCGCCGACGTGGCGGAGCTTATCTCCCTCGTGGAGAACGGCACGCTGTCCGGCAGCATGGGACGAACGGTGTTGGGACGCATGGTGGACTCGGGCCGACGCGCCTCGGAAATCGTCGAGTCCGAAGGCCTCGCCCAGGTCCAGGACACCGATGAGCTCGAGACGTGGGTGGACGGCGTTCTGGCGGAGAGTCCCGAGGAGGTGGAGCGATATCGAGGAGGCGAGGCCAAGCTTCTGGGTCACTTCATCGGCCGCGTCATGCAGCGGTCGGGGGGGCGCGCCGACCCCAAGGCCACCGGAGACCTTCTCAGGGAACGGCTCAGTCGCTGATGACCGCCATGCCCTCCCGTTCGGGCCAGTGGATGAGCGCGTCGCCAGGCAGGGGAAAGAACTCGTCGGCGCTCCGGTGTAGGTGAGCCGGGTCGGCGGCCCCTCCCCGGGCCATGGTGAGACGGCGCACCTTCTTCGCCAGCCTCAGGTTGAGCTCTCCCGTGGGGTCGAGCATGGCCGGGCGGGAGCTCTCCCGCGATACCAGGTAGTCGACGACGTACTCAAACGAGAGGGCGTGGTACGTCTCCACCGCGGCATGGGGCAGGTCGAAGCGTGACTTCTGCAAGACCCGCTCGAACACCTGCTTCCAGCGGTCATGATCACTGAAGCGGATCATCCCGCGGAAGATCCTGCGGTTGGTGTGAAAGCTGAAGATGGTGCCGCTGAGGACCCGGTCGAAGAGCTCGTCCGCTTCGGAGTAGTCGTTCTCCATGACCAGATGTCTCGCTTTGGTCAGGTACTCCTCTCCGACATGCATGTCCATGCGGTGCTCCCAGTACGCGTGGCCGAGTGCTTGCGTGGTGCTCGTGGTGAGCAGCTGCCGGGGCATGAAGAGATTGTGGGCGACCGTGTCCGCCGCCAGATGAGCGAGGTAGCCGTAGCCCACCGACGTCAGGCGCGGGCTGTCAGCGGTGGCCAGGATCTCCTCACCCACGTGCCAGCGATGGCAGTGCCTGCCTTCTGGGACGTACTTCTTGGCGAATGAGATGTCGGCGGCGATAGATCCGTACAGGAAGTGAAGCGGGTTGGACTCGATGATCGCCCGTATGGCCGGCGGAGCAGGTAGAGAGACGCGAGAAGGGTCTCTCCTAGCGCGATGTGGGTTCCTGGGCCCCATGCCCACAGAGGCTCAGGATCGAGGAGGATCCAGCCGAGTGCTATCGAGAGGGTCCAGACGATCTTCACGTGGTCTCGGCGTCTCCCGTGACCACGGTTCCAGCCGTATCGCCGGCCTCCTCCGACTCACCGGCCCCGGGGGTGGGCACTGCCTCGGAATCGGGCTCTTCGGAGGCCACGCCCTCTCCTATGGTCTGGGCCCCGGCACGAACTCCGCGGACAGCGGCCGCGGTATCCAGCAGGACGGATTCGGCTTCGTTCTGTACCACGTCCATGAGGGCGTTGAACTCCTCGACTCTCTCCTCCATGCGCTGAGAAGCGTCCTTGAGCCGGTCCGAGAGTCCGGCCACCGAGGAGTGGATCTTCTGGACGTCTTCGCGGACCACAGCGGAGATGAACTCCACATTCTCGGCCGCCACGCGGGCGCGGTCCGCGACCGGCTGCAGCTGCCGTTGAAGGGCGGCGAGCAGCTTCCGGAGCTGGACGAGCAGCACCAACATGGTCAACAGCAGTAAAGCCGATATCGCAGCCAGGGCCACCGCCGAGATGTCGGCTGCGACCTGGAGGCCTCCGGGCTGGGCGAGCGCCTGCGTAGTGCCCCGGAGGGGCAGTAGAGCAGGAATGAGAAGTCGATGGTCCATGGCCAAAGGTATAAGCTCAGGACGTCAGAGTTCCAGATCGGCTCCCAGAGCACGGTGCCGGGCTCGCTTTCGCCGCCTGCTCTCCCTGGATCACTCGGCCACGTCCTCCCCGCTACTTTCGGCTTCTGCGGCCACGCCCGGGGTATGCCGCGCAGCGTGAGCTCGGGCCTGTTGGTCGTCTCCTTGGACCAGGGCTTCTTCGCCCCGAGAGGAGATCTCACCGGCTCGCCGCAGCGTGGCAGTCGTGAGCACCGGGCCCACCAGCTCGGAGATCACGACGCCTATCACCACGACGCTGAACAGGGCCTGGCTGGCGTCCAGGCCTCCCACTTCGGGCCCGTAGAAGGTCAGGAAGGCGGATAACGCCATGGCCAATGAGATGCGCCCTGGGGAACGAGGCCGAGACCCAGAAAGGGTGGGAGCGAGGTGCTAGCTCAGACTTGGCTGGGGGCGAAACGACGTATCAGCGGAAGCCCTCCCTATGGCGGCACGCTACGTGCAGCAGAGTATCGCAAGCCATGGTCCCACGCGAGGGGTGAAGGCTTTGGGCAGAGAAGTATTCCGAGCTGGAGGGCGCTACGATGATGAGCCGGTTGCTGCGTCAGGGGAAGGTGGAATATGTTCGAGGCCGACGTGGCGAAACGGTCGCGGGTCCCCACACCGGAACGGTGTCGGCCACTTACTTCGGAGACCGCAAGGAGGACATGCCCAGCTTTATCGTGGAGGGCGGCCATACCCTGACCGGGACGATCCGACCCGCCGGCAACAAGAACGCTGCCTTGCCTGCAATCGCAGCCACAGTGCTCGCATCCGAGCCCGTCACCCTCCAGAACATCCCACACATTCGCGACGTCGAGACCCTCTTGGAAATAGTGGGCTCGCTCGGCGCCGACGTACGATGGGACGACGAGAACGTGGTCACCGTGGATGCTTCCGAAGTGGTTTCAGCAGGGGTGGACCGGAGGTTGGCCGAGCGCATTCGAGCGTCGCTACTCCTCGCCGGACCCCTCCTGGCCCGCTTTGGGCGGGTCGATTTGCCTCCGCCGGGTGGAGACGTGATCGGTCGTCGTCGCATGGACACCCACTTCCTGGCGTTCGAGGCCCTGGGGGCTGAAGTGAGCCTGAACGGGGGATTCCGGATCGAAGCACCGGGCCTGACTGGGGCCGACGTGTTCCTGGACGAGCCCTCCGTGACGGCCACCGAGAACACCATCATGGCGGCCGTGCTCGCCGACGGGGAGTCGTCGCTGCGGAATGTCGCCTCCGAGCCGCACGTCCAGGATCTGTGTCATCTCCTTAACGGCATGGGTGCCCACATCGAGGGGATCGGCACGAATCGCCTTCGCATCGAAGGGGTCCGGGAGCTGGGCGGTACCACCTTCGCCATCGGCAGGGACCACATCGAGACGGGGTCCTTCATCGGCCTTGCCGTAGTGACGGGGAGTGAGCTGGTGGTGGAAGAGGCCCCCATCGAGCACCTGGATTCCACCTTGTTGGGCTTCGCGCGACTCGGAGTGGAGGTGACCATCGCTGCGGATTCACTCACGATTCACGGTGACCGCGAGTGCCGGGTGGCCAGCGACGCTTTCGGTGCCGTGCCCAAGATCGACGACGGCCCCTGGCCGGCGTTTCCGGCGGATCTCACGTCCATCGCCGTGGTCACGGCCACACAGTGTACCGGGACCGTCCTGGTGCACGAGAAGATGTTCGAGTCCCGCATGTACTTCACGGACAAGCTCGCGGCCATGGGTGCCCAGATCATCCTCTGCGATCCCCACCGAGCGGTGGTGGCTGGTCCATCCAAGCTCCGGGCCACGACGCTGGAGAGCCCCGACATCCGGGCTGGGATGGCCATGCTGATCGCGGCCCTGGGGGCAGAGGGCACGAGCCGCATCCAGAACATCCGCCAGATCGAGCGTGGGTACGAGCGCATCGACCAGCGGCTCCGTGCCCTCGGGGCCCGTATCGAGAGGGTCGAGGCCTCCTAGAAACCCAGTGGGCGCCACGTCCGTAGGGTCTAGAGGTGGACTGAACGCTCCGGTGACCCCGATAGAGGCCCTGCAGGGGCTCCTGTACGTCACGTGACATCCGGTAGCTGGCGGGTTTCCGTACCGCTACACTAGAAGAACGACGACCTGGTCACCTCACAGAGGAAAAGAGTGACATCATGTCGGAAGAGAACGCTCCTGAGGAGAACAACGGCTCGGGCACCGAGCAGGAATCGCAAGAGAAAAGCCGGACAGACAGCATAAAGGGCGGCATTCGGCAGGGGATGAGCATGCTCAGTGCCATGAAAGACGCCATCGAGGAGACTCTCAGCGAAGCGAGGGAGCGGGGCAATCTCACGCCTGAGAGGGCGAAAGAGGTCATGCGCTCGACGCTGGAGAAAGCCCAGGCCAGAGCCGGGGAGGCTCGGGAGGCCTTCGACTTCGTCAAACAAAAGGACTTCGACGGCCTGAAGGGCGTGGTGGACGGGCTCAAGGAGAGGGTCAAGGGTGTTGAGAGATCCCTGGGGCTCGAGGTCGAAGAGGCCTCCGAGGGGCCGGCCGAGGACGAGGGGGACGCGTGAAGCCCTGAGGCCGGCCACCAGGGGCTCAAGTCTTGAGGAATCAAGGCATTGCGCCTATATTACTGGTCGTAAGGGCCGCCCCTGGGGCGGCCGCTTTTGTGAGTGGGGGAGTTGGTTGCCCCCGCTTTTTTGTTCTCAGAGGTTTGCGTAAGCCGCGGCCTCCGGTAGGGGTGGCCATGGCTGCATCACGGCCCGAAATCGAGCAGGAGATGGAGGCACGAATCGCGGCTCTGGGATTCGAGCTCGTCTTGCTGGAGTGGGCCGGGAGCCGGGCTCGGCCGATCATGCGCGTCCGCATGGATCGGCTCCGCTCGGGGCTGGAGTCGTCGGTCACGGTGGACGATTGTGCTCAGGTGAGCCGTGCCCTCGAGGCTTGGCTCGACGAGCACGAGGACGTGCCTGAGCACTATGTGCTGGAGGTCTCGTCTCCGGGAGTCGAGCGGCCGTTGGTCCGGCCACGCGACTGGGAGCGCTTTGCAGGCCGGTCGGTCGTGGTCAAAGGCCACGGGGTTCTCGCTGAGCGGTCTACTCGGCTCGAGGCCGAGTTATTGGGATTGGACCCGGAACCGGAGCCGACGGCCCGGCTCCGACTGGGAGATGGGACTGAGGTGTGCGTGCCCCTGACCGACATCAAGGGTGCCCACCTCCTGTTCACCTGGAAGTAGGGCGTACGGGGTGAGGACAATATGACTGATACCGGCCAGATCGTCGCGGCGTTCAGAGATGTCGCCGCAACGAAGAGCCTGTCTCCAGATGAGGTGAATGAACTCCTCCAAGACGGGATTAGGGCGGGTCTGGCGCGCATATACGGTCCGAACGTACAGGCCGAGATCACCATTGACGATGTGGCCGGCGGATTCGACATCGTGGTGCTCCGACGGGTTGTCGAGGAGGTGGAAGACCCCTCGTCCGAAATCAGCCTCGAGGAGGCCCGCTGGGACGACGAAGGGTTCGAAGTCGGCGACGTAATGGAGATTCCGGTCGATTTCGCGGACTTCGGTCGCAACGCGGTCATGGCCGTGAAACAGCGTATCGTTCAGCTGATTCGTGAAACCGAGCGTGACCGAATTCGTGATGAGTACTCGGACCGCATCGGGGAGCTACTCTCCGGCGAGGTGCAGCAGATCGAGCGTGGCAAGATCGTGGTCATGCTCAACCGCTTGCCCGACGCCGACGCCATCATTCCCTGGAAAGATCAGAATCCCCGGGAGCGATTCCGGCAGGGCGATCCCATTCGGTGCGTTCTCAAAAAGGTTGAAGAAACCCCGAAAGGTCCTCGCCTCATCCTCTCCAGGGGAGACCCCCTTTTCGTGGCGGCCCTCTTCAACCTGGAGGTGCCGGAGATCCACCAGGGGATCGTGGACATCAAGGAAGTGGCCCGTGAGGTCGGTGGACGGACGAAGATCGCCGTCTACAGCCGGGATGAGTCCATCGATCCAGTGGGTGCCTGCGTCGGCCTTAGAGGCTCCCGGGTGCAAGCGGTGGTGCAGGAGCTCGGCGGAGAGCGGATCGACATCGTCCCGTGGCACGCCGAGCCGGAGATATTCGCGCGGCGCTCCCTGGCACCGGCGCGGGTCTCCAAGGTCATGAGCGATCCAGAGCGCCAGGTGATCACGGCCATCGTCGACGAGGATCAGCTCTCCCTGGCCATCGGCCGGAACGGCCAGAATGTGCGGCTCGCGTCCCAACTCATCGGCTGGCAGATCGACCTGTACGGTTCGCGGGAGTGGGTTGAGCTCGGAGCGGATCTTTCCTTGTTCCAGGAATCGAGCGAGGGCGACTACGAGACCTCCGACTTTTCGTTGGCGGAACTGGATCTCGCTCCGGGGACTCTGGCGGCCCTCGGGGCGGCTGAGTTTAGTACTTTTCTGCAGATCATCGACTTCAACCGCAACGACTTCCTGGCTGTCGAGGGGCTGACGGAAGCCGATGCGGATCGGCTCCTCACCCTCATAGATGAGCTCACTGTCGTGGCGGATTCGTCCGCCACGAAGAGCGCGGTCGTCGAGGATGATTCCTCCACGGCCGGAGACGCCTCAGACACCGCCGAGGCCGAGGATACGGTGGACCTCGAGGGCACGACGGAAGAAGCCGGCGGGGACGAGGCTGACGATGTAGCAGGGGCAGGAAACGCCGAGGTGGCGGTAGATGAGGTGGACGAAGCCGAGGCGGAGGGCCTGGCTGCCGCCATGGGTGCGGAGGGAGCGGAGGTCGTGGGCGGCCTCGAGGATGCGGGTGAAGAGGCGGGTGAAGAGGCGCGCGAAGAGGCGACGAGTGGAGACGATGAAGAGCCGGTCGAAGCGTAGCGCATTGGTGCTCCTGGGGCTCGCCCGTCGAGCCGGCGCATTGGAGCGCGGGACCGGATCCACTCAGCGCGCCGTCAAGGATGGACGCGCCCGGCTGGTGTTGTTTGCCGACGACGCCTCGGAGGTCCAACGGGACAAAGTGTTGAAGCTGCTGCGCCATCGGGCGACTCCCCGCGTGATCCTGGGGAGCCGGGCCGAATTGGGTGCGGCGGTCGGATCCGCTCCGATCTCCGCCGTTGCTGTCACCGAGGCGGGCTTCGCGAGCCGGCTGGCTAGGCAGTTGGCCGCGAACCGGGGTACGAAGGACGAGACTGAGAAGCGGAGGTAGGCAAAGTAGATGCGGGTTGTAGAACTAGCCAGAGATCTCGGAGTTTCGTCCGAGGTTTTGCTTAGCCTGTTGAGGACGTTGCACATCTCCGTCCCTGACGAGGATGCGCCCATGAGCGACGAGGACGTGTCGCGGATTCTCGCTCGCCTCGAGCGGGAGCGTCGTGCCGGTCACAAGGACGCGAACGAGGCGATTCAGGCCGCCATCGAGGACGCCAAGCCTATTGCGGGCCGGCGTCGGAGGCGCCGGGCGAGTGAAATACTGCCAGAGCCCGAGCCAGAGCAGGAAGAGGCCGAGTCCTGGGAGGAACCCACCGCGGAAGAGGCTGACGACGTCGCCGCTTCGGACGCTGTGGCCGACGAGGACGCCGAGCCAGAGGAGTCGGCGCAGGACGAGGAGTCGGAGGAAGAAGCCGAGGCCGAGGAGCCCGTAGCCGAGGAAGAGGTGGCTGCAGAGGCCCCTGCCGAGGAGGTTGCAACTGAGGCGCTCGTCGAGACGGCTGAGTTGCCCGTGGCACCGGCTACGCCGCCGGAGCCCGTTCGCGAGTCCGCGCCCGAGGGGCCTGCTCGTGTCATCCGTCGGCCCAAGCCGGGAGTCAGCGCAGGCGCCGGCGGGCAGGTTCGCGTGCAGGCGGAGGGATATACGGCCGACGGCCAGCGGCGGCAGCGCCAGAAAAAGAAGGGTAAGAAGCGCCAGCGCGTCGATCAGAGCGCGGTCCAGGAGAACATCCAGCGGGTCATGGCTGAGCTCAAGGGCGGTGGCAAGAAGCGCCGTCGCAAAGGATCCGCGTCCACGAAGGAGGAGCGCGAGGCCGCCGAGGAGGAGGCACGTGAGGAGGAGGAGCGCGAGCGGACGACCGTTCGGGTGAACGAGTTCCTCACGGTCTCCGAGCTGTCGGAGCTGGTGGACGTGTCCTCCACCGAGATCATCGGCTCCGCGTTCAAAAATCTCAGCCTCATGGTCACCATCAATCAGAGGCTCGACTTCGATCAGATCGAGCTGCTTCTGGATGAGTTCGACTTCACCGCCGTGCGTGAGGAGGAGTACAGCGTCGACGAGGAAGACGCGATCGAGGAGGACTCTCCAGAGGATCTGCAGCCGCGAGCCCCCGTGGTGACGGTCATGGGTCACGTTGACCACGGAAAGACGCTCCTGCTCGACAAGATCCGGCGCTCGAACGTCGTGGCTGGAGAGTCGGGAGGCATCACCCAGCACATAGGTGCGTATCACATGGAGCTGGGTGACGAGCGAAGCATCACTTTCCTGGACACTCCCGGCCACGCGGCGTTCACGGCCATGCGGGCACGAGGCGCCGAGGTCACGGACATTGTGATTCTCGTCGTCGCCGCGGACGACTCCGTCATGCCCCAGACCAGAGAGGCCATCAGCCACGCGCGGAATGCGGGCGTACCCATCGTCGTGGCCGTCAACAAGTGCGATCTACCGGCTGCCGATCCCATGAAGGTCAAGCAGAAGCTTCTGCAGCAGGACGTACAGGTCGAGGAGTTCGGTGGAGACGTCCTGAGCGGCGACATCTCCGCGAAGACCGGTGAAGGGATCGACGACCTCCTCGAGAAGGTCCTCCTGCAGGCCGAACTCCTGGAGCTCAAGGCGAACCCGAACCGCGATGCGAAGGGGATCGTCATCGAAGCTCAGCTCGACGTCGGAAAGGGCCCGGTCGTCTCGGTACTCGTGCAGAAGGGCACGCTGCGGGTCGGGGATTCCTTCCTGGTCGGGCACTTCGAGGGCCGCGTGCGTGCCATGCTCGACGAGCGGGGCAACCCGGTGAAGGAAGTGAGTCCGGGGATTCCGGTGCAGCTCCTCGGGACGGCAGGGGTTCCCCAAGCCGGTGACGCGTTCCAGGTGATGGCTGCCGAGAAAGCGAGCGAGATCGCCCTGAGCCGCATGCGCCTCGAGCGGGAGAAGCAGCTCCGCATCAGGGAGCGTGGCGTCAAGCTGGGCGACTTCTCCGGCCTGCTCGCCTCCGGCCAGGCCGACATGCTCCCCCTCATCATCAAGGCGGACGTGGACGGCTCGGTGCAGGCCCTATCCGACGCCCTCGAGCAGCTAGGGACCGACGAGGTGAAGGTCCAGATCGTCCATCGGGCGGTAGGGGCCATCAACGAAGAAGACGTGTTGCTCGCCGGGACGTCCGGCTCGGTCATCATCGGCTTCCGCGTGCGCCCCTACACCAACGCCCGGAAGCATGCCGAGCGAGACGGAGTGGACATCCGCGTGTACGACGTCATCTACGAGGCCGTGGATGAGGTGCGTGCTGTCCTCGAGGGCATGCTGACACCGGAGCGGAGAGAGACCATTCTCGGTACCGCCGAGGTTCGCGAGGTCTTCAAGGTCAGCAAGGTGGGCACCATCGGCGGCTCGCATGTCCTCGAAGGCGTCATCGAGCGGAAGTCCCGTGCACGGCTCGTGCGTGACGGAATCGTCGTTTACGAAGGCGAGATCTCCTCTCTCAAGCGCTTCAAGGACGACGCGAAGGAGGTGCGAGAGGGCTTCGAGTGCGGCATCGGGATCGCCAACTTCAACGACATCAAACTCGGCGACATCATCGAGTGCTACTCGGTCGAGGAAGTGGCTCGCACGCTCGCCGGAGCCACGGGATAGTGTCCCGTTACCAAAGTGTCTCGGCCAGTCGAGGGCACGGTACATCCGTGGGCTCAGCGTTGGGACTCCTTAACGTAGCTTGCGCTACGCCCCGTCGTCCCGCCTTGATCCCACGGCGCCCCGACCCTCGTAGTGGCTCGCGAACGTCGGAAACGGAACACTAGTGTTCCGGGGAAGCCCGTAGGAGGAGCGACACGTGCTGGTGGCCGCGTGCTCATGGGAGCTCTCGCTTCCGGGATGCGGCTCGCTCAAGGAAAAGCGAAGGGTCGTCAAGTCGTTGAAGGACCGCCTCCGCAGTCGGTTCAACGTCTCGGTGGCCGAGACCGGCCATCAAGACGCGTGGACACGGACCCAGTTGTCCGTGGCTCTGGTGACCACCGACGGACGCCTGGCCGAGTCGCTGCTCTCGAAGGTCGACCGCCTCATCGAACGAGAGACACGCGCCGTGATCCTCTCCAGCAAGAGGGACCTCTATTGAACCGGCCGGTGTCTCTCATCGGCCACGTCCTTTAGGATCTATGCCCGACCGACGCCTCGCCCGCCTGAACGAGCAGTTCCGGCGAGAGATCACTGACATTCTGCGCCGGGACGTGCGGGATCCCAGGGTCAAGGACGTCGTGATCACGGGTGTCGCCGTAACCTCGGACCTGTGGCTCGCTCGCATCTACGTGCGGGTCGCCGGTGGGGACGAGGAGCGCAAGGAGGCCATGAAGGGTCTCGATGCCGCGTCCAACTTCATCCGGCGGGAGCTCGGATCCATGCTGCACATCCGTCGCCTTCCCGAGTTGCGCTTCCTGGAGGACGAGACTCTTGAGCAGGCCAATCGCATCGAGGAGATCCTTCGCGAGATCCGAAAGGAGCAGCGCCCCGAAACGTCGGGTGACAGCGCGCAGGTGGAGCCGAGTGAGGACTGACGCCTTCGAGATGCCAGAACGAGGCGGAGCCTTCCTGGTGGACAAGCCGGCGGGACCCACGTCCCACGACGTGGTGGCCTGGGCGCGTAGGGGACTAGGCACGAGGCGCGTCGGACATACCGGAACCCTCGACCCTTTCGCGTCGGGACTGTTGATCCTCCTCTTCGGACCGGCGACCCGCTTGGCCGAGTACCTCTCGGGCCTTCCCAAGACCTATACGGCAAAGGCCCGGCTGGGGATTAGAACGGACACCCACGACTCCCAAGGCCGGGTCGTGGAGCCGGAGGGGGAGTGGCAGACGATCGGCCGCGATGACGTCTCGTCGGAGCTGGCGCGCTTTCAGGGCCGGATCGAGCAGGTACCACCGCAGTTCTCGGCGAAGAAGATCGGCGGAGAGGCCATGTACAGGAAGGCCAGGCGAGGCGAGAGGGTCGAGCTGAATCCTGTGGCTGTGGAGATCTCGGGCATCCGCCTGACCGAGTTCGATCCTCCCGACCTCTCCTTCGAGGTGACGTGCTCAGCCGGCACGTACATCCGTGCTCTGGCCAGAGACGTAGGTGAAGGTCTCGGTGTCGGGGCCCACCTCACCGCCCTGCGCCGGACATGGGTGGGGGACTTCTCGGTCGAACGAGCCATGCCGGGCGAGGCGCTCCGAGAGGGTGCCCCTCCCACCCCTGGCCAGTGGATCGAGGCGCGTGAGGCACTCCGTCATCTCACCACTGTGCAGGTGCCGACCGACGGGGCTTTGCGCCTTCGTCAGGGAGGTAGAATTCCGCTGCCAGAAGCCGGGTTAGAGTGCGATAAGCCCATCGCCGTCCTCGACGATGTGGGCCTACTGGGGATCGCCGAAGTACGAGAGGGCCAACTGGCGCCAAGGAAGATGCTCCAGGGTCCCGTGACGTCATGACCGGTTACGCCATCGACCCGGCTCTGCCGTCGGGCCTCCCGTCGGACGGAAGAGGGACTGTGGTCACCATCGGCACCTTTGACGGGGTCCACCGGGGCCACTGGGAGGTCCTCTCCGAGATCCGGCGGAGGGCGGAGGAGACCGGCCGCCGGAGTGTGCTCGTGACCTTCCATCCACATCCTCTCACCATCGTCCGCCCGGAACTGGCTCCCCCCATGCTCACCACGCCGGTGGAGAAGAAGGAGATCCTGGCGGAGTCGGGACTCGACTACGCCGTCTTCCTTCCGTTCACGCCGGTGCTGGCCCAGTACTCGCCCCGGCGCTTCGTGGAGGAGATCCTCGTGGGCCGCCTCGGCGTCAAGGAGTTGGTGGTGGGATACGACCACCACTTCGGGCGGGGGCGAAGCGGCGACGCCGAGACTCTGCGCAGTCTCGGCTCGGAGTTGGGCTTCAAGGTCGATGTCGTAGGTCCGGTGGGCGCACAGGAACGTCCCATCTCGTCCACGCGCATCCGAAGGGCCCTCCTGGAGGGCGATATGAGCTCGGCCCGCGAGGCCCTGGGTCGTCCATACTCGGTCCGAGGATTGGTCGTCCGGGGGGATCAGCGGGGGCGAACCCTGGGCTTTCCCACGGCCAACCTGGAAGTGAGAGGTGGTGGGGTAGGGCAGAAGCTGGTTCCGCCCCCGGGCATCTATGCCGTCATGGGAATCCTCCGCTCGGGGATGTATGGGGGAGCCCTCCATCTGGGTCCGCGACCCACGTTCCGGGGGTCACCACCCACCATCGAGATACACCTGTTTGACTTCGATGAGGACATCTACGGCGAGGAGGTCCGCGTCGATTTCGTGCGCTATCTCCGCGAGATCCGTCCCTTCGATTCGAAACGGGCCCTGGTAGATCAGATGCGCGAAGATGTGGAGGAAGCCCGGGCGGTCCTGGCCGAAACGTAACGCCGTGGATCCACTGCGGGCCGGACATCCACGGCGGGCGGTAGTGGTAAAGTCAAAGTGTATCACTACCCGGCGGGGGCCGAGCCGTTGTTGCTCTACCACGCTTCCGCTAATATTAAAGGCTGTCCGTAATACACGAACAAGCTTCCCCTGAAGCGCAGACTCTTGCGGAGGCACACGCAGACGTGACGATCAACAGAGCAGAGATCATTCAGAAGCACCAGCTCCACGAGGGAGACGTCGGGAGTGCCCCGGTCCAGGCCGCGATCCTGACAGCTCGCATCAATGATCTCAGGTCACACTTCGACAACCACAAGAAGGACCATCATAGCCGCCGAGGCCTCCTGAAGATGGTTGGACGCCGCCGCCGGCTGTTGGAGTACGTGAAGCGCACCGACGCGGAGCGCTACCGCGAGCTTATCGCGGACCTCGGACTCCGTCACTAGTGTTCCGTTTCCACGGATGCACCGTGCCCTCGACTGGCCGAGACACTTTGGTAACGGGACACTAAAGGCCTGTTGAAGAAGTGGGGATGGCGGACACGAAATGGGGGTGGCCGCACAGATCGGTCGCCGTTTCGGCTTAGTACAGCAGGACCCCTGGAGGATCGGCCCATCCAAATGGCTGCAATCGGTCGGGGCACTCCGTGCCCTGCACTGCGGCGGTCGATCTCTCTTAGGAGCCTGTTCGCTCGACCCGGTCGGGAAGGCCCCGACAGGCGAAACGAAGTGGGACGGGGTGGTCGCGTTCGACTGAAAGCAGAGAAAAGAGAGAGATGATCCAGAGAATCGAACGCCAGTTCGCGGGGCGCACTCTAAGCCTCGAGTTCGGGCGGATGGCCAAGCTCGCGCAGGGCTCCTGCCTCGTACAGTTTGGCGACACCGTGGTGCTTTGTGCCGCCACGGTCCAAGACAAATCCACCCACCTACCGTTTTTCCCCCTGACCATCGAGTACAGGGAAAAGAGCTACGCAGCCGGGAAGATCCCCGGCGGCTTCTTCAAGCGGGAAGGACGCCCAGGAGAGAACGAGGTCCTCGCGGCGCGCCTCACCGACCGTCCGCTCAGACCCCTGTTCCCTTCGGGATTCATGCACGAGACCCAAGTCGCGTGCTTCATCCTGAGCGCCGACCAGGAAAACTCGGCGGATGTGCTGGCCATGCTCGGAGCCTCGGTGGCCTTGAACATGTCCAAGATTCCGTTCAACACGTTGGTCGCTTCCGTGCGCATCGGCCGCATTCGGGACACATGGGTGCTGAACCCCACGTTCCAGCAGCTCGAGTACTCGGACGTGGACATCGTGGTAGCCGGGAGGGAGGACGCCCTCCTCATGGTCGAAGGAGGTGCGGTCGAGGTTCCGGAGGCCGAGATCCTCGAGGGACTCGAGATCGCCCACCAGGGCATCAGGGAGCTCATCGATATCCAGAAGGAGCTCCTGGAGGGCCACAGGGTCCCCGACATGGAGTGGTCCTCCGTCGAGCCGGAGCAGGTCCTGGCCGACCGGGTAACCGAGATGGCGGAGAGCCGCATCGAGGAGGCGCTGATGCTCTCGGACAAGGGCGAGCGCAATCAGGCCATGGCGGCCGTGGCCGAGGATGTGATCGGGCGCCTGGTCGAAGAGGACGAGGCGTACTCCGAGCACGAGAAGTCCATCAAGGAGGTGCTCCGCGGCATCGAGAAGAAGTCGATGCGAAGGCGAATTCTGGAGCAGGGTGAGCGCGCCGACGGGCGAGGCCTCGAAGAGGTCCGCTCCATCACGTCCGAAGTGGGAGTCCTACCCCGAACCCACGGCTCTGCGCTCTTCACCCGGGGTCAGACGCAGGCCCTCGTCGTGACGACGCTCGGCACGTCCTGGGACGAGCAGCGCATCGACTCCATCGATACGGCCGAAGAGGTCACCAAGTCGTTCATGCTGCACTACAACTTCCCGCCCTTCTCCGTGGGCGAGGCGAGGCCCTTCCGAGGAACGTCGAGGCGTGAGCAGGGTCACGGGGCCCTGGCCGAGCGGGCCATCCGTCCGCTGCTTCCGGCCTACGACGACTTCCCGTACACGATTCGGATCGTCTCCGACATTCTCGAGTCAAATGGGTCGTCTTCGATGGCTTCCGTCTGTGGCGCCTCGCTGGCGCTCATGGACGCGGGCGTGCCCATCAAGGCTGCGTGTGCGGGTGTTGCCATGGGCCTGATCAGGGAGGGCGACGACGTCGCCATCCTGACGGACATCCTGGGGCTCGAAGACGCCCTGGGGGACATGGACTTCAAGGTCGCTGGCACGCGTGACGGGGTCACGTCCATCCAGATGGACATCAAGATCGACGGGCTCACCCAAGAGATCCTCAAGATCGCCCTTGAGCGGGCGCACGTTGGCCGGATGCACATCCTCGACATCATGGATCAGGCGTTGGCCGAGCCGCGGAGCGACCTCTCTCAGTACGCGCCACGCATCGTGTCGATCCAGATCAACCCCTCGAAGATTGGCGACATCATCGGACCGAAGGGGAAAACCATCCGGGCCATCCAGGAGGAGTCCGGGGCGAAGATCGACATCGACGACACGGGTCTGGTCAAGATCGCGGCCGTATCCGGAGAGGCCGGGGCGAGAGCTCGCGAGATGATCGAGGCAATCGTCCAGGAGCCCGACGTCGGCAGGATCTACGAGGGCCCGGTGAAGAACACAACTTCGTTCGGTGCCTTCATCGAGATCCTCCCCGGCGTGGAAGGTCTGTGCCACATCTCCGAGCTCGAAGACCGGAGGGTGGAGAAGACCGAGGACGTTCTGAAGGTGGGAGAAATCACGCGTGTGAAGCTCCTCTCCATCGATGAGAAGGGTCGCCTCCGTCTGTCCCGGAAGGCCGCCATGGCGGAGGACGCCCTCGGGGCGTCCAAGGACACCGAGCCCAGCGAGGACCGGGAGGTCGAGGAGGCACTGAGCTGACCGACCGTCGCTCGGTAGGACTTCCAGGGGGGTGTGGGCCGTGGGCCCATGCCCCCTTGGACCTCTAGTGTCCCACACCCATGCGTGAGACCCGCCTCGACAACGGAGTACGCCTTGTAACGGAGCGCACTCCTGGAGTACGCTCCGTCGCCGCAGGCGTGTGGCTGAAGCAGGGCTCGGCCCATGAGTCGTCGAGCGTTCTCGGGATCAGCCACCTCCTGGAGCACCTCGTGTTCAAGGGTACCGAGCGACGCAGCTCGCACGAGATCGCCCTTTCACTGGAGTCGCTGGGGGGCGCGCTGGACGCCTACACGACCCGGGAGCACACCAGCTATCAGGCCCGGGTCCTGGACGAGCATCTGCCGGAGGCACTCGACGTGCTTGCGGATCTTGTGCTGCACCCGCGCCTCGACCCGATGGACCTGGAGCTGGAGCGCGGGGTGGTGTTGGAGGAGATCGCCAGCGTGGAGGACACGCCCGACGACCTGATCTTCGATCTGTACGGCGTGCGCTTCTGGAACGGGCATCCCTATGGGCAGGCGATCCTCGGCACCCGCGAGACCGTAAATACCCTCGAAATCGAGGATGTGCGTAGGCTCCACGCCGACGAATATCGAGGGGGCAACATCGTGGTGGCCTGCGCGGGGAACGTCGAGCACGAGGTGGTCGCCGATCACGTAGCCCGGCTCTTCGGGCCGGCTCCCGCGGGAGACCCCTGTCCGGAGATCGACCCGCCGAGCGGAAACGCAACGGGACGCGACACGGTGCTTCGCGATACCGCCCAGGCTCATCTGGTCGTCGGCAACCGAACGCCGCCCCACACGGATCCGGTACGCGAGGCGCTGATCCTCATCTCGGACGCGTTCGGAGGGGGCATGAGCTCCCGGCTCTTCCAGCGGATTCGAGAGGAGATGGCCTTGGCCTACTCGGTCTTCGCGTACCAGTCGTTCTATAGCCGGGCCGGCAGCGCCGGCGTATATGTCGGGACCCGGCCGGAGGCCCTGGAACAGGCCCTCGACGCCATTCTGGCGGAGTATCGTCTGCTTCATAGAAAGGGCCTCACGGTGCTGGAACTGGAATAGGCCAAGAATCAAGGAAGGGGGCATATGATCCTCTCCATGGAGTCCACCGGAGCTCGGCTTCTGTGCCTAGCGGGCTTCGCCCTGCGGGGGGAGCCCTACCAGGAGCTGGAGGAGTCGTTGGCCCGAGTCGGTGCCGTCACTCTGGACGAGGTGAACGAGGCGTGCGTCCGCTTCTTCGACCCGGAAGACCAATACGTTCTGAGCCTAGGTCCCTGAGGTCGCCTCCGCTGGGCTGATTCAGTAGCTTTTGTGGCCGACAAAACCCGAAAACATCCACACCAACCCCATATGTCATGCTGATCGGAGTACCGAAGGAAATAATGCGCGAGGAGTACCGTGTGGCCCTGACGCCGGCAGGTGCCGAAGCGTTGACGCACGCGGGCCACCGGGTCTTGCTGGAGGCCGGCGCAGGCCAGGGAAGCGGCTTCACCGACGACTTCTATGCGGCTGCCGGGGCCGAGCTGGTGCCCACCTCGGACGAGGTATGGGCCAGGGCCGAGATGATCATGAAGGTCAAGGAGCCCATCGAGACGGAGTGGGGGAACATCCGGCCTGATCAGGTTCTCTTCACCTACTTCCATTTTGCGTCTTCCGAGGAGCTGACGCGGGCGCTCATCGCCTCCAAGGCCGTCGCGATCGCCTACGAGACGGTGGAGCTGCCGAGCGGTGAACTGCCCCTTCTGACCCCCATGAGCGAGGTTGCAGGTCGCATGGCCGTACAGGAAGGCGCCAAGTACCTCGAGCGCCACTCGGGTGGCGCGGGCGTCCTCCTGGGTGGAGTGCCCGGAGTGCTGCCCGGCAAGGTCGTCATCCTCGGGGGCGGCATCGTCGGAACCCACGCCGCGCTGATGGCTGCGGGCCTGGGTGCCCGGGTGGCGATCTTGGACGTATCCCTCGCTCGCCTCCGTCACCTCGAAGGCATCATGCCGGCCAACGTCAATCTACTCTACTCCACCCGCTATGCCATCCGGAAGCAGATCAAGGACGCCGACCTGGTGGTGGGTGCGGTACTACTCCACGGGGCCAAGGCGCCCAGCCTTATTCTCGAGGACGATCTGAAGGCCATGAAGCCGGGATCGGTGATCGTTGACGTGGCCGTGGACCAGGGCGGCTGCGTGGAGACGATTCGTCCCACCACACACGACGACCCGATCTACACGGTCCACGACGTCGTCCACTACGGTGTCACCAACATGCCGGGCAGCGTGCCGAGAACGAGCACGCTCGCCCTGACCAACGCCACGCTGCCCTATGCTATCACGCTCGCGACCCAGGGCTGGCAGGTGGCCTGCCTGGACGACCCAGCGCTTGCGTTGGGCGTGAACATCGTGGACGGGAACGTCACCTACGCCGGGGTCGCCGAGGCCTTCGGGCTGGAGTGTGTGAATGTGGAGCACCTCCTCCACCCGGCCCCACAGGTCTGACGCCGTTGAGCGAGCTCGTACGCTTCGCGCGCCTCCCGAGCAATCCGGATCTTCCGTTGCCGGCCCGCGCAACGGAGCTGGCCGCCGGGTACGATGTCCGCTCCGCCGAAGAAGATTTCGTGCTCGAGCCGCGGGAGATCCGGCTGGTCGCCACGGGCCTCACCATGGAACTGCCCGAGGGATTGGAGTGTCAGGTCCGGCCGCGGTCGGGCCTGGCGCTCCGGCACGGGATCACCCTCCCCAACAGCCCGGGGACCATCGACCCGGACTACAGGGGCGAGCTGCGCATCATCATGCAGAACAACGGAAGCGAGTCCGTCCGTATCGAGCGCGGGGAGCGCATCGCCCAGTTCGTCTTCCAGCGCTTCGCTACGCCCGAGGTCGTGGAGTGTGAAGAACTCGGCGCCACCGGAAGGGGTTCGGACGGCTTCGGAAGCACGGGACGATGACAGCCGACGGCTCGGACGCTGCAACTCACAGTTTGACAATGACTTGACGCCACATTTCTTGCAGGCATCTTGAGGTGATGATAGTGTGGTGTCTTCAAGATTCTGAGACCAGAGAGAATCTCCGATAACCCAGACCTTCACCAAATGGCTTGAAACCTACCGGTTGATCCCCGTGAACGACATCGCGGTGGATCTCGGGACGGCGAATACCCTCGTATACGTGAAGGGCGAGGGAATCGTCCTCAACGAGCCCTCGGTTGTGGCGGTGGACAAGACGTCCGGCCGGATCATGGGCGTCGGGCTCGAGGCCAAACGCATGCTGGGCCGTACGCCCGAAGGGATCGAAGCCGTTCGGCCCCTCAAGGACGGAGTCATCGCCGACGTCGACGTGACGGAGTTGATGCTCCGTCACTTCCTGAAGCAGGTGACCGCCAAGCGGGTCTTCCGGATCAAGCCCAGGGTCGTCGTGGGTGTACCGTCGGGAATCACGGAGCTGGAGCGGCGGGCAGTGCGCTCCAGCGCGATCTCTGCGGGTGCGAAGGCCGTCTACATGGTCGCCGAGCCCATGGCTGCGGCTATCGGCGTGGGCCTGCCGGTGGAGACTCCCACGGGCAACATGGTCATCGACATTGGGGGTGGAACCACCGAGATCGCGATCATCGCGCTGGCGGGCATCGTTTCGAACACGTCGATCCGGGTCGGCGGCGACGAGCTCGACGCGGCCATCGTGACGTTCCTCCGCAAGAACTACAACCTCCTGATCGGAGAGCCGACGGCGGAAGCCATCAAGATCCAGATCGGATCGGCCTTCGAATCCGGAGAGGAGCGGGAGATGGACGTGAAGGGGAGGGACCTCGTGAGTGGCATCCCTAAGACCGTCCACGTGCACTCGCAGGAGATCCGTGAGTGCATCCAGGAGCCTATCCAGGCGGTGGTGGAGGCCGTTCGGCGTGCTCTGGAGATCACGCCCCCCGAGCTCGCCAGCGACATCGTGGACCGTGGAATCGTGATGACGGGGGGCGGCGCCCTAATCCGGGGCTTGGACCGGCTTCTGCAGCATGAGACGAACCTGCCCATCCACGTGGACGAGGAGCCTCTCACGTGCGTGGTGCGGGGAGCTGGCCGGATCCTAGACGACCTACGGAAATACCGCACGGTGTTGGCGACATAGTGTAGGAGTCTTCGAGAGCCTACACTGACCACCCCACCCTCTTCAGGGGCTCGGCAGCGCTATGCCAACGTACACCAACGAGACCAGCGGGGCGGAACCGAGCCGAAGCGGGCTGATCGCCCTCGGGTTCTTCGTCGTATCCCTCCTCGTGCTGTACTTCCCGGACGGAGCGCAACAGCAGTTGGCTTCGCTCATTCGGGGTAGCATCCTCCGACCCTTCGTGATGACCCAGGAGGGCCTCGCCCGCAGGCGTGTGCACGCCGCGGAGACCGAAGCCCTGCAGCTGCAGTTGGACTCGCTGGCGTCGGTCCTCTCAGATCAAACCACGTTGGCGGAAGAGAACGATCGTCTCCGGCGCCTTCTCGATCTGTCCCGACGGCTCTCGTCGGTGTATGTGGCGGCCAGCGTAATCCGGCCGGGGACGCCGGGCTCCGAGAGCATGTTCCTCCTGGACGCCGGAGGCCGTCGCGGTGTGGTGGCCAACACCCCCGTGATCATGGGGCGAGGGCTCCTCGGCGTGGTGCGGGAGTCCCGCGAGAACAACGCGGTCGGGATGGATTGGACCCATCCGGAGTTCCGCGCCAGCGCCATGACGCTGGATGGCGCCGTGTATGGTCTGGTGCAGGCTACCCGGGGGTTGTTCCGGGAGGCCGATCGGCTGCTGCTGGACGGGATTCCGTTCCATCAGGAGCTGGCGCCCGGGGCTGTTCTGGTTACGAGCACCCTCGGTGGGGTCTACCCCCGGGGCATCCCCATCGGCACGGTCATCGAAGAGGCCGAGTCGCGGGCCGGCTGGCGGCGTTCCTATTGGCTGCACCCGTTCGTGTCCCCCGGCGAGGCTACGCACGTGCTCGTTCTGGTGCCCGACGGAGCGTCCAAAGACCTGACCGACGTCTGGTCGCGGGAAGAGCCGGGTTCGTGAAGGGTCCTCTCCGGGTGTGGGGTGTCGTCGGGCTCCTCGTTCTCCTGCACTTCGGCCTTCATCTGAGTCTCGGCCTGGGCAGGAGCGCTCCCGACCTGCTCATCGTCGCTCTCCTGATCGCCGCCCGCGAAGTGAGGGTGGGGGCCGGAGCTGGCCTGGGGTTTCTGTTCGGGCTCCTGGACGACGCCTTCTCGGTTCTGGCCTTCGGAGCCAACACCTTCGCCCTGACTCTCGTCGGAGTGGCGGGAGCCAAGACGAGGGATCTCTTCGTGGGTGACTCCCTCAGCTTCATGGTGTCGTATCTCGTCTTCGGAAAGTGGTGCAGGGATCTCCTTCATTGGGTTGCGGTAGGCGAGGCGGTGAGAGAACCTTTCATCGATACGATGTTGATCAACTCGCCGCTGGCCGCGGCATATGCCGCTTTGATCGGACTGGGTGCGATAGCGATCAGTGGCATCGGGTGGGAGACGGTACGGTGAGAGCCCAGCACCCACACCGCAGGAGACGACGGGCCCACGGGGCGCTGGGAATCGCTGCCATCGTCATCGGAGCTCTGGTCCTGCAGTTCTTTCGAGTCCAGGTACTCCGCTCCAGCGACTACAAGCTCCGCTCGGAGTCCAACCGCTTGCGTCCTTCGGCGATCCCTGCCCCCCGGGGGACGGTCTTCGACCGATACGGGCGTGTCATCGCCGACAACGTTCCGGGGTACGCGGTCTACGTTCTCGAGGACTCGCGGGAGTCCACCCGAGAAGCCCTGGAGCGACTGCGACCCCATCTTGGACTCTCGGACGAGAGGATCGAGAGCCTCATGGAGCGGGTGCGTCGCCATGAGCCCCTCCTCGTGGACATCGACGCCGACTTCGCAGCCATCGCCATTCTGGAGGAGCGCCGGGAAGACTTCCCTGGGATCTACATTGAGATGCGGCCCAAGCGCCGCTATGCCGGTGGGGCGGCGGTGGGGCATGCCCTCGGGTACGTCAGCGAGGTCACGGCCAAAGAGCTCGAGACCGCCCGCTTCGCCGAATACGAGCAGGGGATGCTCGTCGGGAAGGTCGGAATCGAGCGCCAGTACGAGGATAGGCTCCAGGGTCGGCAGGGGATGCGTTACCTGGAAGTCGACGCCATGGGGCGCATCGTGGGCCCATTGGCCGGGATCGAGGAGGACCCGGGACGGCCCGGCGAAGACCTTCAGCTCACGCTCGATCTGGAGCTGATGGAGTGGATCCACCGGGTGTTCCCGGATTCCCTGCCTGGCACCGTGGTCGCGTTGGACCCGGCGGACGGCGGCGTGCTGGCCCTGTACTCGGCTCCGACGTTCGACCCCAACGCCTTCGTGGGAGGCATCAGCACCGAGGACTGGGAAGCCCTCGACACCGATCCACAAAAGCCGCTGCTCAATCGGACCGTGATGGGTCTCTATCCCCCGGCGTCGACCTGGAAGCTGGCCGCGGCCGGCATTGCCCTCGACCTCGGAGTCGTGGGCCCACATGAGGAGATGCCGATTCCGTGCACCGGCGGATTGGTGTACGGCGGCGAGTATCGCTCGTGCTGGCTTCCCTCGGGCCACGGCTTTCTCGACCTCGCCGGGGCCATTGCCCAGTCATGCAACGTGTACTTCTATCAGCTCGGCATGAAGATCGGGCTGGATCGCATGCTGGAGGCGGGTACCCGGATCGGGTTCGCAGAACAGTGCGGCATCGACCTTCCACAGGAGAGCCGGGGCATCTTTCCCGGCGATCGGGCTTTTTGGGAGCGCCGTTTCGGCTATCGTCCGCTCGAGGGTGAGGTCCTGAGTTTGGCCATCGGCCAGGGACCGAACTCCCAAACGCCTCTCAAGATGGCCCAGTTCTACCTAGCGCTCGCCCGCGACGGATCGGCTCCGGCCCCACACCTGCTGAAGAGCCCGGATCTGCGGGAGGGCTGGCGGCTGAACCTCTCTCGCCAGAGCATCGAGCAGCTCCGGGAGGGGATTCGGCAGGTCACTGCCCCTGGTGGCACGGCGCACTACCAGGCCTCGCTCGAGCATTGGGAGATCATCGGCAAGACGGGAAGCGGACAGAACGCGCAGGACCCCGACCGTGCCCACGCGTGGTTCGCGGGCATGGCGGGCCCTTGGGGCGGAGAGCCGGAGATCGTGGTCGTGGCTCTGGTCGAGTTCGGCGGGAGCGGCTCCGCGATGGCGGCGCCCATCGCCGCCAAGACCGCCGACTTCTACCTCCGACGGAAGCACGGTATTCCGGTGGACAGCATCCAGACCCTCGCCGAGCACGTGGAGGCGGGCAGACCGGCACCGTGGGCTCGTTGGTGAGCGCGAAGGGCACGAAAGGGGCGGCTGGGCTCCTCGGTGTTCCGTAGAGCCTTCGCCCGTTGGGCCGGAGACCCCGCGCTGGTCCTGGCCGTCATGGTCATGACGGCGTTCGGGATCGCCATGATCTATTCGGCAGGCGTCCTCAACATTCCGCGCCCCGTCACGGAGGGGGCGTGGATTCGCCAAGCCTGCTGGTTCGTGCTCGCCCTCGTGGCATTTACCTTGGTCCGCCAGCTGCGCCCTCGCTGGTTCGAGTGGGTCGCCCCACCCGTATACGGCCTCAGCGTCCTGCTCCTGGGGACGACTCTTGTGGTGGGTACGGGATCCGGGACGGCTGCGGGGGTGAAGAGCTTCCTGGACCTCGGGTTCATCCGGTTCCAGCCGGCCGAGCTCGCCAAGTTGGCGACCATCCTCGCCCTGGCCCGCTATCTGGGGACTCGCTCCGAAGATCCCACGACCCTCCGGGCCCTGGTCACTCCGTCGGCCATCGTCGGCATCCCCCTGGGATTGGTGATTCTCCAGCCCGATCTCGGGACGGCTCTCGCCTTCGTGGGGATCCTCTTCGCCGCTCTCTATTGGGCGGGTGCCCCCATCGGCCTCCTGGCGTTCCTGGCCAGTCCCGGGGTCGCGTTGATCTTGAGCTTCGACAACCGGATCTGGGCCGTGTTCTTTGTGGTCGTCGTGGGCTCCCTCTACCTCTTTCGCTACCGTCTGTTTCTGGTGGAGTCTCTGGCCATCGTCCTGGCGAATCTCGCGGCGGGAACCATCGCGACCCCCCTCTGGAACTCCCTGGCCGAGTACCAGCAGAACCGCATTCTGGTCTTTCTGGACCCCAGCGTCGATCCGCGTGGGGCGGGGTATCATCTCATCCAGTCCATGGTCGCCATCGGCAGCGGCGGGCTGAGCGGAAAGGGGTTCACCGAAGGGACCCAGAAGAGGTTGGACTTCCTCCCCGAGCAGCACACGGACTTCATCTTCTCGGTCGTCGGTGAGGAGTTGGGCTTTCTCGGAACCGGGCTGGCCCTGGCCCTCTTCGCCTTCATCCTGTACCGCCTCGTGAAAATGGCCGAAGAGACCACAGATCCATTTGCAGGCCTGGTGATCTTCGGTATCTTCGGAGCCTGGCTGGTCCACATTTTCGTGAATGTCGGCATGACCGTCGGCATGGTACCGGTCACGGGAATACCCCTACCCTTCGTTAGCTACGGCGGAACCTTTCTCCTCATGTCCTGGATCGCCGTCGCGATGGCCGCTAGGGTCGCATACGAGGAATGATGGCCTGGTTTCGTAAAGACAAACAGCCCCTGAAGGCGGAGGACAGGCGCGACGTACCATCCGACGTGTTCGACAAGTGCCAGGGGTGCGGGGAGATTCTCTACGGCGAGAAGCTTGCCCAGAACCTCCAGGTGTGCCCCACCTGTGGCCACCACTTCCGCATAACGGCGGAGAGGTACGTCGAGATCCTCCTTGACGAGGGATCCTTCGAGGAGATCGACCGCGACCTCGCCAGCGCCGATCCCCTCGGATTCCAGGACCTCAAGCCGTACAAGGACCGCCTGGAGGCCGCAGAGTCCAAGGTCGGCAGGAAGGAGGCCGTCCTGTCGGGGACCGGGACGGTCGAGGGTATGGGCGTGACCCTGGCGGTCATGGATTTCCGCTTTGTCGGCGGCTCCATGGGGTCCGTGGTAGGGGAGAAGATCGCGCGTGCTGGCCAGGCCGCTCTTGTACGTAGGGAGCCACTCGTGGTCGTCAGCGCCTCAGGCGGTGCCCGGATGCAGGAGGGTATCTACTCCCTCATGCAGATGGCCAAGACGTCTGCTGTGCTCGCTCGTCTCCACGAAGCCGGTCTCCCCTATATCGCGGTGCTCACGGATCCTACCACCGGTGGCGTCACGGCGTCCCATGCCATGCTCGGGGACGTGAATCTCGCCGAACCCGGGGCCCTCATCGGATTCGCCGGCCCCCGGGTCATCGAAGAGACCATCCGCCAGGAGCTTCCGGAGGGATTTCAACGTTCCGAGTTCTTGCTCCAGCACGGGATGATCGACCGGGTCGTGGACCGGCGAGAGCTGAAGGCCACGGTGGCCACCCTCCTCCGCCACATGATCGCCTGATGGAAGGACCCGACCTGTCTCCGGGTCACTCCTCCGTTCTGTCTCCCGCCCGACTCGACTGCGTGGCGGGCGACCCCCTCTTGGACGAGCTGCTCCCCCGGCTCACACACGGCGTCCACTGGGGCCTCTCCCGGATGGAGGCTTTCCTCCAGGACACGGGGGACCCCCACCGCTCGTATCCGAGCGTTCATTTGGGAGGAACGAACGGGAAGGGGTCCGTGGCGTCTACTGTGTATGCGGCTCTCGAACGAGGGGGGAGCACGACCGGACTCTACACCTCTCCGCATCTGTGCTCCTTCCGTGAGCGGTTCCAGGTGGCCGGCCATCTGGTGGAGGAAGGCGAGCTGCGAGAGCTCGTACGGGACCTGAGAGACGACATCGTCCGCCACGAGCTGACCTTCTTCGAGGCCGTCACGGCCTTGGCGTTCCACCTGTTCCAACGTCGAAGCGTGGACGTGGCCGTCATCGAGGTCGGCCTGGGGGGGCGGCTGGACGCCACGAACGTCGTCACGCCGCTGATCACCGCAATCACCAATGTGGCCAAGGACCATTCGGAGTACCTGGGTGAGACGCTGTCCGAGATCGCCTGGGAGAAGGCCGGTATCATCAAGGCCGGCGTTCCACTGCTCATCGGTGAAAGCGATGAGCGAATACTGTCAGTCTTCGAGGACGTCTGCGACCGGATGGAGGCTCCCTTCTCGCCCCTGCACCTCGACCCGGAAGGGATGGATCTCGAGATCACCGAGAACCACACGTCCTTTACGGTCTCCACCCACGTGTGGGGACCGCTCCGGGTCCGCACCCCGCTGGTGGGTGAGCACCAGGCCATGAACGGTGCGCTGTCCGCAGCGATCCTCGAGCACCTGCCGGAGTCGCTTCGTCCCGATGCGCGGACCGTTCTGGATGGGATCGAGAGCGTCTGTTTGCCCGGGCGCTCTCAGGTCGTGCACCTCGACGGTCAGACATGGCTCTTCGATGTGGCTCATAACCCGGCCGGCGCCTACGCCCTGGCGTCCGTGCTGGAGCGACTCGCGCTGCCACGGCCGGTGGTCCTGCTGACCGCCGTGCTCGGGGACAAGGACTGGCGCTCCATCCTGCCGCCACTCTTCGAGAGGACCGACCATGCGGTCTTCACCCAGGCGCCTTCGGCCCCACTGGAGCGGCGCTGGGATCCCTATGCCGCGTCACTGGCCGTGGGCCGTTCCGAGACCGAGATCCGTTCCGACTTCGGCGAGGCCCTCGAACGGGCCAAGGAGCTTGCCGGGTCGGGGACCATCGTTGTGACGGGCTCGCACCACACCGTCGGTGACGCCCTCGGAGCCCTCGATCTGTCGCCGTTTTAGTGTCCCGTTGCCAAAGTGTCTCGGCCAGTCGAGGGCACGGTGCATCCGTGGGCTCGGCGTTGGGACTCCTTAACGTAGCTTGCGCTACGCCGCGTCGTCCCGCCTTGATCCCACGGCGCCCCGACCCTCTTGGTGGCTCGCGAACTTCGGCAACGGAACACTAACAACCACCGGGCCGGGGATCCTGAGACACCGGAAGAGCCCGTAGCCACTGTACATTTAGAACGTCTGGTTTAGATTCGCCCGCATGTCGAAGCCGATCTTCGCGCGCCTTCCCGGATTCCGTGACTTTATCCCGGAAGAATGCGCCTTCCGTGAGCATATCTTGGACGCCTGGCGCCGGGTCTCCCGCCGCTACGGTTTCTTGGAATACGACGGTCCCCCCCTGGAGCCTCTCGGACTCTACGTGGAGAAAAGTGGCGAGGAGATCGTCGGCCAGCTGTACCACTTCCAGGACAAAGGTGAGCGGGAGGTCTCGCTACGTCCTGAAATGACGCCGTCCCTTGCCCGCATCCTGGCCGAGCACAGCCGCTCCTTGGCCAAGCCCATCCGCTGGTTCTCCGTTCCACAGCTTTTCCGCTACGAGCGTCAGCAGAGGGGCCGCCTGAGGGAGCACTTCCAGTGGAACGTGGACGTTGTTGGCGAGGAGGGCGTCGCCGCGGATGTCGAGGTACTGGCCGTGGGGCTGGACGGACTCCGCGAGCTCGGACTCGGCCCCGACGATATCCTGGCACGGGTTTCCGATCGACGCCTGCTGTCCGCGGTGCTCTCGGTTTTCGGAGTAGAAGAGGAGCGCCTCGCCACGGCTTTCACCGTCATCGACAAGCTCGAGCGCGCGAGTCCCGACCGCTCCCTCGAGAGACTCCGGACCGAAGGGGGGCTCAACGAGGACAGTGCGCGTGTGGCGCTGGAGCTGTTCGAGGAGGGGACCTTGGAGGGGGTCGCGTCCCGCCTGGGTGATCAGGAGGGCATAGCCCCAGAGCTGGAGCGTCTTGAGGTCTACTTCGGCCAGCTCGAGGCCATGGGCCTGGGTCCGTACGTGCAGTTCGATCTCAGGATCGTCCGAGGGCTGGCTTATTACACCGGAATCGTCTTCGAGCTCTTCGACCGAAAGGGGGAGCTTCGGGCCATCTGTGGAGGCGGACGGTATGACAGGCTTCTGGAGCTCGTTGGAGGTGAACCCCTTCCCGCCGTCGGCTTCGGCATGGGAGACGTGGTCCTCGGGGACCTGATCCGCGAGCGAGGGCTCATGCCCGAGACTCGCCCCGAGGTGGACTACTATATCGTCGTCATCGGGGAAGAGCACCGGAAGCTTGCGCTCTCCATAGCCCACGCCAATCGCGACCGCGGCTTGAGCGTGCTTTATGGGCTGAAGGAGCAGTCGGTGCGAAAGCAGTTCACGGCCGCCGGGAACGCGGGAGCTCGGGATGTCATCGTCCTCGGTCCCGACGAGGTTGCTCGGGGCCGGGCCGTGATCCGGAATATGGCCTCCGGGGAGGAACGGGAAGTACGCCTGGAGGAGCTCGAGTGACGTCGCGTGACAACTCCCACCCCGAGACGCGGCGCATGATGGAGACGGCCATTCGGCGGCTCAACGCCCTCGAGTACGTGATCCTCGCCGTCGCCATGGCACTGGCACTGGTGGCCGGGGCACTCACGGCGTGGTTCGTCCAGAGTGCCACGGGCGCCTCGTTCAGGATCTCCTGGATCGTGGCGTCGCTCCTGTTCTTCGGAGTGCCGGGTTTCATGGTGCTCCGAAAGGAGCACCGAGTCGAGGTGACGAAAGGCACGCAGGATCCTGTCCGGGATTCCACCACCAAGAGGTGATGATGGCTGACGACAAGCAGCTGACCCCCCGCGACGAGGACTTCGCGGCCTGGTACAACGAGCTGGTGCTCCGGTCCGAGCTGGCCGACTACTCACCGGTTCGAGGCTGCATGGTCATTCGGCCGTGGGGATATACCATATGGGAGAACATGCAGCGGGCTCTCGACGACATGTTCAAGGCCACCGGCCACGAGAACGCGTATTTCCCGCTCCTGATTCCCATGAGCTTTATCGAGAAGGAGCAGGAGCACGTCGAGGGCTTCAAGCCCGAGCTCGCCATCGTCACCCACGCCGGCGGCAAGGAACTGGAGGAGCCACTCGTGGTTCGGCCCACCTCCGAGACAGTCATCATGTCGATGTTCGCGAAGTGGATCCAGAGCTATCGCGACCTCCCGTTGCTGTTGAATCAGTGGGCGAACGTCATGCGCTGGGAGCTCCGGACCCGGCTGTTCCTGAGGACCTCCGAGTTCCTCTGGCAGGAAGGCCACACCGTGCACGCCACGGCCGAAGAGGCGGAGGAGCACACGCGGCGCATGCTGGGCGTGTACCAGACGTTCATGGAAGACTGGATGGCCATGCCTCCCGTAACCGGGCTCAAGTCCGATGCCGAGAAGTTCGCCGGTGCGGTGCGAAGCTATTCGTGCGAGGCCATGATGCAGGACAACCGGGCCCTTCAGGCCGGCACCTCGCACTTCCTGGGTCAGAACTTCTCCAAGCAGTTCGAGCTCACCTTCCAGACGGAGGAGGGGATGGAGGAGTATGCGTGGAACACCTCCTGGGGGGTGTCCACGCGGCTGGTGGGGGGGCTGGTGATGACGCACGGCGACGACCAGGGACTCGTCCTGCCTCCGAAGCTGGCTCCCGTGCAGGTCGTCATCGTTCCGATCCTCAAGGGAGACGATCACGGGTCCGTGCTCGAGAAGGCCGACGCCGTCCGGGATGCGCTGGCGGAAAAGGGCATACGTGCCAAAGTCGATTCTCGCGACTACTTGAGCCCCGGCAACAAGTACTACGAGTGGGAGCGGAAGGGCGTCCCGCTCAGGATGGAGATCGGGCCCAAGGACATGGAGTCCGGGCAGGTTGTTCTGGCCAAGCGCGTGCGGTCCGAGGAGGAGCCGCGCAAGGAGTTCGTGCCGGAGTCGGAAGCGCTCGCCACCCTGGGAGATCGGCTCGACACGTTTCAGGCGCAGCTCTTCGAGGCGGCGAAGACCCGGCGGGAGGAGAACTCCTACCGGGGTGTGAACGACCTGGCCGAGCTGGCCGAGATCATGAACACCACCGGCGGTTACGTATACACGGGTTGGAGTGGAGACCCCGCCGTGGAAGAGCGTATCAAGGACGAGACCAAGGCCACACTGCGCTGCATTCCCGAAGAGGAGTTCCGATCCCCCGAAGCTCCGGCAAGGTGCATCGGGGGAGAAAAGGACTCCGCCATGGAGGTCATGTGGGCAAAGGCGTACTGATGACCAATCCGGCCGGCGGGGCGTGAGCCTCTCCTTCCCCCGGCTCGACGGCGAACTCCACGCCGGCGAGCGCACGGTCTCGGAGCTCGCTGCGGAGTTCGGAACGCCTCTCTACGTCTATGACGCGGAGGTGATGGAGTCCGCGTATCGGCACTTCGAGTCGGCGTTCGAAGGGGTCGATCTGCTCATGGCGTACTCGGTCAAGGCCAACGGCAACCTCGAGATCCTCCGACGCCTCGTCGCCCTGGGGGCCGGCGCCGACATCGTCAGCTTGGGAGAGCTCCACCGCTGCCTGACGGCCGGAGTTCCCCCCGAGCGGATTGTCTTCGCGGGGGTGGGGAAGACCGAAGTGGAGATGGAGGCCGCCCTCGGCGCCGGGATTCTGGCGTTCAACGTGGAAAGCGAGGGCGAGCTCCGCGGGTTGGACACGGTGGCGCAACGGATGGGGCGACGCGCGCCCGTGGCGCTCCGGGTGAACCCCGACATCCTGGCCGACACCCCCCACGAGTACACCCGCACCGGACATGGCGAATCCAAGTTCGGCATCCCGTTGGACCGGGTTCTGGGCCTCTATCGATGGGCTGCCGAGCAGTCCGGGCTTGAGATCGTGGGCATCGACGTCCACATCGGATCGCAGATCCTCGAGCCGGATCCCTATGAGAAGGCCCTCGGCGAAGTGCTGGAACTCGCCGGTGAGTTGGCCCGCGAGGGCATCGAGCTCCACTTCGTCGACCTCGGAGGAGGCTACGGCGTTCGCTATGCCGACGAGGACCGTATGTCGGCCGACGCGCTTGCCGGTGTGGTGGTTCCTCAGGTGGAGGAGGCGGGCCTGAGCCTCATCCTGGAGCCCGGCCGGTTCATCGTGGGGGAAGCGGGCCTTCTGGTGACGAGGGTGCTGTACGTGAAGGATGAGGGGCCGAAGACATTTGTCGTCACGGACGGGGGGATGACCGACCTCATTCGCCCCAGCCACTACCAGGGCTTTCATCGCATCGAGCCGGTGCGACTCAGGGACGACGCCACCCACGCGGTGGTGGATGTGGTTGGTCCCATCTGCGAGACCGGAGACTTCCTGGCCCGGGAGAGGGAGCTGGCCCTTCCCCGGGAGGGGGACCTCCTCGCCGTGCACACCGTGGGCGCGTATGGCTTCGCTATGTCGTCCAACTACAACTCCCGTCCCCGAGCCGCCGAGGTGGTGGTGGACGGCTCGGAGGTGATCCTGGCCCGACGCCGGGAGACGCTCGATGACCTGATCCGGGGTGAGCGGCTCCCCGACGGGACCTTGTCGTCTTGAGGCCGTATGATCGAGCATGATCGCATCCTGATTCTCGACTTCGGCTCCCAGTACACCCAGCTCATCGCCCGCCGAATCCGAGAGGAGCGGGTCTACTCGGAGATCCACCCACCCACGCGGTCCCTCGACTGGATCCGGGAGTGGGCGCCGAAGGGAATCATCCTGTCCGGCGGGCCATCCTCGGTATACGACGAGGGGATACCCACCACCGAACCGGAGCTGTTTCAGCTAGGGATTCCCGTGCTCGGAATCTGTTACGGGATGCAGCTCATCGCGCAGCTTGAAGGGGCGGACGTGATCCTGGGGAAGCGCGAGTATGGCCGGGCCGAGCTCACCGTGCACGAGCCGGGAGGGCTCTTCGAAGGCTTCGCTGACGACGAGCCCACCCAGGTGTGGTGCTCTCACGCGGACCATGTCGACGAGCCACCGGACGGCTATCGGACGTTAGCGTCCACGGAGACGCTCTCAGTGGCGGCGTTCAAGAGCGAAGATCGACCCATCTATGGCGTCCAGTTCCATCCGGAGGTCGCCCATACGGTCCGCGGCGAGGAGATCATCTCGAACTTCCTCCTGGGAATCTGCCGGTGCCGTCCCACGTGGACGGCCGGAGCCTTCATTGAGGAGTCGATTGCGGAGATCCAGAGAGCTGTGGGAGACGGCACCGTCATCTGCGGGCTTTCGGGGGGCGTGGACTCGTCCGTAGCGGCCGCGTTGGTGCACCGTGCCGTGGGCGATCGGCTGACGTGCATCTTCGTGGACACCGGACTCCTCAGGAAGCACGAGCGCGAGAACGTGGAGCGCACCTTCCGGAAGCACATGGGCATCCGACTGGTCGTCGTGGATGCCGCCGAGGAGTTCCTGAGCGTTCTGGCCGGGGTAGAGGAGCCCGAGGAGAAGCGGAAGCGGATCGGGCACGTGTTCATCGACGTCTTCGGGCGACTGGCCCGTGCAGAGGGGACGGGAGCCCGCCACCTGGTTCAGGGCACTCTGTACCCCGACGTCATCGAGTCTTTTTCCACCGGAGGACCGTCCCAGACGATCAAGACCCACCACAACGTTGGGGGGCTGCCGGAGGATCTTCCGTTCGAGCTCATCGAGCCTCTCCGGGAGCTCTTCAAGGACGAGGTCCGCCAGGTGGGCCGAGAGCTCAGCCTTCCTGAGGAATTCATCCGCCGACATCCGTTCCCCGGTCCGGGACTGGCCATCCGAGTCCTAGGCCAGGTGACGGAGGAGCGACTGGCCGTGCTGCGGGAGGCGGACGCCATCTATCTGGACGAGATTCAGGCCGCGGGGCTCTACGATGAGATCTGGCAGGCCTTCGCCGTGCTTCTCCCCGTGCGAGCCGTCGGCGTGATGGGTGACAACCGCACCTACGAGAACGTGGTGGCTCTCCGCGCCGTCACCTCACGCGACGGAATGACCGCGGATTGGTATCCGTTCCCCGACGACGTTCTTGGCCGGATCTCCTCCCGCATCAGCAACGAGGTGGTGGGGGTGAATCGGGTGTGCTATGACGTCTCGTCGAAGCCCCC
Source organism: Longimicrobiales bacterium (assembly GCA_965218295.1). Lineage (GTDB taxonomy): Bacteria > Gemmatimonadota > Gemmatimonadetes > Longimicrobiales > Gaopeijiaceae > CBDCKN01. The sequence goes on along the minus strand of CBDCKN010000008.1, from coordinate 8,735 downwards.
CAGCACCATCGAGTGGGAATAGGTTCAGACTCGTCTTCTTGGTCGGCGCTCCTGGCGGTCAGCTCGGAGAGGTACCCCCTCCGACCACTGCGTCAGCCTCGATCTCGATGAGCATGGCGGGGTCGATGAGCCTGCTCACCTCCACCATGGTGGTCGTGGGAGGATGGGCGCCGAAGGTCTCCTGATGAGCCCGTCCGTACTCCTCCCATCGTTCGATGTCGGTGACGAACATACGAGTGCGGACTACGTCGCTGATGTCCGCTCCGTGAGCCGCCAGGGCTTTCCGTATGATCTCGAAGCACCGGAGAGCCTGCCCGTATCCGTCTCCAACGGCGTGGACCCCTCCGCCTTCCGCCACCGGCGCCGTCCCCGTAACGAAGATGTGGTCCCCGGCTCTCAAAGATCGGCAATATCCGACGCGCTCCTCCCAGGGGGTGCCGCTGAAGCTACGCTGAAACTCAGCCATCTCTCTCCGATCCCTCGTCTGCCATCAGGAGCATCAGAGATATGCGTGCCTCCACATCGTTCCAGAGATCGCGCATGAACTCCACTTCGGTGTGGTAGACCTCGAGGAAGAGCCGAAGGTTCTCCTCGGTAACCTCGTGCATGGTCAGCACGCTGTCCCGTTCGACGGCATTGACCTTGCGGGAGGTCTTCCGGAGCGCCACGGATCGCAGATCGACGTAGACCTCGATGAAGGTTTCGCGGTCGATCGTGTCCACCACTTCGTTCGGCGTATTGGCGCCACACGCTCCAGACGCCACACCGAGGAGCAGGGCGATCAGGGTGACGAGGGGGCGCGGAGGGGAAGGCGCAGGGGTCGACGCTTCAGACATGCCGAAGTGGGTTCTCGGGGTGATCATAGGGCGGAGGCGGCGAGCCTGAGGGCTCCACCGGGCCACAATATAGAGGCCTGTTGGGATGGATGCACCGTGCCCTCGACTGCCTGAGACACTTTGGTAACGGGGCGTTATTATGTTCCACTGATCGACCATCCAGCAGGAATACACGTCGTGGTTGGCGTCCGATCCCCGATATCCGTGGTCACGAGGCGTGGAAGAGGCTCCATGAACAGAATCCTCGGGCAAGCCCGGCTGATGCTGCTGGCCGGCCTGTTGTCGTCGGCCGCGGCCTGCGCGCTCAACCCCGCCACGGGTGAGCGCCAGTTCATGCTGTTGAGTGAAGATCAGGAGATCGAGATGGGTCGGGACGCCGACGGGCAGGTCACCGAGGCCTACGGGCTGTATCCGTCCGACGAGCTCCAGACGTTTGTCCGGGGCATCGGTGAAAACCTCGCCGCCCGGTCGGAGCGCCCGCAGCTGCCGTGGTCGTTCAAAGTGGTGGACGATCTCGTCGTGAACGCCTTCGCGCTTCCCGGGGGTTTCATCTTCATCACCCGTGGCATCCTGGCCAGCCTGAACTCCGAGGCCGAGCTGGCCGGCGTCCTCGGCCACGAGATCGGCCACGTCACGGCCCGGCACTCGGCGAGTCAGCTCAGCCGTCAGCAGCTCCAGCAGATCGGACTGGGAGTGGGGGCGGCTGTGTCCTCGGACTTTACTTCGGCCGCAGGAGTGCTCTCGGCGGGGTTCCAGCTCCTCAACCTCCGGTACAGCCGGGGTGACGAGTCTCAGTCGGACGAGCTCGGGGTCCGTTACATGTCGCGGGCTGGGTACGACCCCAATGCCCTCGTGGGCGTGTTCCAGACGTTGGCGCTGGCGGCCGGGGGAGGGGGCAGGCTCCCCGAATGGCAGTCGACCCATCCGAATCCCGAGAATCGCGAGGCCAAGATCCGCGAGCTGGTGGCAAGCTCGGGACAGGACTACTCGGGGTACACGTCGGGGAGGGACGAGTACCTGCTTCACCTGGACGGGCTGGTGTACGGCGTGAACCCCCGGGAGGGTTTCTTCGAGGGTGGCCTGTTCCGGCATCCGGACCTGGCCTTCGCCATGGACTTTCCGCCGGGCTGGAAGACCGCGAACCAGAGGTCCCAGGTGGCGGCCGTGGCGAGGGACGAGAGCGCCATCGTCGTTCTCACGAGTGCGTCGGAGCAGGGCAGCCTCGACGCGGCTGTGCGCGCCTTCTTGGGCCAGAACGGCATCAGCGGGAGCGCTCCCCGCCGGACCACCGTCCATGGACTCGAGGCGCGTGAGGCTTCGTTCGAGGCGCGAACGGATCAGGGGAGGCTCCGCGGAACGGTGCTCTTCGTCGGCCACGGCGGCACCCTCTTCCGGATCCTGGGCTACGCCATCTCGTCTCGCTGGCTCGATCATGAGAGCGGGGTGATCGGGAGCGTGAGAAGCTTCCGGGTGGAGAGGGACCCAGAGGTCTTGGGGATCGAGCCTGCCCGCCTCGAGATCGTTCGATTATCGTCGCGGATGACCTTTCGGGAGTTCACCGAGGCCCATCCGTCCATCATCGAGACCGAGAAGCTGGCGGACCTCAACCGGCGCACGCTGGACGAAGCTCTGGAAGCCGGAACGCTTGTGAAGCGGGTGACGGGCGGGCGATGAGGGGCCCCGAGGGCTCACTTCAGACCGCTTGACGGCCTTGACGTGCCCGGTAAACTAAGTGGTCTTAATGGCCCCCGGGTGGCCGGTACCGCCCGGCCCGACACCGGTCTCTATGGAAACGGAGTCCCATCGGTGAAGCGTAGCGCAATAGCCCTACCGGAACCTGTCAACGCCAGTGAGACACTCTTGGAAATCAATTAGAGAGCAATCTCCTGTGTAGTGAGGGATGGGGTGGGAGGATTGATCCAGACGGCCTCCGGGAGTGGTTTAGGCTTCGGCTCACCGGAGACGAAGCGCTCGGGATGAGCGGCCCATGCCTCACGGAGCACGGCCTTCCTGCAGGCGATGATCCGATCGGCGTGACCGAAGTGGACCTGTTCGGGGGTCAGCATCGAGATGCCGCCATGGCGGTGCTCGGCATTATACCAACGGAAGAACGAGCGACAGAAGGTCTTGGCTTGCCCCTGATCCCCGAACCGGCCGGGAAACGAGGGATGGTACTTCAAGGTCTTGAACTGAGCCTCGGAGAACGGATTGTCATCCGAGACCTGGGGTCGGCCCAACGAGCGGGTCACGCCGAGATCGGCGAGTAGTTGAGCCGTGCATTGGCTCGTCATCGGAGCCCCTCGATCGGAATGCAGGGTCAGGAGGTGGGGCTGGACGCCATGCTTCAAGCAACTCTGCTGGATCAGCCGGCTGGCCAGGGCAGAGTTCTCCCGATCCGCCACCATCCATCCCACGACGTAGCGGCTGAAGATGTCCAGGATCACGTAGAGGTAGAAGTAACTCCACTTCTTCGGCCCCAGCAGCCGGGTGATATCCCAGGACCAGACCTGGTTCGGGCCCCTCGCCATCAACTCGGGCTTCTGGTATTTGGGATGACTCCGCTGCGCTCGACGCTCCTGAACCGGCACCTGGGAAGCCAGAACGCGATACATCGTACGCTCGCTGCACAGGTAGACGTCCTCGTCGAGCAGCGTCGCCACCACCTCGGCTGGGGACCGGTCCACGAACCGCTCCGAACACAGGGTGTCGAAAATCTTGTCCCGCTCCCTCTCACTTAAGGCCCGGGCGGGGGTCGGGCGGGGCTGCTGATGCCCGGTCGATGCACTCCGACGACGGTAGAACGTGGCTCGCGGCACCCTGAGCGCATCGCACGCGGGCTTCACCCCTACGTGCTTGGCTAGCTCCTGGGTCGCCTTCATGAGTTCGTCCCGTCCTCGAGGCTCAATCCCAGCAGCCCTGCAACTTTTCCCTGGACGTCGATGATCAAGTGCGCCTTCTGGAGCTCCTTCTCGAGGCGAGTGTTCTCGCGCTCCAGCTTGCGCACCTTCTCCTCCAGCGGATTGCGCTCGCGCTTACGGCCTCGTTTCTTCGACAGCGCTTTCAGGGACCCGCTATGCGCCGCCTTGCGCCATGTCGTCAGGTGCGACGAGTACAAGCCCTCCCGCCGTAGGAGTCGGCCAACCTCTCCGGGCTCCGTGCACCGGTCCGCTTCTTCGACGATCCGCAGCTTGTACGACGGAGCGAACCGCCGGCGCAGCGGCCTATCTACCACCTCCGAGTCCGCAGGAGCTGCCGCGCTTCGCTTACCGTCCCAGGTTGGTGGGGCTATTCCATTCTCTTTCATTCTCTCACGGTGTCTCAGCATCCTCGGTTTCTCTGCCTTCGCCCTACTCTAATTCCTTAGCTGCTCCGTGTCTCACGTAAGTTGGCAGAGAGGGTACTCCTGCTCACTGTCGTGTGGGGTTGTGCGAGCCGCACGGTGACCAGAAGCCCCGTCGCAGCTGTGGCGCCGGCCCTCTCTGTAGAGCGGTTCCTTCAAGCTGCCAATACGCGAGATCTGTATGCGATGGCGCGTCTCTTCGGGACCCGCGATGGACCGGTGGAGGATACGGGGAGCTCCTTCGGATGCTTCTGGAAGAAGATCGGCTCTGCGTTCGGTGGTCAGTCGTGCGTCAAGTGGGCCGACGTGGAGCTCCGCATGGATGCCATCGCGGGCATCCTCCGGCACGAGGACTACCAGATCGCCTCCGAGCGCTCGGTAGCGGGGACGGAGCGCGAGGCCATACGGATCGGCGTCGACATGTCGTTCGCCAGAGGACGAACCGTGCGAGACGTGGGCTTCACCGTGGTCCTGGCGTCGGGCGATCGGTGGCTCATCGAGATCATCGAGCTGGAGAAGGTCACAGGGACCTAGGGCTCCGGTTGCTGGACCAGCTCGATCAGCACGCCGCCTGTGGTCTTGGGATGAAGAAACACGACCTGGTGCCCCCGAGCGCCGGAATGCGGCTCCTCGTCGACGGGCTGGAACCCTCGTGTCTTTAGTTCCTCGAGGGCTGCTCGGATGTTGGGAACCCGGTAAGCGATGTGGTGAAGCCCGGGTCCGCGGCGCTCGATGAAACGGGCCACGCCGCTGTCGGCGGATCGGGGCTCGATGAGCTCGAGGGCGCCCAGAAACGCGACGTTGACGTCCTGGGCGGGCAGCTCTTCGATGGTGGAACAAGCGCACCCGGTGACGGGTTCGAAGGTCGCCGCCGATTCTTGAATGGATCGGACCGCAATGGCGACGTGATCGAGCGGATAGCCGTTCATAATTGGACTAGATTGGATAGATGAGCCTGGATCGGATCGTAGGGCCGATCCATTCAAGGTACAAGGAGACAACCTGATGAGTGATAACGGGAAGGTCGTCGAGATCACGGACCAGAATTTCGCCGAGACCATCGAAGAGGGAACTGGTCTCACCATGGTGGATTTTTGGGCTGCGTGGTGCGGTCCGTGCCGAATGGTGTCCCCCATCGTCGAGGAGCTGGCCGAGGAGTACGGCGACGAGGGGCTGACTGTCGGGAAGCTGGATGTGGACGCGAACCCGAAGGTGACGATCCGGTTCGCCGTGCGCTCCATTCCGAGCATCCTGTTCTTCAAGGATGGACAGCACGTGGACACGGTGGTGGGCGCGGTGCCACGCCCCACCTTGGAGGCCAAGGTTCGGGAGCACATGTAGGCGCCCCGACCCTCTTGGTCGCTCGCGAACTTTGGCAACGGAACACTAGGCGCTCCGGACTCGGTTCCAGAATGGGTTGACCGGCCCGGGGGTGAGAGCCCCCGGGCCGTCGCTTGGCTATACTGCTTCCCATGAGCACCCTTTATATCGTCGCCACCCCTATCGGTAATCTCTCGGACACCTCCAGGCGTGCCCTCGAGGTGCTGGGCTCCGTGGACGGTGTGCTGGCCGAAGACACCCGGCGCACCAGGGTCCTGATGGATCACTTCGATCTTCACACGCCGCTCACGTCCCTTCATGAGCACAACGAAGCCTCACGCCTAGCGGGCGTCCTGGACCGCCTGAACGCCGGCCAGTGCCTGGCCCTGGTTTCCGATGCCGGGACTCCTCTACTTTCAGACCCTGGAGAGCGCCTGGTGCGTACTGTGGTGGAGGCCGGGCACAACGTGGTTCCCATTCCGGGCCCTTCGGCGATCCTCACCGCGTTGGTCGGTGCGGATTCCCCACGGTGCCGTTCACATTCCATGGTTTCGTTCCACGGAAGAAGGGGCCTAGGAGCGACCTCCTGGAGCGGATCGTCGGGGCGAGCGAGACCTCGGTCGTGTTCGAGGCGCCAGGCCGACTCGGCGCACTTCTGGCCGATCTCGGGGAGCTGGCCGGGGAGGAGAGGCAGGTTGTCGTGGCCCGGGAGATGACCAAGATTCATGAGGAGTTCTTCCGGGGAACAATGGGTGATGCGGCCAGCTATTATGCCGAGCGACCGCCGCGGGGAGAGATCACCGTGGTCGTGTCGCCGAGGGTTGAAGAAGAGACCGAACAGCGGGTCGACGCGGCGGCCGCGCGAGCCTTGGCGCAGGCGCTTCTGGCCGAGGGCCTGACGCCCAGCAGGGCGGCGCGCGAAGTGTCGTCCCGCCTGGGGATCGCGAAGAACATGGCATACGAGATCGTGCATTCACTTCGAGGTGCTGACGATCCCGTCATCGAAGAGGAGCCGAGTTGAGCGGAGCGACCCACAAGAGTAGGCAAGCGCCCTACTTCTTCAACAGGCCTCTAGTGTCCCGCTACCAAAGTGTCTCGGCCAGTCGAGGGCACGGTGCATCCGTGGGCTCGGCGTTGGGACTTCTTACCGTAGCTTGCGCTACGCCGCGTCGTCCCGCCTTGATCCCACGGCACCCCGACCCTCTTGGTGGCTCGCGAACTTCGGCAACGGAACACTAGGAGTCTCGTGGTCAGTATCGCTCTGCTGGTAGGCATGCTGGCCTCCGCGGGCCCGAGCGTGTCGCCTGACTCCGTCCTGTCCATAGCACGGCTGCAGTACGAGGGTGGCGGGGACTGGTACGCCAACCCGTCTTCGCTGCCCAACCTTCTTTCCGCCATCCGCGAGCGCACGGGCCTTCCCGTGTCGGGCCGACCCGATACGGTTCGGCCGCTGGACCCGTCGCTCAAGGACTACCCGTATCTCTACATGACCGGGCACGGCAACGTGCGTTTTTCTCCTGAAGAGCGGGTGGCGCTTCGCGAGTATCTCTTGTCCGGCGGATTCCTCCACGCCGACGACAACTACGGCATGGACGAGCCGTTCCGGAGAGAGATGGCCGAGATCTTCCCGGAGTACGAGCTGTCCGAGCTTCCAGCGAGTCACCCGGTCTTCAAGGTCATGTACGAGTTTCCCGAGGGCCTGCCGAAGATCCACGAGCACGACGGGAAGCCGCCGCAGGCCTTCGGGATCTTCCACGGAGGAAGGCTGATCGTCTTCTACAGCTACGAGTCCGACCTGGGGGATGGCTGGGAGGATCCGGACGTTCACGAAGATGCTCCTGAGGTCCGCGAGGCCTCGATCCGCATGGGGGTCAATCTCTACCTGTACGTCCTCAGCCAGTTGGTGCCGTGAGTCCCGCTCCCGTTCGCGTCGTTCGCATCGTTGGGGATGTGCGAGAGCACCTCATGAACCGAGCTCGCCTGGCCTTCGGCCTCTGGCTCGGAGCGGGCGTGACGGGGATCCTGATCCTGGCGTGGCTGGTGGCAGCTCCCGACGGTTGGCGCCAGGGGACGGCCATCCCCCTGATCATCGATCTCGCCCTGGTGGGACTCGGAGTCCTCGCGTGGACGGTGTACCGGAGGATAGGGACGCTCTGGCTGCGAGAGCCCAATGTGACGGCGAGCATGGAGGAGAGCGCCGGACTCGCTCCCGGCGTGCTGCAGGGCTCGCTGGAGCTGGCCAGGGCCCTTCCGCCGGGCGTGTCCTCCGCTCTCGCCTTCCAGGCCGCCGAAGCGGCGCTGACCGACCTGAAGGGTCCGAGGCCCCGTTTGGCCGGGCGGCTGGCTGCCGAAGCCGCTCGCTGGATTCACCGGGCCACGATGGGGCTGGCGTTGCTGGTGCCGACCGTGGCACTGCTTACCGTAGTGTCCCCCAGCCGGTCCTTCGCCGCCTGGTCGGGGCTGGCGCGGCCGTTCGACCTCCTGGCCGACCCCACGCTTCCTCCGCTGGAGGTGACGCCGGGAACCACCGAGATACTCCGCGGTGCTGACGTGCCACTCACCGTGATTGCCCCGGGACGTTCGACGGTCACGGTGCACTGGCAGGCGGCGGGTGATGTGGCCCTGGAGGAGCGTCTCGACGTGGTTGCCGACCGGGCGGGGCTGATCCTTCGGACGGTTAAGGCCCGGACGGAGTACTGGGTCGAAGCTCCCGACGGAGCACGCTCTCCCAGCTACGTGCTGGAGCCCGTCGACCCACTCCTGGTGAGTGAGGTGACCGTTTCCCTCACGTTTCCCCCTCACACGGGCCGCTTCCCGGAGGAGTACGGGGCCGACATACCTCCCCTCGACATCCCGGTGGGGAGTCGCTTCGCCATCCAGGGTCGGGCGAGTCGGCCGCTCAGCTCGGCCGGACTTGACGGTCCCGAGGGCGAAGAAGAGCTCCGGCTGGCGGTCTCGGGTCGGGACTTCGAGGGCAACTGGATTCCGCGGGCCAGCGGGGTTTACCCCTGGCGCTTTACCGACACCGAGGGAGACCCGGCCGAGGTGGCACCTGCCACGCTGGAGCTGACGCTGGTCCCGGACTCGGCGCCCCATGTGGCCGTGCTGGTCCCGGGCAAGGACACCTTGCTACCCGTGTCTCTTCGTCACCCTCTGGTGCTCGAGGCGGCGGACGACTACGGCCTCGACCGCTTGGAGCTGGTGGTGTACAGGGTCACGGCATTTGGCGACCGGCTGGA
>CBDCKN010000007.1:0-40250 GCA_965218295.1 Longimicrobiales bacterium | reverse complement strand
GCAAGCACGCCCTCCGGCTGTGGCGCGGCGCTCTCCCTGGGCCCGCCCGCTCCACCACCTCCACCACACGCCAGAGCAGGGCCAGAGATCAGGATAGCGAATCTGAGAGTGGTCCGCTTCATGTGCGTCTCCGGGGCGAAGGACGAGCCGTCGGTGTCTACACCGGCCGGTGACGAATGTCACGACACCCGGTTCATGGCATGAAAGCTGCACACATGTCGGAGTGCCCGCGATGGTAGGGACCTTGGTGCTCCCTGACCGGTACTTCGAGATTGTCCGAGAGCGTCCCCGTGTGGGGGCTCCGGCACGGGGCCCGAGCCACAGTACGAGGTTCGAGCCGCAGCAAGGGGTCCGAGCCGCACATTAGCCGACGGAGAACGAATCTGTGATCAAGAAGCTATGGCGTCCCCGGCTGTTGCTTCTCACCGTCTTCCTCCTGGTCGGGGTGGGGTCCGGGGTGGCGTGGGGATCTTGGCAGAACCTCTGCTCCGACTGTCCTTCTGTCGCCCAGATCCGCACCTTCGAGCCCGAGCAGACCAGCAAGCTTTACAGCCACGACGGCAGGCTCCTCGCGGAGATCGGCATCGAGCGTCGCACTCCCGTGTCCATCAACGCGCTCCCGGACTACGTGCTGGACGCGTTCGTAGCGGTGGAGGACAAGCGCTTCTACGACCACCACGGCGTGGACATCCGCGGAGTTGCCAGGGCGCTGATCGGTGTGCTGACGGGGCGTAATCTGGGAGGGGGCAGCACCATCACCCAGCAGCTCGCCCGGAACATGTTCGAGAGTCAGATCGGGTTCGAGCGACGCATCGTACGGAAGCTGAAGGAGCTCCAGGTGGCGTTCGCCCTCGAGCGATCGTACACGAAAGACCAGATCCTCGAAGCCTACATCAACGAGATCAACTACGGTCACGGCTGGTGGGGCATCCAGACCGCCGCCCGGAACTACTTCGCCAAGAACGCGTCGGAGCTGAATCCTGCGGAGACGGCACTCCTGGCGGCCATCCCCAACCTGCCCGCCTATTACAGCCCCCTTCTCCGCCCCGAGAACGCGCGGCGCCGCCGTGACCTGGTGCTACGGCGCATGGTAGAGCAGGGCTTCCTCCCGCCCGAGGATCTGGAGCGGTACGCGGCCGCCGCCATCCCAACCGAACGGGCCGTGGCGGGTGGAAGCATCGCCCCGTACTTCGAGGAGTGGGTCCGCCAGATTCTGGACGACCGCTTCGGGAGCAAGCTCTACACGGCGGGATTGAGGGTCTACACCACGCTGGACGTCCGCATGCAGCGGGCCGCCGAGGTCTCCATGCGAGAAGGGTGGGCGCGCATCGAGGCCCGACCCGGCTTCGAGCACTTGACCTACGAGGCCTACCAGGACTCCGTCGCCGCACGAGTCGACGTCTCCGAGCTTCTCTACGTGCAAGGGCTCTTCGTGGCGCTCGATCCGTGGACTGGCTCCGTCAGGGCCATGATCGGTGGACGGGACTTCCAGGTGTCGAAGTTCAACCGGGCGACCCAGGCGCTCCGGCAGGCCGGCTCCGGGTTTAAGCCGTTCGTCTACACCGCGGCCGTGGCCGCTCGCATTCCCCCGACGTTCGTGGTGCTGGACGCGCCAGTGGTGACCATGCAGGTCGACGGCACCGAGTGGAGGCCGGCTAACTTCTCCAACCGGTTCGAAGGGCCCATGACCATCCGCACCGGCCTCATGAAGTCGCAGAACATCATCGCCATCAAGCTGGCCCTGGAGGTGGGGCTCGAGAGCGTTGCGCAGACGGCCCAGCGGATGGGGATCAGGAGTGAGATCGAGCGCTACCCGTCCACCGCCATCGGGGCGGCCGAGGTGATCCCCCTGGAGATGGCGGAGGCCTACTCCACGTTCGCGAACCAGGGCACCAAGGTGCGTCCCTTCCCCATCCTGAGGGTAGAAGACGCCCAGGGCCGCATCATCTGGGATCCAGAGCCCGAGCGGACACAGGTCCTGGATCCTCTGGTGGCCCGGATCATGATCTCCATGCTGCAAGGCGTGGTGGACGGGGGTACCGGGAACATCGCCATCCGCATCGTGGCTGGGCTCGATCGGGAAGTGGTGGCCGCGGGAAAGACCGGCACGACCAACGACGGCACCGACGTGTGGTTCAACGGGGTCACGCCGAACCTCATGGCCACCGTGTGGTTCGGGTTGGACCTGCCCCGGGAGATCCGACCTTCCGCCACCGGTGGAGGCGACGCCGCCCCCGTGTGGGGGAGCTTCATGCGTCGCGTCTACTACGGGGATCCGGAGGCCCTCGACGAGGAGATGCGCGAGCCGGTCCTGCCCATCTCGGAGCCGTGGCCGATCCCCGAGGGCCTCGTCACCCGGCTGATCGACAAGACCACCGGGAAGCTGGCGTCTCAGTGGTGCCCCCAGGAGGACCAGATCCTGGAGCTCTTCCTGCCAGGGACGGAGCCCACCGAGTACTGTGATCGTGACGACTTCCGCCTCTTCCGGATCCCCGCGGACATCGGCGGGAGGGGGAACTGAGCTCCTAGCCGAGCACCTCTACGCCGTCCCGGGTGACGCGGTGCGAGATCAGGGGTTGAGCCGGCAGATCTGCCTCCAAGCCGATCCGAACCGCCTCCCAGAAGGCACGGACCGCCACCTCCGCAGAAGCCTCGTCCGTGGCGTGCACCTCGCCCAACAGATCACCGGAAACCAGGTGATCGCCCGGGCGAGCCGCCACCACGAACCCGACGCCGGGATCGATGGTGTCCCCGAGTTCCCGGCGACCTCCGCCCATCTCCACCACCGCATGGCCGAGGCGCCGCGGGGTCACTTCCTGGACGACCCCGTCCGTCTCGGCACGGACCTCCAGCTGCACCGGTGCACGCGGCAGGCGGTCCGGGTCTTCGATGATCGACGCGTCTCCCCCCTGGGCATCGACGAGTCGACGGAACCGCTCCAAGGCCGCTCCCGATGCCAGGATCTCGCGGCAGCGGTCCTCGGCTTCCGCCGCGTCGGAGGCCGCCCCATCCAGCACGAGCATCTCGCCGGTCAATGCCACCACGACGTCCCTGAGATCGGAAGGTCCTTCGCCCCGGAGGCACTCGACTGCCTCGCTCACCTCCAAGGCGTTTCCGATGGCTCGTCCCAGGGGACGGTCCATGGCCGTGACGAGGGCCACGGTGAGGGTGTCCCGCCTACTCCCGATGTCCACCATGGTCCGGGCCAGTTCCAGTGTGTCCTCCAGATCCGGGAGAAAGGCCCCGGAGCCCGTCTTCACGTCGAGAACGAGCCCGTCCAGCCCCTCCGCGAGCTTCTTGCTCATGATGCTGGCAGAGATCAAGGGGATGGACGGAACGGCCCCGGTGACGCTGCGCAGCTCGTAGAGGCGCTTGTCCAGAGGCGCGATCTCGGCGGTCTGGCCGATCATGGCGCACCCAACGCTTTCGAGAATGTCCCCGAACTCGGAGAGGCTCACATCGGTGCGAAAGCCGGGGATGGCCTCGAGCTTGTCGAGCGTGCCGCCGGAATGCCCCAGGCCGCGGCCCGACATCATTGGGACGAAAAGGCCGAGCTCCGCGGCCAGAGGGGCAAGGACCAGAGAGACGTTGTCACCCACGCCACCCGTGGAGTGCTTGTCCATCTTCGAACCGGGGAGGTGGTCCAGCTCCAGCACGTCGCCGGAATGGAGCATGACCTCGACGAGGCACTCGAGCTCCCCGGGAGAGAGCCCCTGGAAGAGAACCGCCATGAGGAAGGCGGACATCTGATAGTGGGGCAGCTCGTCCTCGAGGTATGCCGTCAGAAAGGCCTCGAGATCCTCAGGATCGAGCTCGTGGCCGTCCCGTTTCTCCTCGATGAGGCGGGAGGGAATCAACGAGGTTTCGCCCTCTTCACTTCGTCATCAAGCGCTTGCGGGCCCCGCGGACCGCATCGTCCACCCTCGCCTTCACATCCTCCGCGAAATCGTCCAGCTGATCCGTGGCAGAGTCCTTCAGCCCTCCTGCCACCCGACGGATCTTTCGACGAGTCCGGTTCCCGGCGTCCGGAGCCGTGAGCAGGGCGATGCCCGCTCCGACGATGACCCCTAGAAGGAAGCCGGATACGAAGTTCATGGCATTCGCGTCCTGGTCGTACTCCATCGTCGCCTCCGACGCCGGCCCATCCGCTTCGAGTTATCGCTTTCGTCATCCGGACCGGCCGGAAAGGGCCACTCCGGGTGTATATTGAGCACCGGTCGTATGTACTAATGTATCCGAACCTTTCGTAAGGGGGATATGCGCGCCCTGGGGATCGATTTCGGTGAGCGGCGGGTCGGTGTCGCGGTTAGCGACCCGACCGGCGTAATCGCCCAACCACTCCCCACCCTTCGACGGAGGGCAGGCAAGCACATGCCCCTTCGAGCCCTCGAAGAGCTCGCTGAGGAGTATGGGGTCCAGGTCATCGTGGTGGGACTTCCTCTGGCCCTTTCGGGAGACGACACGGACTGGACGCGCACGGTGCGGGACGCCGCCGGCAAGCTGGAAGAGCGGTCGGGGCTGCCGGTCCAGCTCGTAGATGAGCGGTTCACCTCGGCCCGCGCCGAGCGGGCGGTCCGGAGCCTCGGTCTCCCCAAGAGCAAGAGAGAGGAGAAGGACCGGGTGGATGCGGCTGCCGCCGTGCTGATCCTTCAGAGCTGGCTGGACACACAGAGAAGCTCGTGAGACCCGCCCGGCTCCGGAGGCCCACACTGCTCCTCGCACAAACCCTCATGGCGTGCCTCGCCTACGTCGCCTGCGGTTCGGGTGAGCCGGGCGAACCGGTGAGGGTAACCGTTCCGCCGGGCGTGACCTTCGAGACCGTCCTGGACACGCTGGTGGAGCGTGGTATCGTGATCGGGCCCCGTCGATTCCGACTCTACGCTCGACTGAAAGGCGCCGATCGCCAGATCCGAGCAGGGGACTACGACCTGGTCCCGGGCGGGGCTTGGAGCGAGATCCTCGAGTTCCTCACGACGGGTCGGGTCAGCACTGAGGAAATCACGATCCCCGAAGGCTTTACGCTTGCCGCCATGGTCGATCGGATCGCCGAACTCACGGAAGAGCACCCGGACAGCGTCCGGGCGGGCCTGTCGGATCCCTTGGCCCACCAGCGCTGGAACGTCCCGGGTCCCGGCCTCGAAGGGTACCTTTTCCCCGATACGTACCGCTTCGCCAGGGGCGTCGGCCTCGACGTGGTCGTGGGGGCCATGATCGACCAATACCGCTCGATGTGGACGCCCCAGCGGGTCGCGCGACTCGACGAGCTCGAGATGAGCGAAGCGGAGGTCGTTACCCTGGCCTCCATCATCCAGGCCGAAGTGCGGCAGGTTTGGGAGATGCCCACCATCTCGGGCGTGTACCACAATCGGCTCCGCCTGGGGTACCTCCTCCAGGCGGATCCGACCGTCCTGTATGCTCTGGGTGGCCGTCGCGAACGACTGTTGTTCGCGGCCATCGACTCCGTAGCCGACAGTCCCTACAACACCTACACCCGGAGCGGCCTTCCCCCAGGACCCATCGGGGCGCCGGGCGACGCCGCGCTGCAAGCCGCCCTCTATCCCTCGGACGAGCCCTACCTCTACTTCGTAGCGCGCCCGGATGGTAGCCACCTCTTCACCAACAGCCTCGAGGAGCACAATCGGGCACGTGGAGTCGCCCGCAGGGAGTGGGACGAGTCGAATCGTCCCTAGGGGCCTGTGGAGGGAGTACGGTCACCGGTGAATCTCTCCCAGCTTGGCAGACGGCTTCGCCTTGTGGTGATCACGGATGAGCGCCTGGCCGGGCCCCTCGGACTCGAGCACGTGCTCAGCCAGGCCCTGGAGGCGGGGGCGCCGGCTATCCAGCTGAGGGCCAAGGACGCTACCGCCCGAGAGGTCACGGCCATGGCTCGGAGACTCCTTCCCATGGTGCGCTCCGCAGGCGCCCTCTTCTTCGTGAACGACCGGCTGGACGTCGCCCTCGCTACCGGCGCCGACGGAGTCCATCTCGGGCCCGACGACCCGCCGGTCAAGGAAGTCCGGTCCGCCGTCCCCAGGGACTTCATCGTGGGATACTCCACCGACGATCCCCAAGAAGCCGCAAGAGCCGAGGCGGACGGCGCCGACTACATCGGCTCCGGCACGGTCTATGCGACGACCAACAAGTCCGACCCCGGAGAGGTGATCGGCCTGTCGGGGCTCCAGCGTGTCGTGGAGGCCGTGTCGATCCCGGTGGTGGGAATCGGAGGCATCACCCCGGAGCGAGCGGCCGACGTGGCCGGAGTCGGGGCCCGAGGGATCGCGGTCATCGGGGCAGTCATGAGCGCCCCGGATCCGGGGGAGGCCGTGCGGGGGCTCCTGAGGCCCTTTGGGTCCGACGCGTAACCTCCCATCTACATCCCTCCAGCTTCCAGAAGGCCTGCCACCTCCTCCTCGGTCACGAAGAAGTCCCCCAGCGCGGCTCCAGCGTCGGCGGTGTGCCAGTCGGAGCCACCCGTCATCAGCAGGTTCGAAGCTTTGGCGGCTCGCTCGAGCTCGAGGATGTGATTGGGTCGCGATCGGGGCCGGTAGACCTCCAGGCCGCGGAGCCCCTCCTGCACAAACTCGGGAAGGCGTCGGGGCAGGAGATCGGCGTGGGGATGGGCCCAGACGGGGATGCCCCCAGCGTCCAGGATGATCTGGATGGCTTCGCCCGGAGTCGACAGCCGGGTCGGGACGTGAGCCGGATGGCCATCACCGATAAGGCGGGCGAACGCATCCGGCGTCGAGGACACGTACCCCCCAGCCACCAGTGCCCGGGCCAGGTGAGGCCGACCGACGGCCGAGCGCTCGGGACCCGCTTCCTCCAGGACGTCTTGGTACTCGATCAGGAGCCCCTGACGTCGGAGCCGATCCACCATCTGGAGCATCCTGCGCTCGCGCCCCTCCACCGCCCTACGCTGGTGGGCCCTGAGAGACGGCGCATCCGGATCCACGAAGTAGCCCAAGATGTGGTATTCCTTGTCCTCGAGGGTGCTGCTGACCTCCACTCCCGGGACGACATGCACGCCCTGTCCGGCAGCCGCCTCCATGGCCTGCGGAAGCCCGGCCACAGTGTCGTGATCCGTGATGGATATGACATCGAGACCAGCTTCGCCGGCGAGGGTCACCACCTCACCGGGATTACACGCCCCGTCGGACGCCGACGTGTGTACGTGGAGGTCCAGCCTCATCCTCTGACGCGCCTCATGGGTCCGACCCACGCCGTGGAGTGCCCATCGAGATGTCCGGAAGTGCGAGAAGACGGAGAGGCGCCACCCATCAAAAAGAATGACTCGGCGAACCCCTTACATACTCAAGGAGCGCTCGCCGGGTCCGATCCCTGCCGCGTGGGGTGCGAGTTGTCAGGCTTTGCCCTCCATCGCCTCGAAGATGGCACCCACATCGACCCTGGCACCGGAGGGCAGCTCTTCCGGGGCCTCCGATCCCGCGTACTCCGTCAGTATCGTGAGCTCCGAGCCCTCAACCTTCAGAACGCCTCCAGCCACGAAGAAGCTCTCGCTCCCGCCCTCGGGCAGATCGATCGACAACTCTCCCGACCCGAGCAGAGCGATCATGGGGGCATGCCCGCGGAGTATCCCCACCTTCCCGTCCCAGGCCGGCGCCACGACAGAAGCCGCCGCGCCCTCGAACAGGAGCATCTCCGGGGAGACCACTCGAACGCTCAAGCCGGCCATCAGTCGGCCAGTTCCGCACCGGCGGCGATGACCTCGTCGAGCCCGCCCTTCATGTAGAAGGCCTGCTCCGGCAGGTGGTCCAGCTCTCCCGCAGCCACGCGCTCGAACGACTCGATGGTATCGTCCAGGCGCGTGTAGTTGCCGGGGATGCCCGTGAACGTCTCTGCCACGTGGAACGGCTGCGATAGGAAGCGCTCGATCCTCCGGGCCCGACTCACCAGGACCTTGTCCTCTTCGGTGAGCTCGTCCATGCCGAGAATGGCGATGATGTCCTGCAGGTCCTTGTAGCGCTGCAGGATCCGCTGCACCTCACCAGCGACCGCGTAGTGGCGCTCGCCGAGGAACTGCGGATCGAGGATCCTCGAGGTCGAGTCCAGGGGATCCACGGCCGGATAGATCCCTTTCTCCGAGATGGCACGCGACAGCACGGTGGTGGCGTCCAGGTGGGCGAACGCCGTGGCCGGAGCCGGGTCCGTCAGGTCGTCGGCAGGGACGTAGATGGCCTGCACCGACGTGATGGATCCGTCTCGCGTCGAGGTGATGCGCTCCTGTAGCTCACCCATTTCCGTACCCAGCGTGGGTTGGTATCCCACTGCGGAGGGCATACGCCCGAGCAGCGCCGACACCTCGGAGCCCGCCTGGGTGAACCGGAAGATGTTGTCGATGAAGAGCAGAACGTCCTGCTTCTCCACGTCGCGGAAGTACTCTGCGATGGTCAGCCCGCTGAGGCCTACCCTGAGGCGGGCGCCCGGAGGCTCGTTCATCTGGCCGTAACAGAGGGCGGTGGACTCGATGACGCCCGACTCCTTCATCTCGAGCCAGAGGTCGTTCCCCTCACGTGTGCGCTCACCCACACCGCAGAATACGGAGCGTCCACCGTGCTCCATGGCGATGTTGTTGATGAGCTCCATGATGATGACGGTCTTGCCGACCCCGGCCCCGCCGAACAGGCCGGTCTTGCCACCCTTCACGTAGGGGGCGAGGAGGTCGATGACCTTGATGCCGGTCTCGAAGATCTCCGTCTTGGGCTCCAACCGGTCGAAGGGCGGTGGCTCCCGGTGGATGGGCCAGCGCTCTACTTCGCCGCCGTCGCTGCGGACGACGGGGCCCTGCTCGTCGACCGGCTCTCCGAGGACGTTCAGGATGCGACCGAGAGCGGCTTCTCCGACGGGCACCGAGATGGCTAGCCCGGTGTCCACCACGTCCATCCCACGGGTCACGCCGTCGGTCGACGTCATGGAGACCGCCCGGACCATGCCTCGGCCGATATGCTGCTGGACTTCGGCGATGAGGTCGATCTCCTGCCCGTCCTCGGACGACTTCACGGACAGGGCGTTGTAGATATCGGGCAGCTTTTCGGGTTCGAACTCCACGTCCAGCACCGGTCCGATGACCTGGATGACCTTCCCGATATTCATTTCTGACATAGTTGCTAATCCCCTGTCGGCGTGGCGGACGCGCCCCTACTCGAGGGCGGCCGCACCACCGACGATCTCGGCGATCTCCTGAGTGATCTGAGCCTGTCGGGCCCGGTTGTATGTGCGCGTCAGGTACTCGAGCACGTCACCCGCATTGTCGGTCGCGCTCTTCATGGCGGTTCGCCGGGCACCCTGCTCCGCAGCGGCGTTCTCCACCAACGCCCGGTAGGTGGCATTGCGGAGGTACGCTGGCAGCACCCGCTCGAGGAGGATCTCCGCCTTCGGACTGAGGAGGTAGTTGTCCAGGGAGGTCGATTCGCCGGCAGGTCGAATCGGCAGCAGCTCCACCACCCTGGGCGGCGTCGACAGTGCCGACCTGAACTCGGAGCTCACCACGTGGACCGCATCGACGCGACCCGCCGCGAAGTCGTCCCGCAGTCCACCGATGACCGATTCGGCATCGTCCATGGACGGGCTGTCGCCGATGTCGATGTTGCTCGAAGCGATCTCACGCCCCCGGAAGCGGAAGTAGGCGATCCCCTTTTTGCCCACAATGTGAAGGTCTGTCTCCACGCTTTCGCTTTCGAGCCGCTCCAGGAGGAGTCGCGCCTCCTTGATCAGGTTGGCGTTGAAGCCACCCGCCAGCCCGCGGTTGGCGGTGAGCAGGAGCACCGCCGCCCGCCGGACGCGCTCGGGGCTACGGAGGAGCGGGAAACGCTCGGAGAGCTCCGGTGCGTACAGACTGCGGACGATTTGCGCTAGCGAGTCGGCGTACGGTCGGGCCGCCCGGACCCGGTCCGTGGCCTTCTTCAGCTTGGACGTGGCCACCAGCTCCATCGTTCGTGTGATCTGCCGGGTGTTCTCGACCGACTTGATCCGTCGCTTGACGTCGCGCGCGCCCGCCATCGGCTAGCTTCCCTCGCCTCTCGTGTGCCGGCTCAGGCCGACGCCCCTGCTGTAGCCGTGTCGGCGGCCGGCTCCTCTGCTTCGATCTCGGCCGCGAACACGTCGTTGTACTCCGCGATGGCGGCCACCAGCTTCTCGGTGATCTCTTCCGTGAGTTGGCCCTCCTGCCTGATCCCGGCCAGGATGGCGCCGTCGTGCGTGCTGAGGAACTCGTGGAAGCCCCGCTCCCACCGCTTGAGGTGGCGGACCTCGATGTCGTCTACGTGCCCCTGGGTGACGGCGAAGATGACGCACACCTGGTTCTCCACCGGCATGGGCTGGTACTGCCCCTGCTTCAGGATCTCCACGGTGCGCTCACCGCGGGCCAGCTGGCGCTGCGTGGCGGTGTCGAGGTCGGAGCCGAACTGGGCGAAGGCCTCGAGCTCCTTGTACTGGGCTAGGTCGAGACGGAGACGTCCGGCCACCTTCTTCATCGCCTTGATCTGGGCGGCCCCCCCGACCCGTGATACGGAGATCCCCACGTTCACCGCGGGCCGTACGCCCGAGAAGAACAGATCCGGCTCGAGATAGATCTGGCCGTCGGTGATGGAGATCACATTCGTGGGAATGTAGGCCGACACGTCGCCGGACTGCGTCTCGATGATGGGGAGCGCCGTGAGCGACCCGCCACCGTGCTCGTCGGAGAGCTTGGCTGCCCTCTCCAAGAGCCGGGAGTGCAGGTAGAAGACGTCTCCAGGAAACGCCTCGCGCCCCGGGGGCCGGCGTAGGACCAGCGACAGCTGCCGGTAGGCGGTGGCCTGCTTGGAGAGGTCGTCGAAGACGACCAGCGTGTGCTTGCCCTGCCACATGAAGTGTTCGGCGATGGTGCAAGCCGAGTAGGGGGCGATGTACTGTAAGGGAGCCGGATCGGACGCGTTGGCCAACACTACCACCGTGTAGTCCATGGCCCCGTGCTCCCTGAGTGTCTCCACGACACCGGCCACCTTACCCGCCCGCAGCCCGATGGCGCAGTACACGCAGATGACGTCGGTGTCCTTCTGGTTGATGATCGTGTCGAGGGCGATGGCCGTTTTCCCGGTACTCCGGTCGCCGATGATGAGCTCGCGCTGGCCCCGCCCGATGGGAATCATGGAATCGATGGCCTTGAGACCCGTCTGAAGGGGCTCGTTTACCGGCCGGCGCATGACGATGCCCGGAGCCACGACGTCGATATGGCGGCGGTCCTCGATGGGGTCAATGGGGCCCTTGCCGTCCACGGGGCTGCCGAGGGGGTCCACGACCCGCCCGACGTATCCTTCACCGACGGGGATGTCCAACACCCGGCCGGTCCGGCGGACCTGATCGCCCTCGTGCAGCCGCGTCCAGTCTCCCATGATGACGGCGCCGATGTTGTCCTCTTCGAGGTTGAGCGCCAAAGCCGTCACGGTCTCGTCGGTGTCGGCGGCGGTGATCTCCAGCATCTCGCTGGCCATCGCCTTGGTGAGACCGTAGATGCGCGCGATGCCGTCCTTCACCTCGAGGACTTCGCCCACCTCTTCGGCCCGGAGCCGCTCACCATAGTTCTCGATCTCGGAAAGGAGGACGCCCTTGATCTCGCTGGCGCGGAGTCCCGAATCGTTAGCCATTGCCTAGTCCTGTGATTCCGTCACGAAAGCCGGCTCGGGCCGGCCCGATCTCTCTACCGTCATGCCTCACCTACCTTGGGGAGGTCGGTCGTAAGCAACCTCCGACGCAGTCCGTCCAGCCTGCGCCGCAGGGATCCATCGTAAATCGTGTCACCCGCCCGAACGACGACGCCGCCGAGGATGCTCGGCTTCACCCGCACCTGGGGGATAGCCTGGCGGCCGATGAGGGCCGTCAGCCGCTCCTGAAGCTCGGCCATGGATGCTTCGTCCATGCTGCGAGCCAGCGTGACCTCTACCCGCACGCGGTCCAGACGCTGGTCCACGAGGGTGTGGTACTCCTGCGCGATCTCCCCCAGAAGACGCTGTCTCCTCTTGTCGATGGTGACGAGCAGGAAGTTGATCAGAGTCGCCGGCAGGGTATCCGTGAAGACCCTCCGGATGACCTCTTTCTTCTGACTCGCCGCGATCCGCGGGGTCTCCAGGAAGATCCGGAAGCTGGGGTTCTCGTCGACGAGGCGGGCGACGACTTCGATGCCGTCCCCGAATGCCTCCAGCCCTTCGTGCCGCTCCGCTACCTCGAGAAGGGTCTCGGCGTAGTTTCGCGCGATCGTTTCGTCTCTCACGCCTGGGCCCCCTCACCCTGCGCGCTGAGATCATCGATGTAGCCCATGACCAGCTCCCGGTCCTTGGCTTCATCGAGGCTCTCGTGCATGAGCTTGGCCGCGGCGGCTAGAGCCAGGTCGACGGACTCTCTCCGTAGCGCATCGAGGGCCGCATCCTTCTCACGCTCGATGGACTCGCGGGCGCGCTCGATGAGGGCCTGGCCCTCCACCTTGGCCTTCTCTTCGATGTCCTGCCGGACCTTCTCACCCGCTTCCCTACTCTCGGCGATCAGCTGCTGGGCCTGTCGACGTGCGTCGGCCATCTGTTGCCTGTGCTCCGCCAGGAGCTTGCCAGCCTCTTTCCTCTCGTTGGCGGCCTGGTCCAACGTGTCCTGAATGCCGCTTTCCCGCGCCTCGACGGCGGCGAGGACCGGCCCCCAGGCGTACTTCCACAGGATGCCGAGCAGCGCGAGGAACACGAAGCTCGTCCAAACGGTGAGTCCGAGGTTTACGTCGAACATGCCGCCTCCTTATGACTCGTCGAATTCTCCAAAGCTCTCATGGGATGCCTGATCCACCCGACACGGGACCTCCCGCCGGGGCAGAGGCGGAGCCGCAACTAGAACATCACGAACGCGAGGCCGAGACCGAAGAGCGCGACGCCCTCGATGAGGGCCGCGAAGATGATCGCCGCCGTCTGGATATCAGCCTTGACTTCCGGCTGACGGGCGATCCCCGACGCCGCGGCGGCACCGATGGGACCGATTCCGAGCCCGGCACCGATCACGGCACCGCCGATGGCCAGTCCGGCACCGATGAGGCCGGCACTGCCATTCCCAGCGGCTTCCTGAACAGCGGTAAGCAAGAAGTGCATCGTTCGTCCTTTGTCCTGGTGACTAATGAGCGTGACGTATGAGCCCGATGAAGACGGACGTGAGCATCGCGAAGATGTAGGCCTGCAAGAAGGCGATGAACAACTCGAGGATCATGAGGATGCTGGCCATGGTCACCGAAGCGACGCCCATGAGGTAGCTCTGGAGCACGAAGATCATGCCCATGATGGCAAGGATCAGCGTGTGACCGGCCGTCATGTTGGCGAGGAGACGCACCGCCAGCGCGAACGGCTTGGCCAGCTTACCCAGGAACTCCACCACCGTCAGGATGACCAGCATGAAAGGCTTCATCAACGCCGGAACGCCCGGCGGCAGAAACAAGATCGTCTTGGCGTACCCGACGGGCCCGAGGACCCTGAATCCCGAAACCTCAACTACGATGAAGCTGATGACGGCCAGGGCGGCGGTCACGGACAGGTTCGCCGTGGGCGTGATCCCAAGGGGCGTGAGCCCGATCAGGTTCATGCCCAGAATGAAGAAGAACAGCGTGAGGATGTACGAGGTATAGGCATCCGCACCGTGTCCGATGTTCGTCCGCACCACCTCGTCCCGGAAGTAGATGATCATGGCCTCCATGGCGTTTGCGAATCCGCTGGGCGCTTTTTCCACGCCCTTCGACCGGATGGCCCGGGCCACGGGGATGAAGATCAGGGGGAGCAGAATCGCCACGAGGATCATCACCACGAGTTGTCGGGTCGGCGACAGGTCGACGGCGATGGACCCCAGGTGGATGGGATCGATGCTCAGCGACTCGAGGCTCCAGTGCCCCCCGGCGAACTCGATGTCCTTGGCGTCGCCGATGTGGTGCGAGATGAAGTCGGGCAGCCCCTCCATGGAAAGGCCATCGGCGGCCTCGGCGCCATGGCCTGCCTCTTGAGCTGCCTCCCCGGCACGCTCATGCAGAGCTCCGAATAGACTCATGTCGTCGTCCGTGCGTCCTCACTGTCGACCTTGAGAAAGGCCGGTTCCATCAACAACAAGACGAAGAAGAACCCCACCAGCGACAGCAGAAGCGCTGCCGGCTCCACCGACTCGAGCCTCGAGGACGCCAACCCCACCGCCACGACCACCGCCACCCGGAGCGCAATCCCGGCCCCCCACCACGCCATGAAGCGGGTCGGCTCCCCTCGCGCGCGTAGGAGTAACCCGAATGCGATGACTTGGACAGGGTAAGCAACCAGCGCCGCCAGGAGAATCCCTCTTCTTCCCGCGTCATCCAGAAACACCGAGAGTGCCGCGGCTCCCAAGCCCACTACCAGAAGCGCGGTCAAGGCGTAACGGCTAAGGGCACTCAATCCTTCTCGCTCTCCTCGCGGTCGTGCTCCTGTCGTGGACGTACCACCAACTGCACATAGAGACTGTAGAAAGCGGCCGCGCCCCCTAAGAACATGCCGAGGAGCGTGAACAACGCCTCGGACCCGACTCGTTGTCCGATCTCGGATCCGACCCATCCGAAGAGCGCTACCGACGCTGCCAAGGCCATCCCGAGCCCCAGGAACTGGGAGGATGCGCGGGCCACCTCCCTCCCTCGATCTCCGCTCGGATCTCCTGACCCTGGCATTGGCTGGAACTCCCGTCGGTAGCCCAAAGCCAGCAAAATCTAGAAGCTTGTGAAAAATTTCGCAAGCGCCACTTTCCCCCTGTTCAAAGGGGATTCCGGGGGATCCACGACGCTTGACGGGGGACGGCACCGAAGTCAACTTCGCGACGCGATAGGCAGGCTCGAATCGGCCCGACGGCGTCGTCGAACGCCCCTCGCAAGAGATACGAACACGGGACCTCTGGCGGCAGGTGGCGGGTACGCTGCGTAGCCGTCACACCATGCCACGCCCGCCGGGCGGCCAAACCTTATCAGCAGGGCGCGGAAGCGATCTGATGATGTCACCGACGAAAACGGTTGTCCGAGATCGGGACCTGGAGCTCCTTGAGCGCGTCGCTCGGGTCGCCGAAGAGCTCAGACGCGAGATCGAAAAACAGATCGTCGGCCAACATGAGGTGGTGGAGGGCTTGCTCACCGCCCTTCTGGCCAACGGGCACGCGCTCTTGGTGGGTGTTCCGGGCCTGGCGAAGACTCTGCTGATCTCGACTCTGGCCGAGGCCCTGGACCTGGACTTCAGCCGCATTCAGTTCACCCCGGACCTGATGCCCACCGACATCACCGGAACCGAGGTCATCGAGGAAGATCGCTCTACGGGACGCAGGGGGTTTCGCTTTGTCCGAGGGCCCATCTTCGCCAACGTGGTTCTAGCAGACGAGATCAACAGGACCCCGCCGAAGACCCAGGCCGCTTTGCTCCAGGCCATGCAGGAGCGGGAGGTGACCGCCGCCGGGCAGACATATGATCTCGAGGCACCGTTCTTCGTGCTGGCTACCCAGAACCCCATCGAGCAGGAGGGCACCTATCCCCTGCCCGAGGCGCAGCTCGACCGCTTCATGCTCGAGCTTCCCATCGGGTATCCGTCCAGGGACGAAGAGGAGGAGATCGCCATGCGGACGACGGGTGAGGAGGATCCTCAGATCCGACCCGTAGTGTCCTCGAAGGAGCTCATCGAGCTCCAACATCTGGTGCGCAGGGTCCCGGCGTCTCCCTCACTCGTCTCGTTTGCGGTGCACCTCGCACGTTCTACCCGACCCGGCCTAGAGGAAACGGCGCCGGTATCGGAGCGTTACGTGAGCTGGGGCGCCGGCCCTCGGGCTTCCCAGTACCTTGTCCTCGGCGCGAAGGCCCGCGCGGCCTTCCGGGGCGATCCCATTCCGTCGTACGAGGATGTTATCGCAGTCGCGCCCGCCGTCCTGGCACACCGCATCGTGCTCAACTTCGAAGCCGAAGCGGATGGACGGGTAACCCGTGACGTGATTGCGGAGCTTCTGCAGGAAACGGTTGCATGGACGTAGGTCCAAGTAGCGAGGCGGGCGATCGCCCGCCGAGTACCCGGGGTATCACATGATCTGGCTGCTGTTGGCCGCAGCGGTCGTCCCGATCCTGCTCTCTGCGGCTCTTGTCGCAGCGGAGGCAGCCGCTTTCGCTGTCGGCTCCTCCCGGCTACGGACTCTGGAGGAAGAAGGATTCCAGGGGGCAGAAGCCCTGGCCGATCTGAGAGCCCGGCCCGAAGCGGTGCGGGCCTCCCTGCTCATCCTGACCACCATGCTCAACGCCGCCGCGGTGGGCGTCTCCGTCATTCTGGGCACGCTGCTCGGGGGGACCACCGGTGGTGTGCTCGGGCTTGTCATCGGAGGCGGAGCCGTCTTGGTCATGGGGCAGAGCATCCCTCGGCTCCTAGCTACCATCCGGCCCCTCCGCATGGCCCTCGGCGCCGCTCCCCTCCTCATGTTCGTCGAGAGGACCGTGGGAGTGGCCACGGCCCCCTTCGGGCGCCTCACCGGCTTCCTGGTGCGACGGAACGGAGACGAGGGGTCGACCCAGGAGGAGCGGGCCGTCCGTGAGATCGCCGAGCTGGGACAGGAGGAAGGGTTGGTGGGGGTGGAAGAGCACATTCTCGTGGAAAGGGCCTTCCGCCTGGACGAGCTGACGGCGTGGGACGTCATGACTCCCAGGGTCGACATCTTCGCCTGGAGGGACTCCCTTACCCTCGAGGAGATCATGAGCGAGCTCAAGACGGTCCCGTATTCCCGGGTGCCGGTCTACCGGGAGACGACCGATGACATCTCGGGCATCCTGTACGTTCGTGGGGCCTACGAGAACTACGTGGCCGGCCGCACCTCCATGACCCTTGCCCAGCTGTCCCGGGAGCCGCTCTTCGTGCCGGGCTCCCTGCCGCTGACGCGGCTGCTCCGACAGTTCCAGGCGCGTCGGATCCACATGGGGATCGTCGCCGACGAGTTCGGCGGAACCGATGGGCTGGCGACCCTGGAAGACATCCTTGAGGAGCTGGTGGGCGAGATCGTCGACGAGACCGACGTGGACGAGGTGGCGCTGATCCGCCTGTCCCGCACCGAGGTGGAAGCGCCGGGCGGCATGGACGTCCGGGAGATCAACCACGCCTTCAACGTGGCCCTCCCCCAGCTCGAGCATCGCTCCCTCAACGGATTCATCCTCGAAGAGCTGGGCTACGTACCCGAGGCCGAAGAGACGCTCGACTGTGCCGGGGTCCGGATCGAGGTCCTGGAAGCCTCGGACACGCACGTGATCCGTGCCCGCCTGACCAAGCTCTCGACGACGGGCAGGGACGAGACCGCGTAGCCGTCTCGATGGCCATTATCCTGCCCTTCAACGGGAAGCGGCCTCGCATCGCCGATACCGCTTTCATTGCCCCCAACGCCGTCCTCGTGGGAGACGTGACCGTCGGCGAAGAGGCCAGCATTTGGTTCGGCGCGGTGCTTCGTGGAGACCACCCCGAGAACGGGATCATCGTCGGGGCGGGCACCAGCGTGCAGGACAACTGCGTGGTCCACGTCGGCGGCTGGGCGCCCACCCGCATCGGCGAACAGGTGACCGTGGGGCACGGAGCCAAGTTCGAGAGCTGCGAGATCGGCGATCGGACCGTGGTGGGCATGAATGCCGTCATCCTCCAGAAGGCCCGCATCGGCATCGAGTGCGTGATCGGCGCCAACGCCGTCGTCCTGGAGGGAACCGAGATCCCCGACCGCAGCCTGGTGGCGGGAGTCCCGGGAGTCGTCAAACGGACTCTCGACGACTCCGCCGCCTGGATCGCACGAGGGGGGCGCCATTACATCGAGCTGTCCAGAAACTACCTGGACCAGGGGATGGGAGAGGCCGACGCCCCCTGTTGCGAGCTTTGCGGAGGCCCCGTGCTCGAGCGTCACGGCAAGATCGTCTGCCTGGCTTGCGGCCATCAGCGGGACTGCTCGGACCCCTAGCCCGCGCGAGCCCTTACGGCGCAGGCATATGGAGGATGGATGTGACGTACCACCCGATGATGGCCTCTCCCCATCCGTAGGTCACCGCGGCACCCGCCGCCAGGAAGATCCCGAACGGCACGAGCTTGCCGGTCTTGAATGAGATGGGCCCGAAGATCACGGAGCCCAGGAGCGCCCCCAGAAAGATGGTCAGGAGCACCCCGGGCATCCCTAGAAAGGCCCCGACCATCGACATCATCTTTACGTCCCCACCCCCCATGGCGTCCTTCTTGAACATCCACTTCCCGGCCACCGCGACACCCCTCAGCAGGGCGAAGCCCAGCACGGCTCCGAGCAAAGCCTGAAGCGGGGTCAGCCCGCTCGGGAGGAACGAGAGAACACCCCCCAGAACCAGGCCGCCCAGTGAGAACTGATCCGGGATGATGTAGAAGCGGGCGTCACTCAGGGAGATCCCGAAGAGAATGGTCAGGAACACCGCCCCGCGGAACGCTTCCCCCGAGAGTCCTCCATATGTGAAAACGCCGGCCCACACGAGGCCAGTCGCGAGCTCCACCAGCGGATACTGGAGGGAGATCCGCTCCTTACAGGCCCGACAGCGTCCCCTGAGGAAGATGTAACTCAGGACCGGCACGTTGTCGTACCAGCGGATGTCGGCGCCACACGAGGGGCAGTGCGAGCCAGGGAAGATCACCGACTCGTCCTGCGGCCAGCGGAGGGTGCACACGTTCAAGAACGATCCGATCGCGAGCCCGAAGGCCCCGGCTACCACAGAAACCATCCAGGGGTCGATCAAGGAGTGTCACTCCCATGCGCTGTGAGGACGTAAAGAAGGATCGAGCCCGCCACTCCAGCGTTCACGGAGTCCACGCCCGCCGCCATGGGGATCGCGACTTTGTGAGCAGCGCAGGCCACGATCTCCGGTCGGAGCCCAGCCCCCTCGTTTCCCACCGCCAGCGCCCAGGGCAGACTCGGCTCTACCTCGCTAACATCGCGTCCGCTGGGATCCGCGGCCAGAACCTCCACGCTCTGACTCACCAGCCAGGGCCCGACCTCGGCCCACAGGGCCCGCACGATGTCCACGTGAAAGCTGGCTCCGGCGGAGGCTCTTACGGCCTTGGCGTTCCAGGGATCCACCGATCCGTCCAGGGCCATAACCGACGAAGCTCCGAATGCCCTGGCCGCTCGGATGAGCGTTCCGAGGTTCCCGGGATCCTGGATTCCGTCGAGGAGCAGAATTCGTCCACCGGCCAGGCGAGGAAGGTGCAAGAGTCGCCGCTTCGGCTCCTCACAGACAAGCAGGACTCCTTGCGGATGCTCGGTGTCCGCAATGCTATCCAAGTCGCCATCGTCCATCTCGTCCACGGGCACTCCCCGATTCGAGATGTCGGCCGCGAGGGCCCTACCGGCCTCAGTGCCGAGTAGTCGTGGAGACCGCACCGCGAATCGGGCCTGCACGTCCGCGGCGAGCACCTCCCGCACGCAGCGCACCCCCTCCACCAACACGAGCCCCTCCCGGGGCCGGCCCTTGCGGGTCTTCAGGCGCTCGATGAGCAATATCTTGTTTTTGCTCGGCATGGGCTCTCTCTCGGTGGCTCGCGAACTTCTTGGACACCACACTAGATTGGCCTCGGACCGGTATCAGACACCGAAGGCCGACCCTCGCATCCTTCGACTCAATGGATAACCCACCTCCAGTGGCCCTCACAATCGCCGGAAGCGACAGCGGAGGCGGTGCGGGAATACAAGCGGATCTCAAGACCTTTCATGCGTTCGGCGTCTTCGGGTGCAGCGCCGTCACCGCGGTGACCGCTCAAAACACCCTCGGCGTGGACGCCGTGCACGCCATCCCCGAGGGGGTGGTCCGAGCCCAGATCGACGCCGTGGTCAGCGACCTCGCACCGGTAGCCGTGAAGACCGGCATGCTCGCCACGGCCGGGCTGGTCCACGTGGTGGCCGAGGGCATCCGAGACCATCGCCTCGACAACTACGTCCTCGATCCGGTGATGGTCTCCACCACCGGCCATCGGCTCCTCGATGAGGACGCGGTTGACGCCATCCGAGGGGAGTTGATCCCGCTGGCCGCCGTGGTCACACCCAACGTCCACGAGGCCCGGATCCTGACCGAGCGACCCCTGGAAGGGCCTGATGACCTGGAGGCCGCAGGTCGGGAGCTACTCCGGATGGGTGCGCGGGCGGCGCTCATAAAGGGCGGGCACCTGCGGGGGGATGACGCCGTGGACCTGCTGCTGACCAGCGAGGGTCACCGCGTCTGGTCTCGCCCCCGTCTCCACGTGGGAGCCGGTCACGGCACCGGTTGCACTCTGTCGGCGGCCCTCGCCGCGGGCCTGGCACTGGAGCGATCATTGGTCGACGCCACCGACGCTGCGGTGGACTTTGTAGCCCGTGCCCTCGCGTCGGCACCGGGCCTGGGAGCCGGGCAGGGTCCCATCAACCACTTCGTACCGGCGTTCTCGGAAGACTGAGTCGGATCAGTCAAGCGCCCGAAAGACGCCCCTCAGGATAGCAGCGAGACGATCGGTCGTCCTCCCGCCCATCTCCAACACGTCGGCGTGGGTGAGGGCTTCGTCCCCGCCGGACATTCCGGCTGCGGGATTCGTGACGACCGAGAAGCCCAGGACCCGTAGACCCAGCGCCCGTGCGGTGATCACCTCGGGGACGGTGGACATCCCGACCATGTCAGCGCCCAGAGAGGCAAGCATGCGTACCTCAGCCGGCGTCTCGTAGCTGGGTCCCAGCATCCCGGCATACGTCCCGCGAGGAAGAGGGATGCCGAGCTCGTGTGCTGCCTTGAGGGCCAGCTCCTGCAGCCTGGCGTCGTAGGGCCGGCTCATGTCCGGAAAGCGTCCCTCGCCATCACGGACCGGACCCGCCAAGGGACTCCTGTACATGAAGTTGATGTGGTCGTCCAGGAGAACCAGGCTTCCAGACGCCAGGTTGGGGTCGACTCCTCCGGCGGCGTTGGTGACGACCACCGTGCCGATGCCCAGCGAGGCGGCGATGCGTATGGGAGCCACCACCACGTCCATCGCGTGACCCTCGTAGGCGTGGAAGCGCCCGACCTGCACCAGTGTACGCTTCCCGTCGAGGCGGCCGCAGACGTACCGGCCGGCGTGCCCGGCTACCCCGGTGGCGGGATAACCCGGCACCTCGCTGAACTCCATGGTCACCGGGTCCTCGAGGACAACCACGAGGCCGGCGAGCCCGGAGCCAAGTACCACGAGAACCTCGGGCTCCCCGTCGATGCGTGCCCGGAGCGCCTCAGCCGCCCGGGGGATGCTCAAGGGTCCGGGTTCAGTGGCCGTGCTCAAATCAGCATCCCCGCCACCGTAGCCGTCATGAACGCGGCTATGGTGCCGCCGATCATGGCGCGGAGCCCGATTCGGGCAAGATCGTCCTTGCGGGACGGGGCGATCCCTCCGATCCCCCCGATCTGGATGGCGATGGACGAGAAGTTGGCGAATCCGGACAGTGCGTACGCGGCGATGATGATCGATCTCGGCTGGAGGTTGCCCTGTCCCAGGGTGGAGGCCAACTGAAGGTAGGCAAAGAACTCGTTCAGAGCGGTCTTCATGCCGAGGAGAGCCCCCACCTCGGCGGCGTCCACCCAGGCGACGCCCATGAGCCAAGCGATGGGTGAAAATAACCACCCGAGGATGGCCTGGAGGGACAGACCCTCCACCCCCACCAGGCCACCGAGCAGCCCGAGAATGCCGTCGATCATGAAAACGAGGGCGACGAAAGCCAGCAGCATGGCCCCTACGTTGAGGGCCAGATGGAGCCCTTCGGATGCACCCCGGGCGGCGGCGCCGATGACGTTCGGGTCCGAACGTTCCACCTTCAACTCCAGAGTCCCCGACGTCTCGGGCTCTTCCGTCTCCGGATACATGAGCTTCGCCACTACGAGGGCCGCCGGCGCAGACATGACGGATGCCGCCATGAGATGCCCCGCGATGTCGGGGAAGAAGGCGACCAGCATCCCCACGTAGGCGGCCAGAACTCCCCCCGCCACCGTCGCGAACCCACCGGTCATCACCGCCATGATCTCCGAGCGGGTCATCCGGTCGAGGAAGGGCTTGATGAGAAGGGGCGCCTCGGTCTGGCCCACGAAGATGTTCCCCGCCGCGGACAGCGTCTCGGCTCCCGACGTGCGCATGGTCCGCTGCATGACCCACGCGAAGCCCTTCACCACCACCTGCATGATCCCGAGGTGGTAGAGCACGGTCATGAGGGATGAAAAGAAGATGATGGTGGGAAGCACGTTGAAGGCGAAGAGCGCCCCGGTGTTGGCCACCTGTCCCTGGGCCGGCTGGAACACCCCCTGCCCCGCCGGACCGGCGGGACCCTGACCGACGGGCACGTTGTCCCAGACCAGATTCCCGAAGATGAAGCTGGCGCCGTCCACAGTGAAGCCGAGGAGGGCCATCACCATCCGATTGAGGCCGTCGAAGACGAGCCCCCCCACTGGAGTCTTGAGGATGAAGACCGCGAAGAGCAGCTGGAGCGCCATGCCCCAGATCACCACCCTCCAGTGAACGGTCTTACGGTCGACGCTGAGCAGCCAGGCGATGAGCCCGAGAACGAGCAGTCCCAGCAGAGACCTGGCCCGGTCCGCCAGCGGAGTGTCCAGGTCACGGCCGATAGGCGAGATCTGCAGTGGGGCGGGGACCGCGGTTCCAGGGGCGGAGACGGGTACGATGGCGGCACGTGCGGCACCCGCCGCCTCATTGGCATCGATGTCCGAATGGCCGGCCATCGTAGCCCCGGTCAAGAGGAGCATGGCCGCAGCAGTCCACAAGAAGAGGATGCCCCCGGAGGGCCGCTTCATCGCCTCGGCTCCTGTTCGTCTTGTGAGTTGCGCCACCACATGGCCGTCGAGCGGCCCCAACGGTAACGATCCAGTGTTCCGTTGCCAAAGTTCGCGAGCCACCAAGAGGGTCGGGGCGCCGTGGGATCAAGGCGGGGCGACGCGGCGTAGCCAGCCGGGTGCCATGGAGTCCTCCACGTTGTTCCCGAAGATCCACAGGAACCCGGGATCATCCCCAACGCGCAGATCGAGGCGTCGAGGGATCCCGGAGACAACCCCGCTCCCTGCACGTAGACTCAGACGAAGACCGTGGCAGCGATGAGGCCCAGGGTGAAGATCGGGAAGATCTCCGTGGGGTTGTCGTCGTAGATGGGAAACACGAGCTCCTCCGCAATATGCCATTTTGGCAGGATACTGCCGGAAAGGCGCCAGTTTGGCGGCTTTTTGAGCCTCGCACTGGGCATGATCATTGCACATGCCGTGCCAGGAGAATACACGGAGGACCCCAAATTGGGGCCCATCACATACTCGTCAGGCCCGTAAAGGAGCAGACATGGGAAAGGTAATCGGCATCGACCTGGGGACCACCAACTCGGTAGTCGCCGTCATGGAGGGGGGCGAGCCCGTCGTCATTCCCAACTCGGAGGGTGGACGCACCACGCCGTCCGTGGTGGCCTTCACGAAGGATGGTGAGCGTCTCGTAGGTCAGGTGGCACGACGACAGGCCATCACCAATCCGGAGAACACCATCTTCTCCATCAAGCGGTTCATGGGCCGCAAGGGCACCGAGGTGACCGAAGAGCAGAAGCTGGTCCCCTATGCCGTGGAGACCGACGCTAAGGGCCGCGTTCAGGTGAAGGTCCCGAACGCAGACAAGACGTTCACACCCCCCGAGATCTCGGCCATGATCCTGCAGAAGATGAGGCAGACCGCCGAGGATTACCTGGGGACGAAGGTCGAGCAGGCCGTGATCACGGTGCCGGCCTACTTCAATGACGCCCAGCGGCAGGCCACGAAGGACGCCGGGAAGATCGCCGGCCTAGACGTACTTCGCATCATCAACGAGCCCACCGCCGCCGCTCTGGCGTACGGGCTGGACAAGAAGGGCGACGAGAAGATCGCCGTGTTCGATCTCGGAGGCGGGACGTACGACATCTCCGTCCTCGAGTTGGGGGACGGCGTCTTCGAGGTGAAGTCCACCAACGGTGACACCCACCTGGGTGGTGACGACTTCGACCAGAAGATCATCAACTGGCTCGTCGCCGAGTTCAAGAAGGACCAGGGGATCGACCTCTCCAAGGACGCCATGGCTCTCCAGCGCCTCAAGGAGGCGTCCGAGAAGGCCAAGATGGAGCTCTCCTCGACGCACCAGACCGACATCAACCTCCCGTTCATCACGGCCACACAGGAGGGCCCCAAGCACCTGAACTACGCGCTGACCCGGGCCAAGCTGGAGCAGCTCGTGGACGATCTCGTCGAGCGCACCATCCCGCCCATGAAACAGGCTCTCGAGGATGCAGGGCTCGACCCGTCCGAGATCGACGAGATCATCTTGGTGGGTGGCTCTACCCGGATCCCGAAGATCCAGGAAATCGTCACCGAGTTCTTCGGGAAGGACCCCCACAGGGGCGTAAACCCCGACGAGGTCGTGGGCGTGGGAGCCTCCATCCAGGGAGGCGTTCTGGCCGGCGACGTGACGGACGTGCTGCTGCTGGACGTGACGCCGCTGTCACTGGGGATCGAGACGCTCGGCGGCGTCATGACCCCTCTGATCAGCCGGAACACGACCATCCCTACCGAGAAGGCCGAGATCTTCTCCACGGCGGAGGACAATCAGACCACCGTGGAGATCCATGTGCTCCAGGGCGAGCGCAAGATGGCCGTCGACAACAAGACCATCGGCAAGTTCCAGCTCACCGGCATTCCGCCGGCTCCTCGGGGCATGCCCCAGGTGGAGGTCACCTTCGACATCGACGCGAACGGAATCCTTCACGTTTCGGCCAAGGACCACGCCACGGGCAAGGAGCAGAAGATCCGCATCGAAGCGTCCAGCGGACTCAGCGACACTGAAATCGACAAGATGATGAAGGACGCCGAGGCGCACGCGGACGAAGACGAGGAGCGGCGAGGGACGGTCGAGGCCCGCAACCAGCTCGACTCCCTGGTCTACCAGGTGGAGAAGGACTCCGAGGAGTGGGGCGATCAGGTCTCCGAGGGCACGAAAGAGCGGCTCGATCAGGCCGTGGAAGCCGGCAAGGAAGCCCTCAAGGGCGACGACGCAGCGACGTTCAACTCGGCCCGGGACGAGCTGATGCAGGCCTTCAGCGTCGCCGGGCAGGAGATGTACCAGTCCCAGGCCGCCGAAGCCCAGCCCGACGATGAAGGCGAGGGCGACGCGACCGAGGCCGAGAGCGCCGAGGCGGAGGAAGAGGTAGTCGAGGCCGACTACGAGATCGTCGACGAAGGATAGGAATCGCGGGGTGCTAGGCGAGCGAATGGCACGACGGTCAGCTTGAACCGTCGTGACCGCCGACGGCTCACATCTCAGGTAGGCGTGGTGAGACCGACCTGCGTTCCTTCGCTTCGAAAAAGCCTCGGGGGAGTCGGCCGGGGAGGGTCGGTACGCACGGAGGCGCGTCTGCCGCGAAGCGGCAGTAGCGCAGCGGCGCCTCCGGGGGTGCCGACCCTCCCCGGCCGTGCAACCGTGGCCGACCGGCTTCGCGTCCGAGAAAGTGTAGAAGGAGCCCACGGATGCACCGTGCCCTCGACAGGACGAGACACTTTGGTAACGGGACACTAGGCGGATCGTCGTGTCCGTGTCCAGGGTAGTACGAGCCGGCGTGTTGGTAGGCGGCAGGCAATCGATACCGGAAGTGAGGAAATACCGGACATGTATGATCCTCTTCGTGCAAAGATGAAGATCGTATTCTACTCGGCGGTGGCCTCCCTGTTCGGGCTGGGCATCGCCTCTGGACTCGGGTGGACGGGCGTGATGTATTCGATGCCGGTCATCGATACCCAGTCACAGATCCCGGTGGAAGCCGTCAAGCCCGCCATGGACCTCAGCGACGCATTCGTCAACGTCGCCGAGATGGTGACCCCTGCGGTGGTGCGGATCGAGGCGCGGAGACAGATCCAGCTCTCCCAACAGCCGCCCAGCCGACTGTTCCGGAACTTCCCCGAGCAGGATCAGCGGGATCGGCCCGACCAAGTGTCGGGTGGAAGCGGGTTCATCGTCTCGAACGACGGATACATCCTCACCAACAACCACGTCGTTGCCGACGCCAGCACCCTGACCGTGTTCCTCCAGGACAGACGGTCCTTCCCCGCCACGCTGGTGGGGCGGGATCCGTTTACGGACGTGGCGGTCATCAAGATCGACGCGGACGGCCTCACCAAGCTGAGTCTCGGAAGCTCCGACGAGCTCCGTGTGGGCGAGTGGATCGTGGCCATCGGCAATCCGGGATTCGGTGGCACGAGCCGCCCCCTGGACTACACGGTAACGGTAGGCATCGTCAGCGCTCTCGGCCGGCCTCTGCAGCTGCTTCAGCGCGAGCTGGCACAGGATGAGGAGACGGCCGGCAACCAGGGATTCGCCATCGAGGACTTCATCCAGACGGACGCCGTGATCAACCCGGGTAATTCGGGCGGCCCGATGGTGAACCTCCGGGGTCAGGTGGTAGGCATCAACTCGGCCATCGCCAGCAGGACGGGGTATTATCAAGGTTACGGCTTCGCCATCCCCATCGACCTGGCCTATCGGGTTATGAAGGATCTGGTCGAGTACGGGCAGGTGCGCAGGGCCTTGCTGGGCATCGGCATGACGGGTGTCGACGCCATCTCGGCCGAGAGCTACGGCCTGCGCATCGTCTCCGGCGTGGAGGTGACCACGATCACCCGAGGTGGTCCGGCGGAGGAGTACGGGCTCGAGCTCTACGACGTCATCGTGGCCATCGACGATCAACCCATCGGCCGGGTCGGTCAGCTGCAGCAGAGCATCGCACGCAAGCATCCGGGCGATTGGATCGGCGTGACGGTCTATCGCAACCGTCGACCCTTGACGATCAACGTGCGCCTCGGTGAAGCTCCCTTAAGCAGCGAGCCTGCCACCATGGCCGCCGCACCGGTGCATGACGAAGCGCGGATGGACGACAAGCTCGGCCTGCGCATCGAGAATATGACGCGCGAGTCCGCTTCGGAGTACGGCTTCCGCGAGGTCGACGGTGCGGTCATCACCGACGCCCAGGTGAACGGCCCCGCCTTTCGGAGGGGGTTGAGGGAAGGCTACAAAGTGCTGGAGATCAACCGGCGGCCGGTCGGCAGTGCCGCAGACGTAAGGCGTATCATGGACGACGTAGACCGCGGGGACATCGTCACTGTCCGTGTGGTGACTGCCAACGGTCAGCAGCGGGTGATCCACGTACGGGTTCCCGGCTAACCCTGACCGTAACGGACTCGGATGAGAGAGGCGCGTCGCCCTTGGGTGGCGCGCCCTTCCTTTGCCCAAGAGCCCTATCTGTTGATGGCGTTTTCGGGCTCGGTTATCTTCTTCTAATCCAGCATAATGCCCGATTTTCGGCGAGATTACTGGCGAAAGTGGCGGAACTGGTAGACGCGCAGGATTTAGGATCCTGTGGCTTTAATGCCGTGGGGGTTCGAGTCCCCCCTTTCGCATTCAGCTTTTCGGAATCGATGCCGATTCTTTTCGTGAGGGATTGAGCGTAGATGGCTATTGACGGAACACAGCTTCGGATCTCCGTGGAGGAGGGCGAGCGCTGGCGCCGTATAATGAGCGTTACCGTGCCGGCGGGCATGGTTCAGTCCGAACGGCGCCGTATCACGGGAGAGCTCGCGTCACGTCTCAAGCTTCCGGGCTTCCGTAAGGGACGGGTTCCGGCTGACGTGGTGGAAAAGCGTTACGGAGCCGCCCTGAATCGGGAAGCGCTCGACAAGCTCATCGGGGCGGCATACCGGGAGGCGCTCAGCCAGAACGAGCTGAGCCCCATCTCGGAAGGGGAGGTCGGCAACGTCCAGTACGAACCGGAGCAGGACCTGACCTTCTCCATCTCGTTCGACGTCAGACCCGAGATCGAGATTCCCCGGCCGGGTGGCTTCAAGATCGAGCGCCCCGGCGTCGACGGTCTGGACGAGAAGCTGCAGCAGGTCCTGAAGCAACTCCGGGAACAGAACGGGAAGTGGAGGGCCTTGGACAGCGGCAGGTCTGAGGACGGCAACCTGGTCAGCGTGGAGATCGAACGACTCGAGGACGGAGCCGAGGGAGTGACGCAACCCTACGAGTTCGTGCTCGGCCGAGGGGACGCCATCCCCGACATCGAGGAAGCCATCAAATCGCTGGAGATCGGAACCGGCGGGGAGTTCGTAGTCCGCTTTCCCGACGATTTCCCGAACGAAGAGCGGCGAGGCGGGGAAGAGCATCTCCGCATCCACTTGAGCTCGATTCAGACTCTGGAGCTTCCGGAGCTGAATGAGGAGTTCGCTCGCAGCCTGGGTGACTTCGAGGGGATGGAGGATCTCTCGCGGAAGGTCCGGTCGGATCTGCAGAGGGAAGCAGAGGATCAGGCGGAAGGCGTCGTCCGGAGCAAGCTTCTGGACTCCATCCTCGAGGCGAATCCCTTCACGGTGCCGGTGTCCATGGTGGACCGTTATGTGGAGTCGCTTCTCGGGAGCCCGGAGGAAGTGCCTCCGGAGAAGTGGCAGGAGGCGAAAGAGCAGATCACGCCCCAAGCCGAGCGGGTGGTCAAGCGGATCCTGGTGATCGACAAGGTGTCGGAGAGCCAGGGACTCCAGGCGACCGAGGAGGAGATCGACTCCCGCGTCGAGGAAATCGCCGACAAGAGTGGCGAGAGCCCGGCCAAGGTCTACGCCAATCTGCAGAAAAGCGAGAGATTAGAGGCACTGGAGAGAGAGATCACCGAACGAAAGGTCTTCGAATTTCTCAAAGAGCAGTCGGAGATCGTAGAGAACTGACCCGACGAGAACGGAGCAACTTGAGCCAATGCCGATCTATCCACCGTACGTCATCGAGCGAACGAGTCGCGGCGAGCGGAGCTATGACATCTTCAGCCGCCTCCTCATGGACCGCATCATCTTTCTGGGCACGCCCATCGACGACAACGTGGCCAACATCATCGTCGCCCAGCTCTTGTTCCTCGACGCTGAGGATCCGGAGCGCGACGTCTATCTCTACGTGAACTCGCCCGGGGGTGGGGTCTACGCAGGATTGGCCATCTACGACACGATCCAGCACATGCGCGCGCCGGTTTCCACGTTCGCGGTGGGCATCGCAGCCTCGATGGGCGCAGTGCTCGTGGCCGCCGGCGAAAAGGGTAAGCGGGGCGCTCTGCCCAATGCCCGGATCATGATCCACCAGCCTTCCGGCGGATCCCAGGGTACGGCGGCCGACATCGAGATCGCTGCCAAGGAGATCGTCTACACGAGACAGCGGCTCAACGAGATCCTGTCCAAACACACTGGGCAGCCCCTCGAGCGCATCCAGGACGATGTCGATCGAGATCGCTTCATGAGCCCGGAAGAGGCAGTGGAGTACGGCCTGATCGACCGGATTCTCGAGGGCCCCTTGTCGAACGGCTCGAAGCCGAAAGACTCGCACGAAAAGGTTGACGGGTCCGACGAGGACGACGAAGAGTAGAACAGCGGAAGACTATCGAGGACGCACGAAATGTCCAGTGACAAACACCTGCGCTGCAGCTTCTGCGGAAAGTCCAAGGAGAGCGTCAAGAAGTTCATCTCCGGACCCTCCGTCTACATCTGTAACGAGTGCATCTCGCTCTGCAACGAGATCCTCGCGGAGGAAGATGAGCGAGAAGCTGCAGAATCCATAGTTCCCAGTCCGACGCCGCAGGAGATCAAGGAAGTCCTTGACCAGTACGTGATCGGCCAGGAGCTCGCCAAGCGTGCCCTTGCCGTCGCCGTCTTCAACCACTACAAGCGGGTCAACAACCAGGGTGTCCTCGACGAAGTCGAGATCGACAAGGCGAACATCCTCCTCCTCGGGCCGACGGGAGTCGGAAAGACCCTCCTCGCCCAGACCCTCGCCCGGATCCTCCACGTCCCCTTCACCATCGCCGATGCCACGACCCTCACCGAAGCCGGATACGTGGGCGAGGACGTGGAGAACATCCTCGTGCGGCTGCTGCAGGCCGCCGATTTCAACGTGGCCGAGTGCGAGCGGGGGATCGTCTACATCGACGAGATGGACAAGATCGCCCGCAAGTCGGAGAATCCGTCCATTACCCGGGACGTCTCGGGTGAGGGTGTGCAGCAAGCGCTCCTCAAGATCCTGGAGGGCACGGTCGCCTCTGTGCCGCCTCAGGGGGGTCGGAAGCATCCGCAGCAGGAGTACATCCAGCTCGACACGCGGAATATCCTCTTCATCTGCGGGGGTGCCTTCGACGGCCTGGAGCAGATCGTAGAAGGCCGGCTCGGGAAGAGACGCATTGGGTTCGGAGAGAAGACCTCCGAGGAGCAGCGGGACGAGCTTCTCCGCTTTGTGGAGCCCGAGGACCTCCAGCGGTTCGGGCTCATCCCCGAGCTCGTGGGGCGTCTTCCGGTGACGGTGCACCTCAACGACCTGGACCTGGACGCCCTCGTGAGAATCCTCTCGGAGCCCAAGAACGCCCTGGTCAAGCAGTACACCAAGATGTTCGAGCTGGAGGGCATCGGGCTGACGTTCGACAAGGACGCGCTGCTCAGGATCGCCGAGAAGACCCTGGATCGGGGAACCGGTGCGCGCGGCCTGCGCTCGGTCATCGAGAACTTCATGCGCGACCTCATGTTCGAGGTCCCGTCCCGCACGGACGTCCGCGAGGTAGTGGTCACCTCGGAGTGCGTCGATCAGGAGGTCCCACCCCTTCTCGTGCTCCACCCCGAGGAGCAGAAGAAGGAAGCCTGACCGGCCCGACGCGCCTTCCGGGCAGCCCTTCCCCACATCTGTTTCCCGGAGTAGGATAGCGCGCGTCCGCGGCGACGCCGAAACGGCGGTCTGTCCGACCGAACTGACGCAGCTCCCAGGAGCCGAATGGCCACGCTGATCCGGGTCGATCAGACATACGAGATCCCAGACCAACTTCCCGTAGTGGCCCTCCGGGATCTGGTCTTCTTCCCGTACATGGTCCTGCCTATCCTCATCGGCCGTCCGCCTTCGCTGGCTGCCCTCGAGGCTGCCGAAGAGGGCGACGGCTACATTTTGCTGTTGGCCCAGAAGGATGTTCAGGTGGAGGACCCCGGGCGGAACGACATCCGTCGCGTCGGCACCGTCGCCCGCATCCTCCAGGTGTCGAGGATTCCCGACGGGAATGCGCGCGTGGTCCTCGAGGGCCTCGGTCGGGGTCGGGTTCGCCGCTTTCTGCCGTCCGACTCGGGGTTCAGGGCGTCCGTCGAGCCCTTCGTCCCCGAGGAGGCGGCCACCTCTCCGGAGTCCAACGAGGATGAAGCCCTTGCCCAGGGCGTAGTACGGCTCTTCAACGAGTACGTACGGCTCAGCGACCGGATGCCGGACGAGCTTTTGGCGTCGATTTCGCTGGACGGAGACCGGCTGCGCCTGGCGCATCTGATCTCAGGACACCTCCTCGTCCTCCCCCACGAGAAGCAGGAGCTCCTGGAGGCGCCCACCGTCCCGGCCTACTTCGGACTCCTCAGGGAGATCCTGGTCCGCGAGCTGGAGATCCTCCGCATCGAGGAGAAGCTGGATGCCCAGATCCGCATGCAGATGGACTCGGATCGCCGGCAGCTGTACCTGCAGGAGCAGCTGAAGGCCATCCACCAGGAGCTGGGCTCCGATCCCAGCGAGGAGTGGTCCGACCTCGCCGCCAAGTTTGTGTCGATGACGCTGCCCGAGCACGCGCGCGAGCGCGCCGAGCGTGAGCTTGGCCGACTGGAGAAGCTGAGCCCGGTGGCTCCCGAAGCGGCCGTGATCCGGACGTACCTCGACTGGATCCTAGGGCTTCCGTGGACGGAGCGACGCGAAGACAATCTCGACATCGAGCACGCGACAGAGGTCCTGGATGAGGCCCACTATGGCCTCGATGAGGTCAAGGAGCGCATCCTCGATCACATCGCCGTGCTCTCCCTGGTCGGTGAGCTGAAGGGGCCCATCCTGTGCCTGGTGGGCCCTCCCGGCGTCGGCAAGACTTCGCTGGGGCGGAGCGTCGCCGATGCCCTGGGGCGGGAGTTCGTGAGGGTGAGCTTGGGCGGTATCCGCGACGAGGCCGAGATCCGGGGACACCGGCGTACCTACGTGGGGGCCCTGCCCGGACGCGTGCTTCAGGGGATGCGACGCAGTGGAACGGTCAATCCGGTCTTTCTCCTGGACGAGGTGGACAAGCTCGCCCGCGACTTCCACGGCGATCCCGGAGCCGCCCTTCTCGAGGTCCTGGACCCGGAGCAGAACAAGTCATTCACGGATCACTACCTCGAGTTGGAATACGACCTCTCCGACGTGTTCTTCGTGACGACGGCCAACACCCTGGCCGGAATCCCGGACCCGCTCCGCGACCGCATGGAGATCATCCGCCTGCCCGGCTACCTGGACACGGAGAAGCTGGCCATCGGTCTCCGCTTCCTCTGGCCCCAGCAGGCTCGACGTCACAGCCTGGACCCCGGAGAAGTGGCCCTCACCGAGGCGGCCGCCAAGGGGATCATTCGCCAGTACACTCGCGAGGCGGGCGTGCGGGAGCTGGATCGTCGCATCTCTCGTATCGCCCGGAAGGTCGCCCGCAGGCAGGCGGAGCGGGACAAGGCTGCGGAGGGGCCCCTGGCGGTGGGCAGCGAAGATCTGAAGGATCTCCTGGGACCGCCCCGGTATCTGGGTCGCAGCAAGGAGGAGCAGCAGCAGGAGCAGGAGGAGGCCGAGCGCTGCGGCATGGCCAACGGCCTGGCCTGGACCGAAGCCGGGGGTGAGGTGCTGGACGTGGAGGTGGCCGTCGTCCCCGGGAGCGGCCAGGTCCAACTCACCGGAACCCTGGGCGACGTCATGAAAGAGTCCGCCTTCGCTGCCGTCACCTACGCCCGCTCAAGGGCGAGCCGGCTCGGGCTCGACCCCCAGTTCCACAAGGACGTGGACATCCACATCCACATTCCCGAAGGGGCGACGCCGAAAGACGGGCCGTCGGCAGGCATTACCATCGCTACCGCGCTGATCTCCGCCCTCACCGGCACTCCCTCTCGTGGCGACATCGCCATGACCGGAGAGATCACGCTGCGGGGACGGATCCTCGCCGTGGGAGGCATCAAGGAGAAGGTCGTGGCCGCCCTGCGTGAGGGCCTGCACAAGGTCATCCTGCCCACCGCCAACGTCGCCCAGCTCGAGCTCCTCCCGGAGGAGATCGTGCAAGGCCTCGAGTTCGTCGCCGTAAGCACGATGGACGAGGTCCTCACCGAGGCCCTGTTCGCGCTGCCCCAGCCGCGCAGGAGCGTTCTGGAGGGCGGGGCGAACCTGGGCACTCAGCTTTCCCAGTAGCATGAAGGTCAGGACGGTGGAGTTCGCCGGGAGCGTGTACGTGCCCGGTGAGCCCGCCCCCGGGGATCTCCCACACGTCGCCTTCTCGGGGCGGTCCAACGTCGGGAAGTCGTCGCTGATCAACGTTCTCCTCCGGCGAACGCGAAAGAAGCTGGCCCGGGTCTCAGCCGCACCGGGGAAGACCCAATCCCTGAACTTCTACCGGGTCAACGATCACTTCTTCCTCGTCGATCTCCCGGGATTCGGATACGCGAAGGTCTCGGCGAAAGTCCGGGATTCGTGGAAGGCCCTGATCGAGCAATACCTCGAAGGGGAACGGATGCTCCGAGGCATCGTACACCTAGTAGACGCGCGTCACGACCCCACACCCACGGATCGGCAGATGGTCGCATTTCTAGCCACAAGAAGACTGCCGACGTTGGTGGTTCTGACCAAGATGGACAAACTGAAGAAGACACAGCGCGAGCGTGCCGTCACGACGGCCATGGATCATCTGGGCCTGGAAGAAGAGCAACTGCTCGCGTTCTCCGCAAAGACGGGTGAGGGACGCGAGGAGCTCCTGGCGGCCCTGGAGAGCCTGGTGGGCCCGGAGGAGTTGGACGTATGAGGACCCGACTCCCCACTTACGCTCTGATGCTGACCCTGGCTGCTATCACAGCCTGCGGTGGAGTGGGCACTGCGGCGAGCGCTGGGCAGCCTGCCGGCCCCGCGAGCGAGCGGGTCCTGGTGCCCGCGGGCTACGGGACGATGATCCAGGACGAGTTCACCCTCACGCTCGAGAGTGGAGCGTTGCGCGTGAAGGTGACTCCCCTGGCGGAGTCCGTGATCCGTCTTGCCGCTCCCGACACCTACGAGAGACTGGCGGGGCTAGCCCGGTCGAGCCGCCCGGTCCTCCGGTCCCAGGCCGGCGCCGACTCCTCCCTCTTCCTCGTCTCGTTCTTCACCCGCGACCCGACGGTGCGCTACGAGCCGGAGAGCCTGCACATTGTGAACGGCGGGCTCCGCTACCGGCCCGAGGCCATCCGCGCCATCACTCCCGGATGGGGCGAGCAGCGCCTCCGACAAGAAGAAATCCAGATGGCGGTCTATGCCTTCAACCCGGCCATCGATCTAGAGATCACGTTGACGGTGGAGTACGAGGGCGCCAGGGACACGTCCTGGGAGGGCATCGTGACGCGGCTCGAGCTGGAGCGGGCGCGCGTTCGCGGCCGCATCGGAAGTCCGCTCTAGTGTTCCGTTTCCGAAGTTCGCGAGCCACCAAGAGGGTCGGGGCGCCGTGGGATCAAGGCGGGACGACGCGGCGTAACGCAAGCTACGGTAAGGAGTTCCAACGCCGAGCCCACGGATGCACCGTGCCCTCGACTGGCCGAGACACTTCGGAAACGGGACTCTAGTCCTCGTCGAGCCCGAATTTCTTGATCTTGCGGTATAGCGTGCGCTCGCCGATGGCGAGTAGCTGCGCTGCCTTGCGACGGTTTCCTCGCACCTCGGCCAGCGCTGCGGCGATAGCCTCGCGCTCCAGGTCCTCCATGGTCATCCCCGAGCGGTAGATGACCGTACCCGGCTGCTCCACCTCCACGGGATCGGCCCCATAGGACACCTCGACGGGCCGGAACGGATCTACCTCTTCCTCCACTGCCCACGTGTCCCCTACCGTCGTCCCCCGACGCCGCACCCCGATCTCCACCCTCTCGGTGCCCACCGGGTAAGCCTGAATGGCCGCACTCCCGTCCCGATAGACGTCGAACTCCTGCCTCAGGTCGTCCACGTCCATACGAAGGTCCACGAGGGTCCGGAAAATGAACTCCAGCTCGGGTCGGAGCCCCGGACCGGTGACGGCCTCGCCGGGCTGGCCGCTCCCCGACCCGACCGGGACCAGCGCACCCACGCCCTTCTCCAGGCCCTGAACTTCCCTGGGAATGTCTTTGGGCAGCACCTCACGACCCGGAGCCAGAACCACCATGCTCTCGACGAGGTTGTGTAGCTCCCGAATGTTGCCGGGCCAATAATGCTCCTGGAGGATCTTCATGGCCTCCGGCGAGATCCCCTCGAACGTCCGGTCGTGGCGGGCGCTTGCATCTTCGATGAAAGCCTCCACCAGGAGGGGGATATCTTCTCGGCGGTGGCGGAGCGGCGGGAGCTCGATGTGGAGCACGTTCAACCGGTAGAAGAGGTCCTGCCTGAACTGGCCCACGGCCACCAACTGCTTCAGATCCTGGTTCGTGGCAGCGACGATGCGGACGTCGACACGGATCACGGCTTCCCCACCGACCCGATGGAA
The DNA here is from genome assembly GCA_965218295.1 of Longimicrobiales bacterium. Classification (GTDB taxonomy): domain Bacteria; phylum Gemmatimonadota; class Gemmatimonadetes; order Longimicrobiales; family Gaopeijiaceae; genus CBDCKN01. The sequence continues at coordinate 4,670 of CBDCKN010000007.1, read as the reverse complement.
CTCCTTCTGCTCAAGCACGCGAAGGAGCTTGGTCTGCGTGGCCCGGGGCATCTCGCCGATCTCGTCCAGGAAGATGGTCCCTCTGTCTGCAAGCTCGAAGAGACCCCGCCTGGAGTCGATAGCGCCGGTGAAGGCGCCCTTCTCGTGCCCGAAGAGCTCACTTTCCAGCAGCGTCTCGGCCAGGGCGGCCACGTTGACGGCGATGAAGGGCCTGTGCCTTCTGGGCGAGAGGTGATGAATGCCTCGGGCGATGAGCTCCTTCCCCGTGCCTGACTCTCCCGTGACGAGGACGGTGGAGCTCACGGGAGCGAACTGGACAACTCGCTCCAACGCCTCCTTGATGGCATCCGTCTCGCCCACGATGCCCGCCATGGCCTGCAGACGCCGGCGCTCGATCAGCGAGCGGGCCACGAACACCACCTCGTCGGGACGGGTGCCCGGGGTGAAGACTTCGGAGTAATCGACCGAAAGGCGGGGCACGGCCTCTGGATCGTCTGCGATGGCGAAGGCGGGTGCTTGGGAGGCGACACCCGCCTGGTTACGCAGGTCATGGGCAGACGGCGAGTCCGCCTGGGCGGTGATCACCAAGAGCTGGATAGGCATGTCGCCGCTCACGTCCTCACCGGCGGTGACGAGCTCCACCGTATATCCGGCGCCCTGGAGGGCCGTCCGAAGTGCCCCGGCCCGTTCCAGGTCGTGCGTGGAGACGAGCACCCTGCCTTCGGTATCGCCGCTCATGCTTGGCTCGCCGATCGAGGATGGTGCGCCGTCTCGCCCCGGAGGAGGTCCAACACGTGCGGCAGGAGCCCCTCCAGGACTTCGAGCCCGTCCCGAACACCCCCGGGACTCCCAGGGAGGTTCGCTACGAAGGTCGTGCCCCGCGAGCCCGCGAGCCCCCGGGAAAGCACCGCGCTAGGTGTCTCGGGGAGACCCTTACGCCGCATGGCCTCCGCCAGGCCCGGCGCCTCTTTGTCGAGCACGCTCCGAGTCGCCTCCGGGGTCACGTCCCGGGGCGAGAACCCGGTGCCGCCGGTTGTCAGCACCACATCCACCTCTCCGGAGTCCGCCCATCCCACGAGTCGGGGGACGATCTCCTGGCTCTCGTCGGGGACGACGACACGGTCTGCCAGCTCGTAGTCGAGGCGGGCACACCACTCGGCGATGACATCGCCGCTCCGGTCCTCCCGCTCGCCCCGGAAGCAGCCGTCGCTCACCGTCAGGATCGCCACCCGCATGCCGATTCTCCCGCTCAGCTCAGCTACGGACCGAGCCCTCCGTATAGAAAGGGGGACGCTGCACGACACCGGGGATCACTTTGTCTCTCACCCGGACTCCGAGAGGCGTGTCCGGCGCCGACAGCTCGCCGGGGACGTAGCCCATGGCGATGCCGTAGCCCAATGTGGGGCCCACGGTGCCACTGGTGACCGTTCCCACGTCGTTCTCCTCGTGCACGATGGGATATCCCGGACGCGGAAAGCCCCGTTCCGTGAGCCGGATCCCCACCAGATGACGGGGCACGCCGTCCTCCTTCTGCCGAACCAGCACGTCGCGGCCGACGAAATCTTCCTTGTCGAGCTTCACGAGCCAGCACAGGCGAGCCTCGAGCGGCGTGTGCTCCGTATCGAGGTCGTTGCCGTACAGGGCGAATCCCACCTCGAGGCGGAGGGAGTCGCGAGCGCCGAGTCCGGCCGGTCGCAGCCCCACACCTCGCCCGTCTTCCAGGAGCCTTCGCCACAGTGCAGCGGCATCGTCGGATGCGACGTAGAGCTCGAAGCCGTCTTCACCCGTGTAGCCAGTGCGGCTGATGATGGCCGGGAAGCCCGCTACCGAGCTCTCGGTGAACCGGTAGTACCCGACTTCATCCAGGTTCGCGTCAGTCAGGGGGACGAGGACCTCCTGGGCCCTGGGGCCCTGGAGCGCGAGAAGGGCGGTTTCCTCGGATCGGTCCTCGAGCTCCACCTCCAGGTCGGCCGCGTGGCGGGTGAGCCAATCCCAGTCCTCGTCTCGGCGCGACGCGTTCACCACCAGCATGTACCGATCTGCCATGCGGTAGACGAGGAAGTCGTCGAGAATGCCGCCACTTTCGAGACACAGGGCCGTGTACTGGCACTGGCCCACCGCCAGGCGTGAAGCGTCGTTGACGCTGACTTTTTGGATCAGATCCAGGGCCTGGGGACCCCACACCACAAACTCCCCCATATGCGAGGCGTCGAAGAGCCCTGCCGTCGTGCGCACAGCCTCGTGTTCGGCCGTAATGCCGGCCGGATACTGGACGGGCATTTCGTACCCGGCGAAGGGGACCATCTTGCCGCCCAGCGCGACGTGCTCGGCGTGGAGGGGAGTCCGCTTCAAGGTGTCGTCCATGTTCTCTCGGTATCGAAATTCGAGGATCAATCGCGGGAGGGCCCGGAGGGCCTCCCGGAGTAACTCATGAGTCGGAAAACCAAGGTATCACAGGGGATGTCCCCGGGGTAGGGCGTTCGGCCATTCTGGCAGGGTGAGCGCGAAAAGCCGTGAAAAACATGGGCGATCCGGTGGTGGCGGAACCGAATTCGAGGGGTGCCGCGCCCCATTACTACTCGGACACCATCCTAGAGGATGTACCGCCTCAGGTCCGCGTCGTCGACGATGGCACTCAGGTTCTCCGTCACGAATTGGCGGTCCACCACCAGCTCCCGGTCGCCTCCCTCTTCGGGAAGGTCGTAGAGGACCGTCTCCAGAAGCGTCGTAAGAACGGTCTGCAGCCGCCGGGCCCCGATGTTCTCCATCTGATCGTTCAGGACGGCGGCGATCCTGGCTATCTCCTCCACACCGTCCGTCGTGAACTCCAACGTAGCGCCTTCGGTCTCGACCAGCGCCCGGTACTGGTGAACCAGGGCGTTCTTCGGCTCCTGGAGGATGCGGACGAACTCGGCCTCGCCGAGGCTCTTGAGCTCGACACGGATGGGAAAGCGGCCCTGGAGCTCCGGAATGAGATCGCTGGGCTTCGCGACGTGAAAGGCGCCGGCCGCGATGAAGAGGACATGATCGGTGCGCACCAGCCCGTACTTCGTATGGACGGTGGAGCCCTCAACGATGGGGAGGATGTCCCGCTGCACGCCCTCCCTGCTCACGTCGGGCCCGGCACCGCCGCGGTCTCCCGCAATCTTGTCGATCTCGTCGAGGAAGACTATCCCCATGTCCTCAGCCCGGATCAGCGCCTCGTTGATGACCTCGTCCATGTCGATCAGGCGATCGAGCTCGTCCTGGACGAGAATCCTACGTGCCTCGGCGACTGAGACCGTCCGATTCTTCTTCCGCTTGGGCAGCATGTCCTGGAGCATCTCGGTGAAGCCGTGGTCCATTCCCTCCATGCCACCGCCCATGGGGACGACCATCCCTTCCAGCGAGGGCGTCTGCGACACCTCGATCTCGACCTCACGCTCCTCGAGCTTTCCGTCCTGGAGCAGCCCGCGGAGCTTGTCCCTGGTGCGCTCACGCCGGGACTCCCCCGAATCCTGCTCGTCGGTGCTGTCCCGGGCCTCGACACCCCCGGGGCCCACGACGAAGACGTGAGGCCGTCCTTCCTCTCCGTCGCCCGTTGGCGCGCTCTCCACCCGAGGCGTCGCCACCGGCGGAGGCGGAAAGAGGAGGTCCAGGAGCTTCTCCTCGGCACGAGCGTCCGCCACCTCCTGCACCTCGTCCTCACGCTCCGCCCGGACCATGTTCACCGCCACGTCCACAAGATCCCGGATCATGGACTCCACGTCCCTTCCCACGTAGCCGACTTCGGTGTACTTCGATGCCTCGACCTTCACGAAGGGTGCTCCGGCCAGACGGGCCAGGCGCCGGGCGATCTCGGTCTTCCCGACGCCCGTCGGGCCGATGAGGATCAGGTTGTTGGGAACGATCTCCTCTCTGAGCTCGTCCTCCACGCGCTGGCGACGCCACCGATTCCGTAGCGCGATGGCCACTGCCTTCTTGGCGTCGTCCTGCCCTATGATGTACTTGTCGAGCTCACCCGCGATCTGACGTGGCGTCAGCTCGTCCAGCCAGGCGTCTTCCGGCATCTCGGGCGCGACGTCGCGAGTCTCGTCCACAGCCACCGGGAGGTTCGCTTCGGTCGTGTTTTCCACTTTGGAGGACACTAGTGTTCCGTTGCCGAAGTTCGCGAGCCACCAAGAGGGTCGGGGCGCCGTGGGATCAAGGCGGGACGACGCGGCGTAGCGCAAGCTACGGTAAGGAGTCCCAACGCCGAGCCCACGGATGCACCGTGCCCTCGACTGGCCGAGACACTTTGGCAACGGGACACTAGCCCAGCTCCAGAACCGTGACTTCCAGGTTCGTGTAGATGCAGATCTCCCCAGCGATCTCCAGGGCCCTGCGCACCGTTTCAGCCGCCGATAGATCGGAGTGAGCCATCAGCGCTCGCGCCGCGGCCAGGGCGTACGAGCCTCCCGACCCGATGGCCAAAAGTCCGTCGTCGGGCTCGATGACCTCGCCCTCCCCGCTTACGAGGAAGAGGTGGCTCGAGTCTGCTACGAGGAGAAGCGCGTCTAGCCTCCGAAGGTAACGATCCATCCGCCAGTCCTTGGCGAGTTCCACTACCGCCCTCGTCAGGTTGGCCGGAAAGCGCTCCAGCTTCTCCTCGAGCTTCTCAAAGAGTGTGAAAGCATCGGCAACGGCACCGG
>CBDCKN010000006.1:0-72711 GCA_965218295.1 Longimicrobiales bacterium | reverse complement strand
GGACGCCACGCCCCCCTTGGACCCCCAGCTTGCCGCGCGGTGCGTAGCTGACCACCGCACCGGCAAGGGGACCCCGCCCCGCGCACGCCGCCGGAACAATGCGCCTTGGCAAGCAGGGCCGGGGGCGGGCGTGTCGCCGTCCGCGCCGCTGCCGCCGGGGACGGCGCGGACGCGGACGTACATCCCGACCGCCGCGGTCAGATCGCGCGCATCCCGGAGGGGGAGCGAGACCCCGTGCCGCGACCTGCCGCCGCAGCGCGGGCTTCCGGGGATCGAAGGGGCGGGACCGCCCCTCGTCAGCCCCTTTGTTCCCACAAAGGGTAGGCTGGCTTAGGCACCTTAGCGTGGCTAAGCCAGCCCTGCGGACGCCTCCGAAACGCGCTCTGAGCGCCGCCCGCACCGGCGGGCGAGGGCCTATCTCGCAGTAGCTCGGAAAGGACCCCCAGCCGTTCATGAGCCGGTCGCTCCGAGGACTGGCGGCCAAGGGGGGCGACTACGATGATCGACAGGGAGCCCACCAGACGCTCGCTGGTGACCGCGGCGCTCTCTGCCGCGTGGCCGCGCTCCGCCCTACCCGTACCCCTCGGCGACCGGCGTTCGTGTGTCAGAGGCGATCCTGCGGCCCGCAGCTTTCCCGAAATGCTCGTGGAACGGCCGGAAACGGCCTCCGAGCCCGTCACGGACAGTGGGCGGCACCCAGGGTCGGATCAGGTCTCCCTGCTTGCTCTCCGGCCCGCCAGATACTCTGCCCAATCGTCCATCAGGACGCGGCGGCGCTCGAACAGATCCGAGCGGGCATAGGCCGCCTCTACCTGGTTGCGGACCACGTGCGCCAACGCCGCCTCCATGACCGCGCGCGGCGCGTCCGTGCGCTCCGCCGCCCAGTCCCGGAAACTCGACCTGAACCCATGGGGCACCGCCGCAATGCCCAGCGTCCGCAGCAGGTCGCTCAAGGCCAAGGCCCTCAACCGAACTCCCCTCGGAGACGGGAACACCCACTCCGAGCGGGGCGCGTGCGCCTTGGCTTGCGCGAGGATCTCCCTTGCCCTCCCCGACAGCGGCACGCGGTGCCGACGCCGATTCTTCATGCGCTCGGCTGGAATCGTCCAAACGCCACCCTCGATGTCGATCTCCTCCCAGCGGGCACCCCGAACCTCGCCGGACCGGCAGGCCGTCAGCATCAGCAACTCAAGCCCCAGCTTCACCGAAACGTTGGCCTCGGATCGCCGGATCGCCTCGATCGCCTCGGCCACCTCGCCGTACGGCGGCGCCTTGAGGTGTGTCCGGACGCGAGAGGGTTTGGGCAACGCCGCCGCGATGGCGTCTCCGGCCGGGTTGTCCACCCGGTGGCCCTGCGCGATCGCCCACTTCATGACCGTCCCGATCCGCTGCCGCAGCCGCGTGGCCGTCGTGTGCTTCTCGTTCCAGATCGGAAGCAGCACCCCCATCACGTCGCCCGTCGTGATCCAGTCCACGCGCTTCCGTCCGATCCTCGGATACGCGTACATGCGCAGCGTCGAAATCCACTGGTCCGCGTGCTTCGTGGTCCACGTCGGACGGTGCATGGCGAACACCTTGGCCGCCGCTTGCTCGAACGACGGCACCGAACTCCGCCGCTTCGCCCTGGGGTCACCCCCCGCACGGGCCACCTTGCGGTTGGCGAGCGCCGCGTCCCGCGCCTCGGCCAGCGTCACGAGGCGGACGGGACCGAGACCCAGCTCCCTGCGCTTGCCGTGGATGAACAGCCGCTGGATCCACTGCTTGTAGCCGGACGGCTTGACCCGCAGCACGAGGCCGTGCTCGTCCCAATAGAGGCCCGGTTCGTGGACGCTTCGCACGAAGGCGGCGGTGAGTTTCTTGCCGTGTCGGCCCATCTGGTCACCCTTTCGCGATCACCCTGCTGATCACCCTTTGCGTACTGGAACATGGCGGACGCCCTGACACGGAAGTATAATATAACTAATGATATTACAACAACTTACGTTGTCTTATGGGACCTCCTGAAACCTGTCTGGAAGGTCAAATCAAATGGCGGAGCGGCGCGCGGGCACGGTTCGGTATGCGGTCCTAAGAGCTGCGCGACACCTCCAAGGCTTCCTCTCCCGCCCCGTATATGTAGTCCTCAAGGGCGCCGTGAATTCGACTCACCGTCTCGGATGATGGTGGCGCGCTGAGCCGCGACACGACGATGCACACCGCCAAGTTCGCGGCCAAGGACCAGATGGCGCCGTGCACACCGAGTGGATGGGGCATGATGACCAGGGTCCAGAAGAGCGCGACCAGTCCGGCTCCGATGCCTGCCAGCACCCCCACCCTGCTGAATGGTCGACGAGTCGGGTAGCACACCCCCAGCGTCCCCGGTAGGAGTTGGAGGGCTCCGGCCCCCGACAGGGTCACCAGGGTCACGAGGAAGCCGAACGTGTTCACCGAGAGCACGTACCCCACCACCAGGAGCCCCAGCACGATCCCCCGCCCCACCCATAGGTAATGGCCCGCGTCACGGTCAGGAGCGACGTAGCGCTGGTAGATGTCTCGGGTAAGCACCGTCATGTTCGCGTGGAGTATCGAGTCCAGCGTGGACATGGCGGCCGCGGTGGCCCCGGCCAGGATCAGCCCCGTGAGCCACGCCGGGGCGTAGCGGACCAGCAGCTCGGGGAAGATGCGGTCCGGAATGGCCAGATCCGGCAGGATGATGGCCCCGCCCAGACCCACCAGGGCGGCCGGGATGTACAGGGTCATGAGGAAGATAGGTGTGGTGGCGCCGAGCCATTTGATCACTCGCCCCGAGGTCGCCGTGTAGTAGCGGATCATCATGTGGGGCTGGAGGACGATCCCGAAGGACAGGGCGACGGTCATGCCCACCCACATGCCCGGCGTGAAGAAGCCCTCGGGGCCGGGGAGCCTCAGAAGATCCGGACGTTCCTCCGCCACCCTGCGCCAGAGGGCCAGCGGACCTCCGAACAGCCTCTCGGCCAGTACGAGAGCCCCGGCCCACACCGCCACATACATCCACACGGCCTGGACCACGTCGGTCCAATAGACGGCCCGCAGCCCTCCGGCCATGAGGTATCCACCCGCGACGACGAGGAGAATGAGGGTTCCCATCTCGAAAGAGATACGGTCGCCGGACGCCACCGAAATGATGTATCCCAGGCCCTGAGCCTGGACCTGGATGTAGAGGACGGTGAAGAGGACCGAGACGAGGGCCACGATCACACGAACGGCTTCGCTCTCATAAAAGTCCGCTAGCATGTCGGCGGGCGTCATGTAGCGGAAGCGCTTCCCCAACACCCAGATGCGGACGCCCAGCGTATAGGTGATAGCCCCCACCAGGACCGTCCACGTCCCGGCCTCCCAGAAGCCGATCCCATGCGTGTAGAAGAAGCCCTCGGAGCCCAGGAAGGCGAACGCGGAGTGGTAGCTGGCCACCACCGTGAGGTACAGGACCACGAACCCGGCTTGTCGGCCGTAGAGGAGAAAGTCCTCCAGGTCCACGGACATGGCACGGTTCGCCAGGAATCCGAGGACGATGGTGACGAGGAGGTACGTGAAGATGAGGCCCGTTGCGACGACCCAGCTCTCCACGGATCAGACCTTCTTCCGCAGCGCCCAGAGCAGAACGCCGATGAGCGCAAAATAGATGACGCCGAGGTATACGTAGAGGAAGGGCAGACCGAGTACCGAAGTGCGCTCGAAGTACCCGTCTACCCAGAAGACGATGGGCGGCTGGGCCAGCGCCATGAGAGCCAGGAACGCGATGACGCTGACCCGCCCCGCCGAGGACCGGGGAACGTAATGGCTCGGGAAGCTCATGACCGATCCTAGTATTCCGTTACCAAAGTGTCTCGAAAACGGAACACTAGAGGAGGGCGATGTAGAGGGCCACGGCCAGAGCGGCACCCACTACCGTGTTGGTGAGGTTGAGGAGCTCGTTGTCGGATCCCCTTCGCCCTCCCAGGACGGCACCGATGAAGGACTCTACCGTGGACCCGAAGAAGGCACCGAGGACCGCCGTCATCGCCCCCGCGATCGTGACCAGGCCGACCGAGGAGGAGAGCATCGCCATGGCAACCGCGGCCACAGCACCGGCCGCCGTCCCTTCGAGCGAAACGGCACCGGCCGTGCCGGCCGGAACAGAACGAAGCGTCGTGATGAGGTGGTGTCGTCTCCCGTAGGCCTTACCGACCTCCGAGGCAGTGGTGTCGAAGATGGCCGTGGCGAAGGCCGCCACCATGGCCAGTGTGAAGAGATCCGGGAAGGGCGTGGCCATCGCCAAGAAGCTGAAGGCCACGCCGGCGCCGGTGTTGGCGAAGGCGCTCCCAGCCCCTCTCCGTCCCCCCTTCTCCTGGGCAATGCCGAGGGCAGCCTTCCGTGAGTGGCCCAAGCGGGTTACGCCCACGCCTCCGACCACGAGCAGAATCAGCAGGGCGAACCCCGGCCAACCCGCGAACGCATACAGGAGGGTTCCCACCAGAGTGCCTCCGAGGGCGCCTGTGCGGTCGACCGACCGCGTGGTGTACGCCAACACGGCGAAGGGAGCCGTGACGGCGAGACCCAACGCCAGGCCGCGGGCCAGCACGGGAGCCCCTTCGATTAGTGGCGACGGATCGACCAGCGTGGCCGCCAGGAGTACCGCACCCCCTACCACCGGGACCAGGATGTTGTCGTCTACGCTGGTCTCCAGCGACTCGGCCAGAGCGGCCGCGGCCGCTGCCGCCAGGCAGCCGAGGAGCAGGAACGTGAAGCCGCCTGCGTCGACGAGCCCGCCCGAAAAGAACGACGTGCCGACCCAGGTCACTTCGACTTCGGGCCAGACGGCGGAAGCACCGCGTGCACGCTGCGTCCAACGAATCAGGAAGGCGCACGCGGCTGCCCCGAGCAGCACGAAGGCCCCAAGCCCCGACCAGGTCTTCTTCGCGTTCCACGGAAGCCGTGGACCGCCGACAGCCAGGCCCACCACAGTGGCCATGCCGTCCCCCGCCGCCAAGAGCGCCCAGACCCCGGCGGCCAGCTCCAGGCGTGACTGGAAGACCACGAACACCCCGAGCAGGACGGCTGGGTAGATCACGATGCCCGCCGAGAATCCTCTTTCCCGCTCCTCGGGCCGTAGTAGCCTCCTCCCCGTCAGCCGGTGAAGGAAGAAGAGGTTCAGCACGAGAGCGGCCACCGCCATCAGGAGAGCCTGCCATGGTGTCAGCCAGCGCAGCAGGAGGGCGAAGCCCCCCATGGAGATGTGCACGACCTTCCGGGGAAGCTCCGAGCGGAGCGTCATGGAACCCAGCCTGGGAGGATGGCTTCTCGGCCCACCTGTGTGGTCGGGACGGACGGCGGAGTACTGCACAGGCTCAGCCGAACATTCGCTTGAAGAGCGAGCGGACATGACCTTCGTACTGCTTCACCACCATTACCGAAGCCGGTGAATAGCGGGCCACCTTCTCGGGAATTTCACCGAAGAGGACTTGCCGGAAGAACGGCTCCCGTGCCGCCCCCAAGACCACCAGGTCGAAGTCCTTGCTGGCCCGGGCGATCCCGCCGGCGATGGTCTTCCCTTCAATGAGGAGTCGGTCGACCTGGACCTGCGGTCCCATTCGGGACAGGGTCTTGTCGATCCACCGCTCGGCCTCGGCCCGGTCCTCGGGCGACGCGTCGGGGTTCACGATGTGACAAGCCGTGACCGTCATGTCGAAGGCGGGAGCGAGGACGTTGAGGAACTCGGCAGCCAAAAGGGCGTGGGCTCCTCCCGCCGTCGGGAAGAGACAGTGCTTGGGTAGCTCTGTGTCGGCCACCTTGAGGAGCGCCAGGTCGCAGGAAGCATTGCGGATCACCTGGTCGGCGACCTCACCGAAGATGCGATCGCTCGTGTCCGTATACCCCTTCCAGCCCATGACCAGCAGATCGGCGCCGCTTCGGCGGGCGCCCGCCAAGATGCCGTCATGCACGTGGTGAGCCACGACCAGGTCGGTCCCCAGCTCCGCGCCCCGGGACACGGCGTGCTCACGACCCCTCTTGAGGAGAGCTTCCCGATGATGGGCGAAGCGGAGTCCCTCATGAATGGGAAGCTGCCTGGGCACGTTGACCACCGAGATGGCGGTCGTCCTGAAACCGCGTGCCTCGGCGATGGGTTGAGCGTAGTCCAGGAGCACAGGCACGTGATCGGGATTGTGCAGCGGTACGACGACCGTTTCATGGGCCACCGGCTCAGCCGGTCGACGTGGCTCGAGGATCTGCGGGCGGATCCCCGCGGCTTGCTTCTCGAAGTACGCATAGTAGAGAAACAGACCCACGAGGATCCATCCGCCCGTCACGTACCAGGCCAGAGGCTGAAACGTGAACTGGTAGACCGCCAGATACACGTTCAGAACGATCCCAAGGACGGGTACGACGGGATAGAACGGGACCTTGTAGCGACGTGGGAGCTCCGGTGCCTTCCTTCGGAGGGCGATCACCGAGAGGTTCACCATGGCGAAGGTGAGCAGGAAGATGAGGCTCGCGGCCGAGCCCACGGCCTCGATCGGCAGTGCCAGCGCCATCGCCAACAGGATCGCCCCGGTGACGATGATGGCGATGTGGGGGGTGCGACGCTCCGGATGGATCGAGGCCATGGAGAGGGGCAGCAGGCGGTCTCGACCCATGGAGAACGCGACCCGTGACGAGGCCATGACTGTCGCGTTCAAGGCCGACATCGTGGAGAGCAGGCCGCCGAATACGATGACGGCCACGCCGAACGCCGGCATGAAGCCCTCGGCCGCACGTACGATGGCCGTCTCCCCGTAATCTCCCAGAAAGCGCCACGAGGGCCGGCCGTCGGGAGGCCTCACCGCCGCCAGCGACACGAAGAGGATCAGGAGATACATGATCATCGTGACGCCCAGGGCGATGAAGGTCGCCCGCGGGATGTTCTTCTCCGGCTCCTTGATCTCCTCGGCTAGGTTGGCGATGAGGTCGTATCCCTCGAACGCGATGAAGGTGAGGCCCATGGCGACGACCACGCCACCCATCCCCTGCGGAAGGAACGGGCTGAAGCTGGCCGCCGCCTGACCCGGCTCCTCGAAGACCCGCCGAAGCCCGTAGACGATGAAGACGCCGAGCACGAGGAGCTTGGTGACCGTGAGGACGTTCTCGGCCTTCCCCGTTACTTCCGCCCCCCGGACGTTGAGTCGGATGAAGAGGACGCCCACCAGAAGCGTGACAAGCAGAATCGCGCCATGCTCGCCCACGACTCCGAATGCACCCTCTGCGAGGTTGGGTAGGTACTTGAGGAAGAACTCCCAGAAGTAGCCGGCGAAGCCAAGGACGTAGAGGCTGCAAGCCACTGTGTAGGCAAACCACAGCATCCAGCCCGCCGTGAACCCCACCGCACCGGGGAAGGCACGGCGCACGTAGGCGTATCCGCCTCCGGCCTCCGGAATGGCCGTAGCGAGCTCGGCGTAGGCAAAGGCCGTGAGCAGGGTCACCGCGCCGTTCAGCGCGAAGGCGAGGATGGAGGCAGGCCCCGACTCGCCCGCGGCGATTCCGGTAAGGACAAAGATGCCGGCGCCGATCATGGCGCCGACTCCGATCATGGTGGCGTCGAAGAGCCCGAGGTCTCGGGCGAAGGCAGGCGCGCCGGGTGTGGAGCCTTCGGCGTTCGAGCTCACGCCAAGGCGGATCCCGATGAGTTCGCTCTGTAGGGCATGGGCCTCCTTACAAATCCTCTTCCCTGTTCAGCCCCTCATCGCCGGGGGGGGCGCTCCAAGCTAGTAGCTGGACAGCATTTCGCCACAGGTGTCGGCCGGCTCCCTGGTAGTCCTCGAGACCATGAGATCCCAGGTGCTCCAGGTGAGCCTATGGTCATCGCCTACCCCCTCGCCTTGACCCCGGAACGGACGGCAGGGTCGTCGAGCGGGCGGTGTTCGCCGACATCCGAAGCGCCGCCGACCTGGACAAGTATCGTGGGCGTCTCCAGGGCGCCGTCGTTCTGGCTACTCCGCCGATGCCCATGGGGCCACGGATGGTCCAGGACGCGCTCAGGCACACGGAGGAGTCTCTCAGCGTGTTCGAGACGGAGGGGCGGGACGTGCTTATCCAGCTGCACGCCACGACCATGCCGCAGTCCTCGTACGTATACTCACGACATAAAGATACGTATACATCTCCGAAGTGGACACTTCGGCCGCATCAGAGAGGGCATCTTCGGCGCCTCGGCCCGAACCGACGGTTCGAACCCGGGCGTGGTTCCGGAGGGTCTTCGATAACAGAGGCGCCGCCCGGATTCACCTGCGGTCGCCTACGGCGATCCTCGGTGGTCTCGGCGATGGACATCTGGGCCGCATCGCGGACAGGTGTCTGGCGCCTCGGCTCGAACCGACGGTTCGAACCCGGGCGTGGTTCCGGAGGGTCTTCGATAACAGAGGCGCCGCCCGGATTCGAACCGGGGAATAAAGGCTTTGCAGGCCTCTGCCTTACCGCTTGGCTACGGCGCCTGAAGCAAAAGGGGGCCGAACGTCCGGTGGACGGCAAGCCCCTTTTCCGAGAGCGGGAAACCGGACTCGAACCGGCGACCCCCACCTTGGCAAGGTGGTGCTCTACCAACTGAGCTATTCCCGCATGGAAAAAGGTGCTTTGGCTACCCGCGCACGCGGAAAACGTTTCCAAAGCACCCCTCATTTGCGCGCTGGAAGCTAGACAGGGCCTCAAAAAGTGTCAAGTTTCTAGTAGACAATTCCCCCATTATGTTACCAGCCGTGTCCGGGCCCCCGGGGCCGTTCAGCGACAGAAGTGCCACTACATCGAGGAGCGCTCGCGCCGCATGAGGGTGACTGTCGTACGCGGTCCCATCAGAAAGCTCGGACCAGGTCGGAAGAGCATGCCCTTCGGTGCTCTCGGCCTCCCGATATTCTTGGCGCTCCACATGGTCCTTTCTCCGGCCCTCGGCTCGGCTCTTGTCGCAGCGCAGGAGGTCTCCGGACCCCTCATCCCACCCGGTCGCCTCCGCGTCGAGGTCAGTGCGCTCTACCTCTACGCCGACACGAGGTTCGGGGAGCGGACGGAGGGCGGGACCCTCATCGACGAAGAGGAGCCGCTCGGCTTCGATTTCTCGGACGCGGCGGTGGGCACGAGGCTGTTTCCCGGACTGGAAGCCCTCGAGCGAAACCTCGAGACGGCAACAGGCGGGCCTGTCGCGCCACTGGTGCTCGGATCGACCAGAGCAGTGGTGACGCGGGACGCCGTGTGGCTTCCAATCCGTGTGGACCTCGGGGTGTTCGACTGGCTCAGCGTCGGCGGCATGGTCCCCTTCTCCCGCCGGCGGGCGGAGGTGGCCTGGACATTCCGCGGAGACGGAGCCAACGCGGGGCTCACACCCTCCGTCAGCGATCCGAGCGCCGTGGAAGACTTCCTGGGGGGCCTCGCCCTCGCCGAGGCGAGTCTCACGGCCCTCGCCGATGACCAGTGCTCGGCGGACCCGACGGCATCGGGCTGCATCGATGCCTCTTCGCTTCTCGCGGAAGGCCAGGTGTTTCGGCAGGCGCTTCTCGGCGCTCTCGCATCCCAGGGAGTCTTCCCCCTGGACGGCACCGCCACGGGCGACGCCCTTCAGTCCCGAGTCCAGGCCCTCACGGACGTGCATCAGGCGCTGGGCGTCTCCTTTCCGGCCCGCGTTCCTCTGGCGACGCAGCTCCTCGCCGAGGATGAGTACGGGAGGCTTGTTACGGACCCGGGATACGGGGTGGTCGGCGAGCCGTTCGGCTCGTGGCGCAGTCCGTGGGAGATGGGCGACGTGGAGCTCTACGCCAACGTGCGGCTCTGGGGCTCTCCGCCGGGCGGCGAGACGGACGAGCCGCCTTCGGGCCCCACCTACCAGGTCGGCGCGGGAGCCCTCGTTCGCTTGGGCATAGGGCAGACCGACTCGTCCGACGACTTCGTGGACACGGGGAACGGCGACGGCCAACAGGACCTGGAGGTGAGCTTGTTCGGTGGTTTGAGCGGGGGCCGGCTGGGACTCTGGGGAGAGGTACGGTACGGACTGGCCGCCTCGACCCTCGTGACGCGCCGCATCGCCGCCCCGGACCGTATCTTCGCGCCCCTCGCGGCGAGGCAGCTCGTCCGCTGGACCCCCGGCAACTACGTCCATCTCCGCCTGACCCCGCGCTTCCAGCTCACCGAGGAGATGGCCATCGCCTTCGACGTACGGACCTTCTCCAAGGGAGCAGACACTTACGAATCCCTCGTCGCCGACGAAGCTGTGCCCTCGCCCCTGGACGTCGCGCTCCTCGAGCTCGAGACCGAACAGAGCATGCTCGAGGTCGGAATCGGTGTCGTCTACTCCACGTTACGGAGTGGTCGAGGTCGCCCCATGGAGGCCCGATTCCTGTTTCGCAGGGGCGTGTCGGGTAGCGGAGGGCTCACGCCCAAGACGGAGCGCATCGAGTTCGGACTGAGGCTCTTCAGGGGCATCTGGAACTAGTGTGGTGTCCCAGAAGTTCGCGAGCCACCGAGAGTGCCGAGGCGCCGGATCCGGGGTACCCGCGCCGGAGGCGTGGGTCAGGCGCGACGACGAGGAATAGCAACGCGGGCACCGCGGCCGAAGGCCGTGGTCCGAGGAGGAGGAACGGGGGTACCCGCGCGCTGTATGCGCGTGGGTCGGGGCCGGATGCATCGGTGCTCGAGCCGAGCGACCTTCATGCTCGTCGTGAGCACCGAGTTGACCGCGAGACGATCGAGCGCAGCGAGATCAATGGCCGAGACACTTCTGGGACACCACACTAGAGGGACTCCAACAGCTCGCGCGCATGGTCCCGCGACGTCTCCGACTCGGGATCGCCTCCGAGCATCCTGGCGATCTCCCGGACCCGCGCCTCTCCCTCCAGCTCATCGACGCTGGTGGCCGCGAGGCCGTCTCCCTCTGTCTTTTCGACGAGAAGGTGGCTGCGAGCTCGGGACGCCAGTTGAGGCAGGTGAGTGATGACGAATACCTGATGGTAACGGGCGACCTCCTGGAGCCTAGCCGCCACGAGGGTGGCCACCTGACCGCCGATCCCTGCGTCGATCTCGTCGAAGATCAGGGTGGGAACCTGATCGACTCGGGCCAGGATGGCTTTGAGGGCCAGCATGACCCTGGAGAGCTCCCCGCCGCTGGCCACCCGGCCGAGGGGCATGGGAGCAAAGCCAGCGTTGACCGACACCAGAAACTCTACCCGCTCGGCCCCGCGGTTTCCCACAGTGGGCAAAGCCTCGAGAAGCACCTGGAACGTGGCTCCGGGAAGACCCAGGTCAGGCAGGAGCGCCTCCACCTCCGTCTCGAGTCGACGTGCGGCCTCCTGCCGTTTGCCCGTCAGCCTTTCGGCGGCATCGGTCAGTTCGGTGCGAGCCTCATCGACGTCCCGTTGCAGCGCCTCTTCGTCCCAGCCCGAACCCTCTAGCTCGTCCAGCTCGGCGCTCAGGCGACCGCCGGTCTCCACGACGTCGGTGAGCTCCGGACCGTACTTGCGCTTGAGGCGGAGAATCAAGTCAATGCGCTCTCGCACCTCCTCGAGCCGGCCGGGGTCATGCCGGACGCTCCCGGCGTAATCCCCCAGCTCACGGCCCACATCGGCCAGGGCGTAATACGCCTCCTTGAGGGCGTCGTGGGCGCCCTCAAGCGACGGGTCCCACTCCTTCAGACGTGACAGTGAGCCGAGCAACTGCGAGAGACGATCGGTGACGGCCCCGTCACCGCCGTAGAGCTCGGCGTGGATCGAGGTCGCCTCCCGGAGCAGCTCCTCGGAGTGCTCGAGGCGACGCCCTTCGGCCTCCAGGGCCGCGTCCTCTCCGACCTCCACCCGGCCTTCCTCGATCTCCGCAAGCTGGAATCGGAGGAAGTCCGCCCGGCCTTCCAGCTCACGGCGTCGTTCTCGAAGCTCCGAGAGCCGCGTCTCGAGGCCGGTGAGCGTTTCAAATGCTTCGACCACGTCGGCCGCGTCACCTTCGGCGTCACCGAAGGCGTCCAGGATGCTCCGCTGCGCCTCCCGCCTCAGAAGGGTTTGGTGCTCGTGTTGGCCGTGGAGATCGACCAGGGCCCTGCCGAGCTCACCCACGACCCGTGCCGTGGTGGGGGAGCCGTTCATCCAGGCTCGATTCCTCCCCTCGGCCGCGACCTCCCTCCGCAGGATCAGCAGACCGTCCTCGGCCTCCTGGCCGAGCTCGGTCAGGAGGCCGAGAAGCTCGGGCCGCTCCGATACGTCGAAGACGGCCTCGACCCGGGCCCGCTCCGCCCCGACCCGCACGGAGTCGCTCGACGCCCGCTCACCCAGCAGGAGCGAGAGCGCACCGACGATGATGGACTTGCCTGCCCCGGTCTCGCCCGAGAGAACGCTCAGGCCGGGGCCCAGCTCAAGGGAGAGGTCGTCGATGACGGCATAGTCCCGGACGCGGAGCTCGATCAGCATGGAGGGAAATCTACCAGGGCCCCATGAGCCTCCTCAATGGGAGTTGGGGTCGCGGAGCCGGGAGCCGCCTCAGAGGGAAAGGTGCGGTTGCGCCGACGCTGGCACCGCCCGTCAGCCCGGCGGCCGGGCGGCCCAGTTGAGCTTGCGCTGCAGGGTCCCGAAGAAGTTCTGGTCCGAGAAGCGGACCATGGGGATCTCAACGTCGGAGCGAGTGATGCGGACCTCGGCGCCCACGCCGAAGTCGTGGGCCAGCTGCCCGTCGGCCGTCAGAACCAAGTCGTCGGTGCCCTCGAGAGGGCTCACCGCCAGGACCTGGCTTCCGGGAATGACCAGGGGACGCACCGCCAGGGTGTGTGGACAGACCGGGGTGACGATGAGGCAGTCCACCGACGGCACCACGATGGGACCACCTGCTGACAGGGAGTAAGCCGTGGATCCGGTGGGCGTCGAGACGATGAGCCCATCCCCGGAAAAGCTGCCCACCTCCTGCCAGTCCTCTCCCTCCTTCACGCGCAGGTCCAAGCGGGTGATCCGGGCAACCCCACGCTTGTAGATCACGAAGTCATTCCATGCCAGCAGGAGATCGCCCTCCGACCCGTCGGTGTCGATCACCCGCGCCTCCACCATGAACCGCCGGTCCAGGACGTAGTCGCCCTCGAGGACACGGCCCAAACGGTCCTCCATCTCGGGATGAGGAAGCCCCGTGAGGAAGCCGAGATGGCCAACGTTGATTCCCAGAACGGGGATCTCCCGCCCCGCGGCCATGCGCCCCGCCCTCAGGAGCGTACCGTCCCCCCCGAAGGCGATGAGGAAATCGACCGACTCGTCGTCGAGATCCAACCGTTTGGCCCCCTCGGGCGCGTCGGCGAGGAGGTGCTCCTCGAAGCAGAGGCTGAGGTCGTGATCGTCCGCGAACCGGGCGAGACGCTGAACACAGCTCGGCAGGTCCTCATGTGCAAAGCGCCCGAGTACGCCGATGCGCCGGAGCTCGTTCCCGGGATCGGCCCGGGAGACCTCGTCCGTCACGCAGTCTCCGCCGCGGATGAAACGGTGTCGCCGAGCATACGCCTCGCCTCAGTGACGATCCCTTCGACGTCGAGCCCCACGTCGCGGAGCAGTGCGTCGCGCGCCCCGTGCTCGACGAACCGATCCGGAAGCCCGAGGCATCGCACCTGCACATCGTGTCCCGAGTCCAGATTGTGGATCTCGCGGGTCATACACGCCCCGAAGCCGTTGAGGACAGCTCCCTCCTCCATGGTCAGCACCTTTCGGTGTCCCTCTACGACCTCCTGGAGGACCTCCCTATCGTGGGGCTTCAGGAAACGGCAATTCACCACCGTGGCCTGGATTCCCCGGGCGGCCAGAGTCTGGGCCGCTTCGAGAGCTTCGAGGACCATGGTACCCGTGGCGAGGAAGGCGATGTCTAACCCACGGCGCAACACCTCCCACGTGCCGTAATCCACCGCCGGGATCTCGCTGACATGCGGCACCTCCGCCGGTACGGCATCTCTCGGCCAACGCACGGAGAACGGCCCATCCTCGTGCTCGATCCCGAGACGCACGAGGGCCAGCATCTCCGCCCCGTCCTTCGGGGCCGTCACCGTCATGCCGGGGGTCAGCATCATGTATGGGATGTCGAAGGCCCCGTGATGAGTCGGGCCATCGGGTCCCGCGATCCCTGCACGGTCCATGCAGAACACCACTGGCAGATCCTGAAGCGCGACGTCGTGGATGATGCTGTCTAACGCCCGCTGCAGGAAGGTCGAGTAAATGCACACGACGGGGCGGATCCCCTTCTGCGTGGCCATCCCTGCTGCCGAGGTGACGCCGTGGGCCTCGGCAATTCCGACGTCGAAGTACCGATCCGGGAACGCCTCCCCGAAGATGTCGGTGCTGGTGCCGTCCGGCATCCCGGCCGTAATGGCCACGATCCGCTCATCGACTTCGCCGAGCTCCTTGAGGCCTCGACCGAAGACTTTCTGGTAGCGCGGAAGTCCGCTGCCCTTCTTCTTGGCCTCGCCGGAGATCTTGTCGAATGGTGAAGCCGCGTGCCACTTGTACGCGTTCTCCTCGGCGAGCGCGAATCCCTTCCCCTTTTGGGTGATGACGTGGACGAGAATCGGACCGTCGAGACGACGCACTGTGGAGAGGGTGTCGACGAGGGAGTCGAGGTCGTGGCCGTCCACGGGCCCGATGTAGCGGAAGCCCAGCTCCTCGAAGAGCATGCCCGGTAGGAAGAACCCCTTCACGCTCCCCTCCGCCCGACCGGCGACCCGCCTCAGAACACCCTCGGCACCGCCGGGTCCCTTGGAGAGCAGCTCCTTCACCTCGTCGCGGATCCGGTTGTAGACCGGATGCGTGATCACGCCCGTGAGGTACTTGTTCATCGCCCCCACGTTGGGAGCGATGGAGTGATTGTTGTCGTTGAGAACGACGATGAGATCGCGATCCGTGTGTCCGGCGTTGTTGAGTGCCTCGTACGCCAGGCCGCATCCCATGGCCCCATCGCCGATGACGGCGACCACGCTGAAGTCGTCCCCGTTCAGATCCCGCGCGATGGCCGTGCCAAGGGCCGCCGAGATCGAGGTGGCGGCGTGTCCCGCGCCGAAGTGGTCGTACTCCGACTCGTCGCGGCGGAGGAAGGGCGCCAATCCGTCCCTCTGCCGGATGGTCGGCAACTGCTCGTTCCTGCCGGTCAGGATCTTGTGGATATAGCCCTGATGGCCGGTGTCCCAGACCAGCTTGTCGCGAGGGGTATCGAAGGCGTAGTGGAGGGCGACGGTGAGCTCGGCGACGCCGAGGCTCCCGCCGAAGTGACCCCCGATCTTCGAGATCACGTCGATATGCCGATCTCGGGCCTCGGTGACCAGTTCGTGCAGCTGGTCTCT
The DNA here is from genome assembly GCA_965218295.1 of Longimicrobiales bacterium. GTDB lineage: Bacteria > Gemmatimonadota > Gemmatimonadetes > Longimicrobiales > Gaopeijiaceae > CBDCKN01. The sequence continues at coordinate 57,419 of CBDCKN010000006.1, read as the reverse complement.
CGCCAGCCGACGGATATCCCCTGGGTCCTGAATTCGGTCGAGAAGGGTCACGGATTCAGCTCCTGAAGGTTGCTCTCCCACAACACCGCACTACCGCTTCCGTTCCACGACGTAGCGGGCGAGGGCGGCGAGCTCGGGAGCCTCGATCGCTGCCGCACGAAGGGCCTCGAGGGCCTCTTCGGCGAGAGCCCGAGCCCGTCGGAGAGCTTCCTCGATACCGTGGAGGGAAACGTAGGTGCTCTTGTCGAGCAGCCCGTCACTCGGATTCTTCCCCAGGTCGGCGGCGGAAGAGGTCTCGTCCAGGATGTCGTCGGTGACCTGGAACGCGAGCCCAACGGCCCGCCCGTAGCCCCGGAGTCCGACGAGTGTCGGTTCGGGCGCACCCGCTGCCAGCCCTCCGATCACGAGTGAGGCCGTCAAGAGCGCTCCAGTCTTCATCCGGTGAAGGTCGTCCAGCTCGGCCGATTCCAGGGCACGCCCTTCCGCCAGAAGATCCAGGTACTGACCCCCCACCATGCCACCGCCTCCCGCCGCACGGTTGAGCTCCCGAACGACGGCTTTGGCCGTGTCCTCGTCACATCCCAGGGCCCGGGCGGCCCGAAGCGCTTGAAGCGACGCGGCCGGGATGAGAGCTAGCCCGGCCCGAACCGTCGCCTCCACTCCGTAGAGCCTGTGGGACGTGGGCCGGCCCCTCCGCAGCTCAGCGTCGTCAACGCACGGGAGGTCGTCATGCATGAGCGAGTAGGCGTGAATGAGCTCGAGTGAGACGCCGAGGTCATGAGCCATCGGCCCCCCGTTCCCTCCGCACGTGCTGTAGGCCACCGTGCATAGAATGGGTCTGAGGCGCTTTCCCCCCGTCATCACAGCGTGCCGAACAGGCTCGGCGAGGCTCGTGGGGAGATAGCCCGAGAAGTACCGCAGTGAGCGCTCGAGGGCCTTCTCCACCTCTTCCCTCTCCCGGAGGAGGAACGCCTCGAGGTCGAGGGACGAGTCGTCCGTCACTCCGACTCGTCCTCCAGGAGCCGTGTGACCTGTTCCTCGGGGGGGACCCAAAAGCTCGTCGACCTTGAGCTCGGCGTTTCTGAGGATGTCCTCGGCGCTCCGCACGTGCTCCACGCCTTCTTCGAAGAGGGCCAGGGCTCCTTCCAGCTCCAGGTCGTCTGCCTCCAGGGACCGCACGATCTCCTCGAGGCGTCGCAGACGCTCCTCCAAGGAGGGAGCGGCATCCGTGGTTTGGTCGGGCAAATGGTCTGCCGGCGTCACGATGGATGTCTCCTTGCTGCGGGCCTATCCGTTTCTACCGATCCGATCACTGCGATGATCCAGCACCTGCCCCGTCTCGCCCCAGCGCCTCACAGGGCACCGACCCGTCCGAAACCCGAAGCGAGAAACGCAAACCGGGCTTCAGCTCGGCGGCAGTACGCAGGACCCGGCCGGCATCGTCCTGAGGCAGCGCATATCCCCGACCCAACGTGGCCAAGGGCGACAGGACATCCATCTTGCCGGCTGCCTCCGACAGACGTGCCCCCTTGAGCGAGACCAACTTCCGTACTGCCGTCTCCATCCGATCACCAGCCCGGCCGAGGGCCTCCCTGCGAGGCCGGGCCAGAGCTGACGCCGAGCGTCGCAGCTGACCCAGCCGGAGGACCAGCGTCTCACGGCGCCTGAGGGCCGTCCCACGCAGGGCTCGACTCATACGCTCTCTGGTCGATGCAAGAACCTCGCCTAACCCCTCTCCGTCCTGGACCGCGGCCTCCGCTCCAGCCGACGGGGTGGGCGCGCGGTGGTCCGCCACCAGGTCCGCCACCGTGACGTCGATCTCGTGACCCACCGCCGAGATCACAGGCACCGGACAGTGGGCGATGGCCCGGGCCACCTCCTCCTCGTTGAAGGCCCAGAGGTCCTCCAGGGAGCCGCCCCCTCGACCGACGATCAGCACGTCCACGAGCCCGCTTCTCCCTAGGGCCTCGATGGCCCTGGCAACCTCCGCACCCGCACCCTCGCCCTGGACGCGTGTCTCCCGGACGACGACCCGGGTCCAGGGAGCACGACGCCGAATGACGGTGACGATGTCGTGGAGGGCCGCCCCGCTCAGAGACGTCACGACACCCACGGCCCTCGGGAAGCGCGGCAGCGGCCGCTTACGTTCGGAAGCCAGGAGCCCTTCGACATCGAGCTTCGCCCGAACACGCTCGAAGGCAAGGCGCCAAAGGCCCTCCTCACCTTCGGCCTCGAGACTACGTACGATGAGCTGATACTCGCCCTTGGCCTCGTACAGCGACAAGCCACCGAAGGCCCGGACATTCATGCCCTGCTCGGGGTCGGTGGGGAGGGTGGCCGCTTCCGTCCGGAACATGGCGCAGCGAAGCTGCGCCCGATCGTCCTTCAGGGTGAAGTAGCAGTGTCCGGACCGAGCCCGGGTCCAATTGGCCACCTCGCCGGAGACCCAGAGGCTCTCGATGGTGTCCTCGAGTAGGAGGCGTACTGCCCGGTTGACCCGAGTGACGCTCCAGACGCGCGGGCTCGTCATGTGATCACGGTCCCCTTAGTGTCCCGTTACCAAAGTGTCTCGGCCAGTCGAGGGCACGGTGCATCCGCCCCAACCCTCTTGGTGGCTCGCGAACTTCGGCAACGGAACACTAGGAGGCCGTCGAAGCCCTCGAGAGGCCGGCGCTCGTCGATCGAGCCGCAGCGTCCACCGTGTTGGAGAGCAGCATCGCGATCGTCATCGGCCCCACACCCCCGGGGACAGGGCTGATGGCCGACGCCACCTCCTTCACCTCGTCGAACGCTACGTCACCGGTAAAGCGGTACCCACGCTCTCGGGTGTCGTCGTCGACCCGGTTGACGCCCACGTCGATGACCACGGCCCCCGGCTTCACCATGTCACCCCGAATGAATTCGGGAAGCCCGATCGCCGCGATGAGGATATCGGCTTCCCGAGTGACGGCGCCCAGGTCGGCGGTGCGGCTGTGAGCTACCGTCACTGTGGCATTCCCTCCGGAGGCCTTCCGCAGGAGGAGCGACGCCATGGGACGCCCGACGATGTTCGACCGTCCCACGACTACCGCGTGTTTACCCGCCGGATCATTGCCGCTGCGCATGAGCATTTCTATCACGCCCCCGGGGGTGCACGGCGTGAGCACATCCAGATCACCAGTGGCCAGCCGGCCGACGTTCACGGGATGGAACCCGTCCACGTCCTTCTCCGGATCGATGGCCAAGAGGATCTTGGCTTCGTCGATCTGGTGGGGCAGCGGAAGCTGCACCAGGATTCCATGGATGTCGGGGTCGGCGTTCAGCCCGGCCACAGTCCCCAGTAGCTCGTCTTCGGTGACCCCCACCGGAAGAGTGATCTGACGCGAGTAGATACCCACCTCTATGGCGGCCTTGTTCTTCATGCCGACGTACACGTGACTGGCCGGATCGTCGCCGACCAGCACTACGGCCAACCCGGGCGTGAGCCCCGACACCTTCAGCTCCGCCACGCGCTCCTTGAGCTCCGCTCTGATGGACGCGGCTATCTCCTCGCCCGATATGATCTCAGCGGACATTCCCTCTCCTCCATGTGCTACTGGGCCGTCCCCACGGGGGGCGCCTAGTGCACCCAAGCACTAGTGTCCCGTTACCAAAGTGTCTCGGCCAGTCGAGGGACGGTGCATCCGTGGAATGGAACACTAGCGTGCAAAATCGATGGCCCGGGTCTCGCGGATCACGACCACCTTGATCTGACCGGGGTACTGCAGCTCGCCTTCGATGCGCCGCGCCACCGCTTCGGAGATCTGAGCCATTTCGTCGTCCGTGACCTTCTCCGGCTCGACCATGACACGTATCTCGCGGCCCGCCTGAATAGCGAAGCAGCGCTCGACGCCGGGATGCTCCATGGCCAGCTCCTCCAGCTTCTCCAGCCGCTTGACATACCCCTCGAACATCTCGCGCCGGGCACCCGGGCGGGATCCGGAGATGGCATCGCCCGCCGTCACGAGGAACGTTTCGGCGAAGAAGTGGGGCTCCTCATCGTGATGCGCCCTGATGGCGTTCAGCACGATCTCCGACTCGTTGTGCTTCTTGCAGAGGCGATATCCGAGCTCCACGTGGGTACCTTCCTGCTCGTACGTCAGACCTTTCCCCACGTCGTGGAGCACGCCCGCCCGCTTCGTGGCTTGCACGTCCAGCCCCATCTCCGCCGCCATGTTCCCAGCCAGAAGCGCCACCTCCTTGGCGTGCTGAAGCTGGTTCTGGCCATACGAGGTCCTGAACTTCAGCCGGCCGAGGACCTTTACAATCTCGGAGTGGACGTTGTGGATTCCGAGCTCGTAGAGCACTTCCCCGGCCGCTTCGACCATGGATTGCTCCACCTCTTTCCGGCTCTTCTCCACCATCTCCTCGATGCGGCCCGGGTGGATTCGTCCATCTTCGATGAGCCGCTGTAGCGCGATCCGCGCCACCTCTCGCCGCACCGGGTCGAACCCTGAGAGAACCACGGCCTCAGGGGTATCGTCGATGATGACGTCGATGCCGGTGGCTTGCTCGAACGAGCGGACGTTGCGTCCTTCTCGCCCGATGATGCGGCCCTTCATCTCGTCGGAGGGGAGTTGTACGACGGAGACGGTCATCTCCGCGGTCTGGTCCGCCGCCATTCGTTGTATGGCGAGGCCCAGGATCTTCTTGGATTCTCGGTCGGCGTTGCGTTGCGCCTCTTCCTTGATCTCGCGGAGGTCGTTGGCGGCGTCGGCCCTTGCTTCGTCCTTCAGGTCTTCGATCAGCTCCTGCTTGGCCTCGGCGGCCGAAGTCCCCGCCAGCGCTTCGAGCTTCTTGCGAACCTCGGCCCGGGCGCGATCCACCTCCTGGGCCTGCTCGGTGAGCTCCCGTTCCTGCTGGTCCAGTTCCTTGCTCCGCTGCTCCTGGGCCGACTCCTTTTCGTTCAAGGTGTCGAAGCGGCGGTCCAGCGCATGCGCGCGCTCGGCCAGGCGCTGCTCCGCCCGCTCGTCGTCCTCCCTGTGCCGCTGCTCCTCTTTCTCCCACGACTCCCGGAGCCGGAAGACCTCTTCCTTTCCTTCGAGGACCTTGGACGTACGGAGGTTGTCCGCCTCTTCCTGAGCGCGAGCCAGGATCCTGGATGCTTCATCCTCGGCGGCGGCCTGTGCCCTCCTCTGACGCGACTGCTCGATCAGGCCGCGTCCGACATATCCCGCGGCTCCAAAAAACAACGCCACGGCCGCCGCCAGTCCGATAACCAGCGGATCCATTTGTTTTGTTTGCTCCGAAAATCAGACGCCGGCAAAAAAGGCGTCTGCATGGTTGGCGTTAGCTAACAGGCAAACAATAGAATTTGGGTTCGGCGAAACGCAAGGTCGCCGAAAGCCCCCCCTCCATGCGGCCCCGGCAGTGGGCGGGCAGTAGGAGGGGGTGTCGAGTGTGGTGTCCCAGAAGTTCGCGAGCCACCGAGAGTGCCGAGGCGCCGGATCCGGGGTACCCGCGCCGGAGGCGTGGGTCAGGCGCGACGACGAGGAATAGCAACGCGGGCACCGCGGCCAAAGGCCGTGGCCCGAGGAGGAGGAACGCCGCAGGGCCGGATGCATCGGTGCTCGAGCCGAGCGACCTTCATGCTCGTCGTGAGCACCGAGTTGACCGCGAGACGATCGAGCGCAGCGAGATCAATGGCCGAGACACTTCTGGGACACCACACTAGATCGAAGCGCCCGCTACTCGTGGGCGATGGCGGCTTCCAGCCGTTCGGCGAGTTCCTCCATCCTCGACGCGAGATCGATGCCGCTTCGCTCGAGATCGTCCTTCGCCTGAAAAAGCTCGTCGGTGATGGAGAGGGCGGCTAGGATGGCGGCCTTGTGTCCCTCTAGGAGGCCGACCTGTTTCTTGATGTCATGTATTCGCTGATCCACATGCCGGGCACAGCGTTTGGTATACTCCGCCGGGACACTGGAGCGGATGGTGTGCTCTTCACCGGCGATCCTGACCGTTACCGACTCCTTTTCTGCACTCACCTCTGCTCCTCCAGAAACTTGATTCTTGCCAGAAGACGCTCGACTCCCTCTCTGCCCTGGTTCAGTCGGGTTCGGAGGTCGCGATTCTCCTCCTCTAGGATGTGGAGCCGGTCGATCATCTCACGTGGGCTTCTTTCTCCGGACGTCACACCACGAAGCAGCGCCTCCAGCTCCTCGCCCTGAGCCTCGATACGAGCGAGTTCCTGGCGGAGCCGGTCGACCTCCCCGACGGCCATGGACACGACTTCCTCCAGCCGCTCGATTGCCTGGGCCGGCGTGACGTTCGAGTTCTCAGAGGCGTTGTTCGACACCGAGATCCTCCAAAAGTTTTTTTGCGACCTTCCCGACCACCCGATCCACCTCCTTGTCGGTCAATGTCCGATCCCACGCCTGGAGGCGGAGACGGAACGCGAGCGAGCGCTCACCCTCTCCCACCCCCTCGCCCCGGTACACGTCGAAGATGGTGATCTCGTCGAGGAGTTCGCCACCCGATCCGCGTATGCACTCGAGGACGGACTCTGCCGAGACGTGCTGGGGGACGAGTAGGGCCAGATCCCGATCCACCCCCGGAAACTGCGGGAGAGGCCGGAATGGGGGCGCGCGCTCCAGCTCGGGCTCGGCGGGCAAGAGGAGCTCCATGGCCCACACCGGCCCCGCCCACGCGGGAGCGTCGATCCGGTCCGGGCAGACCTGGCCGGCCGAACCGACGGTCCTGCCGTCCAACGCCGAGATGATCACCGTAGTTGAAGGCACGAACAGGTCACCGGTAACGGGTCCACCGTCCAAGGCCGCGCCCGGCCCTTCGCCGCGTGCCTCCGCGGCGTCGGCCCTCGGGCTCACGGAACCCCCGCCCCAACCGGACTCGGCCAAGGTCTCGTGCACGAACCCCTTCAATGTCCAGAAGTCTACCACGCCCACTTCCTCGGACCAATGAGCCGGCCGCTGGCGACCCGTGATGGTCAGCGCCACGTGAAGATCCTCGCGAGGTGGATCGCCCGAATCACACGCGCGGAAGACCGTCCCGATCTCAAACAGCCGGACGTCCCGGGCGCCACGAGCGAAGTTGTACTCGACGCACCGCAGGAGGGCCGGTAGAAGCGCACTCCGCAGGTGGCTCTCCTCTTGGGAGATGGGGTTGCTGATCTCCACGTCTCCTTCGGATTCAGGGGCGAAGGCCGGATTCGTGGCTTCCAGGAGCCCGGTGCCGGCGAGCGCATGCCTCAGTCCGTCCTCGAGCTGGAAGAGTGGATGGTCCGGTACGGTGGTCGGCCGGGCGGGACCCAGCTCGTCGGGGAAGCTGTCGTACCCGCGAGTGCGAGCGATCTCCTCGATGAGGTCCACCTCACGGGTCACGTCGTAGCTCCGGTACCCAGGCACGATCAGGCCGAGCTCCCCCTCGCCGCCGGCCTCCACACTGAAGCCCAGCGGCTTCAGCAGGCCCTCGATCTCCTCCGCTCCGAGCGGGACACCCAGCACCTGCTCGACCCGGGCCAGCCGGAGCGTCAGCGAAAAGGGCTCCCAAGGCTGTGGCAGCACCTCCATGATCGGCCCATCGATCTCGCCACCCGCCGTAGCTAGGATGACCTCAAGGGCCCGTTTCACTGCCGGGACGTGTCCTTCCGGGTCGACTCCCCTCTCGAATCGGTAGCTGGCGTCCGTGGAGATGCCCAGAGCCCGCCGGGTCCTCCGGATGGACTTCGGCTCGAAGAGAGCGCACTCGAGCAGGATCTCCGAGGTCTCCTCCGTCACCGCCGAGTGAAGCCCACCCATGATGCCACCGATGTCGTGGGGAACTGCGGCGTCACAGATCATGAGCATCTCGGACTCGAACTCGTGCTCCAGACCGTCCAGGGTCTCCATCGTCTCACCGTCCTTAGCCTTCCGCACGACCAGCCGCGACCCCTCAAGCTTTCCGAGGTCGTAGGCGTGCATAGGGTTGCCCATCTCGAGCATCACGTAGTTCGTGGCATCGACCACGTTGTTGATGGACTGCTGTCCTACGGCCCGCAGTCGCCGGGCCAGCCACTCCGGAGACGGGGCCACTTGCACGCCGCGGATGATCACACCGAGGAATCGGTAACAGAGCTCCGGCTCGTCGATGCGGATGCCGACCTCGGCGTGCGTCACCTCCAGCTCGCCCGTCTTGACCTCGAGATCGAGAACCGGGGCGCCAGGGATGGCCGGTAGCACGATGCCGTCGACTCCACCCGGAGCCACTTCCCTGGCCACTCCCACTTGGGACAGTAAGTCGCCCCGGTTGGGCGTCACCTCCACATCCAAGCGCACGTCGTCGAGGGCCAGAGCCTCGGTGAGGGGCTGGCCCAGCGAGACCTCGCCGGTCAGAAGCATGATGCCCGCCTGGTCCCTTCCCAGACCCAACTCCTTCTCGGAGCAGAGCATCCCGTTGGAATACTCGCCCCGGATCTTGGACCGCTCGAGCTTGAAGTCGCCCGGCAGGGTCACGCCTACGCCCGCGAACGGATAGAATCCGCCCTCGTGGATGACCGGAGCGCCGCAGACCACCTGGAGCGTCTCCTCGCCGTTATTCACCTCGCAGAGGGAGAGCCGGTCGGCGTTCGGGTGCTGACGCACGGACTCCACCCGGGCCACGACGACCTCCTCCAGCCCGGCGCCCAGGAACGCGGTGCCCTCTACCGGCGCTCCGCGGGTGGCGAGATGCTCCACCACCTCCTCGACGCCCATCTCCAGGCCCGGTACCATGGCCTCGAGCCAGGCGAACGAGATGTTCATCGAGCCCCTCCGTGCGCGAACTGGGAGAGAAAGCGGACATCGTTCTCGAAAAACATCCGGAGATCGGGCACGCCGTACTTCAGGAGTGCGATTCGGGCCGGCCCCATGCCAAAGGCGAACCCCGTGTAGCGCTCTGCGTCGTAGCCGACGTTCTCGAGGACGTTGGGGTCCACCATGCCGGCGCCCATGATCTCGATCCAATCGGATTCGACCCCGGTGCCGTCCTTCATGATGAGCTGACGCTTCACGTCCACCTCTGCGCTGGGTTCGGTGAAGGGGAAGAAGGAAGGACGGAAGCGCACCTTCGTACCCGGACCCCAGAATCGGCGGGCGAATTCGGCTAGCGTCGCCTTGAAGTCCACGAAGGTGATCCCTTCGTCCACCACCAGGCCCTCGATCTGCGCGAAGGCGGGTGTGTGGGTGGCGTCGTATGTGTCCCTCCGGTAGACCACTCCCGGGGCCAGAATCCGGATGGGGGGCGGATACTGCTCCATGACCCGAACCTGAACGGGAGAGGTGTGGCTGCGGAGGAGCACCGAGTCCTTCAGGTAGAGCGTGTCCTGCTCGTCGGCCGCAGGATGATCGAGGGGGGTGTTGAGCGCTAAGAAGTTGTACCACTCCGTATCGGCTTCGGGCCCCCGGGCGCGCACGAAACCCAATCCGCGGAAGATCCGCCAGATCTCGTCCACGACCTGGTTGACCGGATGGATCCCGCCCTTCCAACGAGCGCGGCCCGGCAGGGTGAGATCCTCGGCGAGACCGGTGGGGGCAGCCTCCCCGGCCAACTCACCCTCCCGCTCCTCCAGGGCCTCCTGGAGAGCCTCCTTCACCCGGTTCGCGTGGGCGCCCACCGCGGGACGTTCCGACACGTCCAGAGCACCCAACCCGCGCAGGAGCGAGGAGATGCGACCCTCTTTGCGGCCCATGTACGTGATGCGCAACTCCTCCAGCGTGTCTGCGTCGGCGGCCGCCTTTATGGCGGCCAGAGCCTCGGTCTCGAGAGCCTTGAGGGTATCGATGAGAGAGTTAAAATCGCTCATATATGAACGTGTTCACCTCGGTTGAGGGCAACAACTTACGCTGGTCATACCCATAGCCGTCAATAGCAAGGGGCCCCGCGACTGAATCGTCGCGAAGCCCCTGGCGCACCATGGGCGTACAGGGAGACTACCCAGCCTCGAGCCCCTCTTTGGCACGGTCCGCCAAGGCACCAAAGGCCTCCGGACTGCGCACGGTGAGATCCGCCAGCACTTTGCGATCCAGGTCGATCCCGGCGCGCTTGAGTCCGTTCATGAACCGAGAGTACGAGAGCTCATTCTCGCGGGCGGCGGCGTTGATCCGGGTGATCCAGAGGCGCCTGAAGCTGCGCTTCTTCTTCTTGCGGTCCCGGTATGCGTGTTCCCAGCCCTTCTCTACGGCGTCCTTGGCGGTGCGGTATAGGTTCTTTCGGCCGCCAAAGTACCCTTTGGCCGCCTTGAAAATCTTCTTCTTCCGCTTGTTGCGAGCGGGAGACGATGTCGCTCTCGGCATCGAAGCCTCTCCTTTCGCCTACGACCCTGGAAGGAGTCGCTTCATGCGCTTCTCGTCGGCCTTGCTCACCAAGGTGGCAGAACGAAGACGGCGCTTCCTCTTCTTTGATTTCTTGGTGAGGATGTGGCTCTTGTTCGCCCGCATCCGCCGGATCTTACCCGATCCGGTTCGGCGGAGGCGCTTGGCCGCACCCCGGTTGGTCTTCATCTTCGGCATCTCATCTACTCCCTTGGGGCCCGTGGGTGGATCCCCTATGGCCACTTACTTGAGGGGTGCCAGAACCATCGACATGATACGCCCCTCGAAACTCGGCTGGGTTTCGACCTTTCCCACGTCCTCGAGATCTTCGATGACCCGAATGAGAACGTCGCGGCCCAACTCGGGGTGCGTCACCTGCCGTCCCCGAAACATCATCGTCAGCTTGACCTTGTTCCCTTCGCTCAGGAACCGTCGAGCATGACGGACTTTGAAATCGTAGTCGTGATCCTCGATCCCCGGACGAAACTTCACCTCTTTGACCTGAACGTGGTGCTGTTTCTTCTTCGCCTCCCGGGCCGCCCGCTGTGCCTCGTACTTGAACTTCCCGTAGTCCATCAGCTTGACCACTGGAGGGCGAGCCTCCGGAGCGACTTCCACCAGATCCAGGCCCCTGTCCTGGGCAAGGTCCTGCGCATCTTCGATGGAAACGATCCCGACCTGCCCCCCCACTTCGTCGATCAACCGGACCGGACTGATCCGGATCTGATCGTTCACACGGACTCTTTGCTCGCTGATCTTCCTCTCCTTCATTAGGGTTTGCGGAGCCCAGGCCTCGAAAACCCCAGCTCATCCACAACAAAAAAGCCCGGAATTCTCCAGGCCACAAGGGTCACGAAGCACCGGGGGCATGCCTCTCCGGTCACCCGTTCTCCTCGACCCGGCGGTATCCACATCGTCCGTGGAACCGAAAGGTGGAGCCACTCGCGCGCGACTCACTTCCGTTTTGTCCGTGTCCCAGGGCTTCAGGACCCGAGAAAGATCACGGAGATCCCCGGGCCCGTCAAGGTAGCGGGCACCCCCGGGAACGGGGATCGTCGGTGAGGCTGGCAGGGATCACATCCAAAGCGTACCGTAGCGGTTACCAGGCAATGTCACATCCCCAAGAGGCAGGTGATGAGGGTCCCTTACCGCAAGCAGATCGCCGTGGGCAAATACCTCTTCAAGGAGAAGCTGAAGAGGAACGAGCGGTACCCTCTGGTTCTCATCCTTTACCCCCTCCCAGACGGTCGCGCAGGGGCCGCCCGACCTCCCTAGCCTAGAGTTCTGCTCTCTACCTCGCCCACCAGCTGGGCGATGAACTGGGCCCGGTCGATGACGTCCTGCTTTTTGCCGGCCCCGCGCTTCCGTACGGCCACCGTGCCCGCTTCGGCTTCCCGCTCGCCGATGACGGCCATGTAGGGGACCTTGTGCACTTCGGCGTCGCGGATGCGGTAGCTGAGCGTCTCTCGGCTCACGACTTTCCCACGGATGCCCGCGGCGTCGAGCTGGTCGGCGAACTCGTTGGCCGAGTAGACCCACTGCTCCGAGATCGGCAGGACCCGCACCTGCTCGGGGGCCAGCCACAGGGGAAACGCTCCCGCGTAGTGCTCGATGAGCCCGCCCACGAAGCGCTCCATGGAGCCCACCAGCACCCGGTGCAGCATGACGGGACGATGGCGCTCGTTGTCCTCGCCCACGTACTCGAGCTCGAAGCGCTCCGGCAGGTTGAAGTCGAGCTGGACCGTGGGGCCCTGCCACTCCCGGCCGATGGCGTCGATGAGCTTGAAGTCGAGCTTGGGTCCGTAGAAGGCGCCTCCCCCGATGTCGTACTCGAATGGCACACCCCGAGCTTCGAGAGTGTCGGCCAGGGCCTTCACCGCCGACTCCCACTCCTCGTCGGTGCCCAGCGCCTTCTCCTCGGGCTTGGTGGCCAGCGCGAGGGTGTACGGATAGCCGAAGGCGGAAAGCATCTCGTCCACCAGATCCAAGAGCCGCTCGATCTCACCGGGGACCTGCTCGGGCGTGCAGAAGATGTGGGCATCGTCCTGGGTGAAGCCCCGGACCCTGAGCATGCCGTGGAGCACGCCGCTCCGCTCATAGCGGTACACGGTGCCGAACTCGGCCATCCGGATGGGCAGGTCCCGGTAGGACCGCTGGTCGGCCTCGAAGATGGCGATGTGGCCCGGGCAATTCATGGGCTTGGGACGGTACGCGTTGCCCTCCACCTCGATGGCCCCGAACATCCCTTCCTTGAAGTTCTCCAGGTGGCCCGAGATCTCGAACAGCTTCTCGGTCATGATGTGGGGCGTGTACACCAGGTCGTATCCGTGCCGGAGTACGAGCTCCCGTTCGAAGGTCTCGATCTCGGTGCGGATCACGGACCCCTTCGGATGCCACAGGATGAGGCCCGGACCCACCCGGGCGTCGGTGGAGAAGAGATCCAGCTCCCGGCCCAGGACTCGGTGGTCCCGCTTCTTGGCCTCCTCCAGGCGCTCGAGATAGCCGCTCAGGTCCGACTTCTTGAAGAAGGCGGTACCGTAGATGCGCTGAAGCATCTGGCGGCTCTCGTCCCCCCGCCAGTACGCCCCCGCCCCGGAGAGGAGCTTGAAGTGCTTGAGTCGGCCGGTGGACGGCACGTGGGGCCCGCGGCAGAGATCGAGGAACGGCCCGTCCCGATAGACCGTGATGACCTCGTCCTCGCTGAACTCCTCCAGGCGCTCCAGCTTCAGCGGATCGTCGGCGAAGAGCTCTCGGGCCTCCTCAACGGTCACGATACGGCGCTCGAAGGCGTAGTCGGCGTCCACTACTTCGGCCATCTTGGCCTCGAACGTCTCCAGATCCTCCGGAGTGAAGGGCTTCTCCACGTCGAAGTCGTAGTAGAAGCCGTCGTCGATGGCCGGCCCGAACCCGATCCCCGCACCCGGGCGCAGCTCGCGTACGGCCGTAGCCAGCACGTGGGCGGCGGAGTGCCGCAACAGGGCAAGGGCGTCGGGGTCTCGATCGGTGATGATCCTCAGGCTGGCATCGGCCTCGATGGTATGGAAGAGGTCGACCGTGTGGCCGTCCACCTCCCCCGCCAGGGCCGCCTTGGCCAATCCGGGGCCGATCGCCGCCGCAACGTCCGCGACGCTGGATCGCTCAGGCACCTCCAGGACCGTCCCGTCCGGGAGGGTCACCTTGATATCCGCCATGTTCGTTCAGTTCCGTCGTTTCACTTGCCGCCTGGGGCGGCAAAAAAGGTAGTGGAGTCGGAAGGAAAAGCCACCACCTGAAAAGACGACAGCCCGGCCACCGTAGGGTAACCGGGCCACCGCGAAGGATGGGGGCACAGACTCCCGACCTCCCGAAGGGGTGCTCGTAAGCCGGTGCCGGTCCTTACGACACTATGGTGTCTCGAAGACGCTAGTACATCCCTCCCATGCCGCCGCCGCCAGGCATGCCGGGCGCGGCGGCCTCTTCCTGGGGCTTCTCGACGACCACAGCCTCGGTCGTGAGCAGCAGACCCGAGATGGACGCGGCGTTCTGGAGCGCGGTGCGCACCACCTTGGTGGGATCGATGACGCCGGCCTCCACCAGGTCCTCGTAGACCTCGGTTTGGGCGTTGTAGCCAAACGCGGCCTCACCGTCCCGGACCTTGGCAACGACGATGGAGCCTTCGGCCCCGGCGTTTTCCACGATCTGGCGAATCGGAGCCTCGAGGGCCCGACGCAGAATGTCGACACCGACCTGCTCGTCGTGACCCTCGACTGTGAAGTCGGCAAGCTGCTGCTGAGCGCGGATCAGGGCCACGCCACCGCCGGCAACGATCCCCTCTTCCACGGCCGCGCGGGTCGCGTGGAGGGCGTCCTCGACGAGTGCCTTCTTCTCCTTCATCTCGGTCTCGGTCGCCGCGCCGACGTTGATCACGGCGACTCCCCCGGAGAGCTTGGCCAGCCGCTCCTGAAGCTTCTCACTATCGTAGTCCGAGGTGGACTTCTCGATGGCGACTTTGATCTCCTCGATGCGACCCTGGATCTTGTCCTTCTCACCGGCGCCGTCGACGAGCGTGGTGTCGTCCTTGTCGATGACCACACGCTTGGCCGACCCGAGGTCACTCACCACCGTATTCTCGAGCTTGAAGCCCACCTCCTCGGAGATGACCTGGCCACCTACCAAGACGGTGATGTCCTGAAGCATGGCCTTTCGCCGATCGCCGAACCCGGGGGCCTTCACGGCGCACACCTTCAGCGTGCCGCGGAGCTTGTTCACCACCAGGGTCGCCAGCGCCTCGCCCTCGATGTCCTCGGCGATGATCAGAAGGGGCTTACCCATCTGGGCGACCTTCTCGAGGATGGGCAAAAGATCCTTCATGGAAGAGATCTTCTTGTCGTGCACGAGAATCATGGGATCTTCAAGAATAGCCTCCATCCTCTCCGGATCGGTCACGAAGTACGGCGAGAGGTAGCCGCGATCGAACTGCATGCCCTCGACGGTCTCCAGAGTGGTCTCGAGGCCGCGGGCCTCCTCGACCGTGATGACGCCGTCCTTGCCGACCTTCTCCATGGCGTCGGCGATGAGGTCGCCGATCTCGGCGTTGCTGTTGGCCGAGATCGCGCCGACCTGGGCGATCTCCTTCTTGCCCTTGGTCTCCGTGGAGAGGCTCTCAAGCACCTCCACGACCTGGCCGACGGCCTGGTCGATGCCGCGGCGGATCCCCATGGGGTTCGTGCCGGCGGTGACGTTCTTCAGGCCCTCGGCGAAGATGGCCTGGGCGAGAAGCGTGGCGGTCGTGGTGCCGTCACCGGCCACGTCGGAGGTCTTCGTGGCGACTTCCTTGACCATCTGGGCGCCCATGTTCTCTACGGGGTCTTCCAGCTCCACTTCTTTGGCCACGGACACGCCGTCCTTGGTGACCGTAGGGGAACCGAACTTACGGTCGATAACGACGTTCCGGCCCTTGGGACCCAGCGTGACCTTCACGGCCTGGGCGAGCTTGTCGACACCTGTCTTCAGGCGTCCACGCGCGTCGACGTCAAAACTGAGCTCTTTAGCAGCCATTGCTTACCTACTCCTGTGTGTCTCTATAGAAAGTTGCCGAATCCGCGCCGATTTCAACGCTCTACCCCATGACCGCCAGGATGTCGGATTCGCGTAGGATGAGGAACTCTTCCCCGTCGATCGTCACGTCGGTACCGCTGTACTTGCCGTAGAGGACGGTCTGCCCGACCTCGACGTCGGGCTCTACCCGCACGCCCTCGTCCGACAGCTTGCCGGGTCCTACTGCCACGATCTTGCCCTGCTGTGGCTTCTCCTTTGCGGTGTCCGGAATGTAGAGGCCCCCACGCATCTGCTCGTCTTCCTCGAGGGGCGTCACCACCACACGGTCCGCAAGGGGCTTGATCTTGGTCGCAGCCTTGGTCGCAGCCTTCGTCGCCATCCGAAATGCCTCCTGCTAACTGATTGGGTCACTTGAAGTTCGGTGTTTTGTTAGCACTCGCATCGAACGAGTGCTAATCAGCCGGTAATCTATTATCCACGGGTGTCCTGTCAACTGGACAATCGCGGGAACTCCCTGGTCTGAGGTTGGGTCAATAGGTGTGTAAACGTATTAGGCGGCGTTCTTCCGCTGTTGGTGTGAGACGGGCTTTCCGTCTTCGAACTTTCTTCCTTCAAATACGTCCTTGAGGAGGTGAGGAGCGTCGAGCCTTCGGAACCGCTTCTCAGCCACCAAGAGCAACTTCCAGATTAGCGCCGTAGCGCTCTCGACCCGCTTGAACCGCTTCGCTGCTGTCGTCCTGAGCCGTACCGCGGCGAACGGGCTCTCGACCACGTTCGTCGTGCGTAGATGCTTCCAGTGGTCCTCGGGGAAGTCGTAGAACGCTACCATCCGCTCCCAGTCGTCCTCGAGTACGTCCACTGCTTTCGGATACCACGGCCTATAGCGTCGGGCGAACACCTCGCGGGCCTTCAGGGCCTCGGCCCGGCTCGGTGCGTAGACCACGGCCCGGAGAAGATCCTTCGCCTCGCCCTGCTCCCGCTGAGGTAGTCGGTCCAGCACGTTCCTCATCTTGTGGTTCCAGCACCGTTGCTCACCCGCCTCAGGCCATACCTGCCGTACTGCGCCCCAGATCGCAGCGTTACCGTCCGCCATCAGAAGCCGGGGCGCCTCGATGCCGCGTGCCTTCAGGTCCCGCAACACCTCGGACCAGGACTCGACCGACTCTCGGTAGCCCGCTCTCAGGGCCAACACCTCTTTCGTCCCGTCTCGCATGGCACCCAGCACCACCAGCAGCGCCGCTTTGTCCCGCTCCAGCCCTGCCTTCACATAGATCCCGTCCGCCCACACGTAGACGACCTCACGACCCTCCAGGCGACGCTGGCTCCATTCCTCGAACTCCGCCGTCCATCCCGCCCGCAGCCGCCGAATCGAAGACTTCGACAGCGGTGCCCCCTCGCCCAGCAGGCCCCGCATCGCCAACTCGAAGTCTCCCTCCGCCAGTCCGTGCAGATACAGCTCCGGAAGCAGAGCGCCCAGCTCCTTCGTCCGCCTCGCGAACAACGGCAGCACGCGGCTCTCGAACCGCTCCTCAAGGCCTCGAACTCGAGGGCGTCGGAGTGTGATCGTGCCCGAGCTCATCGCCAGCCGCCTCGGCTTGCCGTATCCGTTGCGGTAGCCCTCGGTCGCGTCCACCACCCTCCTGCGCTCTGACTTCTCTCGCCCTAGCAACTCCGTGACTTCCTCCTCCAAGATCTGTTGAATGAACTCCTGCGCCTTCTCCCGAACCACTTCTTCCAGAACTTCCCACACGGGCGTCCTGGACTCACCCTCGGGTCCCACCGTATTCTTCCTCACGAGGCGTCGTTCCTTTCCCCCGGGCTGTCACCCGGAGTTCGCTGGTTATTACTCAGCGGAAAGGTACGTCGCCTCTCTTTTTACACACCCTTTGATCCTAGCTCCCTGGTCTTGCGGGCGGTCTACACCTCGGATCGGCAGCCTCTCTCAGCCCCGAATGGTCCGCCCGGCCAGCGCAAGCCCATAGAGGGTCAGGAAGGGCTCGATGTGGTCCACCGTTTCGGTGTGTGGCCCCACCACCTCGGCGTAGCCTCCGGTGGCCACGACATAAACGTCGGGGCGTGCCCACTCACGTCGGATGCGCCTCACGATGCCGTCCACGGCGTCCACTGCCGAGTAGAACACACCGCTACGGATGCAGTCCTCGGTCCGGCGCCCGATCACTCGTTCAGGAGGACCCAGCTCGACGTCGGGCAGCTTGGCCGTCTTCTTCCCCAGCCAGTCGAGTCCCGCCTGGATGCCCTGGGAAATGACGCCGCCGAGGAAGACGCCGTCAGCGGTGATGCAGTCGAAGGTCGTCGCCGTTCCCAGGTCCACTGCTATGGTGTCGCGTCCGTACATCTCTTTTGCGGCCAACGTGTTGACGATCCGGTCGGCGCCGACCGTCAGCGGTTCGTCCACGTCGAGGTCGATGGGGAGAGGGCTCTGTGCGGTCACAACCACTGGGGGCTCGCCCCCGATCCGTCGCAGGGTGTCGGTGATGATGTCCGTGGCCGATGGGACGACGGATCCCAGGACCGCCAGACCCAGGTCCTCAGGCGTGAACCCGCGGTCGGCGAGCAGGGAGCGGAGAAGGAGCTCATACTCGTCCACGGTTCGCGGTACGGTCGTGCTCACACGCCAGTAGGCCGCCAACTCCAGCCCCTCAGGCTGCACGAGCCCCAGCACCGTCTCGCTGTTTCCCACGTCGATGACCAGATCCATCTCACTCTCTCCGCGCTAGTATATCTCGAGTTCAGACGATACTGACACCCCCGCCTCGAACCGCGTACCGGATCCCCTCCGCCTCGATCAGCAGGGCTCCGTCGTCCGCCACCTCGATGGCCTGCCCCACCTGCCCCGTGTCTGTACGGACCGTACGTCCTGCCAAAGCATCCCTGTGCTGAAGCTCTACGCGCAAGCCCTCATCGATTCTGTCTGGGAGGGGCTCGACCAGATTGCGTGCCTCGCCGAGCAGTCCCCCGGCCAACTCGGCTCTCGACACTCCTGAGCACCCGGCTGCTTCCAGAGAGGTCGCCTGGTCCCTCAAAGCGGAGGGAAAATCCTCTTCGCGCTGGCAGATGTTGAGACCCACGCCCACCACGACTGCGTCCGGGCCCACGCCTTCACACAGAATGCCTCCCACCTTGCGGCCACTCACGAGAACATCGTTCGGCCACTTGATCTCAGGATGGAGCTCAGGGCACAGGGCCTCGATGGCCCGGGCGGTGGCAAGCCCCACGAGAATCGGCGTCAGGGCCGGAGCGCCCCCCGCTGGGGGTCGCAGCAGAAAGGAGATCCACAGGCCGAACCCCGTCGGTGATTCCCACCGTTTTCCCGACCGGCCGCGCCCAGTCGTCTGGGTCTCGGCGGTCACCACGGTGAAGGCGGCCGCCCCCTCCCCCACCAACTCTCGGACCCGGTCGTTCGTGGAGGGAAGCGTGTCGTAGGCCTCCAAAACCGGCACGTTCCAGAGGCGCTCCCACACCGCCACCGGCTTGCCCTCCCAGTCGTAGAGACGGTCCACCTAGTGTTCCGTTTCCGAAGTTCGCGAGCCACCAAGAGGGCCGGGGCGCCGTGGGATCAAGGCGGGACGACGCAGCGTAGCGCAAGCTACGGTAAGGAGTTCCAACGCCGAGCCCACGGATGCCCCGTGCCCTCGACTGGCCGAGACACTTTGGTAACGGGACACTAGTATCAACCCACCGAGATGAGATAGACCAGGAACGCCGCTCCCAGTGCCCAACAGTAGATGCCGAACCGGTGGAACGTCCGCCGCGCCAGGAAGGCCACGAACGCCCGGATCGCCAGGACACCGGTCACCGCAGCCATCACCGACGCCAGGATCAGGGCACCGCCTGTGAGGCTCGGTCCCGGATCGGTCGATCCCCAGAGCTGGAGGACCGAGGCTCCGGCGATCGCCGGAATGGCCATCAAGAACGAGAATGCCGCGGCCTCCTCGGCCTCGACGCCCATCCACAGCGCCGCGACCACGGTCGCCCCCGATCGCGAGATACCCGGCACCACTGCGAACGCCTGGGCCAGACCGATCACGCCTGCCGCCAGAAAGCCCAGTCCCGGCCAACTCTCCCGCCGCAGTGCCGTGCGCGTCGTCCAGAGCAGGGCGCCCGTGACTAAAAAAGCCACCGCTGGAACGAAGGGGCTCTCGAAGAGCGCCTCTACCGAATCCCTGAAGAACGCTGCCACGACCACGACGGGAGCGGTGGCGAGGGCCAGAAAGCCGACGTAGCGCAAGGCGTGGGATTGGCCCCTGATGGCGCCGCGGACGAGACCTCGGATGCGGTCGTGGTAGACCACAACGACGGAGACGAGAGTCGCTGCGTGCACCGCCACCTCGAATTGCACCCCCGGGATCTCCAGGCCCAGCAGGGTCTGGCCCAACACCAGATGGCCCGAGCTGGAGACCGGCAGGAACTCCGTGGCCCCCTGGAGGAATCCGAGAAAGACCGCCTCCCAGAGACTCACCCGTGCGACTCGAAGGTCTGCGGGTGGGACTCCATCGCCTGCTCGTAACACGCCTCGTACGCCGGTACCACCAGCTCGGCCGAGAAGCGTTCCACCGCGACGGTCCGACCCGTCTCCCCGAAGGCCATCTGCCGATCCGGGTCGCTCAGGATCTCCAGGGCCCCTTCGAACATTCCGTCCACGTCTCCCACGGGGTAGAGGTATCCCACCTCCGCGTGCGGAACCAGCTCCGGCACGCCCCCCACCGACGACGCCACGACCGGCACCCCGGAGGCCATCGCCTCCAAAGCTGCCAGGCCGAAGGACTCGGACCCACTGGGAAGCAGGAAGAGATCGGCGCACGGGAGCAGCTCCTCCACGGAGTCGTGCTTCCCCAGAAAGACCACACGGTCGCCCACGCCCAGGGCCTGGGCCCTCTCCAGGGCCCGCGGCCTGTCCGGTCCGTCGCCCACCATGATCAAGCGGGACGGCACTTTCGCGGCCACTCGCCTGAAGATCTCCACCACGTCCAGCACGCGCTTCACGGGCCGGAAGTTGGACACATGCATGACGATCTTCTCCCCCTCCTCTGCCAGCGTCGACCGGTGGCAGGGCTCTTTCGCCGGATCATAGACCTCGGTGTCGATGAAATTCGGGATTACTTCGATCCGCTCAGGGGGTACGCCGAAGTCACGGACCGTTTCGTCTCGCAGGTACTCGGAGACCGCGGTGATCCCGGTAGAGCGCAGGATGGAGAAGCGCGTGATCGGTTGGAAAGACGGATGGAGTCCCACCAACGTGATGTCCGTGCCGTGGAGGGTGGTCACCACCGGCACGCCCCCGTCCCCAAGCATCTCCTGGGCGATCCACGCCGAGGTGGCGTGGGGGATGGCATAGTGAACGTGAAGCAGGTCGAGGTCGTGGGTCTGAGCCGCGTCGTGGAGGGCAACCGCCAGCGCCAGCGTGTAGGGAGGGTGCTCAAAGAGCGGGTAGTGCTCCATCTCCACTTCGTGGAAGAAGATCCGCTCGTGAAAGTGGCCCAGGCGGAACGGCTGTGCGTACGAGACGAAGTGCACTTCGTGCCCTCGCTTCGCGAGCTGTATGCCCAGAGCCGTCGCCACGGCGCCTGAGCCCCCGTACGTGGGGTAACATGTGATCCCAATCTTCATGCTCATCCCTGTGCCACCGGTGCGAGCGTCCACGCCTCCACCACCTGTGCGGCCTGGTTCGCCACAGGCTGGAGCGCGTCTATACGAACCATACCGTCGGGCACCTGATGCCTGAACCACGTGAGCTGCCTGCGGGCGTACTTCCGGGTCACCGACCGCATCCGATCGAGGGCCTCTTCGAGGCTCGTCTCACCGGTCAGGTACGCGGCGATCTCCCGGTAGCCGGTCCCCGTCATGCCCGGATCGTCGGGCCCGTACCCCTGCTCCAGCAGCCGCTCCACCTCCGTGACCAACCCCTCTTCCGCCATCCGGGTTACCCTGGCGTCGATCCGTCGGTCCAGTTCTTCCCGGGGCATCTCCAAGACCACGATCACCCCCTGCAGCGGCTCCTGGTCTGGCGCTCCCTGCTCATGCCACCAGCTCAGCGGACGTCCGGTGAGGAGCGCTACCTCCAGGGTCCTCCCGAGGCGGTGGGGCCCTCCCTCGGCGGCGATGGCCGCGCGGCTGGGGTCGAGCTCCCCTACCCAACGTTCCAACTCCTCCCTGGTGAAGGTCCTGAGATATCGGCGTAACGCCTCGAGACGATGCCCTTCCATGTCGGGCTGGCGGAACATGGGATCCGTGAGAGCGCGGAGGAAGAATCCCGTACCACCCACCACCAGGGGTACGTGCCCCCGAGCACGGATCTCGGAGATCCACACGCGCGCGTCCCGGCCGAACTGGCCCGCACTGTACGTCTCGTTGGGATCTCTCGTGTCGAGACCGTGATGGGGTACCCGCTCCCGAAGCTCCTGGCTCGCCTTGTCGGTCCCGATGTCCATGCCCCGGTAGACCTGACGGGAGTCCATGCACACGATCTCGACGTCGAGGGTGCGGGCCACCTCCATGGAGAGGGCGGTCTTCCCGGATGTGGTGGGTCCAGTGATCGCCAGAAAGTCCATCAACGTCCGAACTTTCGCTCCAGCTCGTCCTTCCCGAGTCGCACGATGGTGGGACGACCGTGCACGTCGTGGTACGGAAGCTCGGTGGCGAAGAGCTGATCGAAGAGCTCCTGCATCTCACGCTCGCTCAGCTTCTGACCAGCCTTGATGGCCCCCTTGCACCCGAACATCATGGCGATCTTCTCGTGCTGGTTTTTGGCCGCCCGAGTGAGGTCCGAGCCCTGGACCAGCTCCTCCATCATCTCACGGAAACAGCGCTGCGGGTCGAAGTACGGATGAGGATCGGGGACGGCATTAACAATGATGGTGGTCCCGCCGAAGCCCTCGACCTCGAAGCCCACGCGGTTGAGCATGCCGGTAAGGGCCTCGGCCTCCTGGAACTCGGCCTTAGAGAGCCGGACGGTGAGGGGAAAGAGCAGTCGCTGGCCAGTCTGTCCTCCCTCCTCGAAGGCATCCATGAGGCGCTCGAAGAGGATGCGCTCGTGGGCCGAGTGTTGATCGATGATGATGAGGCCCTCGCGGGTCTCCGCCAGCACGTAGGTGTTGAGGACCTGCCAGAGACGCGGGCGCTCCTCCACCAAGGGGGCCGGGCTGATCTGTGCCGCTCCGGCCTGGCCCTCCCCGCCTGCCAAGCCCTCCCCCATCGCATCGGCCGACAGGAAAAGGGCCGTCTGGCTCTCCTCGTCCCGTGGGTCGCGGGACCGCCGTGAGGTCGGACCGGGCTCGTGGACGGACATTCGGGGCGGAGCCAGCTGGGTGTCGAGGGTGGCCGCGCTCGCCTCGGCGGTGAGGCATCCCCGGACGGCGTCCTCCACGAACGACTCCACAGCGGCGGCCGATCGGAACCACACTTCCGCCTTGGCCGGGTGGACGTTCATGTCCACGCTCCCGGGTGGCATCTGCAGATAGAGGAAGACCCACGGCCGCACCTTCTCGGAGATGGTGGTGCGGTACCCCCGATCCACGGCAGCCATGAGGGGGCGGCTCCGGAAGGGGCGCCCATTCACGAACAGGTTCGCCCGACGGAGCCCACTCTTGGCGGCATCGGGCCGCTGCACCAGACCACGCAGCGACATGCCGTCGGCCTCGGCGGCCAGTGCGACGAGGGTGCTCGCCAGCTCCCTGCCCCAGATGGCGCTCACGCGGGCCGTGAGATCCTTGGCCGGTGGCAGGTCCAGGAGCACACGCCCATCCGACGTGAGCGTGAAGGCCACCGACGCGTTAGCCAACGCCAAGACTGTGACCGCCTCGCTCACGGCTCGGGTTTCGGCGGCCACCACCTTCAAGAACTTCGAGCGGGCTGGAGCGTTGAAGAACAGGTTTCCGACCTCAACCGTGGTCCCCCGGCGCCTGGGAGCGTCATCGACGCCGCTCATGGTTCCGCCCTTCACCCGGATGCGAGTCCCCACCTCATCGTCTCCGTCCTTTGTGTCCAGCGTCATGCGGGACACGGCAGCAATGGACGGCAGGGCCTCGCCCCGGAAGCCGAAGGTCACGACCGATTGGAGATCGACGGCAGTGCGGATCTTGCTGGTGGCGTGGCGGTCCAGGCAGAGCAGGGCGTCCTCGCGGGTCATGCCAACGCCATCGTCGGTTACGCGGATGCGGCGCTTGCCCCCCCGCTCCAGAACGATATCGATGCGGGTTCCGCGGGCGTCCAGGGCGTTCTCGACGAGCTCCTTCACCACGGACGCGGGCCGCTCCACCACCTCCCCGGCGGCGATCTGATTGGCTACGACGTCCGGAAGAACCTCTATGGTGCGCGGCATTTCGACCCCGTCATGACTCCAGGGCGTAGAAGCGGGTGGCGTTGGCGGTCGTGGACTCGGCCATCGCCTCGACGCTTTCGCCCCGAATGCCCGCCATCACCTCGATCACCTGAGTGACGAAAGCAGGCTCGTTGCGCTTGCCCCGGTGCGGGATGGGGGCCAGGTACGGCGAATCCGTCTCGGCCAGAATGCGATCGCCGGGAACCACCCTCACAGCCTCGTAGCCGTCGAACTTGGCAAAGGAGACGATCCCTGAAAAGGACACATGACATCCGACTTCGAGCGCGGCTTCCAGGAGCCGCATGCTCCCCGTGAAGCAGTGCAGAACCATGCCTGTCGAAGGAGGGGCGCTTCGGATCACGGCGATGGTGTCGTCTTCCGCTTCGCGGCTATGGATCACCAGCGGCAGACCCAGCCCGCAGGCCAGCCCGAGCTGGTTCTCGAACCATCTCCGCTGGAGCTCCCGAGGCGAGTGATCGTAGAAGTAGTCCAAACCGGTTTCACCGATGGCCACGACTTCGGGCCGGCTGGTGGCCAGCTCCCGGATCCCCTCCAGGTCGTCGTCTCGCGCCTGCGATACCTCGTGAGGGTGAACTCCGGCGGTGGACCACATGCCGTCGTGCGCGGCAGCCAGCTCTGCTGCGGTGTGAGCGTCTTCGAGATCCGAGGCGATGGTGACGATGCGGGTCACGCCGGCCTGGCGGGCCCTAGTGATGACGGCCGCCCGATCGTCGTCGAAACGGCCGTCCGTCAGATGGCAGTGGCTGTCGAACACAGGACACTACCTACACGGTCGCCGTAGCCCTGCTCTTCTTCCGGTCGCGGCGGGCCGATCCGTCGCCAAAGCGCTTCTGGATCTCTAGGAGCGCCGGTGACGCCACGAAGATGGACGAGTACGTCCCGATGACGACCCCCAGTATGAGCACCAGCGTGAAGTCACGGATCACCGCGCCACCCACGAAGAGGAGAGCCAGCAATACGGCCAGGGTCGTCCCGGAGGTGAGCACCGTGCGCGGAAGCGTCTCGTTGATGGAACGATCGACCAGAGCCACCGGATCCTCACGGCGTCCGCCCTTGGCATTCAGGTTCTCGCGGATCCGATCGAACACCACGATGGTGTCGTTGAGCGAGTACCCCACGATGGTGAGGATGGCGGCCACGGTGGGTAGCGCGATCTCGATCCGGAACAACGCCAGAAAGCCCAGGGTGATCAGGATGTCGTGGATCGTCGCGATCACGGCCGCCAGCCCGAAGCGCAGCTCGAACCGGAAGGCCAGGTAGACGAGCGTGAGGATGAAGGAGAACAGAATGGCCAAGGCCGCCTTCTGCTGGAGCTCTCCGCCGATCTTGGGCCCCACAGTCTCGGTCCTGACCACGTCGAACATATCACCCCCGAACGCGGCGAGGAGCTGCTCTTCGACCTGCGCCCGCACCACGTCCACCTCCTCCTCACCCAGGGCGGCCCGGATCACGAACTCGTTCTCCTCGCCAAACCGGGTGATAGGAGGCGCCTGAGAGCCCCCGAGGGCCGCCCGAAGCTGGGCCGCCGTGGCAGGCTCATGGAAGTGGACCTGGATGAGGGATCCGCCGGTGAAGTCGACGCCGTAGTTCTGCCAGCTACCTATGGCGAACACGTTGACCAGCATCATCGTTATCCCGGTGAGGATGACCGCCGCAGACACCATGTAGGCCTTACGGCGCCACTCGATGAAGGGATAGCTCGCTTGGTCGAACAGTCGCATGGATCCCGTCTCAGATGCTGATCGGGTCGGAAGCCTTCTTTCCCGACAGGTACATGAGGAAGAAGGTTCGTGTCACGTAGAGGGCCGAGATGAACGACCACACGATCCCGATGGACAGGGTCAAGGCGAAGCCCCGCACGGGCCCCGTACCGAACTGGAAGAGGATGAGCGCCGTGATGAGCGTCGTCAGGTTCGCGTCGACGATGGCCGACAGGGCGTGTGCGAAGCCCTCGTCCACCGCCGTGCGCGTCGCCCTGCCGAGGATAAGCTCCTCACGGATCCGCTCAAAGATGAGGACGTTGGCATCCACCGCCATTCCCACCGAGAGGATCAGGCCCGCTATCCCCGGAAGGGTCAGCGCGGCGCCGAAGGCCGCAAGGCTGCCCAGCACCAGCACGGTGTAGCCGCCTAGGGCCAGCACGGCGAGGACGCCTGCCACTTTGTAGTACAGCATCATGACGATCACGACCCCCACCACCCCGATGATACCGGCGATCTTGCCCCGGTCGATCGAGTCCTGCCCCAGAGACGGCCCCACGGTCCGCTCCTCCATGATCCGCAGCTTGGCGGGGAGGGCGCCGGCTCGGAGCACGAGCGCCAGGTCCGCCGCCTCGGCGATGTCGGCGTTGCCCATCTCGATGACTCCGCTGGCACCGATGCGATCACGCACCACCGGAGCACTCACGATCTCGTCGTCCAGCACGATGGCGATGAGGTCGCCCACGTGCTGCGTGGTGAACTGCGCGAACCGCCTTCCCCCGGCCCGGTTGAGCTGGAAGCTGACCTGAGCCTGGTTGAACTGGGGATCCCGCTGGGCTACAGCCGTCTCGAGCTGCTCGCCCGTCATGAAGGCGTCATCCTCTGTCACATAGAGGCGCCGGTAGGTGCGGGTTCCGACCCCGACGGGATCCGTCTCCCAGTGGAGCGATATGTTCCGGGGCAGAGCGATCTGAACCTCGGGCAGCGCGAGGAAGCTCTGGGCCGTCTCCACGTCCTCGAGGGCGACCAGGTAAGTGCCTTCCACATCGCCCGAGGCGAGGAGGGCCGTGAACGGCCTCAAGTTCACCGACTGGTCCTCTTCCTCAGCGGCCTGCTCTCCTTCGGCGCCGGCACTGTCCGCCTGGGTCGAATCAGCGTTGGGGCTCGCGAAGATCAGATCCTCCAAGTCCTGTGAGGGGCCCTCCGTATCGCGCCCCATCTCGCGGAGCGCATCCACTCCGAGGGCGGCGACGATCTGCCGGTCGATCCGACTAAGGGCGGGTTCGAGCTCCGTCACTGGAAGCACGAGCTTGAACTCGAGGAACGCCGACTGCTGGATCAGATTCTTGGCTCGGTCCTCGTCCGCGATGCCCGGCAGCTCGACGATGATCCGCTCGGAGCCGACCTTCTGAATGAGCGGCTCCTCCACTCCGAATTCGTCGATGCGGGTTCGCAGAATGCGCTCGGCTCGATCGATGGCGTCGGAGCGGGCATCGGCCGTCATGGTGCCCTCGGGATCGTCCACCTCGAGAACCAGGTGCATCCCTCCCTGAAGGTCGAGCCCCAGCTTGATCTTGTTGGTGACGAGGTAGCCGAGGCTTATGCCGGCCACCGCCAAAATGACTATGAGCCGGCCTCGTACGGATTTGAACATCTGGGCGGTCAGTCCTCGGATTGTGGCGATTTCAAAGCCCAGTAACCTCGCAGGCTCGGGGCACGCCTGTCAATCTACCAACCGACCGCTCACAGGATCCCCTCGGGGGGGCCGAAGCCGGGCGGTCCTCGGCCGGAAATGATGGCTCCGGGCCCGCTCAGAAGTAGAGGAAGGCCTGGACCTTGAACGACATCTCGGAGTCGCCCTCCTGGGGCAGATAGATGTCGAGATTCGTCCCGATCTTGTTCCGGCCGGAGACGAACAGCGACAGCCCCGGAGTGATGAGCCAGGCCGCGTCGTCTGCAGCGTCCGTGTCCGGATCTCCCCAGCTGATCCGAATCAGCGGCTCGACTGCCGCCCACCGGTCCGAGTCGATGGGGATGTAGTACGTGAGGACCGCCTGACCCGAGAGGAAGCGCGCCGGATCTCCCGACGCCTCGAGCTCCTTCCAGTTGTCGCCCCCGACCATGGCCGCCTGGAGGTGCAACCCCTCGTACCATCCACCCCATTCCAGATCGGCGCCGAAGGCCGTTCCGTAGTCGGTATTGCCCGTCGCGTCGGGATAGTCGTGGAGACCGACGAAGGCGCCGATCTCCAGATCGTCGGCAACCTCTAGCACGGCGCGGCCCGAATACGACTTGCTGTCGTTCTCGTCCTTCACGTTCACGCCCGTGCCGTTAGTCATGGTAGCCATGTAGGAGAAGTGCCCTGCGGACCCCGCGATCCGTAGTCCCATATCACGTTCCGAGTACTCGAGCTTCTGCGTGAACCGGCTGAAGGTGCAGACACCGCCGATGCCCGTGCAGTCGCCTGCTCCGGGAACGCGCCCGTCCCGCTCGATGATGGAGAGTTGCGTGCTGCTGCTCAGCTCGAAGACCTCCGAGGCTCGCTTGAGCTGTCCGACGGAAACCTCGAAGGCCGGATCGAAGTTGAGGCTGATGTAGGCATCCTGCAGGGCGACCTTGCCTCCGGCGAAGTCCGGTAGAAGGCGCGCCTCGAAGAAGTCCGTGATCTCGATCCCGAAGAACACACGCGCTCGCCGAAGAAAGGAGTCGAAGGAAGTGGCGTCCGTAGCGGAAGATGTGGTCGACTGGACATGAAGGCGCCCCCCGATGGTGACCTTCGCATTCCGGGCCTGGATCTCCGTCTGGCCCAAGGCTGGCAAGGGGGTCGAAAAGGCGGCTACCGTCGCGGCTACCACAATGTGCCTGAGAGTGCCTTTCATGTGCCTCGTCTCTCGGATGGTCCACTCGGCGACGCCCCAGAACGTAGGGGCGCAGACGACGGGAACAACCCCGCTACACCGCTAGCCGGACGTGTGTCACGGGGATGACTACGGGGGTGTGATGGATCGGCGTCCTTTGGGGGGAGAGACGGACCGTGAAAAAGAAGGGGCGAACGGACGGATCGGCAACAGCGAGCTACATCACGGCACGTCTTAGGACAGCCCGGACCCGGGCCATGAAGCGCTGCGCGTCGACGGACTTCTCGAGATAGTCGTCGGCACCGGCCTCCAGGAGCTCTTTCTCCACGCTCTCGTTCCCGAAGGCGGTGCTCACGAGAACGGGAATGGCTGCCGTGTCCTTGGAGCCTCGAATGCGGTCGAGAACCTGGCGGCCGTCCAGGCCGGGCATGCTCAGGTCCAGGATGACGAGGTTGTAGTCGGGATCGAGCTTGAGCATGTCCAGAGCCTCGAAGCCGTCCTTGGCCATGGATACCACGTATCCTTCGGTCTCCAGCATGGCGTGGTACATGATCCGGGCCTCTTCGTCGTCGTCCACCACCAGAACCCGGACCGGACCCGTGTCCTCCTCAATCTCGTCCTCGGGAGCTTGGATGCCCATGGCCCGCTCTACCTCCACCAGGATCGTCTTCCCCTGGGTGACCCAGTCCAGGGCCACCTGGTGCAGCGTCCGCATCCCGCCCTGCGCGGCGATCCGATGGAGCGTCTGCCACCCCTTGCGGGCTTCTACGGCCACCTGAAAACGGGGTCCGACCACCAAGACCTCGTTCACCGGGATCCTCCCCCTGTAGCCCGTGAAGCCACAGTCCGCGCAGCCCACGGCCCGAACCATGGGCTCGATCTCGTTCAGCTCCGTGAGACGCTGCTCCTCCGGAGTGAGCTTGCCCCTCACGGGCTCGGCACAGGCACCGCACACCCTGCGAAGGAGGCGCTGGGCGATGGTGCCTCGAAGCGTCGACGAGATCGTGCTGTAAGGCACTCCCATGTCGGCCATCCGGGCGACCGCGCTCACGGCGTCGTTGGCATGGACGGTCGCCAGGACGAGGTGACCCGTCATGGCGGCATGGATCGCCGTCTCGGCCGTCTCGTGATCCCGGATCTCACCCACCAGGATGATGTCGGGGTCCTGCCGGAGAATCGCCCGCAGGGCACGACCGAACGTCACGCCCTGTTTCGTCTCCACCTGGGTCTGCGTGATTTGCGCAAGCTCGTACTCGATGGGATCCTCGACGGTCATGATGTTGACCTTACCGTCGGCCAGTTCGCGAAGCGCCCCGTAGAGAGTCGTCGTTTTGCCGGATCCCGTAGGCCCGGTAACGAGGATGATGCCCTCGCGCAGGCTGAGAAGCTGCCGCAGCCGGTCCAGCTCATAGGTCTCGGAAGGGTGAGGTCCTCGAGGGTTTGCGCGGCGTTGGAGTCCAGCACCCGGATCACGCACTTCTCAGAGACACCGGCAGGGATCCCACCTTCCGGCCGGGCTCGATGTGGATGTCCGACGCGCCCTGCACGATGGCGTCCCGGATGACGAGGTTTGTGAGCTTCACGACCGGGGTGGCCGCTGCATCCTCGGAGGAGATGGACTCGGGGCCCATCTCCTCGACCAGCTTGACCGCGTCGTCGTCGATATCGTCGGCTTCGAGCGTGTCGAGAAGGGTCTTGATCGCCTGCTCGGGGGAGAAGCGGGCATCCAGCGCCTCCTGGATGGCGATGGGTGAGGCGACCTGGAAGATGGTGGTCCGGCCGGTGCTGAAGCTCAGGGCCCGCTCGGCCTCCACATCGGTGGGGTCACAGGTCGCCACCAGCAGGTGCCGATCCGTCTCGTAGAGCGGGTAGATGTAATGCTTGCGAGCCATGGGCTCCGGCACCAGGAGAACCGCATTCGGATCACGGGCGGAGAAGTCCACTACGTCGAGGCGGAAGTACTCGGCGACGAGATTGCAGAGTCGCTCGTCGTCGATTTTGTAGCTGCGACTCACGACGGACCATGCGTCCACGGCGGGCGCATCCGGTGGGAGATCTGGACGCTCACCCTCGAGCCCAGCACACTCCGCGATCCGCGCCAGCCAGTGGATGGCCGCCGCCGGGACTGCCACCGCCGGAACCGAACCGGGCTCGTCGACGGTGGAAGTGACCTCCTCATCCCCGTCCTCGCCCTCGGCGTCGTCCTCGTCCGCGGAGAACGATGGGGGAGCCGCCGTGCTGCGGTCATTCGCGATGCGCCGCCGTGCTGCGGCTTGTGCGGCTTTGCCGGCGAAGCCTGCGAGTATCTGCTTGGGGGTATACTCCTGCGTGCGCTCGTCGGCAGCCACCGCCTGGGCCCCGCCCGCCTCAGGGGGAACGTCGGCGTCCTGCTGATCGGACGTGGCCTGAGCTTCTTCCATGTCCTCGTCTCCGAGCTCCAGCGCGGGCTCGGGAACGTCGACAGGATCGGTTGTCATCTCGTCCACGATCAGGGCACCAATGCCCTTCTCTTGCCTCGCTTCTCGGCGTACATAGCTGCGTCCGCCTTGGCGAGGAGATCATCGAGGCTCGTGACGTCCTCACCCACGTACCGCGTGGTGCCGACGCTCACCGAGAGTTGGAACTGCTCCTTGGTGTGCTCGTTGAGCTCGTCCAGCTCCTTCCGGAGTCGCTCGACGAGCTGTGCGGCATCTTCACCCGACGCCTCCATGGCCAGGACGGCGAACTCGTCCCCGCCCATGCGGGCGACAATGTCCGAGCGTCGGAAGGTCTCCCGAAGTGTGTCCGCCACAGAGCGCAGAGCGCGGTCGCCCACGTGATGCCCCAGGGTGTCGTTGATCGTCTTGAAGCGGTCGATGTCCAGATATATGAGCGACACGCCCCTGGACGTTCGGCGGGCCAGCTTCAGGTACTGCTCGCCCAGGTCGCTGAACCCGCGTCTGTTGTACAGGTTGGTCAGGTCGTCGATGAGGGACAGGCTCCGTAGAGCCGAGAGCAGCCGGTGTCGCTCGATGGCGTAGCGGACGGAGCGCACGAGAACGTTCGGCTCGGCCTCCCGCATGGCCATGCAGTCCTGCGCTCCACCCTGGACCGTCCGAACCGCCAGCTCCTCGTCGTCATCCTTGGTGAGGACGATGATCGGTATGTGGGGAGCGAAGGCATACATGCGCTCGAAGCTCGGGAGCCCCTGACTGTCGGGGAGCTCGGGATCGAGGATCACGGCATCGATGCCGCCCTCGGAAAGGAGCTCGAGAGCCCCGGACATCTCGCCGGCCCATTCGACTTCCATGGATGGTCCCGACGCGCTCTCGAACGCCTCCTTGAGGGGATCGAGATGCGACGGCCCGGCCTCCACGAGAAGAACCTTCGTGGGTCGGTGTCCGCCATCGTTCATCGCTGGGCCAGTCTCCGAGTCACGTGAGCCTCCGCAGAATCTGGACCTCGGCGATTCCCGGGAGAATCGACCAAGTTGTTCCGCGCGAACGGGTTCGACGGTGGCAACGGCGACCGCCGGTTTCCCTTAGCCAAGTTAAATGGACGCTCATGGCCCCGCAAAGACCTCGTTGCATTGGCCCCCGGCGCGAGCGCGCACCTCCTAGTGTTCCGTTGCCGAAGTTCGCGAGCCACCAAGAGGGTCGGGGCGCCGTGGGATCAAGGCGGGACGACGCGGCGTAGCGCAAGCTACGGTATGGAGTCCCAACGCCGACCCCACGGATGCACCGTGCCCTCGACTGGCCGGGTCGTGTTCTCCTTGGTGAACGGTGGCGTTGCATCAAGAGACCATCATCCACCCCTCCCAGTCCACTTGACAAGCCACAGGGAATGGGGTGATTTGCAGGCCACGTCTGGAGCAGCACCCACGGGCAATGGCCAGCGATCGTCGATGGTAATGCCGAGAACGCATCCGCAGGTGGAAGCCGAGCACCCGCTCCTCCGGTTTCGCTCGAGAAGCCGGCGGCGGATTCTGATGGTATCTCCCCGATTCAGCCCCTCCTTCGATGCATACTCGACGGCTGCGGTCCGATCCGCATGAGGCGACTCCTCCGGGTCCTCCTGAGCACCCTCGCAGCCCTGATCGTGGCCCTGGCCGTAGTATGGCCTCGAGATCAGGGCCCGGCTGTATCCACGGGGTTCCAGCCCTACCGCGCCCCGGACTTTTCCCTCACGGGCCACGACGGTGAGAGCATCTCACTGTCCGGCTTCCGAGGGCAGGCGGTGGCGATCTTCTTCGGGTACACCTATTGCCCGGACGTCTGCCCCCTCACGCTGGCCAAGCTGGCCGAAGCGAGAGCGGCCACCGGAAGCGCGGTCCAGGTCCTCTTCGTCACGGTGGATCCCGAGCGGGACTCGGCTGAGCGATTGTCCCAGTACCTGGGGGCCCTCGATCCGGACTTCCTCGGGCTCCGAGGCACGGTTGAGGAGATACGAATGGTAGCCGATGCGTATGGCGTCTACTTCGAGGGGAGCACTGGGGACGACTCGATGTTCGATCACTCGGCCAGGACCTTTCTGATCGACCGGGAGGGACAGGTGGCCGAGAGCTTCCTCCACGACGCCTCGCCCGACAAGATCAGCGCCCTTCTGGAGGTCGTGGCCGGTTAGGAAGCGCCAGGGACGCCACAGCCTCGGAAGATCCCAGGTCCAGCGGGATGGTGAGGCGTGCCCGGGCGCCCTTGCCATTCGAGCGGTTCTCGAGCGTCAGCGTTCCGCCGTGCCCTTCCGCGATCTGGCGGCAGAGGGCGAGGCCGATCCCACTTCCCCCCGGCTTTGTGGTGTAGAACGGAACGAAGAGGTTGCCCTTATCGCCCGGAAGCCCCGGTCCCTCGTCCTCCACCAGGACGTGGAGGTGGTTCACCACCAACGTCCACGAGAAGCTCACCCGGCCGTCGGTCTCGAGAGCTGCGTCCACAGCGTTTCGGACCAGGTTGATGAGAAGCTGCTCCAGTTGATCGGCGTCGGCCTGGATCGTGACCTCCGGTCCCGGCTTGACTCCCACGTCCATGCGCGTCTCGACGGCCACGATGCGGCGCACCAGGGCTTCCACCTCCACCGGAGCGAGTTGGGGCTCGGGAAGCCTGGCAAGCTGCGCGTATGAGGCCATGAAGCGGCCGAGGGATTCCGCCCGACCCGAGATGACCTTCAGGCCACTGCCCACGTCCTCCTCGATCTCGGGAGGGAGCGCGTTCCGTTGCGTCAGGCTCTGGAGGCTTCCGGCGATGGACTTGATAGGCGCCAGCGAGTTGTTGATCTCGTGGCTCAGGACCCGGATGATCCGCTTCCAGGCCTGGCGCTCCTCTTCTCGTAGGGCCCGGCTCAGGTCTGAGAGCACGATGAGGCTCAGGGGCTGTCCTTCCTGACGTACCACCGTGCGGCGTAGCTCCCAGCGGCCCATGCCACCGGCATGGCTGAGCTCCACAGTGCGGGGCGCCACACCGTAGAGGGTTTCGCTGAGGCGAAGCTCAGCAGCAGACCTACCGATTACGCGCTCGCTCGGCTGGCCCAGGAGCTTCTCACCCGCGCGGTTTAGCAGTCGCAGGGTCTCCTCTTCGTCGAAAGCGAACACGGCGAGGTCCACCTCCTCCAAGACCTTCCGTAGGAGCGCCGTCGCCTCGACCGCTCCGAGTCGTTGCTCCCTCAAGACCTCCTCGAGGGCGTTCGCCTCCAGGTACGTGATGGCCAGGGGTCCCTTGGTACCGGCCCCCCGGACCCGAATGGAGAAGTCCCCCTCCCGGAGTGCCGCCAGCATGTTGGAGAGCGTCTGAAGTGGACGGACGACACGTTCCCGCACCGCATAGGTGAATCCGAACCAGCTCCCGAAAAGGACCACCGACAGGGTCCACTGGAGACGTGCGGAGTAGGGTCCCAGCCACAGGAAACCGAGGGCGAGGGCCATGCCCGGCAGGCCCGCCATGAGAACCAGAAGCACGATACGGTGGTCATGGCGAACCAGCTCCCACCACCGTCTCATACGCTCCTCCTAGAGGTCCTGGTCCGGCTCGCCGCGGAGGTCGAAGCGCTGCAGTCGTCGATAGAGGGCGCTGCGACTCAGTCCGAGATCCTCGGCCGCCTTGGACACGTTGCCGTCGTTTCGGCTCAGGGCCCGCTCGATGAGGAGCCGCTCCGCCTCGTCCAGGGTGAGATCATCCATCTTGGGCCCGCCTCCGCTGCGGGGCCGGAGCCCCAGGTCCTCCGCGCGGATGCGGTCACCCTGGGCCATTAACATGGCCCGCTCGACCGCGTGCTCCAGCTCCCGGACGTTGCCCGGCCACGGATGGCTCATGAGAGCCTGCATGGCGTCGTCGGCGAAACCCTCTACCTGGCGTCCATATCGGGAGCGTTGCCGCTCCAGGAAGTGGAGGGCCAGACTGGAGATGTCCTCTCGGCGCTCCCGCAGGGGCGGAAGTTGAATCTCCACAGTATTCAGCCGATAGAGCAGGTCCTCCCGGAAGTGACCCCCGGCCATCACCTCGGCGAGATTGGCGTTGGTGGCCGAAAGAAGCCGAACATCCACGTGGCGGATCTTCGACGACCCCACCCGCTGGATCTCACCGGTCTCCAAAACCCGGAGGAGTTTCGCTTGCTGCTGCAGCGAGATGTTGGAGATTTCGTCCAGGAAGATCGTGCCTTGATGAGCGAGCTCGAAAAACCCGATCCGGTCGGTCTTTGCGTCCGTAAAGGCCCCCTTCACATGGCCGAAGAGCTCGCTCTCGAACACCCCCTCGGAAAATCCGCCCGCGTTGACGGCAACGAGGGTGTTCTTGGAACGCTCGGACACCACGTGGAGCCAGCGCGCCACAACCTCTTTTCCGGTCCCGTGCTCGCCGGTGATGAGGACGTTCGCCTCTGATGGCCCCACTCGCTCCATGATGCGGAGTACCGGCTCCATGACCTTGGAGTGGGCAATGAAGTCGGGTGTGTCCTTGCCCCGGAGAAGCCGATTCTCGTCCTCCAGGAGCTGACCGCGGCGTAGAGCTCTCCCGAGCTCGACCTGGGTCCTGAGGGTCTTCACCAACCGCTCGTTGTCCCACGGCTTCTCGACGTAGTCCCTGGCCCCTCGGCGCATGGCGTCTACCGCCCCGTCCACGCTGCTCCAGGCCGTCATCACCAGAACCGGAAGGTTCGCATCGAGGCTGCGGAGCTGTGTGAGGAGGTCCATGCCCTCCTCTCCGGACGTGGTGTCAAGGGTGTAGTTCAGATCCATCAGGACAGCGTCGAAATCAGTCTTCTCGACGCTGGAGAGGATCCGCGACGGCGAGCTCGCCGTGACGATCTCGAACCCCTCGCCCTTCAGGAGGATGCGTAGAGCCTCGAGGACGTCCGCCTGGTCGTCGGCGACTAAAACGCGGGGGGCGTCCGATGCACCCATGCTGCTAGAGTCCTATTCGTCCACGATCCAGCCGTCCTTCAGCTGGATGATGCGCTCCCCGTAGGCAGCATAGTCCTCGTTGTGGGTGACCCTGGATGATCGTGGTCCCCTCACCGTTGAGCTGGGCCAGGAGATCCATGATCATGCGGCCCTGGCTCGAGTGGAGGCTGCCCGTGGGCTCGTCGGCCAGGATCACCTTCGGCTCGGCGATGACGGCCCGGGCTACAGCGACGAGCTGCTGCTGACCGCCAGAGAGCTGGGTCGGATAGAGGTCCTTCTTCCCCACGATCTGGGAACCGATCCAACGAGTCCGCCACGATGGCCTGACGCTCCTGGCGCTTCACGTTCCGGTACGAGAGCGGGATCTCGATGTTCTCGTAGACCGAGAGATCGTCGAGCAGGTGATATTGCTGGAAAACGAAGCCGATGTAGCGCTTGTTCAGCTCGATGCGGGACCGTGGGCGCATGGCGTGGACCGGCTCGTCGCCGAGCCAGTACTCTCCACGCCAGTCACCGTCGAGCATCCCGAGAATGGACAGCAGCGTCGACTTACCGGCTCCCGAGGGACCCATGATGGTCACGAAATCACCCGCACCGATCTCCAGATCGATCCGTCGCAGGACGAACGTCTCGCCCGCCCCGGTCTTGTACGACTTCTCGATTCCCCTCGTCTTGATCAGTGCCATGGTTCCAGGAGTTGAATGAGTTACTCGATGGCGGGCGTTGGAGACAGGCTTCCCTCAGGCAGCGATCGTGCCTCCCAAGCTCCCCTCCTCAGGAGTGGGTGTCCCAAAATCGGACACTCGGGGGAGCCCGTCAACGTCGAGATGGACAGCGCTTCCGCTAGACGTCGAAGCCGCTCTCTTCGAGCTCATGCGCATGCTCCGCCCGCTTGGCGTCCTCCTCGTCGACGACCTGGCCGTCGAAGAGATGCACCGAGCGCTCCGCCACCGTGGCGTAACGCGGATCGTGCGTCACTATGCAGATCGTAGCCCTTTCGTCGTGGAGCTCACGCATCAGGTCCATGACCGCGTTGCCGTTCTTCGAGTCCAGGTTACCCGTCGGCTCGTCCGCCAGCAGGATGAGGGGCCTGCCCACGATAGCGCGGGCTACGGCCACACGCTGCTGCTGACCGCCCGAGAGCCTGTTTCACGTCTACTACCTCAAGCGAACCCGATCGAACCCGTCCCACTGGGACATGTCCGAAAGGATCACGATATCGTCGGGTTGGAGGCCTTCCTTCACTTCGATCTCGTTGACCGAGCTGGCCCCGAGCATGACGTTGACGCGCACGGCGTACTGGCCATCCTCCACCAAGATGAACATACCGACCCGCTGGTTGGCCTGGCCGTATGCCGGCCGACCGACGTAGGTCACGTCGTCCAGTCGCTGGATCACCACGTTCCCGTCCACGCTCAGATCAGGTCGAGCACTCCGCGGCAGCTCGGCCGGGAGCGCCACGTCGATCGTCACCGTACCGTTTTGCACGGAGGGGTCGATGCGGACGACACGACCCACGATGGTGTCGTTCCGGGTGTCGATGTACGCCACCTGGCCGGCCGCGATGTCCTGGGCCTGCGTCTGGGGGATTCGGATCTCCGCCTTCAGGCGCCTCGGCTGCACAACGCGGGCCAGTGTACCACCGGACTGGACCCATTGACCTTCCTCCAGCGGCATCTCAGCCAAAACGCCAGAGACGCCTGCCGTCACTTCGAGAGACGCGACCCGGTCCCGATTGAACTCGACGATGTCCGAGAGTCGATTGATCTGGATCTGCTGGGCGTTGAGCTGGTCATCGAAGGAGGCCTCCAAGACGGCGAGCCGCTCCTCCTCGAGCTCGATGCGCTCGCCGAACTCGGACACCGCGTCGCCGGTTCTGGCAAGCTCGGTGGCGGCCACGAGCTGCACGTTGGTGTCGTAGAGGCGCTGATTCGTGGCATGATCCCGCTGAGCGTTCCGATACAGAGTACGCGTCTGGGCCACCAGTCCTGCCTGCGTGAGGGCCTGTGTCTGCAATGTCGCGCGCAGCTGGATTAGCGCCGCCTCGGCGTTGGAGAGCTGCTGCTGGGACTGGAGCAGCTGCACTACGACGTCCGGATTGCTCATCCGAATGATCACCGTGCTCGCCTCGATCTCCGTGCCGGGCAGAACCATGATCTGCTCGATCCGGCCGGCCGTGAGAGCCGTGAGCCATCGCATCCGCTCGGGCACCAGCGTGCCAGGACCTCGGACCTGCCGCACCATGGTCCCATGCTGAACCGTGTCCATCCAGACGGTGGCGGCGTCCACGCTGGGGGCCGCCGGCTGGAGGTTTCTGAGCACACCCGTGATCAGGATGACGGCGATGGCCGCAACCGACCACTGGATGACCCTCTTCCTGGTCTTCGGTTTGGGATCACGGGGGATGTCCACGACTTCCTCACTCTCTAGTGGTTCGACGCCGACTCAGCCGCGGCCGCTCGACGTAATAGTCGTTATCCGGTCTATGCTTCAGGGCGGAGCCTCCACCCCACTGCGTTCTCCAGGTTCGCCAGCTCGATATGGAATGTATACAGCCCGTCGAGATACGCCCGTTCCGCGTCGGCCATCGTGCGCTCCGCGTCGAGCAGCACCAGGAAGTTGTCCGCTCCCAGGCTGTAGCGGGCCCGAGCGAGCTCTAGCTGCTCTCCGGCCACCACACGGTTCCGCTCCTCGACCTGTACCACGTTGTACGCCGTCGCCAGGGCGTCGTGGGCCGACGTGACCGCGGTCCTGAGACGGAGCTCCTCGGCGCGACGGAAGTGGACGGCGTCCTCGTAGGCGTTAGCAGCCTGCGACACCTGCCGCTCCCGGCTGAATCCGGTGAAGATCGGAAGGCTGATGTTCAGCTCTGCCCGAAAAGGCTGCTTGTTGAAGTTGAACGGGAAGACGTCGTTGCCCGCGAGGATCGCGGCACGACCGGCATCCGTGAGGGTGAAGGACGAGCAGTCCTGCGGGAATCCCGTCAAGGGTGTGCTGAGGCCGGCCGAGATGCCGTTGAACAGCTCGCAGTCCGCAATGCTCCCCAGGACTCCGCGCTCCGCGCCGTTCACCAAGAACTGGCCGTTCTGGATCTCCTGCGTGAAGCCGGACCACAGGCCAGCGAGCGTCACGCTCGGAAAGTACGTGCTTCTGGCCTGTCGAAGATTCGCCTTGCGGGCGCCCTCGCTGGCCACAAAGGCCTTGAGTTGGGGATGCGACTCCAGAGCACGAGAGATCAGCGCCGTGTTGGTCCAGGTGGGTCCGAACACGCTGAACTCGCTCACGAGCTCGACGTCGTCCTCAATGTTCAATCCGACGGTCTCCAGGAGGAGGTTGGGTCAATAGGTGTGTAAACGTATTAGGCGGCGTTCTTCCGCTGTTGGTGTGAGACGGGCTTTCCGTCTTCGAACTTTCTTCCTTCAAATACGTCCTTGAGGAGGTGAGGAGCGTCGAGCCTTCGGAACCGCTTCTCAGCCACCAAGAGCAACTTCCAGATTAGCGCCGTAGCGCTCTCGACCCGCTTGAACCGCTTCGCTGCTGTCGTCCTGAGCCGTACCGCGGCGAACGGGCTCTCGACCACGTTCGTCGTGCGTAGATGCTTCCAGTGGTCCTCGGGGAAGTCGTAGAACGCTACCATCCGCTCCCAGTCGTCCTCGAGTACGTCCACTGCTTTCGGATACCACGGCCTATAGCGTCGGGCGAACACCTCGCGGGCCTTCAGGGCCTCGGCCCGGCTCGGTGCGTAGACCACGGCCCGGAGAAGATCCTTCGCCTCGCCCTGCTCCCGCTGAGGTAGTCGGTCCAGCACGTTCCTCATCTTGTGGTTCCAGCACCGTTGCTCACCCGCCTCAGGCCATACCTGCCGTACTGCGCCCCAGATCGCAGCGTTACCGTCCGCCATCAGAAGCCGGGGCGCCTCGATGCCGCGTGCCTTCAGGTCCCGCAACACCTCGGACCAGGACTCGACCGACTCTCGGTAGCCCGCTCTCAGGGCCAACACCTCTTTCGTCCCGTCTCGCATGGCACCCAGCACCACCAGCAGCGCCGCTTTGTCCCGCTCCAGCCCTGCCTTCACATAGATCCCGTCCGCCCACACGTAGACGACCTCACGACCCTCCAGGCGACGCTGGCTCCATTCCTCGAACTCCGCCGTCCATCCCGCCCGCAGCCGCCGAATCGAAGACTTCGACAGCGGTGCCCCCTCGCCCAGCAGGCCCCGCATCGCCAACTCGAAGTCTCCCTCCGCCAGTCCGTGCAGATACAGCTCCGGAAGCAGAGCGCCCAGCTCCTTCGTCCGCCTCGCGAACAACGGCAGCACGCGGCTCTCGAACCGCTCCTCAAGGCCTCGAACTCGAGGGCGTCGGAGTGTGATCGTGCCCGAGCTCATCGCCAGGCCGCCTCGGCTTGCCGTATCCGTTGCGGTAGCCCTCGGTCGCGTCCACCACCCTCCTGCGCTCTGACTTCTCTCGCCCTAGCAACTCCGTGACTTCCTCCTCCAAGATCTGTTGAATGAACTCCTGCGCCTTCTCCCGAACCACTTCTTCCAGAACTTCCCACACGGGCGTCCTGGACTCACCCTCGGGTCCCACCGTATTCTTCCTCACGAGGCGTCGTTCCTTTCCCCCGGGCTGTCACCCGGAGTTCGCTGGTTATTACTCAGCGGAAAGGTACGTCGCCTCTCTTTTTACACACCCTTTGATCCTAGCTCTCCAGGAGGCGGAACGTCTCCACCCGACGCGCCGACTCGAACTGGAGCAGCGCCACCGAGTCCCGGCCCATCTGCACCTGGGCCTGCTTGGCGTCGGTGACGATGGCGGCCTGGGCATCCACACGAGCCTGTGCGATCTCGAGGTCTTCGAGGGAGCGCTCGACCTGGCGCCGGGCGACCTCCACCTGATCCCGGGCACGGAGGGCAGTCATGTACTGGAGCGTCACCAGTGATTCCATGGTGAACTCCGCCGCCTCTGTGCGCGCATGGGTGGCCTTTCGATCGGCCCTGGCGCTGCTCACGCCGAAGATGGTGTTTCCATCGAAGGTGTAGGAGGCTTGGACCAGATAGAACGAAGTGTGCAGAGCGCCCTGGTCGACGCCGCCGGTGTTGATCGTCCCGATCCGCGATACGCCTGGAGCCCGAAAGGCTAACTGCCCGAAGGTCGTGAGGGATGGAATGAACAGGTTGGTGACCGCTTCCCTCACGGCCCAGTCCGAAGCGGCCTCGTCGTTTTGGGTGGCCAAGAAGGTCGGGTTGTTCTGTCGGGCGAGGTCGATGGCGCCCTCGAGGGTCAGTCGTACTGTTTCCTGCCCAAGCGCCATAGCCGCCGTGGCCATCAAGGCCGCCGCAGTCATGGTCAGGGCTCGCTTCGCATGGTTCATATCGAGATCCAGGACTCGCATCACGTCCTACCTCCACAGTGCCGCTTGGTATCGAAAAAGCGGAAAGGGATTCGACCGGAGCCAGCTAACTTCGCCAACCGCCACTACGGCGCCGTGCACCGCACCCTCCGATCGAATCCCACAGTCCGCATTCGTCCACTTCCTAGGAAATCTTCGTGCCAGAGTCTGGAATTTCACTTAACCTATTTCATATGAATGGTTTACATGCGCCGCACGCCCTTCCGGTATCCCGTTCGATCTGCTCGCCTGCGGGATCCTCTTTCCCATTAGCGAACACATATGAAAACGAGCTCACCTGCCGGGAGGATCCGTGCAGACACTAAAGGCTGAGCGTATGTTGGCCATCACGAGCACCAGTTTCGCGTTGAACATCGAGGACGCCCGTTATGTCCCCCATTCGACTCCGGCACCTCCTCCCCGTCCTGCTGGTCTCCGGGTCTTTGGCCATGCCGGCCGGCCTTTCCGCCCAGACGCAGGCCTGCACCGGGCCGGAGCATCGCCAGTTCGACTTCTGGGTGGGGAGCTGGCGGGTGGAGCGTCCCGACGGCACCGTCGTCGGGCACAACACCATCCTACGCAGGGGTGAATGCTTCCTTCACGAGAGCTACACGACCCCCGGGGGCTACGCTGGGGAGAGCTTCAACATTTACGACGGCACCCGCGGGGTGTGGCACCAGAGCTGGGTCGACAGCGGAGGGCTCCTGCTTCAGCTAGAGGGCGAGCTCGACGAGGGGAGCATGGTCCCCGAAGGTCCGGGAATCGGCCGGGGCGGCGTTCCCATCATTAACCGCATCACCTGGTCGGTTGTGAACGGGGACCCGGATCATGTTCGGCAGCTCTGGGAGACGTCCATCGACGACGGTAAGAACTGGTCCGTGGCCTTCGACGGACACTACCACCGCGAGGGGGAGAACTAGGAGCCCGGCTCCTCGCCCTTCCCGAGGCCTCAGCCGGCACGATCACGGCCGGCCGGAAGTGGCCCGCTTCATGCACATCTGTTTCTGCGACTTCAATGCTAGCCTATCTTGCCGCGGCCCGACCAGATGAAGACAACCGAGAGAGACCGGAGAACGATGGCGGACACCCAGCCCTTCAGCGAGCTCGAGCGCAGGCTGGGCTCGGAGCGGCTCGAGGTGGACGCCCCCCTGGCACCTCTCACCACGTTCAGGATCGGAGGGACGGCGGACCGGCTGTTTCGTGCTCGTACCGCCGACGAGCTCGTCGAATCGGTCCTGGCTGTACGGGAGTTGGGGATTCCGCACTTTCTGCTAGGTAAGGGCGCCAACGTTCTCGTGGGCGACGGTGGATTCCGCGGCGTCGTGATCCGCTGTGAGGTACGGGCTGTGGACTTCCTCGAGTCGGATCTGGTGAGGGCCGGCTCCGGAGTCGACACCTACCCGGATCTCATCGAGGCCACCGTCAGCCGAGGACTGGCCGGTCTCCATCACTTCGTTGGCATCCCGAGCACGGTGGGAGGGGCCATGTGGCAGAACCTGCACTTCCTCTCCCCCGCCCCGGAGCGAGAGCGCACGATCTTCATCGAAGAGATAGTCGAGGCCGCCGAGATCCTCACCGAAGAGGGCGAGCGGCGCACGGTGGATCGGGACTACTTCGATTTCGGATACGATTACAGCATCCTGCACGAACGGGACGACGTGGTCCTGTCCGTGGACTTTCGCCTTGCGCGAGCACCCGAAGAGGAGCTTCGCCGGGTCATGAGCGAAAATCTCGAGTGGCGCAAGGACCGGCATCCGGACCTCCGGGTCCACGCCAGCGCCGGGTCGATCTTCAAGAAAATCGAAGGGATCGGGGCGGGACGGCTCATCGACGAGTGTGGCCTCAAGGGGCGAGTACACGGGGGCGCTCAGATCTTCTCCGGGC
Source organism: Longimicrobiales bacterium (assembly GCA_965218295.1). Lineage (GTDB taxonomy): Bacteria > Gemmatimonadota > Gemmatimonadetes > Longimicrobiales > Gaopeijiaceae > CBDCKN01. Next base: position 14,523 of record CBDCKN010000006.1, on the reverse strand, counting down.
ACGCCAACATCATCGTCAACCTGGGGGGAGCCACGTCAGCCGACGTCCGGGCCCTCATCGACCTTGCTCAGGAGACCGTGGCCCGGGAGCAGGGCCACGACCTGGTTCCGGAGATCACCTTCGTGGGGGAGTTCTGAGGTAGGCTACCCGGCAAGCTCCCGCAGGAGATCTCCGTCCAGGTCGTGGCCGCCGGGATGCGTCAGCGTGCGAAATGGGACGCCCATTTCCGCCAGCCTTGCCTCTTGGCGTCGGTGGGCCGCGTCCGAGACGTAGTGGTCCGACAGACCACGAGCCAGCACCAGATCAGTGCCGGCTAGGCGGGCGGGGCCCCGCTCCCCGTCGAGGTCGTCGGGCGGGTAGGCGCCCCAACAGACTAGCAGCCGTACGGGCATCTCTCCCGCGACCACCCACCGGCAGGCCGTGTGGACCCCCTGGGAGAAGCCCAGGACGATGAGGCCCTCGGGCGGTCCACCCATCTCCTCCTGCACCTCTTCGACGACCGCATCGAGATACCGTGTGTAGTCGCGGATCTCACTCAGCCGGTCCTCTCTGGTCATCCACGTGGCGCCGATGGTATCGTCGGGACCGTGCTGGCGTGTGCCGTCGTCGAGGTAGAAGCGCGACAGGCCTTCGGGCGCCACGATGAGGCGAGAGCCTTCATCCAGGCCCCGGAAACGGCGTAGGAATCGCCGGGCGAGCTGTCGGTATCCATGGCAGACGAGCCACAGCTGGCGCGTGTCGGGGCCGGCGGTGCCCAGGGTGAATTAGCGGGCCGTCCTGGAGACCTGGATGTGGTGCTCGTCCACGTGTCGCCTCAGATCCCGAACCACAGGTAGACGGTGTACCTCAAGAAGCCGACGTGGGAGAGCAGGAAGAGCGCGAGAACGCCCCGCCGCCACCGGCTACGGTCCACTTTGAAGTTCTTGAAGATGAGACCGATAGGCAGGAGCAGGATCCAACCCACGTAGGGCAAGAAGTGAGTCGCCAACGTCGGGAGCGTGTCCAGGAACACTGAGGGCTGCCCCAGCCCGAGGCCTCGGAGGAGTGTCCGCAGCCCCAGGGGAAAGAGCACGCAGTACTCCGGAATGACGAAGAGGGCATTCACGAAGAAGAGCATGCCCTCGCGGGTTTCAATCCAGGGCTCCGACGGATTCTCGCCGGGTGCCTGCTGCGTGGCGTCCGTCATTCTCCGTACCGGAAGGGACTGAAGGCATCCTGGAGAAGGGGTAGCGTCTGATCACGCTCCGAGAGAACGGGATCGTTGAGCGGCCACGGGATCCCCACCGAAGGGTCGTCCCAAGCGATGCCGCCGTCGAGGTCCGCGTCGAACTCGGCGGATACCTTGTAAACCAGGTCCGCCGCTTCGCTCAGGCAGAGATATCCGTGGGCAAACCCGCGGGGGATGTAGAGGATCTCCCCCTCTTCTCCAGAAAGCACCCCTCCCACCCAGCCGCCGAAGGTGGGCGATCCGACCCGCAGATCCACCGCCACGTCGAAGACCTCGCCATGGACGACGCAGACGAGCTTGGCCTGGGCCTGCGGTGGCGCCTGGAAGTGCAGACCACGCAACACGCCACGGGTGGAACGAGCGTGGTTGTCCTGGACGAAGATGTCCGGCACCCCGCCTTCCTCGAAAGCGGATGCACGGTACGTCTCCGAAAAGAAGCCCCGCTGATCGCCGTACCGGGCCGGTGTGATCCGGATCACGTCCGGTATCTCGAGTCGCTCGAAACGAAAAGACATGGAACCGTATGCGGCTTTCGGTCGTCCCATTTGTGTGGAGACCCCGGCAGTCCGAGGACTCCCCGCCGAGTCACGCCGAAAGGTGTCAGCGCATCTCCGGCCCGGCAACCGTCCCACTGTCAGGAGAGCTCCTTTGCTCGGCAGCGAGGTGGCGCTATGCTGAACACCACGGAAAGAACTGCTCGAAAGTGACGGTAATGAGCCCAAAATCAGCCGCCACGGCTACCCTCCTCGCGGGACTGCTCATGACGCCCGGCTTCGGCCGGGCGCAGGAGCCGGACTCGTTCGCCCAGGCCGCGGACGCGGTCGATCCCGTCCGACAGCCGGGAGCAAATCCCTTCTCGCCTTCGAGACGCACTTTCTCGCCAACGGGCTCAAGGTCTGGTTCAAGCGTCTGTCCGACGCCCCCAACGTCTCCGTCAGCGTCGCGGTCCCGTTCGGCTCGTACTGGGATCCTCGCGGAAAGGAAGGCCTGGCCCACTTCACGGAGCACATGCTCTTCTCGGACCACGAGGGTCGATCCGAGCAGGAGGTGAAGGACGCCATCGAGGGACTCGGAGGACGGCGCAACGGCTTCACCACGGCGGATCACACCTGGTACTACGCCACCATCGACAAGCGACACGGGCTCTTCGCCATCGAGTGGCTCTCCCGTATCGTCTCGCCCCACGCCATGGATCCGGAGGTGGTGGAGCGAAATCGGCAGCCTATCGCCCTCGAGACGAACACCAGGCCCCGTGAGATCTTCGAGCACGTTTGGGCGTTCATCAACCCATCCGTGCTCATGCCACCCGACTTCTGGCAAAAAGAGTACGGGATGAACACGCGCGGCCTTCGGCCACTGGACCGATGGGCCACCCTACACGCCATCACGCCGGAGGACCTGCGCGGCTTCTACGACACCTGCTACGTGCCGGCGGCCATGACCCTCACGATCGTAGGTGACCTGGCTCGTGACGAAGCGCTGGCAACGGCTGAGAGCACTTTCGGAACTCTCCCGAGACGCTCGGTTTCTCCCCGCGAGATCGCCATTCAGGATCCGAACAGGATGAGTGCCACCTACGCCTGGGGCTTTCCCTCCAACGTGCGCTACACGGCGCGCTATAAGTTCTACCACCCCAGCGCCGAGGACGAGCTCATGATCCTCTTCACACGGGATCTGCTCAATCGGCGCCTCAACCAGCGCCTGCGCTATGGTGAGCAGAAGGCGGTCTACAGCCTCCAGGTGGCGTCCTCCAAGAGGGGCCCCGCCGGGTTCCTCCAGGTGAGAGGCTCTATCGACGAAGATGAATACGACTTCGCTCTCGGTGTCATCGAGGAGGAGATCGAAGCACTCCGGACCGGCACCCTGGACCCCATCGCCTTCGAGGCGGACCGGACGGCCATCATCGAGCGTCTCCGGAGCGGAAATCAGACGTCGGCGGCCCTGAACTTCTGGGTGCACCGCAACTTCTACGACCCGGACACGTTCACGGACTTCCCGGACGTCCTCGGGTTCTACGAGGGCGTGACCCAGAAAGAGATCGCCTCGTTCGCGGCGCGAAACCTGGTGCCCGAGCGGCAGGTCCTGTCCGTCTTGCACATCCATCCGGTCACCCAGGGGATCATGGTGGCGGCTCTTCTGATCCTCGTGTGGGTGGCCGTTCGGATCGTCGGATGGGGCCTCACGAGCCCAGTCACGATGAGCGACATCCGGTATGTGGCACGATTCCGAATGCCCATCGTTTTCGGGGTCGTGGCGGTCCTAGCCATCGGGGGTGTGGGCCTCGTCCTGGCCCGACTCACCTTCTTCGGCCTCCAGTGGATCACGCTCACCTATGTGGCGACGGTGGACGATTACACGATCCGAACGGCGAGCTATGCCCTAATGCTCTTCTCGGTCCTAGCTCTGTTCCTGGTCTATCTGTCTCGCTTTCCCAGGAAGCTCCTGATCTTCCCGGATCACCTGCGAGTCAAGTCGCTGGCGTATCGCTCCAGGGTCTTCAAGCCCGAGGATCTCGAGGAGATCTCGCTGCGACGCTTCCACAAGGTCTGGCTCAGCAAGGACCTCTTCCGCTGCTTCCCTATGTCGATGGGGTTGATCCGGCCCGGTATCTACATGCGGCCCACGAAGGGGCGGGCATACTTCTTCCGCACACGGGACAGCAAGGAGCTCATCGAGGTTCTGGGGGCCTGGCGAGGCGAGCCCATCACGAAGGCGACCCCCAAGCCAAGTGACGAGGCGACGCGTGAGGATTCCGCCGGGACCTCTTCCAAGGCGGACGTCGTACCACAGTCGACAAAGTCCCCGGCGCCTGTGGCGCCGGATCCGTCACCCGTCGGAGGGAGCCACGACGATGTCGACTTCGACAGTATAGGGCTCACTGACGAGGAGATGGAAGAGCTTCTCGGCGAGACCAAGCGAGACGACGGCTCTACTGGCGGAGGCGACCGATCGGAGGGCTAGCCGCACCCCATTGCTCGGACGGACCCTAGACCCCGACCTCAACACCTTCCTCGAGGTGCAGCCTCGCGAGATCCCGTCCAAAGCGAACACGCACTCGCATCAGTAGGAACACCGCGACGGCTCCCAGGCCCGCAGCCATCCCCCACCAGAGGCCCAGGGGGCCAAAACCTGCCCGGAAGCCAAAGTAGAGGCTGATGGGCAGCCCGATGAGCCAGAAGCCGACCAGGTTCACCACCATGGGTGCCAGGGTGTCGCCGACTCCCCGCAGCACGCCCGAGGCCACCGCTTGCAGCCCGTCGAAGACCTGGAAGATCCCAGCCACGGGAATGAGTGTAGCCGCCAGGCCACCACCACCATGTCCGTGCTGTAGATCCGCGCCAGCACTCCGGGAACACTCAGGAACGTGACGCCGAAAAATGTCATCATGCCACCGACGAAGAGGAGACCCGCACCCGCCGAGCGCCTGGCCTGCGCCGGATCCCCCGCCCCTACGGCCTGCCCCACAAGGACCGCGCACGCCTGCGTGACCCCCACGGCGGCCATGAAGGTGAGGCTTGCCAAGTTGATAGCCACCTGGTGGCTCGCCATGGGAATGGTCCCCAACCACCCCATGCTGATCCCGATGACGCCGAACACACCGAACTCGAGAAAGAACTGGACGCCGATGGGCGCGCCGAGCCGGAACATTCGCAGCAGGGGTCCCGCCGCCATCGCCTGGGGCCGCAAGGGCCAGAGGTACGGTCGCAGGACAGGCCAAGCCACTATCAGGAGGGCCACGACCATGACCCATCTGCTGAGCGTGGTCGCCCATCCGGATCCCACCGCTCCCATGGCCGGGAACCCCAAGTTGCCGAAGATCAGTACCCAGTTGAAGAAAACGTTCGCCAGATTGGCCACGACGATGACCACGACGATGGGAGCCACCCGGCCCATGGCCTGGAGGCTCTGCCGCAGAACGATGAAACCATAAAACGGCAACACGCCCGGGATCGAGACCAGGGCGTACTCGGCCGCCACCGGAATCACGTCCGGAGGCTGGCGCAACAAGGTCAAGAAAGGCAGGCCAGGAGTCAGCAGAAGCGAAGAGAAGAGGGCGAGGACGGCGGCTATGACGAATCCACGCTGGATACCACCGGCGATTCCCGCTCGGTCGTCGGCTCCGAAGGCTTGGGAGACCACGGGATCCAGCGCGAAGAGCGTGCCGAGCCCGAAGCTCGCCGTCAGGAAGAAGTACAGGTTGCCTAGAGCTACGGCCGCCAGGTCGCGGGCCGATAGGTGCCCCACCATGACGGTGTCTACCGCCCCCATGAGCATGACGCCCACCTGGACGGCCGCCACGGGCATGGCCAGGCGGATCAGAGCGGTGAAGTCGCCCTTCACGGGGACCATTTGGCGAACGACGCGCATGAGCACGGGGAATCGAGGTGGCACCGGATACGCAAAGGACCGCGCCGGGCCCGGAGGGTCCGGCGCAGTCCGAAAAGGATAACACTTTCGCGGCGAGCGGTCCTGGCTCGCCCCGTTGGGCTCGTCCGATCAGCAGGCCATCCGAACTCGTGGCTTGCGACCGGCTCACCTCACCTCCGTCAACCCTGTCGACCGACGTGCTTTCATCTGGAGATGTCCGAGACGCCGTTGGCGTTTACAGGAAGGACGAGGGCGGGCCAGCTACTCCCCTGCGGCGTCGGTGTGGCCGGACACTCGGGCCCGCTCATCCCGACGGGTGCGATCCCGTCTGATCTCGAGCAGGAGTCTGTGCTCCTCTTCCAGCTCGCTTCGCTGCGGCGCCCGCACACGCTTGGCGTGGCGAGCCACGAACATGGAGACGAGAGTAATTGGGTATCCCAGCCAGAACGCGGCGAAACGCTTGAACCCCCGCTTGCCGTCCCGCACGTAAGACCAGTAGGCGAAGTTGGCCGCCACCCAGACGAAGGCCCCCAAAAGCCAACTGAACATCTCACTCTCTCCTACATCCGGGGTTCGTACGCTTCCTCGCTCGGGCCGAGGAAGGCACTACATCGCTCTCAATTACTACGCATCTCCAGCGTCATTTCGTCTGTCCTGTGGAGTTGTCTCCGCCTTCGAGCGTACACCGCTGGACCTCGTACGGTCGGGCTCCCGTGACGGGAGTCGACACAAGGTCCTATCTTGGCAGCCCGGATCGCAGTCGGCCCTGGCCGCAGGCGACGAATCTGCTCCGCCAGGAGGCGAATGCAATGTTGGACGTCCATGCTTCCGACCTTCGAGGTCGACCGATGAGGGGGTCCCGCTAATGGTTCGCACCGCCGAGTCACCCGGAGCGCACCTGCACCGACTCTGGAATCGCTTCTCCGCCCTCCCCGGCGGACGACGGATTTTCAGTTGGACCCTGCGCCTCATGGTTCCCTACAGCGGGTCCATCGGTCCGCGTGTCGAGGCCCTGGAGCCCGGTTACGCTCGCATATCGCTCAGGGATCGGCGCCGGGTCCGAAACCATCTTCGGTCCGTGCACGCCGTCGCTCTGGTCAACCTGGGGGAGCTCACCACCGGGCTGGCCATGCTCACCGGACTGCCGTCCACCATCCGGGGCATCGTGAAAGGGCTCTCCACCGACTACCTCAAGAAGGCACGAGGTCGGCTCGTCGCCGAATGCCGCTGCGATCCGCCCCACGTCGACGAGCCCACCGACTACACCGTGACCGCCGAAATCCGGGATGAAGACGGGGACATCGTGGCCAAGGTGTCGGTCAACTGGCTCCTGGGGCCGGTCAAGTGACGGAAGACACGTCCGTTCCCGAGGTCGCGACACGGCTCACCCAGGACGCCGGAGTCCGTGTCCCCATCATCTGCGGCGCCATGTACCCCTGCTCCAACCCGGAGCTCGTTGCTGCGGCGTCCGAGTCGGGGGGCCTGGGCGTCCTCCAGCCCATCTCCCTCACGTACGTGCACGGCTACGACTTCAGGGAGGGCATCTGCAAGATCCGGTCTCTCACCGATCGTCCCATCGGCATGAACGCCCTCATCGAGCAGTCGTCGAAGACGTACCGGCGGCGGATGGAGGAGTGGATCGACATTGCCCTGGAAGAGGGCGTTCGCTTCTTCGTGACCTCGCTGGGCAAGCCGGATTGGGTCGTCCGCACTGTTGAGCCCCACGGCGGCAAGGTCTACCACGACGTCACCGAGAGGAAGTGGGCCCAGAAAGGGATCGACTGCGGGGTCCACGGGCTCATCGGCGTGAACAGCCGTGCAGGAGGCCACGCGGGCGACCTCGACACGAGGGCTCTCCTCGACGACGTGGGAGATCTGGGACTGCCCGTGGTGTGCGCGGGCGGGGTCGGCACGGAGCAAGAGTTCGTGGATGCTCTCGAGCTCGGCTACGCCGGTATCCAGATGGGCACCCGCTTCATCGCCGCCGACGAGTGCTCCGCCAGCGATGAGTACAAACAGGCCATCGTGGACGCAGCCGAGGAGGACATCGTTCACAGCGAGCGCCTCACCGGAGTGCCGGTGGCCCTGATCGACACCCCCTTCGTGCGCCGGATGGGCCTCAAGGCCGGGCCCCTCGCCCGCTGGATGCTGAGAGGCCGCCGGACCAAGCACTGGATGCGCACCATCTACGCCCTGCGTTCGCTCTGGCAGCTGCGACGGTCCTTGCACGCCACCAGTGGACACGGCGATTACTGGCAGGCGGGGCGGAGCGTGGCCGGCGTACGGAGCGTCGAGCCGGTCGACTCCATCGTGCGGAGATTCGCCCTCGCCGCCCATTCGGCCGCCCGACCCGGCCCGGGCGACTGAACGTTCGACGAATTCGACTTCCCAACCAAGAGATTACAGATGCCCGGGGCCGTCCTTACCTAGCCGATCACCCGCCGGGCCTCAGCGTTCCTCCGGGAGATCCTCCTGGAGATTCACGGGGCCTCCGCTTCCCCAGGTGGATCTGCCGCCACGTCGGTCAACATCCCGGCGTTGGCGAGGACCTCCCGGGCACGCTGCTCGTCTTCTACCCGGACCACCAGTCGGGCCGGATTCACGAAAGCCAAGCCGACGTCCATTCCGCCCGCGTCGTCGATGAGGAGGGCTGTGGGAATCGCGGCGCCCTCCAGGTAGCCGTGTGCGAGCTCCGCCTCGTGGCGGTAGTGGAAGCGGGCCACCACCGTGGTGGGAATGCGGGCCCGGCTCACTGGATCAACCCCGCGTTCTCGATCAATGCCGTCCTCACCATTCCTAGTGTCCCGTTACCAAAGTGTCTCGGCCAGTCGAGGGCATGGTGCATCCGACCCTCTTGGTGGCTCGCGAACTTCGGCAACGGAACACTACCCTCTCCTCTAACCCGGAAAAAGAGACCGATCGATGGCAGGCACCAGCCGGACGGCGTTCTCGTAGTAGATCTTCCTGAGCACCTCGTCGGGAAGGTCGAGGCCGTACATCTGCCAGAAGGCGTGATACCGCCGGTAGTAGTCGAAGTAGTCGTCGGCCGTTTCGAAGACCCGGAAATAGGTGTAGAACTCCTCCTGGTTGTAGGAGTCCTTCCCCATCAGCACGCGGTCCTGGTACTTGTCGAGCCACTTGGCAGCGAAGCGGGGCTGTCTTCCCAGCTCGTAGATCACGGCTCCCAGCCCGACGTTCATGTTGGGGAGCTCGTCGAAGAGCTCTCCCAGACGGCCCAGGTCGTGACCGAGCCAGCCCATGTGCGCAGCGATAAAGGTGGTGTTCGGGTGCCGCCGGAAGAGGTTGTGCTGCTCTCCGATGATCTGCTCGAACGGCGCGCTCTTCCCCGGAGGCTGAATCCGACCCGGGCGAAGCTTGAGCTCCAGCCAGCGCTCGTTGAAGCGATCGAAGGGCTGCCAGAACTCGGCGGGATCGGCGGAGTGGATCAGCACCGTAATGCCGAGCTCACCGGCCTTGTCCCAGACCGGCGCCAAGCGTGGATCGTCCACGGGGATTCTCTGCCGGTCGGTATCGAGGGCCGAGAACCCCAGGTTCTTGAAGATCTTGAGTCCCGCGGCCCCGTTGAGAACGTCCTCCTCGAGCTGGGCCGCCGCTCGCTGGCCCCAACCAGGCTCTCCAACACCCTGGAAGTTCACGTTGGCGAAGAACACGAAGCGGCCGGCATGGCTGCGCGTCATGTTCTCCAGGCCCGACACCAAGGCGGCCCCACTCCCGCCGGAGAGGTTCACCATGACCGCCATGTTGAGCTCGTCCATCTCGCCCACGAGCCGGTTCACCTCGGCGGCCGACATGCGTGTGGCTCTTTGATGACCGTGGATGTCGACGAATGGGAAACGGGCTCGCGTCACGGGGTGCTCTGAGACGACGAGGGTCTTACGGGGGGTGTACTCCTCGACGGTCAGCTCTTGAGCCCGCACTTGGGAAAGCTCCCCCAGCTCAGGCATTGAGGAGAGGGCAAGGAGAACACCCGCCAGAAAGGACGTGTTGAGACGCATTCGTCACGCTCCACGATCAGACTTCGTACATGGTCGGCCCCACGAGTCCCAGCCGCCCTTGTGTTCCATTTCCACACTGGGACCTCGCACATACCCCGACAGTTTCTTCGCGAGCCCTGTTTGAGATCCGCCGGCGACTCCCGGCCCTTCCATGACGAGCAGTGGCCTACCACAATCTCCCTACACCCGAGCTCAGGGGAGAGCCGTATCACCATCCCACACAAGATGGTGGATCCCGTTCCTCCCCGAGCGCTTCACCACGTACATGGCCTCATCGGCGACGCGCAAGGCGTCGCGGCTCGTCTCCACCGACACCTCGAAGGTCACGACCCCGATGCTGAACGTCACTGGCCATCCGCCCTTCTTCATGGACTCTGCCAAGTTATCCTGGAGCTTTTGCAGGACGGACCCCGCCGATCCCACGGTCGTTTCCGGGAGGAGGGCGGCGAACTCGTCTCCCCCGAGACGGCCGAGGACGTCGGTCTGCCGCGTACTGGATCGCAGCGTATCCGCGACCCGGCTCAGCAGCTCGTCCCCGGCGTCGTGCCCCTCCAGGTCGTTGACCGCCTTGAAGTGATCCAGATCGATGTAGGCCAGGGTGAAGGCTCTTCCGTACCTGGAAGACCGGGCCAGCTCGGCGTCGAGCCTGGCGATGAAGGAGCCGCGGTTCATCAGCTTCGTGAGCGTGTCCATCGCGGCGAAGCTGGCCTCCTCCTTCAGGTGTCTCGTGAGGGTAGCGGTGAGCCCCCCCACCAGCAGTAGCATGAGGGCCACGGACGCGACGTTCCAGAGGATCGGCCCTGGATCAACCGCTCCATCGGCCAGAAGCGGCACACCAGTGAGGGTGAGGGCGGCCAGCACGGCAAGGGCGTAGGCGACGCCCAGACGGGCCAGCCATGCTACCAGGGCGACGGGTCCCGCATACAAAGGAAGAAGCGAGAACGTCGGGCCCACGAGCAGGTCCAGGACTGCAATGACGACGAGGAGCCCAACGCCTGCCTGCCCAACCCTTCGTTGTGGCCACCCCTCGAGGGATTCCCGGACTCGACTCCTCAGACCCTCGGGGGGGCCTAGAGGTTGTCCCTCAACCACTGGTTCTCACGATGATGTTCTGCAAGATCCTACTGAGGTTGGACGTTCGTCAGCCCGGCCATCTCTCGGGCCAGAAGGTGGACCTCCGTGAGCTTCCACTGAGCCCGGATGCAAAGTACAGCAAGCAGAATCAGTGCCAACGTCACGGCCAACCCTCTGGCGCCCAACTCGCCCGCCGTTCGGACCAGCTGCTGGCCCCTCGTCACGATGAGGTAGCCCCCGAAGAGATAGGGGACGAAGCTCCCCACGGAGATCAGGCCGGCCCAACGGCTCCTCTTCTCCATCACCCGCTTCACGGCCTCGGTGCCGTACGCCAGCATGGAGCCGGCCGATACCAGGGCCCCGACGAAGACGAGGAGATAGTCGGCGCTGCCGAGGCCGAACCTCATGCTCTGGATCAGCCCGTAGGCGGCGAGCACCGCCAGGGGAGGAAGCGCCCGTCCGAGCCTGGCGACCGCTAGACGCTCGACGGCCGCAGCGACTTCGGAGCCGGCCGAGCTCATCTCTGATGCAGGATTCTCCATCCCGAATGATGATCCGTCGCAGAAGCGGGCGCCAGAGAAACCATTGGGGTGAGCGAGCATCCCCATCCCGTCTGGGAACGGATCAGCCATCCTGGGGGTCTTGAAGCGGGTGTGTTCGACGGCGCTAGCGCGTGTCGTCATAGTCTTGAGGATGGGTGGTAGAATCGTGGGCCCCTGAAGGACTCACGTTGGTTGGCCGAGCAGGCCTGGTGGAGATACGGCCGGGAGCTGAACGCGCGTCGCACCCGCTTCCAGAGCACCCGTTGCCAGATCACCGCCTACACGCTCGGGGCCATGGCCTACCTCTCAGACATGGTGGGGCTGGGAGACGAGGACCTGACGAACGGAGCCTCGACCCCGGATTGGGGCTGGCTCGTCTCTTGGGCGGCAGCCGGCACGGCCGCGGCTATCTCGAGGGTCGCCGTCTGGACGAACTGACGACGGTTCATGCGCTCAGACATCCTGGTGCTCTCCATCTGGTTGTGTAGGGCTCGAGAGTCGGCGTGCCCGCTCCCAGACCGCGTCGAACATCGGCTCCGTGAGCTTTCCGGTAAAGGTGTTTTGCTGGCTCGGATGGTACGAGCCCAGCACCGTGGTGTCACCGAGGCTCACCTCCACGCCGTGAGTGAACCTGGGCCGGGGACGCGGGACGGGCAGGCCGCGAGCCCCGAGGAGGCGTAGCACCTGGTTGAAGGCGAATCCGCCCAGGGTCACGATCACCCTTGCGCCGGCAAGGACGTCCAGCTCCCGCTCCAGAAAGGGGCGACAGGAGTCACGCTCGTCTGGCGTCGGGCGGTTGTCCGGCGGCGCGCAGCGTACGGCGGCGGTGATGTATGCCCCCGACAGGGTGAGGCCGTCGTCGGCCGTGCGACCCTCGGGTTGGCTGGCGAAGCCGGCCCGGTGGAGAGCCCGATACAGCCAATCTCCCGAGCGGTCCCCGGTGAACATCCGACCCGTTCGATTGGCGCCGTGTGCCCCCGGTGCCAGCCCCACGATGAGGACCCCGGCCTCGGGATCGCCGAAGGACGGAACGGGGCGGCCCCAGTACTCCTCATCCGCGTAGGCTGCCCGCTTGTCTCTGGCCACTTCATGGCACCACCGGATGAGACGGGGGCACCGGGTGCACGCGACAACCTCTGCGTTGAGCGCTTCGAGGCGGGCACTGTTCTCCCGCTCGGTCACCCCCTGCTGGAAGCCATCGAGCTGAACGTCATCGGGGCCACCCCATCCTTCCTTGATGCTCTCCGGTCGTCGAACTCGTCTTATCTGCCCGCAAACTAGCACAAGCCCCTTGTGCCCGCTTGGTGCCGCCCAGCAGCTTGTGTTGTCGTTCGAAACAGCGGGTCGGGGGTACACATTATGGCTCACTTCGCAGGCGTGTCGAGCACGGTGATGGGAGATGCTACTATCTCGTTCTTGGCGGACGGGGGAGGCCGCACCAAACCCACCGCCTCCTTCCCCGCCTCCGACGACGAGGGATGGGAGCGACACCGGGATGCCCTGAGCGACTCGGGCGAGCTCGTGACCAGCATCGGCGGGTTTCTCATCGAGCTCCCCGAGAGAAGGATCGTCGTCGACACGGGTATCGGGCCGGTCGAGATCGACTTTCCGGGCTTCGGACCCTTCAGTGGAGGGGCTTTTCTCGAGAGTCTCGCGTCCACGGGAGTAGACCCCGCCGACGTCACGGACGTGGTCTTCACCCACCTCCACCTGGACCACGTGGGGTGGACGACCACGGAACGGGACGGCAACCGGGCCCTGACGTTTCCCAACGCGCGCCATCTGGTCTCCCGGGTCGAGTGGGACGCGTGGTACGGGCGCGACGATCCCGTGGGCCCCCACCCCGAGCTCGTACAGAAGCCCCTCGACGGACGCATCCAGTGGCTGGAGGACGGGGATGCGGTGGCGGACGGCGTCCACGTTCTCTCAACCCCCGGGCACTCCCCAGGGCACATGAGCGTGGACGTCTGGCAAGGGGGACAGCGCCTGATCATCCTGGGGGACCTGATCTACTCCCCGGTGCAGCTCGCGGAGCCCACATGGCACATCGCATTCGACGCGGACCCGGATCTGGCTGCGGCAAGCCGGGAGCGGGTCCTCCGTGACCTGGAGCACCCCGATTCTACGGCCGCAGTCGGACACTTCCCCGACAACGTCTTCGGCCAGGTGGTGTGGGAAGACGGTGCCCGACGCTGGAGACCCTTCTAGGCCACACCCCTACGGTCAGGCTTCACTCCCCCAGGGCCGGATGAAGTCTTCCGGATCGATCCCCAATCCGTCCGCGATCCGCGTGATGTAGTTGAAGTAGGCCACGACCTGGGTGGCGTCGTGGATGGCCACGTCGTCGAGGCCGAGGGATCGAAGGTGGTCCAGATGCGCAGGCGTGACGGTCCCCTGCTCGTGTGTCAGCCGGACGGCGTGGGCGCAGAGCGCTCGGTCGGCCTCGGAGAGCGGCGAGCTGGCCCAGTCCCTGACCACAGCGTGCACGAAGGCATCGGCCTCCTCGTCGGTGTCGAACATGTCCTGGACCTCTTCCCGGAGGTCGTGCGCGTGCGCAAGCGTTCAGTAGTGACAGTCGAGCTCGGCCGAGACCACGGTGGCGAGCATCTCCCGCTGGACACGCGACAGCGGCGACGGTCCCTTCATGACCGCCGCGTAGAGCTCCATGCTGGCGTCCAGGGTCGGCGGGTTAGGGCTCATGATGCGCATGATGTTCCACACGCGTCCCGCCCGCTTCACCGCGGCGTCGAACTGCCTCTTCAGGATTCCTGTGGCCTCTGAAACGGGAGCCAGGCGAATCCAAGCCATGTCTGTCGCTCAGTTGGAAGGGAAACCGTCGGACGCCAGAACGGCCTCCGCCTGGTTCAGGTGCCGCTTACCGTGCTCAACCAGAAATCGAAGGGCATCGCCGAGGCGGAAACGGATGAGTCCGTTTGCCGGGGACTGTACTTTCGCTCGTCGGAGATCCACCCCCCGACATCGTTCCACCACGGATCTCATATGCGTCTGCTGCTCGATGAAGCACTCCACGATCCCCGGATCCACGTCGCCGCCGGCACCGGGGGCGGAAGGCTTGAACAGGCTCGGAGCCTTGAACTTCCGGGCCGAATCGGGACCCAGCGCCGCGATGAATCGGGCGGCTACAGGGCCTCCGCGGAACCCAGCATCGGGGGTGGCCTTCGGGATCGCGCCTGCGAAGAGCCGGTCGATGCACCTGAGATAAAGACGGTTCGTGGTTATGAGATGCCCCAGGCACTCGCCGACGCTCCACGAGGAGGGAGCGGGTCGCCAGCCC
>CBDCKN010000005.1:0-104252 GCA_965218295.1 Longimicrobiales bacterium | reverse complement strand
GGAGTTTTCCTATCATGTCGGCTGCTCCGGCGGCGGCAAGCAGGGTATGGTCGAAGCGAATCGATATCCGTGGAATTTCGACGGCATTCTCGCCATGGAGCCCTCGACTGTAACGGCCTCAGGTGTCGTGATTATGTGGAACGCCCTGGTGACCCATGATGAGAACGGCGAGCCGCTTTTCACACCCGCCGATCTGGACGTCCTTCACGAGGGAGCCATCGCCGCATGTGATGCGGACGACGGCCTCGAGGATGGGATCATCGGGGGCGATCCCCGGACGTGCGAGTTCGATCCCGGCGAGCTGACCTGCACGGGGGGTCAGACGTCGGGGTGTCTGTCGACGGAGCAGGTGGAGGCGGCCAGGAAAGTCTACGAGGGGCCGGTGACGTCGGAAGGTGAAAAGCTCAGCAAATACTTCCCCTGGTACCCCGCCATGCCCGGCTCGGAGAATAGTGTGTATGAATATTTTTCCAAGGATCTCGACTATAAGACCCAGTATTGGCAGTTCATGGGTTTCAACCCGGATCCGGGTCCGAGCTGGACGTCGGCCGATTTTGATTTCGACAGTGATTACAAGCGCACCGGGATGATGGACGCGGTCGTGAATGGCTACAACAATCCGGATCTGCGTAACTTGAAGGCTGCGGGTGGCAAGCTGATGATCATCCAGGGCTGGGAGGACTCCGGCCTTCCCGGCCCGCGGGTCAGCACCGACTACTATGAGATGGTGGAACGAATCATGGGCGGGCGGGCCAGCACCCAAGAGTCTGTTCGGCTGTTCATGATTCCGGGGCGGTCGCATTGCCATAGTGGCGACGGAGCGTCCAGCGGCGACTTTCTCAGCCACCTCGAAGCCTGGGTCGAACAGGGTCAGGCGCCCGATGTGATGATAGGCTATCATGCCGAAGGCATGAATCCGGTTGAAGCGAATGTATCGGTACCCGACAGGTACGACTTCAGCCGGCCCCACTATCCATATCCTCTGCAGGCGAGATACAGAGGCAGCGGTGATCCCGACGACTACCGGAGCTTCGAGGCATTCGACCCAGTGCGTCGATGAGATGAGCACCCCGTGGACATCTCGCGCAGAGAAGCCGTACACCGCCTGACCGTCCTGCTCGGCAGCGCCATGTCCGCTCCTACCATCGGGGCGCTGCTTTCGGGGTGCGAAGTTGGGCCGCCGCCTCCGGAGTGGACGCCCGGGGCGTTGTCGGGATCGCAGCTCGAGCTGCTGCGCGTCGTCGTGGACCGAATCATCCCACCGACGGACACGCCCGGCGCGAGCGAAGTCGGGGTGCCGGCCTTCATCGACCTGATGCTCGATCGCTGGGTCGAACCCGAAGACAAGGAACGCTTCCTCGCTGGCCTCGACGAACTCGACCCGTCGATCGAGGAGGCTCAGGGCGTCTCCTTCCTCGAGGCCAACGCCGATCAACAGACCTCGCTCCTCGCCGCCCTGGATGAGGAGGCGGTCCAGGCACGCGACGAAGGAGTCGATCCTTTGCCCTTCTTCGCGACGCTGAAGGAGTGGACGTTGGCCGGCTACTACACGTCGGAGGCCGGAGCAACGCAGGAGCTCCAGTGGATCGCGTCCCCGGGCCGGTACGACGGCGATCTCTCGCTAGAAGACGTTGGACGCACATGGGCGTGAGACCTCAGGAGGTCCCGGCAGGTCGCAGCAGGGTCTACGACGCCATCGTGGTGGGGTCGGGCATCACGGGGGGGTGGGCAGCGAAGGAGCTCACGGAGAAGGGGCTCGAGGTCCTCGTCCTGGAGCGGGGACGTCCGATCAAGCACGGCGTCGACTACATCACGGAGCACAAGGGCCCCTGGGAGATGGAGTTCCGGGGCCGAGGCGACCGCGAGGCGATGGAGCGTGATCAGTTCCTCCAGAGTCAGGCCGGTCCTGTCTCGAAGCACACGCGTCACTTCTTCGTCAACGATCGGGAGAATCCGTACACCTTCGATGAGGACAAGCCCTTCCTGTGGATCCGGGGCCATCATCTGGGTGGCCGGTCGATCATGTGGGGCCGGCAGTCGTACCGGCTCAGCGATCTGGACTTCGAGGCAAACGCCCGCGACCGGATCGAGATCGACTGGCCCATTCGGTACGCCGATATGGCTCCCTGGTACGACTACGTCGAGCGGTTCGCGGGACTGAGCGGCCGAGTCGAAGGCATGCCCCAGCTCCCCGACGGCCAGTTCCTCCCTCCGATGCCTTTCAACGCTGGCGAGCTGAAGGTCAAAGAGGGGATCGAGGCGGCGTTCCCGTACCGTCGCATGACCATCGGGCGGACCGCCGTGCTGACCCAGCCCCACAACGGACGGGGTGCGTGTCATTACTGCGGCCCGTGTGACCGGGGCTGTTCGGTCGGCGCGTATTTCTGCAGCCTGAGCAGCACGCTCCCGGCCGCGCGCGCACGGGCCGTCTCACCGTCCGTACCCACAGCATCGTTCACAGCCTCATCTACCACGAGGAGCTGGACGTCGTCACCGGGGTTCGGGTCATCGACGCCGAGACGCACGAGGATCTGGAGTTCCGTGCCCGGATGGTCTTCCTGTACGCCTCGGCGTTCGCGTCGACGCAGATCCTCATGATGAGCACATCACCCCGGTTCCCGGACGGACTCGGCAGCAGCAGCAGCGCGCTCGGCCACTACGTGATGGATCACCACTTCAAGATCGGGGCGAGAGGCATCGTTCCTGGCCTGGAGGACCGCTACTACTACGGGCGGCGCCCCAACGGCATCTATCTCATGCGATTCCGTAACGTGGACGAGCGCAGCCGGTCCCCCGACTTCGTGCGTGGGTATGGCTATCAAGGGGAGGCGAGCAGAGCGGGATGGGGCCGGGGTGTCGCCGAGGAGGGGCTCGGGACCGAGCTCAAGGCCCGTCTCCGGCGTCCCGGGGAATGGCGGATGTCCCTCAGCGGATTCGGTGAAATGTTGCCTCGCTACGACAACTACATCGCACTGGATCCCTATACGACGGACGCCTGGGGACTCCCCGTCCTTCGTATCCACTGCACCATTGGGGACAACGAGCGCGCGATGCGGCGTGACATGATGGACTCCGCGGCTGAAATGCTGGAGGCCTCGGGCTGCACCGACGTCAGCACATTCGACAACGACTATCGCCCCGGGGAAGGCATTCATGAGATGGGAACGGCCCGCATGGGGTGGGACCCTCGGTCATCCGTCCTGAACGCGCACAACCAGCTGCACGACGTGCCCAACGTGTTCGTCACGGACGGGGCCTGCATGACGTCCGCCGCCTGTCAGAACCCATCCCTCACTTACATGGCTCTCACGGCACGGGCCGCCGACTACGCCGTCGAGGCCGCTCGGCGCGGAGAACTGCGCTTGGCCCCCGGATAGTAGAGTAGGCTGCGGGCCCGGCGCTTTGGGGCACCGTGTCTCGCTGTTCACTCGACGCGCCGCCGCGCAAGTGCTCGCTCCTCGCGTGCGCGGCGTTATAGATTGACCACCCCTTGTGAATGCTGGTAGGTGACCATGACGGCAATGACGGACATCGAGTGGGAGGAGTACCTGCTGGAGCCGAGAGCGAGCCCCGAGCTCGAGCAGCGCTTCCTGCGCGAGGTCGGACGTTCTGGTCAGACGATGCGATTCTTCAAAGGCTGCAGCTGGCTCGGTGATTCGGCTGTCGGTCGAGCTCCAAAACCGCGTGTTCCTGGAGCCGGACCTCGCGGACCAAGTGGGGCTCGTGGTGAGTCAGGACAACTCCTGCCGATACTGCTTCGGCGCCCAGCGCGCGTTTCTCCGCATTCTCGGCATGAAGGAGGCCCGCATCGCTCGCCTCGAGCAGGATCTCCTCACCGGTGACTTCACGCCTCAGGAGCGCGCGGCGATCGAGTTTGCAAGACGTGTTTCACGGTCCGCCCCCCTCGCGTCGCAGGTCGATCTCGAGGCGTTGAGAAGGGGAGGCTTCTCGGACGCCGAGGTCTCCGAGCTCGCAGGTCTGATCGGGCTGTACCTCTTCTTCAACAAGCTCTCCACGATGCTCGCGCTGGCGCCGGGGCCCATAGAGCAGCTGCCCGATTCTTGGTGGGTGCGCATCACGCGACCGTTGATGGCCATCAAACTTCGTCGGATTCGGAAGACGGCACGGCGGGTGGACCTCAGGGCGGAGGAGAAGACCGGGCCGTTCTCCGCAGTCGTCGTCGGTCTGGACGGCCTGCCGATGGCTCGTCACCTGAGAATCGTGCTCGACCGGATGTGGTCGTCCAACGCGATCACCCCCCGGGCCACTCCTCTCGTCTTCGCGGTCATCGCACGCGCCCTTGGCTGCGCGGCTTCGGAGCGGGAGGCCACACGGCTACTCGTGGAGCGAGGGCTCACCGTGGAGGAGGTGCAAGAGATCCTGACCCATCTCGCATCCCCGGCTCTCAACGAGATCGAAGGCGAGATAGTCCCTCTCGCGCGCGAGACGGTCTGGTACCAGCCCGCACAGGCTGGGGATCGGGCTGCAGCGTGGCACAGGCGTCGCTGGGTTGGTCGGCAGCCGGCAGCTGAAAGAGTTCACCTTCGTAGGGGGCACGGTGAACGTGGCGGCGCGCGTGCAGGACCTGACGCGAGTCCACCCAGCGGACATCATCGTGACGCAGACGCTGCGGGATTCGCTCGATCCCCGTTTCCAGCTACGCGCGCTTCCGGACACCCTCGTGAAGGGAATCGAAAAGCCCATCGCCATCTACGCGGTCGATGGCTTCGATAAAGATGGGAGTGACGTGTCTACCCCCCCCCGAAGCTCAAGCTGAAGCCCGTGTTGACCGTCCAGTTCTCCCGGCGGTCATCCGTGCCGCGCGTCACGTTCATCCGCTCAGCCACCTTACGTGAGTAGCGCACGTAGTACTGTCCGTTGAACCGCACCATGCGAGGAACGGCGCCACTCCAGCGGATGTCCAGCCTGTTGTCGCTCTGCTCCCTGGTGGCGGCCTCGTCGTCCTTGAACGTGTCGGAGAACTGGACTGCGAGGGTGGAGCGTTGGATCGGCTTCCAGTTGATGCGGGCGCCGAACCTTCTCGTGTTGTCGACCTCGTCTCGCTGGATGCGCTCGGCCTCCTCGAAGGAAAGGTCGAGGGTCACCGAGAGCTTGCCCGTGGGACTCACGCCGAGTGAGAGCGCGCTTTTTGTTTTATTGAAGTCGGCGTATTCCCGTCCCTCCTGACGTTTGTCCTGCTTCGAGAGGTTCATCTGATAGCCCAGCTTGACCTTGCTCCAGCGCCACCCGGTCGAAGCGGTGTGCTTCGTGCTCACCTGGTCGGGAACGTGCCCGGCGCTCAATCCGCCGTTGACCGGAATCTCCTCCCCGAACCGGTGGGCGCGCTGCATCCGGTACTGCAGGGCGGGCAGCCACGTCACACCGGGCTTGCCACGGAAGATGTTGGGGAGCGGCACGCCGACCTTGAGTCCCGTACGCTCGGTGTTCGACTTCAACACGGAGGGGAGCTCGTCCAGGTTGTCATGGGCGTCGGAGAAGGTGGCCTGGACCGCCACGCCCGCCACGTCGGCGTTCACGCCGAACTGGTTGTGCAGCTGGTCGGCCCGAGCCGACGTCCCCACGCTCTTGTAGAGCGGGTCGACCCGCCCATGCTTGAAGCCCACCGAAAGCCGCGCCGTCTTGCTCCCGCCGAGCTTCACGCCCTTGAGCACGTCGAGGTTGGCATTCAGGTAGCGGGCATTCTTGGTCTCGTCCCCCACGGCTACGACGGCCTGGCCCCGAGTCGGCGTGGGATCGTCGGGATTGTCGAACCTGCTTTTCGAGAATCCCCCGTCGAGTCGCAGACGCTGCCCCAGCCCGCGGGCCTTGAAGTTGAAGCCGAAGCCTTCGCTCCGCTCGGCGTCGTTTACCGCTCCCTGATTGAAGTTGTCCTGGGGCAGCTTGGAAGCGTCGAGATAGGAGAACTCCATCCGGAGTTGGCCCGGCGTCTGAAGTGCCTCCACCCCCACGCTGGCGTTGAGCATCCGGTGATCGGACTTGTTGAGACCCCGCAGGTCGTTGAAGCCTACGAAGCTGCTTCCGTTCGTCACCGCCACCTGCGCATCAACCCGGGACACGGGCTTCAGCGTCCACACTTCCGCACCCTTTACTACTGCTACTGTGGCTCCTCGAGCGCTGGATCCGCTGATGAGGTAGCGCTGATTGCCCGTAAAGACGTGCCCCACCGACACGTCCAGCTTCTCGGAGCCGTACTTCAGGTCATAGCTCGAGAGGTCGACTTTGGAGGCGTCCTCGCCCTTTTCGCGGAAGCGTAGCGCGTTCTCCTCGTTGTTGAACCCGACGAAGCGTGAGTTCTGGCCCAGCGCGAATCCGGAGTGCACCTGTTCGACGTCGGGCTCCTTTTCTTCCCACGGCTGGCTCTTGAAGGCGACGTCCGGCTTGGGCGTGACCTCCCGGGACTGGAAGCCCAGGATCCCCAGGTCCAAGACCTGGGGCATCAGCCGTAGGCCGGAGTCGATGGGCCGGAAGAGTCCCGTGAAATCGGTGGCGCCGATGAACACCGCCACGCTCTCGTTCTGGAGATCCAGAGTTCGACTGAAGGTGACATCGATGGGCTCTTCGCTGGAGAGGAAGCCCTGGGCCGGGATGTTGGTCTGGACCGTGAAGTCCTGGGCCGCAAGGGGGAAGGTCCAGATCAGGAGGCACAAAGAGACCTGGACGTAGCTACGCACCAACACAGCTTCAGCACCCTTCAGGAAGGGGCTGCGCGAACAAAGACCCATAGAATCCTCCGACCAACCTGATCCATACACGACGGAATCCTGCGCCACCTGAGTGACGCACTCCCCGAAGTCAGGATCTTCACGTCTCAGGGGCTACCCTCCAGTATCGAGAACGTGAGTTCCAGCACCCTAATGTACGGCGTCCTCTCCTTTAAACGCAAAAACTTGTTTGTCCGCTGTTGACCCGATACACGTAGGAGCGTGCTCTCGGTCAGTCCCCAGCGGCCCCTCAAGCATAGTCGCCAGTGGCGTCCCGTCCAAGGCTTTTCGCGGAGCACGGGGTTGACCGGTCAGTACGTGAAGTACAAAGATTATCGACGTGGACCCCTCATCCGGAACGGGGCCCCCCCCCCCCGATGACCACGTGTGACGCTTGCGGATACGAAGCGACGCCGGATTTCGCGTTTTGCCCCAAGTGCGGCAAGGCGTTGAAGGCTACGTGTGCGTCCTGTGGAGGCGTGTCTCCGCCGGACTTCGCCTTCTGTCCGCGCTGCGGGGAGCCGATGCAGGACTCGCCCCCATCCACTGATCCCAGTCCACCCCCCGGACCCACGGGCGCGTCCATCGGTTGGCTCGGACCCGCAGCGGCTGAAGGCCCGGCCATGGACGAGGCCGACCGGCGTCCGGTGACGGTTCTGTTCGCCGATCTTTCCGGGTTTACCTCCTTGAGTGAGCGACTCGATCCGGAGGACGTACGCGCCATCCAGACGGACCTCTTCGACGGGCTGTCCGCGGCGGTTCTGGAGTACGGGGGCTTCGTCGAGAAGTTCGCCGGGGATGCGGTCATGGCGGTGTTCGGTGCCCCTGTTGCCCACGAGGACGATCCTCAAAGAGCCCTTCATGCCGCCCTGGCCATGCAGGACCGGGCCAGCATCCTCAGCCAGCGCTGGGAGGATCGGTTGGGCCAGGCTCTTCTTCTCCACATCGGCGTGAATACCGGCGAAGTCGTGGCAGGCATCCTGGGCAATGCCGCTCAGGCCAACTATGTAGTGACCGGCGACACGGTCAACACGTCTGCACGGCTCCAGAGCACGGCCGGCCCCGGCGAGACGTTGGTCAGCGAGGCTACGTATCGGCTGGCGCGCCACCGCTTCGCGTTCGAGTCGCTGGGCGCCGTCGAGCTCCGTGGGAAGACCGAGCCCATCCCGGTCTATCGCCTAACCGGAGTCTTGGAGGCTGCGGGCACCGGCAGGGGGCTCGAGGTCCACGGTCTCGTGGCGCCGCTGGTAGGCAGAGATGCCGAGATGGCTCAGATGGAGGCCGCCTTCCAGCACGTGCTCGGTGGCCAGGCCCAGGTCGTAAGCCTCACCGGAGATGCGGGGGTCGGCAAGTCGAGGCTCTTGCAGGAGTTCCTGGAACGGCTGGACCGGGAGGGACGGCTCCGGTCCCTCACCGTTCAAACAGCCACGTGCACGGCTCTGGGCGAGCAGCCCTATGGTATCCTAGCGTCCTTCTTCCGAGAGACGTACGGCCTCCTCGCCGACGTTAGCCTCGAAGTGGCACAGACGAAGCTCGCACAGGGGCTCAGATCGCTCGGAGCCGGCGAGGAGGAGATCGAACGGATCTCGCCGATGGTGGGCCATCTGCTGGGACTCGAGACGGGTGTGGCGCTGCGACACGTGGAGCCGGAGCAGCTCAAGCGTCAAATCCTGCTCGCGATTCGTGCCCTTTGCGAGCGCCAGCTCGAACAAGGGCCCCTGATCCTAGTAGTGGAGAACCTCCAATGGGCAGACGCCGCCTCCTTGGAGGTCCTCCGCTTCTTGGTCGATCGCCTGGCGGAAAGAGCCCTGATGATGCTCTTCTCACATCGTCCCGACTTCGACGGAGGAACCTTCGTCGTCAACAAGGCCGCCCACGCAACGGTTCGCCTGAAGCACCTGACCACGAGCGATTGCAGAGACATCCTGGGGGCGTTCTTCGGGGACTCGCTGGAAAGGATTCCGGTGGGACTGCGAGACTTGGCCGTCGAGCGGGCAGGCGGCCATCCGTTCTATCTGGAGGAGATCGTGCGCAGCTTCGTCTCGAGCGGCACCCTCGTCCGGGACGAGGACGGCTGGAGCTGCCCATCGGGCGAGGGAGCGGCTTCGGAAGTGCCGCCCACGGTGCAAGGGTTACTCCGGTCCCGGGTCGATCGCCTCCCGACCGAAGCCCGCCGCCTGCTGCACGAAGCCGCGGTCCTCGGTGTCGGCTTCGGCGGCGATCTGCTACGAGCCGTCTGTACGTCTCCTGAGACTGCCCCGTCCACGTTGGAGGGGCTCTTGGACCAGGGGCTCTTGGAGGAGGTCCCCGACCTCGCTCTCGAGGCAGGAGTCCAGGGCCGCAGGTATCGCTTCGCTCACACGATGGTCCAGGAGGTCGTGTACGAGAGCCTGCTCATGACCCGACGGACGGAGTTGCACGGGCGGGCTGGTCGGGCATTGGAGGAGCTTTGCGACTGTGAGCACGGACCCCAGCGGCTCAAGGATCTCGTGGCCCTCGGGCATCACTTCGGCCTCAGCGAAGATCGCATCAAGGGCGTCAGGTACCTGATGGCGGCGGGTGAGCGAGCTGGTGCCGTCTACGCGAACGAGGACGCCATCCGGCATTACACCCGGGCGCTGGAGGCCCTGGAGGTGTGTGGCGCGTGCGATGGGGAGAACCTGATCGTCCGTGAGCGACTAGCGGATCTGTTGGGATCACGAGGCCAGCGAGAGCGGGCGTTGTCGTTCTACGAAGAGGTGCGTTCCGCGGTTGAGAGGGAGGAGGACCGAGCCGCCCAGGCCCGGATCCATCGCAAGATGGGAGGGTTGCACTGGGAGGGTGGTGACCCCGCTGGGGCCACCGGGGCGTTCGAGATGGGCCTGGCACTGCTCGACCAGGATCACATCGAGCGCGCGTATCTCCTTCAGGAAATGGGCCGACTCGCCTTCCGGAGCGGAGATTCTCAGGCCGCGACCGAGTGGGCGAGCCAGGCGCTCGATCAGGCCAAGGCGCTGGAGGACCGCTTACCACCGGAGGACGGCGACGCCAACGGAGAGTCGCGCAAGAAGACCGCCGAGGCCATCTCGCATACGCACAACACGCTCGGAATAGCCATGGCTCGTATGGATCGCATGGAGGAGGCGGTCTCACACATCGAGCAGAGTGTAGAGGTCGCCCAGGAGCATGACCTCCTCCAGGTGGCATGCAGGGGGCTGGCCAACCTGGGAGTTCTCTACAGCACCCTGAATCCCCAGCGGGCCATCGACACCTGTGTGAGCGGGCTCGAGACGGCGACGAAGATCGGGGATCTGGGTCTCCAGTCGCACCTTCAGGCCAACCTGGCGGCGGCGTACTGCGCGCTCACGGACCGCTGCGAGGACGAAGGCAGGGATGCGGCTCAGGCGGCCATCGATCTGGATCGACAGCTCGGCCAGCTCGATCATCTCGCCGTACCTCTCATCGTTCTGGGCCAGATTCACCAGTGCCACGACGAATGGGAGCCCGCCCTGAACTACTACCGAGAGGCCCTGGGGCTGGCGGAGGAGATCGGTGATCCCCAGCTCCTCTTTCCTTGTTACGAAGGTCTCGGGACGGTATTTCTTGACCTCGGCGATGCGGCCCAGGCGGAGACATATATGTTGAAGACCCAGGAGGTTTGCGTGGAATCCGGGCTCGATCCGGACTCACTGACCGTGCTGCCCTTCCTGGCATAGGGTCGGTCACGGCGACAAAACAGACGAGCAACCAAGGCAACAAAGGAGTAAGAAATGGCCACCATGATGGAACCCCGCCCTCCGGTGCAGCCGGGTGAGTCCGCTCCGGACTTCACCTTGCCCTCGGTCGATCGTGACGGCACGGTGTCCCTCGACGACTACAGGGGGAAACACGGTCTGCTGCTCTGTCTGTTCCGGGGCCTTTGGTGCCCGTTCTGCCGCCGATCCATCGCCCGGCTGGGGACCACGCAAGCGAAGCTCAAGGAGCACGGGGTGGAAACCCTCGGGATCGTGGCCACCTCTCCAGAGAACGCCCGTCTCTACTTCCGCCTTCGCCCGACGAAGGTTGCGCTTGCGGCGGATCCGGAGCTCACCACTCACCGGTCCTACGGTATTCCCAAGCCTGACCTCACTCCGGAGTTCTTGGAGGACTTCGGGGCGGCCCGAATCGATCCCACCGC
This sequence comes from Longimicrobiales bacterium, assembly GCA_965218295.1. GTDB lineage: Bacteria > Gemmatimonadota > Gemmatimonadetes > Longimicrobiales > Gaopeijiaceae > CBDCKN01. Next base: position 93,374 of record CBDCKN010000005.1, on the reverse strand, counting down.
AGAGCTCCCGGAGCCGGCTCCCATCGAGGAGGCCATCGGGGAGCTGGATAAGATCGATGGCTTTCAGGCGACCGAGACAGACCGGGCCGACCAGGACAGGCAGTTCCCGCAGCTCAAAGGGCAGTTCCTCCTGGACCGAAACGGCGTCGTTCGGTGGGCAAACATCGAGGGAGCCGTCGAGGGAGCGAACGGAATCGGTAAGTTCCCGAGTGACGAGGAGCTGCTGGCCGCGGTCCGCGCTCTGGAGGTGTAGCCCTACCTCGACGGCCACCAACGCCTCGTTCCGCTCAGGCGCCCTCGCGACTCGACCGCGAACTGGGCGACGTCGGGAGATGGAATCGGTCTTGGGAGTAGCGAGCGTCTGTGGCTGTCTGATAGGCGAGGTCGCGGATGGCAACCACCGCTCGGGCGGCTTGCCACTCCAGCTCTTCGATCAGAGCCCAGCAGGACAGAGCGTCGGCCGGGCCCTCCACGTCCGGGACCAAGGCCTCCCTGTTCCACCGGATCGTGGTCTCGGATGGGGGCAGGGCGCCTCGTGCCGCGCTGATCCACTCGGAGCCGAAGCGCCCGGTACCGATCAAGCGGGCCCGCGCGATGTGCATGGCGCCCAGAGCTGCGATGCGGCGTCCCAGGTTGCCCCACGTGAGAGCGATCCGGTCCTCCTCCAGCACCTCGACGCGTAGCGCGCAGGCGCGAAGAAGCGCTCGGCCGTCGGCACCGAAGCGATCCACCGCCTCGACGATCTGCTCGAGCTCGGGCAGTAGGAAACAACGCTCGTAGGCCAGAGGCCCAACGTCGCGCACAAGGCGCACCACATCGGGGCGCCAGAGTCGGTAGGCGAAGGCGGACACCAGCTCTCGAACGGTGTCGGGCTCTTGCCTCACGACGAAGCGGGCCGCCAGATAGTCGACAAGGCTCGGATGGATGAATTCGTACCGCCCGCGCTCCTTGGTCACCACACCGACCGTCTTCTCCAGATCCTCGAGGAGGCCGTCAACTCCGCCCTCGATCTCCATCAGGCGCGCATCCTCGGAGGCGCAGGAGTTCATCCAACAGATCATGGAGGAGGAAGTTCGCCTCGTCGCTCGGAGACCAACCGAGGTGACTCTCGGCATGCTGATCGTGTTCTTCGTTGGATTTTCGCTCGCCCAGACTCTGCAGGCTCGACTCGAGGGGCGGCGAGCCCGCGCGTTCAATGAGTTCCTCACGTCGACTGTTCTTGGGCTCACTCCGTTTCAGGATGTATCGGCGGCGTTGACTCTCGGGGAGACAGTGGACTCCGCCGTGGCGGTTCTCCGGCAGGCTCCCCTGCGCTCCGAAGGGGCGCACGCAGACGCGCTCGGAGCCATGGGAGGCGCGTATTTGAGGCTTGGTCGCCCGTCGGATGCCCGGCTCCTACTCCAGGAAGCGGTGGCTCTCCGCAGTGGTTCTCGGTCCGATTCGACGCTGGCAGAGCTTCATCGCTACCTGGGCCTCGCGCATCTGGAGCTCGCCTCCGCCGACTCCGCGGAGCACTACCTCCGAAGCGCGTTCGACGGCTACCCGCGTGGGCCCGAGAGTGCGGACCTCCGTGCGATGGTCGCTAGGCTTCTCGACAGTCTCGCCGCCGGTTCGACCCCGCCCAACTAGTTTCCCGTCACCAAAGCGTCTCGGCCAGTCGAGGGCACGGTGCATCCGGCTCCGAAGTCCGATGAGCACTTTTCCGGAAGAATCCTGTTTTTGACTAACGAGCGAGGAAAAGAGCCCAAGGGCACCTCAGGAATCTGGCCACTCACCAAGAGCTCTATTATGCGGACCGCTACGAGTACTCGGGTGACGAGGTGGCTCTCGAGTTCGAGACGAGCGAGGGGGTCTCTATTCAAATCGGAGAGGTCTCAGACGCCGGATGGAACGCCACCGCGACGCACCTCGGGCTCAAGAACAGCGGAATCTGCGCGATTCAATACGGCGATGCTGCTATGCCCCCCGTCAACTCTCAAGAGCTGGCACCAGGCGCAATCGTCTGCGGGGCCAGCTCCGGCTAGTACACACTCCTCGGCGAATCATTACACGCTGCGGCGATGGAGGGGCGATCCGGTCTCGGCCGGGTCGCCCCTTCGACTTCACGAAAGGGATGCGCCGTTTGTTGCGGTGCGTCGTCTGTTGCGGCGCGTCGCGGGGCAACGTGGGGATCACATTTTCCGTGGATCAGGAGCGACCATTCGAGTCCACGGCGGACGAGCCACCAGGTCGGTGTACACGTCCTCCAGAGCCGCCGGCCCTTCCGGGGCAGACTCCGAGAGTGCCTGATCGGCGGCGATGCGTGCCTCCTCGAAAGTGTCGTCTGCCAGAGTATCGAGCTCGTCGCCCGTGGCCCACTCCTCGGCCAGGAGCCGATCACGGAAACGCGCGATGGGGTCTCTGCCCTCCCACTTCTTCAACTCGTCCGGATCCACGTATTCCTGACCGTCGTGCTGCGCGTGTCCGGCCAACCGGTAATATTTGAGCTCCACCATGCCGGCGCCCTCCCCGCCTCGGGCTCGAGCAACGGAGCGTTGGACGCATGCGTACACGGCCAAGACATCCGTCCCGTCCACGGATTCGGCGTGCAGCCCGTACCCCGGCGCTTTCTCGACAAAGCTCTGCACACGCGTGTTCGTGGACGTGGGCGAGGAGAAGGCCCACTGGGTGGCCTCGATGATGAGCACCATGGGGCACGCCTGGGCGGCCGCGAAACACAGGCCCTCATGCCAGGCGCCCGTGGACGAGGCCCCGTCCCCATAGAAGACAAGTGCCACTCGGTCCTCTTCCTTCAGCTTGAATGCCAGACTGATGCCGGACATGACCTCGACCATCGTCCCGAGCGGCGAGGTGGCACCGACGAGGCCGGTCTCGTAATCCGCCCAATAGACCTTCGATTCTCTGCCCCTCGTCGGACTGGTCACCCGGGCGAGGTGCTGGCGAAAGAACTGGAGCGGCGTGCCCCCCAAGAGGAACACGGCGCCCGTGGCACGAACCGTCGGAGCGATGATATCGCCGGTCCCGTCGTCGCGGCGGCGCAAGGCGTAGGCGGCTCCAACGGCACCTGCTTCCTGGCCGAGCGAGCGGTAGATGCCACCCGTGATATGACCCTGCTTGAAGAGCACTTCTAACCGCTCTTCGGCGGCTCGCGCCAGGACTAGGGCACGAAAGATGTCATGGAGCTGGTCCCTGGTGAGATCCAGCACCACAGGGCTCTGATGTGATTCCTTCTCCGTCATCGGCGCGCTCGCCTCGAGATCGGGCCGCAACAAGCGGGGCAACGTCGCTGCGAGCCACGAGACTGTCAATTCGAAACAGTTCTCGACAACGGGCGCCTTCGGTCTCTAGACTCTCCTGAGCATCGGACGCCATCCGATTCGGCGAGCATGGATACCTGTGCTGGGCATGCCCCGATACTTTTGAGCTCGGAGGAACCCTATGACTCACCACGTATCAGGACGTTCGACGGAGTAGCCCATGGACGAGAACGAAATAGCCGAGCTGGAGTCGTGGATCGGCAATGAACGAGTGGACGAGGACGTCCTCACTTTGGCTCCGGCCCGGGGGATGTCGGCCCTGCTGGACCGGCCTCCGGAGTCGCTGGGCCTCGCCTCACCTCTCCCGCCCGCGTGGCATTGGCTCTACTTCAAGCCGGTTGCCCGCCGGTCGGCGCTGGGGCCGGACGGGCACGAGAGGCGGGGGAACTTCCTCCCCCCCATTCCGCTCCAGCGGCGGATGTGGGCCGGAGGCCGGCTTCGCTTCCTTGGAACGCTCCGTTTAGGCGAGACTGTCCAGCGAAGATCCACGATAGCCTCCGTTCGGAGCAAGGAGGGTCGATCCGGCCTTCTCGTCTTCGTCACGATTCGACATGAGATCGCGAACGAAGGGGGCGTGACGATCGAAGAAGAGCAGGACCTCGTCTACCGTGATGGCTCTGGGGCTGGGGGCGGCCCGATCAAACCCCCACCCGAACCCGTGGAGTGGTCCGAATCCTTCGCGGCCGACGCCGTGACCCTCTTCCGTTTCTCCGCGCTCACGTTCAACAGCCATCGCATTCACTACGACCACCGTTACGTGACCGAGGTCGAGGGGTATCCGGACCTGGTGGTGCATGGACCGCTCATTGCCCTCCTCCTCTTGGACGCGGGATCGAGGCGGCTGGGCGGCTCCCCCGACTCCTTCTCCTACCGAGCGGTCAGCCCTCTCTTCCGTGGTGAGGAGTTCACGATTGCCGGGAGGGCCACCGACGAGGACGAGACGGAGGTGTGGACAGCTCACCCGGAGCGGGGCCTGGCCATGCGGGCAACGTTGCGGTCGCCTCCATGAGCCTCTCCCGCGCGCTGGTGCGGCTGAGTTACGGCTCCGGACCGATTGCCACCGTAACCGCCGAGGGCCCCGACTCCTGGAGCGTGACGTATCCCGACGATGACGTCCTCGGGGGCAGTGTGACGGGGGACTTTCGCATCACCGACCTCGAGGCGTACCCCATCTTTCCCAGCGCTCCCGAGGAGATCGACGCGGAGTGGGTGTTCAGGGACGAAAGCCGAAGTCTCGATGCGCTCATGGGTGCCACACGGATACTCTTCGACGGGATGATGCGATCTGATTCGGGTCATGAACTGTGCACGTGGCGTCGATCCCTCAGAGGACAGAGAGGGCTTCCACGAGTGCGCCACGGGCGTCCTGGAGGAAGAGTTCGGGGGTTAGTCCGGGAGCGCGAACGTGAACAGCGCGTGGTTCGCCGACACCGCGACGTACTGCCGGCCGTCGACGCCATACGTCATCGGCGCCGCGTGCACCTGTCCTCCCACGCTGATGTACCAGAGATCCTCGCCCGTACGGTCATCGAGGGCGAAAAAATAGCCGTCGCTGCTCCCCGAGAAGAGGACTCCGCCGGCGGTGGACAGGATGCCCGCCTTCCACCAGTCACTCGTATCGAGCTCATACTCCCACTGAAGATCTCCGGTGAGCGGGTCCAGTGCGCGGATGGCGGCGGTGAAATTCTCCGGGTGATCGGCGTCTTTGCCGAACCCGCCTAAGTACGTGTCTCCTTTCTCGTATACGTCGTCGCGCTTGTAGTAGATGTGGGCGGCGTCACGGGCGCGGGTGTAGAAGAGCCCCGAGGCGGGGCTGAAGCTCGGCGAGTTCCAGTTGGTGGCGCCCCCGATCGACGGGTATACCTCGACGCCCTCCTCGGTCGGGTCCGTGTCCGGGATCAGGATCGGACGACCGCTCTCGTCCATCCCTTGGGCCCACGTCTGCTTGGCGTATGCGGTGGCTCGCACAAACTGACCGGTCTCACGATCGAGCACATAATAGAAGGCGTTGCGGTTCGCCCACAACATGAGCTCCCGTAGCTCGCCCCCCAACTCCAGGTCGACCAATACCGGAATCTGAGTTGCATCCCAATCGTGCGTGTCGTGTGGCGTGAACTGGAAGTGCCACCTCAACTCCCCGCTGTCCGCGTCCAACGCCACAACCGCATCCGAGTACAGGTTGTCGCCTGGCCGAAGGTCTCCGTTCCAGTCGGGCCCAGGGTTACCCGTGCCCCAGTAGATCAGGTTCGTTTCGGGATCGTAGGACCCCGTCAGCCACGTCGGAGCGCCGCCGTACTTCCACGAGTCGCCTCCCCACGTCTCGTTTCCCGGCTCGCCCTCTCCCGGAATCGTGTAGAAGCGCCAACGGAGCTCGCCCGTCTCGGCGTCGTAGGCGTCGATGAAGCCGCGGATGCCGTACTCTCCGCCACCGACGCCGGTGATCACCATGTCCTTCACGACGAGTGGCGCGCCCGTGATGCTGAACCCTGCGGCGGCGTCTCCCACTTCGACGTTCCAGAGGACGCTGCCGGTCTTGGCGTCGAGCGCCAGGAGCCGGGCGTCCACGGTCCCGAGATAGACCTTCTCCCCGAGGACCGCCACGCCACGATTGTTCCGTCCGCAGCAAAGCGTGAGCTTGTCGGGAACGGGGTGCTCGTAGGTCCAGAATCGGCGTCCGGTCGCCGCATCGAGGGCGATGAGCGTGCTGGGCGATTCGGTGATGAACATGAGCCCGTCCACGACGACCGGGGAAGTCTCGACGACCGAGAGCGTGTGGAACTGATGGACCCACTCGACTTTCAGGTCAGCGGCGTTACCCCGATTCACCTGATCGAGTCTACTGTACCGTTGGCTGTTGTACTGGCCTGAGTACATGAGCCAGTTCTCGGGCTCCTGATCCGCGTTGACGAGGCGGTCGGACGTCACCACCCGGCTGGCCGGATCCGTTGCGGAGGCTCCGCCTTCGTCGCCGAAGGTATCTGAGCTCGGCTCACCCGCCTGACACCCGAACAGTGCGATCAGCAGTCCTATCGTGACATGTCTCATCGGTCGCTCCCTCCGCGCAGTCCGGCGAGGTACGCAACGACGTCCTCGAGGTCTTCCTCGCTGAGGATCCCGAGGAACGAGGGCATCCTGGAGCTCTTCCCTCGCTCGAACTCCTCCAGATCGCTCTTGGCCAACGCGTGAAGGTCGTCGTTCGCGTCGAGCAGGCGCACCGTGAACTGATCCTCGTCGACCAGAATACTACCGACCTCGTCGCCGGTCACGGTCGTCGCCTGGGCCGTCCACCAGCGGGGCTCCACGTCAGCGTTGGGATCGAGCAAGGCTGCCCTGAGGTAGTCCGGCGCTCGTCGCCAGCCGACCCAGCTGAGGTCCGGTCCCTGACGACTCCCCTCACCGGTCACCATGTGGCACGTGCTGCATGTGGCGGAGCCGAAGAACAGCTCACGACCCTTCTGGGGATCCCCCGGGATGGGACCGGAACTGCCGCTCAACGATCGAATGAAGGCCACCAGCTGTCCGGCCTTTCGATCGCTCTGGCCCGTCCAGGGCATTCCGGTGCCTTCGATCCCGTCCCGAACGACTTGAAGGAGCTGGTCGTCGCTGGTGGCGTTACGGAAGAAGCCGCGCGTCAGGTCCGGCCCCCGGCCGCCCCTAGCGTCTCCGCCGTGACAGAGGGCGCAGTTCTTCAGGAACAGTCGCTCGCCCACGGCGACATCGGCCTTGCTGGCGAGCGGGGTATCAGGAACCTGGGCCGTCGACGGAAGCGCGGTGAGGAGGAGGAGGGGCACCGAAGCGCCCGACAGGGCGCGCGCAAAACACTTGAACCGCGACATCTCGACTTCCCCGTCTCAAGAATAGGGCACGAATCTAGGCCTTGTCGGCGACCTCTCAGGACCACCGAATGGAATACGCCGAAGCAAGGTGAGGCTTGGGGGTGTCAAAGATAGGATGCCCGTTGCTGCGCCGCGAATACAGTGAGCATGCGGGGATGTCGGAACCGACACTCGAGCAAGCGGTTTCGTCGACACGCCCGATCCGATCAGAGCCCTGCGAACCGTTGCAGTCACGAAGGGTAGATCCGGAGCCGGCGGTAGCCCGATCGCTCCGCCTGAACCGGCCCTCTGCTACCGGAGTCGATGCGCCAGCCAGACGGCGATAGGCTTGGCCATGGCCGGGGCGTTCGAGTCAGGAGAGAGAATGCGTGTATCGAACATGATCCAAGCCGTCGACACTCACGCGTGCGGTGAGCCCGGGCGTGTCATCGTCGGAGGTGTGCTGGACGTTCCTGGAGAGACCATGTTCGAGAAGATGGTCTATCTCCGGACCCAGGCCGACGACCTTCGCCTGCGGATGCTGAGGGAGCCCCGCGGTTACCCCGCCGCCAACTGTAACTTGCTCCTGCCCCCGACCAGACCGGAGGCCGACGCCGGGTACGAGGGTGGTCCTTGATCTACCTCATCCTGGCCGATCTCGTCCTTCTCTTCCACTTCGCGTTCCTCGTCTTCGTCACGGTGGGCGTGGCGCTGGTGTTTCGCTGGCTCAGGCTGGCATGGATTCACATCCCCTGTGTCCTCTGGGGGGCGTGGATCGAATTTCGGGGGTGGATCTGTCCCCTCACTCCCCTGGAGAATGGCCTCCGGAGGTTGGGTGGTGAGGCCCGATACCCAGGAGGCTTCATCGATCACTACCTGGGTCCGATCATCTACCCGTCCGGTCTGACCCATAGGACTCAGTTGGCCCTGGGGATCGCTTTGGTCGTGTTCAACGTCGGGGCCTATGGGCTGATGGCCTGGCGCCGCCTGCGAGCCGCTCAGGGGGACTAGCTCGACCGGATCAGCTGAGGGTATTGACCAGGATGGCCCCTTGAGCGGCGACGGCCGCTGCTGCGGCGTTGATTATTTATGCAGTAGTTACCGGCATTCTTCTAAGGGGCCGAAAAGTAGGTCTGGAAGCCTTCGAAAGGCCCTCGATCCCGCATGAGCTAGTAATGGCGTGGAGTGTGGGCCGACGGTCGACGGAGCGATCCCAGAACCCTAGTTGTCAGAGGGGTTTAAGGGATTATCACCAAAGTTGCGTGAAAGGTCAGAGCAGTTCCGGTTCACTTGACAAGATGCGGAAGAAAAATTAACTCCTAAGCCGTGAACAAGTGTTTCAGGTTTCTGCCCTCCGGCGGGCGGATGGGGGTCGCCCAGGAGACCACCAACCTGACCGGCAGCGTCCTCTCGGGAGCCGGTGCACCGGTGGGAGCCGCGACTGTATTAATCGAGTCCCTTAACCTCGGCGCGATCACCAACAACGAGGGTCGGTACATCCTGGTCGTGCCGGTGAGCGCCACCGTCGTGGACGTGACGGCCAGCATCATCGGGCGCACGACCCAGACTCAGACGATCACACTCCAGCCCGGCACCCAGGTGCTCGACTTCGTCCTCGGGGAGGATCCTCTGAGGATCGAAGGCATCGTCGTGACGGCGCTGGGGCTGGAGCGTCAGGCCCGCACGCTCGGTATCTCGGCTCGGCAGCTCGACGGCAGCGAGATCACACAGGTGGAACCGAACCTGGTCAACGCGCTGTCCGGCAAGATAGCCGGGGTGCACATCCAGAACTCGGGTCCCCAGGGCGGTTCTTCCCGCATCGTGATCCGGGGCGAGAGCTCGATCACCGGAGCCAACCAGCCTCTGTTCATCATCGACGGGATTCCGGTCAGCAATGCCATCGGCGATAGAGTGGGCATTCTGACCGACCAGGGCGGAATCGACTACGGCAACGCGATCCAAGACATCAACCCTGACAACATCGAGTCGATCACAGTCCTGAAGGGTCCCAACGCGGCGGCGCTTTATGGATCGCGGGCCTCGAATGGAGCGATCCTCATCGAGACGAAAAAGGGCCGGAACGTGCTTGGTGGCGCACAGATCGTGGTCAGCCAGCTGGTGACCTTCGAGGACGTACTCCGCCTACCGGATTATCAGAACCAGTTCGGCTCCGGATACTTGGGCGAGTACTCGTATTACGACGGCTTCGGCAATGGGACGTTCGACGAAGCCGACGAGAGTTGGGGCCCGCCGCTCGACACGGGACTCGAGATTCCCCAGTGGTTCAGCGCGTACGACCCGGTCACGGACACTCGGGCGCCAGCGCCGTGGGTCTCGAATCCGAACAACGTGCGGGACTTCTTCGATACGGGTGTCACGGCCACGACAAACGTCTCCGTGTCCGGCGCGAACAAGAGCCTCCACGGTCGCGTGGCGTTCAGCCGGATGGACCTGAACGGGATGCAGCCCGGTCATAGCCAGGATCGCACCACGTTCTCGTTCGGTGGGGGCATCGACGCATTCGAGCGCGTCAGTATCAACACCTCGGTCCAATACATCTCCTCCGAGGGTTTTCAACGTCCGGGCGTCGGTTACGGCGGCGACAACATCATGCACCAATTCGTGTGGTTCGGGCGACAGGTCGACATGGGTCGGCTCGAGAATCTTTACGAGCAGACCCGGCCACTGGATGAGCCGACCGTAGGTGGGTTCCCCTACAATTGGACCACGCTTTACTGGCTGAACCCGTACTTCAGGGCACTCTCGAACGTCAACTCGGACAGCCGCGACCGCTTGATCGGCCAGATCTCGGCTTCGGTCCAGCTCACCGACTGGTTGAGCGCGACGGTGCGATCGGGCACCGACTGGTACCAGGACGATCGGCGTAAGACGTTCGCGGCCAACCCGGGTCTCGCCATCGCCGGCGACTATAGCACCAACCCGATCACCGGGGGCCGCGAGAACATCGATTCCGGTGGTGCGTTCAGCCAATGGGCCATCAGCCACCAGGAGACCAACAGCGACTTTCTCCTGACGGCCAGTCCGGATCTGCATCTCCCGTTCACCACGAACTTCGTGTTCGGCGGAAACCGTCGGGACATCGAGCGCCAGAACGACTACACCTGGGTGGGGGTCCTCACTGCGCCGGGCACCTTCGACGTCTCTAACGCCGCAAACCCCCCCGACCGTACGACCACCGTGGCCCGAAAGCGGGTCAACAGCCTCTATGGCCAGGTCGACTTCGGGTACAATAACTTCCTCTTCCTCACGGCGACCGGTCGGAACGACTGGTCCTCCACGCTCCCCGAGGCAAATCGTTCGTACTTCTATCCGTCGGTCAGCTCGAGCTTCGTCTTTTCGGATGTGATCGAGGGGCTGCAGGGCGGGCTGCTCTCCTACGGGAAGCTTCGCGCGAGCTGGGCGGAGGTCGGGAACGATACCGGTCCCTATCAGCTACGCAACACATTCGCAGCCGGTGACCTGTGGAACGGGCTCGCCAGCTTCAGCATTCCGGGTGCCCTAAAGAATCCGGACCTGAGGCCGGAGACCACCGAGTCGTGGGAGTTCGGGACCGAGCTGGGATTCCTGGACAACCGGCTCGGAGTGGACGTCACCTACTACAATGCGGAGACGCGGGACCAGCTCATGCCGGTCCAGCTCTCAACTGCCACGGGCTACGTGAGCAGGATCATCAACGCGGGGACCGTGCAGAACAAGGGCTGGGAAGTGCTGCTCCGGGGTACACCGTATTTGGGCGCCAACTTCCGCTGGGAGACGGCAGTCACCTGGGCGAAGAACAACAGCGAGGTGGTGGCCCTCACCGAGGGCGTCGAGGGTCTCGAGATGAGCCTCGCCGGTGGCTTCTGGTTCGCCTCCCTCTTCGCCCGCGTGGGAGAGCCGCTCGGACAGCTGGTGGGCCGGAAAACTCGATTTGACCCGAACGGCAACGTCATCGTGAGTGCGTCCGGCGGTTATCCGCGGTGGACCGCTGCACCAGAGCCAATCGGAAACGTGAACCCCGACTGGCGCGCTGGCTGGTCGAACTCGTTCAGCTACAAGGGCGCGCGTCTGAGCGTTCTCCTCGACATGAGGCAGGGTGGCGACATCTACTCTGTCACCAACATGTTCGGCCGGCTTTCGGGCGTCCTCACTGAGACGCTCGGCGGTCGCTGCACGCCGGGAGGTCCCGACCTGCCCGGGTATCCGACATGCGATGCCAACACCGGAATCGTCATCGACGGCGTCAACGAAATCGTGACGGGTACCGACACCACCTACGTGCCAAACACGACGGTGATCGATTCCGAGAGTCGCTGGTTCTTCAATATCTTCACGACTGACCAGAACCTGGAAGACGGCGGCTATATCAAGCTCAGGGAGCTCACCCTTTCCTACTCGTTGCCGACCTCCTGGACCAACCGATGGGGTCTCGACGGCGGCATCGACGTCTCCGCGGTGGGGCGCAATCTGGCCCTGTGGACCAACGCCAGGCACCTCGATCCCTCCCGGTACCGCGATTCAACCATCTCACCCAGGGAGCCCACGCCCATTTGGGAAAGGCCATTCACGAGCTCGCCCTCGGGGACGAGTCTCGCGCCGACGCGACAATTCGGGAAGTACTCTCAGTAGGCTTTCTCATCGCCGACGACGGACCCACGCTCATCGATAACCTGATGGGCTTCGCGCTGGTGAATCTGGGAGCAACAGCCCTCGAGACCTTCTACGAGACGACAGCGCGGTCCACGGACCTGGCGGCGTTGCGCCAGGCTCGTGACGCCGCCCTGCGGGCCGCCCGGATGCTGACGCAAGAGCGATCCGAGACCCTGGAGAGCACGCTGGCTGAGCTTCCGGCGATCGCGGCGAGCCCCGTGGCGCTACGGGGTCTCCGATGGGAGTTCTTCACCCTGACCAACACCATCGCGCCCTGCATCAACCTGAACCGAATCGTGTTCGGGCCCGACGCGGACTACGCCCGATGGGTGGAAGAGGTGAGACGGTCGCTCGTCAGGTGGCCCTCGGAGGAGGCTCTCTTCGACCTGGCGCTGGACGGATACTTCGGGGCTCCCCCGGATCCGGGCAGCTCCACCCTCCTCGGCCGGACGCTGGGCGTCGCTATGGGCGGATCAGACGCCCCCGGCAGCTGCTCGGCCGTCTTCCGGCGACTCAGTACGGGCCGGTAACTTACCCGTCGCCAGTCTCGTTGACGACCTATCACGGTCTGTTAGCTTCCACCAGGTTCCGGCCAGGAAAGGGCCGGCTCCAGCGCCCGTAGCTCAGCTGGACAGAGCAACGGACTTCTAATCCGTAGGTCGCAGGTTCGAGTCCTGCCGGGCGCGCTTCTTCTTCGACGTGCACGTCCGTACGTATACTCACGACGCAGAGATACGTACGCCTCTCCGAAAAAGTAACTCGGGGGCGACTCCCGCACCGTGAATCCGAGACAAAAGCCCCCGGTGTGGGCGGCCAGGAGAACCAGTGCTGCTGCTGCCCGCCGCGCTCAACGCCCTCTGGGCCAGGAGCATGGCCGGAACGAACGCCATGCCCGATGGTGTCCTTTCTACGGGATCCGGCAAGTGCCGGGATAAGGTACGCCCAGGATGAACGTCGTGATGCCGACGAAGGCACCATCCGGGCTCAGGGGATTAACCGACTGGAGGAAGGTCGCCACGTCGGCGCCGACCGACACGCTCCCCGTTCCGCCGTTGAGCCCCTCGATGGATACGGTGCTGAGTTCTTCCTGGCGCAGCTCGATGGCGTTGGCGTCACCCACGGTGATGGTGTTCGAGCGGATATTCGTGCACAACGTCGTCGCTTCGTTGGCGGTCACGTCAATCCCGGGCGTGAGGGAGCTAAGGTTGAGCGAGATGATCTCGGTCTCGACCGTCAAGTCCAACTTGGAATTATCGGACGGACTGGAGCCTACAAACGCCACCACCCCGTGGGCCCCACCACTGAAGTTGTTCCCGGAGACCCGTACGATTCCGTCCGCCCCACCATTGAAGAACAAGTTGACCCCCCTCGAGAAGAGCGGGCTGGACATGGTGTTCCCGGTGATCGAGCCACTCACCAGCCCCGGGCCGCTTCCGAAAACATCGACTGCTGCAAAGGGGTTCCCGATGAACGTGTTCCCCATCACGTCGAACGTCAGGGTTCCGCCGCCATTGTTCCCGAGGGAAACCCCATCGCCGTTGTTGGTGAACGAGTTGCCGCCCTGTACCGTCAGATCGAGCGTGGACGAGGCGGTACTGAATCCTAAGAGACCGGTTCCGTCGTTGTTGGTGAACGCGTTCGCCGTGACCATGGCGGTCACCAAGGCGTTAGTGCCGGTCTGGATGTCTAGTCCGACCCCGCCCTTCGCCAAGGAGCTGCTCAACGTGCTGCCAGTAACCGTCAGTACCAGCGGCCCCACGTCGTTCTGAACACCGACATTGTTCTGATTCGACCCGGACACCGTCGAGTTGGAGATGGTCGCAGTGCCGACATGGTCGAGCAGCTTCACGCCCGGCTCGGAGAAGGATCCGCTGTTCTTGACGTCGCTGCCCTGCAGCGTGAACGTCCCACTCGTGCCGCTCAGGAAGATGCCACTTCCCGTGGAGTTGTCGATGTCCAGGCCGGTGAACGTGAACGTGCCGCCGCCCCCGCTGATGTCGATGCCCCTGCCGGTCGTGTTCAGGATCGATCCACCCGAGCCCGCCGCACCGGTGCCCGTAACCGTGAATGCCCCGGAGCCGGTGTTGTTCAGCACGATGCCATTGGTGGCGCCGCTCACCGACACCGACTGGAACGTGAAGCCGCTCCCGCCGATGTCCGTGTTCTGGATGTTGATTCCGATGCCGATCGTGGTGCTCACGGTGTTGGTGCCCGTGACGTTGACGGTGCCGCCGCCGGTGGCGGAGAAACCGGTGTTCGGGCCGGTACCTAGGGTAAGCCCTCCGCTGAAGTTGATCGTAGCGCCGGTGTTGTTGAGCAGGTTGATCCCGGCATTGACGGACACCGGGCACGTGACGCACGACTCGGTGATCGGGCCGCTGAAGGTCATCGTTCCGCCGGTGGTGTTCTGAACGACCACGACATCGCTCGAGCGGGTCGACGTAATCGACCCGGCGTAGGACATATTGGTGCTACCACCCGTGATGCGGATGGACGACCCATTCGTGCTGGTAATACTCCCTCCACTCATGGTCAGATCGCCGGTCGTGCCATTCAGGCGGATCCCTACGGACGAGGAGCTGGAGGAAGAGACCGACGCGAACGTCATGTCCAGGTCCACCGAAAAGACGTCGATCGCCGAGCTCAACGAGGAGGCCAACGTGCTGCTCGGGTCCGTGACCCGCACCGTGCCGGCACCCGAGATCGCGAGGGCTGGCTCGTTTCCCGTGGAGATGTGCAGCGTGCCGAACGTAATCGTTCCCGTGGGGTTATCGATCGCAACTCCGCCAATCGGGCCGCCGAGACGGGCGAGTACAGGATCCTGCACCGGCTGGAACACCGGCGCCCCTGCCGCAGCCATAGCTAACGCAGGCGGAGGAATCGTCACGTCCAAGTCCGCGAAGGTCACTGGCGCTGTACCGCCGATGATGTCCACCCCCGAGCCCGACGGGTTGTCGATGGTGACCGGCGTATTCACGGTGATGGCGCCGGCCGGGCTGAAGATGTCGATGCCCGATCCTCCCGTGTCGGTGATCGAGCCTCCGTTGAACGTCACCGTGCCGCCGGTGGTGCTCTGAATGAGCAAGGCCCGCCTGAAGGCGGTAACGTTCGAGATGCCAGCCGTGCCAACGTTGACCACCAGAGTGGGCGACCCCCCGTTCACCTCGAACGCGTCATCACCCGCTCCGCTGATCGACAGATCGTCGAACGTGATGCTGCCGCCCGCGTTGAAGAGGTCCACACCCTGTGCCCCCGAGTTCTGGACGTCCACACTGCTGAACGTGAACGTGCCGGAGGTGCTGTTGAGGCTTACACCCACTCCACCCGGATTGGAAATGTTGACCTGATCGATCGTGCCGCCAGCGATCGCGGCTGCGGAGATGCCGGCTGCCACGGGCGCGTCGATCTGAACAGCGCACCTGATGGTTGACACAATGGTGCCAGCTGATGGTTAACAGATTGGGTTACGTCCTGTGTTGCCGTGGGTGTCGAAAATGACGAAGAGTTCTTCGTCAAACCACCCGAGGGTAATGGGTCCGAAGTAGATTTGCCACAGAGCGGGACCGATGGGTTCGAGCCCGATGAACTCGTTGCCGAGCGCCGAGCTGATGTTGATCCAACGCGAGTGCCAGCGGATGCCTCCGTTCGTAGAGACCTTACGGACCTCGAAGTGCTCGGGGTATTCGATAGGCGGAAGGACATCGGGGTAGGCTCTAAGAGCCGATCGGTAGACTGAATCGGGCGTCGCATCGTCGAGCGCCTCATGCGGCCGGATGGAATTGAAGGTGCGGCGGAAGTGGTTGAAGTGACGCTGCTGGGCACGGAGGTTGGCCTTCGGCGGCCGAGTGGCTTCGCGCTTGAGGGTTCGGTGCATGCGTTCGTGACGGCCATTCTGCTGCGGCTTACCAGGCTCGATGGTCTCAGGACGGATGCCGAGCCGGATCCACCAAGCGCTGAGGCGTGTGAGCCGAGCGAGGCCGATGGAAGCGAAGGGCGTGCCGTTGTCGGAGCGGATGACGGCGGGAACGCCGAACTCACGGAAGACCTTGATGAATACGGGCTTGGCGAGCTCGATCGACGTGGAGTACAGCCCTCTGCACTCGAGCAGGAATCGGCTGAAACCGTCCTGGATGGTAAGGGGATAGCAGTAGCGGCCGTTGAGCATCTTGAACTGGCCTTTGAAGTCGACCGTCCAGACCGCATTGGGCTCGTCCATGGGGGTGAGTGGCTTACCGGGATGGCCCGGCTTACCGGAGCGTCGGCGCTTCTTCGTGATCAGGTCGTGACGCTCGAAGATACGGTCGATCGTCCTGCGAGCTGGTGCCTCGCCGAACTTCTCAGCTGTGAGTTTACGGATCTTGCGTGATCCCCACCCGTAGCGCTGACGCAGATCCACGACGTGTTCCACGACACCTTCCGCTACGGCATGCGGGCAGTGGTGGGGCCGGTGAGAGCGGTCGTGGAGGTCCCTCGAATCCCTCCGCGAGGAACCGTGTCCACCACTTGTATCCGGCGGCCCTGCTGATGCCCTCTCTGCCAACTTACGTGAGACACGGAGCAGCTAAGGAATTAGAGTAGGGCGAAGGCAGAGACCCCAGACGCGGTCCAGATGAGACTCTTTTCACAGTGGTTTCGTAACGAATCGGCCACTTCCCGTGCGCGCTCCGACGAGCGGGAAAAGCTGTTGGCCGATCTCGAAGCGGAGGCGGCACGCGCTCCCCTGGGCTTCAAGGGAACCTCGCTCAACCGGGCCGGAGACTTGTGCCTCAAGGGCGGAGACCGGTCTCGGGCATTGCAGTACTACGGGCAGGCCATCGATGCCATGCTTGAAGACGGACACCGCGAGCCAGCCCGCGGGATGGCCAAGAAGATCATCCGGATCTACCCCGAGGCGGTGCGTACGCTTTGCACGCTGACCTGGCTCGACCTGGCGTCACGCCACACCGCCATGGCCCTGGTTCATCTTCAGGAGTACTTGAAGGCCGCCAAGGCCGGGGGGCCCGCGGATCTGGCCAGAGACCAGATCCTGGAGATGGCACGAACGGTGACCCATCGGGATTTCCTGAATGCAGCGGCGGAGGGGCTGGAGGCCGAGGATGACGCTGCTCAGGTCCGCGATTGGGCGATGAGCGGCGGTGCGCCGGACGCCGTATCCGACCCCGACGAGCTGGCTACCTTCTGCATGCGAGCGGCCGTCGGGTCCAACGCTGCCCGAGTGGTCCGGCTCGTCGTTCCAGTCCCGGATGAGTGAGGCGAACACACGACCCTGCCTGGAACCTCCCTCTTTGTCCCTCAGGGTTTGGGCCTCATCGCGCGGCGCGGCTGCGCCGGCAGCCAGTGCCTCCACGGAGGCGCGGGCCTTGGACTGGTCGTCGGCCTCCCAGAGCGCGGCATACTCCGTCTCGAGAAGCTCGTCCTTCTCGTATCCGGACACCCGGCAGAAGGCCCCGTTCACGTCCAGGATCACACCGGAGAGATCCACCAGGAGCATGCCGATTCCGCCGTGCTCGAAGATGGTCTGGAAGCGGGCCGCGTCCTCGTAGAACCCTCCAGCCCGCCACGCGTTGGAAACGTCCTCGACCGTTCCCTCGACGTAAACTACCTCTCCGTCCGGTCCACGCTGGATCCGGGCCGTATTGCGCAGCCGGATCTGGCGACCGTCAACGCAACGGAGCTGCGTCTCGAAGCCTCGGACCATGCCGAACTGGTCTAGCCTGGACTTGAAGTGCTCCTGGTCGGCCGGATTCACGTAGAAAGTGGCGGAGTAGGTTTTCTCCAGAGTAGCCGGATCCGGATAGCCGAGAATCCGCACCAGCGCCGGGTTCGCATCGAGGAAGCGGCCTTCGGGCGTGCACCGAAACACTCCGATGGGTAGGTGATCGAACATGCCGCGATGGCGCTCTTCGCTCTCCCGGAGGGCCTTCAGCGTCTCTAGACGATCGAGAGCGTACCGGATGGACCGCTCCAGTTCCGCCGGGCCGATCTCTCCCTTCACTAGGTAGTCCGCCGCTCCGGAGTGCATGGCCTCCATGTCCACGGCGTGGCTGCCGCGTCCCGTAAGCATGATGACAGGAGCCTGGAGCTGGCGTCGCCCGGCTTCCCTCAAGAGGTCCAGGCCCGTGCGGTCCTCCAGGAAGTAGTCCACGATGTAGACGTCGTAATCGTCCTGGATCAGAGCGTCGCGGCCTTCCTCGAACGTCGCCACCCAGTCCAACTCGATCTTGGGCTGTTGAATCTGCTCCAGCATGGCGCGCGTCACGGCAAAGTCGCCTTGGTCGTCGTCGACCAGGAGCGCGCGGATGGTCTCTCGGTTCAAGAGCCCCTCTATTTGCGGATGCAGTCGGGTGAGCGGAATCGCCGACGGGAGCCGAGCTCACTGTCCATGATATGCCGGTGCCCTAGGTCTCGTCCAGCGGCTTCCTTCGAAGCGACTTTCGGGCAGAGCGCTGTCGCTTGGCCTGGAGGCGGCGCTCGTGGGCGCTTCGAGGGACTCGTGTGGGTATACGACGCTTCGGACGTCTTTGCGAGGCCGCCAACTTTCTGCGAAGTGCTCGCAGTGCGGCCTTCTTGTTCCCATGCTGGCTTCGGAGGCTCCGGCTGGTCGCGACCGTGCCGCTCGGTATGTGGGTGAGGCGCACGCCGCTGTCCGTCACGTTCTGGTGCTGCCCGCCCTTGCCCCCGGACCTGAACGTGTCGACCCGGCACTGGTCGAGGAGCTCGTCGTCCGACTCGGGAATCGGAACCAGGGCATCCGAACGGTGTTCAGCCATCAGCAAGTCCTTGGACGGCGCGCGCCCTATTGCGATCTTTATCAGTATAGCGGTGGCCGGATCAGTATAGCGGTGGCCGGAGGACGGACTGGCACGATCGCCCACGCTTTCTGACGCGAAACCTTAGATGATCTTCGAGCGAACCGACACCCCGGGAGCACGCTTCCTCTTGATGGGAGCGTGCTTCGTCGTCGTCGTGGCCGGACTGAGGCTGGGGGCCACCATGCTGCTCCCCTTCGCCCTGGCGCTGTTCCTTGCGGTCATGAGCATGCCCATCATGTTCTGGCTCCAACTCCGTCGCGTCCCAGCGCCGCTGGCGGTTCTGCTGACGATGCTGGTCATCGGCGCGCTCCTCGGGGGAATCATCCTGCTTGGCACCCAGTCCGTGGCGGAGTTCCAGACGCAGCTTCCGGGCTATCAGGAGCGCCTGCGCATCCTTTACGCGTCGTGGGTGGATGGACTGAGCGCTCGATTCGGCATCCCCTTGGACCAGTATCTCACGTTGAGCCTCATCGACCCCGGCGCCGCCATCGGCCTCTTCGGTCAGACGGCGGCACGGGTAGTCGGGTTCCTGGGGAACACCTTCCTGGTCCTGCTGGTCATGGCGTTCATCCTCGCCGAGGCGACGGTATTCCCGTTCAAGTTCAGGGCGATCCTGGGGCCGCAGGCCGGTGACGGGCGCCGCATGACCAAGGTGATCCGGGAAGTTCAGGAGTACCTCGGGATCAAGACGGTCGTGAGCCTCGCCACGGGCCTACTCATCGGCCTGCTGGCTCGGCTCCTTGGGCTGGATTTTCCCGTCCTGCTGGGCCTCATCGGATTCGTGATGAACTACATCCCCACCGTGGGATCGATCCTGGCCGCCATCCCTGCTCTCGTGCTGAGTCTCCTCCAGTTCGGATCCCTGGGGCACTTCCTTGCGGTGTCCATCGCCTACGGGGTGATCAACACGGTGTTCGGGAACATCATCGAACCGAACCTCATGGGCCGGCGGTTGGGTCTCTCCACCCTTGTGGTGATCCTCTCGCTGTTGTTCTGGGCCTGGTTGTGGGGACCCGTTGGGGCGCTTCTGGCCGTTCCTCTCACCATGGTGGTGAAGATCATGTTGGAGAACACGGAAGATCTCCGTTGGATAGCGATCCTCCTCGACAAGTCGCCACCCCAGGCCTTCGCAGCCATCCCTCCGCTCGCTCCCCCGAGTCCCGACAGCCCGGCGAGTCCGGGCGAAATGGGAGCAGCCTGATGCCCAGGGTTCCGTTCGAGACGCTCCCGGACGAGTCACGCCTCTGGGTCTTCGGTGTGGGCCGAGAGCTCGATGCGGCCGAAGAGGAGTCCTTCCTGGGCGCCGTGGACCGGTTTCTCGACACTTGGGCGGCGCACGGCATGCCACTCCGGTGTAGCCGGGACTGGCGCCATGGCCGATTCCTGCTCGTGGCGGTAGACGAGGCGTCCGTGCCCCCTTCGGGGTGCTCCATCGACGCCATGGTCGGCGTTCTCAAGGACCAGGAGAGGGTTCTGGGCGTCCCCATCGTCGACAGCTCGCCCGTCTGGTTCCGGCACGAAGATGAGGTCCGGCGATCATCGCGGCCGGAGTTCAGGCGACTGGTCGAAGAGGGCGCGGTCGGCCCCGAGATCGTGGTGTTCGACAACACGGTCAAGCGTCTGACCGAAGAGCGAGCGGGCCGCTGGGAGCGACCGGCCCACGAGAGCTGGCACCGGAGGGTCTTCTTCCGGGACCTCGATTAGAGGGTGGCTAAGTGATCCTCGTCACGTTCTCGGCGGCGGGACCCTTGGGACCCTCTCCCATCTCGAATTCTACGCGGTCACCCTCGGAGAGGCTCTTGAAGCCTTCCCCCTGGATCACGGAGTAGTGTACGAAACAATCGCGATCACCCTCGTCCGGGGTTATGAATCCGAACCCCTTACTGTCGTTGAACTACTTAACGGTCCCCTGGGCCATGCACCAACTCCCTCTCAATCGTTCATCGGGCGACGCACCTTACGAGCGCTCCTTTTGTCCTAACTACTAGAACGGCGCCACTCTACCGGGTTTCGACGTGTTGGTCAAGCTATCCAAGTGGGGAGATCATGACCTCGACCCCGGGCGATGGCTTGCACCCGGTACTGGTGACGGAGAAAGCCGGCGGCCTCTCGCTCAGCCCAGAAAGATGGACTCCACGGCACAGCCCCCTCGACAAACCCGACGTGCCCACCTTTATCGGTGACCACGAGCGTCAGGTGCGGGTTGGCTGCGATGATCGCCCGGGGGATCGCCGAGGAGGGGAGAAACGGGTCGTTGAGGGAGTGAAGGAGGAGGGTCGGGGTCTGAATCCTGGAAACGAACCACCTCGAGCTGCATAGCTCATAGTAGTCCTCGGCTCCGGAGAAGCCGTGGAGGGGGGCGGTCACCGCGTCGTCGAATGCTCGCATTGTCGCCCTGTCACTCACGGTGCTCAAGTCGATCAGGTTCTCCAGCAACGCCCTTTTTGCACGCACCTTTCTCATGAGAGAGCGGACGAAGTAGCGTGTATAGAAGCGAGCCATGACGCCCTGCGCGAGAGCCGTGGCACCTGCCGAGAGGTCGTAGGGAACGGAGATCGCGACGGCGGCCGAGATGGGAAGACTGCCGCGGTCGGTCTGCTCTCCGAGGAACTTGAGAAGGACATTTCCTCCTAGGGAAAAACCCACCGCCATGAGCGGTCGGCCGGGGAACCGGTCCCGGAGGAGCCGGACCACCAGGGCCACATCCTCCGTCTCCCCGGAGTGGTAGAACTGGGGGGCTCGGTTTATCTCTCCGGAGCAGCCCCGGAAGTTGAGACCCACGGCCCGCATGCCCCGATCGGCCAGGGCCACGAACATCTGGATGACGTACCCCCTACGCGTGTGTCCCTCGAGGCCATGAAGCACGAGGACCACAGGCGCCCCAGGATCGGTCTCGGGCATCCAGGCCAGATCCAGGAAGTCGCCGTCCGGGGTGTCGATCCGCTCGGCCGTCACACCGAGCTGGGGCTTTGAACGGAGCAGCTTCCCTATAAGGGTCTGGGCATGGGCGCCGGGGAGCCACCACGGTGAGTGAAACGGCGTGGCGATCCAGGTCTCCTGCGTGGGCCGATCCGTGCTCAAGGGGCTCCGTCGTCGGCCCGCGCCCATGGTGGATCGAGGTGGAGGATCCGGGCGTAGACGGGACAGTTGGGGTCGTGGGCACCCGGCAGGTAGCCGATGCTCGTCAGGAACTCGCCAGTGATCTCGCCGCCGGTGAAGCGGAAGGACTTCTTGAACAGGCGGACCCAATCGGCCTTCGATCGGGGATGGTGGCTCTCCAACCACCGGGCGAATGAGGCGTGCGACTCACAGATCTCGAGGATACGTCCGGCGTTATGGATGGCGGCGTCGACCTTGAGACGATTGCGGATGATCCCGGGGTCGGCCAGGAGCCGGGTCCGGTCGGCATCCCCGTAGGAGGCGACTTGGGCTAAGTCGAATCCGTCGTACGCCTGCCGGAAGGTCTCCTTCTTCTTCAGGATCGTCAGCCACGAAAGCCCGGCTTGGTTCATCTCCAGGACGAGTCGCTCGAAGAGGAGGTTGTCGTCGGTGACGGGGAAACCGTACTCCTCGTCGTGATAGGGTCCGTGGAACGGATGGCCCTCGGCGGCGCAGTAGCCCTGCAGCGCGGGTGCGGACTCGGTCATCTCGGGAATGTAACGGGGCTGATCCAGAAGTGGGACGCCCCCACGGGAGACCTCGAGCAGGCCCGGGAGGAGCTCCCGGGAGGGCCTCTTCTCGTGGGGGAGGGCCTCGAGCACCCCTTTCAGGGTCGCCGCATCCCCGCCAAGTTGACTCCTCGTCCAAGACTCTCCAGGGTCGTCTCGCCAATGATACGCCACGCTCGCCCCTCTCTCTTGGTAACCGGATCGGTGGCCCTGACCCTCTGCGGCTGCTCCGACGCCCGCTCCCCGCTCTTCACGGAGGAGGGGATCTCGTGGGAGCTGGCGGAGCTCCGTTCGGCGACCCTCGAGGACGTCCGCTACGACTACCGACTCCGAGTTCCGCGGGAGCGCGAGTCGGCCCTTGAGGGGTCCGTGACCGTCGACTTCGCATGGTCAGACGCCGAGCGTACCGACGTGATCCTCGACTTCAGTGACCCACTCGAGCGGGTGGCAGCCGTTCGGGCAAATGGGGTCCCGGTGGATTGGGAAGCCGTCAACGATCACGTGGTGGTACCCGCCAGGGCTCTCGACGCGGGTTCACGCAACCAGATCGAAGTCGACTTCGCGGCCGGGGACGAGGCCCTCAACCGCAACAACGCCTTCCTGTACACGCTCTTCGTACCCGATCGGGCTCATTTCTCGTTGCCGCTCTTCGATCAGCCGAACCTGAAGGGCCGGTTCACCCTCTCGCTCGACGTCCCGGAGGGGTGGGTGGCCGTGGCCAACGGGGAAGAGACTGCAAGGGACGAGGCGACGGGAGGGGAGGGGGGAGCGACCTACCGTTTCGCGGAGACCGAGCCCATCCCCACGTACCTCTTCGCCTTCGCGGTGGGCGACTTCCGTATCGAGACGGCCGAGCGTGCCGGTCGCACGATGAGGATGTTCCACAGGGAGACGGACGACGAGAAGGTGGCGCGGAATCGTGAGGCGATCTTCGACCTCCACGAGGTGGCGCTGGAGTGGCTGGAGGAGTACACGGACATCCCGTACCCCTTCGGGAAGTTCGACTTCGTACTCATCCCGCCTTTCCAATACGGGGGCATGGAGCACCCGGGCGGCATCTTCTACCGCCAGTCCAGTACCGCCAGTCCAGTACCGCCAGTCCAGCCTGATGCTGGACGAGTCCGCTAGGCAGTCCCAGCACCTGGGCCGGGCCAGCCTCATCGCCCATGAGACCGCTCACATGTGGTTCGGTGATCTGGTCACCATGAACTGGTTCGACGACGTCTGGACGAAGGAGGTGTTCGCCAACTTCATGGCGGCGAAGATCGTCTATCCGTCGTTCCCGGAGATCGATCACGACCTCCGCTTCTTCCTGGCCCATCACAACACGGCCTACGGCGTCGATCGCACCGACGGCGCCAACTCCATCCGCCAGCCCCTGGAGAACCTGAAGGGGGCCAGTAGCCTTTACGGGGCAATCATCTACCAGAAGGCTCCCATCGTCATGCGCCAGCTCGAGTTGCTCCTCGGGGAAGAGCCATTTCGTGACGGCATGCGCGAGTACCTGAGCGCGTTCAGCTACGGAAACGCGACATGGCCCGAGCTCATCGCCATTCTGGATCGCCGCTCCGAGGCGGACCTGGCGGTGTGGAGTCAGATGTGGGTGGAGGAGCCCGGGCGCCCCGTGATCATCACGCAGATCCTGGACAACGGCGAGGGCGGGATGGACCTGCTCATGGTCTTCCAGGAAGACCCTCACGAGCGAGATCGCATCTGGCCTCAGCAACTCGAGGTGCTCCTGGCCTACGATGACGAGACCTTTCGGGTCCCCGTCGATCTCTCGGGCTCCGCGGCCCCACTGGACGACTGGATCGGTTGTCCACGCCCGAACTTCGTGCTCCCCAACGCCGCGGGGGTGGAGTATGGGCACTTCCATCTGGACTCGCTCAGCCTGCGGTATCTCATGGAGAACCTCCCCGAGGTGGAGGATCCCCTCATCAGAGGAATCGGGTGGGTGACCCTGTGGGATGCCGTCCTGGAGGGAGAGGTCAAGCCCACCGCATGGATGGACCTTCTCCTCAGGGGTCTCAGGACGGAGTCCGTGGAGCAGAACGTTCAACGCATCCTGGGATACGTGGGCACGGCTTTCTGGCGGCTCACAAGCGAGGGGGAACGACGGGAGCTGGCTCCGAACCTGGAGGGCGTGCTATGGGCGGGCATCGAATCCGCCTCGGCGCCCACACTGGGAGCGGCCTATTTCGGGGCCTGGAGACGCATTGTGATCTCCGATGATGGGGTCGAGCGCTTGAGGCGCATCTGGGACGAAGCCATGGAGGTTCCGGGCGTTACGTTGTCGGAGCGGGACTTCACGAGCCTCGCCGAGGCACTTGCAGTGCGCGACGTGCCCGATGTCGAGGAGATCCTCACTCGCCAGGCCGAGCGCATCACAAACCCCGACCGAAGGGATCGCTTCGCCTTCATCCGACCGGCTCTGTCCAGCGATCCGGCCGTGCGCGAGGCCTTTTTCGCACAGCTCAGCGACCCGGCGAACCGCGAGCGCGAGCCGTGGGTGCGGTCAGGTCTCGCGGCCTTGCATCACCCGCTCCGTTCCGCCCACTCCCGACGGTTCATTCTGCCGAGTCTGGCTCTCCTTGAAGAGATCCAGCGCACAGGAGATATCTTCTTCCCGAAAGGGTGGCTCGACTCCACCTTGGGCGGGCACAGCTCGGCCGAGGCGGCTCTCATCGTCCGGGCCTTCCTGGAAGGACTGGGTCCCGACTACCCGCCGCGGCTGCGGGGAAAGCTCCTTCAGTCCGCCGACATGCTGTTCCGAGCCGCCCGGATGTCCGGCTAGAGCTTGGGTAGGGTCACCCCGACCTGATCCTGGTACTTCCCGTTCCGATCGACGTAGGCCACGCTCGGCTCCTCATCGCCCTCGAAGAAGAGGAGCTGGGCGATGCCCTCTCCTCCGTAGATCTTCGCGGGGAGCGGCGTGGTGTTCGAGATCTCCAGGGTGAGATACCCACACCAGGTGGGCTCCAACGGGGTCACGTTCACGATAATGCCGCACCGTGCGTAGGTGCTCTTTCCCACGCACACCACCAGGACGTTCCGGGGAATCCGGAGGTATTCCTCGGTGCGTGCCAGCGCGAACGAGTTGGGCGGAATGATGCATTCTTTCTCGTTCACGTCCACGAAGGAGCGGTCGTCGAAGTGCTTGGGATCGACGATCACGTTGTGAACGTTCGTGAAGACCTTGAACTCCGAGGCGACGCGGATGTCGTAGCCGTATGAGGAAAGCCCGAAGGAGATGTTGCCATCCTTTACCTGGTTGGCCTCGAAGGGCTCGATCATCCCGTGCTCTTCGGCCATCCTGCGGATCCAGTTATCGCTCTTGATTGGCATGTCGGCGTCAAAATACGACCGCGTGGGATGGTACTGCAAACGGGGCCCCAGGGGCCCCGGACGCGGCTTGACACTTCTTCGAGCCTCGGAATACCTTTTGTCGTCCAACAAGTGAACGATTTCACAAGCCACCTCAAAAGGCCGCCATGTCGGGATCATACATCCCGCTGTTGATCCTCTTCGGCGTGTCGGTCATCAACGCGCTCGGAATGGGCATCGCCTCTCACGTTCTCAACCCCAGGCGACCCACTCCACACAAGGAGATGCCCTACGAGTCGGGTATGATTCCGCTTGGCGACACCCGGGTGCGCTTTTCCGTCAAGTTCTACTTGGTGGCCATCAGCTTTATCGTCTTCGATCTGGAGACCATTTTTCTCATTCCCTGGGCCGTGGAGATGCGGGAGCTCGGCTGGGGGGCATTCGTAGCGGTGAGCATGTTCGTGGCCGTACTGGCCGTGGGGCTTCTCTACGAGTGGAAGAAGGGAGGACTCGAATGGGACTGAACGAAGGCGATATGGGCGGCACGCCGAGCGTGGCGGACGCCCATGCAATGGGCCACACGGGTGGCCACAGGGGGGGCCTCATGGGTGCCGGTGGCCCCACGTTTCTCACCACAAAGGTCGACTTCGTCGTGAATTGGGCCCGCAGGAACTCCCTGTGGCCCATGCCCTTCGGAACGGCCTGTTGTGCCATCGAGATGATGGCTTCCGCCGCGTCCAACTTCGACCTGGCTCGCTTCGGCATGGAGCGCATGGCGTTCAGCCCGCGCCAGGCCGACGTTCTCATCTGCGCCGGCCGGGTTCCGTACAAGCTCGCACCCGTTCTCCGACGCATCTACGACCAGATGATGCAGCCCAAGTGGGTCGTCTCAATGGGGGCCTGCGCCAGCTCGGGCGGCGTGTTCGACGTCTACTCGATGGTGCAGGGGATCGACACCATCGTTCCCGTCGACGTCTACGTGCCCGGATGTCCTCCCCGTCCCGAGGGCCTCATCTACGGCCTCATGATGATCCAGGAGAAGATCCGAGGAGAGACTCTCGCGGAGCATCACAACCTGAGGGCGGAGGATCCTGATCGGGTCGGACTCCCAGAGGTGAGCGCCGAAGAAGTCGCGGCCCTGTCTGGTCCGTTCGGAAACTCCACCCAGCAGGAGCGCCTCGCCGGCCTGGCCCAGACCAAGCGTCCGGACCGGTCCGAGGATCTGCTTCCGTAGGCGGGCTGGGCATGGCAGAAGACAACGGCCCCACGTTCGACGTGGTGGAGGAGGGGCCGGAGGCTTCCGACGGTCCCGTCGAGACTCTACGGGGCACGGCCGATCAGGCCCTGGAGCACCCCTCCGTCACCGCTTTGAAAGACCGCTTCGGCGAAGCCGTTCTTTACCACGAAGTGCAGGCCGGTGACCAGTACGTCGTTTTCATCGAGCCCACGCAAAACGCCGAGATTCTGGGCTGGCTGAAGGGCGATGCGGACCACGACTACGATCTGCTCGTGGATGTCACCGCCGTCGACTACGGTGGAGGGCGACCCATACAGATGGTCTACCAGCTCTGGTCCGTGACTCATCGACGGGCCCTCAGGGTCAAGTGCGAGCTGGTGGAGCTCGAGAGGCTGGCCATCGAGACGGTGACGTCGCTCTGGCACTCGGCCGATTGGCTCGAGCGAGAGGTCTACGACCTGTTCGGCGTGGACTTCCCGGGACACCCCGACCTTCGACGGATCATGATGCCGCAGAACTATGCCGAGGGGCACCCCCTCCGGAAGGATTTCCCGCTCCGGGGGCGCTTCTCGCGGGCCGAGCAGACGAAGCGTGCCCTCTCCCAGGACTACCACGACTACTACACGGAAGAAGTGCTCGAGATGGGCGGCGCCCCGGGCCTCCTTCCGCCGGAGCCGGACGAGCCGGGTGCAGACGTGGAGGACACTCCGTGATACCCAACTCGTCCGTGGAGCCCATTATCGGCTCGGAGCACATGCTCATCAACATCGGGCCCCAGCACCCTGCGACGCATGGAGTGCTTCGCTTGATCTGCGAGCTCGACGGCGAGACGGTTCTCCGGGTCATGCCCGACATCGGATTCCTGCACTCGTCCTTCGAGAAGCTCGGCGAGTACCGGACGTGGAACCAGATCGTCCCCCTGACAGACCGGATGGACTACCTGGCGCCACTCATCTACAACTGCGTCTACGTCATGGCCGTCGAGAAGCTCATGGGCCTCGAGGTCACGGAGCGCTGCAAGGTCGTACGGGTCATCTGCATGGAGATGGACCGGATCTTCAGCCACCTCCTGTGGCTCGGCACCACGGCCATCGACGTGGGGGCGTTCACCCCCTTCCTATACGCCTTCCAGGAGCGGGAGCGCATCCACCAGCTCCACGAGTCGTTCACGGGCCAGCGCATCACCACGTCGGCCACGCGGATCGGTGGCATGATGGCCGATCTCCCCGACGGCTGGACCGAGTCGCTCAAGGACTTCCTGGAGACGTTCCCGGACACCCTCGACGACATCGACTCTCTGCTGACCACGAACGGGATCCACCTCGGGCGGACGCTCGACGTGGGGGTCATCTCGGGGGAGGACGCCGTCAACTACGGCTTCACCGGTCCCAACCTGAGGGCCTCGGGCGTGCCCTACGATCTCCGCAAGGACCAGCCGTACTACGACTACGAGACCTACGACTTCGAGGTGCCGATAGGCGAGAACGGCGACTGCTACGACCGCTACCTGGTCCGCATGGAGGAGATGCGCCAGACCGTCCGCATCCTGCACCAGGCCCTGGACCGGCTCCCCGACGGTCCCATCAACGTGGACGATCCCCGGGTGTCCCTGCCCAGTAAGACCGATTGCATGAGCGACATGGAGTCGATGATCCACCACTTCAAGCTGATCACGGAGGGCATCCCCGTGCCAGCGGGGGACTGCTACTTCGCGGTGGAGGGCTCCAAGGGTGAGCTAGGGATGTACGTGGTGAGCGACGGCGGCGAGAAGCCGGTCCGCTGGAGAATCCGGCCCCCGTCCTTCGTCAACCTGTCGGTGATCTCGAAGCTGGCCGAAGGCCACCTGGTCTCCGACCTGATCATGATCAACGCCAGCCTGGACATCGTTCTGGGCGAGATTGATCGATGAGCGAGATTCCCTTCAAGAACCCCGGCTGGGCCGGAAACACCGGGGAGTACGACCTCACGGAAGAACAGGTCCGTGGGCTCGACTTCGTGGGTGTGCGCGCCCTGGAGGGCGGCCATCCCGCGGGCGTCGCAAGCTATCCGTACATGCTCGAGGAGAAGAGCCCGGACGCGCCTCTCTTCGAGGGTCCGTATCAAGAGCGCATCGAGAAGATCCTGACGCGCTACCCGGACCAGCAGGCCGCGCTGATTCCGGCGTTGAATCTGGCCCAGGAAGTGCGCGGTCACATCTCTCCCGAGACCATGGATCGGGTCGCCGAGCTGCTCGGCCTGTCGGCGGCCTACGTCCGGGGCGTGGCCACGTTCTATACCATGTACAACAAGCGGCCCGTGGGGCGGTACCTGATCCAGGTCTGTACCAACATCAGCTGCAACCTGTGTGGCGGCGAAGACGTGCTGGACGCCTTCCTCACGTACACGGACACTGAACTGGGCGCAACGTCCGCCGATGGGGCGTTCACGATCACCGAGGCGGAGTGCCTGGCGGGTTGCGGCTTTCCCACCTGCGTGCAGATCAACTCCAGGTACTTCGAGAACGTGACGCCCGGTGAAGTGCCCAAGATCCTCGAGCAACTGAAGAGCGATAACGGTGACGCTCCTAACGCGGCTCGCCCCACTTCTTCAACAGGCCTCTAGGCATGGGCTACCCGTACAGTCATGACAAGGAAGTCCCGATCCTCTCCAAGTACTTCGGTGATCCGGAAGCCCGGACGCTGGAGGGCTGGAAGGCCAGGGGCGGATACCAGGCCCTGAAGAAGGCCCTGGACATGAGTCCCGAGGACGTCGTGGAGACCGTGAAAGACTCGGGGCTCCGAGGCCGGGGCGGGGCGGGCTTCCCCACGGGCCTCAAGTGGAGCTTCATGCCGAAGGATAAGTCCAGGGCTCACTATCTCGTGTGCAACGCCGACGAGTCGGAGCCCGGTACCTTCAAGGACCGCGAGCTCCTCCGCTGGGTGCCGCACCTGCTCATCGAGGGATGCGTCATCGGAGCCTACGCCATGGGCGCCGAGCACGTCTACATCTACTGCAGAGGCGAGTTCTTCGAGGCCAACCAGGTCCTCGCCCGTGCCGTCGAGGACGCGTACGAGGCCGGAATCCTCGGCGACGACGTCATGGGCTCGGGCCAGAAGATCGACCTGACCGTGTACGTCGGTGCAGGGGCCTACATCTGCGGAGAAGAAACGGGACTCATGAACTCCCTGGAGGGACGTCGGGGGGAGCCGCGGGTGAAGCCACCCTTCCCGGCCGCTGTGGGCATTTTCGGGATGCCCACCACCATCAACAACGTGGAGACGCTTTGCGCCATCCCCTCCATCATCGAGAACGGAGGTGAATGGTACCGGCAGTGGGGCACGGAGCAGAGCCCCGGAACCAAGCTGTTCTGCGTGAGCGGCCACGTGAACCGACCGGGTAACTACGAGCTGCCCCTGGGCTTCCCGTTGCACGAGCTCATCTACGACGTTTGCAGTGGGATCCCAGAGGGCCGAGCCCTGAAGTCGGTCATACCCGGTGGGAGCTCCGTCCCCCTCCTCTCCGCCGAGGAATGCGAGACGTGCGAGCTGTCTTACGAGGGCGTGGTGGAAGCCGGGTCGATGCTCGGCTGTGCGTCGGTCATCGTGATGGACGAATCCACCGACATCGTTCATCAGGTCATGCGCATGGCATCGTTCTACGCCCACGAATCCTGCGGGCAATGCACGCCCTGCCGTGAGGGCACGACCTGGGTCACCAAGATCCTCCGGCGCATCGAGGACGGCCGCGGGACGGAGGAGGACCTGGACACCCTCATCGAGCTCACGGACCAGATGACCGGTACGACCATCTGTGTGCTCTCGGACTCGGTGGCGGCCCCGGTCCAGTCCTCCATAGCGAAGTTCAAAGACGAGTATCTGGCGCTGATCCGCCGCGGGGAGAGAGTGGGGGTCGCGTAGTGTTCCGTTGCGGATGCACCGTGCCCTCGACTGGCCGAGACACTTTGGTAACGGGACACTAAGGTCATGGCCGAGAACGGACGGAACATCGAGAACGTCACGCTGATCATCGACGGACAGGAGGTGACCGTCCCCAAGGGGACCACCATCCTGCAGGCCGCACAGGGCAAGGGGACCGAGATTCCCCACTACTGCTATCATCCGGGGCTCTCGTCACCGGCCATGTGCCGCCTCTGCCTGGTGGAGGTAGAGGGCGCTCCCAAGCAGCTCCCCTCCTGTGCCACACAGGTCGCCCAGGATCAGGTTGTGCACACCACGAGCGAACGGGCGTTGCGGATGCGGACCGGGGTGCTGGAGTTCTACCTGGTGAACCATCCCCTGGACTGCCCCATCTGTGACCAGTCCGGAGAATGTGAGCTCCAGGACTACGTCTTCGCAGAGGGTAGGGAGCACGGGCGCGGTCGCGAGCCCAAGCGCGTGTTCGGGCGCGACGACTTCGGTGGTGACGTCCTCTTCTACGGTGACCGCTGCGTCATGTGCACGCGCTGCGTCCGATTCATGAACGAGATGGAGCAGAACCCGCTACTGGCCGTGGTCGAGCGGGGCAGCCGCTCGGTCATCGACACCTTTTTCGAGTCCGGTTTGGAAGAGGCGGATTGGGCGGGCAACGTTGTGGACATCTGCCCGGTGGGAGCGCTGGTCTCCAAGGACTTCCTGCACAAGGCCCGGGCCTGGGATCTCGAGCACACGCCGTCCGTTTGCCCCAACTGCAGCCAGGGGTGCAACATCGAGCTCCACACCCGGGACAACCTCGTCCATCGAATGACGCCACGGCACAACCCAGACGTGAACGGCCACTGGATCTGCGACTATGGTCGTGGTCGCTATGAGTGGCTCAATCGCGGCGATCGTCTCGAGGTGCCGGTGGTCCGGAGCTCGGGGCAGAGCACGGCCATGGGGTGGAAGGAGGCCCTGGCAGCCCTGAAGGACCGCCTGGAAGGCGGAAACGGGGGCGTGAAGGCCGTCGTGTCGCCGTTCTGGTCCAACGAGGACCTGGGGGCGGTAGCACGCCTGGTGGACTCCTTGGGCGGCGGAGAGGTCGTCTACCGGTCGCCCCGGAGCGATGAGGAGGTGGCCTTGGCCGGCTACCAGGGGCTCGCCCGTCGCAAGGATCTGGCTCCCAACGTTCGGGGGGCCGAGCTCCTCGGCTTCACCCGCGTCGGCGACGACTCTGGGCAGGGAGGCCTGAACGACATCCCGGGCCACGGCGGAGTGATCCTGGTGCTGGGAGACGCCCTCGAAGACGCTCCGCAGGGATTCGGCGCCGAGGCGGAGGCCGTCGTCTACCTGGGAGCGTATACGTCGCATCCTCTGGCCGCGGCAGACTTCGCCCTCCCCACGACTACGTTCGCTGAGCAGGAAGGGACCTTCACGAATCATGCCGGCCGGGTTCAACGATTCTGGCCCGCGCTGGACGGCCCGGGGACGGCGAGGCCAGCCTGGCTTGTTCTGGGGGCACTCGTAGGGGCCCTCGAGGGCCACGATGGGCCACGCAGGGCGGATCAAGCCTTCCAGCTCCTGTCGGCGCAGGTGCCGGCCTACGAAGGGATCGACTACGAGGACGTGAGCGTCCAGGGGGCCCAGACCAACGCAACCGTGTCGTTGGCGGGGGACTGACATGGACGTGCTCCAGCCCATCGCCGGCATCCCGCTCCTGGTGGCCTCCTCTCTCAAGATCGCCGTCATGTTCGGCGTGGTGATGCTCACCGTGGCGTACACGACGCTGGCCGAGCGACGCGTGTCGGCGTTCATCCAGGACCGCATGGGTCCCAACCGCGTGGGTCCCTTCGGGCTTCTCCAGCCCATCGCCGACGGCCTCAAGAACCTAGTGAAGGAAGAGACGCTTCCCGCCTCCGCGTCCAAGCTCTACTTCATGCTCGGGCCCATGCTTGCCATGGTCCCGGCGCTGATGACGTTCGCCGTCGTACCTTTCGCGGCGCCTCTGCCCACTCCCTGGGGAGTGGTGGACATGATCATCGCCGACGTCCCCATCGGCATTCTCTATATCCTGGCGTTGAGCTCGCTGGGAGTGTACGGGATCGTCATCTCGGGCTGGGCCTCGAACAACAAGTACGCCTTCCTGGGCGCGCTGCGGGCCTCGGCCCAGATGGTGAGTTATGAAGTGCCCCTGGGGCTGAGCCTCATCGTGGTCCTGATGCTCGCGGGGAACGTCACGCTCACCGAGATCGTCTGGCAGCAGCAGCAGCTGGACCTCTGGTACGTCCTGCCTCTCTCACTCGGGTTCATCCTCTTCGTGATCGCGGCCTTCGCCGAGACGAACCGGCTCCCGTTCGACATGCCGGAGGCCGAGTCCGAGCTCATCACGGGATTCCACACCGAGTACTCAGCCATGAAGTTCTCCATGTTCTTCATTGCCGAGTACTCCCACATGTTGACGGCCTCAGCCCTCATGGCCACCCTCTTCTTCGGGGGGTGGGACCTCCCGGGGACCTGGGACGACGCCTTTTGGTACGGAGGCTCTCTGGTCGGCGGGTTCGGCGTGGACGGCGCACCCATCGCAGCGGTACCGGCCGTATGGAAAACGCTCCTCACCTTCGCGGCTTTTGCGGCCAAGACGGCGTTCTTTCTCCTGCTGTACATCTGGGTCCGCTGGACGTTGCCGCGTTTCCGTTACGACCAGGTCATGCAGCTGGGTTGGAAGGTCCTCCTCCCCACGGCCCTGGCCTACGTGATGGTCATGGCCGGGACCATGTTGATCCTCGATCAGGTGGGCGTGACGTACGGATTCACCTACGGCCTCGCTCTGACGGCGGTGAGCACCGTGTGCACGGTGGCCTTCGTCTTCCACCTCGATCGCGGTCGGATCATCGGGGGTGCTGCAGCCGGCAGGGTGAGGGTCCTCGAAGAGCCGCCGGCGTCAGGAGATTAGAATGTACGGTAGACCATCCACCGTAACTCGTTTTGGAGAAACGACATGGCTGTAACCGTAAAGGTCATCCGCAGGCCCGATCCGGGACGCACGTCGTATCTGAGGGCCGCCCTCAAGGGAATGTCCGTGACGCTCCGTCACATGGTGAACCCGGACAAGGTGACACAGCAGTACCCCGAGGTGCAGACCGAGCTGAGCCCGAGGTGGAGGGGCACACACCGCATGGAGGTCCACGCCGACGGGCGGCCAAAGTGCGTGGCGTGCGGGCTCTGTCCCACGGTTTGTCCCGCGAACTGCATCCGCCTCGTGGGTGGCGAGGACGACCAGGGGAACCGGTATCCCATCGTCTTCGAGATCGACGAGTTCCGCTGCATCTTCTGCGGAATGTGCCAGGAGGTATGTCCCGTGGAGGCCATCCACATGGGCCGTGACTTCGAGAACGCCGAGTACTCGCGGGACCGCTTCGTCTACGACCTGGACCGCCTCATGGAGGTGGACCACCCGGTAACCTTGTTGTGGGATCCCGAGGATCCGAAGAGTGAGTGATGGAGTCATGACGTCGGCGCCGTGCGAAGACGATAGACGTGGCTAATCTGCTCTTCTACATATTCGCCGGCGTAGCGGTCGGGGGCGCTTTCGGCGTGGTGATGGGGCGAAGCCCCATAGCGAGCCTGATGTTCATGGTGGCCAGCCTCGCAAGCATCGCCGGCATCTTCGTGCTCCTGGAGGCCCACTTTCTGGCAGCCATCCAGATCATGGTCTACGCCGGGGCCATCATGGTCCTCTTCCTCTTCGTCATCATGCTCCTGAACCTGGGCCACGACTATCAGCGTGATATCCGGGGCGGCATCGCCATGATCTTCGGCTTCGCCGTGGCGGGAGGCCTGGGCGGCTTGCTGGCGAGGCAGCTCGGCAGCGGATCCGGCGGGCTGGAGAGCGGCCTCGGGGCGGCAGACGCCATCGACGCGGCTCTGTTGGAGTACGGGGCGGTGGGCGCCATCGCCCGGCCTCTCTTCACGGACTACGTGGTCCCCTTCGAGCTCACGGGAATCCTGCTCCTCGTGGCCATCGTAGGCGCCATCGTCCTGGCCAAGAAGGGGGTGTGATGGGGACCGACATGCTCGCCGAGTCCCTGGTCCTCTCGGCCCTGATCTTCGTCATCGGGACCATGGGCGTCATCGTGCGCCGCAACGTCATAATCATGTTCCTGTGCATCGAGCTTCAGCTCAACGCCGTGAACCTGACCTTCGTGGCCCTCTCCCGATACGTGGGAATCGAGGGCCAGCTCTTCGTCTTCTTCGTGATGACGGTGGCGGCGGCCGAGGCGGCCGTCGGGCTGGCCATCATCATCTCGATCTTCCGGCACTACGAGACGGCGAACGTGGACAACTTCAACCTGCTCAAATGGTAGCGTCTTGACGAATCTCGGACTCTACCTGATTCAGGCGGTGGAGGGCGCGGAGGCCCACGGAGCCTGGGAGCCCGTCCTGCCTGGGCTCATCATCCTGCTGCCGCTCGTGGGCTTTCTGATCAACGGAGCCCTGGCGCTGTCTGCGGCGCGGATCTCCGCCGACGCCGTACGAGCCGGGGGCGAGCACGACTTCCTTGGGGGTGGCCGTCCCAGGACCCACAGCTGGCCCACCTGGATCGGCCCCGGCGTGATGGGCCTGGCCTTCCTCCTCACGGTGGTAAACTTCGTGGGGATGCTGGGAGCCGAGATCCACGAGCCCGTCGTCCGCAGCTACTGGACTTGGATCGTCACGGGCAGCTTCGAGGTCGCCGCTGCCATCCAGCTCGACCAGCTCGCCATGGTCATGATGCTGGTCATCACCGGTGTCGGCTTCCTGATCCACGTGTTCAGCGTCGGGTACATGCAGGACGACCCGGGCTACCCCCGGTACTTCGCCTATCTGAATCTCTTCGTCTTTTTCATGCTGATCCTGGTCATGGGATCGAGCTATGCGGTCATGTTCGTGGGCTGGGAGGGCGTCGGGCTCTGTTCCTACCTGCTCATCGGCTACTGGTTCAGCGACGAAGAGAAGGCGTCGGCGGGGAAGAAGGCGTTCATCGTCAACCGGATCGGGGACCTGGGATTCCTATTGGCCATCTTCCTGTTGTTCGTGGCCTTCGGATCGATGGACTTCGTGGACGTTTTCGGAGGGGCCGAGGACGTCTTCGAGTACGGCGGACCGCTCGTCACCGTGGTGACTCTCTTCTTCCTCGTGGCGGCCACCGGGAAGAGCGCGCAGATCCCGCTCTACATCTGGCTGCCCGACGCCATGTGGGGCCCGACGCCCGTCTCCGCCCTGATCCACGCCGCCACCATGGTGACGGCGGGCGTCTACCTGGTCGCGCGATCGTCGCTCCTTTTCGCTCTGGCGCCCCTCAGCAGCGCGGCGGTGGCCGGAATAGGCGTGCTTACCGCCCTCTTCGCAGCGACGATCGCGCTCAAGCAATACGACATCAAGCGGGTGCTGGCGTACTCCACCGTGTCCCAGCTCGGCTACATGTTCCTGGGAGTCGGGGTAGGGGCCTACACGGCCGGCGTGTTCCACCTCATGACCCACGCCTTCTTCAAGGCGCTCCTCTTCTTGGGCTCCGGCGCGGTGATCCACTCCATACACCACGCCCTGCACCACACCCACAAGGACTGGGACGCCCAGGACATGCGCAACATGGGTGGGCTCAGGCGATACATGCCCATCACGTGGGTCACCATGTGGCTCGCCACCCTGGCCATCGCCGGGATCTGGCCCTTCGCCGGGTTCTTCAGCAAGGACGAGATCATCTGGATGACCGGCGCCATGGCCGGGGCGGAGAACGCTCCCTATGCCGGCCTATATACGGTCTGCTGGGTGATGGCGTTGGCGACGGCCATGCTCACCGCGTTCTACATGACGCGCCTCATGGTCATGACCTTCCACGGCACCAACAGGACCGGGACGGAAGAGGCCCGGCATCTGAATGAGGCCCCCAAGACCATGTGGATCCCGCTGGCCATCCTGGCGGCATTGTCGGTGGTCGGCGGCTGGGTCAACGTATCCGAGGACCTTCAGGGGTCGTTCCTGGGCGGTTTCGGCATCCTTCCCATGTCCGAATCGCTGCACCACTGGCTCGAGCCCGTGACGGAGGCCGCCCACCGCGTCCAGGAGACTCATCTGGGCGGGATCGCCCACTCGGCGCCCTTCGGGGGAGGCGAGGTGGCCTGGGGGCTCATCTCCACCGTGGCCGCCTTCATCGTCGTCATAGCCAC
The DNA here is from genome assembly GCA_965218295.1 of Longimicrobiales bacterium. Classification (GTDB taxonomy): domain Bacteria; phylum Gemmatimonadota; class Gemmatimonadetes; order Longimicrobiales; family Gaopeijiaceae; genus CBDCKN01. Next base: position 56,452 of record CBDCKN010000005.1, on the reverse strand, counting down.
GATCCGGCTGCTGATCCCCAAGGACGTCACGGTCGCTACGGAAGACGCGGCGCCCACGGGCTTCGCCGGCATTCTCTACAACAAGTGGTATGTGGACGAGCTGTACGATCGCATCGCGGTCCGCCCGATCCAGGCCCTGTCCAGGTTCTCGTGGCGCGTCATCGACGCGCGCATCATCGACGGATTCGTCAATCTGGTCGGGAACGGGGCGCGAGCTCTGGGTTGGGTCGGTAGCCTCTTCCAGACCGGCCAAGTGAACACGTACGCATTCGTCTTCACAGTTGGGGTTTTAGTGATCCTCGGAATGGTAGCCTTCTAATGGATAGGACGGTGGCATGTTAGACGCGCTCTCCTACGATAGCTGGGCGCTTCACGCGCTCATCTGGCTGCCCCTGGTGGGGATGGTCCACGTGCTGTGGGCCCCTGAGAAGCGGGCTAAGCACCTGGCCCTTTGGTGGAGCGTAGCGGTCTTCGTCCTGAGCCTGGGACTCTGGTGGGCGTACGATCCGACGATAGGCGCCGGCGGATATCAGCTCACGAGCAGCCGGCCGTGGATCGGCCAGTGGGGTGTGAGCTACGCCCTGGGACTCGACGGCATCAGCTTGTTCATGGTGCTGCTGACGACATTTACGACGCCGCTCGCCATCCTGGGGTCCTTCAACTACATCAAGAAGAAGGAGAAGGCCTTTTACGCCCTGATGCTCCTCCTGGAGGTCGGGGTCGTGGGTGTCTTCGCCGCGGTGGATCTCTTCCTCTTCTACGTCTTCTTCGAGCTCACCCTGGTCCCCATGTACTTCATCGTGGGCATCTGGGGGGGCGAGCGCAGGGTCTATGCGGCGGTGAAGTTCTTCCTGTTCACCGCCTTCGGATCGCTTCTCATGCTGGTGGCGATCCTGTATCTGTATTTCCGGGCGAAGACGCTTATGGGCGTGGCCTCGTTCGCGTTCCTGGACCTGCTGCAGGTTCCGCTGTCTCCCGCGGAGCAGCTCTGGCTCTTCTCGGCATTCGCCCTGGCCTTCGCCATCAAGGTGCCGCTCTTCCCGTTCCACACCTGGCTTCCCGATGCGCACGTCGAGGCTCCCATGCCGGGCTCGGTCGTGCTGGCCGCGGTCCTCCTGAAGATGGGAACCTACGGGTTCGTGCGGTTCCTGCTGCCCTTCTTCCCGGTGGCCTCCCAACACCCCACTGTGATCATGACGATGCTGACCCTGGGCGTGGTGGGAATCATCTACGCGGCCTGGGTAGCGGCGGTGCAGCCCGACGCCAAGAAGCTCGTGGCGTACACCTCCGTGGCCCACATGGGCTTTGTGGTCATCGGGATCTTCGCCCTCAGCATCAACGGCCTCCAGGGTGGGATGCTCGTCATGATCTCCCACGGGATCTCCACGGGCGCCCTGTTCCTCTTGCTCGGCATGCTCTATGAGCGCCGGCACACCCGGGCGATCGAGGACTTCGGCGGTCTGGGCCGCGTGGCGCCCTGGTTCGCCACGGCCTTCGTCATTACGGCGCTTGCCTCCATCGGCCTCCCGGGCACGAGCGGCTTCCCCGGCGAGTTCCTGGCGCTCCTGGGTACGTTCGAGAACCATCCCGTGATGGGAGTCCTAGCGGCTATGGGAGTGATCTTCGCAGCGTACTACATGCTGCCTATGGTCCAGCGCATCTTCTTCAACGCGCTCGACCAGGAGGAGAACAGGAAGGTCGAGGATCTGTCCCGGCGGGAGATCACCATTCTGGCCCCCATGATCGCTCTCATGATCTGGATCGGTGTGTATCCCACCCCCTTCCTGCGGCGTATGGAGCCCAGCGTGCAGGCGGTGCTGGAGCGCGTCGAGGCCGCCGCACCAGAGGGAGCCTCGGCAGTGGGCGGTGGCGACCTCACGCTACCCGCCATCGAATTCGTGGGTATGCGCGCGGAGGCCCGCGAGACCGAGACCGCCGACACGGCAGTGGACTAGACATATGCAGCTCGACTTCAGCAATCAGGCCCACTTTCTGATCGCCCTGGCCCCAGAGTTCGTTCTCTCCGTGTGGGGCATGGTGATCCTCATACTGGGCGTGAGCCGGCGGCAGCGTACGAATCCCGACGCGGCCACCGATCTGGGCTGGATGTCTCTCATCGGAGTGCTGGTGGCGGCCTCGGTGAACGGTTGGCTCTATGGAGTGTCGGAGGTGGGCACCGGCTCCATGATCGCCGTGGACCGGTTTGCGCTCTTCGCCAACTGGATCTTCCTCGCTGCCGTGGGGCTCGCCATCCTCATCTCCCTGGCCTACGTCAAGCGGCAAGAGCTGCAGGCCGGAGAGTTCTACGGGCTCCTCATTTACTCGACGGTAGGTCTGATGGTCATGGCGGCGGCCCGGGACCTCATCGTGATTTTCCTAGGCCTGGAGATCATGTCCATCGCCGTCTACGCCCTCACGGCCATGAACCGCCGCGATCGCAAGTCGGCGGAAGCGGGCCTGAAGTACTTCATGCTGGGCGCCTTCTCTACGGGGTTCTTCCTCTATGGGATCGCCCTCGTGTACGGGGCGGCGGGCAGCACGCATATCGGCCGTATCGCGGATGTGGTCGCGAGCGGCAGTGCCCATGGAGCCCTCCTTGGCTTCGGAATCGCCCTCCTTGCCGTGGGCTTCGCGTTCAAGGTTTCGGCGGTCCCGTTTCACATGTGGACTCCGGACGTCTACGAGGGGGCTCCCACACCTGTCACCGCATTTATGGCCGTTGCCGTGAAGGCGGGGGCGTTCGTGGCCTTCCTGAGGGTGTTCTCAGTCGCGTTCGAGGGTGCCTACGAGAGCTGGTGGGCCATCCTTTGGTGGCTGGCGGTCATTACCATGATCGTCGCGAACCTCATTGCCCTCGTGCAGGTGAGCGTGAAGCGCATGCTGGCATACTCGGGAATCGCCCACGCCGGCTACCTCATGGTGGCGATCGTGGCGGCGAACGAGACGGCCGCGGCGGGCCTCCTCTTCTACCTGCTGGTCTACACCCTCATGAACATCGGTGCGTTCGGAGTGGTGGTCCTGGTGTCCCGCCAAAGCGAGGAGCGCCAGCAGATCGAGGACTACGCAGGCTTCGGTTGGCAGCAGCCGGTGCTCGGGGTCTTCCTCTCCGTCTTCCTGCTGTCCCTCGCGGGCTTCCCGGGTACGGGAGGGTTCATGGCGAAGATCTTCCTGCTCCAAGGGGCCATGGAGGCCGATCTGGTCTACCTGTCCGTCACCCTGGTACTGACAACGCTCGTCTCGTACTGGTACTACCTGCGGGTGGCGTGGTTCATGTGGATGCGGGAGGCCCCTGCCGAAGACACCCACGAGGGGATCTCGGTGCCCCTGGCGATGCGGCTGGCTCTGGTCGTCGGCGTGGTCCTGGTGCTCTACCTGGGTGTCTTCCCGGGGGGTACCGTCGAGTTCGCCCGGTCGAGTGTGCAGGGGCTCTCAGCCGTCGGGCAGGGGCTCGTCGGCCTGGCGCCATAGAAGCTACGTGTTTACCTCCGATCACATCTTCCGGCAGTACGATATCCGGGGTCTCGCAGCCACAGAGCTCACGCCGGAGGTCTCCGAGGGCGTTGGCCGGGCGTATGGGACCATGGCCCGTGAGTGTCTTGGGAGCCCTCCACGAATCGCGGTGGGCTGCGACAACCGGCCCTCGTCCCCGGATCTGGTGGCCGGCTTGATCCGTGGCCTCACGGGCTCGGGAGCCGATGTGGTCGACGTGGGGACGGTGCCCACGCCCACGCTCTACTGGGCCGAGAGGACTCTCTCCACCGACGGCGCCATCCAGATCACCGGATCACATAATCCGCCGGAGTGGAACGGGATCAAGATGACGCTGCAGGCCGCCTCCGTGTACGGAGAGGCCATCCAGGACCTTAAGCGCCGTATCGTGGACGGAGAGGACGGGGCGGAGGAGGGGAGAGGCAGCGCCGAGCGGGTGGACATCCTTGATCACTACATCGACGACCTGGCGGGGCGATTCGACCTCCCCGGTCCCGTGAAGGTGGTTCTGGACTGCGGGAACGGCACGGGATCGCTCGTGGGCGTCGCTCTCTTGCAACAGATCGGGGCCCAGGTAGTGCCGCTCTACTGCGATTCCGACGGCACGTTCCCGAACCACCACCCGGATCCCACTGTGGACGAATACCTGGTGGATCTCATCGACACCGTTCGACGGGAGGGGGCGGACGTGGGGATCGGCTTCGACGGCGACGCCGATCGCATCGGCGCCGTGGACGAAAAGGGCCGGATCGTGCGCGGAGACATCCTCCTCCTCCTCCTGGGGCTCGACGTGCTTCGCAAGCGGGGACCGGGCCAGAAGCTCATCTTTGACGTGAAGTGCTCCCAGGTCCTTCCCGACGAGTTCGCCAAGGCCGGCGGCGAGCCCATCATGTGGAAAACCGGCCATTCGCTCATCAAGGAGAAGATGCGAGAGACCGGAGCGCTCGTCGCCGGGGAGTTGTCCGGTCACATCTGCCTCGCTGACGACTATCTTGGGTTCGACGATGCTCCCTACGACGCCTGCCGTCTTGTGGACCTTATCGCACGCTCGGAAGGTAGCCTCTCGGAGATGGTGTCGGATTTCCCGGTGTATGCTTCGACGCCCGAGCTCCGCATCGAGGTGGCCGAGGAGTCCAAGTTCAGGCTCGTGCGGGCGGCCCAGGAGCACTTCAAGAAGAGACGCGAGGTAATAGACATAGACGGGGCACGCATCCTCTTCGACGACGGCTGGGGGCTCCTCCGGGCCTCCAACACTCAGCCCGTCATCGTCGCCCGGTACGAGGCTCGAACGGAGGAGGGCTTGCGCGTCATCAGGGAAGAGGTCGAATCGTGGCTGCGAACACAGAACGTGGAGGTCGGACATGAGGCTCGGTGACCTTCGAGGCGGACGCCTCTTGCTGGCTTTCGTCGCCGCCGTCCTCGCGATGTTGCTTCTCGGCCGGATCGGCGCCAGCGCCTACGTCGAGATCCTCTGGTTCGAGGCCGTCGGCTTCTCGTCCGTCTTTTGGACGCGGATCCTATGGGAGTGGGGCACCCGCATCACGGGAGCCACGGTGGTGGCCATCGCCATCTTTGCCAACCTCCGGATCGTGGCACGGACGTTGGGCGGCATACGTATCAAGCGGCGGGTGGGCGATCTGGTGATCTCCGAGCAACTCCCCGAGGCGTACGTCTTCTGGGGAATCATCCTGATCTCGGCCCTCATGGGAGCGTGGTTCGGAGCGTCCATCCCCCGAGCCATCGGGCTCCAACTCCTCTTCCTTCTCAAGGCTCCCGTCTGGGGGATGGTCGATCCCATCTTGGGCAAGGACCTGACGTTCTACGTGATCCTTCTTCCCGTCGTCGGGGCCATAGTGACCTTCGGCATGGTTGTGGCGTTCCTCGTGTTCACCCTCGCGTCGGCGGGCTACGCCGCCACCGGCGTGCTCCAGTGGGGACGCGGGCGGATCGACATAGAGGGCCAACCTCGCACGCACCTGACGATCGTCGTTGCCTCGTTCTTCGTGCTTCTGGCCATCCGCTTCTGGCTAGGGCGATACCTCCTGCTGCTCGACGGGACCTCCGGCGTCCAAAGCATCTTCGGCTACGCGGACGCCACCGCCCGCCTCCCGGCCCTGCGGATCCTGACGCTGCTCGCCGTGTTCGCGGGCATCGGGACCGTGTGGAGTGGCCTGAAGGGACGCATCCTCCCGGCCGCCGCCACCGTCGGGGCCCTGGTCGTGGGGGCGCTGGTGGTCGGCCAGGCCTACCCGTCCTTCATCCAACGCTTCCGGGTGGAACCCAACGAGCTCGAGCGCGAAACGTCGTTCATCGAGCACAACATCCGCTTCACCCGACTCGGCTTCGACCTCACGGAGCTCGAAAGACGGGAGTTCGAGTATGAGCAAGAGGTCGACGTGGACTGGCAGGCAGCGAGGGCGCAGTTCAGCGGACTGCCCGTGTGGAGCTCCCGAGCTCTGCTCACGACATTCCGAGAGCTCGAGGCACGGTTCCCCTACTACGACTTCTCGGGCGTGACCGTGGACCGCTACGAGAGCGCCGAGGGCCCGGTCCCCGTTGTCCTCGCGGTTCGCGAGATCCTGCCACGGGGCATTCAGGACCCCAACTGGCAGAACGTCCACCTACGCAGCCTCTACATCCAGGGCATGGGTGCCGTGGCGATTGCGGCAGGGTCCCGGACACCCCAGGGTCGGCCTCTCATGTTCGTGTCCGGCATTCCTCCGGAATTCAGCGAGAGCGGGATCGCGCCCGAGGGCTTACGCCTCACGCGGCCTGAAGTCTACGTCGGGACCCGGAGACAGGGCTTTGCCATCGTGGATCCCGATCAGCGGACGGCGCCCGATGGGGGTCCCGCTCGACCCGGTATCGACTTTCCAAGGGGGATCGAGCTCAGCTCCCTCCTGAGAACGCTGGCGCTGGCATGGCAAGCCAGGGACGCCAACCTCCTGTTCGCCTCCGAGGTGACCAACACCAGCCGGTTCCTGTTCCGGCGAGACGTCTTGAGCCGGGTGCTCAGGATCTCGGGGCCGCTCCTGCGCTACCCCGACGATCCCTATCCCGTCATTCACGATGGGGCCATCGTCTGGATCCTCGAGGGATTCACCGGCACCCGCTGGTTCCCCCTCTCGACCACCCACAACCTTGAGGCCGGTCGGCCGGTCCGGTACGCTCGAAACAGCGTGAAGGTTACGGTGGACGGGGTTACCGGCGAGGTGACTTTCTACGTGGTCGATGAAAGCGATCGGTTGCTCCAAGCCTACCGGCAGGGCTTCCCCACGCTCTTCAGGCCCATCGACGAAATGCCAGAGGGCCTCCTCCGCCACATCCGCTACTCGCGGACCATGCTGGACCTCCAGGCGCGAGTCCTCAACCGATACCATCAGGACAGCGCGCCGGTCTTCCACGGCCAGCAGGACGTCTGGGAGCTCCCGCAGGAGCTCGCCCAAGGGACCACGCCGGTGCCGTACCGGGCCGAGTACGGGATCTACCGTTTGCCCGGTGAGTCGGAGGCTGGCTTCCTCCTCACCTCGGTGTTCGTGCCGCGTGGTCGGCAGAATCTGACGGCCATCCTGGTGGCCCGGAGTGATCCGGATCGTTACGGAGAGCTCATTCTCTTCGACGTCCCCGTTGAGGATCAGGCCCCGGGTCCCCGCCAGGTGGAGGCTCTCATCGAGCAGGATCCGGTCATCTCTCAGCAGTTCTCCCTCTGGCGAACGGGCGGCAGCCAGGTGTGGACGGGACACCTGCACCTGGTTCCCGTGGGTGAGGCCCTCCTGTACATGGAGCCCGTCTTCCTGGCGGCCGAGGCGGATGCCATCCCCGAGCTCCGCCGTTTCGTGGTCAGCGACGGGCGGCGTGTGTCAATGGAGGAAACGCTGGAGCAGTCCATCCAGACCTTGGCGTCCATGTCCGGCGACACGCCACCCCTCATAGAGCCCACCCTGGTGGGCGTGGACCTGCCTTCAGTGGACAGGGACCGGTGGCCGGCCGAAGCTCTCGCCCTACTGGAGGACGCCGAGGCTAGGCTTGGTGCGGGAGATTTCCAGGGATTCGGCATCGCCCTGGACGAGCTCAAGGCCCTTCTCCAGCGCCTCTCCCAGGAGGGTGGCAACTAGTCTCGGTGCCTCGAGGATTTCGGGATCCGACACTAGGACTCCGTTCCTTGATCGCCCGTTGCAGCCTTGGTAGCTTCAGGCCCTCGCAGGCTCCGTCTCACGGCGCGAGACGATGTCGTCTCCGGAGCTATTCCCATCGGTCGATTCGACTTCGAGCCCGACTCAGATGAATATTCACGAATATCAGGCGAAGGAGATCCTTCGCTCCAAGGGCATTCCAGTGCCGCCCGGAGAGGTGGCCACCACGCCCGACGAAGCCGTCCAGATCGCCGAGAAGTACGGTGGCATGGTGGTGGTGAAGGCGCAGGTCCACACCGGTGGGCGGGGTAAAGCCGGAGGCGTGAAGTTGGCCAAGACTCCCGACGAGGTGCGGGAGCACGCCGAGAACATTCTCGGCATGACCATCTCCAGCCTCACCGTGGAGAAGGTCTTGATCACCCCGGCAGAGGACATCGACACCGAGGCCTACGTGGGTGTTCTCATCGATCGCGGCTCGCAGGCCGCCACGTTCATGGTGTCCTCCGAGGGGGGAATCGACATCGAGGAAGTGGCGCACACCACTCCCGACACCATCCGCAAGCTCACGGTGGATCCGCGCTATGGGCTCATGGACCACCAGGCTTTCTGGCTGGCCAACGCCCTCTATGACGATCCGGCACTGATCAAGCAGGCCTCCAAGATCATCCGGCAACTCTACGACGCCTTCACCTCGAGTGGCGCATCGATGGTGGAGATCAATCCGCTGATCACCACCACCGCCGGCGAAGTTAAGGCCATCGACGCCAAGATGAGCATCGACGACAGCGAGCTCTTCAGGCAGCCCGAGATCGCGGAGTACCGAGATCTGTCGGCGGAGCCGTGGGTCGAGACCAAGGCTCGCGAGGCGAACCTCAGCTACGTGAAGCTCGACGGCAACGTGGGCTGCTGTGTGAACGGAGCCGGCTTGGCTATGGCCACCATGGACCTGGTGAAGTACTACGGCGGGGAGCCGGCGAACTTCCTGGACATCGGAGGATCGTCGAACCCCGAGAAGGTCGTGGCCGCCCTGGAAATCATCACCTCCGATTCCAACGTGGACGTGATCCTGTTCAACATCTTCGGAGGGATCACGCGCTGTGACGACGTGGCGAAGGGCATCGTGGAGGCCACCCGGAGCATCGACATTGAGCCCCCTATCGTGATCCGCCTCACGGGGACCAACGAGAAGGAAGGACTGGAGATTCTGGCCGAGGCGGGCTTCTCGGCTTTCACCTCTATGGACGACGTCGTCGAGCGGGCCGTGCAGATGGCTGCAGAAGCGTGACGCCGGCGACGATGGAGGACGAGCCAATGAGACGATAGATGGCGATTCTTGTCGACGCAAAAACGAAACTGGTCGTCCAGGGCATCACGGGAAGGGACGGTTCCTTCCACACGGCCCAGATGATCGAGTACGGCACGGATGTGGTGGCCGGAGTTACGCCGGGGAAGGGGGGTCAGACATTCGAGGGCCCCAACGGAATCTCCGTCCCCATCTTCAACTCCATGGATCGCGCCGTGGCGGAGACCGGTGCCAACGCCTCGATCGTCTACGTGCCGCCCGCCTTCGCGGCCGGAGCCATCGAGGAGGCGACCGACGCGGGCGTCGATCTGGTCGTGGCCATCACGGAGGGGATTCCGGTCCTGGACATGGCTCGGGCCCACGCCTTCGCCCGCGATCGGGGCACCCGACTCCTGGGGCCGAACTGCCCCGGTTTGATCTCGCCCGGAAAGGCAAAGGTCGGGATCATTCCGGATGAGATCGTGACTCCGGGTCCCGTAGGCGTGATCTCCCGGTCCGGCACTCTCACGTATGAGGCGGTCATCCAACTGACCAACGCAGGTATCGGACAGACGACCTGCGTCGGTATCGGAGGTGATCCGCTCATCGGCACTAACTTCGTGGACGCACTCGAGGCGTTCGCCGCTGATCCCGATACCCAAGCCGTCGTGATGATCGGTGAGATCGGCGGCACCGACGAGCAGGAGGCGGCGACCTGGGTGAAGGAGAACCTGGAGATTCCGGTGGTAGGCTTCATCGCCGGCCAGACTGCTCCTCCGGGTCGACGCATGGGCCACGCCGGTGCGATCATCAGCGGCTCCGCAGGAACGGCGGAGGAGAAGACGAAGGCCTTTGAAGACAACGGGATAAGCGTGGCGAAGCGCCCCGTGGACATCGTGGACCTGATCCGGAACGCCATCGGAGTAAAGGCGAGCGGCCTGTAACCGATGATCGATTGGCATTCGAGTTGAGTCCTCGACGGAGGACGACATGAAGCTCATAGACTTACTCGGTCACGGTGGGATTCTGGTCCCACTGGACGCACCGGACCTAGAAGGCGCACTTGCGGTCGCTCTGGAGGCCGTGGAGGGCTTCACCCCCGAGAGGGCTGAACGGGTAGCCATCGACCTCGCCTCGGGATCCGCCGGCGAGGTGGCCCGCGTCCACGACCAGGTCGTCGTCGTTCTCGCCCAGGAGGACACGCTGGAGTCGGTGTCTGCCGTGCTCGGAATGTCGCCGGAACCCTTCCAGGTGAATGCTGCAAGGGATGACGGGCCGACCGCAGCGCGAGTTCTCGTGTTGCTGGTGACGCCGCGCCGGTTCGCCACCCTGAAGCATCAGATGTTGCCGGCGCTGGTCCGGTTCTTCCGCGAGGAAGAGAGGGCGGGGCCGCTCTTGGCCGCCCAGTCGGTCGATGCCGTGAAGAGCCTCAAGAGCCTCATGGAGATCGAGCTCCACGAACGCCTCTTGGTGGAGGATGTTCTCGCGCCCCTCCAGTACCGCGTCTATTCCGACACACCCTACACCGAAGTAGTGGACCTGATGGTGCGACGAGGACTGAAGTCGGTGCCGGTCGTGGGAGAGGACTACGAGTTTCTCGGTATCATCACGACGGGCGACGCCATGAAGCACGTAGTCGCCAAGACCCAAACAGAAGAGACTGGCGAGCCGCAGGACACGACGCCCCTACAGGAGCCCACGGCCCGTGAGATCATGACCCGGAGCGTCATGTGCGTCTCGGAGGATCAGAGCCTCATGGAGGCGGCGTTCATCATGGTGAATAGGGACGTCGAAGAGCTCCCCGTCATCCGGGAGGGTGAAATGGTCGGCTTCCTCACCCGAGGAGAAGTACTGCGGCTGCTATTCGGGCCCACAGAGAGCTGAGACATCGTTACCCGGAGGAATGAAGTCATATGAGCTCTACGCTCGCGATCATCAAGCCGGATGCCGTAGGGTCCGGCCTCGCGGGAAAGATTCTGGCACATCTGGAGGATGCGGGGTTCACCGTGTGCGCGATCAAGATGACGCGCCTGGATCCCGACCAAGCGGGCGTGTTCTACGAGGTCCACAAGGAGCGACCCTTCTACCACTCGCTCGTGGGCTTCATGACGTCAGGTCCGGTGATTCCCATGGTTCTCCAAGCCGACGATGCCGTCGCGAAGCTGCGGCAGATCATCGGCGCAACGGATCCGGTTGAAGCCGACGCAGGGACGGTCCGGCGACTCTACGCGGAATCGAAGGAGAGGAACGCCATTCACGCGTCCGATTCCGACGAGAATGCCGCGGCCGAGATCGCTTTCTTCTTCTCGCGCCACGAGCGCCTCGAGCGTTAGAAGGCTGTTGGGGAAGGACAGTGGACAGGGGCTTTTCTCGCGTTGACTCCCCTGTAGGGTTGGGATAGGTTTTTTTTCTATGCTCAGAGTCGACCTGGCTCACTTGGAGCGGGAGCGATCGCTGCAAGTAGAGGGATTCCTCGAGCCGGATCAGCATTCCTTCGAGGGATGCGCATTCGTACTTGAGAAGCCCCTCCACGTGGTCCTGACGGCTACGTGGGCCGTCTCGGGTGAGGTAGTCTTGCGCGGTAGGCTCACGGGCTCCGTTGCCCAAGCTTGTCGTCGCTGTCTCGAACCGGTCGAGCGGACGGTGGATGCCGGGATCACGATGATCTTCGCTCCGTCGGAGTTGTTGGAGGACGACGACGAGGAGACACGCCGTATTGAGCCGAGCCAACGTAAGATCGACCTGGGACCGTATCTTCGTGATGAGTTGATCATGTCGGCGCCGATGTACGTGGAGTGCCAAGCGGATTGCAGAGGCTTGTGCGCCGGGTGCGGGATGAACCTGAACGAGGCTGATTGCCAGTGCTCGACGGAGGACATGGACCCGAGGTGGGATGCCCTGCGAGCACTCAAGAGCGAGTGAACATGACCGATGGCTGTTCCGAAGAAGAAGATCTCCAAGCAGCGCAAGCGCAAGCGCCGCACGCATTACAAGGCCGAGCCCGTGGTGACCAACACCTGCTCCCGTTGCGGGGATCCCAAGATCCCACACCGAGTGTGCCCGAGCTGCGGGTACTACGGGGGTGAGCAGGTGATCGAGCTGGACCTGGACTGACCTTCCGGCCACGGGATCAAGCGAGGTGCGGATTGCCCTGGACGCCATGGGCACCGACCAGGCCCCGACTATTGAGGTGGCCGGAGCGGTCAGTGCTCTCCAGGATTCCCAATCGGACGTCGAGATCCTCCTGGTGGGGGATCGCACTGCCCTCGAGTCCGAGCTCGCCCTTCATCATGACTTTCCAGAAGACCGGCTGAGCATCGTCCACGCCCCGGACCGGGTGTTGCCGGGCGAGCCTCCTTCCACCGTTCTTCGTCGCAAGCCGGAATCCTCCATCGCCATCGGCCTGGGCCTCCACCAGAAGGGAGAGGCCGACGCCTTCATCAGTGCCGGATCGACAGGCGCCGTCATGGCGGCCTCACTGTTCATCCTCCGCCCTCTTCAGGGCGTGGATCGACCGGCCATCGGAGCCGTGATCCCTACGGCCAACGGCCCACTCCTTCTTGTCGACGCCGGTGCCAATGTAGACTGCAAACCCCATCAGCTCATCCAGTTCGCTCGCTTGGGGAAGGTCTACGCTCAGGATCTCATGGACATCGCCAGCCCGCGCGTCGGCCTTCTGAACATCGGGGAGGAGCCGAAGAAGGGTGACGAGCTGGCCGTGGCGACCTACCAGGGCCTCGTGGAGAGCGGTCTCAACTTCGTTGGCAACGTGGAAGGCCGGGGCATCGTCGAGGGCGCCTGCGACGTTCTGGTGTGTGACGGTTTCGTCGGCAACGTGCTTCTCAAGTTCTACGGGTCCGTCGCCAGCTTCATCGTGAGCCTTCTCACCAACGCCCTCGGCGAGATACAATCGAACCACGACCTGGACGAAGTGTTTCGTCTCCTCGATTATACCGAGACGGGTGGCGCACCTCTCCTCGGCGTGAACGGAATTCCCATCATCTGCCACGGAGGATCCCCACCCAAGGCCATCCGCAACGCCATCGGCGTAGCGGACAGGGCCGCACGGGCGTCGATGGTGTCCCACTTCGAGAAGGAGCTCACGATGCCGGTCGTTCAAGGCGGCACGGTTTGAAGACGCCGAAGTCCCTGGTCGAGATCGTCTCTATGGGGCGCTACCTGCCGGACCGTGTGCTCACCAATCGCGAACTCGAAGGCATGGTGGACACCACCGACCAGTGGATCACCGAGCGCACGGGCATCAAGGAACGTCGTATCGCCTGCGCGCAGACCACCGTTGCCGGCATGGGGGCCTCCGCGGCTGACATTGCCATGGAGCGGGCGGGGGTCGAGCCGGGAGAGATCGACATCCTGATCGTCTCGACCGCCACTCCGGACCGTTTGCTCCCGTCTACGGCGTGCGATATGCAGGCGCTGTTGGGGGCCGGCAACGCCGTGGCCCTCGACATCTCGGCAGCCTGCTCCGGCTGGCTATACGGGCTCACCATGGCCGAGGGATACCTGACGGCTGGTCGCGGAGAGATCGCCCTGGTCGTGGCCGCGGAGAAGATGAGCTCCATCACCGACTGGGCGGATCGCTCCACGTGTGTGCTCTTCGGAGACGGGGCCGGAGCCGCTGTGGTGCGGCGGTCCGACGGATCGAAAGGTATCCTGGGCACCCATCACGGCTCGGACGGCAATCTGGCCGAGCTGCTGTATCGTCCGGCGGGCGGAGCCGCCGTGCCCGTGGACGAAGAGGTGCTTAGGACCGGCGACCACTTCGTGCGCATGTCAGGGCGGGAGATCTTCAAGAGTGCCGTCCGCTCCATGGCCGAGGCCGCGAACCTCGCGCTCAAGCAGTCGGGTCTCACCGCCGAGGACGTGGACCTGATGGTCCCCCACCAGGCCAACGTCCGCATCATCGAGGCCACGGCCCGATACTCTGGCATTCCCATGGAGAAGGTCTTCGTGAACGTGGAGCGCTACGGGAACATGAGCTCGGCAACCATTCCGGTAGCTCTGGACGAGGCCGTGGAAGAGGGTAGGTTGCGCCCGGACATGAACGTCCTGACAGTCGCCTTCGGCGCCGGCCTCACGTGGGGGGCCATGGCCCTCCGCTGGTAGATGCCGAAGCGAAGCTGAAAGCCGCTCCCGAGCCATGTCCCTAGCACTTCTTTTCCCCGGACAGGGGTCTCAGCACGTCGGAATGGGCCGAGAGCTGGCTGAGGCATACCCTCTAGCGGCTCAGACCTTCGAGGAGGCCGACGACGTCCTGGGATTCGGGATTTCGCGGCTGGCTTGGAAAGGCCCGGAGGACGAGCTGGTTCTCACACAGAACGCCCAGCCCGCCATGCTCACGCACTCCACCGCCGTGTACCGCGTCATCTCCGATCGGCTTGGTGACGTCGGGATGGCCGCTGGGCACTCCCTGGGCGAGTTCTCGGCTCATGTGGCCGCGGGGACTCTCGACTTCGGCGATGCCCTGCGGACCGTCCGGCTGAGAGGCGAGCTCATGTATTCGGCGGGACAGGATCGCCTCGGCACCATGGCGGCCGTGCTGGGGCTGGACGACGACGTCCTGATATCGGTCTGCGTGGAGGCCAGCACCGAGGCCGGGACCTGCGTACCGGCCAACTTCAATTCCCGGGGACAGGTCGTGATCAGCGGAGACGTGGCCGGAGTCGAACGAGCCATGGAGTTGGCCCTGGAGGAGGGCGCGAAGAGAGTCGTGAAGCTGAGCGTGTCGGGCGCCTTCCACTCGCCCCTCATGGCGCCCGCCGAGGTCGGCCTCCGGGAGTACCTGAAGGAGACCGACTTCAGGGACCTGAACTACCCAGTGGTGGCAAACGTGACGGCGAAGCCCGTGACCTCCGGCGCCGGGGCACGCGACCTCCTCATCCGTCAGTTGACCTCTCCCGTGCGCTGGGCCGCATCGGTGGGGCAGATGGTGGAGTCGGGGGTAGATGAATTCCTCGAGCTCGGCCCGGGCTCGGTGCTCCAAGGACTCAATAGACGAAACGCCAAGAGTATTCCCTGTAGCTCCCTCGGGGAGCCCGAGGATCTGGAAAACTGGGAAGGCTGACAGACCGGACATGAACGAGTTGAGTGGACATATCACTCTGGTCACCGGGGGGTCCCGGGGGATCGGCCTGGCCGTCTCGCAGGAGCTGGCCCGTGCCGGGTGCACGGTGGCGGTGATCGGCCGGAACGAAGAAGCGGGCAACGCAGCAGCGGGCGGCCTCGAAGGCGAGGGCCACCGGGCCTACGGCTGCGACGTCAGCAATTACGAAAGCGCCGCGTCCGCCGCGGACCAGGTTACGAAGGATCTGGGTCCCGTCGACATTCTCGTGAACAACGCGGGAATCACCCGGGACAACCTCTTCATCCGCATGAAGGAAGAGGAGTGGGACGACGTCCTCGCGGTGAACCTCAAGGGTGCCTTCAACATGACGAAGGCCTTGGCACGAGGCATGATGAGGCGGCGGAGTGGGGTGATTCTCAACGTCACATCCGTGGTCGGCCTGATCGGCAACGCCGGTCAGGCGAACTACGCGGCGTCCAAGGCCGGCCTCATCGGCTTCACCAAGAGCATCGCCAAGGAGCTGGCGTCCCGAGGGGTGCGGTGCAATGCCATCGCACCGGGTTTCATCACCACGGACATGACCGCCGAGCTCCCCGAAGCGACCATCGAGGAGCTCCATGCCAGGATCCCCCTGGGTCACCTGGGCGAGCCGTCCGACGTGGCCGGCCTCGTACGCTTTCTCGCCGGACCTGCTGCCCGCTACATTACCGGACAGGTCATTTCGGTGGACGGCGGGATGGTGATGTGAGGGAGGCCGGCTCCCGATATTTCAATTCTACTGCACGGCAGGAAATACTCACCTTTACGGAGGCACCATGGCTGACAACACGGCATCGAAGGTCAAGGAGATCATCACTAACGAGCTGGGCGTCGATCCGGAAAAGGTCACAGGGGAGGCGTCGTTCGTGGACGATCTCGGAGCCGATTCCCTCGACACGGTGGAGCTGGTGATGGCCTTCGAGGAGGAGTTCACCATCGACATTCCCGACGAGGACGCGGAGCAGATGAGGACCGTGGCGGACGCGATCGCCTACATCAAGAAGAACGCTGAGTAGGCCCCCCCGCATAAACCTGCAGGACATTCGAGCATGACACCGTCCACCGGCGGTCGGAGAGTCGTCATCACCGGCCTAGGCGCGGTTACTCCCGTAGGTAACGACGTCGCCTCAACCTGGGACGCCCTGTTGGCCGGGAAGAGCGGTGGGGCCCTCATCACCTGCTTCGAGACCACCGACGAGTTTCCCACCCGGATCGCCTGTGAGGTGAAGGACTTCGACCCGTCCCACCTCCTGGATTCGAAGGAAATTCGACGGTTCGACCGCTTTGCCCAGCTCGGCATATCCGCGGCCGACGAGGCCGTAAATGGGGCGGGGCTGGACGCGGTAGCGACCGATATCCAGCCGGAGCGGTTCGGCGTGATCTTCGGGAGCGGGATCGGTGGGATCTCGACTCTGGAGGCTCAGCACGATGTGATGAATCAGAAGGGGCCCAAGAGGGTGAGTCCCTTCTTCATCCCGATGTTCATACCCGACATTGCCGCAGGCCTGATCTCCATCCGATACGGGGCCAAGGGCCCGAACTACGCTACGGTCTCGGCCTGTGCCTCCAGCGCTCACGCCATCGGAGATGCCTTCAGGTTCATCGAGCGGGGCGACGCCGACGTGATGATCGCCGGGGGCGCCGAGGCCACTATCACTCCTCTGGCCATGTCGGGATTCGCCAACATGAAGGCCTTGTCCAGGCGGAACGACGACCCGGAAGGCGCTTCGCGTCCCTTCGACGCCGGACGCGACGGTTTCGTGATCGGTGAGGGAGCCGGCTGCGTGGTGCTCGAGGCTCTGGAGATCGCAGTGGCGAGGGGCGCACCCATCGTGGCCGAGGTTGTCGGATACGGCGTGTCCGCCGATGCCTACCACATCACCATGCCCGCTCCCGAGGGCGCGGGTGCGCAGTACGCCATGCGCATGGCTCTGGAAGATGCTGGAGTGGCGCCCGAGAGCGTCGACTATATCAACGCTCACGGAACCTCGACCCAGGCCAATGACCGGAACGAGACGGCGGCCATCAAAGAAGTCCTGGGCGAGGCCGCCTACTCGACCGTGGTGAGCTCGACCAAGTCCATGACGGGGCACCTTCTCGGGGCCGCGGGAGGAGTGGAGGCCGTGATCTCCGCGCTCGTGTGCCAGAAGGGACTGATCCCCCCGACTATCAACTACTCCGAGCCGGATCCGGACTGCGACCTCGACTACGCCCAGCACGGGGTCGTGGAGCGTGACGTCTCGGTGGCCCTTACGAACTCCTTCGGATTCGGCGGACATAACGTCTGTCTGGCCATCCGGGCCTGGAACGGGGAGTAGGCCGGCCCGGGGTTCGAAGATCCGATGGGAGGCACCATGAGGATCGGCTTCGGATACGACTCACATCGCTTCGACGAGGCCCGTCCGTTGGTGTTGGGTGGCGTCGAGATCCCGGATCACCCGGGCCTTGCCGGACACTCCGACGGTGACGCGGTGGCCCACGCCATCGTGGACGCTCTCCTCGGTGCGGCGGCAGCGGGTGATATCGGGCGGCACTTTCCCCCTGACGAGCCCGAGTGGAAGGATGCCGATTCCATGGAGCTGCTGGCCCGTGCCGTGGCGATTCTCGATGAGCGGGACTATCGGATTTCCAACGTGGACGTCACGGTCATCTGCGAGCGGCCCAAAATTGCGCCCCACTCCGACTCCATGCGACGACGACTCGGGAACGTGCTCCGGCTTCCCACCGACGCCATCTCCATCAAGGGGAAGACTAACGAGGGCATGGGATGGATCGGCTCCGGGGAGGGGGTGGCCGTCCACGCGGTGGCGCTCCTCACAGCCGCTGGAGAGGGCGCCCCCGGGGACCACAGGGGCACGCTGTAGAGGCCTGTTGAGGAAGTGGACCAGATCCTAGGCCTCCTGGACCAAACGTCCCCATTCATCATCTACGCTCTGCTCGGGGTTGGAGCAGCCCTCGAGAACATCATCCCCCCTATTCCGGCGGACACGTTCGTTCTCCTTGGAGGGTTCCTGGCAGCTCGGGGGCAGGCCAGTGAAGGAGCCGTCTTCCTGGTCACCTGGACCTCGAACGTGCTGTCGGCGCTGGCAGTCTACGCGGCAGGATACCGCTACGGCTCCACGTTCTTTCGGACCCGCCTGGGCCGTTACGTACTGGATCCCGGGCAGCTGCAGACCGTCGAACGGTTTTATCGCCGCTGGGGCACTCTGGCCATCTTCTACACCCGATTCCTCCCTGGTCTGAGGGCAGTCGTGCCCGTCTTCGCGGGCGTATCGCACCAAAAGCCCCTACTGGTGGCCGTTCCCCTGCTTACGGCCTCCGCGATCTGGTATGGGGCCCTCGTGTGGGCGGGGGCCTTCGCCGGTCACAACCTGGAGTACATCCTGGCACTCCAGTCCCGGGTGAACATGACGCTGGCGGGCATCGCAATAGTCCTCTTCGGGACCGTAGCGCTCTGGTGGCTCCGATCCCGAAGAAGACGCCGCGGCGAAAGGACCAAGGATCATGCCGCGGCTTCGAGTGGTGGCTCGCGAACTTCGGAAACGGGACACTAGCCTTGGATCCGGGCGGCGCCTTCCGAGTCGAGCAGTACCTGGACCACCTCAACTTCGAACGGGGCCTGTCTCCGCGAACGATAGACGCCTACCGCCGGGATCTTCTGCGATTCGTGGAGTTTGCCGGGGGAGAAGGGAGGAGTGACCCGGAGAGCGTCACGTCGGCGGACGTTCGGGCCTACGTGCTCCACCTCAGTGGCTTGGGCCTGGCGCCTACCTCCGTGCGCCGGGCCCAGTCGGCCCTTCGAACCTACTTCGGCTTCCTGCTGGAAGAGGGCATATCGGATCAGGATCCCACCGAAGGGCTTGAGAGCCCGAAGGTGGGCCGGCCCCTACCCGACGTCCTCGGCTCCGAGGAGGTCCTGAGCCTTCTGGAGGCCCCTCGACTCGATTCTCCGGTTTACTGGCGGGACAAGGCCATCCTCGAGGTGCTCTACGCTACGGGCGTACGCGTCTCAGAGCTCATCGGCCTGAAGCTCGCGAATCTCGATCTGGAGATCGGCCTGTGTACCGTGTCGGGGAAGGGGGCCAAAGAGCGCATGGTGCCGCTGGGAGGGCCGGCTCGGGTGGCCTTGCGACGCTACCTGCAGGACGTGTGGCTCGAGCTGGACCGGGGGAGGAGCGGGGGGCACGTATTCCTTAATCGGAAGGGTCGTTCCCTTTCCCGCACGGCGATCTGGAATCTGGTTCGAGAAGCGGCCCGGGCCGCGGGTCTCAGCAAGAAGGTCTCACCCCACACGCTTCGCCACACTTTCGCCACACATCTCCTTGAAGGCGGCGCGGACCTTGTGGCCGTGCAGGAGCTATTGGGTCACGCCGACATCTCGACAACGCAGATCTATACCCACCTGGATCGAGAGTACCTACGGAGCGTTCACAAGAAGTATCACCCCCGGTCCTGACGAGACGCCGGACCCTCGGCTGGCCAGACACTTTGGTAACGGGACACTAACTCCCACTCCCCCGTGGGTTCTCCCCGGCATCGCCGTCCTTGTCCCCCTCCAGGTCCTCGGTGGCGAAGAGGTCGGACTGGGTGCGAGCGTCGCCCAAGAGCCGAATCGCTTCGGCAAGAACCGGGTCGCGCTGCGACCGGATCTCCATGGAGCGGCCCATCCGCTCCATGCGCTCGGCGACCCGCACAGCCACGCGCCACTCCAGGTACTTACGGATCGTCGGATCCTCGATGTTTTCCTCAACCCCCTCTTCCGAGAGTGCGTCGAGAAAGGCCTCGAACTCCACCGGATCGACCCCGGGCTCCTCGCCGGCGTCACGGCGAGCGTCGGCCTCTGCGAAGGCGAATTCCTCGATCCGCAGGACAAGGGGTATCTGATCACGGGCGGCCTGAGAGATGAACTGACGCTCGGCCAGCGTCAGGGTATCGTTGGCAATCTCCAGATCCGGGAAGATCCCTCCTCCGGCGATCAGCTCGCGGCCGGCCTTCGTCGTCACCACGGGGAACGTATCCGGGTTCTCCGGAATGGGGCGTCCCTGCACGGTCCGGGGACGGTGGAGAGATCGACCCAGCGGTGTGAACCACTCTCCGGTCGTGAGGCGCAGATGCCGCTTCTCGGTGATCCGGAAGACGTTCTGGAAGACGCCCTTGCCGAACGTCCGCTCACCGATGACCAGAGCCCGATCATGGTCCTGAAGCGCCCCGGCCACAATCTCGGCCGCTGAGGCGGAGAAGCGGTCGACGAGCACGATGATCGGCTTGCCGGGAATCCTCTCCGGCATACGGGCATCCCAAACCTCGTCCTGATTACGGCCCTTCTCCCCCGGAACACGGCTCTCCGCACTCGCGAGACGGGCGCCCCTCTCCAGGAACAGGTCGCCGATCAGGAGGGACTCGTCGAGGTAGCCCCCCGGATTCCCTCTAAGGTCGAGAATCACGCCCCGCGCCGATCTGAACTTCGCGAGGGCCGAATCGATCTCCTGGGAAGCCCCTCGAGCTACCCGGTCGAGGCCGATGTAGCCCACGTCGGAGCTCACCAGACCCGACACCACGGCCGAAACGTGAACGCTGTCACGGCGGATGGCCGGGGTCAGGGGTGCCGTCAGGCCTTGCCGGGCGATGGCCAGCCTGACGGACGTGCCCACCTTACCGCGGATGGAGTCCGACGCCACCCCGGTAGTCCAGCCCTCGGTGCTCTGGCCGTTCACCCCGATGATGAGGTCCCCGACCTGCAGCCCCGCCCGCTCCGCCGGCGTACCCCGGAAGACCGCCGTGATCGTGATGGCCTCGTTGAGGTTGATGATCTGCACGCCGATGCCGGCGTAGTTGCCGGTGTTGCTCTCCTGGAAGTCGTCGAACTGCTCGGGCGTGAAGACTTGAGCGTAGGGATCGTCCAGCTCGCGGATCAGGCCGTCCACGGCCCGGTCCCACAGAGCCGAGTCTCCCATGGCCTGGAGACCGTAGTCACGAATGGCCTGGAAAGCGCCCAGGAACGTTTGAGCCCCAGTGGAGACAGATTCTTGTCCGCCGTCTCGTGTCGACCCAGTGTTCTCGGAGGATTGGGCGGCTGCGGGCAAAGCTACGAGAACGGCCGACAGGAGGCCGATGAGCGTCTTCCGATTCATCGATTCTCACTCAATGGATGCGACGTTTTTCGGGGCCGCGTGTCTAACCCCACGCCGTAGCCCTCGTTCCCTCACGAAGATAGGCCTACGACTTAGGCGCCAGACTCCTTACCTTTTCCGAAAACACCTTTCTACGTCGACGTCCCGGGAGGCGCCGCCGATGATACAACCGGACGGGCGAACCCATCTCAACGTGGGCCTGGCCCAGTTCAAGCCCAAGAAAGCCGCCGTGGAGGCCAATCTGGCGGGGATCCGTGAGGTTGTGGGCAGCTACGCCGGGGCGGTCGATCTGCTTGTGTTCCCCGAAGCCGCCTTGAGCGGCTACTTCCTCGAAGGAGGGGTGGCCGAAGCGGCACGGTCCGCCGCCGAGGTGGCTGGAGGTCTGGGTGAACCGACTCCGGACGCGCCGGACGTGGTCCTCGGCTTCTACGAGAGACACCAGAGAAGGCTCTACAACAGCGTAGGATACTTCAGCCCGGGGGAGGCCGCTTACGAGCCCGTACACATCCATCGCAAGATGTTCATTCCCACATACGGCGTCTTCGACGAGGCTCGCTTCGTGGAGCCCGGTGGGGATGTACGCGCCTTCGACACCAGGCTCGGACGCGTGGGCATGCTCATCTGTGAGGAGATGTGGCACTCGCTGCCGCCGACAATCCTCGCCTTGGGCGGCGCCGAGGTGATCATCGCCGTGAGCGCCTCACCCGCGCGGGACTTCACGCCCAACAGTGAGGGCCGCCCACACAACCTCCGGCGGTGGGACGCCCTGGCACCGGCCGCCGCGCGGGAGCACGGGGTCTTCGTGGTGGTGAGCCAACTCGCGGGGTCAGAAGGCGGAAAGGTCTTTCCTGGAGGATCCT
Source organism: Longimicrobiales bacterium (assembly GCA_965218295.1). Taxonomy (GTDB): domain Bacteria; phylum Gemmatimonadota; class Gemmatimonadetes; order Longimicrobiales; family Gaopeijiaceae; genus CBDCKN01. Next base: position 34,436 of record CBDCKN010000005.1, on the reverse strand, counting down.
TGGCAGTGGGACCCGACGGCGAAGTCCTTGCCCGGGGACCTCTTTTGGAGGAGGGCGTCACGGTGGCGTCCCTGGAGTGGGCGGCGATCGACAGGGCTAGGGTGAAGTCGCCTTTGCTGGCCGACCTCGAGCAAGCACTGCCCCACCTCCAGAAAGCGCTGACCCGCTCCCAGGAACCCGAGGTCACCATCGGGGTGGCTGCGGAAGAGCCGGGTGAGGCGCCGGTCATGGAGTCGTCGGGCGTCACGGTCCACCCGCCCGTCAGCCCTGATGACACTTCGATCCTCGATCTCGACATGGAACTCGTGGAGAGAGTGCTCCTCGAGTTCATCCGCGAAGAGGTGGTGCGCCACCGGGGATTCGAGAAAGTCGTCATCGGGCTCTCCGGGGGCGTGGATTCCAGCGTCTCCCTCTGTCTTGCCGTTCGCGCACTCGGCCCTGAGAACGTGGTGGGGTTCCGGATGCCCTACGCCACCTCGAGCGTCGAGAGCCTGGATCACGCGGCCCTCATGTTAGAGGCTTCCGGAGCGGAAGGTCGCACAATCGAGATCACAGGGGCGGTGAACGCGTACGTTCAGGAGTACGAGCCAGATCTCTCACCCCTCCGGAGGGGAAATCTGGCTGCGCGTCTCCGTTCGGTGATCCTATTCGACCAATCAGCCAAGCTACGGGCGCTGCCCCTCGGCACAGGCAACAAGTCGGAGCGGTTGCTGGGCTACTACACGTGGCACGCCGACGACTCCCCTCCCATCAACCCGCTGGGGGATCTCTTCAAGACCCAGGTATGGGCCCTCGCGCGCCATCTCGGCGTGCCCGACCTCATCGTGGACAAGCCGGCCTCTGCCGACTCGGTTCGGGGCGTCAATGACGAGGACGAGCTGGGCATCTCCTACCACCGGGCAGACCCCATCCTGCACTGGCTTCTCAAGGGGTACCGCCCGGAGGAGCTCAAGGACTACGGCTTCCTCGAAGAGGAGGTCGACCGTGTATGGCGGCTCCTCTCGTCGACGCACTGGAAGAGGGAGCTACCCACCGTGGCCATGCTCTCGTCCAGCGCCATCGGGGAATTCTATCTCCGCCCGGTGGACTACTAGTGTTCCGTTGCCGAAGTTCGCGAGCCACCAAGAGGGTCGGATGCACCGTGCCCTCGACTGGCCGAGACACTTTGGCAGCGGGACACTAGTGTCCGCACTAGCCGACGCCGATCACCTTCCGCCGTATGCTCTCGAGGACTGGCAAGGGAGTGAGCTCACCGTCGATGATGGAGGCCAGCTCCTCCTCTTCCAGCCAGTGGGCCTCCAACTCCGCCAGCTCGAGCTCGAGGAGTCGCTGCTCCACCGCCTCGTTAGCAGCGATTTCGAGGGCGATGGCGCCGGTCCTCTGCAGGTCACCCAGGCGACGCCCCTGCTTGACCACGATGCGGGTCAGGTCGTGGGGGCTGCCGGCTTCCTGGATCAGTCGAGTCGCTGAGCGCACACGTCCCTCCGTGGCGCCGGTGTGGTGGTGATAGGCCAGGAGGCGCCGGGAGACGTGCTCGCCCTCCTTACCCTCCAGTCGCAGCCCACCCTCGCGAAGATCCCCGCACACAGGACACCGCTGGGTCACAGCCAGTGAATCACCCGGGTCTCTACCCGCCGTGAGGATCAGACCCCCCCGGTCCCGATAGGCCAGCGAGCGGAACTGGTGTCCGCATCGGGCGCAGTCGTGTCGACCACGCCACGCGCTGCCCCCGAAGCGAAGCCAGCGGGCGGCCTCGGCGACCCGGTCGGGCGCATTCTCCCACAGAAACCAGGCACCCAGCCACCCTATTCCCCCGGTGGCCCACCCCCCGGCGATGGCCGCACCGGCCGCCGCGGTGCCTATGAACATTAGCTTCTTGTGCTTGGTGGCGCGCTCGGTGAGCTCCCGGCCGTACCGCCACCAGGCCTCCTCGGTGAGATTTGCCCTGCCCACACGGACCACGTCGAGGTGCCCGACGCGAAGAAGCGCCACGTTGTCCGTCTGGGAGAGAAGACGAGAGCGACGAGAGCGGTCGGTCACGACCTTCTCGAGCTCCTCGAGGGCCTCCCAGCGCTCTTCGATGGGTGCCAAGGACCAGCGCTTGCATGACCTGCAGACGGCCCACAGCCGGCCGCGCTCGGGGTCGTACGCCACCCGCATGGAGGTCGGAAAGTGTTCGAGCTCCTCGTTGGCGGAGAAGGGCGTGTGGCAGACCAGGCAGTACGTGAACAGCGGAGAGCTCCGTAGGCCGAAAGTGGACCCGAGGTATATCTTCGATACACCGATCACCGTGCCCAGTTACGAGTAGACGAGCCGGTTTATTCCATTGCCAGGGGAGATAGGACGGCCCGAGGCAGGCGAAGGGGCTGGCCTTCGCGCGCCAGGATCTCCAACTTGGCCGGCACTGGATCTTCTGCAATGGACGTGCGTCCATGCTACTCGTGCTCGACAACTACGACTCCTTCACGTTCAATCTGGTCCAATACCTGGGCGAGCTTGGAGCGGACGTCGTCGTGATACGCAACGACGAGCGATCCGTTGCGGAGATCATGGAGCTATCGCCGTCTCGGGTCGTGATCTCTCCGGGTCCGTGCACCCCGGAGGAGGCCGGCGTGAGCATCGAGCTGTTCCGTAGCCTGGGGCCGTCCACCCCCATGCTGGGGGTCTGCCTCGGTCACCAGGCCCTGGGCGAGGCGTTCGGCGGGGAGACCGTTCGGGCCGATCGGGTCATGCACGGCAAGACCGCACCGGTGTGGCACACCGGCGAGGGGATCTTCGTCGGCATCCCTTCTCCCTTTACCGTGGCCCGTTACCACTCACTCGTTACGGATGCGTCCGCCCTGCCCGGGGAGCTCGTACCAGTGGCCTGGAGTGGGGCCGAGGGCGATTCTTCGGAGGTTCAGGCCATCCGGCACCGGGAGCACCCGTTGTGGGGCGTCCAGTTCCATCCCGAGTCGCTTTTCTCCGAGCACGGCAAGACGCTGCTGGCCAACTTCTTGGCGCTATAGAGGCCTCCTTTCAGGGCCCGTTTTACCTCGAAGCCGTTGCCACCCCAGCCGGGCTCGGATAACTTAACTGGCGTGATATTTGCATCATCGGGCTTCGCCTCGTGTCCTGGAAGGGACCGTTGAGCGGCCGCGTACTCGGCATCGTTCCGGCGCGGCTGGCCTCTACCCGCCTCCCCAACAAGCCCCTTTATCCCCTCCTCGGCAGACCTCTCATCGAGTGGGTTTGGCGGCGTGTGGAGACGATGAAGGTGCTGGATCACGCCGTGGTGGCCACCGACAGTGAGGAGGTGGCCGACGTGTGCCACGCCTTGGGGGCCCCCGTCGAGATGACGTCGTCCGAGCATCCTTCCGGAACCGACCGCGTGGCAGAAGTAGTTCAGCGCACTGCGTTCGAGGACTACGAGGTCGTTGCGAACATCCAGGGTGACGAGCCCCTTCTGAAGGAGCTCCACCTGGAGGCCGCCATCTCCCTCGTCCGCGACGAAGCATGGGAGATCGGGACGTGTGCCACGCCTCTCATGGACGAGGACGCCCGTAACGATCCGGCAGCCGTGAAGGTGGTCCGGGCGACGGGAGGCAGGGCGCTCTACTTCTCGCGAGCTTCCATCCCTTACGTGCGCGACGGTAAGCCGGAGCCCGAGGACTTGGAGAGGGAGCCCTTTCTGCGGCACATCGGCATCTACGCGTACTCCCAGGATGCCCTGGCGCGCTGGGTCGCGCTGGCTCCCTCGCCCCTCGAACAGTTGGAGCACCTGGAGCAGTTGAGACCTCTGGAAGCGGGCATTCGCATCGGGGTGGCTATCGTGGGTCAAGCGGACCCGGGTGTAGACACGCCGGCGGATGCGGTCCGGATGGAAGAGAAGCTGGCCAGAATCGAGAACCTAGTTCACGAAATGAGCAATGATGGATCCTGACGTTCGGCAGACCAAGTACATCTTCGTGACCGGCGGTGTGGTCTCTTCCCTGGGGAAGGGCATCGCCGCCGCATCTCTCGGACGAATTCTGAAGGAGCGTGGTCTCAGAGTGACGCTCCTGAAGTTCGACCCCTACATCAACGTCGATCCGGGCACGATGTCTCCCCTCCAGCACGGAGAAGTCTACGTCACGGACGACGGCGCCGAGACGGATCTCGACCTCGGACACTACGAGCGTTTCATCGACGAGTCGCTATCGCAGGCCAACAACGTCACCACGGGCCGTATCTACCAGGACGTCATCGCAAAGGAGCGCAAGGGCGAGTACCTGGGCTCCACCGTTCAGGTCATCCCTCATATCACCGATGAGATCAAGAGCCGTCTGCGGTTCCTCGCCGACGACCACGACGTGGTCATCACGGAGATCGGCGGCACGGTCGGCGACATCGAGAGCCTGCCGTTCCTGGAGGCCATTCGGCAATTCCGCCAGGACGAAGGCGGGAGAACGCCATCTTCATCCACCTGACCCTCATCCCGTACATCGCCGCCGTGGGTGAGCTCAAGACCAAGCCTACCCAGCACTCCGTCCGGGAGCTCATGCAGATTGGAATCCAGCCGGACATTCTCATCTGCCGCTCCGAGCACCCTTTGGACGAGAGCATCAAGAAGAAGATCGCCCTCTTCACGAATGTGCCGCTCAGCGGCGTCATCGAGGCCAGGGACGTCAGCACGATCTACGAGGTGCCCCTAGAACTGCGACGACAGGGGCTCGACGATGTGGTCCTCGACCTCTTCGGCATTCAAGCGCCGCCCACCGATCTTGAAGAATGGACCGGCATCGTGAAGCGGGTCAAAAATCCGTCCGCGGGCACTGTCCGGATCGCGGTGGTGGGGAAGTACACCGATCTCGTGGACTCGTACAAGTCCGTACAGCAGGGACTCGTCCATGGGGGCATCGCCAATGATGTGAAGGTGGATATCGAGTGGGTCTCGGCCGAGCGCTATACCTCGGGGGACATGTACCATCTCAAGGGCTTCGACGGACTCCTCATTCCGGGTGGCTTCGGAGAGCGTGGCATCGAGGGGATGCTCATGGCCATTCGCTGGGCCCGCGACAACGACCTCCCGTTCTTCGGGATCTGCCTCGGCCTGCAGTGTGCCATCATCGAGTTCGCCCGGAGCGTGTGCGGGCTTTCCGACGCCCATTCCGTCGAGTTCTCGGATAGCGCAACCGATCCCGTTATCTGCCTCATGGACTCGCAGCTGAACGTCACCACCAAGGGGGGCACGATGCGGCTGGGGCAATATCCGGCGCGGCTCCGTCCCGGATCACGCGTCCGGGACATCTACGGAGCGAGCGAGATCAGCGAGCGGCACCGCCATAGGTATGAGGTCAACAACGCATACCGTGAGCTTCTCGAGGAGCACGGCCTGAGCATGTCGGGCACGTCCCCGGATGAACACCTCGTGGAGATGATCGAGCTGTCGGAGCATCCCTGGTTCGTCGGATGTCAGTTCCACCCGGAGCTGAAGAGCCGTCCCACCAGGCCGCATCCGCTGTTCGCCTCGTTCATCGAGGCCGCGGTCGCCCACCTGAACCAGCCGAGCTCGGCCCCCCAGACGGAAGCCGTGGTAGCCGCCGGGGAATGATGCTCGACGCGTTCACGCTCATCGCGGGCCCCTGCGTACTGGAGGACAACGAGCTCAATCTCGAGATCGGCCGCCAACTGGCTCTCCTTTCGTCTGTCCTGGGCCTGCCGGTCGTGTTCAAGGCATCGTTCGACAAAGCGAACCGGTCGCGACCGGACTCGGCGAGGGGACCGGGCCTGGACGCGGGACTCGAGCTCCTCGAGCGGGTCAAGGGCGAGACCGGGCTTCCGGTCCTCACGGACATCCACGAGGCGGGCCAGGTCGCAGCCGCAGCCCAGGTCGCCGATGTTCTGCAAATCCCGGCGTTCCTCTGCCGCCAGACCGATCTGCTAACTGCCGCGGGCGCCACCGGAAAGGTCATCAACGTGAAGAAGGGGCAGTGGATGTCCCCCGACGACATGCTTGGCGCCGTGGAGAAGGCGCAGCGCGCCGGGGCCGCTCAGGTGGCGATAACCGAGAGGGGGACCTTCTTCGGGTATGGGGACCTGGTCGTCGACATGCGCTCCTTCCAACGCACGCGTAACGCCTGCCGCGTTCCGGTCATCTTCGACGGGACCCACTCCATACAGCGTCCCGGCCAGGCCGACGGATCCAGTGCGGGCGATCCGGAGTTCACCGCCCCACTCGTGCGAGCCGCTGTGGCGGCAGGCTGCGACGGGTTGTTCCTGGAAACCCATCCGAACCCCGGCCGGGCGCCCTCCGACAGCAGCAACATGCTTCCTCTCCACGATCTGAAGGCACTCTTGGAGGAGGCCCTCGCTGTGCGCGGCGCCCTCGCCGGCGTAAGGCCTCCCGCTCCTTCGCCTACGGCCTGAGACTGTCTATGGAGGAGCGACGCGAAGGGATCGCCCCGGACGTAGCCCGCGCCATCCGGATGGTCGTGTTGGACGTGGATGGGGTGCTCACCGACGGAGGGGTCTACATCGGGGCCGAGGCCGGTGGCGAAACGCTCGAGCTCAAGCGCTTCGATATCCAGGACGGCCTGGGCGTAAAGATGCTCGGCTGGTCCGGTATCGAGGTGGTCATCGTATCGGGACGGGTGTCCGAGGCCACTGCCCGCCGTGCCGAGGAGCTGGGGGTGGCGGAATGCCATCAGGACCCAGGTGCAGCCAAGCTGCCCGTGGTGCGAGCGCTGCTGGAGGAGCGCGGGGTAGGATGGGACGAGACGGCCATGGTGGGAGACGATCTCGCGGACCTGCCAGTGCTGGAGCGGGTCGGCCTTGCAGTAGCGGTGCCCAACGCCGTCCCCGAAGTGCACGCCGTGTCCCGATGGACTACCACGGCACCCGGCGGAGCCGGTGCGGTGCGAGAGTTCGCACGAGCCCTGCTGATGGCCAGAGGTGAATGGGAGGGACTGGTTCGGGAGTACTGTGACGCCCGCTCAGGCTCCTGACGCCATGACCGGCCCCGAAGCGCAGATCGATTCGGATCGGGTTCTCCGGGAGGCCAGACGTGTCCTGGAGGTCGAGGCCAGGTCCGTCGAGTGCCTGGTGGACCGCGTGGGCGAGGACTTCGTGGAGGCCGTGGGCCTTCTCGCCCGCTGTACCGGCCGTGTCATCGTCTCCGGCATCGGCAAGAGCGGCATCATCGGCCGTAAGATGGCGGCCACGTTCACCTCCACGGGCACGCCGGCGAACTTTCTTCACCCGGTGGAGGGGCTCCACGGCGACCTCGGGATCGTGGGGCAGGACGACGTCGCCATTCTGCTCTCCAAGAGCGGGGAAACCTCGGAGCTGTCCGGGCTTGTGGATTATCTCCTCCGGGCTAGCGTCCCCATCATCACGTTGACGGGTGAGCCGGAGTCTCCCCTTGCCGCTCTTTCCACCGTGGCGCTGGACTGTTCGGTGGACGAGGAAGCCTGCCCCATGGACCTGGCCCCCACGTCTTCCACCACCGCCACTCTGGCCATGGGAGACGCCCTGGCGGTGGTTCTACTCCAGCAGAAGGGCTTCAGGAAAGAGGACTTCGCCCTTCTCCATCCCGGTGGATCCTTGGGACGAAAGCTCACGTTGCGTGTAGAAGACGCGATGATCGTCGAGGGGTATCCGCATCTCCACAGCGAAGCCTTGATGCGGGACTGTATCGTGCCGCTGGCCGAGCAGCGGGGGACGGTGCCCATCGTCGATGGTAGCGAAAAGGTCGTCGGGGTCATCACCGCCGGCGACCTGACCCGTCTCATGGAGCACCGGGAGGATTTTCTGGACGTGCCTGTCACCGAGGTGATGACCACATCTCCCAAGGTGGCGCGGGCGGACGAGCTCGGCTCGGCCGCAGTCCACCGGATGGAGTCTCACGGCATCATGGCGCTTCCCGTGGTGGATGCCCACCACCGCCTGAAGGCGATAGTGCACCTTCATGACCTCATGAAGGCAGGGGCCCTATGATCGTGACACGCAATGGTTTAACGACCCTAGTGCTCGCCTTGTCGTTGGGACTGGCCGCCTGCGAGAGCCCCCGTCAGCAGGCGGTGGTAGACCCTGAGCTAGAGAGCATCCAGGCGGACTACATCATCTTCGGAAACACGCACTACCTGACGCGCCAGGGGATCCGGGAAGCCCTGATCGTGGCCGACACCGCCTACTTCTTCAATGACTCGACGGTGGTCCTGCTCAGGGGTAACGTGACGCTGACCACCTATCACGAGGAGCTGGGGACCGAGAAGGCGGTGGTCAAGTCCGACCGAGGCCGCCTCGACACCGGCGACAACTCCATGGTCGCCCAGGACAACGCGGTGCTCCTGATCGCGGACGGCGAACGGAGGATCGAGAGCTCGGAGCTCAACTATAGTCCTGACCACGACAGGATATGGAGCGACTCGGCCACCGTGATGTACGAGGGCCAGAGTATCGTGGAGGGAAGCGGCTTCGATGCGGACTTGAACTTCGACCAGGTGCGGGTGCGGAACGCCCGTACCCGCGGTGGCACCGTCCGCTTGTGATGCGGCGCCCACTCTCATTCCTTGGAGTCGCACCGGTCCTGTTCCTGTTGGCGGTGACCAACCTCGCCGCTCAGAACAGAACCTGTGACCTCATCGACTCACGCCTGGTCAGTTCCGTAACCGAGACGGGAGGCCGGGTCAGTCATGTGTCCCTCCCACGCTTCCTCTGTACTGACGGTACCAGCATCGAAGCCGACAGCTCGGTGACCTTCGAGGCGAACTCCTTCACGCAGCTCTTCGGCAACGTCCTCTTCCGCGACGGCACCCAGGAGCTCGAGGCCGAGCGGGCACAGTACTTCAGCCGAGCGGGACGCTTGCAGGCACAGGGCTCGGTGCGTCTCACGGACATGGACGACGGCTCCACCATCACGGGGGAGAACCTGGTCATGCTCCAGGAGGGGGACGAGCGCCCAGAGGACGACGTGACGATCCGTGGGGGTCGGCCCCACGCTCGTTTCTTCTCGAAGGCGGTGCCGGTATCCGACAGCCTTCAGGCCGACGAGACTCAGCGGGACGGCGTCGAAGTAGAATCTCCGCTCCCGGATACGACCGCCGGGCTTCCGCCCCCGGCCGACACGCTGGCCGGTCAGGACGTGCCTCCCGACACCCTGGAGGTCGGCCCTTCCGACACCGCAGAGGTCGAGCCTTCCGAGATCGAGCCGGCAGAAGTCGAAGCTATGGAGCCCGAGCCTCCACCAGGGCCTCCGATGCCCTTCGACGTCGATGCCGACCTGATCCGCCTGGTGGGAGACCGCCTCTTCCAGGCCCGGGGTCGGGTGGAGGTTCGGCGGGATTCGCTTCTCTCCTACGGGGACTCCATGGAGTACCAGCAGGATGTAGGTACCCTGACCCTCTTCCGGAACGCACGCATCCTCTCTCCGGATGCGGAATCGGGGGACACGCTCGACGTGAGGGGCGACACCATCGACATGCGACTTCCGAGCAACCGCATCGATGAACTCGAGGCTCGTGGGCACGCGCACCTGGTCACGGACGCCGTAGACATGAAGGGCCCTATCCTCCGGATCTTTTTCGCTCAGGAAGAGCTGGACCGCATCGTATCGGTCATGGGCGGCTGGGAGGAGGAGGTTGACGAGGAGCCGCCGCCACAGCCAGCGGCCCAGGAGCTCGAGGATTCTCTCGAAGCTGAGATGGAGGATCCCTTTGCCCGACCCCAGGCCGCAGCGGAGGACTTTCTTCTCACAGGTGACTCAATCGAGGTGAAGACTCCGGGCGGTGAGCTGGAGAGTGTCTTTGCGTCCGGACACGCCCACGGAGTCTCCAGTGTCCGGGATTCCCTGAACGCCGAGGACGCGCCGGAGCTCATCCGGCACGACTGGATCGAGGGTCAGACCATTACGGCCACGTTCGTTACGAGTCGGAGCGACTCCACCACCCCGCCGGCTGTCAGCACGGAGGGGAACGAAAGTCGATACCGTCTCGACAAGCTGGTGGCACAGGGTGCCGCCCGGAGCTTCTATCGTTCCGCCCCCGACTCGACCTCGACGCCCGGGGGTGGCCAGGGCCCTCTCGAGCTCAATTACGTGCTGGGCAACGAGATCAGGCTGTTCATGAAGGACGGAGAAGTGGATCGCATGGAGGTGGACGAGGCCACAGGTGCGTATTTTCAGCCCCAGCCCGGCCTCGTGACGCCCGCGGCGGATACGGTGCCTCCTCCGCCACCGGATACCACGTTCACGCCGCGCGGGCAAGGCACTCCACCACAGGAAAGCCGCACGAATGAGCGACTTCAATCCGGACCTCGAAACCGCTGAGGCGGCGGAAGGGGATTCGGTGACCACCGTGCTTCCCACGGCACCGGCTCCCATGAGCCGTCTCTACGGTGAGGGGCTGACCAAGATCTATCGGAAGCGGCGCGTCGTGAACGACATCGCCATCTCCGTCACGCAGGGCGAGATCGTCGGGTTGTTGGGTCCGAACGGGGCAGGGAAGACCACCACGTTCTACATGATCGTGGGACTCATCCCCCCCGATGGGGGGAAGGTCTACCTCGATGACCGGGAGCTCACCGGCATTCCCATGTTCCGCCGGGCCCGGATGGGTGTGGGCTATCTGGCGCAGGAGCCCTCGGTCTTCCGAAAGCTCACCGTCGAACAGAACGTGAAGGCGATCCTCGAGACCCTGAAGCTTCCCAAGGCTGAGGAGCAAGCGCGTCTGGAAGAGCTTCTGGGCGAGCTCGGACTGGGTCAGCTACGTGACAACAGGGCCTACTCCCTCTCGGGCGGGGAGCGCCGGCGCCTGGAGATCACTCGCGCCCTCGTCCAGCGTCCCAAGTTCATGCTGCTCGATGAGCCCTTTGCAGGCATCGATCCCATCGCGGTCCACGACATTCAAGACATCGTGGGCACCCTGAAACAGCGGGGGATCGGGGTCATCATTTCTGATCACAACGTAGAACAAACCCTGGAGATCGTGGACCGGGCATACATTATGTATGAGGGCCGGATTCAGGTGAGGGGCACCGTTTCTGAGCTGGTCTGGAACGAAGAGGTGGCGGAGATCTACCTGGGACCGACCCTGACCCAACGCATGCGTGACCGATACACTCGGCCCCTGGAGGCGGACAGCGGGGTGGTGGTGGAGCCCGAGATCTAGCGAGCTGCACACGACTTCATGAGCGCATACAGCATCAAGCTCTTCCAGAGCCAGCAGCTCCGTCAGGAGATGAAGATCAACCCTCGCCTATATCAGGCGATGGAGTTGCTCTATATGCCCCTCCTGGACCTCCAGCAGCACCTCAAGGCGGAGCTGGAGGAGAATCCGTTCCTAGAGATGACCGAAGCCGACGTCCAGGACGAGGTCGAGCTCCAGGAGGACGGCAAGGACGATCCACCCGACGACGAGATCGACTGGGAGGAGATCCTGCTGGACGGCTTCGACGTCGGGGGGCGCAGGGAGCAGTACGAGGCGAGAGAGTTCTTCCAGCGTGTTCCCGTGGAGACGGCGGATCTGAGGGATCACCTCCACGAGCAGCTTCGGATGCTCGACATCGCCGAGCGGGAGATGCGACTTGGCGAGGAGATCATCGGCAACGTGAATGACGTGGGCACGCTCACCTGCGATCTGGACGACGTCCTCCGGGGGGTGAATGGCTGGCTCAAAGACATGCGTCCCGCCGCTCAGGCCGAGATCGACGCCATCGATGACGAGGACGAGCGGGCCGCTGGGCAGACCGAGCTGGACGAGCTTTTCCGACTCTACGAAATGGAGGAGGCCGAAGCGATGCTCGCCAGCGTGCAGGCCTTCGATCCTCCGGGCGTGGCGGCGAGGGATATTCGCGAGTCGATCCTCATCCAGCTCCGTATGCTTGGGAAGGGCGACACCCAGACGTACCGCGTCGTGGAGGATCACTTCGAGGACCTCATCAACCATCGATGGGTCGACGTCGCACGTGAGCTGGGGATCAAGCCCATCGAGGTCCAGGACGCGGCCGACGAAATATCTAAGCTCGACCCCAAACCCGGACTCAAGTACTCGGCCGACCCCGAGCGCTACATCATCCCCGACCTCATCGTCGAGAAGATCGACGGTGAGTACATGGTCTTCGTCAACGACACGAGCCTTCCCCGGCTCCGCCTCTCCCAGTCCTACCGGGACGTCGCGCAGAACAAGAGCCAATTCAAGGGCGAGAACAAGGAGTTCATCTCCCGGAAGCTGAACTCGGCGAGCTGGATGATCCAGGCGATCGAGCAGCGCCGACAGACCATGTTGAAGGTGATGGGCTTCATCGTGGACCGACAGCGGGACTTCTTCGAGTACGGCATCCAGCACCTGAAGCCTCTCACGCTGCGAGAGGTTGCGGACCACATCGAGATGCATGAATCGACCGTCTCGAGGGTCACTAACGAGAAGTACGTGCAGACGCCCCGTGGAGTGTTTCACCTCAAGTTCTTCTTCTCCAGTGGACTCGCCACCACGAGTGGAGAGGACATCTCGGCCAGGGGCGTGAAGGACAAGATCCAGAAGCTCATCGACCGGGAGGCTCCGCGGAAACCTCTCACCGACCAGAAGATCGTGGAGCTGCTCAAGAGCGACGGAGTGAAGATCGCCCGGCGGACTGTCGCGAAGTACCGTGATCAGCTGGGGATCTTGCCGGCCCGCATGCGGCGACGCGTCTGATGGAGCATGCCGTCCAAGCACGGGAGTCCGCCGACCGGCTTTCGTCCGAAGCCCGCCGGGACTTCGCCGTGGTGATTCCAGCTTTCAACGAAGCCCCCATGGTGCCGGATCTCATCGCCGAGCTCAGGGCCACCTTCAAGCGCTTCGAGCTGGACGGCGAGATCCTGGTGGTGGACGACGGATCCACCGACGGAACCGGCGACCTGGTCGAGAAGGAGGCCGACGGGTGGGGACAGGTGCGGGTGCTTCGCCACCGAACCAACATGGGTAAGACCGAAGCGATGCTCACGGCGGCCCGGTCCTCTGATCGCACGTTCCTCGTGCTCTTCGATGCCGATCTCCAGCACCTCCCCGACGAGATTCCACGCTTCCTGGAGCGGCTCCACGATGGCTCGGACATCGTCACGGGTCGAAAGGTGGGTGCCTACGACAAGCGTGCTGTGTCGTCCCTCTACAACGCCCTGAGCCGGCGCATCTTCCGTGTCCCCGTGAGCGACCTCAACTCCATGAAGGCGTTTCGGCGGGAGATTCTGGAAGAGCTCCATCTGCGTCACGACTGGCATCGGTTCTTCGTGGTCCTGGCCTATGCCCGGGGCTACTCGGTGAGTGAGATCGACATCGAGCTCCACCCCAGGCGAGCCGGCGTCTCGAAGTATCCGGGCTTCTTCCGGATCGTCGTGGGCGTGATGGATCTCCTGTCGGTCTGGTTCCTGCTCCTTTTCTCTCGGAAGCCCCTCCTCCTCTTCGGATTCAGCGGCGCGGCCCTGATCGGTCTCGGCGCCGTCGTGGGTGGGGTGGCCTTCTACCTCCGCTTCGTGGAGGGCTTCGGCTTCCGTCCGCTCCTCTATCTCGTCATCCTGCTCGAGACCGTGGGCTTTCTCCTGGTCGGCTTCGGCCTGATCGCCGAGATGGTGGCACAGCTTCGGGAAGAGGTCGACTCCCTCAAGCGCGGCGCTCGTTGAGCGCGTCGTCCGTTCGACCTCCACGAGTCCTCGCCGTGGTCGGGACACGGCCGGAGGCCATCAAGATGGCCCCGGTGGTGGGAGCCCTGGGGAGGAGCGATGGCGTGGAGACTCGTCTCGCCCTCACCGGGCAGCACAGTGACCTCCTGGACCAAGCCCTGGAGGCATTCGGCCTAGAGCCCGACTACGACCTGGGGATCATGCGGGAGGGCCAGACCCTCTACGATGTGGGCCGGGGCTGCCTTGAGGGTCTCGGGGAGGTCATCCATGCCTACGGTCCGGACATGGTGCTGGTTCAGGGCGACACCGCCACGGTTTTCTTCGCCTCCCTGGTGGCCTTCTTCGAGAAGGTCCAGGTCGGTCACGTCGAGGCGGGTCTGCGCTCCCGGGACAAGTGGGCACCCTTTCCGGAGGAGGTGTTCCGGCGGCTCACCGATGTCATCACGGACCTCCACTTCGCCCCCACGCTTACGGCCGCCGAGAGCCTCCTGGCAGAGGGCGTAAGGCCCGAGCACCTTCACGTCACGGGCAACACGGTTGTGGACGCACTTCTGGAGGTTGCCGCCGTGGAGCGGGAGCCGGACGACCCGACCCTGGCCTCCATCCTGGCGGACCAGAACCGTCGCCTGGTGCTCCTGACCGCGCATCGCAGGGAGTCTTTCGGTCAGCCCCTCAGCGAGGTCTTCGCAGCCGTCCGGCGGATCGCCGACGAGCACGGGGACGTCAATGTCCTCTATCCCGTCCACCCCAACCCCAACGTGGTGGAGCCAGCCGAGGAGCTCCTGGGTGATCATCCACGCGTCCACCTGGTGGAGCCCTTGGCGTACCTCGATCTGGTGACGGCACTGAGGCATGCTCACCTGATCCTCACGGATTCCGGCGGCATTCAAGAGGAAGCACCCACCTTCGGCACGCCCGTGCTCGTGCTACGAGAGGTCACGGAGAGACCCGAGGGTATCGAGGCCGGCGTGGCGCGACTCGTGGGCACGGACGGCGGGCGCATTGTGGCGGAGGCTGCGGAGATCCTCGCTCAGGGTACGCCCGCCTCGGACGCAAGAGCGGAAGGCCCCGAGCACACCCCCAACCCCTACGGAGACGGGAGGGCAGGGGAGCGCATCGCCGACATCGTCATTTCGGCTCTGACTGGCTCCGCCCGCTCGACGTCGGATTGGGAGGGGCCATGAACGTGGCCATGCATTGCGTCTACTTCCCGCCGGAAGTAGGCGGACTGGAAAGCCACGTCTACTACCTTTGCCGTGGGCTGGTGGAACGAGGGTGCGGCGTCTCCATCGTCACTTCGCGGTCCCAGCCGGGACTCCCCGCCTACGAGGTCATGGAGGGCATCCAGGTCTGGCGAACCTGGCTGCCGGCGCGAACAACCCTGGGCTGGTCCCTCCACGGCGCGAGCTCCACCCCGAAGCTGGGTCAGGTCGCGCTCCGAGCTGATATCATCCACGCCCAGGCGTTTCAGTCGGTCCTTCCTGCCTTAGTGGCCAAGCGGGCCGCCAAGATCCCGCTGGTCTCGACCTGGCACACGTCTCACTTCCTCAAGCGGGCCGAGAGCCCCTTCTGGCGTCCCATCTTCCAGCGCCTGCTCCGATGGTCGGACTACAACCTGGCGGCCAGCGTGGAGATCGCGGATGTCGCCGAAAGCCTCGCCCCCGGCGTGAAGGTCGAGGCGCTGGCCAACGGCGTGGAGACAGACGTGTTCCGCAGGGTCTCGCCGACCCTCCCCAAAACAGGGCGCAGGCGCATCGTTGTGCCCCGGCGCCTGTTCCATAAGAACGGCGTGGAGTTTCTCGTGAAGGCCATGCCCCTCATCGTGGAGCAGGTGGACGCGGAGGCCGTTATCGTGGGCGACGGGCCCGAGCGGGGGAGCCTGGAGGGTCTAGCCGGAGAGCTCGGGATGACCGACCGTATCCGCTTTCTCGGTGCCCAGACGCACTCCGAGATGCCGGGGCTCCTGAGCTCCGCCGAGCTGGCGGTCTTCCCGTCCCTCATGGAAGCCACCTCGGTGGCGGCCCTCGAGTCCATGGCCTGTGAGCTCCCCGTGGCCGCCTCCGACGTAGGCGGTCTCCCCGAGCTCATCGACGGCGAGGTGGGAGGTCTCTTCGAGTCCGGCAACCCCACGGCCCTGGCCGAGACCGTGATTTCGCTTCTCGGCCGGGACGACCTTTCGACGCTGGGGACCCGGGCGAGAGCCCGGGTGGTGGAGAAGTGGAGCAACGCTCGCCTCGTGGACCGACATCTGGAGGTGTACGGGAGCCTCATCAAGGGCAGACGGTCCGGCGCGAACTCGACGTCCGCGTGAGAGGAGAGTAGTGGGCAAGAACAGGCAACCTGGGGTCGGAGTGGACATACCAGCGTGGCTGCCTCCCGTCCTGTACGGGGCGGCTACCCTCTTTCTCTTCCGGGCGTTCGTCTTCTCCGACGACATGCTGTACGGATCCGACACCGCGAGTCTGGGCTACATGGCGCGGGAGTTCTACGCCAACGCCGTGAAGGGGGGCGGGGGATTCCCCCTCTGGAATCCCATCATCCTCGGCGGAACGCCGTTCATCGAGTCGCTGGCCGGAGGAGACTCCCTCTACCCGCCTAGCGCCATCCTCCTCTTCCTGTTGGATCCACACCGGGCCCTGGGTTGGAAGCTGGTCTGGCACATATTCTTCGCGGGCATCTTCATGTACGGGTGGATCCGGTGCCTGGGCCTTTCGCGGGCCTCGGCGCTTCTGGCGGGACTGGCGTACGGACTGGCCCCCTTCATGGTGTCCCTGGTCCACGGGGGACAGGACGGGAAGATCTTCGTCATGTCCCTCACGCCACTGATGTTCTGGGCCACCGAATCGTTTTTCCTTCGGTCCACCTTGACCCGGTTCGCGATTCTCGGCCTGGTCATCGCCGGCATAATCCTCACAACGCACTTTCAGACCGCCTACTTCCTCTTCGGGGGAGTGGGGGCGTACGCCCTCTTTCGAACCCTCCAGCTGTGGCGCCAGGGCAGCGCCGAGGGCAGGGGCGGTGGGTGGGCCTTCGCCCGCTTCGGTGCCTTCCTCGTGGCGGCCGTGCTCGGCGCAGGCATCTCCGCAATCCAGCTTCTTCCGGCCAGCTCGTACGTGGTGGATCACTCGCGCCGGACCTCTACCACCACGCAGGCGGAGGGTCAGGAAGCCATCGCCTACTCCAGCTCGTGGTCCCTCCACCCTGAAGAGATCGTGGGGCTGGTGGTCCCGGAGTTTGCCGGGGTGTCGACGGCCGATGCCCCCTGGGGCCAGAACACCTATTGGGGAAGGAACCCGTTCAAGGGGAATCACGAGTACGGAGGACTCGTGGTCCTCCTCCTGGCGGGTGTCTCCTTCTTTGGCGGCGCACGCAAGCCTCTGCGCTACTTCCTGGTTGGGCTCGGAGGCTTCGCCCTTCTCTTCTGTCTGGGAAGCCATACGCCAGTGTGGCGGATCTTCTACGAGCTCGTCCCGGGCATCTCGCTGTTTCGGGCACCCTCCCTCGCCATCTTCCTCTTCGGCTTCAGTGCTGCGACGCTCATGGGCTTCGGGGTGGAGCGCATGCTCGTGCTCTCGAGGGAGGGAAGCGAAGCCCAGTGGAGGCCGCCGGGTCGCTTCCTGTGGATCACGGCCGGAGTTCTGCTCCTCGGCCTTCTGTTGGCGGCCTCGGGCACGCTCACGAGCGCATGGACCTCGGTCCTCTATCGGGACATTCCAGCCCGATCCGTCCAGATCCTCAGCGATGCGGAGCTCTACATTCTCAGGGGCTTTATGGTGGCCGCCCTCCTCGCCACGGCGACGTCCAGCATCGCCTGGGGACTCCGAACCGCTCGACTGGCACCGGTGGGAGCCATCGTCGCTCTGATGCTTCTGATCGTCGGAGACCTCATCCGGGTCGATACCGCCTTCATCCGGGCCACAGACTTCGAGGCCTTCCGCAGTGCGGATCCCAACATCGACATGCTTTTGGAACGGCAGCGCACCGAGGAGCCTTTCCGGGTCTTCTCCCTACAGGGCCTCAATGGCCAGGACGTGCGACCCGGGATGTTCGGCCTCGAGCTCGCGGGAGGGCATCACCCCAATGACCTGGCCCGGTACCGGGACGTCATCGGGATGGTGGGGAGCAGCCTTCCGGCGAACCTGGTCAGCTCCGCCAACGTGCTACGGATCCTTAACGTTCGATATATCCTGTGGCCAGATCAGCTGGGTACACCCGAGAGCCAGGGACTCCCTGCGGCCATCACGGACAACCTGGAGCGCATCAGCCAGACGACCATCGGCGGCCGTCCCTACGAATCGGTCTACCGCTTCACGGATCTCCCCCGAGCCCGGCTCATCGGCGAGGCCGTGGTTCTCCCAGATGACCAGGCCGCGCCCTTCATCCTGAGCGAGCGCTTCGACCCGGCCACACAGGTGGTCCTCGACGCCCCCCCACCCATCGAGCTTCCCGGTGAACCCATCGAGGGCTCCGTCGAGTGGCTCGAGCGCGGCAACAACCGCATGCGCCTCCGGGTGACCGCCGAGCGTGCAGGGCTTCTGGTACTAGCGGACAACTGGTTCCCCGCGTGGAGGGCCCAGGTGGGCGACGATGACGCCCCTGTCCTGAGGGCGAATCACACGCTGCGGGCCGTACCGGTGCCGGCCGGCCAACACGAGGTCGAGCTCTTCTACGAGTCCCGGCAGCTCACCTGGAGCCTCCGACTCACGATCCTGAGCCTGGTGCTGGTCTCCGTACTCCCTGGCGTGGATTGGATGCGGAGCCGCCACCGCGGGGGAGACGAGCCCTTTGCAGAGGTTCACGAATGAAGAAGGCGGGGGTGCGACTCCTCCAGATCGGCCTCACGGTCGTCGTCACCTGGTTCATCCTGGACCGTGTGGGTATCGACGTAGCCGCCCTCAGGAGTCTGGACCCGGCCGAGTGGAGGCCCAACCTCCTCATCCTGATCTCCTCGTGCATCGTGCTGCTCGCCGGCTACCTCGTCTCGGCGGCCATCTGGGGGCACATCGTTCGTGACCTGGGAGGCCCCATTCTGCCCGCCCTGACGTCGATGCGGCTCTTCATGGTGGCCAACCTCGGACGATACGTGCCGGGCAAGGTCTGGCAGATCGCGGGGCTGGCTTACCTGGCGAAGGGCGAGGGCGTCTCGGGAGGTGTGGCCACGGGGGCGGCAGTCCTGGGACAGGGGGTAGCGCTCCTTGCCGCCTCTCTCCTGGGCCTCGGCACGCTGTTCGGGCCCAACGAGGTTTGGCGTCGATTCGGGTGGATGGGCCTCGTTGGCGGTGTCACCATCGCCGTGGTCATCATCGCCCTCGTCACAGTCCCTTCTCTCTTTCGGCTCGTCGTCGGCCTCTGGTGTCGGCTGACGCGCACGGTCCCGCCGGAGAACCCGCGGGACGAGAGGAACGTGGGTCTCCGCTGGCTCGCCCTGTACGTGATCAACTGGGGCATCTACACGACGGCGTTTTGGTTACTTTACCTCAGCTTCGGCGAATGGAAGACGTTCATGCAGGTCGGCCCCGCCTTTGCTGCGGCATATGTCGCGGGGTACCTGGCCGTGTTCGCGCCCGCCGGAGCGGGCATACGTGAGGGCTTTCTGGTCGTTCTGCTACAGCCGACCATGGGCGACGAAGCAGCACTGGTCCTTGCGCTGTTGGCGCGCGTCTGGACCACCGCCGTGGAACTCGTGCCGGCGGCCCTCTTTGCCGCGATACACACTCGATCGTCGAGCTCCGGACAGACCGCTACGTGACCGACCCGACCGCACGCTTCCTCGTGGTCATCCCCACGTTCAACGAGGCGGACAACCTGCCGCGGATCGTGCCTCTCGTCCTGAATCAGGACCCCAGGATCGATGTGCTGGTGGTGGACGACAACTCGCCCGACGGCACCGGGGACCTGGCGGACGATCTGGCCGACGAGCTGGATCGGGTGCACGTCCTGCACCGGTCGGGCAAACAGGGGCTGGGGCTGGCCTATCTGGAAGCCTTCCGCTGGGGCCTCGACCGCGACTATACCCTCTTCTTCGAGATGGACGCCGACTTCTCCCACGAGCCCGACGCTTTGCCTGATTTCATCGAGAAGGCGAAAGAGTTCGACGTCGTCCTCGGCTCGCGCTACGTCGACGGACGCGTCACGGTCATCAACTGGCCCATGAGCCGCCTGCTCATCAGCTATTTCGGCAGCCGGTACGCCCGGATCGTCACGGGCCTCCCCGTCCGTGACGCTACGGGGGGCTTCAACTGTTGGCGGCGCGAAGTCCTGGAGGCTCTGGACTTCGATCGGATCGAGTCCAACGGATACACCTTCCAGATCGAGCTCAAGGTCCGAGCGTGGCGCCGGGGATTCTCCATGATCGAGATACCGATCATCTTCACCGAGCGCGATTCAGGGGAATCGAAGATGTCGAAGAAGATCGTTCGAGAGGCGATCTGGAAGGTCTGGAAGCTCCGCTTCCTGGACCTCTTCGGTCGACTGTAGCGCCCGCCCCATGCCCATCCAGCACCTACTCTACCGCTGCCCTCGGTGCGGCCACGATCCGACGACGGCAACCGACAAGGGCACCCAGTGCGACTCCTGTGGAACCTCGTTCGAGCAGGGAAGGGCCTCGGTCGTTCTCGTGCGCTCCGCTGACGGAGAGGTGGAAGAAGCCTCGGTCCGTACCCTCATGGATGCCATCGACGGGCGGGGCGGGGCGTTGTCCAGGGCTCTGGACCACGGGGGACGGCTGTCCTACGAGGCCCGCGTTGCCGTAGCCCACGGAAATGACCACCAGGCCGTGTGGTGGAAGGGAAGGCTCCTGGGCTTCTTCGAGCGGCTCACAGAGCGCCGAGAGGCGACCCTCCGGCTCGACGGCGACGACCTGACCGTCACCTCGACGGGATGGGAGCCTCTCGTCTGGCCCCTGGAGAGCATCCTGGCCATCCAGATCAGCTCTAAGGCCATTCAGCTCAACATCCGAGGTGTCGGGCTCTACCAGATGGAGTTTCTGAACGACTCCCCGAGGCGCTGGGAAGAATTGCTGCAGGTGGCCCTGCGCCGCTTCTACGCGCACCTCGGCCGGGAAATAGTAGAGTTTCAACCCAGAATCGTGACGAGGCCTTCATCGTGACGATCCGCCGGCACTCGACGGGGCGGCTTCCGTGATCGTCTACCGTGCCGCCCGCGCGATCGCGAAGGTCTACTTCAGGGCGATCACGAAGCTCCGGTTCGAGGGGACGGACAACCTGCCCAAGGAGGGGGCGTTCCTCCTGGTGATGAATCACCAGAGCAACCTCGACCCCTTACTCCTGCACACGTACTGTCCACGCCTCCTCTTCACCATGACTAAGAGCTCGGCGTTCCGGAACCGCGTCATGCGCTGGATCGAACCCCGGGTGGGGGCGTTCCCCACGCGTCGCTATCAGGTGGATCCCCAGGCCGTTCGCATCGCCCTTCGCTATCTCGAGGAGGGCAAGGCCGTTGGCGTCTTTCCGGAAGGGGAGCGTTCTTGGGACGCCAAGCTGCGGAAGCTGCGGCCCGGCGCCGTGCGCCTCCTCCTCAAGGCGGGCGTTCCGGTCATTCCCTGCGGCATCGTGGGCACATACGAGGTATGGCCACGCTGGGGAAGCATGAACTGGCTCAGGATCGGCCCGGGGCGGCCTCCGATCACGATTCGGTATGGCGAGCCGCTGCACTTCGGCAAGCACGACCATCGGGCGAGTCGTGAGGCAGCTCTTCTGGAGGCCACCAGAAGGGTCGAGGAAGCCCTCCTGGCCCTCATGACACAATGAGCGAAGACCGGATCGGCCGGGAGTTCTACGACCGGACCGACTACTTCGAGGAGGGAACGGAGCACCTCAGGGATTTCGAGAGTCCGTTCCAGCGCTACCGCGTGGACAAGGTCCTCCAGATCTATGAACCGGGAAGGGAAGAGCGCGTTCTGGACCTCGGATGTGGATGGGGCACCTTCTGTTGGGCTCTGGCACCCCGCGTGCGGGAGATGGTCGGCCTGGACTTCAGCCAGAGGAGCATCGACCTCTGTGAATCCAGGCTTGCCGACTCGGGTCTGAAGAACGTCTCGTTCGTTTGCGCCGATGCTCGCGACACGGGCCTCGAGCCCGACAGCTTCCATCTCATCATCGCTGCCGACCTGATGGAGCACCTCTATCCCGACGACAGCCGAGCCGTGATCGCAGGAGCCCACAGGCTCCTGAAGAGGGCAGGGCGCCTCGCCGTATGGACCCCCCACCGGGGCCACATCCTGGAAATTCTGAAGGCCCGTGACCTCATCCTCAAGCGAGACGTGAGCCACGTGGACTACAAGTCCATGGAGAGACTCAAGGACATGCTCACCGAGGAGGGCTTTCTGGTGGAGAAGGCCTACTACGCCGAGTCCCACTTGCCCGGACTGCGCGCCGTGGAGCGAGCCCTTCTGTCTCGCATCCCAATGCTCCGGCGGCGCATCGCAGTCCTGGCTCGGAAGCCCTGATCGTCGCACTTTGAGCCACTGAATGCCCGGTGATGCAGGGTACGGGCTTGGTGACGCCCCAATCGGAAGCCAGCAATGGAGGCCACCATGAGGCATAGAACATTGGGCCGAGACTCCGTTTCGGTGCGGCTGATGACGAAGGGCCCGGCGATGTGGAGCTGTTTGGTGGCCCTGATGGTTGGGCTTGTCGCCACACCTACTTTCGCCCGAGCGCAGGGTCCAGTGACGCCCGCCGTAGGGATCGCCTCCACCTCGGACGAATACGGTCGAACCATCGAAGACGCCCGGGCAATCGTGCGGGAGGTCATGGCCGAGTCCGGTATTCCCGGAGTCTCCGTGGCGGTGGGATTCCACAGTAGGGTAGTGTGGTCGGAAGGCTTCGGCCTTGCCGACCTGGAGCATTCCGTCCCCGTCACGACGCTGACCAAGTTTCGGGTCGGGAGCGTGTCCAAGCCCATCACGGCGGCCGCTATGGGCGTCCTCATGGAAGCGGGGAAGCTCGGTCTTGATGTTCCTGTCCAGAACTACGTCCCCGACTTCCCGGAGAAGCGCTGGCCCATCACCGTGCGCCAGGTCGCCGGACACATCGCCGGAATCCGCCATTACGCAGACGACGAGTTCCTGAGTAATCGTCGATATCCCGACGTCACCACGTCCTTGGAGATCTTCGAGGACGACCCGCTCCTCTTCGAGCCGGGCACCCAGTACTCGTACTCGAGCTACGGATGGAACCTCCTGAGCGCCGTAGTAGAGGCTGCGTCCGGAGAGGAGTTCCTGGGATTCATGCGGGATAACGTCTTCGAGTCGCTGCAGATGCGTCACTCCCTGGCCGGTTACACCGACAGCATCGTCAGCCATCGCACGAGCTTCTATGAGCGGACCGGGGAGGGGACGATCCTGAACGCCCCTTACGTCGACAACAGCTACAAGTGGGCCGGAGGCGGCTTCCTCTCGACTCCGGAGGACCTGATCCGCTTCGGATCGGCCCACCTCGAGCCCGGATTCCTTCAGGCAGAGACCCTTGAGAGTTTGTTTAGATCACAACGGCTAAGCGATGGTGCATCAACGTATTACGGAGTCGGTTAGTGGACGCGGACGAACGAACAGGGGCAGCACATCGTGTCCCACGGCGGAGGGTCGGTGGGTGGCACCACCATGCTGATCGTCAACCGAGACAGCGGCCTCGTCGTGGCGGCCGTGGGAAACCTCTCCGGCGGTCCCATCAGTGAAATGGCACGAAGGATCGCCGTTGTCTTGAGTCGCTGAGGCGCCGCTGTGTTGGTCCGCTGGGGCGCCGTTGAAAGGACGAGTCGGGGGTGAGAGGACCATGAGCTTTCGAGGAGGACGAGGGATCCCGAGGCGCGCGCAGCCTGGAGCCGCTCGGGTGGGGATGTCGGCCGTCGTCGCCTCGCTCTTTCAGGCGTGTACGCTAGTCGGGACCGCCCCCGCGGTTCCCAGCTCGGGCGACGGCGTGAGTGTTCCGGTCTCCGGCGTGCCGGACGCAGTGCCCAGGGCTGAAGTGAAGACCCGGAGCGGCAATCCCGAGTCCTATGAGGTGGACGGGAAGGAGTACCACGTCCTCGACACCAGCAGGGGCTACAGCCAGAGGGGTATCGCGTCGTGGTACGGACAGGCCTTCCACGGCCGGAGGACCTCTTCGGGCGAGCCCTACGACATGTACCTGATGACGGCAGCCCACAAGACACTGCCACTGCCCACATACGTACAGGTTACCAATCTGGAGAACGGTCGCGCCGTGGTCGTGCGCGTGAACGACAGGGGGCCCTTCGTGGAGGGGCGGATCATCGACGTCTCGTACGTGGCCGCGCAGAGGCTCGGCATGGTCGGGAGGGGAACGGCTCAGGTCGAGGTGGTCGCGCTCGATCCACCTGCTCGGGATCCGGGCATCTACTGAAGTACTAACTTTACATAATATAGATTATACGAACTTCAGTCGGATCCCGCCAAAAAGGCCGAACCGCAGCATTTCCCGAGATCCGGCCCCTTCAGCGCTGACAGAGGTCCCTCCTCAGCCCAATCCCTCCGCCACCTCCCGCATTTCGGCGAGGCGGAGCTCGTAAATGCCTCGGCCCGGGTCGTCGGCCTCGAACGTGGCCAGGATCTCTTCGTACAGCTCTACCACCCCTTCGATGTCCTGCTGGCGATGCCGCGTCCGCGCCGCGCTGTCCAGGGCCTCCCGGATCTGGAAGTCGAGCTCGGCGCGATCAGCGACATCGAGGTAGAGCGCCTCTGCATCGGACCACCGCCCCTGGTCCTCGTAGGCCCGAGCCAGCAGAGAGTTGCCCTGGATCCCCAATGCGTCTCTGAGTCCCAGGTCGCCTCGCTCAAGCACGCTGATGCCGACGGCCGCGTCTCCGGCCTCCAGATGCAGCCGCCCGAGGAGAACGACCGCTTCACGTGCCTGCGCGGTGCCCTCGAAACGCTCCAGGAAGGTGCTGAGCTGCGCCTTGGCGTCCTCGAAGGCCGAGATCGAGATCGTCTGGTGGATCGACTCCAGCTGGTTCACGGCCTGAGTGACCAGCGAACGCTGGAAGTTCACGTAATACACGCCACCGGCCACAAGCAGGGCTAAGACAACCCCGCTGAGCACCAGGAGCTGACGATTCTCGCTAGCCCACCGCGAGAAGTCCATGACTCCGGCGACAAAGCTGTCATCTTGCTGCTCGGGAGCGTGCGGCGTACGTCGTGACGAGGGGTGGTGGCGCTTCGACATCGTGACTATTCGACCTCGTTGTGAATTCCGCTAAAAGACTGGAAAACCTAGCGTTAGCGGAATTTGCGGTCAACGGGTCGACCGCTTCCGTGGCCGTCGTCGCGAGGCCTCCGACCCGGCCTTTCGCAGGGCACCGGGCTTGGCGATGATCAGCGCCCGGGGCCGCTGTCGGAGCACTCCCTCGTAGATCCAATCGTTGAGGGCGGTCGTGACCGTGGACCGGTGAGCTCCCGCCAGGTCCGCGAGCTCCTGATGGGTGAACCAGTGCTCCAAGCGGATCCGCCGTCCGTCGTCGTCCCCGAGCCGGTCCGCGAGATCGAGCAGGACATCGGCGATTCGGGCCTTTGAGGACGAGCCCGAGGAGCCTGCGATTCGCCGCGCCACCGCAAGATCACGGTCGTAGCTCGACAGGAACGTCCCAAGGGTCTTGGGCGATCCCCGGAGAGCCTTGAACACGCCCACGCCACTGAGGGGGAGGACGACGCAGGCCGATCCCGCCACAGCCGTATAGCGGCGCGGGACGTCCGTCGTAACGGACTCTTCACCGAATACCTCACCAGGGCCCGCGACGGCGACCGTGCGCTCGGTCTCCTTCCCCGTGCGTGGAAGCGTCAGACGGACATGACCCTCCTGGACGAGGAAAACCACGTCAGCCTCTTCACCACGTCCGAAGATGGTCTGTCCCTTCCGGTATTCCACGGGTGTGGCCGCCTTGATCAGCCTGTTCAGCTTTCGGTCCCGCCGCGGAATCACCTTTAGTGGCATGCTTTCCTTTCTACGGGTGTTGCGCCCACCGGTGAGCCCGGAGGACCGGATGGAAGGCCAACGCGGTCCCGGCGAAGAGCACCGGAATCGAGACCAGAGCCGCCGCGCGAGCCCCCATGATGTCCCCGAGGACGCCCGTCACAAGAACTCCCACCGATCCGGTGGCCCAGGCCAGCCCCATGACGATCCCCGAGCCGACTGCCGTACTCTCAGGAACGATCTCCTGGGCCATCACAACGATGGGTGGCAGGAGTGCCATATTGAGGAATCCGGAGCACGCAGCAAAGAGGAGGGCCGAAAGTGATCCCGCCGGAAGCCAAATCGCCAGCATGTGGATCGGCACGGCAAGGGCCGTGATACCTGCCAGAAGTCGCCCTCGGTCAACCCGATCCGTCAGCATGCCACCGGTGATGGTCCCCGCTCCCTGTGCGCCGAGATAGATGCTCAGCGTCACGGCGCCCATGGCCTCGGAGATCCCCGCGTCGGCAGCGACGATGGGCGCCATGGTGATGAACACGCGCTGTACGAAGGCTCCCAGTGCGCTGATGGCGAAGATCACGCCCAGAGGTCCCTTGAGGCCTCGTAGCACGTCCCTGGGGGAAGGTGGAGGAGCGGCATCGGGGTGGGGTCGATCCGGCGGAAGCACACGGGAGAGAAGTACCGCGGCGACGAGGGCCGGCAGCATTGCGATCCACAGTCCCCTCATTCCCATGATCGACACCAGACCGACCGCCACCAAGGGACCGACGGCGAACCCCATGGTGCCCCCGAATGAAAAGAGAGAAAGCCGCAGTCCACTCCCCTTCCCCTCCGATACCCGGGCCGACATGGCCGCCGCCGGCGGGTGGAAGACCGCACTTCCCATGCCTCCGAGCACGAGAACCACCATCAGCACGCCGAACGTCGGCGCGAATCCCATCAAGGACAGGAACACGCCGGAGATGAGTGGCCCGGCGATGACGAGCAGCTTGCGGCTATAGCGATCCGCCCAGTAGCCGACGAGAGGCTGGAGGAGCGAGGCGGACAGGGACAGCGTCATGACGAGCGACGCAGCCATGGCGATGGAGAGCCCGAAGTTCTCCATGATCCTGGGGAGCAGCGGATGCAGGAAGGAGGCGTACGCGTCGTTCAGCATGTGGGCAACGCCGACCGCCAAAGCCACACCTCCGGCCCCCCCTCCG
This sequence comes from Longimicrobiales bacterium, assembly GCA_965218295.1. Taxonomy (GTDB): domain Bacteria; phylum Gemmatimonadota; class Gemmatimonadetes; order Longimicrobiales; family Gaopeijiaceae; genus CBDCKN01. The sequence continues at coordinate 7,677 of CBDCKN010000005.1, read as the reverse complement.
AATGCTCGGATCCGGCGAGATTCTTCGACGCTGGTGACGTGCATCCCGGGAGCTTACAGGTCGAGACTGATGCGCGCTACCGGCCCTGAAAACGTCCACGCGCCCACTCCGGAAGCCTGGCTGAGTCCTCGGTGCCGTCCTATGCTGAAGTCATCGGTCGGGCCACCCTTCGACGCTCCCGGACCGCTCGGGCGCCCCTCACCCCATGGCCGAGGAGATCATGGATCGGACATTCGCCTTCATCGGATCGCTCCTGGCAATGGTGGCCGTGATCTTCGGAGCCTTCGGCGCGCATGCCCTGAGGGGGCGCTTGAGCCCGGAGGACCTGATCACGTTCGAGACCGGCGTTCGCTACCAGATGTACCACGCGCTGGCGCTTCTCGCCGTCGCCTGGGCCGCGTCACGGTGGCCGTCTGGAGCCACCACGGCCGCGGGGTGGCTCTTCGTCCTGGGCATCGTCGTCTTCTCCGGCAGCCTGTACGTCCTGGTTCTGACTGGACAGCGCTGGCTCGGTGCCGTCACGCCCCTGGGAGGGCTGGCCATGATCAGCGGCTGGGCGAGCCTCGCCTGGGCGATATTCCGTGGATGACTGAAGGGCTGATCAAACCTGTGACTGATCCGGACCGGGCGATCGGCGAGGCCCGGCGCCTCCTCGAGTCGGCTGAGAGCACGCTCGTGCTCACGGGCGCCGGGGTAAGCGCCGAGTCGGGTGTCCCGACCTTCAGAGGACCCGACGGACTCTGGAAGAACCACCGGCCCGAGCAGCTCGCGACCCCTCAGGCGTTCGAGGCAGATCCCCGCCTCGTCTGGGAGTGGTACGGATGGCGGCGGGAGCTGGTGGCTGGGTGCCGCCCCAACGCGGCCCACGAAGTCCTGGCTCGCCTGACGCTACGGGATCCACACTCCAGAATCGTGACCCAGAACGTCGACGGCCTGCACGAGCTGGCTCTCGAGGAGGTGGGGGCTCGGGACGGGGCAGATCCCACGTTACGAGGGGCGCTCCCGCTGGAGCTCCATGGCTCCCTCTTTCGGGTTCGCTGCGTCGCATGTCGGTTCCGAGTTGGACATCGGGGCCCGGTTGACGCCACCAGCGAGGATTCCCTTCCCCGCTGCCCCGAATGTGACAGCCTGCTCCGGCCGGACGTCGTCTGGTTCGGCGAGTCCCTGGAGCCGATGACGCTGGACGCCGCCGTCACCGCTGCCGAGTCCGCCGAGGTCTGCCTGGTGGTGGGCACGAGCGCCGTGGTCCACCCGGCCGCCTCGCTTCCCCTTCTCACCCATCGGGCGGGGGGTGTCGTAGTGGAGGTCAATCCGGCGCCCACGCCTCTTTCCGGAGTAGCCCGGATGAGCTTCCGGGCACCGGCCGCCGACATCGTCCCCCGCCTTCTCGTCTCGTAGTCCGAGAGGGCCAGGCAAGGTCATCGGTGGGCCGACCTGACAGGTCGGGGAGCCTATGGCGTACGTAGGCGTACGTATAGGACGAACCGATCCGGGAACTGGGACACGTTATCCGGGTCTTTCTATTCTGTACGCAAGCAAGTCTCTCCAAGACGTGCGGCGTACAGTTGATCATGTGCCGTGGGTCGAGCCTGCGACTCCCGGAATGGCACGGAAACCGCCGGAGGCTCACAGGCCATGCGTAGACCAGATCTTCCTCTCCTCGTTCTCTCCCTGGCACTTGTCACGGCCTGCAACGCCGGAGATGGTGGTGTGGCGGATGACCCAACCAGCCCCCCCCCCTCCCCCTCCCCCGCCGCAGCTGCTGTGCCCCGCGGGTGGTGAGCTCAGCCTGGCGGTGGGAGAACAGGTGATCGTCAGGGACCAGTCTACGTACTGCTTCAACTTCGCCCCGACCGGGTCGGTCACTGAGTACCTCCTCGGCGTGCAGTCGGTCAGCGAGGGCGACGGCCAGGGTGGAGTCGTGGTGAGGAACATCACGGTCAGGGGCCAGCGGGTCAAGACGGCGGCCCTACAGGCCGCGGCCCAGGCCGCCCCTCCAGCCCCGTCCGACCCCGGCGGAGCACTCCAACTGTCGCCGGAGCTCCTCAGGCATCCCGGACTCCAGCTCCTGCGGGAACATCGGGAAGCCCACGGCGCCATGTTTGCACGCATGCTGCAGCCGGTGCGGGACCCATTCGTGCGCCAGGATATTCGCTCCGCCGCGCAGCGGGGTCCGGCACGCGCCATCGTCACGGGAGCCGAAGAGGTGGGTGACCAGGTGGAGTTCCGGGTACGGAAGGGGAGCGCCAGCGACTGCACACAGAGCGCTAGCAGAGCGGTGTTGGCCGAGCTGAGGGTCAAGAACGAGAAGTCCATGTGGTTCGTGGACGTCGAGAATCCGGCCGGGGGGTTCACGGACGCGCAGCTCCAGGAGTTAGCCGACCTCTTCGACAACCACATCCACGCCACCGAGACCGCCCACTTCGGTGCAGTCAGCGACATGGACGGTAACGGACGGATCGGCATCGTCGTGACCAAGCAGATCAACGTCGACAACGGTGACGGGCCTCAGGTCCTCGGCTTCGTGAACCCCTGCGACTTCTTCACCAGAGAGGAGACCGGTGCGCAGAACGACCTCCACACGAGCAACGAGGGCGAGTTCTTCTACGCCATCGCGCCCGATCCGGACTCAACCGTGGGCCAGGCGCAGGACACGGACCGCCTGTTCGATTTCCTCCCGGTGATCATCGCCCACGAATTCGCCCACATCATCCAGTTCACCTACCGCTTCCCCCAAGGGGTAGAATCGTTTGAGTTCATGGCCCTGTTCATGGCGGAGGGTATGGCGACCCTCGGCGAGGAGATCGTGGGTCACTCCATCATCGGAAACGCTCCCGGCCAGAATCTCAGTATTGCAGTGGGTCTCGACTTCGGCGACACCCAGCCCTATCCCTGGTACGCAAACTCGTGGGTCGATCTGGTCTACTACTTCGGCTGGCCGGGTGGAGAAGTCGACGACAACACGCCACGAGTCGAGGGAGCGCCCCAGGAGTGCACCTGGACCGACGCAGGCGAGGACGATCCGTGTGGGAGTCGACCGCTGTGGTACGGCGTGACGTGGTCGTTCCTCCGCTGGGCCGCGGACCAGTTCGGCGAGCAGCTCGGGGGTGAGCCGGCACTGCACCAGACTCTCATCAACAACAACGTGGCGGGATTCGACAACCTGCGGGAGATCCTGGGCCAGTTTGGTCCCTTGGAGGACCTCTTGGCCCAGTGGGCCGCCGCGTTCTACATGGACGATCGTCCGGGACAGTCCGACCCGAGGCATGTGGTGTCGAGCTGGGACTACTATAGCGCGCTTCACGGGGCTGAGCGCGTGAAGACCCAGGCCTGGCTCGAGCCCCTTCGGAAGTCCTACAGCGACTTCACGGAGGAGATAAAGGTCATCGATCCGTCCACCGCGTACTTCCTGGTGGGGGGATCGGTCGCTCCCCAGTACTCCTTGAAAGTCGAAAGGAGCGGCGGTGGGGCGCTGGGCTCGGCCATTCAGGTGTGGGTGGTGCGAACGAAATAGGGTGCCGGGAGGCAGTCGTTTGAGCATTCACACGGCACTGCCGCCCTCGCTCTAGAATCCGCGCTCGAAGCTGGTGCCGCCCGCCCCTTGGTACACGTAGCGGATGGTGATGCAGCCTGCTTGAGCTCCCGGACAGTAGTAGCTCAGAATCTCGAAGATGCCGTAGCGTCCGTCGGCTGTGCGCACCGCAAAGACCTTCCCCTTGGGCTTCAGAACGTGGCTCGTCCAACTGTAGTCGTACCACTGGGCCATGGCCGGGTTGCCCGACTCCGGCGTGGCGTCATTGACGGCATACCCGTCTGCAGGAACGCTAGTGACAGAGTCGAACGACACCTCCCCGAGGTCGCGAATGCCGCTCAGGCCCGAGCCGCCGTTGACCAGAACCGTGAATCGACGGAACGCCAGGTCCCATCCGAGAGGATCAGGATCGTCCTGGATCACGGATCCCCTCGAGAAATCGAAGTAGGTGAGTCGGTCTGCCCTGCCGTCCACCGTATAGATTTCGGGACCTGCGAGGCTGTCCCCCACCTCCTTTGGCTCCACGGCCGAGACCGGATACCACTGGAGCTCGGGGCTCCGAAAGCTCGACCTCACAAACAGAACCGCCGCGATGAGCAGGGCGACGACGACGATGAGGGCAACCCAGGGCACATCGGGCAGCTGGCGGGTCGGCTCTTCGTCTTGAGATGGGGGCGTCTGAAAGGTCATGGCTGAGGTGCATATGGTGGGCCTCGCATGGGGCCCGAAGGTACGACGTCAGGGAGTTGCGTGCGTGCAGCGCGTCCCTGGGGATCGCGCGGGTCAGTGGACCAGCTCGTGGGGCGGATAGGCTGACGCATCTACATGCCGCAGCACGAGCTAGGATCAAAGGGTGTGTAAAAAGAGAGGCGACGTACCTTTGCGCTGAGATTTAAACCAGCGAGCCCGGGTGACAGCCCGGGGAAAGGAACGTCGCCTCATGAGAGAGGATATCGCGGGACCCCAGGGTGTGTCCAGCAGGCCGATGTGGGAGACGCTCGAGGGGATGGTTAGGGAGAAGGCGCAGGAGTTCATCCAACAGATCATGGAGGAGGAAGTCACGGAGTTGTTAGGCCGGGAGAAGTCAGAGCGCAGGAGTACGGTGGACTCGGCCGAGGGCTACCGCAACGGATATGGCAAGCTGAGGCGGTTGGCGATGAGCTCGGGCACGATCACACTCCGACGCCCTCGGGTTCGGGGCGTCGAGGAGCGGTTCGAGAGTCGGGTGCTGCCGTTGTTCGCGAGGCGGACGAAGGAGCTGGGCGCTCTGCTTCCGGAGCTGTATCTGCACGGACTGGCAGAGGGAGACTTCGAGCTGGCGATGCGGGGACTGCTAGGCGAGGGGGCACCGCTGTCGAAGTCTTCGATTCGGAGACTGCGGGCGGGATGGACGGCGGAGTTCGAGGAATGGAGCCAGCGTCGCCTGGAGGGCCGTGAGGTCGTCTACGTATGGGCGGACGGGATCTACGTGAAGGCAGGGCTCGAGCGGGACAAGGCGGCGCTACTGGTGGTGCTGGGCGCGATGCGAGACGGGACGAAGGAGGTGTTGGCCCTGAGATCGGGCTACCGAGAGTCGGTCGAGTCCTGGTCGGAGGTGTTGCGGGATCTGAAGGCACGCGGCATCGAGGCGCCCCGGCTTTTGATGGCGGACGGTAACGCTGCGATCTGGGGCGCAGTACGGCAGGTATGGCCTGAGGCGGGCGAGCAACGGTGCTGGAACCACAAGATGAGGAACGTGCTGGACCGGCTGCCTCAGCGGGAGCAGAGCGAGGCGAAGGATCTTCTCAGGGCCGTGGTCTACGCACCGAGCCGGGCCGAGGCGGTGAGGGCCCGTGAGGCGTTCGCCAGACGCTACAGGCCGTGGTATCCGAAAGCGGTGGACGTACTCGAGGACGACTGGGAGCGGATGGTGGCCTTCTACGACTTCCCCGAGGATCACTGGAAGCATCTACGCACGACGAACGTGGTCGAGAGCCCGTTCGCTGCGGTACAGCTCAGGACGACGGCGGCGAAGCGGTTCAAGCGAGTGGAGAGCGCTACGGTGCTAATCTGGAAGTTGCTCTTGGTGGCTGAGAAGCGGTTCCGAAGGCTCGACGCTCCTCACCTCCTCAAGGACGTATTTGAAGGAAGAAAGTTCGAAGACGGAAAGCCCGTCTCAACCCAACAGCGGAAGAATGCCGCCTGATACGTTTACACACCTATTGACCCAACCTCCGCGCAGCACCGCCTCGTACGTATACTCACGATATAGAGATACGTACGCCTCTTCGAACGCAGTACGGCCCACAATTGAGGCGGGAGACCGGATCAGACATGGCCCCAAGATGGGTCGAATTCGTGCACACTCACAAGCATCTCACTAAAGCGTGCCGCCGTCCGAGACCTACTACACGAATCCTGGCATGACAGCTTGCCGTGCCTGTCTTGAGGCGGGCGCGCGGTTTACACTGTTCCTTGGGCGAAAATGCTGCGGCATGAGGCCCGCCCCCGCATAGCCTGAAAGGGAAAGACCATGCAGGACTTGCTGTCGAGCATAGCCGCGAACGACTGGCTTCGGGCCGTGGGCGGGCTCCTTTCCCTCACCATCCTGGCGTGGGCCGCCAACATCGTGGCCCGCCGCGTATTCCTGGGGCTGGTCCACCGTGTGGCGAGAAGAACCCGGTCCACCTGGGACGATCGCATCATTGAGCGACGCGTCTTCCACCGGCTGGCCAACATCGCGCCGGCGCTCGTGACCTACGCTGGAATCGGATGGGCGCTGGGAGTCGGTCCTGACGCCCTGGTTGACGCCCCGGCCGTGGACCTTGAGTCCACGAGTTGGGAGGGACTCATGCTCGCCGGCGCGATCCTGGTGCGCCGCGTGTCCCTGGCATGGGTGGTGGTGGCCCTCACCACGGCCGCCGGGGGCCTCCTAAACGCCCTGAACGACATCTACGCCGAGACCTACGCCGAGGCCGGGAACCGCCCCATCAAGGGCTATCTCCAGGTCATCAGCCTCTTCCTTTATGTGACCGCGGGCATCGTGGCGATCTCCATCCTGGCGGATCGCTCGCCGGTGGTTTTTCTGTCGGGCCTCGGGGCGCTCACAGCAGTCATGATGCTGGTCTTCCGGGACACGATCCTCTCGCTGGTGGCCAGCGTCCAGATCATGTCCAACGAAATGATCCGCATCGGGGACTGGGTCGAAATGCCCCAGGCCGACGCCGACGGCGACGTCATCGACATCGCGCTGCATACGGTGAAGATCCAGAACTGGGACAAGACCATCTCCACCATCCCCACCCACAAGTTCATCTCCGAGTCGTTCAAGAACTGGCGGGGGATGAGTGAGTCCGGCGGCCGGCGCATCAAGCGCGCGATCCACCTGGACATGAACTCCATCCATTTCCTGTCGGACGAGGAGGTGGCCCGGCTCTCCCGCTTCGAATTCCTGCACGACTACCTGCAGGCCAAGCGGAGTGAGCTGGAGGTCGCCAACGCCCGGGAAGTGCCGGGCGATGACTTCATGCCGGACCAGCGACGCCTCACGAATGTGGGCACGTTCCGGGCGTATGTACGACACTATCTGCGCAACCATCCGACCATCTCGGCTGTCGCCCCGTGGCAAGACTACAGGCCGCAGCACGGCCTCGTACGTATACTTGCGATGTAGAGATACGTATGGCTCTCCGAAGAGTAACTCCTTAGGCGGCGATGACTATTTTCGAGTCGGCCGAATCGGCTCACGCCCACGTCGTAGCGACCAAGCTTGAAGGTCCTTCCTTCGAGCTCGCGATCTCGGACGGGATGACCTTCGTCGGCACTCAGGATCTCATGGGGGCGGGGATGGCGATGGTCCTCGATGCCATACTTGCGCAAGGCTACGAACCCGACGCCTTGGAGCAGCGGGATGGATACCGACTCTATGGCTATAGGCGCATGGAATAGACGTTCGGTTTCCCTTCCGGCGTTCGGGTCGAGGCGTCCGAATACCGGGGATGTAATCGTGACGGTGGTCAGGCGGTAGCGGCCATCCTGGTCATGCCCGCGCTCATGGGGTCGCCTTCGCAGACACCGCCCGGGCTCATCCGAACGCCCCCGCCGCCTCCAGCTCCCGAATCCGCTCGTCGGAGTATCCGAGGAGCTCTTCGAGTACGTAGCCGGCA
>CBDCKN010000004.1:0-30932 GCA_965218295.1 Longimicrobiales bacterium | reverse complement strand
AAAGCTGGAAGTTCCTCCTGATCTCGTAGAACTGCTGCCGGCTGTAGCCCACGATCTTGCACGCCTTGCTCACGTTGCCGAGCTCCTGGGCCAACTGTAGCAGGCTCAGCTTGCGGCGCGCTATCTTCTCCCCCTGGACGGTGGTCATCTTCTCTCCCGTGCTAAGTGAGTGACTTCGACATCTCTCAATTAGCTCCGGCGAGGGCGGCTGGCCACCGTCCTCTCTCGTGGTCAACTGTCAGGTGAATACCGTCTCAGCACACGTTGTACCAATACGATAATCACCTGACACCCGGCCTCGCCCGAGGTCAGCTCTACGCTGCGGTCTTGACCTCCTTCGTGGCTGGGGCGTTCCGGGCCTTGGGCTTCGTGGGGATCCCAGCCTTGAAGAGGGTTGCGAGCGAGCCGTTGGGCCATGGAACGTCTTGAAACCGCGCCGGACCGCAGCGCGCGGAAACGGGCAAGGGCACTGCCGTGCCATCCCGCAAGACAGGACTCGGAACCCGGCCGCTGCTTGAGTCGAATCCCTTGCGGCTCAACACGATCTTCATGGGACGGCGCAGTAATCGTAGAATCCGTAGCATAGATCGGCTTTGAACCGCGAAGGCCGAACCGCTGGCGGCCCGCCACGTAGCACCCGAACGTTTACCCGTGGTCGCATTTGGCGGGAGCAGCCTACCCAATATGTCACATTGAGTAGGCTGCCTCTCCCGCTCTAGCTGTGCGCCTGACAAGCTCGTCCGCCGATGTTGAGGGGCGCGTGCGGATCACCGGAACAGTCCGGCCGCCGGGTCTCGTCCCCCACCGGCCAAGTAGCCGGCCCAGTCGTCCATGATCCGGTGCCGTCCGTCCGCCATCGCCTGAAGCCTTTCGAACATATACCACTCGTCTTCAAGGCCGTGGCTGAAGAAGCACGTCAGGAACGTGGACGCTGTGTTGCCGGGAGTCACCATGGCTGGAGTCATGGTGCCGTCTCCATCGTGTCGGTGGTCGGGAACAGCGGCGAGGACCCGGCGTCTCCGCGCAGAACCGGAATCGGGCCGGCGGTTCGCCAGAGATGGGTGGCTTACGGGAGATGCGCCCGCGGCGTCCGAGGCCGACGGGCAAACTGCCGTCGAAGTCGATGACAGTGGGAGGCGTGTCGGCTACGTTGCGGCACCCGGCATTGCAGGTGGGTGCATCACGCGGCCATACTCTGGTCAGTCGATGGTGTCGGCGCCAGTGACCGCCAGTGGGGCGCCGAAGTCTCGGCGCTGTAAGAAACCCCGACAGCGCTGCAACCGGTGCACACGGAGAAACGTAGAGATGGATTTGTCGTCATGCGCGCAGTTTTCGCACATGCCGCCCTACGGCCGCTGCACGCCCGCACTATTCCGGCTTGCCGCCGCCGTAACGATTGCTGCGGCGCTGTTTGTGGCCCCTGAGCAGGGCACCGCCGTCCAAAGGAAGGCATCGGTAGCCAGCCATATCCCCGAGGCGGGGGTGGATCCGGTACGCCCCGTGGCCACGATCGATCGCGAGGAGATCGCGCTGTCGGGCATGCGCACTGTCTCGGACCTGCTGGTGAGCCGACAACGTTTCAACAGCTTCGGCCTTCATCGGGTGCTGTTCTTGGGCAGCCGGGTCGCTTATCTGATCAATGGCCGCCGCATCTCCGATTCCACCCTCGATCTCTCCACCCTGCCGACATCGGCGGTGGAGCGCATCGAGATCCTGAGCGGCAGCGCCGCCGCACTGCACGGTGGGCACGCCATCGCCGGTGCGATCAACATCGTGCTCAGGCGCGGCGAGGAGGGTGTCGAGGCTTCGGCGTTCGCGGGCCGGCCAACGGACGCGGGCGGCGATACGGAGGAGGGCAGCGCCTCGTGGGGAGGCGGGGTCGGCCAAGGCCACATGACCGTCGCCGTGGACGTCTTCCGACGTGAGGAAATTCCCGACGCGGCGCGGGAGCACAGCCGCGCCAAGTGGACGCTGGGTGGCACGTTCGCCGATGCGTCCGGCGTTTCCGTGGGCGGCAACACCGTCTTCATCGCGACCAGGAGCTATGACGATAACGGCGACGTCACCGCCACTCACGTTCCCGGCGTCGTGAGCCGTTCGATCGCGCGCCCCCTCGGCGACTGTCCCGGTCGCATGTACACCGGCGCGCTCGCTGATCCCCTCGGCAGTCCAGGCACAGGTTGTGGCTTCGCCTACGCCGACATTTCGTGGGCCATGGCACGCTATGGGCGGGAAAGCCTATTCCTCACCCTCGATCATCCGCTCGGCGACGGCGCCGACGCCTATCTCGATATCCGGGCTGCAAGGGACGAAACGCTGGAGCGCTATGCTCCTTCGGTCGGCACCTTCTCCGTTTCGTCGGAGACACTCACGGACCATCTGCTGCCCGATCCCGAGATCGACTCGCTTCCCGAGACCCTTCGCGTGTCCCATCGCTTCCTCGGCCACGGCAACCGCGAGTGGCTTACGACGCTGGACGAATATGACGTCGCGCTCGGCCTGAAGGGGCAGTTCGCGGACGGCATCGGCTATGACGTGCACCTGCGCTACTACCGCCACGACGCCGTCATCGACGGCACTACCTTCGTGAGCGGGAGCGCCATTCAGCAGGTCATCGACGAGGGGCGTTATGACCTCGTTAACCCGCTCTCTCCGACCAACCTTGACGCGATCCGAGAGACTGCACTGCGCCTGACCCGCGATCGGGTGACGGACCACAGGACGGTCCGCGCCTCCGTGGACGGACCAATGTTCGCGCTCGCCGGCGGCGAAGCGCGATGGGCGGCAGGCGCCGAGTTTGTCGCCGAGGACTGGCGCGATGTCCACGCCTATCGGGACCATTCCGGCCGTTTCTATGACGCGAGAGACGTGCTCGGGGCCGGTGGGATCCAGGTGTCTGGCGAGCGGCAGCGCTGGTCGGGTTTCGGGGAGGTAGCGCTGCCGGTGCGTCACGATTGGGATGTCACGCTCGCAGGGCGGGGCGACGGTCATGACGATGTCGGCGCTACCTATTCCCACCAACTTGCGAGCCGGTTCCGCCTGCACGATGCCCTGATGCTGCGGGGCTCCTGGGACAGAGGCTCCAGGCCGCCCAGTCTGTACGAACTACATCTGCGCAGCTCGAACGATTTTCCGTGGGTCTGCGACAGGAATACTCATAGGGGGGCGCTGGAGACATGCCCCGTAGAGCAGGTCGTGCGGGTGAGTAGCGGCAATTCGAACCTAGAGCCGGACGACGCCGAGAGCGTCAGCCTCGGCGCCGTGATCGGACTGGGGCCGCTATCCCTGAGTGCAGACTGGTTCCGGGTCGCGCTTTCCGATGTGCCGGATCGATTGTCCCCGCAATCGATCATTGACCTCGAGGCCAGGGGAGCGTTACCGCCCGGTGTGGTGGTGATACGCACACAAGAAGGCAAGATCGAGCGGATCGATAGCCCGATCGTCAACAGCGGGGAGACGGATGCGTCGGGTGTCGATGTGCGGGCGCGGCTCGACTGGAACGCCCCTTGGGCAGACCTGGTGCTGGATACCCGCTGGTTGCGCATGACCCAGCAAGAGACCCGGGTGGCTGGCGAGCTTCAGCCAGGCGACTACCCGCGCGCCCGCGTTCATGGATCGCTTCGCGCGAGCCGAGGCCGCCTCACTACGAGCTGGAGCGTATATTCAGTCTCGGGCTACTGGAATATGCGCCGGACCGGCCGCTTCGACGGCTGGATGGGCCACGACATCACCGCCCGCTGGCGCGACCCCTTCGGCCTGAGCAGGATGGACCTCACCGGGGGCGTACTCAATATCGCGGACCGCGGCCCTGCCATCGATCCCACGGACCCCGATGCTGCGGACGTGAGTCTGGACTCGGGTCGGGGGCGCACAATCTTCTTGACCGCCACGATGTCGTGGTGAGAGAAGGCCAGGCCGTCTGTGCCGGTCGGCGACGCGCCATGTGGTTTCGGAACCGCTAAGGGGCGGGTCGTCGACCGATTACATGTACCCCTAGGTTCCTATCCACACTGACCGCCTCCAGGGGTTCGCAACACCCAGCCGGGGTGCGGCCCTCAATGGCCTTGTAGGCCGACGGAGCTGAAGCTCATCGATCTTCTGCGGTGGATCGCTTCCATCGTCTCGAACAGAACCGGCTCCGGCGTGGGACATTTTCAACCGATGTTGACACTCTGTAGTCACCATCCATGTGGGCTTCGCGGGGGATGCTGAGCTAGGATCAAAGGGTGTGTAAAAAGAGAGGCGACGTACCTTTCCGCTGAGTAATAACCAGCGAACTCCGGGTGACAGCCCGGGGGAAAGGAACGACGCCTCGTGAGGAAGAATACGGTGGGACCCGAGGGTGAGTCCAGGACGCCCGTGTGGGAAGTTCTGGAAGAAGTGGTTCGGGAGAAGGCGCAGGAGTTCATTCAACAGATCTTGGAGGAGGAAGTCACGGAGTTGCTAGGGCGAGAGAAGTCAGAGCGCAGGAGGGTGGTGGACGCGACCGAGGGCTACCGCAACGGATACGGCAAGCCGAGGCGGCTGGCGATGAGCTCGGGCACGATCACACTCCGACGCCCTCGAGTTCGAGGCCTTGAGGAGCGGTTCGAGAGCCGCGTGCTGCCGTTGTTCGCGAGGCGGACGAAGGAGCTGGGTGCTCTGCTTCCGGAGCTGTATCTGCACGGACTGGCGGAGGGAGACTTCGAGTTGGCGATGCGGGGCCTGCTGGGCGAGGGGGCACCGCTGTCGAAGTCTTCGATTCGGCGGCTGCGGGCGGGATGGACGGCGGAGTTCGAGGAATGGAGCCAGCGTCGCCTGGAGGGTCGTGAGGTCGTCTACGTGTGGGCGGACGGGATCTATGTGAAGGCAGGGCTGGAGCGGGACAAAGCGGCGCTGCTGGTGGTGCTGGGTGCCATGCGAGACGGGACGAAAGAGGTGTTGGCCCTGAGAGCGGGCTACCGAGAGTCGGTCGAGTCCTGGTCCGAGGTGTTGCGGGACCTGAAGGCACGCGGCATCGAGGCGCCCCGGCTTCTGATGGCGGACGGTAACGCTGCGATCTGGGGCGCAGTACGGCAGGTATGGCCTGAGGCGGGTGAGCAACGGTGCTGGAACCACAAGATGAGGAACGTGCTGGACCGACTACCTCAGCGGGAGCAGGGCGAGGCGAAGGATCTTCTCCGGGCCGTGGTCTACGCACCGAGCCGGGCCGAGGCCCTGAAGGCCCGCGAGGTGTTCGCCCGACGCTATAGGCCGTGGTATCCGAAAGCAGTGGACGTACTCGAGGACGACTGGGAGCGGATGGTAGCGTTCTACGACTTCCCCGAGGACCACTGGAAGCATCTACGCACGACGAACGTGGTCGAGAGCCCGTTCGCCGCGGTACGGCTCAGGACGACAGCAGCGAAGCGGTTCAAGCGGGTCGAGAGCGCTACGGCGCTAATCTGGAAGTTGCTCTTGGTGGCTGAGAAGCGGTTCCGAAGGCTCGACGCTCCTCACCTCCTCAAGGACGTATTTGAAGGAAGAAAGTTCGAAGACGGAAAGCCCGTCTCACACCAACAGCGGAAGAACGCCGCCTAATACGTGTGCTGAGACGGTATTCACCTGACAGTTGACCACGAGAGAGGACGGTGGCCAGCCGCCCTCGCCGGAGCTAATTGAGAGATGTCGAAGTCACTCACTTAGCACGGGAGAGAAGATGACCACCGTCCAGGGGGAGAAGATAGCGCGCCGCAAGCTGAGCCTGCTACAGTTGGCCCAGGAGCTCGGCAACGTGAGCAAGGCGTGCAAGATCGTGGGCTACAGCCGGCAGCAGTTCTACGAGATCAGGAGGAACTTCCAGCTTTACGGGGCCGAGGGGCTGATCGACCAGCTTCCGGGGCCGAAGGGACCGCACCCGAACCGGGTGAGTGAAGAGATTGAGCAGGCGGTCTTGGCCCACGCCTTGGAGGCTCCGACGCACGGAGCTCAGCGGGTCGCGGACGAGTTGCTGCTCGGAGGGATCCAGGTGAGCTCAGGAGGCGTACGGGGCGTGTGGAGCCGGCATGGCCTCACCACGAAGCACGAACGGCTGCTCAGGCTCGAAGAGACGGCCAGGGAACGGAAGCTGAAGCTGACCGACGAGCAGATCGAGCTGCTGGAGCGCTTCAGTCCCGAGTTCCGGGAGCGCCACATCGAAGTCCATTACCCGGGCGACCTCGTCGCCGTGGACACGTTCTTCGTCGGAACGCTGAAGGGGGTCGGCAAGGTGTACCTGCAGACCGTGCTCGATTGCTTCAGCCGCTACGCCTGGGGCCGGCTCTACACGAGCAAGCTCCCGCTCACGGCGGTGCAGGTGATGAATAACGACGTGTTGCCGTTCTTCGATGAGCACCGGGTCCGGGTGAAGACCGTGCTCAGCGACAACGGCCGCGAGTTCTGCGGCCGTCCGGACCGTCACCCATATGAGCTGTTCCTTCAGCTCGAGGACATCGAGCACCGCACGACGAAGGTGGGCAGGCCCCAGTCCAACGGCTTCATCGAGCGCTTCCACCGCACGCTCCTCGACGAGCACTTGAGGGTGAAGGGCCGCACCACCTGGTACGAGACCGTCGAGGAGATGCAGCAGGACCTCGAGGCGTATCTGGAGACCTACAACCGGAAGCGGCCGCACCGCGGTCGAGCCATGGAGGGCCGCACGCCCTATCAGGTCTTCAAGGCCGGTCTCACCGACGCCAGGAAGGCCGCAAAGGCCAGGAAGGAGGAGGCTAAGACGAAGGCAGCCTAGACACAGCTCCGGCGAGGGCCAACTGTCAGGTCATTACCATCTCTGTACATACGTTTACACACCTATTGACCCAACCTCAATACATCTCCGCAATCAGGTAAGGATTGGCGGTAATCTCCTCGGCAGATACCGTGATGCCGCAATCCGCGCGCTGCTCGGAGGCAACCGTGCCCATCACCTTCAGCGTCAAATCTAGGCGCGGCAGGACGTCACGAAGAAGCAGGCGGCTGCTGTCCTCTTTGAGCATCCAGTTGCGCGCAATCTTCTTACGTTCTGCCGCGTCGATGGCAGTCGTAAGGACATTGTCATTCCCAGATTCCAGAAACTCGAACGCTCCGGCATATGCTCTTTCCTGCCCCTCCTGGATGGAGAGGTCCTTCACAGCGTCGATCAGCGGCGTCGCCCCGGCGACCTTCAACGCCTTCAGGAGGCCAGGATAGAGGCCTCGGCAGCGCCAGAGCTCACTGATTGACTTGAGTAACCATGCCTCACGGACGCTCCAATCCTCGCTTTCATCTCCAGTCTCGCGAAGGAAACGAACCTTGGCAAGAAACTGCTCGAGGAGACCGATAGCTTCATCGTCGGTGAGATGCTTGGAGCCGTATTTACAGATGAGCGGGTTCTCAGGGAAGAGCGCGACATCAGCGAGGCGGTCTGGCTCGTTCAAGTAGCGATGGTAGGGGAGCCGCACGCCTTCGTCAGGAAAGGCCGCGCTGATGTCGCGCGCCCAGATCATGCCGCTGGCATAGCGTTTCGCGATTTCTTCCGAGACGTTTTCGTAGAAGAGTTCCTTGCCTACGTTCACGATGCGCGATACGCCGATGAGAACGTAGCGCGGGGCTTCCTCTTCGGAGATCGGGTTGGAATAGTTCGCATAGTAGAAGATGAGATTGCTTCCACAATCTTTCTCGATCGGCTGGAAGAATTCCCGCGTCAGCGCTCGGCGCTTATCGTTGTCGAGATAGCCCTGAGCCCAGACCTCTTCCCCGTACATGGCCTCATACGGCCACACGCTGACCGTTGCCGCAGATAGCATCCATTCGTGCCGGCTCGCGCCGCCATAGAAGAAGTCGGGCGGATTGGATGCGCTTGGTGCTTCATCCAGGCCGAAGGCGTTGTAGCTGTAGCTACACGGCGGCACATAGCCCTCAAGCTGAGCGCCGGAACGACCCTCCAAGCGCTTCTCCATCTGGAGATTGCGCTCACGCGCGATGAGGTCGCCGGGGTATGATTTACATCCAACACAATAGGTGTTCTTCTCCGGCGCTTTGCAGATCGCGCCGTTCCACCCGTCATTGTGCCAAGCAAGGCGCGCAGTGATGTGTGTGGGCATGCAGGCCGTCCCCGCTGTTATAATCTAAGACGTCTGCATCTCAGCAGGGAGGATTCGAGCGTGTCTGGAGCTCGTGAGCTAGTCACGCCGTCTATTCAAGGATGGTGGCGAGGCGGGCAAGTACGTCGTCCACGATGTGCTCGGGAACAGTTTCGAGACGCTTCCCCTTCCGGGCTGTGAGATCGAGGGCACGAGGTTGGTCGCAGCGGATCACGCCAGTTGTCCGGGTGTCTATGCCCTGTAGAGACACTGCGAAACCACGCCTACGCGCGAAGCTTCCGCCCGTGGTGATGGGTAGGACTACCGGCGTCCCGGTCAGCTTGTTGAATGGCGCAGGGGATATGATCAGTACCGGGCGGGTCCCCTGTTGCTCATGGCCGGCAGTGGGATCGAGGCTGACGAGCCAGATGTCGCCCCGCTCCACTACAACAGCTCGTTGCCGACGGGCTTCGCATCAATCCAGGCACGGTCCTCGGCGGACAGAACATCGATTTCGTCGCATTGTGCCAGAAGCTCATCGAGCGAGTAGCTGGGACGTGCCTTAGGCTGAATGATCAGGCGACCGTTCTCCACGTCGATATCCACTTTGGCCCCGACCCGGAGCTTCAGGAGGTCTAGAAGGACTGGGGGTACGGCGAGCATAATGGAACCGCCGACTTTGCGCAGGTTTGTCGTATGCATGGACACCTCCACTATTATACATTAATATAACAAAAATGCCCGGCAAGGCAAAGGGTCAAGCCGGACTCCAGAATGACCGCGAACTGTTCGTCCTCTTCGATATAATTGTCGTCGTGAATCGTGACCGTCACCGCCTTGCTCGCGACCCAACGCTGCCCGTCGTGCGTGAAGTCCTCCGGCACGAACGTCACCAAATCTGGAATCCCCTGGTAGTCCCCCCCCTCCGCGAGCGTCCCGGGCGTCGCCGTCAACGACAGTTTGGAGAGGACGACCTGGAAATTGGAGTCGGGCTTGACACCGCCGGTCGCGGTCTCCGCGACCACCTCGAACTGGACGTCGCCCGCGGCCTCCGCGAACGACAGCGCCGTCTCGGCCCACCGGACGGTCAGCGCGCCGGCGAAGGTGACGCTCTGCTCGGCGGTCGCCCCGCCGCCAATCAGGTTCTTCGCCCGCAGCTTGTACGTCACGGTGGTATTGGGAGCTGCGCCTCGTGAAAGGACGTGGCTGGTCAGGCTCTCGCTGTTCCGAATGTCCGTCCAGTCGTAGTAGGTCCCATCCCCTTGCTTGTACTGGTACTGATACCCGAGGATAGGGCTGCCCCCCTCGTTGCTCGGCGGTTGCCACGCAAGCGTCGCGCTCGAGAACCCGGCCGTCGCCGTGAACTCCTGCGGCGCGTCCGGAACGGTGGCCGCGGTACCGCCCGCCGTGCCCTTGATCTGGATGCGTGCTTCTTTGCTACTCGTGGTCCAATCGCCGGTGTCGCTTAACTTATAGTGACGCTCGTTGTTGATGCTCCACTCGTTGGCCGGATTGGCATCCAGTTTGTCGGTAGTCGTAGTTCCAAGCGAGTAAAAGCCTGCGGTAGCCTCGAACACGACGAAATACTCCGTCTCCTTCGCAAGCGTCGCGTTGGGCAGCGCGGTGAAGGTGTTGAGGCTCTTGTCGGTGATCATCCCGGTAAGGACGTGCTCGCTGGAGCCCGGGTCGCCGTCCGAATCCGCCGTGTAAACGCTCACCCGCGCCGCGTCCGAGCCCTCGAAGTTTCTTATGTAGGCGACGACTTCCGTCAGCGTATAGCCGCCCTCGTTGTCGCCCGTGGTGAATTGCTGCGCTTGAGTGAACGTGTTGTTTCCAGAGGGGCCTACGCGGGCAGCAGCGGGGCTGGGGAGATTGAGGGTGCCGTCGTCTTGCGCGACGTTGCTGATCAGCGTCGTGGTCTGGGCCCCGGCCTCTGTCGCGAACAGAGCCGAGAAGGCGACCAGGAGCCCGGCCGACAGCAGTCCCGCCGCCGCGCGCGGGATGCGGGCCAGGAAGCTAGGCGAGGATGCGGCCCCCGCCGGATGGCAGAGGCTAAGGATCAGGCGGCGGGACTGGTGCTCCCGCCCGGCGCTACCGGCGCTGCCCATGGGGTCAGCCGCCAGGTGCGGTAGTGGACGGTATCGGGAAGAGCCGCCCGGGCCGCGGACGCAGCTCGGCTCTCGGCTCTCATAATGGGGTTACGGATTGGCATTCCATTTGTCAAGCTCTTAATCCGGTAATCTTACTACTTGCTCCGAGGCCGGACAACGGCAACCTAGCTGGCCTTGACCCGCCCGCTGATGGCCTCGCGCAAGCCTTCCAGCAATCCTTCGAGGTGCGCCATGCGCTCGCGCAGTTGAGCAACTTCGGCGCGAACCTCTGCGATCTCGACGCGCAGCCCCGCAATCTCGCCGCTTGCCGGGACTGACCTGCCCCCAAGAGCGGTACTAGATCATCCTATGTTAGTCCCAGCACCTGTGGAGGGCCGTGAAGGACGGGCATCCTCAGGAACCAGGGCGAAGCTGACTTCGCGCGATCGACAGGACTGCTCAAGCAGCCCGCGTCTAACTCTCCCCAGCCCAAGGAGGTGATGCCCACACAGCTTTAAAGACCGGGTGCGCAACTTTGGGTGTCCCACTACTATGGGTCCGCGATCGGCCTCGCCAGCTGCCAACGTGATTTTGGATATCGTCCCCGATTGACGTTGGTAGGCCAATGGCCTATATATTCGCCATGGCGTTCGAGTGGGACGATGCCAAGAGCAATGACTGTTTCCTGCGTCGCGGCTTCGATTTCGCGTATGCTATCCGAGCGTTCCTTGATGCGAACCGGATCGACGGTCGGGACCACCGCTGGGACTACGGTGAGGATCGCTACCGGCTTCTCGGGGCTATCGAAGGACGGGTGTTCGTCCTGATCTATACGATGCGCGGTTCTGCCATGCGCATCATTTCGGCCCGTAAGGCCAACAAGAAGGAGGTTCGGGAATATGAGCACGGTGCGCGTCAGGATTGATCCCAGCGACCCGGGAAGCCTGCCCGAGGGAAGAATCGACCATGCGGTGCTGGACAACACGACCGAGAGTGATCTCACCCTGCAGCAGGACCAGGACGACGCCGAAGCGATGCAGGACACGGCACGGTATGCACGCCGGATTCGCGAGCGCCTTGGACTGACGCAGATCGAATTCGCGCGGCGGATCGACGTGCCGCACGAAACGATCCGCAACTGGGAGCAGGGGAAGCGTTGCCCGACCGGCGCCGCGAGAGCCTTGCTGAGGATTCTCGACAAAGCCCCCGAGTCGGCTCTCCGCGCACTGACCTGAGAGTCGTCGCGGAAGCCGGCGGGACCTCCTCGCACTCCGGCTCGTACGTGGCGAGCTCGAAGATGAAGATGTCCCCTTGTGGCACCCGGTAGCCGAGGCCTACGCCGACAACCAATGGTGAGGTGCAGTGCGCCGTTCTTGATCGGTGGAGGTCGGTCGGCCTAACGTGCCAACCGCCGCAAGACGGCCAGAGACGTCATTCGAATGACTGATCCCGTGTTCGCAAGGCTCGAGTACCCGCTATTCGATGCCGTTTTCACGCTATTTCGGCGTGACGGGACCAGATGTCGTCAAACGGCAAGTGCAGCAGATCGCGCAGTCCTGGTTGAACCGACGAATGATTCAGTAACCCGTTGCTACGCTGGTGGTTAGCCGGTCACCGATACGCTGTGGATCACTTCGGATATACAAAACGAACGGGCCGCTGCGGCAGGGATCGGTCACACCCGACGGAAGGCTGGGCGCCTACCTGGCCGGAGCGACGCAAGAACCAGAGACCAAGACTCCCCGGGGGAATGCTGCCGAGCCCCGATGAGAAGCTTGGCCGGTCATCGGGGGCGCTGGTAATGGCCGACCGGATTCGCAGGTTACGGAAGTCGGCTACCGGGCTCACGGGACGATCGATCCCTACCTCCGCGTGATCTTCTGCCCGATGTACATCACGTATACCGGCTTCCCATACTGAACGGGCCAAGAAAAGTGCATCCGCAACGTCATGGACCGGACCTTCCCGTGCCAGGAACATGGCAGGGCCTCGCCGGGTTCATCATCGAGGTGTTCTATGGCATTCGACGTTCGGCCAGACTGAGACAGTAGGGGAATTTTCATGATTACAGGAGCACTCAAATCCAAGATCGATAGCATCTGGGACACGATGTGGTCTGGCGGCATCTCGAATCCGCTCTCGGTCATCGAGCAGCTCACCTACCTGCTCTTCATCAAGCGGCTCGACGAACTACACACCCTCAAGGAGCACAAGGCTGCGCACACCGGCACACCCATCGAGGAGTCGGTCTTCACCGCCGACCAGGACAGGCTGCGCTGGTCGCGTTTCAAGGACGCCGCCCCCGAGCAGCTGTTCGAGACGATGCGAGACGGGGTGTTCCCCTTTATCAAGTCGCTCGGGCAGAAGGGCGGGGCCGATAGCGGCGAGAGGGACTCGACATACAGCCACCACATGAAGGGTGCCCTCTTCATGATGCCCACGGCCCGTGTGCTGGCCAACGTGGTCGACCAACTCGACGGCATCGACATGGCCGACAGCGACACCAAGGGCGATCTCTACGAGTACATGCTCAGCAAGATTGCTACCGCCGGACAGAACGGCCAGTTCCGCACGCCGCGCCACATCATCCGGCTGATGGTGGACATGACCGCCCCCACGCCCAAGGACGTGATCTGCGACCCGGCCTGCGGCACGGCGGGCTTCCTTGTTGCCGCGTTTGAGCACCTGGTGAAGCACCACAGCGACACTATCTACAAGGACGCCACAGCGCGCCACCGCTTTAGCGAGGACACGTTCCATGGCTACGACTTCGACAACACCATGCTGCGCATCGGCAGCATGAATATGCTGCTACACGGCGCGGAGAACCCAGACATCCGCTACAAAGACTCGCTGGCCCAGACCGACGACGATGACGCGGAAAAGTACTCCTTAGTCCTCGCCAATCCGCCGTTTGCGGGAAGCCTCGACTACGAGTCCACCGCTAAGGATCTGCAGCAGATCGTCAAGACGAAGAAGACCGAGTTGCTGTTCCTCGCGCTCTTCCTCCGCCTGCTCCAGACAGGAGGACGCGCCGCCGTCATCGTGCCCGACGGCGTGCTCTTCGGATCGAGCACGGCGCACAGGACCCTGCGCACGATCTTGGTCGAGGAGCAGAAGCTCGACGCCATCGTCTCCATGCCCTCCGGCGTCTTCAAACCCTACGCCGGGGTCTCCACCGCCATTTTGCTTTTCACCAAGACCAACTCCGGCGGCACGGATCACGTCTGGTTCTACGACATGCAGGCGGACGGCTACTCGCTGGATGACAAGCGCACGCCGCAGCCGGAGAAGAGCGACCTTGCCGACATCCTCGCCCGCTGGCAGAACCGCAAGGAAGAGGGCAAGCGGGCGCGGACCGACCAGAGCTTCCTCGTGCCCAAGGCCGAGATCGCGGGCAACGACTATGACCTGTCCATCAACCGCTACAAGGAGCTGGAGTACGAGGCAGTGGAGTACGACCCACCGATGGTGATCCTGAAGCGGTTGGGGAAGCTGGAGGCGGAGATCGCGGAGGGGCGGGTGGAGTTGGAGGGGATGCTGGGATGAGTTGGCCGGTTGCGACAATCGGCGAGGTCTGCGAAGTCGTCTCCGGAGCTACCCCCAAGACTGGCAGGCCGGAGTTCTGGGACGGGAACGTTCCCTGGGTGACGCCGAAGGATCTGAGTGAGCTTGGTCAAAAGCACCTTAGCGATACGCTCCGGCAGATCACAAAAGCAGGCTTGAAGAGTTGCTCAGCCAGGATGTTGCCTGAGCTAGGATCAAAGGGTGTGTAAAAAGAGAGGCGACGTACCTTTCCGCTGAGTAATAACCAGCGAACTCCGGGTGACAGCCCGGGGGAAAGGAACGACGCCTCGTGAGGAAGAATACGGTGGGACCCGAGGGTGAGTCCAGGACGCCCGTGTGGGAAGTTCTGGAAGAAGTGGTTCGGGAGAAGGCGCAGGAGTTCATTCAACAGATCTTGGAGGAGGAAGTCACGGAGTTGCTAGGGCGAGAGAAGTCAGAGCGCAGGAGGGTGGTGGACGCGACCGAGGGCTACCGCAACGGATACGGCAAGCCGAGGCGGCTGGCGATGAGCTCGGGCACGATCACACTCCGACGCCCTCGAGTTCGAGGCCTTGAGGAGCGGTTCGAGAGCCGCGTGCTGCCGTTGTTCGCGAGGCGGACGAAGGAGCTGGGCGCTCTGCTTCCGGAGCTGTATCTGCACGGACTGGCGGAGGGAGACTTCGAGTTGGCGATGCGGGGCCTGCTGGGCGAGGGGGCACCGCTGTCGAAGTCTTCGATTCGGCGGCTGCGGGCGGGATGGACGGCGGAGTTCGAGGAATGGAGCCAGCGTCGCCTGGAGGGTCGTGAGGTCGTCTACGTGTGGGCGGACGGGATCTATGTGAAGGCAGGGCTGGAGCGGGACAAAGCGGCGCTGCTGGTGGTGCTGGGTGCCATGCGAGACGGGACGAAAGAGGTGTTGGCCCTGAGAGCGGGCTACCGAGAGTCGGTCGAGTCCTGGTCCGAGGTGTTGCGGGACCTGAAGGCACGCGGCATCGAGGCGCCCCGGCTTCTGATGGCGGACGGTAACGCTGCGATCTGGGGCGCAGTACGGCAGGTATGGCCTGAGGCGGGTGAGCAACGGTGCTGGAACCACAAGATGAGGAACGTGCTGGACCGACTACCTCAGCGGGAGCAGGGCGAGGCGAAGGATCTTCTCCGGGCCGTGGTCTACGCACCGAGCCGGGCCGAGGCCCTGAAGGCCCGCGAGGTGTTCGCCCGACGCTATAGGCCGTGGTATCCGAAAGCAGTGGACGTACTCGAGGACGACTGGGAGCGGATGGTAGCGTTCTACGACTTCCCCGAGGACCACTGGAAGCATCTACGCACGACGAACGTGGTCGAGAGCCCGTTCGCCGCGGTACGGCTCAGGACGACAGCAGCGAAGCGGTTCAAGCGGGTCGAGAGCGCTACGGCGCTAATCTGGAAGTTGCTCTTGGTGGCTGAGAAGCGGTTCCGAAGGCTCGACGCTCCTCACCTCCTCAAGGACGTATTTGAAGGAAGAAAGTTCGAAGACGGAAAGCCCGTCTCACACCAACAGCGGAAGAACGCCGCCTAATACGTTTACACACCTATTGACCCAACCTCGTCTTCGACACGCTTTGGCTCAAGGCGGGATTCGCGCTGCATGCCTATGATTCGGGCGGCAGTGCTAGAGGCATCATCTGGGCGGTGCCGGCCGATGCGCCGCTGGTTGCTCCGGGCGAATGGTCCAGGCTCGAAGACACGTGGCTGCCTCAGCCGCCAGAGGCCGTCCCGCTCATGCAAACAATAGAAGGCGACGGGAGTCCCTGGTCCTACCTGTCCGCATCGATCCTGTCGCGCGAGGCGGCAGAATTCGGGGCGAGGTGGCCTGGCTTGGTCTGGACCGGCCAGACGATTCTCTCCAAGCCCCCCCGGCAGACCGACGACCCGGATGTGTCGGACGACGAGCGGAAACCAACCGGCGACGCACCCGTCGGCAACTGGACGTGGCGCCGCGCCGCTCCTCGCATATGGGAGCCGACCTATGCCGAGAGGGGGACGACCAGGAAGATCGTCCTGCACATCCATAATCCGGTCTATCGGAACCTGTCAACGCCAGTGAGACACTCTTGGAAATCAATTAGAGAGCAATCTCCTGTGTAGTGAGGGATGGGGTGGGAGGATTGATCCAGACGGCCTCCGGGAGTGGTTTAGGCTTCGGCTCACCGGAGACGAAGCGCTCGGGATGAGCGGCCCATGCCTCACGGAGCACGGCCTTCCTGCAGGCGATGATCCGATCGGCGTGACCGAAGTGGACCTGTTCGGGGGTCAGCATCGAGATGCCGCCATGGCGGTGCTCGGCATTATACCAACGGAAGAACGAGCGACAGAAGGTCTTGGCTTGCCCCTGATCCCCGAACCGGCCGGGAAACGAGGGATGGTACTTCAAGGTCTTGAACTGAGCCTCGGAGAACGGATTGTCATCCGAGACCTGGGGTCGGCCCAACGAGCGGGTCACGCCGAGATCGGCGAGTAGTTGAGCCGTGCATTGGCTCGTCATCGGAGCCCCTCGATCGGAATGCAGGGTCAGGAGGTGGGGCTGGACGCCATGCTTCAAGCAACTCTGCTGGATCAGCCGGCTGGCCAGGGCAGAGTTCTCCCGATCCGCCACCATCCATCCCACGACGTAGCGGCTGAAGATGTCCAGGATCACGTAGAGGTAGAAGTAACTCCACTTCTTCGGCCCCAGCAGCCGGGTGATATCCCAGGACCAGACCTGGTTCGGGCCCCTCGCCATCAACTCGGGCTTCTGGTATTTGGGATGACTCCGCTGCGCTCGACGCTCCTGAACCGGCACCTGGGAAGCCAGAACGCGATACATCGTACGCTCGCTGCACAGGTAGACGTCCTCGTCGAGCAGCGTCGCCACCACCTCGGCTGGGGACCGGTCCACGAACCGCTCCGAACACAGCGTGTCGAAGACCTTGTCTCGTTCCTTCTCGCTTAAGGCCCGGGCGGGGGTCGGGCGGGGCTGCTGATGCCCGGTCGATGCACTCCGACGACGGTAGAACGTGGCTCGCGGCACCCTGAGCGCATCGCACGCGGGCTTCACCCCTACGTGCTTGGCTAGCTCCTGGGTCGCCTTCATGAGTTCGTCCCGTCCTCGAGGCTCAATCCCAGCAGCCCTGCAACTTTTCCCTGGACGTCGATGATCAAGTGCGCCTTCTGGAGCTCCTTCTCGAGGCGAGTGTTCTCGCGCTCCAGCTTGCGCACCTTCTCCTCCAGCGGATTGCGCTCGCGCTTACGGCCTCGTTTCTTCGACAGCGCTTTCAGGGACCCGCTATGCGCCGCCTTGCGCCATGTCGTCAGGTGCGACGAGTACAAGCCCTCCCGCCGTAGGAGTCGGCCAACCTCTCCGGGCTCCGTGCACCGGTCCGCTTCTTCGACGATCCGCAGCTTGTACGACGGAGCGAACCGCCGGCGCAGCGGCCTATCTACCACCTCCGAGTCCGCAGGAGCTGCCGCGCTTCGCTTACCGTCCCAGGTTGGTGGGGCTATTCCATTCTCTTTCATTCTCTCTCGGTGTCTCAGCATCCTCGGTTTCTCTGCCTTCGCCCTACTCTAATTCCTTAGCTGCTCCGTGTCTCACGTAAGTTGGCAGAGAGGGTATGGAGACAAGATTTACAGAGCCACGGACACCTATCCCGCTGGTAGCTACGATTGCAAGACCAGGACCACGGTGTTGTGCACGGGCGAGGGGGGTATCGTCTACTGACACGATGTCCTCGCAAGTTACGGGCGATGAACGCGGCGGATCCTGAGCAAGCCCACGGCAGCTCCGGGATGCGGCTGAGAAGTGGAAGGAGACGTAGCGGCTCGCACGGGTGCGATTTCGATGAGAAGCCTACGACTTGTGCCGTACTGGAGCGTGCATGAGACGTTGGGGGTCGATGCACACAATGCACCCCTGAAGATGCGCACACGCCGGATTCACCTATCCCGTGCGGTCGCTTGGAGTTGCGTTCGTCGCCACCCGGTCGCCGGTGCCGCACTGGGCAGCACGGACGTGGAGGGGAGCGACCCCCCCGCCCAAGGGCTTGGTGCGGGCGCGGGGCCGTGCCCTGGGGGGTCGCTCCCCTCCAGAGATCCCTAGCGGGAAGGCTAGCGAGCACCGCTACGAGCGCGATGGATTCCCCGATCAGCGCGCTGATTACCGTGCTTGTACACGCCAGTTCAACGGCTTATGCGGTGGCAGGTTGCGGTTGGCCACAATGCGAACATGTCGGATGTTCTAGAGTCGCTTGGTGGTTGTCGTATACCTGCTGGATCAACTTGGCTTCAGCGGAAGTAGCTGGCCGAAGGATGTACTCTCCAGATCGGGTCACACAATGAGCAACACGCGGGCCGGGCCCGTTGCCATGTACATGAAACCCTCTAAGGATTCCGCAAGCGAATGGACAGATAACAACACCAAGCTTGCCGCCGTTGCCATCGTATCCACCGACCGTAAGATACGGCACTTCCGGTACATCCTTGTCATGTTCTTCCATTGTTTCTCGGTTCTTCCTCTGTCTTGGTGGGTGGGGTAACGATGTCTCGTCGGCCAGGTACGCTGCCCAGTCGCCCATCAGCCGACGCCGGCGCTCGAACAGGTCAGTGCGCCGATAGGCCGCCTCGGCACTGGTCACACCCCGCCAACCCGTTACTTTTGGCGGCTGTTGTGTGATAGCGCAACGACCGTGCATCGATCGCGAAACCGGATTAAGACCTGCTGATGCCGACGTACGAATACCGCTGCCCCACAGGGCATGAGTTCGAGCTTTTCCAGAGCATGTCCGAGGAGTCCTCCGCCGAGTGCCCCGAGTGTGGCGAAGTATCCGAGCGCCTTCTCTCGGGCGGGGCGGGTCTGATCTTCAAGGGTGAGGGGTTCTACATCACCGACTACCGGAGTGACGCCTACAAGAAAGCCGCCTCCTCGGAGAAGGAGAGCGCCTCTTCGAGCGACAAGGGATCCGGCGCGTCCAGGGATGATTCTTCCTCGCCTTCGAAGGCGCCTTCCGCCTCCCGCTCCTCCTCCAAGGAGTCCTCCCCGTCCTCAGGGTCCGCCACGTCCGCATCCTCCGACGACTGACTGGCCGAGACACTTTGGTGACAGGCCTCTAGATCAGACGACATGTCCCAGGAAGCTATACGAAAAGCACTCGAGGACGTTCTCGAGGAGATGGGGGTGAGCGACGCGGCCGTGCGCCTGGAGCAGCCCAAGGACCCGAGCCACGGTGATCTCGCCACCAACGTGGCGCTTACCCTCGCTTCGACCCTGCGCAAGCCGCCCCGTGCCATCGCCGAGGAGATCGCGTCCCGTATGGAGGTAGGCACGGCCGGCATCCAGGCCGTCGAGGTCGCCGGACCGGGGTTCCTGAACTTCAGGCTGAGCGCCGGGCAGGTGGCGGCGGGGTTGATGGAGATTCTCGTGAAGGACGACAGGTACGGGCGCTCCGACGACGGCGAGGGTCGGCCGTTCATGGTGGAGTTCGTCTCGGCAAACCCCACGGGCCCTCTCCATCTGGGCCATGGGCGCCAGGGCGCTTTGGGAGACGCCATCGCGGGACTCCTCGAGTGGACCGGCTGGTCGGTGGGGCGCGAGTACTACTACAACGACGCCGGCGTCCAGGTCGACCGTCTCGCCGAGAGCGTCTGGGCTCGTTACCAGCAACACTTCGGCGAGGACGCCGAGATCCCCGAGGGCGGATATCAGGGTGACTACGTCACCGAGATCGCCGAGGAGCTCGCCAGAGAGCACGGCGACCGTTTCCGGGGGGACGACGGCGCCGAGACCTTGGCCCTCATGCGGGGCGCCGCCGTTCGGGTTCTCCGTGAGGAGCAGGACAAGGACCTGGCTGACTTCCGCATCCACTTCGACGTTTATTTCCTCGAGTCGTCCCTCTACGACGACGAAGGCGTGGAGTCAACGGTCGAGGCGCTCCGGAAGACGGGCCACGTCTACGATCGGGACGACGCGGTCTGGCTCCGGACCACGGACTTCGGAGATGAGAAGGATCGGGTGATGATCAAGAGCGATGGGTCACCCACCTACTTCCTTCCCGACGTGGCGTACCACATGGACAAGTGGGAGCGCGACTTCCACCATGTCATCAACGTCCAGGGGGCGGACCACCACGGGACGGTGGCACGGGTGCAGGCGGGCGTGCAGGCCCTCGGCTTGCCCCCGGGGTACCCCGAGTACGTGCTGCACCAGATGGTCCGGGTGAAGCGCGACGGCCAGGACGTGAAGTTCTCGAAGCGCTCAGGCTCCTACACAACGTTGCGGGAGCTCATGACACAGGTGGGCGTGGACGTGACCCGATACTTCTTCCAGATGCGAAAGCCCGACGGGCATTTGGTGTTCGACCTGAACCTGGCCCTGGATCAGTCGGACAAGAACCCCGTCTACAAGATCCAGTACGCCCACGCCCGCATGTGCAGCATCTTCAGGAAGGCGGGCGTCGAGCGAGACACCGTGGTGGGGGGGGGTGTCGACCTCTCGGTTCTGGAGACCGCAGCCGAGCGGGAGCTCATCAAGCAGCTCGGCCAGTTCCCCGAGCAGGTGCGGCGTGCCGCGCAGCTCCGGGCCCCGCACCTCATCTGTGACTACCTGGAGCAGACGGCGGGAGCCGTCAATTCCTGGTATCATGCAGGGAATCCGAGCCGCAATCCGGAGCTGGCCGTACTGGTCGACGATCCGGATCTGCGGAGCGCCCGCCTCGCCCTGACTCGCGCGATTCAGATCGTGCTACGGAATGGGCTGTCGATCCTCGGCATCCTCGCGCCCGAGCGCATGGTTCGAGAGGAGGATGCCACCTCTAGCTCCGAGGGCTGATGTCGATTCTCGTGGTAGGAAGCGTGGCTCTCGACTCCGTCGAAACGCCCTTCGGCACCGCCAAGCGTGTGATCGGGGGTTCGGCGGTCTTCTTCAGCTCGGCCGCCAGCCTGCTTTCTCCGGTTCGAGTCGTGGGTGTGGTGGGCGAGGACTATCCCCTGGAGAAGTTGGATTTTCTCGTCGAGCGGGGCGTGGACCTGGCAGGCATCGAGCGTCCTCCGGGTGACAGCTTCTTCTGGGCGGGACGTTACTCCTACGACCTCAGCTCCAGGGAAACACTCGAGACACACCTCGGCGTGTTCGCGGAGTTCAAGCCGCGCATCCCCGACGAGTTCAAGGACTCCCGCTTCGTCTTCCTGGGCAACATCGACCCGGTGCTCCAGCTCGACGTTCTCAATCAGGTCCGCGCGCCCGAGGTCGTCGTCTGCGACACGATGAACTACTGGATCGGGGGGAGCCGCGGGGCGCTGCTCGAGCTCCTGAAGCGCGTCGACATCCTCATGATAAACGACGACGAGGCCCGGGAGCTCGCCGGCGACCACAACCTTCTCCGTGCCGCCCGCTGGATCCAGGAAAGAGGCCCTGAGCTCGTAGTCGTGAAGAAGGGAGAGCACGGGGCCGTCCTTTACGGGCCCGAGTGGGTGTTCTTCGTGCCGGGCTTTCCCTTGGAGGTCGTCCTCGACCCCACCGGAGCCGGTGACGCTTTCGCCGGGGGCTTCCTGGGATACCTGGCGTCCTTCCGATCCCTCACGGCGGACGACTATCGGCGGGCAATGGTGTACGGGTCGGCCATGGGCTCCTTCGCCGTCGAGAGCTTCAGCGTCGAGCGCCTCCAGACGCTCCAGAACGGGGAGATCCTGAGACGGGTCCTGGAATTCAAGGAAATGACGACGTTCGAGCATCAGGTACAGGAGCCTCATGTCTGAGAGCACCGGATTGGACTACCATGCGGCGGGGGTCGACCTCGACGCCGCCGAGCGGGCCAAGGAGCGACTCAAGTCCCTGGTGGCGTCCACTCGTGACGAGAACACCCTCTCTGAGCTGGGACTGTTCGGTGGACTGTACTCGGTGCCCGGGGACGTGGAGAGCCCGGTCCTGGTCTCCAGCGCCGACGGGGTGGGGACCAAGCTGAAGGTGGCCTTCCTGGCCGGTCGCCACGACACCGTGGGGCAGGACCTGGTCAACCACTGCGTGAACGACGTCCTGGTCCAGGGCGCCCGGCCCCTCTTCTTCCTGGACTATCTCGCCTCTGGGGCTATGGACGAGGTGGTGGTCTCCGACGTGGTCGCCGGGGTGGCCCAGGCGTGCAAGGAGAATGGGTGCGCGCTGCTGGGGGGCGAGACGGCCCAGATGCCCGATTTCTACGCCGCCGACGAGTACGACCTGGCAGGCTTCATCGTGGGGATCGTGGGGCGGGACAAGATCCTCGACGGATCCCGGGTGCGGGCGGGCGACGTCCTCATCGGACTGGAGTCCTCGGGCCTCCATACCAACGGGTACACGCTGGCCCGAAAGGTCGTCTTCGACACCATGGGCCTCACAGTGGACGACAGATTCCCCGGCTCGGAGCGGAGCGTGGGCGAGGTGCTGCTGGACGTTCACCGGAGCTACCTGGCTCCCCTGTGGCCCATCCTGGAGACAGGCACGATACGGGGCCTAGCCCACATCACGGGTGGCGGGATCCCCGGCAACCTCCCGCGCATCCTGGGGACGGAGCTCGGCGCCCGAGTG
The DNA here is from genome assembly GCA_965218295.1 of Longimicrobiales bacterium. GTDB lineage: Bacteria > Gemmatimonadota > Gemmatimonadetes > Longimicrobiales > Gaopeijiaceae > CBDCKN01. The sequence continues at coordinate 8,670 of CBDCKN010000004.1, read as the reverse complement.
GATCTCTCTTCCTGGGAGGCGCTCAACGTGTTCCGGGTCCTGCAAGAGGCCGGCAAGGTCGAGCGGGACGAGATGCTCCGGGTGTTCAACATGGGGGTCGGCATGGTCGTGGTGACCTCGCCGGGGGATGCCGACAGCGTGCTCTCCACCCTGCGAGCGGGAGGATTGGCACCGTGGGTCATGGGCGAGGTGGAGGTGGGGGTGGGGGAGGGCGTACGGTGGGCGTGAAGCGGACCTCGGGGCGGTGCATCCTCGGGTTGGCTGTGGGCCTGTTAGGCTCGAACGTACCGGCCGCCGCCCAGGACCTGAGTGGGATCGTGGCATCGTGCGCCGCCGCGGGGTCCGCAGCGCTGGTGGCACCGTGCCAGAGCACCATTCTGGCCGCCCAAGCCATCCGAGGGGGGATCTCCATCGCCGACGCCATGGGGGTCGAGCTCGCGGGGACGTCCAGCACGCTGGGGCGACGGTTAGGACGGACCCCCCGCGTCACCGTGGCAGCACGCCTCAAGGTCGCCGTGTTCGACATCCCTGACATCCTGGGGGATGGGGCAGCCCTGCCCGACAAGACGACCGTGGTGGCGTATGGCATGAAGGCCACCGTGGCGGCGGGCGTCCTGGACGGGTTCTCGGTCCTGCCCACCGTGGGAGGCTTCCTCTCCCTGGATGTGCTGGCATCGTTGAACCTCTTGTTCCTTCAAGAGGACGACGGCTTCACCGAGAACGAGGGGTTGATCTCCGTTGGCGGCCGGTTGGGCCTGCTCCGTGAGTCATTCACCATGCCGGGCGTTACCGTCTCGCTCGTGCAGCACTTCGGTGAAGATCTGAGCTGGGGTGGGGTGGGCGAGACCGGCGCTCAGCTGGATACGGACGTCGCCGCCACGTCGCTACGGGCGACCATCGGCAAGGACTTGGTCGCCCTAGCCTTTCTGGTGGGGGCCGGGTTCGACTGGCAGAAGGGTGACTTCGGAGTTCGGGTGGCCGATCCGGGCGTTCCCGGAGGGCAAGGGATCGTCGTGGCCCAGGACCTGACCAAACGCCGGACGGTGTACTACGTAGGGGCGTCGTTGACGCGCCTCATCTTCCAGCTTTCGCTGGAGGCGGGCTGGGCCGGCGGATTCGATGATCTGGCCGGCTACCAGGGCGCGTACGACCCGGGCAGCATCAGCACGTTCGTGAACCTTGCGTTCAGGCTCACCATCTGACGACCGGCCCGACTCGATGCAGGACGCGACCCGATGAAGGACGCCGCCGAACCGAGCGCGTCTCCCGTCGATCCGGAGCGGGAGTGGCTGGCCCGAGCTGCCACACTGGCGAGGAGGGGCTGGGGTCGTGTGCGCCCGAACCCCATGGTCGGGTGCGTTCTGGTCAAGGATGGGGTGATCGTCGGCGAGGGCTGGCATGAAGAGTTCGGAGGGCTCCACGCCGAGGTGAACGCACTGAGCGCGGCAGGGGAGGGCGCACGGAACGCCACCGCCTACGTGACCCTAGAGCCGTGTAACCACTACGGAAAGACGCCGCCCTGTACCGACGCCCTCCTGGACGCCGGAGTGAGCCGTGTGGTGTTCGGCGCCGCCGATCCGGGTGCAGAGGCGGCCGGGAGCCGTCGCCGCCTGTCCAACGCCGGCGTGGAGGTCTCGGGCCCCTCGTCCGATCCTGCCCTGGGCCGCGACGTGGATCCGGCGTTCTTCCACACGACGGATCACGGCCGGACCTATCTCGCCGTGAAGCTGGCCGTGAGCCGAGATGGACGGATTGCCGCCGGAATCGGCGAACGGACCGCCCTGACGGGAGCGGAGGCGAACCGGGAGGTGCACCACCTCAGGAGTGGGTTCGACGCCATCCTGGTCGGTGCGGAGACCGCCTGCGTGGACGACCCCCTCCTCACCGTTCGTCACGGTGTCGAGCCGCGGGTGACACCCACCCGTGTCGTCGTAGACTCCAGATGTCGGATCTCGCCCGAGGCCCAGCTCCTGCGGACCGTCACTGAGGCGCCGGTCCTGATTCTGGTCACGCCGTCGGCTCCGCCGGATCGGATTCGGGAGCTGGAAGGGGTGGGGGCCCGGGTGGAAGTCCTCCCCGAAGACGGTGGGCGCGTCCACCTTGAGCGAGCCCTGGTCTCGTGCTGGGAGCTGGGGCTCACTTCGATTCTCTGTGAAGGCGGAGGGAAGCTGGCAAGCGCTTTAATACGTGAAGGACTCGTGCAGCGGCTTTACCTTTTCGAAGCACCCGTATCGTTCGGAGATCAGGGTGTCCCGGCATTCCCGGATGCGACGGGCACACCCGATGGGCCGGGCTGGCGGGTTGTGGGCGAGCCGCGTCGCCTGGGAGCGGACGTCCTTCTCACGTACGATCGAGAGGCATGATGTTCAGCGGGATCGTCGAAGAAGTCGGTGTGGTCCGATCCGTCCGGGAGCTTGACGGTGCCCGGGAGATCCGCATCGAGGCGAGCGCGATCCTCGACCATCTGGCTCCGGGCGCTTCCATCTCCCTGGATGGGGCCTGCCACACGGCGGTCTCCGTTTTGGAGGACGGGTTCACGGCCCAAAGCATCGGTACTACCCTGTCCCGTACCGTGTCGGGGAGCTACGCGGAGGGCAGCGCGGTCAATCTCGAGCGATCACTCGCCATGGGTGGGCGTCTGGATGGGCATCTGGTACAGGGTCATGTGGACGGCGTAGGGGAGCTGGTCGCCGTCTCCGAGGAAGGGGAGTACCGGCTGCTCGACTTCCGTGTTCCGCCCGAGGTCGCGGCCCAGTCGATCCTCCACGGATCCATCGCCATCAACGGCGTGAGCCTGACCGTGAACGCTCTTCTCGACGGTCACGTCTGCCAAGTGGGCGTCATTCGGTTCACCTGGGAGCACACCAACCTCGGTAGGCTCGACCTCGGCGACCCGGTAAACGTCGAGGGTGACATGATCGGAAAATACGTGCGGAGGATGCTCCCCGACGCCGAGTAGCACTATACTTCCTGTGCGCTGGCGCGCCGCTTTCGCTGGATGGATGGCGGATCGGTCGCCACCGGTTTCAACGTGAAGGAGGAGTGCCTGGGATGCCGTTCGATCGCGTCGAAGCGGCCCTGGAGGACATCCGACAGGGCAAGCTCATCATTGTTGCCGACGACGAGGACCGCGAGAACGAGGGAGACCTGGTCTGCGCGGCATCCCTGATTTCGCCCCAGACGGTGAATTTCATGACGCAGTTCGGGCGAGGCCTGATCTGCGTGGCCCTCACTCCGCCGCGGGCGGAGGAGCTGGGCCTCGCCCTCATGACCGACGAGAACAGCGATCCCCAGGGGACCGCCTTCACGATCTCCGTGGACGCCCACCAGCGCTTCGGGGTCACCACCGGCATCAGCGCCCACGATCGGGCAAAGACCATCCAGGTCCTGGTGGACCCGAACACGCGTCCCGGCGATCTGAGACGTCCGGGCCATATCTTCCCCCTCAAGGCCCGCCCCGGGGGCGTCCTTCGTCGGGTAGGCCAGACCGAAGCCGCCGTCGATCTCGCCAGGATAGCGGGCCTTCCGCCTGTGGGAGTCATCTGCGAAATCCTCAACCCAGACGGGACCATGGCCCGTCGGCCCCAGCTCGAGCTCTACGCACAGGAGCACGGCCTCAGGTTCATCACGGTGGCCCAGCTCGTTTCGTATCGCCTGGCCAAAGAGCGCATTGTAGCGAGGATCGCCGAGGCGGAGCTCCCCACCGAGTTCGGTGCCTTCCGCATCATCGCGTACGAGAGCTACCTCGACGATCGGGAGCACGTCGCCCTGGTAAAGGGCGACATCGAGGGGAAGGACGACGTCCTGGTGCGTATGCACTCGGAGTGCCTCACAGGCGACGTGTTCGGGTCGGTCCGTTGTGACTGCGGCCAGCAGCTGGAGGCCGCCATGCGGCAGATCTCCGAGGCCGGCCGCGGCGCCATCGTCTACCTCAAGCAGGAAGGGAGAGGGATCGGCCTCCACAACAAGATCCGGGCGTACGAGCTACAGGATCAGGGCCACGACACGGTGGAGGCCAACCGGGCGCTGGGCTTCAAGCCGGACCTTCGGGATTACGGTATCGGCGCACAGATCCTCTTGGACCTGGGCCTCAACAAGATCCGCCTGTTGACCAACAACCCCCGCAAGATCGTCGGGCTGGAGGGGTACAACCTGAAGATCACGGGCCGAGAGCCGCTCTACGTGAATCCCGGCGAGCACAACCAGGAGTACCTGGCCACCAAGCGCTCCAAGCTGGGGCACCTGCTTTAGATGCGGACCGGCCATTAGCATGCGGAGCACCGAATCCGGGAGTCACCTTCCCGACCCTCCTTCGGCGGAGGGGCGGCGGATTGCCGTAATCGCCGCCCGATTCAACGGAGACGTCCAGCACGGAGCTGGTGGAGGGCTGCCGGGCCGGCCTCAGCGAAATCGGTGTGCTCCCCAACGACGTGGACGTCTACTGGGTGCCCGGCGCCTGGGAGCTCCCCCAAACCGCCCGAAGAGTGGCCTCCCTGGGCCGGCACGACGCCATCATCGCCCTGGGATGCGTCATACGCGGCGAGACGGCCCACTTCGAGTTCGTGGCCGGTGAGGCCAGCCAGGGGCTCGGAGCCGTGGCACGGACCCTGGACGTGCCGCTCCTCTTCGGAGTGCTCACGACGGACACGCACGAGCAGGCCTGGGCACGGGCCTCCAGGGACGAGGACGACAAGGGACGTGAGGTCGCCCTGAGCGCTCTTTACATGGTGGCCCTGTACGCCGGGTTGGAGGAGTAGTGGGCCGGGCCGTCACCCACGACGCGCCCCGGCGGATCGACAGGACCCGTGCTCGGGCCTGGGCGCTACAGATCCACTACCGTTGGGAGGTCGGCGACAAGAGCGGCACACTGGCCCAGACGTTGGAGGACACGGTCGCTACCCGCCGGATTGCGCCGGCTCGTCTGCCCTACATCCGGCGGTTGCTGACCGCGCTGGACGAACACGGACCCGAAGTCGACACGGTGCTCAGTGAGGCTCTGGACAACTGGCGCATCGACCGGCTCTCCTTCCTCGATCGAGCCGTCCTCCGGATCGCCGCAGTGGAGATCACCCACTTCGACGACGTCCCACCCAAGGTGTCGATCCAGGAGGCGGTGAGGCTGGCGGAGGGGTACGGCGGTGCCGACTCCCCGCGGTTCGTCAACGGCGTGCTCGACGCCCTGTACAAGCGAACCGCCGGCTGATTCGGGGCCTCGGCTCGTGAACGTGCTCGTTCTCAACTGGCTCGATCCTGAGAATCCCCAGGCGGGCGGCGCGGAAGTCCACCTTCTGGAGATCTTCAGAAGGCTGGTGGAGAGGGGACATTCCGTCACACTCCTGTGCTCCGCGTGGCCGGGAGCCGCGACCACGACGAACATCGCGGGGATCGAGGTTCACCGGACCGGAGGCCGCCACACGCTCGCCCTCGCGGCGTCGGCGTATTACAGGCGTCATCTGCGGGACCGGGAGTTCGACGTGGTGGTCGAGGACCTGAACAAGGTGCCATTCTTCTCTCCGTGGTGGGTCGACGCTCCCGTCGTCCTCGTGGTGCACCACCTCTTCGGGACCACGGCCTTCCGCGAGGCGTCGCTTCCCGTTGCCGCGGCCACCTGGCTGCTGGAGATGCCCATACCACGGGTCTTCAGCGACGTCCCTACGGCAGTGGTCTCGCAGAGCACGGCCCAGGATCTGGTGCGGCGCGGGCTCCATAGGGATCTCATGGAGATCATCCCGAACGGGGTCGACCTGGAGACGCTGGCACCGGGCCATCCCGAGGATCGCTTCGAGGAGCCCACACTCCTGTACCTGGGGCGCCTGAAGCGCTACAAGCGGGTCGATCTCGTCATGCAGGCGGTGGCGACCCTTGCGGAGCGCGGCGTGTCGTGCCGGCTTCTCGTCGCCGGGCAGGGGGACCACAAGGACCGGTTGAAGGCGCTCCGGGCCACCTTGGCTCTGGAAGATAGGGTCGAGTTCCTCGGATTCGTGTCCGAGACCAAGAAGGTGGAGCTGCTCAGGCAGAGCTGGGTCCACGTGCTGACCTCACCCAAGGAAGGGTGGGGCATCGCGAACCTGGAGGCTGCAGCCTGTGGGACGCCCACAGTGGCCAGCGACTCGCCCGGACTGCGCGATTCGGTCGTCGACGGGCGGACCGGGTACCTGGTTCCCCACGGAGACGTAGGCCGTCTGGCGGACCGGATTGCAGAGCTCCTGGAAAGCGAGGAGCTTCGATCTCGGATGGGCGAGAGAGGCAGGGAGTTTGCGGAGGGATTCAGCTGGGATGCGTCTGCCCGCGTCATGGAGCAATTCCTCGAAGCTCGGGTAGCTGAGGAATGAGGCCCTGGGTACCTTATCCAGGCGGAGTGCCCTGTGGTCGCTTCGACCCGCAGGACGATGCACCTTAGGGAGGTGGCATGGAGATTCGAATCACGTCACGTCACACCAACCTTCCGGATGCGCTGCGCGAGCGCGCAGAAAAAGTCTTGATGAAGCTCACCAAATATGAATCTCGTGTCTCAGCAGCCGAGGTCGTGTTCGATGAAGGAAAGCGCTCGAAAACCGTCGAGGGAATCATCCACGTCGATCGAGGCGACCCCGTGGTCGCGTCGGGCGAGGCGGACGATTTTCGTTCGGCTCTCCATCAGATGATGGAGCGCCTGACCCGTCAGCTCCGACGGCGTCATCAGCAGAACAGGAATCACCAGGCTCAGAAGCTCTCAGACGCTCTCGTCGAGGAGTAGGCTGGATTTGACCAAGGATTCGGCCGACCTCTCGGAGGCGCAAGCCAGCCTCACGGTTGAGAGGCTCCTCGAGGATAGGGGGGAATCCCTTCATCTGGAGGTGCTGAACCCCGGCGTCTCCCTCGACCGTGAGGTCACGGACTCGGACGTCTCGAGTCCGGGAATCGCCCTGTCCGGGTTTACCCAGCGTTTCGTCGAGGGCCGCATGCAGGTCTTTGGCGAAACCGAGATCTCCTACCTCGAGTCCCTGGCCGATGACGAGGTGCGCCAGCGGGTCGGGGGCGTCCTCCAGTTCGACATTCGGCCGCATTCGTGACCAAGGGGCTCACGGTCTCGGTGGGATTCCTCGACGTGGCGACGGAGCACGGGATTCCGGTTCTCCGCTCGCGCCTGAGCACCAAGGAGTTCTACTGGCGGATCAAGCCGTACCTCGACGCCGTCCTCGCCCCGCGCACTCATCTCCACGGCTCGCTGGCGGACGTGTACGGCATAGGACTCCTCTTCGTCGGCCAAAGCGGCGTGGGCAAGAGCGAGTGCGTGCTCGACCTGGTGGAGCGCGGGCACCGGCTGGTGGCCGACGATCTCATCATCGTGTCGAGGCGGGGACCCGACGTGCTCCTCGGCGAGGGCCACGAGCTCCAGGGCCACCATATGGAGATCCGCGGGCTCGGCATTATCGACATTAAGGGCCTGTTCGGCATTCGGGCGATACGCCAGCAAAAGCGGATCGAGGTCGTGGTCCAACTCGAGACATGGGACGAGCAGACCGTGTACAGCCGCACCGGGCTGGACGCGGAGGAGATGGAGATCCTGGGGGTTCGCGTGCCCAAGGTCACGATTCCCCTGAATCCGGGGAAGAACATCACCGTCATCTCGGAAGTCGTGGCGATGAACCACCTCCTCAAGTACTCGGGAGTGGATCCCGCTGCCGCCTTCAACATCCGGCTCCAGGACGCCATGCGGCCCGTCCGGGAGTACCTCGAGCAGGATTATGAGTGAGGATCCCCAGGTCCGGGGTGTGCTGCTCAGCCACGGCAAAATGGCTGAGGGAATGGTGGACGCGGTGAGCAAGATCGCCGGTCTGCAAGAGGGCGCCCTGGTGGCGCTCAGCAACGAAGGATGCGATCCCCAGGGTCTGGCGGAGCAGGTCGACGAGCTGGTGGGCGACGCTCCGGCCGTCGTGTTCACCGACCTGTGTACCGGGAGCTGCGCGCTGACGGCTCAGCTCACCTGCCGGGACAACGGCCGACGGGCCGTCGTCTTCGGGATGAACCTGGCCATGCTCCTCGACTTCGTGTTCCATCGAAATCTCCCCCTAGACGAGTTGGTCCCCCGCCTCCTCGAGAAGGGCAGGGACAGCGTCAAGAGCGTCCCGGCACACCAGTAGCATGCCTGTCGTGCTCTACCGTATCGACGAGCGTCTCATCCATGGCCAGGTGGTCATGGGGGTGGGGGCCCGAGCTGCGGCCGGAGCACTACATGTTGGTCGACGACGAGCTGGCCAACAGTGAGTGGGAGCAGGATCTGTATCGCCTGGGCCTCCCGGAAACGGCCACGGCCGAGTTCCTCTCCGTGGTTGAGGCCGCAGCTCGTCTCGAGGACCTCGAGTCCGACCCCCGGCATGCTGTCGTCTTGACCCGCTCGGTCTCGGCGATGACGGGCCTGGCGGCCGGAGGAGCTCTCCGAGGACGGGAAGTGAACGTGGGAGGGGTCCACCATGCGCCAGGCCGCACCGAGCGGTTGCCCTACGTCTTTCTCGGCTCCGAGGACGAGGCGGGCCTGAAGGCCTTGGAAGACGCGGGGGCTATGGTGTCCGCTCGCGACCTGCCGAACAGCCGGGCCGTCGACTTGACGTCTTTGCTAGGCTGACGTCGTGACGCTGCTCCTCTCGGCCCTCGGGGGTGTGCTCGCCCTCGACGCGACCTCGCTGGGTC
>CBDCKN010000003.1:0-578390 GCA_965218295.1 Longimicrobiales bacterium | reverse complement strand
TTCTTGCCGTAAAACGCACAACTTGAATTCGATACCGTCCAAGGAGTTCCGGGTAGGTGCATAACATCCAGTATTTACAACAGGTTACGTAGTTTCTTTCTTGTCTCGTTCTGCCAGCAGTGCCCTTTGCGATCCCGTTCCATCCCAGTTATGATTGGGGGATGGATAATGTGATTCGATCTCCCATCAAGCGCCGCCTAGGCAAGCCCAAGGGCCGCCATCCCCACAAGCGGCTCTCGACCGCCTTCGTGCGCTCGGCACCGCCCGGCAGGCACTGCGATGGCAACGGTCTCTACCTTTACGTCCAGAAGACCGGAACCCGGAGTTGGATTCAGCGGCTCGTGATCCGGGGCCGCAAGCGCGAGCTCGGACTCGGCAACGCCCAACTGGTCTTGCTCGCCGAGGCGCGGGAGCAGGCGCTGGCCAACCGCAAGCTTGCCCGCGCGGGCGGCGATCCGCTGGCCGAGAAGCGGCGTTCGGCGGGCATTCCCACCTTCGCCGAGGCCGCTAAGCGCGTCATCGAGCAGAAGAGCGCCGGATGGCGCAACGCGGCGGTGCCGAGGAACTGGTATCGCAGCTTCGAGATTCACGTCTTCCCAAGGATCGGGAGGGTGCCGGTCTCCGAGATGACGAGCGCCGACGTGCTCGAGATCCTCACACCCATCTGGCACGCGAACCCGCCGACGGCCCGGATCGTTCGCCACCGCATCCGCGCCGTGCTGGAATGGGCCATCGCCATGGACTGGAGAACGGACAACCCGTGCGACCGGCTCCTGCCGGTGCTCGGCTCCCAGCAACATGTCGTCAGACACCGGAAGGCCCTGTCTCACCGCGAGGTGGGGGCGGCCATCGAGAAGGTCCGGGCGGCGAAGGCGGGCAAGGTGGACGCGCTGGCGTTCGAGTTCATGGTGCTCACGGCGGCGCGGGGCATCGAGGTCCGCGGGGCGGTATGGAGCGAGATCGACCGGGAGGAGCGCGTCTGGACGGTCCCCGCGAGCCGGATGAAGAGCCTGCGCGCGCACCGTGTGCCGCTGTGCGGCCGCGCGCTGGAGATTCTCGACGCGGCGCGGAAGCTGGGCGGCGGCGGGAGTCCGATCGTGTTCGTCGGCAAGCGCGGCAGAGAGATGGGCGGCGAGCAGATGGGCCGGCTGCTCAGGAAGCACGGGATCGCGGCGGTGCCGCATGGGTTCAGGTCGTCGTTCAGGGACTGGGCCGCCGAAGAGACGGACCACCCCCGCGAAGTCGTCGAGGCGGCCCTGGCCCATGTAGTCCGGAACCCGGTCGAGGCCGCCTACATGCGCTCCGACCTGTTCGAGCGCCGCCGTCGGCTCATGGACGACTGGGCGTCCTACCTGGCCGGCGAGACTCGAGAAGCGGACGCGGTACCGATCCGTTGACGATTCGCTGAGCTTTTCCGTCGGCGCTCGACAGCCTTCCCCTCCCCGGACTCACTCGCGTCCACACTCGCGGCTTACTTCCCCGAGATCTTCTCCGCAAAGCAACCGCAGCACTACCTCCGCCTTCCGCCCCACACTCCGTCGCTCCGGCAGCTCTCCCTCCCATGACCTCAGTTCGTTTCGCACTCTCCAGCCCTCGAGAGCATTCACAACCTCCTTCTCTGGCCCCCTGCCCGTCGCCCAATCTACTGTCCAACTCCGCCAGGCCAGGTGGCGAGGGACACGCCGAAGCCCGCTACCTCCCTTGAATCACCGAAGTGCATCGCAATCCGCGAGGGATCAAGCTCCGGCTTAACTAGCAGCCTTCAAGTGAACCGGGTTTCTGCCAGACGTACCACAGCTAGTCACTAGTACCAGGTCCACTGTCCAATCGAGTCCTTGAGAAAGGCAAGTACTTGCTTACAATCCTCTGCGTTATCGCCGAAAAGTCCATACGTCACGAACGGAGATTCGTCTTGTTTCGTTGAAATCGATTCTTCGATCTCCTGAAGAATGCGATCCCTGTTCGCAACTCGCCATCCAAAAGCGCCAGGCGGCACCCAGTTCTTTTTTTGGCGGAAAACTGAGTGCCATCAGTATTTCGAGTTTGTCGAAGACCAACGTGTATCGATTGTCGTCGGGGATTATGCGGTTACAATATGGGCGTAACGTCGTGTGTACCCAGTCATTCATAGGGGTGTGGCGTCTGTCCATATCTTCCAGAAACCGCATCACTTGCGCGCCGCGTTGAAACGATTGAAACTGGCAGAAAGGTGGACGTATCTCTACGGCGGATACATCCTCCCGTTGTTCGCGACGAACCTGTGGTGTCCAATATGCATCGGAGAAATTGAAGCCGGTTAGATTCGACTGCACCGAGTCCCAATGCATAGAGTAAGAGCGTTGCCGGATATCGTTGCAATTCAATCCACAGGACGGTGCCATTGCTCGATGTTATTGAGCCAAGACGCTCCAGTGCTCGTTGCCACACGGGATAGTGATTCTCTTCTGCCCAATAGCTCCCGACCGTCGACATCGCTAATAACGTCGAACAGGCAGCGTCGTAGCCACGCACTCGCGCCGTCACCGATTCAGAACTCGGCTCTGGACCCCCTTGCACGGCGAACGCCTCGCCGGAGGTGATCTCGATAACTCGGTCAATGCTCGTATCAACCAGGTCCGACAGCTGAAGCCGGTATCTGGGTTCGGAGATGTAGCGCTTCAGGCTTGCAACAGCGGCTTCGGTAGAGAAGCGGGTGAGGCCTGGAGAATTCCTCAATGGATTCAACGGATTGCTGGATCATTTGGAAGAATGTATCAGCGTCTTCGATGGGAATCACATGGGCCCTGCGATGGTCAATCAGCCGTTGAGCCTCATCTCCTGGTGTGCTCCGTACGGCCCAGTAAGTCGTGAAGCGACGCGACGGTGCACGATAAATTGCCTTGCGCAAAGCTCCGTCCCACTCGGCTGACCAGCCGCACACGACCAGACCGAAATCATCAAAGATGCAATCCAAAAGACGATCGAACTCGGGCGGATACTGATCGAGTTCAGCGGGGGTATTCCTAATGCGGGGTATCGAGGTAATCTCCATGCAGCTTGAAGACGCAGCATTTTGTGTGAATCAACGGGAGTGGCCGCCCCTGAACCTGATCGGGGGAACTCAGGATTGTCGGTACAATGCCCTCATCATTTAGGGCGGGTTTCCACTAGACGGTCAAAATTCGTGGTGAGGATGACTCTTATGAATCCTCTAGCAACCAGGGTTGCGATGGCTCGGTGTGCCGCAGTAGGCTCCTTCTCTCCCTCCTCTCGCTCCCGGTCACTCGGTTCCCAATATCCACGGAGTAACTGTTGTCGTTCGGCCGACGTCTTGGCAAGTTCGTCGAGAAGGTCGGAGTAATTTGCTTCCCTTCCAAACTTGCTTAGATACCAGTTTTCGGGAGTAGTATCGCATGTCTCTTCGTAGACGTTAGACAGCTTGCGAACCAAATCAACGGTTATATCCCAACCCGTTGGAATCTTCGCGGCCCTGGAAACTCCCGAGCCCACAAGAACAGCGTAAACACCAGGATTGGCCTGAATCGAGAACGCTAGCGAATGGGCCGGATCAATCATAGCACCTTCTGCGGAAGGCACATTAGTAGCACAGAGTCATAGCGCTGTTGGACGGTAGCTTGGCGCCAAACACCACGTTGGTTGGTACGAAGATGACATTTCTCATCGTATAGTCGGGTGATGGGGGGCGAGCTGCCGTGGTCCCCGTCAGCTAGAGCCGACGAGGAGTCCTGCTAAGCTCAGGTTTAGCGCCTGGGCCAGGCGACGAAGTGTCTCGGCCCTGGGATCGTGTTTGCCTGTCTCAAGGTTCGAAATCACGGCTTGGTCGAGCCCGGCTCTTCGCCCCAGTTCGTACTGAGTGATGCCGGCAACTTTGCGAGCGGCCCTGACCCGAGTACCCACGGTGGCATTTGACGCATGTGCGGCGTCCTGCAGCCGTTGGTGGAACTCCAAGTCGAGAACCGATCGAAGTGAAGCGGAATCGATCTCGAACGGAGAGCCGTCTGTGCGCGTCAGTATCATCACGGAACCATGGTCACCCGGGATCCCAGACTCTAGTACCAGTTCGTCTCGCAGGTCTCTGAGCCCAAGATCAGCAAGACTAGCACTGCCACTCAGGCCGTCTCCGAATTGGATCCAGAACGAGCCGGTCGCGGAGGAGTACCTGACGTCGGTGAGCGACTCTGGATCGAGGGCAACGAGGGCCTCATGGATGCACGCCTCCAACTGCTTGGTCTCATCCAAGTCGCCACAGACGAGCAGCCGCTGGTCACAGCTCCGCATGAGATCATCGATCAGCGGAGCTGAGCGCCGGTCGTTGTTGGTCCGGATGAACGCCAGGAAGTAGGGCCGAGCCTTCCGGACCGATGCTACCCAGGTGGGTTGGTCACATGCACTGAAGTGAAGCCAGATTCTCGCGAGGTCACCCATCACCAGGGTGCGATCGGGAATCGTCGGCTTCGGACTGGACCCGCAGAATTCTTCCCAAAAATCCGTGAGTTCCCGGCCATCCAGTCCAAGGCTTCCCATGCACGCCCGCACTCGATCCTGAGCCTTCCGACTACCGATTCCGGAATAGTCAACGGAGACTGTCGAGGATGCGGTCATCAGCGCCATGGCCCCTACGAAACTCCAGGACTACACCGCGGAGGAGCCACCCTCACCAGTTCACGCCCCAAGTAGCTCCGGCTGCAGATGGAGCAGTCGGCGCCTCAGTGTGGGCGGGAGCGCGTGCGGTGGAGGATTGATGATTTGCAGAGTGTGAAGATTCACTTTCACGTCCTTGCCCCCAGGGTCAGCGTGACAATGGGGAGGCATGTGATCCACATCGTGGATCTTGACCTCGGAGCCAGCCACGGTCTGTTTCCAGACCGCCATTATGATATATATATCATGCTAGCAGATCAAACCTGACGTCAGGCCTTAAGTGGAGTTGCAGTCTTGGGGCAACTATCAATGCCGGTTGCCGATATGACGACTGGCGGAGGGGATGAGCCCTCGTGTTTCTAGGGAAAGGCGCGCGGCAGGCGCCCCGCGCGGGCGGTGTCGACCGCTCCATCCGCTACGTGACCATGGCCGTCTGTCGCCGAATCCGGGTTGTCGAATGTACCGTCCGCCGTGAGAAACTCGCTCATCACGTGCGCAACCCTCGCCAATAGAGGGTATCAAGTTGCAATGTAGCGTCTGCCAATAGGCACTGAGGTTCTCGGTCCACCCTGACCGTGTCACTGATCCGAAGCTGTCCCAACCGTAGTTGAAGGTTCCTGATAGGGGGAAAGAAAAGTGGTGGCTCCGGGGGTCCCGGGCCGATAGGCTCGGGTAGGCAAAAACCCCAACACGGAGCCACCACGATGAAGAGAACGTACGAGGTAAGGGATCGGGCGGACAAGCGCGCGATCAGGGAGTTCCTGAAGCGGGAGGGGCAGTTTCTGCTTCCGATGCTTGAGCTCGTGGAGCAGACGGAGGTCGCGATCGACGAAGTCATCCAGGTGATGCCCTCTCTGCCAACTTACGTGAGACACAGAGCAGCTAAGGAATTAGAGTAGGGCGAAGGCAGAGAAACCGAGGATGCTGAGACACCGTGAGAGAATGAAAGAGAATGGAATAGCCCCACCAACCTGGGACGGTAAGCGAAGCGCGGCAGCTCCTGCGGACTCGGAGGTGGTAGATAGGCCGCTGCGCCGGCGGTTCGCTCCGTCGTACAAGCTGCGGATCGTCGAAGAAGCGGACCGGTGCACGGAGCCCGGAGAGGTTGGCCGACTCCTACGGCGGGAGGGCTTGTACTCGTCGCACCTGACGACATGGCGCAAGGCGGCGCATAGCGGGTCCCTGAAAGCGCTGTCGAAGAAACGAGGCCGTAAGCGCGAGCGCAATCCGCTGGAGGAGAAGGTGCGCAAGCTGGAGCGCGAGAACACTCGCCTCGAGAAGGAGCTCCAGAAGGCGCACTTGATCATCGACGTCCAGGGAAAAGTTGCAGGGCTGCTGGGATTGAGCCTCGAGGACGGGACGAACTCATGAAGGCGACCCAGGAGCTAGCCAAGCACGTAGGGGTGAAGCCCGCGTGCGATGCGCTCAGGGTGCCGCGAGCCACGTTCTACCGTCGTCGGAGTGCATCGACCGGGCATCAGCAGCCCCGCCCGACCCCCGCCCGGGCCTTAAGTGAGAGGGAGCGGGACAAGATTTTCGACACCCTGTGTTCGGAGCGGTTCGTGGACCGGTCCCCAGCCGAGGTGGTGGCGACGCTGCTCGACGAGGACGTCTACCTGTGCAGCGAGCGTACGATGTATCGCGTTCTGGCTTCCCAGGTGCCGGTTCAGGAGCGTCGAGCGCAGCGGAGTCATCCCAAATACCAGAAGCCCGAGTTGATGGCGAGGGGCCCGAACCAGGTCTGGTCCTGGGATATCACCCGGCTGCTGGGGCCGAAGAAGTGGAGTTACTTCTACCTCTACGTGATCCTGGACATCTTCAGCCGCTACGTCGTGGGATGGATGGTGGCGGATCGGGAGAACTCTGCCCTGGCCAGCCGGCTGATCCAGCAGAGTTGCTTGAAGCATGGCGTCCAGCCCCACCTCCTGACCCTGCATTCCGATCGAGGGGCTCCGATGACGAGCCAATGCACGGCTCAACTACTCGCCGATCTCGGCGTGACCCGCTCGTTGGGCCGACCCCAGGTCTCGGATGACAATCCGTTCTCCGAGGCTCAGTTCAAGACCTTGAAGTACCATCCCTCGTTTCCCGGCCGGTTCGGGGATCAGGGGCAAGCCAAGACCTTCTGTCGCTCGTTCTTCCGTTGGTATAATGCCGAGCACCGCCATGGCGGCATCTCGATGCTGACCCCCGAACAGGTCCACTTCGGTCACGCCGATCGGATCATCGCCTGCAGGAAGGCCGTGCTCCGTGAGGCATGGGCCGCTCATCCCGAGCGCTTCGTCTCCGGTGAGCCGAAGCCTAAACCACTCCCGGAGGCCGTCTGGATCAATCCTCCCACCCCATCCCTCACTACACAGGAGATTGCTCTCTAATTGATTTCCAAGAGTGTCTCACTGGCGTTGACAGGTTCCGATGGGACGAGCGACGATCGAAGCGGTGCTGGAGATGAGCGCCGAGGGTGTGGCAGGCGTGAAGCAGGCAGGTCGGTCACGAGCGGAAGACGACACGGTGTGGTATGGCCGGCAGGGTGGTGTGGTTTACCTGTCGGACCGGAAGGTGCGTGTGGAGCGGCCACGGCTCAGGCGCCGGGGCGCCGGGGAGGGTGGCGAGGTCGAGGTGCCGGCGTACGCAGCGATGCGGAGACCGGGCGCCGTGGCGGATCGGATGCTCGAGGTCCTGATGGCGGGGGTGAGCACGCGGAAGTACGGCCGTGTGATCGGTGAGATGGCCGACACGGTCGGGGTGAGCAAGTCGGCGGTGAGCCGTGAGACGGTCGAGGCCTCGGAGCGCGTGCTGAAGGAGCTGATGGAGCGCCGGCTGGATGCGTGGGACCTCCTGGTGATCTACCTGGACGGGATCCAGATGGGCTCGCACCACGTGCTTGCTGCGGTAGGCGTGGACTCAGACGGAAAGAAGCACGTGCTGGGCGTGAGGGAAGGAGCGAGTGAGAACGCCGAGGTGACCGGGGCGCTCCTAGAGGATCTGGTCGAGCGCGGCCTGGACCCGGGCAGGCGGCGGCTGTTCGTGATCGATGGCTCGAAAGCGCTCAGGAAGGCGATCGAGAAGGTGTTCGGCCAACGTCACCCCATCCAGCGCTGCCGCAACCACAAGCTCCGCAACGTGCTGGGTCATCTGCCGAAGGATCAGCATCCTCAGGTGAAGGCGGCGTTCCGGGCGGCGATGAAGCTGGACGCGAAGCAGGGCGAGCAGAAGCTCGAGCAGCTCGCCCGATGGCTCGAGCGCGACCACCCCTCGGCCTCGGCCAGCCTACGCGAAGGCCTCAGCGAGATGTTCACGATCAACCGGCTCGGCCTCCCGCCGCGGCTGAGGAAGTGCCTGGGCTCGACCAACCTGATCGACAGCACCCACTCGGGCGTAAGACAGAAGACCCGCAGGGTGACCAACTGGAAGAACGGAGCGATGGCCTTGCGCTGGGCTGCGGCCTCGTTCGTGGAGACCGAGAAGAGCTACCGGAGGATCATCGGCTACGACCAGCTCTGGATGCTCAGGGCCCACCTCGACGACCATGAACCGGTTGCCGAAATGAGAAAGGCAGGCTAACAAGGAGACTCTCCGGAGCCACCACCTTCAACTGTCAGCGGGACACCATCACTGATCCAGCGTCATTCCGCATTCCACGCATGTCGATCACCTGTTCCACGATGTCGATCACCGATTCCACGGGATGTCGATCACCCTGGGGAGCGGAGGTCCATAGCGGCGCTGGGGCTTGGGGTTGAGGGTGGAAGTTAGGTGGTGGAGTGGGACTTGGTCGAGTCGTAGAGCCTTCTCATGGAAGCGCCCTCGAGAGTGATGCGGTGTGCATATGTTGAGGAGCCGGTCCAGGATGGCGTCGCCGAAGGTGGGGTCACCGACGAGGTCGTGCCAGTGCTCGACGGGGAGCTGGCTGGCGAGGATGGTGCCACGCGATCCGAGTCACTTTGGGTTGTAGCTGATCATCGTCTTTGTGTGCTGAGACGGTATTCACCTGACAGTTGACCACGAGAGAGGACGGTGGCCAGCCGCCCTCGCCGGAGCTAATTGAGAGATGTCGAAGTCACTCACTTAGCACGGGAGAGAAGATGACCACCGTCCAGGGGGAGAAGATAGCGCGCCGCAAGCTGAGCCTGCTACAGTTGGCCCAGGAGCTCGGCAACGTGAGCAAGGCGTGCAAGATCGTGGGCTACAGCCGGCAGCAGTTCTACGAGATCAGGAGGAACTTCCAGCTTTACGGGGCCGAGGGGCTGATCGACCAGCTTCCGGGGCCGAAGGGACCGCACCCGAACCGGGTGAGTGAAGAGATTGAGCAGGCGGTCTTGGCCCACGCCTTGGAGGCTCCGACGCACGGAGCTCAGCGGGTCGCGGACGAGTTGCTGCTCGGAGGGATCCAGGTGAGCTCAGGAGGCGTACGGGGCGTGTGGAGCCGGCATGGCCTCACCACGAAGCACGAACGGCTGCTCAGGCTCGAAGAGACGGCCAGGGAACGGAAGCTGAAGCTGACCGACGAGCAGATCGAGCTGCTGGAGCGCTTCAGTCCCGAGTTCCGGGAGCGCCACATCGAAGTCCATTACCCGGGCGACCTCGTCGCCGTGGACACGTTCTTCGTCGGAACGCTGAAGGGGGTCGGCAAGGTGTACCTGCAGACCGTGCTCGATTGCTTCAGCCGCTACGCCTGGGGCCGGCTCTACACGAGCAAGCTCCCGCTCACGGCGGTGCAGGTGATGAATAACGACGTGTTGCCGTTCTTCGATGAGCACCGGGTCCGGGTGAAGACCGTGCTCAGCGACAACGGCCGCGAGTTCTGCGGCCGTCCGGACCGTCACCCATATGAGCTGTTCCTTCAGCTCGAGGACATCGAGCACCGCACGACGAAGGTGGGCAGGCCCCAGTCCAACGGCTTCATCGAGCGCTTCCACCGCACGCTCCTCGACGAGCACTTGAGGGTGAAGGGCCGCACCACCTGGTACGAGACCGTCGAGGAGATGCAGCAGGACCTCGAGGCGTATCTGGAGACCTACAACCGGAAGCGGCCGCACCGCGGTCGAGCCATGGAGGGCCGCACGCCCTATCAGGTCTTCAAGGCCGGTCTCACCGACGCCAGGAAGGCCGCAAAGGCCAGGAAGGAGGAGGCTAAGACGAAGGCAGCCTAGACACAGCTCCGGCGAGGGCCAACTGTCAGGTCATTACCATCTCTGTACAGTCTTTGTTTATATCTCTTCAATCAAGGCTCAGGCGCCTCAGGCAGGTAGCTCCGGGTTTCCACAATGCAGAGGGATTGCGGAGTTGCGGTCACCAACATTTCAGTATGTTACACATGGCCGTGTTCCAACGGGAGTTAAGCTGGATTACAGGTTATTCATTCGTCACTGTCCATCGAAACATTACCGAATCGAGTACGACTAATAGGAACCGACAATGGCCCCTAAACATACCCCTTGGATTTGGTTCAACTGGAGGGAGATGCAGGATAGCAAAGATGTCCTCTATACGTTCGAGTGTAAACTATACTCAGACTCCCGATTCATAGGACAGGCTTTGGGCTTGGGTCCCTACAGTTTCCTCAATCCAGTTCCTGTAGCTAGGCCCGGTGGAGTATTCAACTTAAAGCCTGCCATTGTCCTTGCGGATTGCCGTGCATGTCCAGCACGAAATCGGCGATATGACGGTCACCGACGACGCGCACTATCATGGCGGCACGTCGTGTGATGAGATTGCTGCTCTAGTCTCTCTTGCCTTAGGCGTTAGGGCTGGCGCTGCTCCCGTAGATCGTGAATTTACAGGTAGCGACCGATTTGGAGTTCCTACAACATATGATTCTGCGTTCGAGCCCAGGTTGCCGCTATTGACGGATTGGCCCCAGATTCCATCGCTTCATTCCGAGCGAGACTTGCGTGATCTCCAGATTCTTCACTCGTTGCCTAGGCTTGAGCAAGCGGAAGCTATCGCGTTAATCAAGAGTGCCAGGCTCTATCAAATCGCACTTTGGTCCGCGGACGTAACGCCCGAAATATCGTGGATTTTTTTTCGTGTCTGCGATTGAGGCGGCTGCGACGTACTGGGATGGTCAAAAATACGATGCACGAGAACGGTTGAAAATTAGTTTTCCCAAAATAGTGAGCATATTGAAACAGAAATCCGACGGTGAATTGATCGATAAGATAGCAAATGAACTCGAAGGGGTGATAGGTTCAACAGGGAAGTTCATCAGCTTCATGAAACGCTTCAAACCCGAACCGCCAAAATCTCGCCCTATCGCGTGTACATTTGACTTTGGTGATGCGAGTTATATCGGTGCGATGAAAAAAATCTATAGCTATCGTTCCAAAGCCCTGCACGGAGGTATTGCATTCCCTCATCCAATGTGTCGGCCTCCGATCGTTCAACATCCACCGAATGACAAGCCAAACGAAGTACCTCTTGGATTGAGTTCTAGTAGTCTCGGAGCCACGTGGAGGGCAAAGGATACACCTATGTTATTGCATCTTTTTGCATACATCGCGCAACAGGCGTTGCTGAGCTGGTGGAAAAAACATGACGTAGTCAACCGATTGTGTTAGCTTACGTGATCGAAACGGTGTTTTCCCCCATATGACTACTCTCCGGAATCGGCTACGAGTGGAATAATCCAGCCACCCGAGTGATCGGTTCGCCCATGTGTTATCTGA
This sequence comes from Longimicrobiales bacterium, assembly GCA_965218295.1. Lineage (GTDB taxonomy): Bacteria > Gemmatimonadota > Gemmatimonadetes > Longimicrobiales > Gaopeijiaceae > CBDCKN01. Next base: position 567,081 of record CBDCKN010000003.1, on the reverse strand, counting down.
GCGACACTGTCGAACAGCCCTCGCTGCACGAGAGACAAAACCGTCGACTAGGCACCTTATCGCTCAATGAAGTTGCAGATAAGCTGATTGTGGTACAGCGGATCCTGTCTTCCCGGCAGTTCCGGGAAATACCAGCCTACCAACTGAATCTCATCGTTGCATTTAACCGACAACTCCCAGCGATCTCCTCGATGAAGCTCTAAGTCGACCGAGTGACGCCGCCCATTAACTGACATCGATTCCCTCTCTGCCAACTTAGGTGAGACACGGAACGAGTAAAGAATTAGAGTAGGGCGAAGGCAGAGAAACCGAGGATGCTGGGACACCGAGAGAGAATGGAAGAGAATGGAATCGCCCCACTAACCTGGGAGGGTAAGCGAAGCGCGGCAGCTGCTCCGGACGCGGAGGTGGTAGATAAGCCGACGCGCCGACGGTTTAGTCCGTCGTACAAGCTGCGGGTCGTCGAAGAAGCGGACCGGTGCACGGAGCCGGGAGAGGTAGGGCGACTCCTGCGACGGGAGGGCTTGTACTCGTCGCACCTGACGACATGGCGCAAGGCGGTGCGGAGTGGGTCGCTGAGAGTGCTGTCGAAGAGACGAGGTCGAAAGCCGAGCGAACGGAATCCGCTGGAGGGGAAAGTGCGCAAGCTGGAGCGCGAGAACACTCGCCTGGAGAAGGAACTCGAGAAGGCGCGCCTGATCATCGACGTCCAGGGAAAAGTTGCAGGGCTGCTGGGATTGAGCCTCGAGGACGGGACGAACTCGTGAAGGCGGCCGAGGCGCTGGCCACGTACGTAGGGGTAAAGCCCGCGTGCGATGCGCTCAGGGTCGCCCGAGCCACGTTCTATCGTCGTCGGAGGCCATCGACCGGGCATCAGCAGCCCCGCCCGACCCCAGCCCGGGCCTTGAGCGAGAAGGAACGAGACAAGGTCTTCGACACGCTGTGTTCGGAGCGATTCGTGGACCGGTCCCCGGCCGAGGTTGTGGCGACCCTGCTCGACGAAGACGTCTACCTGTGCAGCGAACGTACGATGTATCGCGTTCTGGCCTCCCAAGTGCCAGTTCGAGAGCGCCGAGCGCAGCGGAGTCATCCCGAATACCAGAAACCCGAGTTGATGGCGACGGGCCCGGGCCAGGTCTGGTCCTGGGATATCACACGGCTGCTGGGGCCGAGGAAGTGGAGCTACTTCTACCTCTACGTCATCATGGACATCTTCAGCCGCTACATCGTGGGATGGATGGTGGCGGATCGGGAGAGCTCGGCCTTGGCCGGGCGCCTGATCCAGCAGAGTTGCCTGAAGCATGGCGTCCAGCCCCAGGTCCCTGACCTTGCACTCGGATCGAGGAGCTCCGATGACGAGCCAATGCACGGCTCAGCTCCTCGCCGATCTCGGGGTGACCCGCTCGCTGAGCCGACCTCAGGTGTCGGATGACAATCCGTTCTCCGAGGCCCAGTTCAAGACCTTGAAGTACCATCCCTCGTTTCCTGGACGGTTCGAGGATCAGGGCCAGGCCAAAATGTTCTGTCGCTCGTTCTTCCGTTGGTATAATGCCGAGCACCGCCATGGCGGCATCTCGATGCTGACCCCCGAACAGGTCCACTTCGGTCACGCCGATCAGGTCATCGCCGGCAGGGAGGCCGTGCTACGCGAGGCCTGGGCCGCTCATCCCGACCGCTTCGGTCTCCGGTGAGCCGAAGCCCAAACCGCTCCCGGAGGCCGTCTGGATCAATCCTCCAACCCCCTCCCTCACGACACAGGAGATTGCTCTCTAATTAATTCCCAAGAGTGTCTCACTGGCTGTGCTGAGACGGTATTCACCTGACAGTTGACCACGAGAGAGGACGGTGGCCAGCCGCCCTCGCCGGAGCTAATTGAGAGATGTCGAAGTCACTCACTTAGCACGGGAGAGAAGATGACCACCGTCCAGGGGGAGAAGATAGCGCGCCGCAAGCTGAGCCTGCTACAGTTGGCCCAGGAGCTCGGCAACGTGAGCAAGGCGTGCAAGATCGTGGGCTACAGCCGGCAGCAGTTCTACGAGATCAGGAGGAACTTCCAGCTTTACGGGGCCGAGGGGCTGATCGACCAGCTTCCGGGGCCGAAGGGACCGCACCCGAACCGGGTGAGTGAAGAGATTGAGCAGGCGGTCTTGGCCCACGCCTTGGAGGCTCCGACGCACGGAGCTCAGCGGGTCGCGGACGAGTTGCTGCTCGGAGGGATCCAGGTGAGCTCAGGAGGCGTACGGGGCGTGTGGAGCCGGCATGGCCTCACCACGAAGCACGAACGGCTGCTCAGGCTCGAAGAGACGGCCAGGGAACGGAAGCTGAAGCTGACCGACGAGCAGATCGAGCTGCTGGAGCGCTTCAGTCCCGAGTTCCGGGAGCGCCACATCGAAGTCCATTACCCGGGCGACCTCGTCGCCGTGGACACGTTCTTCGTCGGAACGCTGAAGGGGGTCGGCAAGGTGTACCCTGCAGACCGTGCTCGATTGCTTCAGCCGCTACGCCTGGGGCCGGCTCTACACGAGCAAGCTCCCGCTCACGGCGGTGCAGGTGATGAATAACGACGTGTTGCCGTTCTTCGATGAGCACCGGGTCCGGGTGAAGACCGTGCTCAGCGACAACGGCCGCGAGTTCTGCGGCCGTCCGGACCGTCACCCATATGAGCTGTTCCTTCAGCTCGAGGACATCGAGCACCGCACGACGAAGGTGGGCAGGCCCCCAGTCCCAACGGCTTCATCGAGCGCTTCCACCGCACGCTCCTCGACGAGCACTTGAGGGTGAAGGGCCGCACCACCTGGTACGAGGACCGTCGAGGAGATGCAGCAGGACCTCGAGGCGTATCTGGAGACCTACAACCGGAAGCGGCCGCACCGCGGTCGAGCCATGGAGGGCCGCACGCCCTATCAGGTCTTCAAGGCCGGTCTCACCGACGCCAGGAAGGCCGCAAAGGCCAGGAAGGAGGAGGCTAAGACGAAGGCAGCCTAGACACAGCTCCGGCGAGGGCCAAACTGTCAGGTCATTACCATCTCTGTACACACTGGCGTTGACAGGCTCCGATTCAATGTACGTTGTCTCACGCTCAAGCTCGGCCACGATCATACTCGTAACTCCCGGGGGCACTGTGATTGTATCGTGAGATCGTACAGTTGGTTCTCCGGCGAATAATTCTCTGACGTATATCAGTTTATCATCGTGAGATCTAAGGAAGAGAAATGGGCAACTGCCCATCGCCCAGTGTCTGTCTATCGCATATAGATTAGACATATCCAACTCATGGAGCTGCTGCACGACCGAAACATTGCCGAACGTTGCTGTTATCGACGAAGGCCAGATCATTGGACCTAGCAGTCCCATCTTGGAAGTAACGGAGGAATAGTCTACTCGATCTACCTCCTGATAATGGCCGTGAGCAAGTTCATAATCTTCGCTTCGAATAGCCGCGGGAAGGCGCTGTCTCAATGGACCAAGAAGCACGCCAAGCGGCACAAGGACAGAATGGTCAGGCAGTATGGGTGCGGACGGTAGTTGCATTGACCAGGAAGTCCCCGTATGGATGGCGACCTCTCTATAGTCCACGTTCGGTGATGTCGAGTAGGCCATCCAAGTGACGCAGTGTCACGGCATCTGTGCTAATGTTCCTAATCTCAAGGAACGCAGTCCATATTGGTCTTGTTTTGTACAGTTCTTGAAATCCGCCTCCACAGGCATCATCGCAGCCTAGTGCGACACAAACATTTCCTGACGAAGCTCCCGCATCCAGTAGATACATGCTTAGGGGATCTGACGGCCCCACGCGCGTCCTGATCTCAGCCTCCTCCGGCATCCGAATCGCCTGGAAGTAGGAATGGTTGGGGGTGTCCGAGACTCGGAGGACTTGCGCGGAGGAATGCTTGACACAATACGACTCCACATCGGGAAACTGGTCTCCGTAGACATTGCTTCCGCGAGTGTCGCTGCCTTGGACGTGAACTATGTGACGGATATTGTCCAGCGCGATGGTATCGGCCAGAAGTGGACTTGCGACAGGAAGGCGAGCAAGATCGCCGTTGATGATTTCAGAGAGAGCTGAGAAACTCTTGCATATGAGGTAGCGGCAGTACGCCCAGTGTTCCTGCGGAGGTGTGGAAGACAGGGTTCCAGACTTAATCTGACGGTACAAGCGACGACGATGCTCTCTGAGTTCGGTAGGCGTAAACCGGTTCCCTCTGGGATGATGTGGGTTGTAGTGACCTACGTCAGCATGGCAGTCAAAGCACAGTGCAATGGCGTTGTCGTAGTCATCGGTTCCACCGTCGCTAGTTGGGACGATGTGGTGCACCTCAAGTCGTACACCCTTATAGCGTGTGCACAGGCAGCACCGTCTGCCTGCGGCAACCAGAGTTTTTTCCTTGATCGTTTTGCTGAATCCCATCGTTGGATCCGAGTTGACATCGGTGAATTGCTGTCCCGTAGTACAACCGGAGATAGGTGTGTCCGGCATACGAAGCAAGCAGGCAATGCTCCTCTCCGACCCTTGTCGCGGAGGTTGACCTGACCCCCTGAAACGAGACCAGGTGTGTACAGAGATGGTAATGACCTGACAGTTGGCCCTCGCCGGAGCTGTGTCTAGGCTGCCTTCGTCTTAGCCTCCTCCTTCCTGGCCTTTGCGGCCTTCCTGGCGTCGGTGAGACCGGCCTTGAAGACCTGATAGGGCGTGCGGCCCTCCATGGCTCGACCGCGGTGCGGCCGCTTCCGGTTGTAGGTCTCCAGATACGCCTCGAGGTCCTGCTGCATCTCCTCGACGGTCTCGTACCAGGTGGTGCGGCCCTTCACCCTCAAGTGCTCGTCGAGGAGCGTGCGGTGGAAGCGCTCGATGAAGCCGTTGGACTGGGGCCTGCCCACCTTCGTCGTGCGGTGCTCGATGTCCTCGAGCTGAAGGAACAGCTCATATGGGTGACGGTCCGGACGGCCGCAGAACTCGCGGCCGTTGTCGCTGAGCACGGTCTTCACCCGGACCCGGTGCTCATCGAAGAACGGCAACACGTCGTTATTCATCACCTGCACCGCCGTGAGCGGGAGCTTGCTCGTGTAGAGCCGGCCCCAGGCGTAGCGGCTGAAGCAATCGAGCACGGTCTGCAGGTACACCTTGCCGACCCCCTTCAGCGTTCCGACGAAGAACGTGTCCACGGCGACGAGGTCGCCCGGGTAATGGACTTCGATGTGGCGCTCCCGGAACTCGGGACTGAAGCGCTCCAGCAGCTCGATCTGCTCGTCGGTCAGCTTCAGCTTCCGTTCCCTGGCCGTCTCTTCGAGCCTGAGCAGCCGTTCGTGCTTCGTGGTGAGGCTCCACACGCCCCGTACGCCTCCTGAGCTCACCTGGATCCCTCCGAGCAGCAACTCGTCCGCGACCCGCTGAGCTCCGTGCGTCGGAGCCTCCAAGGCGTGGGCCAAGACCGCCTGCTCAATCTCTTCACTCACCCGGTTCGGGTGCGGTCCCTTCGGCCCCGGAAGCTGGTCGATCAGCCCCTCGGCCCCGTAAAGCTGGAAGTTCCTCCTGATCTCGTAGAACTGCTGCCGGCTGTAGCCCACGATCTTGCACGCCTTGCTCACGTTGCCGAGCTCCTGGGCCAACTGTAGCAGGCTCAGCTTGCGGCGCGCTATCTTCTCCCCCTGGACGGTGGTCATCTTCTCTCCCGTGCTAAGTGAGTGACTTCGACATCTCTCAATTAGCTCCGGCGAGGGCGGCTGGCCACCGTCCTCTCTCGTGGTCAACTGTCAGGTGAATACCGTCTCAGCACACCAGGTGCAATGTTAGGATCGACCTGGTCTGAAGCTTTTCAGCGAGGAGGTCAGGATGGGAAGGAAGCGACACACTCCGGAGCAGATCATCACTGCACTGCGGGAGGCAGAGGTCGGTCTGGCCCGGAGGTAGGATCAAAAGGTGTGTAAAAAGAGAGGCGGGACGAAGTCCTGAAGAAGATCGGCACGGCCAAGCAGGAAGACGGGTTCGTCAGCGCAATCATGTTCACTCAGCTCTCGGACAAGGCCACGATCCTATGCAAGGAAAAGCTGGTTTCCGGAAGTGGGAAGCAACTAAAGCGCGGCTTCAATGAGATCCGTGATCTGCGCGATCACCTCGCCCACGCAAACTACTATGCCGAGACCCCCGTGGCCGCTCGTCAGGTCTGCCAGGTGGGCAGGAAGATTCGCCGCATCCTAGCGGACCTGCTTACAAGGATCGAAGATCAATAGCTCCCCTCAAGGAGAGCCGCCGTGGAGACCCCATCGGCGGGAGGAGGTTGACGAAGGCCCTAATCTGCTATAATCAGACCACGGTCTCAGCACATAAGTATCACGGAAGGGAGAGCTATGCCGCAGACATCCTCGAGGGACATTGATGAGAGTGCTCTAACGAAGGGCCACCTCCGCAAGCTGAACGCACTTCGCAAGTCCGTCGGCGAAGATATCGGCGAGCGGGCGTTCGCCGAGTGGCTCTCCCGGCAAGCAACCGCAAGGGCGAGCGACCGGAACGCCGAGTTGATCGCCGAAAGTCTTTGGTCCCTTGTTGAGCAAGGCAAGCTTGCGATTCGTTCCGGCGGCTATGTGGTCAAACGCGGGCGCGGGCGAATCATCGTCGAGCCAGCGAAAAAGACGTAGACGCCCAGCGCCAGCCGCTTCCCCGATCGCCTTCCCGCGAGGGACTGATGGACACGGGAGCGACCCCCCGGCGAAGGGTGGCATGGGCGTGCACATGCCAGCCCTCCCCGATGCCGATCGAGGCATCCCCAAAGGGGGGGTCGCTCCCTTCTACGGCCGAAAGCTCCGGAGCGGCGTCGCCGCTCCGGCGGCCGTGCCGCAACTGTAAGACAGGCAGCCACATGAGGGAGCGCTGGCGCGCACATGAAAATGGCGTTTCGGTGCACATGCACCCCGATGTCTCATGTGCACTCGAACACGAACGGTTTGCGCCTTCAAATCCCTCACCAGAGCGACAGCCTCATCGAACGGAACCGCCTGCGGCCGATCCACGACCAACATCACACGGTAGCCCAGCGCCCAGTACAACGCCTCCAGCCTAGCCATTCGACACATATCCCCCCGACGCATGCTGCGAACCAGATCCGGATTCCGGCCCGCCAAACGCGCCAGATTCCCCAGGAGTTCGAGTACTGGGAGTCTGACCCCGCAGCGAAGCAACCGGCCGTGGTGTTATCCACCACGGCCGGGCCTGCCTAGTGCAAGAACGGCGAAACCCCTATGGCATGCAGATCTTGGTGTACTCGGGGTCGGGAGCGGCGTGATCAGCCGCCGCGGACTTCGTTATTCCACCGTACATTACATTGGCGGATACCGAGAAACCTCCTGACGGGTGGCCGTTCGTGGCTGCGCACGAGACGGTGAATATGCCCGGGTAGCGCGTACTCTCGGTCAGTGTCGGATGATCCACTGTTGCCGATTCATCTGGCGAGAAGTCCCACGTCGGGTCAGGTCACCCGGCGCGTGCAAGCCCTTCCTGGACGAACGGGCCGGCCCGCCCGCGGACCCATTCGGCAAGCCGGGGACGGATCGCCTTTGTCCAGCGCCTCTCCTGACTGCGCGTGAGCGGCAGCGCCTCGTCGCCGGCACCGGCAACCAGATCCGGTGCGAAGCCGCGGATGTCGTAGGTGATGTCGATGTCTTCCGAGAACCGCCGGATCGCGCGCCACACCTTGGACAAGGAGGTGCCGCCCTTGAACACCAACTGATAGCCGAACGGGGCGTCGAACAGGACGCCGAGGGTTGCGACCACCCAGATGTCTTTCTCGAGGAGAAACGCCGGGTGCGGGCATTCGGCTTGAGCGGCACGCAAGGCATGACGGCGCTCTTCGGCCGCCAGGCGCTGAAACAGTGCTTCAGCCATGCGCCAGACGCGTGCTCAGCGGCTCCGCCATCCACACCGGCTCTCGAAGCCCTTGATCCGTTGCCGCGGCAGGCACGGCACGCCGCTCGGCGACCGCCCCGCGCCCCGGCATGTGAAACCTGTCACTTCCGTGTGGGCGACGCCAAGTCGGCCGCGCCCGGGCCGACCTTCCGGTCGAGCCCTAAGACCCTTGACGGGAACCTCTGGCGAGCGCTGCGGAGGGTGTGTCTGCCATGCCACTGGCGGAGCCATCCAACAGCTCGCGTACCGTACTGGCTATCTCTAGCCGCTACAGGCATTTAGGACATTTCCTAAGAGTTGACTTCCTTGCATGCGGGTCTTCACCGTTGTGGCCATGAAGACGCGGGAGCAGTACGGCCATGGAGACGCTGGAGCAGCAGTTCGACTCGCGGGTGAGGGTGTTCCTCGGGCTGACGGGCGTGAGTCCGACGACGTTCGGCATGAAGGCGCTGGGCGACCCGAACCTGATGCGCCAGCTCGACGGAGGACGCTCGCTGTCGCTGAGAACGGCGGACCGGGTTCTGGCGTTCGTGGCGGACTACGACCTGGACTCGGGCGGCCCTCGGACTCCGCCCCGAGGGCACCGGCGTCCGGAAGCCTTCGTCACGGGCGAGGAGAACGAGGAGGAGCAGAGCGATGACCGAACAACCGATCGAACAGAGAACGAACCCGCCGACCCGCTTCCTGCGGCGGCCGGAGGTGACGGCCCGCACGGGGCTGGCGCGGAGCACGATCCAGGTGCGGCTGGCCGAGGGGCGCTTCCCCCGGCCGGTCTCGCTGGGCTCGCGCGCCGTGGGCTGGATCGAGGCGGAGGTGGACGAGTGGATCCGCGAACGGATCGCGGAAAGCCGGGACACGGAGAGTGCCGCCCACTGACCCTTAAGGAGATAACGAACAGACGATGAGAAACGTTGTTGAGGACGGTGACGGCCGACTTCGATCTCGTCCACCTCAGGGACGGACAGGAGATCCGGCGCGAGCGCTGGTCGCTCATGCTGCGGTTCGAGTTCCTCTACCGCATCCCCCCCGAGCTCGTCGTCTACAACCCCATGGGCATCCTCATCACCTACCTCCAGGTCGACCGGGCGCTCGTGACCGGGGACGGGCGATGATCGCCCGGCTGGAAGGAACGCAAGGCCGAGTGGATCGCGCTCGCCTGCCTCCACAGCGGCGCCTTCACCCGCGCGCAGGCGACGCGGTTCCTGGACACGCATCACGAACGGGCGCGCCGCCTCGTCCACGCGCTGATCGCGCAGGGCTCGGCAGCGGAGGAGACCGTGCCCCGCGTCCGGGGGATCGGCCGCGTGTGCCGGATCTACGCACGGAGCCTCTATCGCGTGCTCGGAGCCGAGCACATCCGCCACCGCCGCACGGCGTCTCCCGGCGTGCTCATGCGGGCCTGCTCTCGCTCGACTATGTGATCGAGCACACGGGTCTGCCCTGGCTTGCCACGGAGCACGAGAAGGTCGGAGCGTTCGAGGCGCTCGGGATCGAACCCGCATCGCTGCCCGTCCGGGTTTACCGGGGAGCCGCCGGCACGACCCGGCGCTGCTTCCCGCTCAACTGCCCATCGCGCTGGACTCGGGCCGCGCCGTGTTCGTCTACGTCGATCCCGGCCACGACACCGCGACCGCGCTCCGCTCCTGGGGCGCGGCGCACCGCGGGCTCTGGCACGCGCTCCAGGGACAAGGCCGGTCCGTCGAGGTCGTCGCCGTCGCGCGCACCTCGCGGGAGCTCGAGCGAGCCCGGCGCGTGATGCGCGGTTGGGCCGAAGCCTCCGGCCCCGGCGAGCCCGACGCCGGGATCCGCGAGGAACTGGCCCGGATCGAGCGGCCGATCCTTCAGGGCGCGGTGCAGATCCTGGAGGAGTTCGGAGGCCTGCAGGCCGCCATGAAGCGTAGCGTCGTGCTCGAGAAGCAGGTGCGCCGCCAGCCCGGACCCGGGTCCATCCGGCGGGCCAGCACCTGGCGGACGGTGCGTCTCGCGGGGGCGCGCTACCGATGACCGGCGCGCGACTTACGGCCGCACTGGAGTGCGCAAACGACGCGGGGGGCCGATGCGCACTTTGGCCCTCCGGCGATGCGCACGCGTGCTACGGCGTAAGCCACGACACGGCCACGTCTTGCGCCTACACGTCCAGGCAGAATCCTATGACGCTTCATATCGTCCAGTAGAGTACATAACATACTGTATTAGAGCACTTTACGATCTTTCAACAGTCCCTTCCAATCCTCATAACATCCCTTGATATCCAGCTCCATCCCCTATATTATGAGGTAATGGATGCCGTAACGAACACCACCGATCCGCCCCGGAAAACCAAGCCTAAAGGCCGCCATCCCGACAAGGCCCTGTCGGCCGCCTTCGTGCGTACGGCCCCGCCGGGCAGACATTGCGACGGTAACGGGCTCTACCTCTTCGTTCAGCCGAGCGGTGCCCGGAGCTGGGTTCAACGCCTGGTCATCCGCGGTCGGCGTCGCGACTTCGGACTCGGCAGCGTCGCGCTGGTCTCGCTCGCCGAGGCGCGTGAGAAGGCGCAAGCGAACCGCAAGTTGGCCCGTGAGGGCGGCGACCCCCTTGCGGAGAAACGCCGCGCCCGGGGCATGCCGAGCTTTGCGGAAGCGGCCGCGAAGGTGGTGGAGCAGAAGCGGACCGGTTGGCGCAATCCGAAGCAGGCCCACGACTGGATGTCGAGCCTCGAGCGGTACGCCTTCCCGCGCATCGGCGAGATGGCGGTCTCGGAGGTGACGAGCGCCGACGTGCTGGAGATCCTCACACCCATCTGGCACGTGAAGGCGGCCTTGGCGCGAAACGTACGGTGGAGGATCCGGGCGGTGCTGGAGTGGGCAGTAGCGATGGAGCTCAGGACCGACAACCCCTGCGACCGGCTCGGCTCGGTGCTAAGCCCCCAGCATGACGTCGTGCAGCACCTGCGGGCGTTGCCGCATCGCGAGGTGGCATCGGCGATCGAGGCGGCACGAACATCGGAGGCGGAGCCAGCCGTCCGTCTGGCGTTCGAGTTCCTGGTGCTGACGGCGGCGAGGTGGAGCGAGGTGCGGTGGGCCGAGTGGGTCGAGATCGATCGGAAGGAGGCGGTGTGGACGGTTCCCCCGGCGCGCATGAAGGCGAGGCGGGAGCACCGGGTACCGCTATGTGGCCGCGCGACGGAGATCCTCGAGGAGGCTCGGAAGCTCGGAGACGGCAGCCCCCTCGTGTTCACTCTTGGCGACGGCCAACCGATTTTCGACAAGCGGCTGCGCCGGCTACTCCGGAAGCTCGAGATCGCGGCCGTGCCCCACGGTTTCCGGTCTTCGTTCCGCGACTGGGTGGCCGAGGAGACGGACCATCCGCGCGAAGTCGTCGAAGCCGCGCTGGCGCATGTGGTCCGGAACAAAGTCGAGGCAGCCTATCGGCGCACGGACCTGTTCGAGCGCCGCCGCCGGCTCATGGACGATTGGGCGGCGTACCTGGCCGACAAGAGTCGCGACCCGGAGGCCGAACCGGCTCGCTGATCCGCCGCGCTCGCAGTGTGGGCGGACGAGTCCGTCAGGCGCTGAAGAGCGGGGGCGCGAAGGCTGGCTCACGACCCGTTAGCAGTCATGAGCCAGCCTACCCTTTGGGGCCACGCTTCGCGGGTCCCCGGCAGGGGCTGGCGGGGGGCTGTGCCCCCTCTGACCCCCCCAACGGCAACGGCACATCATGGGCGCTGGACGCGACGTGTGGGTGCAGATCCGCGCCAGCGAGGTGGAGCGCGCCGCGTGGCACGCCAAGGCACGCTCCGCAGGGTTGACTCTGTCGGATCTGGTGCGGCGGTCGGTTGGCCGGGGTAGCTGTGTTCTAGCGGGAACCTGAACGGAGTACCGGGCGACTCCGAGGTCCCGCAGAAGGGAGGATTCCAGATGCCCAGGGGGACGGGCAGGATTGGCAGCTACTTACGGCGATCTTGCGTCTCAACGTCGTATCTTCCGAGGAGGCGGTCCCACGATGATGATTCTCTGATACAGCCTTCAAGCGGCGAGAGGCCACCAGCATCCTGGGGCAACGTCAAGCCGTTGACACCGTTTAGCCTTTGTGCTAGCCCGTGTCACATTCGTCCGGACGGGGTGAGCGTGATCCCCCTGGGGGCGTTTGGGCCGTAGACCCTCAGTTCCCCGCCGACGAGGGCGGCACGATCCCGTTGATGCGCATGTAGGTGACCAGGTTCCCGTAGTGCTCGTAGTTGTGCATCGAATTGAACGCGAGCACGCCACCGACAGCCATGTCGCCGCCGAAGAAGCTGACTGTCATCGCCGCCTGCTCATCGGTCATGGAGGCGTACACGGCGTCGCAGTAGGCGAACGCGTCGGCGAGAGCGGCGGTGATTTGGGCCTTGGTGGTGGCGGTCTCTTCCAGGTTCTCCGACATCGGGTTGTCCTGGCCGGAAGCGGCCGAACAGAAGGCGTACTGGGAGTTGGCCACGTGAGCCAGAATCTGCCCGAGGGTGCGCACTTCGTCCGTGGGCCGGAAGTCGTAGAGGTCGGCCGGCACCTTATCCGCCGTCGCCTTCAGGTTGGTCACGGTGATGTCGTGGAGGCCGTTGAGGGAGCCCGTCAACTGCGCATGGGCTGGAGCGGACGCGGCGAGGACGAGCAACAGGACGGCTGCGGCTGTGGAAACGAGTTTCATGCGGGTTCTCCTGAGTTGATTCGTGGTGAGTTGTGGATGGATGAATCCTGCATCGTTGTAGAAACGGGTCGGGCCCGGATCCGGGTCTCACCGAATCCGTTGCCCCGACTGCTGCGGGCAGCACGTAGGCCGCCATGGTCGAGCGCCAGTCGCGTAGCGACTTCGAGTCGGCGCCGGCTCGCCAGGTCTCCGCCTTCTCCGCCAGCGCCCGCGGCTCGGCTTGAGCGAACGAGATCGTTCGCGCGCGGCGCGCGTCCGCCAGACTCACCAGCTCCGCGTTGCCGAGGCCGATGTCGACGCGCCGGCCGTGTACCATGAGTCGCTGGGCCCACGAGCGGGAGCCGCTGTCGCGCACGCGCACCTGTTGAGCGGAAAGGGTGATTGCAGGGGTGATAGACGAAGATCATCTGAAGTCATAAGATGTGATGTAACATAGCGTTATGATCTATGCTATAGCGGACTGGGCGGCCTACCTGGCCGGCGAGACTCTAGACCCGGAGGCCGAGCTGTTCTAGGTGGAACCCGTAGCACCCGGTCATCATGCGGAGCAGGCTATGTCCAGACTCACCGTCCGATACGCCCTTCTCTCCCACGATCCCGTCCGCCGCGGTAACACTGCGTGGACGAACCGCATGGTCCATCTAGCGTTCGCTGCGGAAGGGCGGCAAGCGTCGTCCCGGCCGCGTCGACCCTAGATGTCAGCATCGAGCGCCGGGTGAACTCGAAACGGCAGGAATCCAGCTTGACGGACAGGTTCATCGAACTGAGGATTGTCTTCCCAATGGCTCCTGGCACCGACAGTACGTTAGGATGGCCACTCGGTTTCTCGATCAATCATGGTTCACTGGAAATAGAGTCGAAGCATCTTGGAAACTCACGAGCGTGGACTAGGGGCGTTGATTGGCTTGCTGGCGGTTGCCAGCCTGTGCATTGGGGCAGGCGAAGCCCACGCGCAGTCCGTCTTCTTTGTGCGCCTGGCTCCCGAGGTAGGCCGGATTACGGTCGAACACACCAAGGAAGTAACCATCCAGGGGGGATCGAGTTCAAGCACATCGTCCTCTTCGGGCCTCGCCCTCGCGGGCAACCTCTCGGTCGGACTACTCTTGGAGCTCCCGGGGAGCTGGCTCGTGGGCGGCGAGGTCGAAAGTGCCGTCTCCAGCCGACGCAAGCTTGAGGGCACGATTTCTCCGACTCCGAACGGGAACGTTCACGATGTCTGGCCCGGCCAGTGGGACTTCAGCGACCTGTACGGGGCGGGTGGCAACATCCTCTTCGGGCGCGGGCTACGGGACGGCCGCTCGCAGGTCTACGTCTTCGGTGGAATCCGTCGAATGTGGACCGAGTTCGCTTCCGGAGCGACGAATCCCGAGACCGGAACGGCCAGTGAAGACCGCGAGCGCCTCGCAAGATGGCCGTGGGCGATCGGCGCGGGGACGACGCTGCACCTGAAGTGGCCGCTGGACTTCCGGGTCCGCTACTCGCGCTCTCTCACCGACTGGATAGTCGTCGATGAGGGGGTGCGGCTCGACTACAGGTACGCGGCGGACGGCGTTGTGTTTTTCTCTCTAGGGGTCCACGTCTTCGACTGACCACCCCCGCCCCCCCGCCCCGATCCTGGGTAGGCACCCTCTAGTGGGCCCTGGAGCCCGAGCATCCGACCCGTCCGGCTCATCCAACCAAGCGGCCCGCCGCGAGACCGCCCGGATCGGGCAGGCCATCCGTCAGGCGGGTGATCCACGGGTTCGCGACATGGCGCTCGAACCGGCTCCCCGGAGGCTGGTCATGAACGCGGATCGGCTCGGGTGGGTGCTGATCGGCGAGTGCACATCAGACAACGGGGTGCATGTGCACCGAAACGCCAATTCCATGTGCGCGCCAGCGCTTCCGTATACGGCTGCCTGTCTTACAGTTGTGGCACGGCCGTCGGAGCGGAGACGCCGCTCTGGAGCTTTCGGCCGTAGATGGGAGCGACCCCCCCTTTGGGGATGCCTTGATCGGCATCGGGGAGGGCTGGCATGTGCACACCCATGCCACCCTCCGCCGGGGGGTCGCTCCCAGCCATGGATCCCTACGGGAAGGTTGTCAGCGCGATGATGAGGCTGGTGACGCTCGTCCTCGTGGATCATCCCCGCGAGGTCATAGAGGCGGCACTCGCACAGGTGGTCCGGAACGGTCGAGGCGGCCTACAGGTGAACGGACCTGTTCGAGCGTCGGCGCCGGCTCATGAACGACTGGACCGCCTACGTGAGTAGGGAGCCTACGGCAGATCCCTGATCGTTCCGATCCGACAATGCAGCCGAAGCGTCTCCCTGAACCGCCCCGCATCGGCTAACCCGAATCAGGTTGGAAGAGAGTCCAAGTTCAGCGGCAGGCGTAATCCAGGCCATGGCTTCGCGCATGAGTGGGACGGCCTGCACGTGGATGGACTGTACCACCGTAGCAGCTATGATCTCGTCGAGAGCTTACTGAGGGATCTCATTCGTAAAGCACGCGAGTGGGCAGACCGTCATTTAGCGTTAATCGCCCAATGGACCCTTCGGATCTGACTACGCATGCGCATCCGCTTCCTTACCAATCTACTGTCCAGGAAAGTCAGGGGCGCTAAAGCGTAACGGTCAGGCCGTCTGTTCAAAGGCATCCAGAACCGCGCCGATCTGCGCGTCGGTCGGAGTGTCGTCCGGTGCCCAGGCAATCACGCCCGACGTGTACTTGTGCTCGAACTCCAGCGAGTCGGCGACGGCGGCCACCCGATGGGGATCCCCCCGGAGAACCGCCACGCCCGCGCGCGGCTGCCCCGTCTCCGTCGAAGCGGGCGACGGCGAGTAGCGACCGCTCGAACGACACGAGATTGGCGATCACTGCGACGGCCTCGGCCTCCGTCTTGTGGGTGTTCGCCCAGCGCGCGAGCTGGTTCAGGTTGTTGCCGATGCGCGCGATCTCGCGGATACGCTCGCGCTCGATGGCCAGTGCCGGCGCGGCAAGCCGGGGGTTCGAAGGGGAGCGCAGCATCCCCTCGCCAGAGCGCAATGTCCACATACGTGGGCTGGCTCTCACTACGAAAGGCGCACCAAGCCGTGCCAGCAGACGCCCTCGAAGCTGCTCCCGGAGCGCCGCTTGAAGCACCGGCCGAAGGGTTCTCAGGCCTCGCCCGCCAGATACGCCGCCCAGTCGTTCATGAGCCGGTGCCGACTCATGAACAGGTCCGTGCGCGAGTAGGCAGCCTCGACCTTGTTCCGGACCACGTGTGCCAAGGCCGCCTCGATCGAGAAAGGGGTGTGTGATGTGTCCCAAGCCGAGGGAGTCGAAAGCGACCAAAGGTCGTGGAGGAGCGGTGGAGGTGTCCGAGCGTTGGAGCGCGGGGCGAAAAGAGGAGGTGGTAGGGATTGAGCCTCTTGGGCCTGGGCGGCCGCGTTCCGTAGCCGGTGCCTCCGCGAGCTCTCGATCGATTTTCCCACGCTTAATCCACCGATAGACCGTCCCCCGACTAATGCCCAGCCTCTCGGCGATGGCCCTCTGGCTCACGCCCTGCTCCAGATACCTTATCTTACTCTCACGCGTTGCTCCCATCCGATCACGGATGCCTCCCCGCAACTGTATAAGGTGGAGGGCCCCAAGGATTCTCCTTGGCGCGGGACGCCAATCGGTTCTAGCTTGGCGGCGTACAACGTGATTACCCCCTAGCCATCGGGGAGCACGTGGTAACTACAGTCGGATACCAGCTTCGACCGCTGGACAACCTTCTGACCGAACTGGCCGGCGCCGGTGTGTCGGTCGTCATCGACGTCCGAGAGACACCATGGAGTCATGTCCCTGGGTACCGAGCCGCAGCGCTGGAAGCTGCGCTTGCAGAGCGAGGGATCCGATATCTCCACGCACAGTTCGCGGGCAACCCAAAGTGGATCCGGCAGAGCGCCCGATCTCACGACGAGTGCCTAGTGATGTATCGAGCGTATCTGAACGAGCATCCTCAGATCGCGAAACGCCTCCAGGCGATACTCGAGGAGCTATCCCGCGAGGGCGAGAAGGGCTGCCTGTTTTGCTACGAGCGGCATCCGGAAGACTGTCACCGCCACATCCTTCTTGAAGCGCTCGGCCTCGAAGCACGAGTCGAGCACCTCGATCCAGACGGGGCGCCCCGCTTCGTCACTCGATGAACAGCGAAGTCTGGGCTTGCTCAGAGCGCAACGGATACCAGAGCCCGACGATGCTGAACGTCCGAGGCCGCGCCTTCATGTTTCCAAGGAAGAGCCGCAGGTCGTAGCGTCCCAGGTCGGTCAACTCTCGGAGCTTGGCCATGGCTTTCTCCGGTCCCTCGCGGCGCGCCAACTCGCCGAGCCCCCAGTCTAGGACGGATGCCGAGTGGCCACCGCATCCCTGTGCCTCGCAGCGCCACCGGAGCTTGAAACGCCAGGGCAGGAACTCCAAGTCTTTCTGACGGCCGGCCCGCCCGAACAGGTCCCGGTTAGCTCTCAGGGCGTCCAGCTTTGCCTCGTGCTCGACC
Source organism: Longimicrobiales bacterium (assembly GCA_965218295.1). GTDB lineage: Bacteria > Gemmatimonadota > Gemmatimonadetes > Longimicrobiales > Gaopeijiaceae > CBDCKN01. The sequence goes on along the minus strand of CBDCKN010000003.1, from coordinate 550,015 downwards.
CGATCGCTTCCCGGTCTCTTTACCATACTCACTCGATCAACGTGGCGCACGGTTACGAGTCCGAGCGAGGTCCCGGCGCGCTGTTGAGCAGCCTGTAGGTCCGAGGCACAGTCAAAGTACCAATCCCGTCGCTTGAAAAGGATCTCCCTCCGCGCCTCCCAGCCATGAGTCGCGGTTGCCCTGCCGACCGTCGTCGGGATCACTCCACGTGCGACCCGGAAGCTCTCAGGACGGGTGTCCAATGGGTTGCGCCGAAGCGGGATAGAGATCCAGTCGTAGAGCCGGTATTGGCTCGTGCCTGGGAGATACCGGAGCGGCACCGGGTAGAGGCGGATGGGCGTGCCGTCGTCCAGACACCCTCCTGTGCAAACCGTCTCGCGGTTCCTCTTGGATAGTTCGGGGTAGGTCTTGGCCCAGATCAGGACCTTCAGAGGCTCTAGGCTCTCCACCTCAACCGGGCCGGCTCGCCGGGTCGTTCCCGTGGCTATCCCGCCGCTCGATCGTCCCGTCCCTCCGGTGGACGGCCATCTCAGTCCTCTGGTTCCGGCTAGTCTTCCGACCGATCGCCTCGGCTTCGGCCTTTGTCCGAGTCCGCTTCGAAGCGCGGTCGTTCCCGTCTCTCTTCACCTGCCAGCCACCGTCTGGGTGAGGAAGGACGCGATGCGTGTCCGTCATCTACTCTACTCCGATTGAGTCATTACTCTGACACGTTTCGCGTCCAGTCTACCCGACCTGTGTTAAAATTGTGTCACGGAACCCGGCGCATCCCGGCCAGGCCAGGGCCCGGATGCGATCCGGCCGCGTGGCTGATGGCGGACATGGCTTGGGCGCTGACGACGAAGAAACAGATCTACCGGGCTCACGCCACTGCCTGACGCGGCGGCAGGAGGTAGGAAGCTGTAGGGGATCTGGGCGGGACGAAGAACGAGTGAGGACAAACGATCAACGATAGGGGATCGGGGAACCCGGCATCTTCCGTATTAGTTCTTCGAACCGGTCGAGGAAGTGTGTGTCGTACTGTCGTGCCACATGTTTCACATTCCAAAGTCCGCTCATTCGGATTTCGTTCTTGGAACTGTGGACACCCAGCCATTCGCTATTGGGCCGGTCCATCGGACTGAACTCGTTGGAGAGTAACGCTATAGAATTCTGCTCAACGTAAGCACGTGCACTGCGTGGACCCGGGTCGTCGGGTACGGCCAGCCACAGTATCGACAACCCCACGATGTACTCGGACACCAGGCGTTCGTGAGGAACTTCCGCGTTCCTCACGTCGCGCGCGGCCGATCGGCCGATACCCCATTTTGGCACGGCAGCGGCGCCTCCATCCCTTTGGAGCAGCGCCAACCCCACATGGAGCCGGAAAACGGATCCGCGGTGGTTCCCTCGTCCGTCCTTCCCGCCACGGTGCGCCCGCAACCGGGGCCACAGCTTGGACGTGGCGTTCGCGCTCACGGCGTGGGTCCCTACCCTGACAACACGCGACATCTCTGGGTGCCCGGTTCGCTGTTGACCCGGATCACGGAAGAAGTACACGCCGCGATCCGGCCAAGCCGATCTACCCGTGTATTCACCGAGCCGCCGACCTTGACCCGGCAGCGTTGCCAGGATGCCAACGAGTTCGTAGAACCGGTCTACGTCTGAGGTCATTCCCCGAGCAGGCCTTGGATCTTCAAATGCTGAAGTTGTTTCCCGAAGGAGAGGCCCTCGAGCGGAATGGTAACAGAGAAACCACGGTCGCGGAGAAAAGGAACGAGGTTTTCCCGGTAGCGTACACCGGCCAGGATGACCACCTCGGCCCCGAGTGGCAGAACCTCAAGTAGTTGTCGTTGGACCAGCGTTGCCCATTGTAGCCTCTCGGCCTTACCGAGCCGATTGAGCGTCCTCTCATACGGCTCAAGTACCTGGGCTGGGGGAATCAACCCATGTTGTGCGGAAAGGACGAACCAGGTGTCTGCGTTCTTCTCGGCGTACCGGCGCAGCCCGCGGAACAATGGCGACGTGTACAGGTCGCGGGCCGCTGCGGGGGCCGCACTCTTGGACTTGACGCATGAGACAAGTGCTACTCGCATGGATCGATCACTTCTTGCTGACGATGATATCCGGAACCTGTCAACGCCAGTGAGACACTCTTGGAAATCAATTAGAGAGCAATCTCCTGTGTAGTGAGGGATGGGGTGGGAGGATTGATCCAGACGGCCTCCGGGAGTGGTTTAGGCTTCGGCTCACCGGAGACGAAGCGCTCGGGATGAGCGGCCCATGCCTCACGGAGCACGGCCTTCCTGCAGGCGATGATCCGATCGGCGTGACCGAAGTGGACCTGTTCGGGGGTCAGCATCGAGATGCCGCCATGGCGGTGCTCGGCATTATACCAACGGAAGAACGAGCGACAGAAGGTCTTGGCTTGCCCCTGATCCCCGAACCGGCCGGGAAACGAGGGATGGTACTTCAAGGTCTTGAACTGAGCCTCGGAGAACGGATTGTCATCCGAGACCTGGGGTCGGCCCAACGAGCGGGTCACGCCGAGATCGGCGAGTAGTTGAGCCGTGCATTGGCTCGTCATCGGAGCCCCTCGATCGGAATGCAGGGTCAGGAGGTGGGGCTGGACGCCATGCTTCAAGCAACTCTGCTGGATCAGCCGGCTGGCCAGGGCAGAGTTCTCCCGATCCGCCACCATCCATCCCACGACGTAGCGGCTGAAGATGTCCAGGATCACGTAGAGGTAGAAGTAACTCCACTTCTTCGGCCCCAGCAGCCGGGTGATATCCCAGGACCAGACCTGGTTCGGGCCCCTCGCCATCAACTCGGGCTTCTGGTATTTGGGATGACTCCGCTGCGCTCGACGCTCCTGAACCGGCACCTGGGAAGCCAGAACGCGATACATCGTACGCTCGCTGCACAGGTAGACGTCCTCGTCGAGCAGCGTCGCCACCACCTCGGCTGGGGACCGGTCCACGAACCGCTCCGAACACAGCGTGTCGAAGACCTTGTCTCGTTCCTTCTCGCTTAAGGCCCGGGCGGGGGTCGGGCGGGGCTGCTGATGCCCGGTCGATGCACTCCGACGACGGTAGAACGTGGCTCGCGGCACCCTGAGCGCATCGCACGCGGGCTTCACCCCTACGTGCTTGGCTAGCTCCTGGGTCGCCTTCATGAGTTCGTCCCGTCCTCGAGGCTCAATCCCAGCAGCCCTGCAACTTTTCCCTGGACGTCGATGATCAAGTGCGCCTTCTGGAGCTCCTTCTCGAGGCGAGTGTTCTCGCGCTCCAGCTTGCGCACCTTCTCCTCCAGCGGATTGCGCTCGCGCTTACGGCCTCGTTTCTTCGACAGCGCTTTCAGGGACCCGCTATGCGCCGCCTTGCGCCATGTCGTCAGGTGCGACGAGTACAAGCCCTCCCGCCGTAGGAGTCGGCCAACCTCTCCGGGCTCCGTGCACCGGTCCGCTTCTTCGACGATCCGCAGCTTGTACGACGGAGCGAACCGCCGGCGCAGCGGCCTATCTACCACCTCCGAGTCCGCAGGAGCTGCCGCGCTTCGCTTACCGTCCCAGGTTGGTGGGGCTATTCCATTCTCTTTCATTCTCTCTCGGTGTCTCAGCATCCTCGGTTTCTCTGCCTTCGCCCTACTCTAATTCCTTAGCTGCTCCGTGTCTCACGTAAGTTGGCAGAGAGGGATCCGCTCATTCATTGGTGCTTTCTTCCTTTCACATTGTACGCCACCACCCCAAAACGGACCGGTCGGTGATTGTGTACCTCTTGCAGAATCCGCATAGCTATGCACTAGCGGCTCAACAATATGCGGCCCTACATGTGACCCGCTACGGGCTGTATAATCATGCGTCGGTCAGGCTGCCCCTTCTGGTACGGCTTCCGCTTCTTCTCGCTCATCGTCTGATAACTCCGACAGGTGTCGCCGTTGCGGATGCCAGCGGCCAGTTAGGGGTTGGGGGACCTGATCGCCGAGACGGGGCTATCGGCGGTGGCGGGCGAGGCGGGATCACCCCAGATGAACCCGCCCCCCGTCACTTCCCCGGTGCCTGTGGCAGCTCCCTGGAAGACTCCTGGGGCTCCTGAAGTATCGACTGATATTGACGGAAATACTTTATCGCACTTTCGACATTCGTCTCATGTTCCAGTAGCTCCTCCTCGCCTATTCGGCGCGCCAGCAGCTTTCCTTTCTCGTCCTTTCTTAGTACCGCCATCTGAACGGGCGGAGCGACGCCCAGGGTTGCCATCTGGCATCCAAGCGTCAACACCATTGTGACCGCGAAGACCCCATCCTGCCTGCTGGGCGGCGAATCGCCCCAGAATGTGTACCGCATGAACCCTAGGAGCGGATCGGCTACGGCCTGTCCACTTCCCATGGAAGCATACCAGTAATCTTCCGTTTTCACCTCGGGCTGGAAGTCAGCCGAGGCGAACTCAATGAGCTCGAAGCTCTTCCGGCATGGAAGGGCGACCAGGGCACCATAGGCCCCAGGGGGCATTCTTGTCTCCGCGAAGTCATCGAGTGCTGCCCTTGAAAGCCGCTTCCCTATTTCGATGGCAGGTAGGTCTCGGTTCGCCGAGGCGGCCCAATAGTGATCCACCTGCGCGACGAATCGTTGCCCCAAGCCAAACTGCCCAGTACCGGCGACGATTACGCGGTTCTGAATAATGTCGATCTTCTTCCTTAGCGGCTGCTCGATGGTATGAACCTGCGTCGAGATGCCCAGGGTCAATGCACTGTCGGTGCCGATGACTACGCCATCCCTGCACTTGACCCCAACGATCAGGGTCACGGCTTCACGAAGACGCTATTCACCTTCATGTCCGGATAGGCTCGGTAGATAGCTGAGACCAATTCTGTGAAAGACTGCGATCGAACGAAGTCCACCAGATTGCCGATGTACACCCGGATGCCCTCCGGCACTTCGGCCAGCGCCTCCGCCCCCCTCTCTTGACCCTTCTCGGTCAACCGGTAGGTGCGAGACTTCAACGGGGGATCGTGGATTTCAGCCAACCCATCGGCCTCCATTTCTTCGAGTTCGCAGTAGACCTGTGGATCAAATGGCCCGTAGTCATAGGGCTTGAACTGGAAGTAGGGGCCATCGCCAATGTGGTCCGTCACGTTCTGGTCCAGGAGGAAAAACAGCTTCTGGACCTGAACCGGAGAAAATGGCGATCCGTTGGCCGGAGACATCGCAGCAAGCACGAAAGATGTCCTGTCCATCACGCACCTCTCTTGGGTTAGTAAGGGTAACGTAACCCTTGTGCAGCCGTTCGTGCGTAGCCATTGCGTAGCGCCCATATTGGCTGCCCGCATCGAGCCCCACAAGGCTCTGCATAAAACCTCGACCGCTGCGTCAAGTATATAATCACCGAGGTTTGGCACAGGCAGCACAGGCTAGGGGCCCTTCCCTCGTGACGGCAAGACGCCGAACTATACGCCAGAGGATATACTTTTCCCGCGACCAATTGATGCCGCTTGGCGGTCGCGCCGGCGACGTCACTAGGTCCTTGGCCGGGGTCTTCGTTGGCGGATGACGGCCTTCTCGCGAGGGATCATTGGAACGGGAGCGACCCCCCGGGGGCGGTGCGAGGTTTGTGAAAACCCGCACCGGCCGACGCCATTACTAGGGCGTCCACAGGGGGGGTCGCTCCCATCCCGGTCGGCGAGCCCGGTGCGTCCCCGCCGACCAGGCAGCACCAGGCGTAACCGCAACAACCGCAAAGGAATCGCGAGCCATGCCTCTGTGAATCGCGACCGGGGTCATCTGTGAATCGACCGCCCGGGTCGTATTCACATCCCGGTAGTGGCATGACACATAGCGGGTAATCGGAAGTGCGCCCGGAGAGGCGCACCGTTGCCGTCAGCCCTTGGCGTGCGCGCTTCCTCAGCACGACGCTTCGCTTCTTGGCGGCCTGCAGACCGCCGTACTCCCCGAGTGCCCGCTCGTCGCCATGAAGGATCACCCGCTCAATGCGGGCGGCCTCTTCAGAAACCCCGGCGTCCGGCGCCTCCGGCCCGGAGGCCGCGGCCCAGCCTCCGAGGATCGCCCGGCCTCGCTCTAGCTCCCGTGGGGCACGGGCGATTGCCACGACCTCCCACCGATCGGGTAGAACGAAGGAAGCTTGAGGAGGAGCCATTTTCCGCAGCTGGTCCCGGTCTTCGAACGCGGTCATCCGCATCTGCTCGATCATCTTCATAGTCTCCCTACCAGTAGCATTGAGGAGACTGCTTTGCGCGGTGTCAACCATCGTAAGCGGGAGGATATGCCAGGAGGTCCACCCCCGTACTAGAGCCGGACCGGGTTCTGCCAACGGGTTGTTGAACCGCTCCCGTAGGAGCGCGCGAAACCTGCGGCCGGCCTCGCTCGCGACAAGCCGACACGCCGGGTCTTCCTTACGCTGGTTCGTTCGTGCAGGACCTCGAATTCCGTAGTTGCGGGATCGCCTAGCTCCGCGGGTCTAGGTCTTTCTCACCAGCTCAACGACAATTCGACCGCGCCGCCGTTTGATCACGTCCCCGCCGGGCCGGATCCGACGCTTCCATTGCTAAACAAGGGGCTACAGGCTCTCAGCGATCAATTCGGCGTTCCGGTCGCTTGCGCGTATCGATAGCTACAACTGCGGGTGGCTCCTAGGGCGCCATGGATACCGGACTCCGTTCCAGGTCCGCGAGGAGCTCACCCGTAAGGCGGCATGATTAAGCCGCGCTCTTGTCCAGTAAATCGGGACCGGTTCAAGCGCCCTTCGTAAGCTCCTCGTCACTACAACCTTTGAACGCGGATCGTGTTGCTCAGCCCGAGCTCGTCCAACACCTGTTGCAGCTCGGTCTCCATGTTCCCAACAAACTGCGAGCTGACACTCACGGAGAACTCGATGCCTACCCTGAGGTCGTCTCCCGACCGGAGCTTAGGCAGGACTTTAGTTCCGAGCCGGTTCCAGAGTTCGGGGGGCACGGTACCGGCAAGGCGAAGGATTGTCTTCTCAGCAACCGGAGTTGGCTCTGGATCAGGTCCCGGTTCAGGCTCGGGTTCCGGGCCCGGGCCTGGTGGGGGTCCGGGTTGTGGGTGCTCATCCCCTGCAGGCATGGTCTTGAGTTCTTCGGCTCTGGCCTTAGTCAACAGGAAGACACCCGATTCAAAGGCGACCTCTTCTTGGCGGATCAGCTCGTCATACCACAGCCGACTGTAGGTGCCATCGTTCTCGGCACCGGATGCCAAGCCGAAGTCTCCGTTCTCCACGAACGCTGTGATCTGCCTACGGAGGATCGCATCGGGGTCGATCAACCGTGTTAGCGAGCCGTCGAGGAAGCTCTGTCGCAAGCTCGTGAGCGGCCATGCCCCGGTGCTCTGGAACGTGGGCGGCCAGTGACGGTCAATGTAACCGGCGCCTACGCTCTCGTTCAGCAGGGCCTCGGATTTCAACGCTCCGATGACACGGCCGCAGAGCGTTTCGGTCGCGCTAGCGTGGCCGGCGCCGAGGTCGATGCGTTTGAGACCGTACTGCGCCTCTGAATCGGACAGTGCCACGAAGCGATAGCTGGCCCACACTTCGTCCTTGGAGGCTTCCTCCGCTTCGCTGGCCTTGACCTGGACTTCGACACGGTCAGCACGGTCGAACTCGGCACCTAGGACACCCTCCGCCACCTCGCGCGCCACACGCTGCCAAGCAAGCCACAACTCAACCTTCTCGCGAAGTTCACGTCCTGGTTTCCTGGCGCACCAGACCAACGAGCCAGGGTAGAGCCGCGGTGACTTGCCCCGTTCCTTCGTCCATTCGCCGATCCGCTCGACTACCTGGTCACTGTCCTTCCATTCCGTCTCCGGGTCGACGACGATCAACGCGAGGCGCGGCGAGTCCTGGACTGCGGCACTGTCCTCCGGGAAGACGACGACGGGCAGGGTTGCACCACGCCTGAACTCGTTTTCGACGAGCTTGCGGACTGCCGGCCTGATCTCCGTTTCTTCGTCCAGCGAAGCACGCCTGTCGCTGACGACCTTCTTCAATGTCGCCTGGTGATGGATGCGGTAGCCGTCCGTCCCGACCTTGCGAATGAAGAACCCGGATGTCTCCAGGGCGGCCGCAGCGTTGTCGATGGTGGTGGTATCGACCTCTGGCTCACCAAGCGCGAAGCGCAGTTCGGGCAAATGAGCCACCTTGTCCACCTGTCCGCCGGATGACTCGAATAGGATGGTTGTGCCCACGCGGCGGTGGATGTCGCGCAGAACACCCTGAGCGTCCACATCCAGGGCTTTTGCATGCGCCATCGGACCGGCCAGGTCGGAGTCGATGGCCACGTCGAGCCGAGCCTCGCCCAATTGGCCCAAAACCACGGCGCGGAACTCCGGCACGTCCAATGGCGCCGATCCGAGCGTGATGAGCGACTCCTTGCGTGCCTTTCCGAAGTGCTCGCGATTGGCCCAAGAGATCCACTGCGCAAGCATGGCCAGTGCGCCGCGAGTCTGCTGGAACTGGGCGAGTGCGCGCCACTTCCGTTGAAAGACGGACAGGGTCGCTGGATGGAACGGGTAGCACGCCTCAAACCGGCCCCTCAGAAACTCCCTTGCCTTGGTCTCTGTCGTCGCCGTGTCGACCGCCAGCCACTCCGGGGGAAGGCGGGCTGTACGCTCGAAGCACCAGTCCGCATAGGCCTTGGCGACCTTCTTGCGAACGCGCACAGCACCGAGGTCTTGAAACAGCCGGCGACGCACGACCTCGCTGATCTCGGATTCGTCATTGGCGATCAAGTCGCGGGCGACGCGCCCGACCACCTTCTTGATCCGGTCCTGCCACTGCTGGTCCCAATCGGTCATTTCGACCTGGCTGCGAGGCAAGCTGATGACGGCTGCAGCGTGCCTGGTGCCTGTGACGGCGACGGTCAGGTTCTGAATGAAGGCGTGAAAGCTCTCGGCCATGCCTCGGTGGCGGTTGACGAAGTTCAGTACCTCGTCGAACAGCAACAGGACCGGCGCGTCGGCGGCAGCAAATACTCTCGCCAGTGACTCGGTTCCCGGTGGTGTGGTCCGGGCGGCGGCACCAAGCGCAGCGACGCCCTCTTCGCCAGCCAGTTGGCGAGCCAGATCGATCCAGGGCGTCTCCCGTCCCTCCGCCGGATCCCAGGCATTGCCTACGAATACGCCGACGCGCGCGGAAGGCGCTTCCACTATCCCAGCCTCGTTAAGAAGATCGGCCACGCCGGGGAGTTCAGAGGCCTCCGCGCCGGCGTTGGCCAGATGGTAGAGCGAGGTGAGTGTGTGCGTCTTGCCACCGCCGAACTGCGTGATCAGCGTAAGGACCGGCGCCGTGTTCTCGGTCTTGCCCGAGAGTCGCCGGAGCACCATCCCGGCATGCTCTTCCAACGCCCGGGTGAAGCAGGTCCGCGAGAAGAACTGCGCCGGGTCACGGTAATCCTCTGGAGCCGTCTGTGCGACCACCTGCTCGAGGGCGATGGCGAACTCGTCCGGACTGAACGAGCGGCCTTCCCGGACTTCCTGACGGAGGGTCACGATTTTGTACCACGGGTCCACGATTCTCCTCCGGTTACGGCCTTCGCATACGGTTGAACAGCTCTAGAGACGACCGCTTGAGGCGCGCGAGATTCGCGTATGCGACGGGCGCGAAATCCTTGGCCGCTTCGTACATGCGGTAGCGGATGCCGTCCGTAACGACGACGTCGCATTGGATGCCGAGGGCGGAGACGTATCCGATCGCCTGACCGAGCGCGCCTTCAACACCCGCACCCAGCCGTTTGGCCTCAATCAGGTAGTGGCAATGCTCCGGGACTCTGGGCAGCCTGGTGAACAAGGTGACGTCGACATGGCGCCACTGCACCGCAATCTTCTCGACGGGCCATCCCAGCGCGCGCAGGAAAGGAACGACGTAGTGCACGACCAACTCGTCCTCCATGGGTCGCTCGCCGAACGTCACCGTGTCCCAATAGAGTGGCAATAGGTCATGTACCTGAGCGACTAGCTCCTCCAATTCAGGCGGTGGTGTCCCGAGTGTCGGTTCCTCCACCGGTAGGCTCGGCAAGGCGCGCGCTTGCCAATCCGTGGGTGGTGACTGAACAACCTGACTCGCGTACCTAACGATCTCCTCTGCCTGAATACGTGAGAGCCGGGGCGGGTTGGCGCCGAACACCCGGTTGCCGAGATCGTACGGTTCCGGAAGTGCACACCAGCGCACGCGCCGGGCGTGCTGTAGGTCCCACCCATTTACATCGTCGAATTGCGGTAGGTACTGGTAGTCCGATGCAACCAGGCCAACCGCACGAATGGTCGACAGACCCGTCCGAAGCAGCAGTACGTCCCCGACACGAAGCTCGGCGGCGAAACGCCGAACGAACCCACCTTCGAATTCCTCGTCAGACCGTTCAGGTCGCCACGGCCCCGTATCCCCGGGACCGATCAGCGCGACACCGTGAATCAAGAATTGGTCGGCGTAGGACCGGTTGGTCGGACCAGCGGAAACCTGCCATATAGTGCGCTCGTTTACTTCGGTTGCCATGCCGTCACCGTGGTACCGCCAATAGCATGGCATCGAGCAGCCGCTTTTCCCGGCTGCCACGCGGGTACAGGGAGGACAGAGCGTTAGCAAGCCGCAGAAACTCGGGACCGCGATCCTGTTCGGCGCCGAGCAGCTTCCGTAGCGCATTGGCGTGGCCGCTGGCTTGAAGCAGCATGGCCGCGTGCACACGATCCAGCGTCGTAGCGTCTATCGTCTGAAGTTCCGCATCGCTGCCGAGGATGTTCTGCCTTCCTGGACGACGGTGCCTCGGCCTTGGCGTGGGCTCGAAGTCGGGGAAAAGTGTCGCCTGTACGTCAGCACCCGGGTCGCTCTCGATCCAGTCGGCGGCGGCCCGCGCACCGTCTTCGCCGAATAGCCTCTCCGCCCGCTCGGTCACTGGCAGCAGGCGCACCACACCCCCTTCCTGCCCGACAATGCGTCCGGTCCAGACATCGAGGTCGATGCCCATCGGTTGGGCGAAGCGGCGCACGACGTCGAAGGGCAGGCTGAATCCCTTGGCCGCTAAGTTGGCCACGACTTCCTCGTCCTGGTCTTTCTTGCCGTTCTCTTCGGAGGTGTCCGTGCTCTGCAGTGTCCAGAGGAAGAGCGCGGTAAGGCGTGCGTCTTCTTCCAACGTACCCGCGAGGCCGTTGTGCGCTCGCGCTTCTGATGTGCCGAGCACCTGCTGAAGCGCCGCGCGGCCGACGACCTCCCAGACCTTCTCCAAGTACTCGGGCAAGCCTACGTTCCGGCCCTCCGCGGTCTCGACCGCACGGTAGCGGCTGAAGATCTCGAGTGCGGGCCCGATGCAAGCGAAGACTAGATCTGCGCCTCGTATGCCCTCGCCTTGCAGATGCTCCATCCAATCGGCCACGCGTGCGGGCAGTTCGCGCAGGACATCCGCCCAGTCGCCGACAGGCGCTTCCACGGGTCGTGGACGGCAGACGAGGTGGACGCTGGTGGCAAGCGACGCCGTCTCCCGTGCGTTGAGGCGCGAACCCATTTCCGTCGCGACGGGCCAGGAGCCGGTGATGGTCCAACCGCCCCGGATCATGCCAGAAAGCAGTGCCTCCCAGCCTTCTGTCGTCTTGTGGGCGAAGACGACAGAGCCTACGCCGTCCTGGCGCAGCACCCGGCGGCCTTCGGCGAAGGCGGCGGCCATTTCTTTTTCGTAGAACGTCGCGTCTTTCTTGGAACTGCTTAGTCGATGAGGCCGGTCTACCACAATCTCTCGCTCTTTGGGCGTCGTGCGGCTGTCAGGATCAACAGACCTTAGTAACGGATGATCGGGCAGTACTCGCTTGAGCCAAACATAGAAAAAATCCGCCAGGTGCGCGTAGGGAACCGCATCGTAGTAGGGCGGATCGGTGAACCAGACGCTGGCGGTTTGGTCAGGTAAGGGATGGTCGGTGGCGTCGGCGGCTTGAACTTGGCCAGCGATAGATCCTGGCCAAGCACTTACTACGTTGGCAATCCAGTCCAGAGCGCCGTCATAGCCGCCGGTCGATCCTGAGAACGGGTTCCCTTCGCTAAAGTCCCAGACCATTGGAAGCGCTTGACGAGAAAAGACACCCTCGTGCTTCTCTCCCGTTGTATGCCATCTACAGAGCGAACAGCCGGCATTGGCTGCCCTGGTCAAAGCTAGCGCCAGAAACTGTCTCACCGAGCCAGCCGAAACGGTAAGCTGCCCCAACTCCACCAACGCCACCTTCTGCCGCGCCGTGAACAGATCGCCCCACTGCAGCATGCCGTAGATTGGCACGCTGATACGCCGGATCTCCGTCAGTTCGATCCTCTCATCCGGCACCGGGCATAGCCCTTGCTTCCCACCGCGTTCCCACTCGTCTAGCATCCCGGCGATTCGCTCTTGTGCCTTATACACCGCCGCGTAGTCCGCATCCGTAGGCAACCGGTAATGTCGCCCCCTTTCGCCGGGCTTAAGCGTCACCACCGCCGTCATGCGCGCACCGCCTGTTCGGCGGCCCTGTTCATCGAATGCGACATCCGCCCCGCCCCGCTGGGCTGCTAGTTGTGGCCGTACCCGATCAGGTGCTAGGACCGCGCCGCAGCAAAGGCAGGTCGCCCTGGCTCGCGTCACGGTACCTCCATGCACGTCCTTTCCTGCATCTGGCTCGAACACTTCGAATTCGACTCGCGGCAGCGCGCCTTGTGCCCGCTCGACCCGGTGTCGCAGCGCCCACTTTCGCCTCGGCTTCTTGCACAGCCAGAAGGAGCGCATGAGCGGAATCTCTGCGCCGCAGTTCGGCGCTTCGCATCGCACCGTTCGTGTCCAGAGGTAGGCAATGGGTGTCGCCCCGTCCGGATCAGCCGGATACAGATCGGCTAGCTCCCGCTCAGCCTGCTGCTTGATCTCCCCACCGACTTTACGCAGCTCCTCAGCCAGTCCCGGCCCGTTACGTGGAATGTCCTCCAGCATCACCTTCAGGATCAGGCAGGCCACGGGGTTGAGATCGCTGGCGAATGCCTCGCAGCCGAGACGTAGCGCCTCCAGCGGGATCGAGCCTCCACCTGCAAACGGGTCCACGACCAGAGGACGTTCTTCGCCGTGTGCTGCCCTCACGAGCGCATGGCCGACATCTAGATAGGTGCGGTCGGAAGCACGGTCCCAGTTGGCGAAGTCGGCAATGAACTTCAGGACAATCCGCCGTAATCCCTCATCCCGCTCGATCTCCGAGATCCAACCTTGCGGTCGTCCGTGCATACCCAAGAGAATCCGGCGCGCGTCCCGCTTGAACGCCTCGGGACAGCGTGCGTCGCATGGGTCCGGCAGCAGCAATGCCATCAACACCGCCCGCGACGACGCCAAGGGTCGCCGCGCCCACCACAGGTGCAGTGTCGAGGGATGGCCATGCCGAATCGACTTTTCTCGCACCGCGTGTTTCGAGACTTCCGCAATCGGAAAGTCGACCTCGGCCAGCCGTTTGCACTCCTTGGGAATCATTGGGCCTTTCCTGGGAGATGCCCGTCGGTTGATCCATCCACTGATTCGATGAGGGATCCAGACACTAGCTATCCTCTTTCTCTCGGTGGCTGCGTCATAGCATCGACGTCCAACCAGTAGTGTTGAACCTTGGTGACCTCATGCCAGGGGAAGCGGGCCGGGTCTTTGATCGGCTCCCGGAGCTCAGGCCTGCTCGCACAGTTGGTGACCACATAGAGCCAGAAACAGTCCGGACGGTCCTCGGCAACGCGGCGTTCGTTCGGCGTGAGTAGGATGCTCCCGGTGGCGGCCGCGAGACCCTTTACCTCGATCAGGCGCAGCTCACCAGACTGGAGATCAAGGCTGGTCACGTCGTAGCCCAGGTTCTTCTCATGGACGTCATAGACCTGGCGTCCTTGCGCAGTCTCATACTCCATGACCACCCGCATGGCAGTCATCTCGGTTTCGGGATGGGGGCGTAGCCGTCGGACATCGAGGATGCTGCCTTCCGGATGGGGCAGGATGAGTACGCTCGCCAGCCGCTCGACACCCTGCAGTGTCACGGCCCGCTGCCGCTTGAGTTCTTCGCGCCGGCGTTCGCGCCGCACCAACACCTCCGTGTGGCGGGTTTCTGCCTGTGTAAGGCGCCCCTCCGCGCCTGTGATCTCGTTAGCTACTTCATCTGCGGCACGGCCGATCTCCTCGTCGATCCGCTGTAGAACCTCGGTCAAGGAGAGCTCAACGTGTTCGCCGATGCGCTCGACTTCGGCCAGCCGTTCGGCGCGAACCTCTTCGATAAAGGGCACCAGGGCATTCTCGTTGAGCCAAGCAGTCGGCTCCGCGAGGGTGGCCACGGGCGGTAGATCATCGGACAAGACGGTGGGACTCATGTCACCGAGTACATCCGGCTCACGGAGGCGGGGCGACCGGTCGGCCGTCAGCTCCACGGTAAACAGTCGCTCGTGGATGACCTGACCGAGACCGTCCACGACACGCGCCCGGTAGAAATCGAGCCGCGCTGGCGCGTCGTGCGCCAGCGAGTGGAAGCAGGCGCCCCTGGCGAAGGCTTCCAGGCCGCGGTCGAGACTATGCCGGCGTAGAGCCTCGAATAGCGCATGTCCGGGCGTCACCCATTCGAGATTGTGTTTCTCGGCAGTCTCGCGGTCGGTCGACAGGCGCGGATAGCGATTCGCCAAGTCGGTGAGCCGCCAGTCCGGCTCACGCTCATACTTTCTCAGGCTGGGCGGTGTCCGACCCGGCTGAAACGTATGAGCTAGATCCCTCGCCGGCTTCAAGGCGAAGGCCGCATCTTGAGCCGATTCCTTGATGAACCGAGCAATGCTCTCGGGAACAACACGTCGCTCTTGGGCCCGGGCCCGCCGCTCAGTGAGCATGTCCAGGTTGAGCTTCTTCGCTGCCAAGCCCTCCAGCGCTGTCTGACAAATGGCTCGGAAATGACGTTCATCCACATCCTTGAGCAGCCGCTCCTCGAGGTCGGCGTCACCCAGCTTGCCTGCGTAATAGTCCCGCAGCACACGCTCCAGGTGAGCGGAGGGCAAGATCTCGCCCACGACGTTGAATACTGCATCGTCATCGAGGGCATCGCGGATCTCCTGGAGCTTGTCCAGGAGGCGTTGCAGCACCCGCCCTTCGATGGTGTTGGTCGCAACGAAGTTGAAGATCAGGCAGTCGTGTTGCTGTCCGTAGCGGTGGATGCGGCCCATGCGCTGTTCGAGCCGATTCGGATTCCATGGGATGTCGTAGTTAAATAGGATGTGACAGCACTGAAGGTTGATGCCTTCACCGGCCGCCTCGGTCGCCACTAGCACCTGGATGGCACCTTCGCGGAACTGCTGTTCCGTGTAGAGCCGACTCCCCGGTTCGTCGCGTGAGCCAGGCTTCATGCTGCCGTGGATGCAGCCCACGCTGAAGCCCCACGCCTTCAACTGCTCCATCAAGTGGTCTAGGGTGTCCTTGAACTCGGTGAAGAGCAGCAGTCGCTGGTCCGGGCGGTCGAAGAATCCCTCATCCTGCATGATCTTATGAAGATGTCCGAGTTTCGCCTCGTTGGCCGAGCCTTCGACGGCCTTCGCCTCTTCGGCCAGCCCTAGCAGCTCGGCCACCTCTTCACGTACCTGCTCGGCGTTGCCGGCCAACGTGACCGCTTCCAGCATTCGCTCCAGACGCTCACGCTCGGCTTCCTCGAACTCCTCGAGCTCTTCCCAGTCGGGTAGGTCCGGCGGCGCCATACGCACCAGATCCTGGGCCCGCTTGAGACCCTCCTCTAGCCGCCTCACTCGATTCTCGAGCGACCGCCGCATGGCGTACGTACTTGAGGCCAGGCGCCGCTGATATAGCGACATCAAGAAGCCGACCGCGCGAGCCCGTGGATCGTCGCCCTCCGCCGCTGCACGGGCACTCTGCCGTTTCACGAACCGGGTGATCTTCTGGTAGAGCTCGAACTCCGGGCCATCGATGGCGAAGGCAGCTGTGCGCGGGATGCGCTTGGTGAACACCGGCTTCGCGGTCCACGCTCCGTCGGCCTGGCGCTCCGGAAAATAGACCATCGCCTCCTTGGTGCGCCGCAGGTAGAAGGGCGCCCGCCTCCGATCCATGGCTTCGTGGATCGACTTCACGTCGGCGTAGGCGTCCCGGTCAAGCAGCTGCAGGAACAGCGTGAAGTTCTCTGGGTCGCCCTTGTGCGGGGTGGCGGTCAACAGCAGGAAATGATCGGTGCTGTCGCGCAGCATCTCCCCGAGCCTGTAGCGTTGGCTCTTATGGCTCTCGTCACGTGCCGACATGCGGTGCGCCTCGTCGACGATCACCAGATCCCAGTGTACCTGCTGTACGCCAGGAAAAATCTCCGTGCGCTTGGCGAGGTCGAGCGACGTGATGATCTGCTTCTGCTCCATCCACTGGTTGACCCCGAACTGATCGCGGATGTCGCTGCCCTTCAGCACGACGAACTTCTCGTCGAACTTCTCTTTCAGCTCCCTCTGCCACTGAAACGACAGGTTCGCGGGACAGACCACAAGTACTCGTTCAATTAGGCCCCGCAGCTTCAGTTCACGGACCAGGAGGCCGGCCATGATGGTCTTGCCTGCACCCGCGTCGTCAGCAAGCAGGAAACGCACGCTGGGCAGCTTGAGAAGGTGCTCGTAGACCGCTTCAAGCTGGTGCGGCAGCGGGTCCACACGAGAGATGGAAAGTCCGAAATAGGGATCGAACTCCCAGGCAATGCCCAGCGAATAGGCCTGGAGGGCGATCCGCAATAGCCGTCCATCGCCATCGTAGGATAGAGCAGAGTCGGCGATGCTTAGCTTCGCAATGTCAGCGGACGTGAGTGTGACTCGCCGGAACCGCTCTGAACGCTGGCCCACAAGGCCTGCCACCCAGACGCCGGGACCGTTGGCGCGAACCGTCTCCACCTGCATGGGCTCACTGAACAGGGGTCCGGTGAGGACCTGTCCTTCGCGGATGGGCACTTCAGCACTCAGCACATCTACTTCCTGTTCTCAGACCGCGCGGGATTGAGATTGGCTGTGGGACCTGAAGATCGCCTGCGCCATCGTGAAACTCTTCCCCGTTCTAATGTCGTCAACTGAAGATGCGACTCTAACCTCCCACCATTCTACTGCGTGGCCAACCTGCGGCACGTCCGCGCGGCAAAGACCGGCACGCCGTCGGGACTAGAAACTCCAAGCCAAGCATCACGGAAACGACCGCCCTGGATTGCCGCACGCTGAGTGTTGCGCCCATACGGCGTCGGCTGCTCATCGGAAATTGCGCTCTGGAGATCCGCACCTACGAGCTCTTCCTTCGCCTATTGGTTTTTACGGTCCAGCGACCCCTCGGTGGCAACGGTCAGCGCTACGGGTCCGGATGACGGGGGCGCAGCACGAGTGGCGGCGATCACCGCGACGAGGGGACGTCCAAGAATCCACCCGCCAGTGAGCCTCGCTGCCACTGCCACGGCCGAATAGCTCGGCAGTGTCGGTTACCCGGGCTGTGTCAGACGTCACCGCAGGAGCGGGCACCGTCACCCCAGCGTCCCCCTCGGTCCAGGTGAAGGTACGCTTCGACCGCCCTGCGCGTGGTCGGCCCGGCTGGGGGGAGGACCCGTGGGGTTTCCGAAGCCTTACGACGCAGTCGCAGGGGCGGGGGCCCCTTCACCGGCCCTGAGTCGGTCCAAGTAGTCCGCCCACTGTCCCATCATCCACCGCCTCTCGGGCAGGAATGCCGTGCGGTTGTAGGCCCGTCCATTTGGATCCCGCACCGCATGTGCCAGCTGGTGCTCGATGATGTCGGGCCGAAAGCCCAACATCTCGTCGAGAATGGTTCTTGCCATCGCCCGGAAGCCGTGCATCGTCATCCGGTCCGGGGGGATGTCCAAGGCCCGTAACGCCCCGCACAGACTCGCTCATCAGTGGGTTGCGGTGCGGATGGCGCGCGTTCGGGAAGACGCAGCGGCCATGCCAAGCGGCAAGCGAGCAAGCGGGTTCAATCGTGGCAGGGGTGCGGGGGTTGACGCTCAACAACCGCCCACGCGTCCGAAGACGTCTTGGACTGCCCCATGAATTCCCGCCGCAGAAGAGGGATTTAATGAGGGAATGTGGTGAGACTGGTCAGTAGTAAATCATTATATAACAACAACTTACAATTGAATTAGCGCGTCTTGCGCCTTCGCGGCCGGGTCGGTCAGCGCCGCACGGGCAGCACTGACCGGGACGGGAGCGACCCCCCAGTCCGAGGGCCTGGTACGGGTTCGGAGGCAGGTGTGTTTTCACACCCCTGCCCCCGTCCCTTGGGGTCGCTCCCGATCCATCAATCCCTACGCGGGAAGGCGGTTTGAGCGCCGCTTCGAGGCGGCGGATCACCCGTTCGCCGGCCGGCCGGCCGTCTGGCAGCCGGGCATCACCGAGCAAGGCCGGGGTACCCCCGATGGCTCGGGCCACAGCCCAAGCCGCCAAGTCCGGGACGCGCCCGTCCCAGGTGACCGATGGCCTTCCCGAACTCGCGAGTCGCGAAGCATCCGGCTCGGCGGGTCAAGGACTGGGACCGGCCTTCGGGTGTTCGCCCTCGTGGGCCGAACAGGCAGCCCAACGTCCATGAGCCCGCCGACGCCACTGGTCAAGAAGCCGTTCGCACCCCAAGTTTCCGATGCGCAGATCGTGCAGTCCATCATCGAGAGAGGAATCGAATGGTGATTGTAACCCTGTTGCACGGGATACTGCGCATCAGTTAGCTTCCGGTGCATGGAAGACAAGACCGGGCATATCACTCTCTGGAGCGCCGTGTGCGCCGCCGGAGCTGCCGTGATAGCTGGTTTTGGCATCCTTGGGGCAACCCTTCTCGTGGGCGGCGCTTTGGGAATCGCGGAGTCGCTTCGTGCATATCGGCCCATCGTGCGCCCCAAGCCACGCTACGATGCAAGCCAGGGTTTCCGGGCTCGCGTAAAGATCCACAACAAGGGTCGGGTGGCTGCAAAGAAATGTGCCGTGCGTGTTGTGTCCGTTCGTGAGATTAGGCCAGGTGGTGTCCACCGCCGCTCCGATATCCCAACAATCCGCCTGCACTGGCAAGACACGGGCGGCGATCTACTCGATATTGTCGCTGATGACGACCCAGGGATCGAAGTGGTGTGCGCTGACTTCCCGCATCCGGTGGCCCGCCTCGGCCCTCACAAAATCTGGGAGGGGGGCATAACCCTCATTACGCTACGGGTTACGGGCGAGAACATACGTGCCGTCCAGTGCACTTTCTTTTTCTCCTGCCACCATCGCCGATATCACGCGGGATGGCGGTGGGAAGAATGGCGCACCCCTTGGTATGCGCGGACTCGGCTACCGCCTCTACCGAGTCTCGCCTCGCCGCTTGCATCTGAGAAGGCGTCAACAACAGTTCATCCCGAGACGGCACCCTACAGGGTTTCCCGTTGGAATCAGTATCCCAACTACGAGTGCGGGCAATGCCCGTTCAAGAACCTCGACAAGAGTCTACTGGTCCGCCACCTGAAGAACGACCATGGGATTGAAGTCGATCCCGATTCTATTCCTGACGCCCCCAACCGGGGTGTTGTCTTAATCCCCGTTCCGGGCGACATCCGCGAGATGGGCCTGGTAGACCGTGAGGAGCGGCTAAGGGCCTGGTGGGGGGCCGTGAAGGCACCACTGAACCCCGTAGACGCTGGTCTGCTCATGGAGCGACTGAGCTTCATGTACGGGGAACACTACCCTGAGATGAAGCCCTTCCTGAGCGAGGAAACGATAGAGGCGGTCGAGAAGAAGTACGGCCCCGTTGACCTGATTGCTGTGGGTTCCCATGGACACATGCGCGGCCTCTTGCGACGCGATATCAAGCGGGCTGCGAAGCAATTGGGGGTTGATCTTGGGGCCGTCCTCGGGAAATCGGGCGGCGAGTACGAAGAGTCCCTGAAGGCGCTTGAGTTGGGCGACCTCTCTGTCTACCCACCGGCGGAGCAGTTGAAGCGAGCCCGCGATCACTTCGTCGATGTCGTTGCGGAGGTGGAGACGGGGGGTGCTAGTCGTGCCAAAGTGGATGAGGCCAAAGATACGCTCTTGGAGAAGAGCCGAGCGTATAACGCAAGCGGTCCGGGCTACGTGAAGGACTTTGAGCTTATTCAGGAGTCATTGAAGCGGCTGGCTATGCCGTCAAGCTTCGATAGCGAAGAGCCTTCCCGTCAAGAATCCGAAGAAGAAGATCCCGGAAAATGAGCGGGTTATCCCTGTTGTTGAAGCGCCATTCAAGCTCTTCGAGGTAACGGTCCATATGCTTCACGCTGATCTTGTGGAAGGCACCCATGACGGAACGCTTGAACAGGCTCCACATGCCTTCGACGCTGTTCGTGTGGACATCGCCCACGACCCATTCGTCGAGGTTGTGCTGCACGGTGTCATGCTCGATGCCCATACGGTCCCCGAGGCCACGGTAGGCCGGAAACTCGTCGGTGTAGATGGCGAGGGCTTCATCGGTGACGGTGCGCTTGATGAAGTCGTCCAAGGTGGCCCGTTTCGTGTTCGGGATGCGCTCCAGGCGGACGCGCCCGTCACGCTGCACGGCACCCACGACGATGGACTTGTTGGTCGTCGAGTAGGGTCCTCTGCCCTTGCCTCGCTGGCGACCACCGACAAACGTCTCGTCCACTTCGATGATCCCGAACAGCGTCGGTCCCTCGAAGCGGTCGGTAGTCATGGCCTCACGGATGCGGTGACAGAGGTGCCAAGCGGTCTTGTAGGAGACTCCGAGGGTGCGCTTCATCTGGTTCGCGCTGATCCCCTTCTTAGACTCGATCATCAGGTACATGGCCACGAACCACTTCCGCAGAGGAAGCTTGGTGTTGTCGAAGATCGTCCCCGAGGTCACAGAGAAGCGGTAGCGGCATCCGTTGCAATCGAACTGGTCCCGAGTGGTGATCTCGGATACGGACATGTCACCGCAACGCGGGCAGGCGACACCAGACGGCCAGCGCAGCTTTTCGAGGTATTCCCGGCAGGTCTCTTCGGTTCCGAAGCGATCCATCAACGACATCAGATTGATATTGGCGGTGCTAGACATGGTTGATTCCACCAAGCGCAGAGAGAAGGACCGGCTCCCCAAGGACGTGAGCAAACTCACGGGAGACGAGATCATGCAGAAGGTGTTCAGCAAACGCGTCGTGAAGGAGTTGAAACGCGTGGCTCAGGAAAGCGAGCCGAAAGAGCCGAAAACCGAGTAACGATGCCATACAATCAATATACTGCGATAGGGACAGCCGTGCAAGATATATACAATCGCCAATCGAATGATGGCACGCACGAAACGAAGCCAGCGCAGCTACGCCGCTGGCGAATGGGGCCGGAACCGGGTACGGGTCTTTCCCGATCCCAAGACCGGCTTGTTCCAGATCGAGTGGCGCGCGAACGGGCGCAGGCTCAGCAGGTCGCTCAAGCACCGGGAATGGGCACGGGCGAAGAAGCAGGCGGACGAGTTCGCCGTGGGCTTCGCCGGGCCGGAGATGCATGGCAAGGCCGAAGCCGAGCCCGAGCCGCTCACGCTGGGGACGCTTTTTGACATCTATGGTGAAGAGGTGACGCCCACCAAGAGTGAGCGGTCCCGGATGCACGACCGGGCCGCGACGAGGATGTTCCTCGGGTGCTTCGGCAGGGACCGTAAACCCGCTTCGTTCTCCCAGCGCGACTGGGACCGGTTCATCCGGGCGCGGCGGTCGGGCAAGGTCGGCCCGAGCGGTAGGCCGGTGTCCGACCGGACGATCGAATACGACCTGAAGTTCTTGATCGCGGTCCTCAACTGGGCTGCGAAGTCGAGGGACGAGCATGGCCGCCTGTTGCTTGACTCGAACCCGCTGAAGGGCCTCAAGGCGCCCAAGGAGAAGAACCCGGTCCGGGTCGTCCTTGCCGAGGAGGAGTACCAGGTGCTTCTCAAGGTGTCCTGCCAGATCGACTGGCGGTTTCGTGTCGCGCTGGTGGTCGCGCACGAGACGGGTCACCGCATCGGTGCCATCCGCCAGCTCCGGTGGTCGGACATCGACCTTGAACGCGGGGTGGTGCGGTGGCGCGCGGAGCACGACAAGTCGGGCTACGAACACCGGACGCCGGTGACCGCCGAGGCGATCGCCGCCCTGGAAGAGGCGCGAAAGAGGAACCCCGGGATCGGAGACACGCCGTTGCTGCCCGCGGCCAGGAATCCCTCGGCGTGCGTGGGCTCCGCACTGGCGCGCGTTTGGTGGAAGAACGCCCAGAACCTCGCGGGACTCGACCCGAAGCCCGGCAGAGGCTGGCACTCCCTGAGGCGGAAGTTCGCTTCGGATCTCATGGACCAGCCGCTCAAGGTGCTCTGCGAACTCGGCGGCTGGAAGACGGCCCAAACCGTGCTCCAGTGCTACCAGCGGCCGGACGAGGGACAGCTCAGGAAGGCGCTCGAGAGACGCCGGAGAATTCGCGGCTGATCCAATCGGCGGGAATCAAGTGGCGGGAATCCAGCCAGTCAATCTCGTAACTGGAATATTCGCAACAGGATACGGATCTACGAGCATCCGCCTCGCTGGCGGAAACATCAACGGCACGGCTCCCGACAGCACTAACGCCGGTGCCTGCAATACGGGCCAGGCGTTCTCCAGCAACTGGGGCAATCCCGAGAACCCCGGAGCGGCGTGCTTCAACTGGTACCCCATCATCCATGTCAACGGTGGAGGCGTGGGCCAGGGAGTCATGCTAGTGGATGGAGACCTCGATCTACGGGGTAACTTCGTCTTCTACGGCATCATAATCGTACAGGGAAGCATGTCGACCCAGGGCTCGAGGAACCGGGTCTACGGTGGGGTCATGGCCAGCAACGCCAGCTTCGAAGCCCAGGCTCTCGTGGGCGGATCGGTTGTCACGAATTCGACGTGCGCGGTGAGCCGGGCCGTCATCAACTCGAGCCTCACGCGGGTGCGGCCACTGGCGTCGCGCAGCTGGGTCGATCTTTCGGCCATCTCCGGAAGCTAGTGTCCCGTTACCGGGTGCCAAACGGTGCCGAGAGCCCGGGGAGATGCTCGATCGGATAGAGGCGGATCTCGACGACTTCGTCCCCCTCGAACTCCGCGACGGCGACCACGCTTTCGTACCACTCGGAGCCGGTTGGGATAGGGTCCGGAACGAACCGAGCACCTGACCCACTGAAGGGATTCCGCTTGATGACCGTGTAGCTAAGCCACAAGTTCCAATCCATGTCCTCCACCGTGCAGTCGCCGATCACGCAGAGCCGCTACGACGTCGTCATTGCCGGTGCGCGTTGCGCGGGTGCGTCCACCGCGATGCTCCTGGCCCGTCGGGGGTTGCGAGTCCTCGTGGTCGACCCGACCAAGCGTGGCAGCGACACCTTGTCGACTCACGCGCTCATGCGGGCCGGAGTGCTCCAACTGCACCGCTGGGGCCTGCTGGATGCCATCCGGTCGGCCGAGACGCCCGCAATCCGGAAGACCACTTTCCATTACGGTTCCGAGCCCATCAAAGTCTCGATCAAGCCGCGGGACGGTGTCGACGCCCTGTATGCTCCGCGGCGGACCGTCGTGGACCGCGTGCTCGTCGACGCCGCGCAGGCTGCCGGTGCCGAGGTCGTGCACGGTCAGTCGGTGGTCGGCCTCCTCCGAGCTCCCGATGGTCGGGTCCGCGGCGCGAAGATCGCCGGAGCCGACAGACACGAGACCGAGGTGGCTACCGATCTCGTGATCGGGGCTGACGGCGTTCGATCGCGCCTCGCGAGGATGCTGGAAGCCGATCTCGACTACACGGTCACTCATACCACGGCGTCCATCTACGGCTATTGGAGGGATCTGGGGCTGGAAGGATACCACTGGTTCTACAACATAGGCGCGGCCGTGGGAGCCATCCCGACGAATGATGGGAATACCTGTGTCTTCGCTTCACTCCCGTGAGCCCCAGTCGTCAGGGGTGTGGCGTGGTGATCGGCTCGCCCGTCAGGGGCGGGGTGTGGAGATTTCGTCGAGGTGGGACGCCAGGTGGACGCTCAGGTCACGAGCATCGTCGGCGGCGCCGTCGATGAGGCTCGACTTGCGACGCCGGAGGAACGGGATCCCCATCAAGTACATGCCGGGGGCCTCGACGACCCCACCGTCGTGCCGGATGCGGCCCTTGCGGTCGAAGACCGGCACGTCGAGCCACGCATGGTCGGGGCGGAACCCGGTGGCCCAGAGGATGGTCTGGATCTCACCGGAGTTGAGGTCCATGCCGAGCGGCGGCGATGCCTCGATCCTGGTCGGCTCGAAGCGGTGCGGCGGATCGACTTGGTCGTCGATCGCTTCTTCGGTCGCCCACTCGTCGATCCTGTCGAGTAGCCTGTTCATCTTGAGGTCGGACATCGCGCACTGATTCCGCAGCGATCCGGAGAACTGTGCCTTGCCGTCGTTGATACCGGCAAGGCGACCGATGAGCTTCACGCCGATGTCCGTCAGGGAGTTGAGATCGACGGTCCGACGCTCATCGGAGCCCGCGAGCTGCAGCGACGGCACGCTTCGAGCCCGGGCTAGGTTGTCCTCCTCTTCATAGTGGTCGTCGAGCACCCCGGCGACGTCCATCCACCACTCGATGTCCTTGCCCCGATAGACGCGGGGCGCCCGGATGTGCTCGCCCGCCGCGAGGGTCACGGGCCGGCCCGAACGGTGGACCTCATCGGCGATCTGTGTGCCGGTGGCCGAGGCGCCGACGACCAGCACGAGCGGTGCCGTCCTCGATCGCGATGCTCACGCCGATGGATTACCGCAACCCGGACCAGCTCGAGCCGGGTGGCTCCTCGCCCCGCTCGAGGACCACATGGTCGATCGAGCGGTGGGCGAGGCAGCGGCTCATGGCCAACCCCGCATGGCCAGCCCCGATGACAGCGGTAGTAATGTACACGGGTGCGCTATATCGCTTTCCTACGAGGGATCAACGTGGGCGGCCATCGGGTGAAGATGGACCGACTCCGCGAGCTCTTCGAAGAGCTCGGGTTCTCGGATGTCACCACGTTCATCGCGAGCGGGAACGTGATCTTCACTGGGCAGTCCACCGACCCCGCCGCTCTGGAACGCGAGATCGAGCGCCATCTCGAACAGCAGCTCGGCTACGAGGTGGCAACCTTCATTCGATCTCCATCGGAGCTCGCAGCGATCGCGGCGTTCGAACCCTTTGCGCCATGGGGCGAGGAGGGACCGGACGACTCGCTCTATGTGATCTTCTTGCCTGCTCCGCCCGACGCCGAGTCGTGTGAGCGCTTCGACGACCTCGGGACTCCAATGGACGACTTCCAGATCTCCCGCCGTGAGATCTACTGGCTCATCAAGGGCAAGCTCACCGACTCGCCCTTGTTCGGGGCGAGCCTGGCGAAGGCGACAGGGAACGTGCCGAACACCATGCGGAACATGAAGACGGTTCGCACGCTCGTGGCCAAGTATGGGTAGGCGGAATAGTGTGATGGCGCACCTGGAAGACGGCAGGCTCGAGATGACGATCGGGCTCTTCGACCCACCGGCGGGCACGAAGCTGTGGCATGGCGGCGCCAGCGTGCTCGGGGCACTCCGGGGAGTGAAACCGGAAGAGGCCGCGTGGAGGCCGGCGCCCGACCGGCACAGCATCTGGGATCTGACCTTACATATCGCCTACTGGAACTACGCGATTCGGCGCAGGATCACGGGAGGAGCCCACGGCGGATTCCCCCGCTCACCCTCCAACTGGCCGGCTCCGCCCGAGGAGATCACGGCGAGCTCCTGGAAGGAGGACCGGGCCTTCGTGCGCGAGTATCACACTCTGCTCCTCGAGGCGATGCGAGACTTCCATCCGTCGCGCCTGGACGAGCTGTCGGGCGGACAGAGCGAATACACCTATGCCGACCTACTCATGGGGATCGTCCTGCACGACACCTATCACGCCGGCCAGATCCAGATGGTCAAGCGGCTCTACGCCAGCCTCGGAGTGAAGTGAGCCGCCGCGCTGAGGCGCAAACGGAAGGAGTCACGCCATGAAACCCGCGGCCCTGATCGCAACGCTCTTTCTCTCGGCTATCGCGGTCCTCCACGTGCTGCGATTGCTGTTCCGGGTGACGGTCACAGCCGGCGGTTTCGAGGTGCCGCTGTGGGCCAGCGTGCTCGCTATCATCGGACCCGGCGGACTCGCCGTTTGGCTCTGGCGGGAGCAGCAGGGGTAGCAACCCTTTTGGTCGTAGTGGCTGGTGCACTGGTAGTTGAGCGAGTGAGACGATCGTCGAGGCTAGTAGGTTGCACCCGAGGCTCGGTCTCCGGTAGGAGGCTCGTCGTCAGGCCCTTCGGAAGCCGACTCCGAGCCGGGATGCTCTGACAGCCAGAGGAACAGCAGCGGGGGTAGGAGGATCAGCAGGCCCCCGAGGCCAAGGCTCCGGCGGACATCGAGCAACTGCCTGGTCATCGTGGGTCCGATCAAGACCAGAGTGGCACCGCCGGGGGTCCGTGCCGCCGAGTAGAATCGGGTGTCGCCGTCGACGTCCATGACACCGGACGACGTGAAGCTCGGGGGAGGGGGACGTAGCTCCGCTAGTTGGCTGATCAGCTCGACATCGTCCCGTGTCGCCGCCTCGACTCCACCGGCCCGAAGCCGGGCCGCATCGAATCCGGTAATGGCTCCCGCGGCTGAGACGGAGCTGATCCGATCGACCTGCTTGACCAGAATGATCGCCCGATTCAGTTGGTCCCGCATGCTCGCGGCGGCACTCTGCCGGTAGTCCCGATCCAGGGAAAGTACGATGGCCACACCGGCGATCACGGGCACCAGCACCACCAGCGACCACTGGAGGGTCGATTGCTCGACCGGCCCCGCAATAGGAACCGACGGCCGACGGGGGTTGTGGGTGGTCCAGGCGGCGAAGCCGGACAACAACAGGACCACCATCAATACCGTGACGGGAGCGGTCATGCCAGCGGCCTCGATGCTCGTGTCGTCCTCGGCTGCCGCCAGCACTGCAACGTCCGACGGACGACCCGGGATGGTCTGGAAGGCCCGCAAAGCACCTGCGACCCCGTCCAACTCCAGAGCAATCCCCTCGGCTTGACGGGCCAGCGCAAGGAGGACCTCCGCGTGCAGCACTGCGGGGCTGAACGTCGGCACCGTCGTCATCGTGCGCCTGCCGCGCAGGTAGAGTGCAAGCCGGTACCCGGCGATGCTCGGAAGCACCTCGAGCACCGTGGGCCGAAACGGGCCCGTCGCAACCCGGACCAGGGGCCCCTCGCCGTACGCCACGGTGAGCTGGAGGCTCTCTTCCGAGCTGCCGAGAGCCAGCACCGTGTCGCCGCGCAGGGCCGCCTCGACCGCCGGTGCGTATGGACGAGTCGGCTGGACGGCCTCCGCCTCCTCCAGCAGGGCGTCGCGTGCTACGCCCATCCCCTGCTGGATGAGGTCCGTGGCCGAGGCCGCTATGCGAAGATCGGCCTCCCTCTGCAGTCGCTCGAAGGCCGAGGCAGTCACCCAGAGACCGGTCAATACGCCGATGGCCACTGGAACGAGGACGGCGCCCGAGTATCGGACCAGCGGGGTCACGCGTGAGGCATCCGTTGGCTCAAGTGGTAGAAGAAATTACATTTAGCCGGTTTCACGTCTACGGTCCACGGCTGATCCGAGGAGGTTAAGTGACCGATTCAGTAGTCGTTACCGATTCAGTAGTCGTTGATGCCAAGCGCATCCTCCTGCGCTACGGCGCCCCAATCAGCACGTTGGACAAGGTCTCGGATGAAGACCGCATCGTCCTCGCCACGGCTATCTCGAAGACGCACTTGCCGGAGCGCGAGGGCCGCCTAAGAGAGCTCCTCTCCGAGGGTGGATACTCCGACGAAGAGAACTCCAACTAGGGGATCACCTTCGCTTTGGCGCCCTCGAAGTCGCCCGCCTTCACGATAGTCATCTTACTCAAGTCCAGGTATCGACGCACGGCCGAGTTGATCTCCTCGACCGTGAGAGCCTGAATACGCTCCTCCTGCTCGGCATCCCACATGAGGGTACGGTCGAGGTACAAGCCTTGTGTGAGGGCGCCCACCAGGGACGGGTCCTGGGCTCGGCTCAGCTGGCGCGACTGTAGGTATCCCTGCTTCGCGATCTCCAGCTCGTCGGCGAGGAACCCTTCGTCGAGGACCTTCTGGATCTCTTCGCGGAACGCGGCCTCCAGCTTCTCCGCGTTCTCCGGTGCGTAGAGGGCGAACGCAAAGAACGCGCCCGATTCGTCGATGGGATGACCGCTGATGCTGCCACCCAACTGGTAGCTGAGCCCATCCTCTTGGCGGATGCGCTTCGCCAGTCGCGAGTTCAGCACACCGCCCCCGATCATGTAGCCCCCCAGCAACAGGGCCGCGTAGTCGGGGTTGTCGTCCCGGAGGGCCAGGGTCTGCTGAGCGAAGAAGATGGCGTTCGCCTTGTCCGGGGTCTCGATCTGGAGGTTCTCGGCTGGTGGGTCGTAGAACTCGGTGGCCACCCGCGTGGCCGTGTGCGGGCTCTCCCAGTTCCCGAAGGCCTCTTCGATGACCGCTCGCATCTCGACCTCGTCGAAATCGCCGACGAGCGCCAGCGTTCCCAGTTGAGGACCGTAGAAGTCATTGTAGAATGCTTCGGCGTCATCAAGGGTGACGGCCTCCATGGCGGCGACGGCTTCTTCCACGGTCTCCGTGTAGCTCGGGTGGCCCGGGGGCACCGGATTCATGTGTCTGCCGAGGGCGATCTGCGCCTGGGCGATGGGGTCTGAGCGCTGCTGTTCGAGGCCCGACAGGCGCCGCTCCTTGAGCGTCTCGAACTCGGCGGTGGGGAAGGTCGGCTCCCGGATGATCTCCGACAGGAGTCGCAGCACCGCTGGCAGGTTCTCGCGGGTCGTCTGTATCTGACCCGAGGCTTGGGTCACGCTTCCCCCGACGGATCCGGAGGCCTTCAGCCGATCGAGCTCGTCCTGGATCTCTTGACGCGTGTGTCCGCTGGAGCCCCGCATCAGCATGGCACCGGCCATACTCCCGGCGGCGGTGCGGCCGGTCAGAGACTCCTCGTCACCCAGGATCACGCGGAAGCGGGCCACCACGGTCTGGCCGCGGGTCGACTTGGGGAGAAAAGCGACCTTCATCCCATTGGCCAGGGTGTACCGGGTGGTCCGGTCCTCGATGTTCGCCGGCGACGGATCGAACTCCTCGCCGCCGGCCACGGCCTCTCGACCGGTGTATCCTTCCAGCTCCGTCGCGATGTCCGGGAGCTCGGGAATCTCGGCGCGATCCGGCTCCTCGGTCGGGTAGAAGAGCCCCACGGTTCGGTTGTCGGGCTTGAGGTATTCGGCGGCCACTCGCCGTACGTCGGCGGGCTCCACCGTCTCGATCCTGTCTCGGTGCAGAAAGAAGAGCCGCCAGTCGCCCATGGAGGCCCATTCGCTGAGCTGAATCGCGATGCGCTCCGGGTTGTTGAAGACCTGCTCCACGCTCTTGAGCAAAGCGGCCCTGGCCCGCTCGACCTCCTCGCCCGTGACCGGATCGCGAATCACTCCCTCGAGGGCCTCGCCCATGGCGTTCCAGGTCGCCTGGAGATCGTCCTCGGCACGAACCTGGGCGTAGGTGAGCAGGGGCCCGGCCTCACGAAGCTGGTAGGAGAAGGCTCCCGCAGACGCGGCGAGCCCAGGCTCCACCAGAGCCTTGTACAGCCGGCCCGACGGCTGGTCTCCCACCACCTGCACCAGGAGGTCCACGGCCGCATAATCGGGGTGGGAGCCCGGAGGGACATGGTACGACATCATGACCACCTGGATGTCTCCGACGCGCCGGAGCGTGACCATGCGCTCTCCGTCCTGCACGGGCTCACGGGTATATGTCTCCCAGAGCGTGTTGGCTCCGGAACGATCCGGCTTGGGGATCTGCCCGAACGTATCGACGATGAGCTCTAGGACCCGCTCCTCATCGAATTTCCCCGTCACGATCAGCAAGGCGTTGTCGGGCTGGTAGTACTTCCTGTAGAACGCCTGGAGCCGGTCGATGGGCACGCTCTCCACATCGGAGCGCGCACCGATGATCGACTTCCCGTAGTTGTGCCACAGATAGGCGGTAGAGAACGTCCGGTCCAGCAGGATGCCGAAGGGGCTGTTCTCTCTCGATTCCATCTCGTTCCGGACCACCGTCATCTCCGAGTCGAGATCCTCGGCGGCGATAAAGGAGTTGACCATGCGGTCGGCTTCGAAGTCCAGGGCCCACTCCAGGTTGTCCTCCGTGGCGGGAAACGTTTCGTAGTAGTTGGTGCGGTCCCAGGAGGTGGTGCCGTTCGGGCGGGCCCCCCGCTCCGTGAGCTCCTCCGTGATGTCCGGATGGTCGGGCGTCCCCTGGAACACCAGGTGCTCGAGGAGGTGGGCCATCCCGGTCTCGCCGTACCCCTCGTGTCGAGAGCCCACGTAATACGTGACGTTGACGGTGGCGCTCGGCTTGCTGGCGTCGGGGAAAAGGAGGAAGCGCAGGCCATTGTCGAGGCTGTATTCTGTGATCCCCTCGACCTCGGTGACGCGAGTGACCTCCTGGGCCGACAGCGGAGCGGTCGCCAGCAGGGCGAGGATGGCCAGGGCGGCTAGGGGGCTGTAGGTGGAACAGCGGACAGGCGAACACATGACTCTTCCTTATCGGATGAGCGCCCCCGTGGGGGCACCAGAATACGAAGGCGACGGGTCCAGCCGAGGGGGCGAGCCGACTCCGTCAGCCTGTGTGCACGTTCACTTCCAGGGTGCGCAGCCGGTTGAGGGTGGCGGCGAACTCCAAAGGCCGGAATGCGGCCAGATCGCCGGTCCGCCGCTCGTCCAGAGCGTCGAGACCCTCATTCTCAATCATACGCGAAACCAGGTCGGAAATCTCACCCACCGACCGCTGCCCGTCCATGAATTTCTCCCGGGCCAGCACCAGAGCCCCTCCCACGGCCCTCGTCTGCGCTCGTGATACCAGCTGCGATACGGCCGAAAGATCGATGACCTGCCTCCCGAACACGAGGGTCTCCCGGTCGCGGACCTTGAGATCCACCTCGCGCCGGCCTCTGCTGGGATCCACGGAGCCCGGGACCGGGGCACGGCACGGAAACGGCCCCATGGGGCTCGGGTTCTCAGGGTGGCGTCCGGTGGGGAGTTCCTCGGCGACGCGGCGAGCCTCCTCGGTCACGTCACGGGGGCGGAACTCCTTCATGGCCACCACCGTGTCAGCCACATCCAGATAGTCTCCACTTCCGCCGAGAACGATCACGGAGCTGATGCCCCGCTCCTCCCACAGCGCTCTCACCCGGTCGATGAAGGGGGTTATGGGCTCTCCCGACTTGGGAACGAGGGCCTGCATGCGGCGATCGCGGATCATGAAATTCGTGGCAGCCGTGTCTTCATCGATGAGCAGCGTGGTGGCGCCGGCCTCCAGGGCCTCCATGATCGAGGTGGCCTGGCTGGTGGACCCGGATGCGTTGGGCGTGGAGAACGCGTGCGTGTCCTGGCCCTGCGGGAGTCCGTCGATGAAGGGAGAGATGTCCACCCCCGACACGGAGCGGCCGTCCTCGGCTCGGATCTTCACCGCTCCCGGATCGGATACCACGAACTCGCGACCATCGCCGGGGCGGTGGTTGTAGACTCCCCCCTCGAGGGCGCGGAGCAGTGTGCTCTTTCCGTGATAGCCTCCTCCGACGACGAGGCTCACGCCTCGGGGTAGAGCCATGCCCGTCAGCGTGCCGGCGTTGGGTAGCTCGACGCTGGCCGAGAGACTTTCGGGAGCGGTGAAGGGCACAGCCGCATCCCCCGCGAGTGGCCGGTCGTCGATGCCGCTCCGCCGTGGCAGGGACGATCCGTCGGCCACGAACGCTACCCACCCATGAGCCTCGAGGGAGGCACGCAGCGCCTCGGCGTCCTCGTTGGTGAGGGCGTGGCGTAGCACCTCGTCGGCTCCCACGGACTCCTGGCGAAGGCTCGCATTCACCACGGCCGGGACGTCCTCCGCGAGGAGGGCCACCGCCTCCCCGCCCAGCACCCGGCGGCCGGACGCGGGGAGGCCCACCGTGAACCGCGCCTCCAGGCTGCCGTCTTCGGCCACGATCAACGCCGTGTGGGCCACGACCTCCTGGCCCGGGCTCTCGATCTCGATGACGCCGCTCTTGCCGATCCCCCGGGGTTTCATGGTAGCGAGTGCCACCCGATGAAAACGTCGGGCCAGCAGGCTGGCCACGCCGAGGCGGCGGGAGGCGGTAGCGCAAGCCACCGATGCCAGCCCCGT
Organism: Longimicrobiales bacterium; assembly: GCA_965218295.1. Taxonomy (GTDB): domain Bacteria; phylum Gemmatimonadota; class Gemmatimonadetes; order Longimicrobiales; family Gaopeijiaceae; genus CBDCKN01. The sequence continues at coordinate 517,827 of CBDCKN010000003.1, read as the reverse complement.
GGTGTCCGCGGGCAGGAGAGCCCGTACACGGCTCGGCGCGGCGAAGGGGTCCCCCTGCACGTGGTCCACGTGCAGAACGAAGTCGGGAAAGGCCCAGATGCCGCGGAGGGCCTTGTAGGCCTTGTATCCTCTTCCGTCGATCTCTCCGAGCAGATCGACGAGGGCTTCCACCGTGCTCATGGAACCCATCGGACACCCCGGATACCTGGCGGTTCCTCGCCCGGACCCACTCGTGCGATCGCCGATGAGGACCCCGCTGCCGGAACCTTTGTCGATTCGCCATGATTCATACAGGTGGCCGGGCGCGGACCTCTACGGAGCGGCCGTCCGGAGTGGATCCTTCCTGGGGGGAGATGAATGGGTTTCCAGCTGCTTCGCACTACATCCGATCGCGCCGCGCTCCTCGTCTTGCGGACTGCCGTTGTTGCTGGACCGATGCTGCTACTGCCGGGCGCGGTGGATGCCCAGTGGGTGGAGGCACCGGGCAAGGGGTGGATCAGCGCCGAGGTGTACCACCACGACACCAGAGACCGCTATGACCTGCACGGCAACAAGAACGCCATCCCCTTCGACGGCCACGCCACGTCCACGGCCTTGTTCGTCACCGCATCGGTGGGCCTGATCTCGAATTGGGACCTGTGGGCTCGGGGCTCCCTCAACTCCCTGTCCTTCTCCGACACCGGTGGCGACCGGTCGACGGAGGGGCTGGGTGACGCCAACGTCTGGTTGAGGGTGGCTCCGCTGAAGTACCTGGGTGTTGACCTTCCGTTCGCCATCCGCGGTGGCGTGAAGATTCCCGTCGGCGAGGCCCCCATCGACGCGGAGATCATCCCCCTCAGCGAAGGTCAGACGGACTGGGAGATCATGGCCGAGATAGGGCACTCTTTCTGGCCCCGCTCCGTGTACGTGAACGGGTGGGTCGGTTATCGGCAGCGGGAGCTCAATGAAAAGGCGGCCATCGATCCGGGAGAGGAGATCTTCTTCCTCGCGCAGGTGGGTGGGGCCGTTGGGAGATTCCAATACAAGCTGGTCGCCGAGGGGTGGAACGGGGACACGCCCATCCAGGAGGGCATCCCCATCGTCAACAGCCAGCGCCACTACCTTCAGGTAACGCCATCCCTGTGGTACGAGACCGCACTGGGAGCGTTCGAGCTCGGTTGGCGGGTGCCGCTGGATGGCCGGAATCTGCCGGCCGGCGGCGCCCTGGTGGTCGGGTACTTCAGCAAGTTCGGCGTCTGAGCCGACTCAATACCCCCGGCGCTTGTCCACCACCGACAGCAATGGCTCTCCGTTCACGAAGCGGCGGAGGTTTTCTCTGAACAGGAGCCACATGCGCTCCATGTGACCGTCCCCGTCCCCGCCGAGGTGTGGGGTGATAAGAACGTTGGGCATGCCCCAGAGCTCGTGGTCGACGGGGAGCGGCTCGGGCTCGGTGACATCCAGACCCGCTCCCGCGATCCGTCCCTCACGAAGGGCTCGTATGAGGGCGTCGGTGTCCACCGTACGGCCGCGTCCGATGTTGACGAAGAACGCCGTGGGCTTCGTCACCTCGAAGAAGCCGTCGTCGAACATCTTCTCGGTGGCGGCGGTGAGGGGGACGCTGTTCACGATGACGTCGGCCTTTGGCGCCAGCGTCAGGAGCTCGGAAGAGAGGCCCACGTAGTCCACGAACGGCGGTCCGCTTCGGCTGCTCCCGCGCGTGGCGATGACCCGCATGCCGATTCCGCTCGCCACACGGGCCACCTCGGTCCCGATGCCGCCCAACCCCACCACCAACAGCGTCCGGCCCCGGAGCTCGAGCAGCTCACTACCCGCTCCCGTGTAGGGCGTGGGGCCGGTGAGGGGTGTGATGTCCCACCGGCGCTCCCGCTGCAATTCCAGGGCGGTGTGGAGGCGGCGGCTCAGCGTCAGCACCATGCCCAGGACGTGCTCGGCGCCCCCGGGGCCGAAGATCCGCTGGGCGTTGGACAGGACGATGTCGCTCTCGGCGAAGCCTGGGATGGCCACGTAGCCCTCCACGCCGGCGGCATTGAGCTGGACCCATCGGAGGTTCCGCGCTTCGCTGAAGATCCGGGGCGTGAGCCATCCCAGGATGGCGTCGGCGTCCTGTCCGGCTTCGGCGGCCTCGCGTGGGTTGGCCGCCACGATGACTTCGACTCGGGGCGCGACCAGGGCGAGCTGCGTCGTGCGTCCCGGCCAGAAGTCGGCCACCACGACCTTGGTGGGGCGAGTCCACCCTGGGGTGGCGGCTGTCGGGGAGGGCCCCTCCCGAAGTCCCAGCTCCTCCACGAAGGCGGTGGCCGGACGGAGGCCGGCCACCTCGTCGAATACCTCACCTACGGTGCTCTCCGGGAGGACCTCGAAGTCGTCCGGCCCCACGGCCTCCAATACCTGCTCCCGGCTGCTGCCGGTGGCTATCGCCTCGGAAACGCGTCCCTTGAGGCTCTCCAGAGCGGTGCGAGTCGCCTCGAGCACCTCGGGGCCCTCCGCCCGACCCCTTCCGGGGACGACAACCCCGGGGTCCACGCGCTCGAGGCGCTTGAGGGATCGGATCCAAGCATCGATGGGCAGGGGCGTGGAGCCCCGGCCTCGACCGATCAGGTCACCGGCGAAGAGGACGCCGGTATCGGCCACGTAGACGGCAAGGGCGCTGCCCGCCCGATCGTCGACGTGGTGGAGTTCCACGCGACGCCCGGAGTCCTCCAATGTGGCTCCCGACGGGACCCGTAGCACGGGACCGGACGGCACGGCAGACGCCCCCGCGGGGCCGGCAACGTCCGTCGATCGAGCCGCATCCCACGACATCGGCCGTGACGGCCGAAAGCCAGGTCAGGCCCTCCGGCTCTGCACCCCACACGTCGTCCGGGCCGCCTAACGTGCGTAGCGCGAAACGGACGGGCTTCCCGGTCGAGCGGCGGGCGACCTCGAGCACCTCGGATCCGCCGTCACCGGGCCCGCCGTCGATCACGAGCAGGTAGTCCTCCAGCTCCACCCAACCGGCGTTTTGAGGCGGGATGTCGGCGCGGGTGCGCACGGGAAGTACCGCCACACCATCGGCAACGAACTGTGGGGTCTGCGACGAAACAGGTAGGGCCCCGACCAGGGCACAGCCGATCAACGCAATCGCGGGCTTCATGCAGACTCCTCCCGGTTGGGCCGTCGTCGACAGGATCGGCCTCCCGGGCCCCCGCTCCCGTGGCTGCGATCAGTCCAGAGCCGCCAGTGCAGCGAGGACGTCCTCGTTGGTTGGGCGGATTCTTGGGTCCATCTCAACGAACTTCCAGCGTACGACACCCTGTTTGTCGATGACGAGCGTCGTGGGGTGGGGCATCGGTCTCATCTTCGCGTCGTCGGGGTTGAACAGCCCGTAGCGGTCGATGATGCGGTGGTCGGGATCGGAGAGCAGCGGAAACTCGATGAGCATACCGTCGTTCTTGGCGACGCGGTCGATCATCATCTGCAGCTTCTCACGATCGTCCACCGAGAGGGCCAGAACCTCCGTGGTCTCCTTTTGCTCCGGCGACAGGAATTCTCTCAGCTTCCCGAGCTGACCGGCGCACCAGGGTCACCAGTGTCCCCGGTAGAAGACCAGGACGACGTTCTTCTCCCCCCGATAGTCCGAGAGCGTGATGACCGGGCCGTCGTAGCTCACGGCCGAGAAATCTGGCGCCACGTCGCCCACCTTCACTCGTCCCGTGTCCACCGCCGGGAGGTCGAGTCCATCGTGGGGTCCCAGCATGACCCTCTCCTCGGGCCTGATGTCGCAGGCCCCAACGACGGCCGCGCCGGCCAAGATCAGGAACAACCCGAGGCGACTCTTGCCCATCAGATCTCCGCCGAGAGGAACCTGCCCTCACCGCCACCGCCCCCGCGTCGATTCAAGTACCGATCGTACAGGGACGAGGCCGCATGGGCCAGTCCCCGTCGATAAGCGAACGCACCTCCGTCTGGGGCCGTCCTCCGTGACGAGGCGTCTTCCCCACTGGCTGGCGGTCCTGTGCGTGCCGAATAGATTGTCCTCTTCTTCTCGACCAGGAGTGAGCAGTGTCGCCGCCGGTTGGCCGCCCGGGGGCTTCCTCGGCTGGTACACAATCTGCTGCAGCATGCGGCGGCGTCGCCTCTTCGGGACGCACCAGGAGCCATCCTGTTGAAGACACAAGCGAAGATCGGTTTTGGCCTCCTTTTGGGGGCAGTGGCAGGTGGGCTGGCCGCCGCACTCCTTCCCGGCGCCGGCTGGATTCTTTGGTTTGCGGACAACGTCGCCGATCCCGCAGGTCAGATCTTCCTCCGCGTTCTCTTCATGACTGTGATTCCCTTGGTCTTCCTGTCGGTGACGCTGGGCGTGGCGGGGGTGCCACCGGTCGGCATCGCAGTGATCCTGGGCGTGGATCGCCTGCTCGACATGGGCCGGACGGCGCTGAATGTCGTGGGCGATCTTTCGGCGTCCCTCTACGCAGAGCGGGTGCATTCGGGACGGCCGGCGGCGATCCCGGGGGCGGACTGAGGATGTCCTTCATTCTCAATCCGAACCTGGACCGGGTGCGCCCCTACTGGAACTCGGAGCGGGCGGTCATCAGCCTCGCCGAGTACGAGCGCGCCGCGGGGGAGATCCGGGGTTGGCCGGATTATCACCCGACTCCGCTCCATTCCCTCCCTGTTCTGGCCCGTGACCTCGGAGTGAGCGAGCTCTGGCTCAAGGACGAGTCGACCCGCTTCGGCCTCGCGAGCTTCAAGGCGCTGGGTGGGGCCTATGGCGTGTTGCGGGTGCTGGAGCGCGAGCTCGGCGATGACCGTCACGCACTCAGCCATACGATCACCGTTACGTCCGCGACCGACGGGAACCATGGGCGCTCTGTCGCGTGGGGCGCCAGGAACCACGGCTGCCAGTGCGTTATCTATCTGCCGGAGCACGTGACCGAGCGGCGAGTGGATGAGATCGCGGCCTTCGGCGCCCGGACCGTCCGGGTGCAGGGGACCTACGACGAGGCGGTGGCCCAGGCGGACGCGGATGCTCGGCACAACGGGTGGCACGTGGTCTCGGACACCTCGTACGAAGGGTACCGGGAAGTCCCGCGCTGGGTCATGCAGGGCTACAGTGTGATGGTGGACGAGATCCTGGGGCAGATGCCGAACAAACAGCGACCCACCCACGTCTTCCTCCAGGGTGGGGTAGGCGGTCTGGCCGCAACCGTGTGCGGCCACCTCTGGGAGCTGGACGGTGTCGAGCGCCCGATCCTCGCCGTTGTAGAGCCCGAGGAGGCCGACTGCCTCTATCAGAGCGCCGTCGCTGGCTCGCCGTCACACGCCTCCGGCTCGCTCCACACGATCATGGGAGGTCTCTCCTGTGAAGAGATCTCGCCCCTTGCGTGGACGATCCTCGAGCCCGGCGTCGACGCCTTCATGACGGTCGGGGAGGAGCGTGTCGAGCCCCTCATGAGGCGACTGGCCGAGGGCCGCGATGGCGACCCCCCCGTCGTGGCCGGGGAGTCGGGGGTGGCCGGCCTGGCGGGTCTGGAGGCGGTCGCGTCGGCGCCGTCGCTGAGATCGGCCCTACGGATGGGGGTGGACGCTCGGGTCCTCGCGATCGTCACGGAAGGAGCAACGGATCCGGAGGTGTACGAGCGGATCGTCGGGCGGGCGCCGGAGGAGGTCGGCTCGGCGAGCTGACTTCCGTCCTCCCTGGCGCGGTGGGCGGGATCGTCGAAAATTGTACAGCCTTCGGACACGCGCAGACCCTTACCTCCGGCGTATGAACATCCTCGATTCTATCAACGCTCGTCGCTCGATCAAGACGTTCACCGATCATCCCGTAACGCGGGAGGAGATCGAGCAGCTGCTCAGCGCGGCCTGTCAGGCCCCGAACCACCGAATGACGGAGCCGTGGCGTTTCTATGTGCTCGGCCCCCGGTCACGGCGCGCCTATGGTGAGGCCCTTGGGCGCCGGAAGGCCAGACGGGTCGATGATCCCGAGGCGGCCAAGGCCGTCGTTGAGAAGGTGGCCGAGACCCACGAGGCGCTGCCGGCCATGCTCGCGGTCGCCATAACACTGCACGACAACCCCGAGATCCGCGAGGAAGACTACGCGGCGGCGTACATGGGCATCCAGAACCTGTCGCTCGTCGCGCAAACGATGGGGCTGGGGACCCACATCAGGACGGGCGCTGTCATGGACGACCCCGCCGCTCGTGCAGCGGTCGGACTCCCCGACGGGGAGAGGATCGTGGCTACCGTCCACGTCGGCGAGCCCGAGAGCCAACCGGAAGGGAAAGCCCGGCGGCCGGCCACGGAACTCACGACCTGGGTGCCGTGATGTCAGCCTCGCGCTGCCCCACGATCGGCTTCGTGAAGTGCTTCGGACGGCGAGCCGCGTCGGTGGATCCGATCCAGGCGCTCAAGCAGGAATAGGGCGAGGAATAGGGTGGCCGAGGTAGCGCGCAAGGATGCGGCTCGCGCGCTCGGACTCGTCGGGGCTGAGGAGGTCCCAGTCGTCTTCCAGGACGGTCAGGTCCAACCGCCACACGTCTATGACGTCGTTATCGGGTGGGCTCCATTCCACCGCGGGCCGCCAGCCTTCAGGCATGGGGAACTCCACCCTGCTCTGTCACCCAGGCCGCGAGCCGGCGCATCCCCTCCTCCATCGACACCCGAGGCTCGTAGCCCAGGTCCCTACGGGCGGCGCTGATGTCGAACCAGTGGGACGTGGTGAGCTCCCGGACGATCCACCGGCTCACCCGGGGCTCGCCCTTGCCCCCGGACAGGGCGTGCAGCTTCTCGAAGACCCATGCGGCGGCCATGGCGGTCCGGAACGATATGCGCTTCTCGACCGGGGGAACTCCTGCTGCGCCCAGCAGACCGTTCAGGAAGCTCCAGATCTCGACCGGCTCTCCCGCGGTGATGAAGTAGGGACGGCCGTTGATGCGAGAGGCCCCATCTCCGCCGGCCAGGAGCCGATCGGCGGCGAGCAGGTGCGCACGGACGGCGTCGTCGATGTATGTGTGGCCCGAGCGCTTCGGAGGACCGTCGATGCGACGGAGCTGGCCTTTCCGAGCGCGCTCCACGACACGAGGCAGGACGGACGTATCGCCCGGACCCCATACCAGGTGAGGTCTCAGGGCCACGGTACGGAGCCTTTCCGAGGCCGCTGCCAGGACCCGACGCTCGGCCTCGGCCTTGGTCTCACCGTAAAAGGCCTCGAAGTAGTCGGAGTAACCGATGGACTCGTCCACGCCCTCTAAGTCCGTGAGCCCGAAAGTGACGCTCGGCGTAGACGTGTAGACCAGGGCCCCCACGCCGCATTCCCGGCAGGCAGCAATGACGTTCTCGGTGCCCCTCACGTTCGTGTCGTAGAAGTCCCTGTGGCGCCCTCCGGCGGCCACCTTTGCGGCCGTGTGAAAGACGATGTCCATGCCCCGGACAGCTTCCGTCACGGCGTTCGCTTCACCCACGTTACCACGGTGCTGCTCGACACCTCGGGCCGCCAGCTCGGGATAGTCTCCTCGGGAGAATCCGCGAACATCGTCGCCCCGTTCTTTTAGAGCCCGCGCGATGGCGCCTCCCACAAAGCCGGCCGCGCCGGTGACGAGGGCCTTCACGTCAGCTTCCTCCGGGCCGACCCCAGCTTCTTCTGGGCCCATGCCGCCAGCTCCTCGCGGAAGATCTTCGCATTGTGGCGCACATCCACCGGGAGGGACGGGTGGTGGAGCACCGTGGCGATCTCCCGCGTGTGCTCATGCTTCTGTGCGATGGCGAGGAGCTCCTGAGTGAGCACGCTGTCGTCGAGGGTGGCAGGGGGCTCCCTTTCCACACACAGGACCGGTATCGTCCTGCCCGCCTGTGCCACCCCTACCAGTGCGCTCCGGCGAACCGCGGGATGGGTGTTGAAGACGGCCTCGCACGGGATCGTGAAGAGCGTACCCCTTTCGGTCTCGACCCGGTGGCCCTTGCGGCCGCACATCCAGAGGCGCCCGCTCTGGTCGAGGTAGCCCACGTCTCCCATGCGGTGCCAGGGCCCTTCTTCGGGCGTGGGGATCTTCGCCAGCCTGGTAGACTCCGGCCGGTTATAGTACGACGGTGTCACCACCGGGCCGCGGACGACGATCTCGCCGATCTCGCCCACGGGCAGAGCAAGATCGTCAGACCAGCGCTCGACGGGATCGTCGTGGATAGGGATGATCCGGACGTCCATTCCGGGCACCGGTCTCCCGACACAGACGCCTCCGCCCTGGTCCGTGATTTGCCGAGTCTCCCGGAGGATGGTCTCGCTCCCCAGGTACGAGATGGGCAACGACTCCGTGGCACCGTAGGACGTGAGCACTTCGACTCCCGCCGGGAGGCACCGCTGGAACGTCTCCAGGGCCGGATTCGACGCCGGAGCCCCCGCCGAGATCGCGCGGCGCAGGGAGGTCAGCTCGAGACCCTGGTCGTCGCAGTACCGTCCCAGCTTGTCGATGAGCGCCGGAGAGGCGAAGAGGTTGGTGCACTCGAAGTCACGGAACGCCTGGAAGAGCAGCTCCGGGTCCGCGGCGCCCGGGCGGCTGGCGTCCATATCGGGGACCACCGAAGCCATTCCCAGCGCCGGACCGAAGAGAGCGAAAAGTGGGAACGTCGCCAGGTCCCGCTCACCGGGCTCGATCCCGTAGACATCCCGGAGGGCGTCGACCTGAGCGGCGAAGACCCGAAACGGAGTCACTGCTCCCTTGGGGGTCCCCGTGCTTCCACTGGTGAACAGGATGGCAGCGGTCTGCTCCGGGTCTGGCTCCAGCACCGGATAGGGCTCCTCCGGTGCCCGGGCCTCTAGGGCGGCCAGGGAATGTCCGCCCCAGAACAGTCGGCGACCCACGGTGACCTTGGTCTTCAGGGTCTCTTTGGCCCAGCCGAGGACGATCCGGGCCACGTGGGCCTTCGGGATCCCGATGAACGCCTCGGGCTCCGCGTCCGCCAGGCAGCGTCCCAGATTTTTCGTTCCCATTCCGGAATCGACCATGACGGGGATGGCACCGACCTTCAGCATGGCGAAGGTAAGGGCGAAGAACTCGAGGCTGGGGTTGACCATGAGCACCGTGCGCACGCCTTCGCCGATTCCGACGCCGACGAGGGCGTGGGCGATCCGGTCGGAGCGCCGGTCGAGCTCGGCCACCGTCAGCTTCGCGTAGCGCCCCGTCCCGTCCGGGTTCCTCCCCACGGTCACCGCTACCGCCAGAGCATCGGGCTGCCGGCTGGCCGTCTCGGGTAGGTAGGCCGCCACGTTGACGTGGCCTGCGGCCGGGCGCGGGGCACGTGAGTCGTGGTGGGCCGGGCCGCTGACGGAGTCAGGCGCATGCTCGTCAGTCCGGCCGCCGTGCGGGGTGGGGGAGGTCTCGTCGGTATGGCCGCCGTGCGGGGTGGCGGAGGTCTCGTCGCTCATGTGGACGCGTGGTGTGGGTGCGCCTCGAGGAAGTGACGGACTAATGGTACGATCTCCTTCGAGGCGTCCTCGAGAACGTAGTGTCCACAGTCCGAGAAGCGATGCACCTCGGCGGCGGGGAAGCGAGTAATCCACTCGTCGAGGAATTCGCTGTGGAACACGAAGTCCTTCATGCCCCAGCAGATCAGCATGGGAATTCCGGTGAGCCGGCCCAGGGAGTCCGCAGTCTCACGGACGATGGGGTAGGCACGGTGGCCGTCGTGAAGCGGGATGTCCTGCACGAAGCGATGGACCGCGATGCGGTGAGCCCAGGAGTTGTACGGCTCGAGGTAGCCGGCTGCCACCTCCTTCGACATGGGCGCACGCGTCACGCAGGTGCGCACCGCCCCCCGGGCGAAGGCGTTGGCGCCGCGCACCAGGAGGGCGCCCAGGCCCGGGGTCCGGGCCAGCGAGAGGGCAGCGGGAAGGCGCTTGTCGTCCAGCAGCGGAAACGCGGCCGTGTTCATGACGACCAGGCGCGAGAGCCGTTGGACGTTTTGAACGGCCCAAGCCATCCCGATCATCCCGCCCCAGTCGTGGACCACCAGGGTGATGTCTCGCAGGTCCAGCTTCTCCACCAGCGAGCTCACGTCCGAGACACGAGAGGCCAACGTATACTTGTAGCTCCCGTCATCGGGCTTGTCGGAGCGGCCACACCCGATGTGATCGGGCGCCACGGTGCGGTGGCCGCCCATGAGCTCCCGGATGAGATCCCTGTAGAAGAACGACCAGCTCGGATTGCCGTGAAGCATGAGCACGGCTTCGCCCGATCCTTCGTCGACGTAGTGGAGCCGGTTTCCGGCGATGTCGAGGTAGTGGGGGGCGAATGGGTAGAGGGTGCTCACCAATCCACTCCCAACATCATGCAGTTCAGGCCACTGCCGATGCCGAGAAGGCCGACCCGATGTCCGGGCTCTATGAATCCCCGCTCCTGAGCCAGGGCCGCCGCCGCCGGGAGCGCCGCGGTGCCAGTATTACCCAGATATTCGTAGGTCACGAAGTCGTGCTCCGGAGCAAGGCCCATGGTCCGCAGCATTACTTCTCGGTGAGCCGACCCGACCTGGTGGCAGACCGTGCGGTTGACCTGCTCGACGGGCCATTCCATCTCCTTGAGGAACTCGTCCCAGGTGCGGGCGCCCAAGGCGACTCCGTGCTCGAGAACGGCCGGCGCGTCGGTGCTCGCGAACTCCCGCAGGCTGGACTCTGCCCCGTTCGCCTGGCTCTCGGGGTGGGCCTCCAAGCCCCAGCGGCACAACATGTGGTGCTCGGGGGCCGTCTCGACCACCGCTCCTCGGAGGCGCCTCCTGTCCGACTCGCCGAAGGAGCCGTCGCTCAGGATCACCGCAACGGCCGCCGATCCACCCGTGAGCGTTGCGATGGCCGTCTTGAACTCCTCCATATCCGGACGGCCGTTGAGGCGGGCGATGGTCGTGTCGACGATGGCCCGGGCGGTCTCGCAGCTCACCACCATCCCCGCTCGGATCTGGCCCAGTTCGATGCGGTTTGCGATGTCGAGAATGCCATTCAGGACGCCGAGACACGCGTTGCTCACGTCGTAGACGTGGGCCGACGGCCGGATCGGTTGGCCGGCCTTGTGCAGGCCGGCGGCGACGTGGCAGGCCGTGGCGGGCTCGAAGTGCTCCCGGCACACGCCGGCGTAGATCAGCGTTTCGAGGGCGTCGGCCGGTACGGGCGAGTCGCGGAGCGCCTTCAGGGCGGCGGCCGTGGCGCCCTGGGTTACAGTGTATCCCGGATCCCAGTAGCGGCGCTCCCGGATCCCCGTCATGAGGAGCAACTGGCCTGGCTGGATGTGCAGCTGGCGATAGGCTGGGGCCAGCCTCTCCTCCAGCTCGTCGGACGTGACGATGCACGGCGCCAGCTCGTAGCCGAACCCCTCGATGACCACACGCGAATACCTCACTCGCGCGCCTCCAGGCTGAAATCGTTCATCGAATAGATGGTCCTGCCGTCCACCGAAAGGAATCCGTCGGCTATGAGGGTTCGCCGGTCGTCGTTCACTGCAGTGATGCTGGCGCACACCTCCACGCGCCGGCAACCCGGGATGATCTGGCCGCGGTAGCTCCATCGATGGCGGTTGTCACTGGGGAGCGTACGGAACTCGGCCGCCTCACCGAGACGCCAGCGCTTGGCGGCGTAGGCCTTGAGCAGCTGTACGAACGCCTCCAGGCCGAGGGAGCCGGGCCACACGGGATCCTGGTAGAAGTGTGCCTCGAAGAACCAGGCACCCGGATCGACGTCGATGGATCCTTCGATCCATCCGAGACCGTTCGGGCCGCCGTCGGGCACCAGGAGATCGATCCGGTCCACCATGCGGAAGTGCTCGTCGGGGAATGGCCGCTCGCCTGGGAGCGGGAAGCTCAGCCCACGCTGGCGCTCCGCTGACGGGGGATCATGGATGACGGCGTCGCGCATGCCGACCTGATCAGCCAGGGCCTGGTCCGAGAAGAAGCCGAAGTAGGTGGTCCCCTCGTACAATGGCCCCTGACGATCGCTGGCCAGCGACATGGAGTAGTGCTGGATGATCATCCCCCCGGACAAGGAGACGCTGGTGAGCTCCACCTGGGTGGTGATCACGTCTGTGCCGGCGGTCATCCTGGCCAGCTGGACGGCCTCGCCCCCCAGGTTTCGGAAGCGCACGTCCGTGTTGGAGGCCAGAGCCGACCCCACGTATCCTGCCAGCCACCCGCAGGGCTGGAGCGCCACCTCCAGGAGCACGGAGAAGGGCATCTCGCCTTGGCGGTTGCTCGCGAAGTACCAGTGGTCGGCTGTGACGTCGAACTGAGCCGTGGCTTTGGCCCCCGCCTTCATGACGAAGGGCTCCCCCTCCACCGACGTAACACGATCGATGCACTGATACGGGGGACGCGGAAGCCGGGCGATGCGCCGCGGACCACTGTCGAAGGAGCTGTAGACCTCGCCGAACGCCTCCGACGGCTTGCCGCTGCTGAAGGCCAGGATGCTCGCCTTGTCGTACGGGACCGACGGGTCCCGATGGAGAGCCACGACCTTGGGGGCGGCGCCGGGCGACTCGACGACGGTGATCTCGGAGGGAGCGCTCCCGGGGGCCAGCGACTCTGAGGGGGTGGCGTCAGCGGCCTCCGTCCTCGCATGCGTCGCTGCCGTGCTCTTCGGCGTTAGGTCGGGGGAAGCGCCGGCGCCTCGGTTCGCCCAAAGGGACTCCAGTTGAGCCCGGCTCGCGCCGTTCAGCCGGACGGACATGTCGCGGATGTCCACAATAAGCTTGCCGTCGGCGTACATCATGGCGTCCACGATGGCGTAGGGCTCGGGGTCGTAGCCAAGCTCCTGGAGGTTGATCTCGTAGGTGACCATCTCCGTAGAGGCCAGCACCTGGCCCCGGCACCTGAGCCGGCTCTTCACGCCCACGATGGGCTGCCATGTTGCGGCTCCGTCCTCGGCGATCCAGCCCATGCGAAGGAGGAAGATCCGCAGCGTGTGCAGGCAGCACTCGTACATCAGCGTGCCCGGCATCACCTCGTCGTCGACGAAGTGGCAGGTGAGGAACCAGTCGTCAGGATGGATGTCGGCTTCCGCCACGATGCTCCCGATGCCGTAGCGTCCGCCCTCGGGGTCGAGCTCCGTGACCCGGTGAACCAGCCGCATGCGGTCTCCGGGGATCGTGAGCGGACGGGTCACGCCGAGTCCGGCGAACTCCTCGCCGAACGCGCCGGCCATGTCACCACGCCGGAGCGCCTCGACCTGTGCTTCGTCGTAGGACTCCTTGCGCATGGGGACCAGCTCTCGCCAGTCGTCGGGCCGCCGGCCGGGCATGGCCCGCTGCTCCATGCCGGTCAACACGATGCCCTGCCCGGCATCGAGCTCTCCTTGAGTGAAGAAGCCTGCTGAGCCCTCCCGCATGGTCATGAGCGGGCGTCCGTCGACGGTGGCGTCGAACTGGAAGCGGAAAAGCCAGGTGTCGCCCTGCCGGAAGAACCGGAGGATTCGGATGTCGTAGACGATGACCTGACCCGGCCGTGTCAGCTCTCCGTGGAAGGTCACCACGGCGTCCAGGAGCCGGTAGACGGCCAGGCCCTTCGTCTCGGAGTCGATGCCCAGGTAGCCCGAGAGGAGCAGGTCGGCCTGCCCCGCTTCGACAGCGACGCACGTAGGGATGCGTCCCCCGTCCAGGTACCAGGCGCCCTCGAGCACGTCGTGCTCCGTCACGATCCGCCCCGAGGTCATGGACTGGGGCTCGGCCTCGATGGCCATGACGCGGTCGACGAGCATGAGCGGCTCGTCGGGCAATCGCACTCGGGTCGGGTGGCTGTCCACGTGGGCGAAGCGCTCACCCAGCACATCTCCGATGGAGCCGACGGCGAACTCCATTAGCTGGTCGCGGTCCAGGGCGATCGAGCGCACAGGAGCGGGGGCGTCGCGGGTCGTCTCGGCTGGCATCGGGGGAGAGGCGGTGGGCGGCGGTGCCGACTCCACTGCCGCTACGGCAGCGCCCAGATCCGGGATCAGGGGTGCTGTGCCCCCGCTGGCCAAGGCGTGCATCAACTCCCGCTGATGCGCCAGCTGGGCCGCTGCCAGCTGCCGTGTGTGCTCGGCCGAGCGGAGAAAAGCCTCGTGGGCCTCCACCGTGGTCTGGGCGGCCCGCACGGCGACCGCCAGACCCGGGGGGAGCTCGGTGGGGAGAGACGCGCGGGGCTCAGCGGTCGGTAGGGTTCCGACGGGCTGCGCCGCCACGGTTCCCACGGGCACCGCTCCAAGGCCCACCTGGCCGATGGGAACCCGGATGGCCGGTCCCGACTCGCCCTCGGGCTCGACGACGCTGGGATAGAGGAGCGTGAGATCGACCTCCACCCGCTCGACCACGAGCATGGCAAGGGCCCTGAGGACGGCGCCCGGCTCGTCCTGTGTCGGCGAGGAGATGGAGCGCGCCCTGAAGAGGAGACCGTCGAGGATTTTCGAAACCATACGCGTGCACGACGCTCCTGGCCCCATCTCCAGGAAGATGCGTACGCCGTCCTCGTAGGCCTGGCGTACGGTCTTGGGGAAGTCCACTCCGTGGAGCGCCTGGGCAAGGAGGGAGTCGGCAGCCCGCTCCCGGTCCACCTCGTAGGACTCTCCCCAGGCCCCGCTGTAGAAGCGCATACCCGCCGGTGGGCGGGTATCGAGCAGATGCAAGTCCCGGTAGGCCTTCTCAACCTCGCGGGCGACCTCGCAGTGCACGGTGGTGACACCCTGGAGCGCATGGAACGCCGAGCCCAGGGCCTGGACGGCCTCATCCACCGCGTCCGCGTTGCCACCGATGACGCACTCGTCGGGAGTATTCACGATGAGCAGGTAGACCCGCTCTCGCCCCTCCAGGACCCCTCTCACCTTGTCGGCAGGCTGGTCGACCACCCCGACCCGCCACTCCACCGAAGCATCCTCGTCGAGATTCCAGGCGGCGCGGGCGGCGGTGCAGGGGCCCGCGAGCTCGGTCACGAAGAGATCGCTCTCGGTGGTTCTGCGAAGCATCTCGTCCCGCTCGTGCCAAGCTCCCGTGGAGAACAGCCCCGCCGTCTCTCCCAACGAGTAACCGACCACCGCGTCGGGGCGCACGCCGAAACGGGACATGAGGTCCGTGGCCAGGGTGCCCAGCGCCACCTGGGAGAGGATCACCGTACGGGCATCGGTGTGGGTGGGGCCGGTCCGCCAGATCTCCGGCATCCTCAGCTGGGAGCTCAGCTTCTCGCTGCTCGCCTCCCGCGCTCGCAGGATCTCTGGCCACTGGAGGCAGAGCTCCCGGCCCATTCCGGTGAACTGACTCCCCGAGCCGGGATATACGAAGGCGAGCTGAGCCTCGGGTCCCAGGGGCTCCCGCGAGAAGAAGACCCGGCCGGCGCTCCGATCCGACGGGTCGGCACCCGCCTCGATCTGGTCGGCCGCGGACCGGGCAAGGCTCTCTACCTCGCCGGCATCACGGGCGACCAGGGCAATGGCCCGGGCGGCGCCCGGCTGCAGGGACTGTTCCTGCCACCAGGGTCGTGCCAGGGCGTGCACTGGAGCCGACCGCGTAGCCCCGGCGAAGTCGGCGAGGCGTCTCAGGCCGGCGGCCACGGCCTCGTCGTCGTCGCCTTCCACCACGAAGAGCCCTTCGTGCAACGGGCCCAGGGGACTCGATCGCTCTTCCTCACGCGCCGCTTCGTCCAGTCCCTCCAACATCACGTGTGAGCAGGATCCGCCTCGAGATACAGCCAGAACGCCGGCCCGCCTTGGACCGTCGGTTCGATCACGCACCCACGGACGGGAGTCGGCCAGCGGAATCAAGCCCGTGTCCGATTCGGGAACACGCGCAGGCCCGGCCGCTGAGCCGTCTCCAGGCATGGCTCGGTCGCGTCCGTTAGTCCCGGGTAGCACCTGCTGGTAAAGCGCCAGGCTGGCCCCGAGGACCGAGACGAGCCCCGCCGCAGCTCCCGTGTGACCAACACGGGCTTTGGTGCATCCGAGGATGGTGTCGGCTCCATAGACCTCTGTCAGCGCTCGGGCTTCCGCCCGGTCCTCTTTCGGCACCCCGCCGCCGTGGCCCTCCACGTAAAAAACGTCATCGGGGTCGACACCGGTTTCCCGGCAGCTCCGGCGGATGGCTTCGGCGCTCGCGTCCGCCAGGTCTCCGCCTGCGCTTCCTACGCCGCGGACAACCGCGTAGATACGATCACCCTCCTGTCGGGCCTCGTCTTCCCGCTTCAGCACGAGAGCGACCGCGCCGTCGCTGGGTACCACGCCTTGCGACTCTCCGTCGAAGGGGCGCGGGACGCCGTCACCCGCCACGCCATCCGTGCTGGCCAGAGAGAGCAAGGCTCGGACGTCTCCGGACAGGTCGACGGCCCCCACGACGGCACAGTCGAGTCGTTTGGTCTGGAGCGCTCGGATCGCTGCCTGGAGGGCCGACATGCCGGAGGTCTCTTCGCTGGCGAGGACGTAGCTCGGACCGCCGAGGCCGAACTCCCGGGCGACCCGGCTTGCCACGATGGAGCCGAGACCGCCGATGGTGCGGTTGGCGTTGAGCGCGGGCGTGAGGGAATCGCAGAGCTCGTCGACCCAGTTCTGGAACTCTGCTCCTGAGGTCGGACGCTCCAGCCTCCGGGCCCAATCCGCGGCCCGGGATCGGACGGCCCATCGCAGGTGATAGTTGGTCGTGTTGAGATCGAGTTCGATCCCCACGAACACACCTGTGCGAAGGCGCTCGACATCGTCCAGGGCGGCGTCCGCGATGGCGCGCTCGGCAACCTGGAGCATGAGCATCTGCTGGGGGAGAGCCTCTTCGATCTCCTTTGGTGGGATCTTGAAGCGGCCGAAGGGAATCTCGAGCTCCTCGATGAACCACCCCAGCGGAGGGTCCGGGACCCCCCAGTGGTTCTCCTTGGCGCGAACCGGATGATCATCCCTGCGGCCCAGTATCCGCCGCTGGACGGACTCCAGGTCCTGCCACGGCCCGATACGGGCGCCCATGCCCACGATGGCGACTCCCTCGGGCGCGGGCAGCTCCGGAACGGCGACTGTGGCACGCCCGGCCGAGGGCGCCCCGAACTCCTCCAGAAGCACGTGGGCGTTGATCCCCCCGAAGCCGAAGCCACTCACCGCCGCACGACGCGGGTGACTCGACGGGGCCTCCCAGGGCTCTGCCCCTCGCAGCACTCGGAACGGGCTCCGGGCGAGGTCGACCTTGTCCCCCGGCTCCTCGAAGTTGGCTGTCGGGGGCAGAACCCGGTGCTCCATGGCCAACACGGTCTTGAGAAGTCCGACGGCTCCGGCCCCAGTCAGCAGGTGCCCAGTGTTGGACTTGGCCGAACCGATGACGCAGCTCGCTTCGGGGGCGTGCTCCTCGGCCCAGAGCGCCTGCAGGCTCGCGAACTCCACGGCGTCACCCACCGGCGTGCCCGTGGCGTGACACTCCACCAGATCCACGTCGCTCGGGCGCCAACCGGCCGCTCCGTAAGCGCCTCGCATGGCCCGCAGCTGTCCTTCCTGGCTGGGGGCCAGGAGGCTGCCCTCCACGTCGTTGGCGAGGCCGACGCTCCTCACGACGGCTCGGATCCGATCTCCATGCTCCAGTGCGTCGGAGAGGCGCTTCACTACCAGAATTCCGGCGCCCTCGCCCACCACCAAGCCGTCACCCTTGTGATCGAAGGGAGAGCAGCGGCCTGTGGGCGAGACGGCCAGGAGCTGGGAGAAACCCATCTGGGTGTACAGGGAGTCGGGCCGGGACAGTCCACCGGCGAGGACGGCGTCGAGGCGGCCGCTCCGGAGGGCGTCGACGGCGAGCTCCAGGGCGAAGAGGGACGAGGAGCACGCCGCGTCCAGGCAGAACCGCTCCCCACCGAGGCCCAGGGCCCTTGCCAGCATGGCGGCGGGAAGCCCGGCGACCCAGCGGTTGATAGCCCCGACCGGAACCCGATCCTCCATGGGCATGGGTACGCCGGCCGCCCGGAAGAGCTCGCGCTCGAAGCGACGCCCCAGGATCCAGTCGGCCATGGCCGAAGCCGACGCCGTGGGGAGGACGATGTTGCCGAGCATGACACCCACGCGTCCGGGATCGACCGGATCGGTGACGGCGTCGTGCCACGCCTGCCTGCCGGCGTGCAGCGCCAGGTGGACCATGGGATCGAGGGCGTCGACAAGCTCCGCCGGCAGATTCAGGCCGGTCGGATCCAGCTCGAAGTCTCTAACGAAGCAGGCCCGCCGGGAGTAGACGTGATCCGCCCGGGCGTGCTCGGAATTGTACGCCTGCTCCAGATCCAGGTGCCAGCGGCCCAGGGGTGGTTCGGAGGCGGTGTCGATGCCGGCCTCGACGACGCGCCAGAAGTCATCGGGGGTAGCGGCACCGGGGAGCACCCCGCCGAGGCCGACGATTGCGATCGGCTCGGGTGAGGACATAGCGGTTACGCCTGCTTCGGCGCGCTCTCGTCGAGTCTGTTCTGGCGGAACGCCTTGCTCAGAGAGGAGTCCACGACAGACTCGTACCCTTCGAGCCGGGCCAGCAAACGCCCGTCTTCGCCCACCCAGTCGATGTCCGAAACGACGCGCGCGTTCGTTCGGTCACGCACGTTGATGACGATGCGCGCGCCGTCCGAAGGGAACGTCGGCACGAACTGGCGGTAGCGCGTGAGCCGCGAAGGCAGCGAGGCCTCCCCTACCCGGTCCGAGGTCCAGACGATCATAGCTTGGAGGCCGCTGTCGAGGACCAAGGGGTCGGCGATCCACCGACTGCGCACGGGCTCCTTCATCCAGTCCTTCGGCGGTGGTGCCACCCGGCAGCGAGCCACCAGACCTGCGTCTCCACAGCTTTCGACCTCCACGAGCCCGCGCATGGCCGGTCCGTGGAAGAGCGTCTCGGAATAGATGGTCTCGATGGACTTCCCCAGTGCCGGCAGGTCGGCCGAGGCGTGGGGAGCCCCAGGATCCGGCTGACGGACCGCGAGGACGATCTGGGCCCGGGCGTGGAGCACCCTGCGGCCGTTGCTACCACCGCTGCAGAGCTCCGCCGTCACAAGGAACTCATCACCCCGCTGGCGGGCCGCGTCGGCACATACCCGTACCTGGAACGACTCCTTGGGCTGCACGAGCACACCCTTGAGCACACGGAAGTCGTCCACACCCACGAAGCGCAGCCCCGGATTCCCGTGGAGCGCGCCGTGGGCGAGCCATTCCAGCGTCATGGCGGCGGGCAGCACGGCCCGGCCGTCCAGGACGTGGGACGCCATGAACTCGTGTGTATCGGTGGTGATGATCCGCTCGAAAACCACGGGTAGCTCATCCGGTCCGGCACCGTTCGTTGCGACCGGCCGGCCCTGTTCTGCAGTGGGGACCTGCGACCCGGGTCCGAGGATGAGCACCTCCGTCGGTCCGTCGGAGGCGATCTCGTCCAGGACGTAGGCCGCGCCGCTCTCCATCCCGATGACCTCGATGCCCTCGGCCGAAAACATGCTCTTCAGTGCCGGCGTTACCATGCCGCCATCCCAGGGACCCCAGTTCACCGAGACCACGCGGCACCCTTCCCTGCGGGCGGCCTCGCTCTGCGCCACCTTGTTGAGCACCTCGTTGGCTGCGGCGTAGTCCACCTGTCCACGGCGCCCGAAGCGGGCCGTCGACGAGGAGAACATCACCATGGTCTTCAGGGGCGCGTTCCCAAGGGCGGCAAGCACGGATCGTAGCCCGCGCACCTTGGTGTCGTAGACGAAGGCAAAGTCCTCGTCGCTCTTGTCCTCGATGTTGCGGTCGGCCAGCACACCGGCTCCATGAACGAGTCCTGTGACCGGGCCGAACTCCTCGACCAGTGGATCGAGACACGCCCGCACGGCGTCGGGCTCCCTGACATCCACGGAGCAGTAGACGACCTCCGATCCGGCCGCCGAGATGCGGGCAAGGTTACGCCGGATCTCCCGGCTGGCTTGGATGCGGTTGAACTCGGCCTCGGCCTCCTGGGGGCTGATGCTCGGGCCCGCCTGGGCCACGATGGCTCGCTTGATCTCTGCCTCCCCGTCGAGGCCGATGAGCCAGTCGGGCTCACCACTCGGCTCGCCGCTACGGCCCATGAGGATGAGGCGCGGCTGTGCCGCTTCGGCCATAGCGACGGCCACTTCGGCCGTCACACCACGGGCTCCACCTGTGATCAGCACGACATCGTCGGATCCCAGGGCCGCATGCGCCGCAGGCTCGACTGGATGTGCTTCGAGAACCACCGTTTGGGGCCCTTCGTTCCCCAGACCGATCTCCACCGGTCCCTCCGAGAGAGCGTACTTCACCACTTCTGACGCGAGGTCGATCCAGTTCGGATCGACGTCGATGCTCCTGCAGTGGACCTCCGTCCACTCGGTGGCGGCCGTCTTGGTTATTCCGCCCCAGGCTCCGCCCGTCGGATCCACATCCTCGGGGGGAGGCGCGTCGAGGGCGAAGCCGCCGCCCAGACACGTCACGCTGCACAGGAGGGCTCCGCCCTGCAGCGCCGCGCGACGGAGGACCGGGGCCATGGCCCGCACACGCCCGAATCCGAACAGGATGTCTTCGTCGGTGACCCGGGGAGGCACCACCACGATCAAGCCCGCCAGTTCATCGGGCGGGTTGTGCACCTCGTCGGCCAGCTCCACCTCTTCGGCAGAATAGCCCTGGGCGCTGAGCTCCTCGACGATCTGGCCCGAGAGGACGTCGCTCTTGGTCACCCAGATTTTGGATCCGGCGGGGAGCCCGATGGGCTCTCCGGTCGAATCGATGGGGTGCAGGGTCGGGACCAGGCGCTCGACACCCGTCGGGGCGGGGGGAGCGGACTGGTCCGGGACAGCCGGCGCCGGAGCGGGCGCAGGCTCGGACTCGGCATCGTTTGAGAGCACGTCCACGATCTGGCTCAGGGTGCGGAGCTCGCCGAGTTGATCGGGAGCCACCACCGGGGCCTCGGGGAGCGCCTCCTGCAGAGCGGCCAGGATCTCGACCCGCTTGATGGAGTCGATCCCCAGGTCCGCGTCCAGGTTCATGGACACGTCGAGCATGTCGACGGGGTATCCCGTCTTGTCCGCTACGACGCTCAGCAGGACCTCGGAGATCCGTGAGGCATCGACGCTTCTGTTGGTCGGCGCATCGACGGCGCCGTTGGTGGGCGTGTGGACAGCCTGTTCCTGAGGCGCCGATGCCACGGGGGAGGTGGCCGACTCGGCCGTAGCGACGGATCCGGGCGCAGCGGGGGCTTCCCTTGCTGCGTCTCCGTCGGGCACCGGCGGGCGCGCGGCTGGCTCGGAGGCGGAACCGCCCAGAAACTCGACGATCTGACCGAGCGTCTCGACCTCGCCCAGGTGCTCCGGTGTCACCACCGGCGCGTTCGGGAGCCGCTCCTGCAGAGCGGCCAGGATCTCAACCCGCTTGATGGAGTCGATGCCCAGGTCCGCGTCCAGGCCCATGGACAGCTCGAGCATCTCCTCCGGATACCCGGTCTTCTCCGACACGACCGAGAGCAGGGCGGCCGCCACACCGGGTGTGGGGGCCGGCTGCGAAGTGGTCTGCTCGACAGGCACCGCCTCGACGATCTGCCCCGGGGGCAACAATCCCTGCTGCCGGGCGATGGCCTGGATGGTCCGCTCCTGGGACTCGAGGAACCTGCGGTGCACGTCCGCCGTCTGTTCCTGCAGCCGCACCAGAGCCTGGAGGCTCGCCTGGCTCGCACGCATGGCCTCGACCAAGAGCTGCGGATCCGACGTCACTGTCGGCGCATCGGCCGTCGGGCCGGCGCGGGCCACGTGGGGCAGGGTCACCGCTGGAGTCGTCGCTGCCGGAGTCGTCGAGGTCGACGCTGCCGGGGTCGTAGCAGCTGGGGCAGGGGTGGCGGCCTTGGGCGGCCGCTTCGCTCGTGGCTCCACGTAGTTCACACCGGAAATGGGAACGGTCATGGTCGGCTTACCGCGGGCGATCCTGTGCCTCCATGCATCGAGGGCCCCGACATCCCAACGGTCCAACGCCACGGCGTGGCCGACGGCGGCCAACTGGGCCAGCGTACGGGCCACGTCGACGAGCCCGGCTCTCCGGCCCGAGGACGCGTCGGTCGCCACGGTGGTAATGTCCTCGCCGGCCAGAATCTCGTCGATGAGGGCCGAGAGCCGACGCCCGGGGCCCACCTCCACGAAGGTCCGCACTCCATCCTCGAACATGGATCTCACGCAGCCCACGAACTCCACCGGTGAGGTGAGCTGGCTGGCCAACAGCTCGCGGGCGTCCGTCGAGCGCTCGGGATACGCGGCGCCGGTGGCGTTGGCGTACACGGTCACGTCGCTCCCCGTGAGCTTGATGCTCGTAAGGCTTTCGGCGAAGGGCGCTCCCGCCTGGGCTACCAGGCTGCTGTGGAAGGCGGCGGCCACCGCGAGGCGCTTCACTCGCACGCCTTCTCGTGGCAGGAGATCCTGGGCACGCTCGATCTCGTAGGTGACGCCGGAGAGCACGGCCTGTTCGGGGGCGTTGTGGTTCGCGACGACCAAGTCGAGATCGTGGGTGCGTAGGAACTGCTTCACCCACTCCAGCTCGGCGGCCACGGCCAGCATCGAACCGTGATCTCCGTCGCCGGTCGCCATGAGCTCACCGCGGCGGCGTGAGAGCTGGTACAGCTCCATAGGCCGGAGCCGACCCGAAGCGCACAACGCTACGAGCTCGCCGTAGCTGTGGCCGCAGGTAGCGTCGGGGGAGAGGCCGAACTGCTCGAGCACCCGGAGGGCGCCGAGGCCTACGGCGCCGATGGCCGGCTGGGCCGTATCGGTGGCGCGGAGCTCGTCCTCCTGTTGCGAGCGGGTGGCGTCGTCGAACGCCGGATACGGATAGATCCGGTCGGCCAGGCCCGGCGTCACCTCATCGGCGGCGGCCAAGGTGTCCGCCGCGGCAGGGAAACGGCACGCCAGCTCCCGGAGCATCCCGACGTACTGGGCTCCCTGTCCTGGGAAGCAGGCCGCCCACTTGCCTTTGGCGGCTCCGGATCCGAAGTAGATCCCTTGGGGCATCGCCCAGGACGATCGCTCGTCCTTCAGCTGAGAAAGCGCCATTCCGATGAGATCGCAGACCGACGTGCCGTCTCGCTCGGCGACCAGAAGCAGCCGAGCCTCTTTGGATGCGTCGAAGCGCGCGCGACTCTCGGCCGCCCGGCCCCGGATGTCGGCCCAGTCTCCCTCGGCCTGGAACTGCTCCAGCTGTGCGGCAAGGGCCTCCCGGTCGGCGGCGGAGAAGGCGATCAGCTGATCGCGTCCATCCCAGTCGACCTCGGTGGCTTTCGACTCGTACTCCTCCACCACGCAGTGGAAGTTGCTGCCCCCGAACCCGAAGGCGCTCACACCGGCGCGGCGCGGATGTCCACTCTTTGGCAGCCAAGGCCGCTTCTCGGTGTTCACATAGAATGGAGTCTCGCCGGGGGCCACGGCCTCGATCGGGCTCTCCACCTTGATGGTCGGGGGGAGCGTTTTGTGGTGGAGCGCCATGGCCGTCTTGATTAGGCCCGCCGCGCCCGCTGCCGCCTTCGTGTGGCCGATCATGGACTTCACCGACCCCAGAGCGCACCACGTTCCCTCCGGGCTCGCCTCCCGATAGACGGTGGTGAGGCCCTTCACCTCGGTGGCGTCACCTACCCGGGTGCCCGTTCCGTGAGCCTCTGCCAGCTCGACGGTGTCGGAGCGGATGCCCGCGTTCTCGTAGGCGGCCCTGAGCGCCCGGGCTTGGCCTTCGGGGGTGGGGGCGTAGACGGCCTGCCCCTTTCCGTCGGAGGACGAGCCGATGCCCTTGATCACGGCGTAGATGCGGTCGCCGTCCCGCTCGGCATCCCCGAGCCGCTTGAGCACCAGAACCCCTACGCCCTCACCCAGCATGGTGCCGTCCGCTTGGTCGTCGAACGGGCGTGCGTTCCCCGTCGCCGACAGCGCCGGCGTCTTGGAGAAGCACATGTACATGAAGATGTCGTTGAACGTGTCCAGCCCGCCGCTCAGGACCATGTCGGCCCGTCCCGACTCGAGCTCGAGGGCCGCGAGATGCACTGCGCTCAGGGACGAAGCACACGCCGCGTCCACGATGCAGTTGGTGCCGTGAAGGTCGAGGCGATTGGCGATGCGGCCGGCGACGACGTTGGCCAGGAGCCCGGGGAAGGAGCTCTCCTGCCACGGGACGTAGCTTTCGCCGATGCGCTCGATGACGTCTTCCGTCGTCTCGGGATCAACTCCGGCGTCCTCCAGCGCCTTCCGCCAGATGGGGTGTCCGAGGCGCGCGCCCAAGGGGATGACCAGGGGCAGCGTTCCGCTCACCCCGAGGATGACGCTGGTCTTCTCCCGATCGAACTCCCGGCCGCCTGGACCGTACCCGGCGTCCTGAAGCGCCTGGCGGGCCACATGAAGGCCTAGCAGCTGCGTGGTGTCGGTGGCTTCCAAGTCCCGAGGTGAGATGCCGAAGGCCATCGGCTCGAAGTCGATGGGATCGATGAAGCCGCCGCGGCGGCCGTAGGTCATGTCGGGTGCCTTGGGATCGGAGTCGTAGTATTCCGATGTCTTCCAGGCTGACTCCGGGATCTCGGTGATGGCGTCGACGCCGTCACGCACGTTCGCCCAATAGTCTTGCAAACCGCCAGCCTTCGGGAACAGGCAAGCGATGCCGACGATGGCTATGGGTGACTGGGCCGCGGCCCGATCTTCATTTCGATCGCTCAAGACAGCAGTTCCTCGAGTTCATCTGGTTCGCGGGGGCGGAGGTCGACGCACTCGGCCGGCAGCTCCACTCCCTGGCTGCGCAGAGCGTTCGCCCGTGTAATGACCGCAGCACCATGCAACATGTTGTGAGCCACGCTGACTACGCGACGGCTCTCCCAGGGCTCCAAGACGCTGCCCCGGACCCACTCGTTGAAAGCACCCATCGCCGGGCCGCACCAGACCTGGTAGTCCATCTCACGACCCGGCTCACCGCGGTTCGCCCAGCGGGACGACATGCCCATGTACCACCGAAAGACCAGGGCCATCCGATGCTTCGGATCGCGCTCGGCCTTTTCGACCTGGGCCGGGTCTCGAGCCTCCCAGAAGCGCCGTGTCTCCTCCCAGATCTCGTCCAATGACGTACGGAAAATCGTCCGTTCCAGATTCAGTCGTTCGTCGTCGGGAATGTCTTCGAGGCCCGCGTGGGCTCTATAGAGATCATACAGGCGGTGAGCCCTCATGGGAAACATCGTTCCGCGCTTGAGGACCTGCAACCTGACGCCCATCTCGAACATGTCCGCGGCCGGAGCCATGGTCACGTCGGCCTGCTTCGCCTGGGCCAGCATCTTCCGGACGGCGTCCGACGTTCCGGCCTCGCGACACGCCTGGTTCACCGAGCCGGTCAGGACGTAATCGGCCCCCATGGCGAACGTCGCAGCCACGGAATGTGGCGTCGAAACGCCGCCAGCGGAACCCACACGCAAGGGGGCGTCGTAGTCGTGCTCCACCTGGAGCCGATCGCGAAGCGCCAGCATGGTGGGAAGCAGGGTGATGGCGGGCCGGTTGTCGGTGTGGCCGCCCGAGTCGGCCTCCACCGTCAGGTCCTGTGCAACCGGGACGGTCTCCGCCATGCGGGCCTGCTCCTCGGTGAGGTCTCCGCGGGCTACCAGCTCGGCGAGCATCTTGGCCGGAGCGGGGGCGAAGAACTTCCGGGCCACCTCGGTGCGTGAGACCTTGGCCACCACCCGATGGGGCGTCACCACCCGGCCCGACGAGTCCGCATGGATCCCGTGGAGCCGGTAGCGCACCAGGGGCAGCGTGAGATCCATATAGGCCGAGGCGGATACCCGGTTCACACCGCGGCGCACGTAGAGGTCGGCCACCACCTCTTCGAGCCTGGGCTCGTACGGGCTGTGGATGAGGTTGAAGCCCCAGGGGAGATCGCCCAGGCGGGTGGAAATGTGGTCAATGGCGTCTTCGATAGGATCCGGCCCGAGGCCGGCGGCGCCGAAGAAGGAGAGCATGCCCGCTCGGCTCATGGCCTCCACGAGCTCCACCGAGCCGATGCCGTTCGCCATGGCTCCTGCCAGATAGCAGAAACGGACGCCGTGGTCACGGGCGAATCCAGCGGATCCCAGGCGCTGGGGCTTGCATACGGGGGCCAGGGCCAGGAGAGGGAGGCCTTCCACCTGGGGATCGCCACCGAGCTCGACGGTGCCCTCGTGGGAGAACGCGAAGGTATCGCCGTGATCGACGACGTATAGAGGCAGATTCACGCGAGCCAGCCCCCGGACCAGTTCCGCGGGAGTGGTGAGGAGACCTTCCCTCGGGCCACTCCAGGAGCCCATTCGAGTGCTAGACCTTGTCTGTAGATTCGGCATCCAGTGCCCCCTAGCGAGGGGCCTGGTGCGAGATCTGCCGGACCATTTGGTGAGCCCGGACGGGCCCAACGCCGCTCCCCTGCGCCAACTAATGTGTATTCGGCGTCACGGGATGTCGAGCGTCAGGTGTCGGCCCCACTACCGCTTTACGGCGATCCCGAGTACCTCGAACCGGGCGCCGAAGAGCAGCGTGCCGGCACCGATGAAGGCCCGGGCCGGAAACTCGGTGGTGAAGTAGGTGCGGTAGACGCCGTTGAAGGCACCGTAGTCGGAGACGTCGGAGCTGTACACCTGCACCATCACCAGGTCGTTCATGGTCATGCCGGCGGCTTCGAGGGAGCCCTGGATGTTGTTCAGGACGTTCGTGGCCTCTGCCTCGGCCGTGGCCGGCACCTGCTGGCCCGGGTCGAGTCCGATGCTCCCGGCCAGATAGAGCGTGCTGCCCACCTGAACGGCGCCACTGAAGGGCGCGACGTCCCCGTCGGCCGGGGAGCGCCCGTTGAAGTAGGTACGCGCCTCCTGCGCAGAGGGATCGGTCGTGCAGGCGAAGACCAGCGCAAGGAGAGCGAAGGCTGTGACGTTTCGGATGCTCATGGCACGTTTCTCTGACAATGATTGTGAGAGGGCCCTCGTGGGCGGATGGCACGGTAGAGGCGGGTCGCGGTGAGGGCAAGGAGGCCGCGGCTACCGGAGCCGGCAACTCAGCGGCCCGACGGGTGTCGACACCGCTCAGTTGAGCATTCCGATCATGAAGGCCTGGGCGCCGAGGCGGGCCAGCGCCATTGTCAGCCATCCGGACACGGCGATGGCGATGGCCACACGGCGCTCCAGGCCGGTGAAGGCATGGAGGTACGCCGAGATGACCACGATCCAGAAGGCGTCATGGAGGCTAAGCAGGCCCAAGGCGGCGGACAGGACCGTGACACGCTCTCCCGCTCCCAAGATCAAAACCGCCAGCGAATCGGGAACGACTGCGAGCTCTTCCCGTGTGAGGGCGCCAGACGGGAGCAGATCGAGCCTCAGCATCCGAACGAATGTGCCGTAGATCACGGCCCCGAAGCCCCAGAGGCCCGCGCGGAATGCCTCGCGGTAGGGCAGGGGGTGCGCCATCAACGTCGAGAACAACTGAAGTGCCAGGGCTACGACGGCGACGCGGATCGCCAGGAGCGCGGGAAGCAGGAGGTATGCCCAGCGTCCTTGTCGGCGTAGCTGGTCGAGCTGCGCGACCGACATCTCGACCCCGGGGGTACGGCTGGCCACGCCTGCCATCACCTCCGGCGCGAGCACTCTCTCATTCGTGTATGCAGAAACGGCCAGCCAGACGCAGGCGATCAGAATGAAGATGCGCCAAGTGGCCATTCCGCGGGACACTCGGCTCAGGCCGCCTCGGCGTCGGGCCCCGGTTCGTGCCCCATGACTGAGGTGATGACGCCCCCTTCGAGGCGGAGTTGCTCATCGGCGAGGGCCAACACGGAAGGGTGATGAGAGATGAGGAACCGCTCCTCGGGAGGCGTGCGCTGCGAGGGCCCTGATGGCTGTCCGGTAGAGCTGGGGGTCCAGGGCGTTCAGGCCCTCATCGATGATGAGAACCGAGGGCCGGCATAGCAGCACGCGTATCAGACCGATCATCTGCCGCTCACCCGCAGACAAGCGACGGCCGTCCTCGCCGAGCATGGTGGCAAGTCCCCCCTTGAAGCGACTGATGAACGAGCCCACCGCGAGGTCACGAAGGCGGTCGGTAAGCTCTTCCCGAGAAAGCTCCTCCCGTGCGAGAACGATGTTGTCACCAAGAGTGCCGTGAAAGATCTTCACAGCCTCTGGAACGGCGGCTACCTGCCGACGATACGCCTGAAGGTCGATGCTCGACGCCATTACGCCGTCGATCCTCAAACGTCCCCCATTCAGTGGATAGCGCCGCGTGAGGAGATGAACGAGCGTGGTCTTGCCGGATCCGTTCGCTCCGCTCAATCCAGTGATCCGTCCGCGCCGGAGTGTCAGGCTGGCTCCGTTCAGAACCGGCTCTCCGTTGGGCCACTCGAAGCGGGCGGCGTCCAACCTCAAGTCCACTCTCATCCGGAACGGACGCTCCCCGCTACTCTCTTCCGGGGCGGTGAGCATGAGGTCCTGCAGCCTTTGGGCCGCGGCCCCGCCGCCTTGAAACGCGAAGAGGCCCTCCATGACTCGCTGCAGGCTCGGCAAGGTGCCGGCAACGAGCGAGTAGGCGGCCATCATCGCCCCGAGGCGCAGATCTCCTGTCACCACTAGAAGGGCGCCGACGGTCAGGATCGTGGCCAGCAGGGCGCTGCTCACACCCTCGACCCGGAATCCGATCGCGGCACGTGTGAGTCCGAGCCGCTCGACCCGGGTTTGGAAGTGGCCGAAGAGCGCCAGGTTCAGCCGAGTGAAGGCCGGTCCGACGCCGAGCCCGCGGATCGAGTCGATGCCCTCGATGGCGTCGACATAGGAAGCGTGAAGCCGCCCATAAGCGCCCAGGGCCGCATGATACTCCCGATGAATCTGTCGTGCCGCGGTGCCTGTGACGAGGACGTAGGGTGCCAAGAGGATCAGTGCGATCCAACCCAGTGGTGGCGAGAAGTAGAAGACGGCAGCCATCGACAGCACCGTGATGAGTACGTCGACGGTCGTGCTCCCCAGAATCTCCAAGACCGCGGTTTGAATACGCGAGGCATCCTGCAGACGTGCGATGATGTCTCCACGCTTTCGCGTTTCGAAGTAACGAGCGGGAAGCTGGAACAGGTGTTCCAGGAACTCCGATGCGATTGCGTTCGAGGCTCTCTTGGAGAGTCCGACCAAGAACCGCTGACGGAGGTATCCGGCCAATCCCCTCAATGCATGGAGGGCAAGAAGAAACCCACCGGCCAACAGAATCCGCGACACGTCACGCATCTCGATGAAGTCATCGATCAGTCGCTGAACCACGACCGCCGTAGCGAGACCCAGAATCGTGTAGATCACCCCGAGGAACACAGACTGCACCAGCCACCCGTGAACGTGGCGGATGCGGCCGAGAACCCATCGGAACCAATGAGCTGGGTGCTCTCGGAGGAGATCCCGGCCGGGGTGTAGGAGCAAGACGGCTCGTTGACTCCAAATACCTTCGAAATCCTCACGCGTGAGCCACCGAGGTCCGAGAGCCGGGTCGCCCACCTTCAGCCGTCGGTCTCGGGCCTCATAGACGACGACGTAGTGCTGAGCTCCCTCGACAACCACGTGGGCTATACACGGCACTCGTTCCTTGCGCAGGCTGTCATAGTCGCCGGTGGCGCCGCAGGCTTCGAATCCGAGGGCGACGGCGGCGCGATGGAGCCCAAGGAGGCTGGTCCCGCTCGCGTCGGTGCCACTCAAGGATCGAACCCGGGGGAGCCCGGTATCGCCGCCGTGGAACCGTAGCACTGAAAGTAGGCAGGCGGGGCCGCAATCAACGCGATCGTACTGACGGACGACCGGGTGGGGGTTCACGGTGCGGGCGCACCATCGTGCCAGTCGAGAAAGCGCCAAAGGCATCATTCGCTCTGGCCTGCTCGGGACCCCGTCAGTTGAATCAGGCGGAGGAATAGACTCTCGAGTGATTCGCCGGTCTCTCGGCCGTGCGCCATCCGCAACTCGGCGAGTGTCCCGTCTGCTACGAGTTGTCCGTTATTGATAATGACGATTCGGTCCGCCAGGCGCTCCGCGATCTCCATGACATGAGTCGTGAAGAAGACCAACGAGCCTCTGTCTCGGGCGGCGACCATCTCATCTTTGACAATGCGGGAGCTGAGAGCGTCCAGCGCGCCGGTGGGCTCATCGAAGATCAGGATGTCGGGCTGATGGACCAGGGCCGTGAGGAAGGAGATCTTCTTCCGCATTCCCGCCGAGTAGCCCTTGATCAGCCGATCTGCGTCCTCACTCATCTGTAGGGCGGCCAGCCGATCGTCCAGCCAGCTGTCCAATGCCCTGTCCGCTCGGTAAAGCTGGCCGAAGAACTGGACGAACTCCCGACCCGTGAGATAGTCGTACAACACCGGTTGCTCCGGCAGATAGCCGATACTTCTACGGACTGATTCGACCTTTGGCGCACGAAGGCTCACGCCGTTGATGAACACGTCACCGGCTGTGGGTCTCTTGAGACCCATGATCGTGGCGATGGTCGTCGTCTTGCCTGCGCCGTTTGGGCCCAGGAAGCAGACGATCTCACCCGCATCGACGGTCATGCTCAACTGGGAGACGGCCAGCACCGGGCCGAAACTCTTGGTGAGCCGGTCGATTCTTATCGACGGTGCGTCCGTCATCTCAAGTCTCCAGGTAGGGGAGTCGACGAAGGGCGAAGAAGGTGATGATTCCCCCCATCGTCACGCCCAAGCCCGCCGTGGTGACCAGGGTCATGGCGAACGCCTCGGCGGGCAGCACTTCCGTGCGGTCCTCGACGCACCCGTTGCGAGCACGCTCCGGCGTCCAAAGTCGGGAGACAGGAACCCCAGAGCGACCGCATTCACGGCGGCGACGACTCCGGTCAGTCCACCCACGCCCGCTGCCGGCAACGGTCCAGGCTCGAGGGCCAGCCCGGCGGCGGTGGCTCCCGTGATGGCTCCGTACACGAGTCCGTACGGCACCACGGCAGCTAGGACTGGAAGCACCTTGTAGCCCCACAGCGTGGCTGGCCGGAGGAATGGACGAATCAGCGCCAATTCCGGCCCCTCCCGTCCGAGCGAGCCAAGCCCGCCCAAGTAGGCGGCGACCGATGGAAGCGCCATCACCACTCCCCACAAGGCGGCCTCCGCCGCGATCTCGCTCACGCGCCCCTCACCTCGGAGCTGCCACATCACGACAGGTGCCGTCACGGCAACGGCGAGCAGGATCCACTGTCTGGTGAGGAAATTGCGGGGATTCCGGGTCGTGGGAAGAAGGATGTCCTTCAGGAAGAACAAGCGAATGCCGGCCATACCACGGGCCTTGGGGTGCCACTGTGTCCGAAAGGTGCTCGTGAAGGGGCGCTCTGGCAGCGCTTCAACGTCGCCCAGCAGCAGGGGACTCGGCTCGCGCATCAGTGGGCCGGCCGCCTTCAGGGCAACAGCGGGAGCAGCCACGACGCCGGCTACCCACATCAGCGGGCCAAGGAGATTGTTCGTGGGTTGGACCAGCGCAGCGAGCGGAGGATAGAAAACGGCGGCCCCGTCGAACCACACCACCAGCGGGGCCATCAACCCGGGCGCGACATCTTCGAGAAGTGTCGCCGACCCGACCATGGCGAGGAACGCGAGCACAGCGCCGGCACTGGTCCCGATGTAGAGAGATCGACCCATCGCCGGCCGTCTCTCCAGGATCCGAAGGGTCCAGCGGTAGGCCAGTGCTCCGAGGGCGCCCAGCACCAGAAAGTGCGCAAGGAGATGCATCGGCAGGACCAGGAGCGGCTGAGTCGCCAGGCCATAAATCAAGGCGCCGTAGAAGAGATAGAAGAAGAAGAGGAGCCAGAGGCCGGTCGCCGCCACTTCTCCCCACAGGTCATAGGCAGCGAGACCACGCCTCCCACCCGTGTACAGAGCCAGGGGCTCCTCTTGCTTCTCGACGATCAGCGAGCGAGCGGTGCGTGCGGCAACGCCCAGAATCAGCGCAACCACGGTCGCGGCGTGGGCGAGCGTGAGTATGACGCCGGCCGCATCGCGGCTGGCGTTCGCGGCCCGCAGGGACGCGGACCCTAGCATGCTCTTCATCAAGAAGGGGGCGGCCAACATGACGATCAGAGCCATCTTCCCTTCGAGTGTGTTGCGTACGGTGTCTGCGAAGCGGCGACCGACGATTAGGAGCTTGTGTCGTGTGACCAGCAGGAGGTCGTCGGAGAGGTCACCCATCGAAATGACAGTGAGGCGACGGGCTGGGCGCCCCGGTCACGCCCAGCCCGACCAACTCAAAAGAACGCTAGTCCGCAAGCACCGACCGTGCCGCTGTAGATGGTCCACCTCACAACGGGGTCCGGGGAGGCCGATATGGCGATCGAGGAGATGATGCCGGCACCGCAAAGGAAGCCCATCCAGAAGCTCGTACTGTTGATATCAGCCATCTGATAGGTCGTGAGCTCTGTTATGATGATCTCCTGCTTGGGGGAAGAGTGGGTCGAATGGCGACGGGCGATCAGCCCAGTCCGTAGTCCAGGACGCATACCAGCGGCGTGAACATGAAGATGAACGCCGCAGGGACGACCCACCCCAGCATGATGGCGCCTCCCAGGGCTCCGACCATGAAACCGCAGGCGCTCCCCTCGTCCATCTTGGAGCCGCACAGCTCCTGCATCCGGCCCGGTGATAGGGTCTGCATAGAACCTCCTGGTGACTGGTAGTCGGGTGGAAGCGCTCCTGAGCTCGCCCGACGTCTCGCGATCGCGTGAGATCGGTGCGGACCTCGGTCGGGGCGTGAGCGACGGAGCTCTTCCAGGGCTCCCGAGGGTAATCGGTGCGTATCATCGGACCATCATCAGATCGGCACGGTCCCCCAAGACCGACGAGGGGCCGGACCCCTCTCGGCCTTCTCGAACAGGTCGAACGCCACGCTGATCGTCGAGCCGCCGAAGAGATCACGGGCTCGGCCTGCTTGAACTCTCGCAGGCGGAAGCAGGGCGTGCCGGGCGGCTCCTCATCGGACGGCGCTCTTGACGCGGCGCTCCAAGAGCCGACGGTCAGCGGAGGCGCTGATCCGCCTCCGTCCGCTCCCCGGAGGGGCGGCGCACCAGGAAGACCAAGCCAAAGGCCAGCGCCGACGCCACGATCCCCAGGAAGGTGGAGTTCAGCCACGGGGATGGGTCGGCGAAGTCCGCCAGCTCCACGGTGATCAGGGCTGCAACGCCCACGCCGCTGGCCGCCAGGGCCTCCGGCGTTCCGGGCCGGCGCGCGTAGAGGCCTGCCACCACCGGGATGAAGAGGCAGACGGCCATCAGGGAGTAAAAGATGGTGAGGGCGTCGATGATCGACGGCAGCACCAGCGCCAGAAGCATGCCGATGCTCCCTCCAGCGAGAGCCGCACCACGGGCGACGTTTAGAACCTGTCCGTCATCGGCGTCGGGCCTGAGGAAGCGCTTGTAGAGGTCCTTGGACAGGGAAGTGGACAGCATGAAGAGGATGGCGTCGGCCGAGCTGATCTCGGCGGAGAAGACCGCCGCCAGGCCCACGCTCCCGAGAAGCGTCGGAAGGCCGGCAGTCAGGACCAGCATCAGGGCATGCTCCCGGTCCACGAGGGCCGGGTCGTAGACCCGGGCGATCATTCCGAAGAGGGGCGGAACCACTGCGAAGACCAGCAACGCAAGGGCTGCGGCTCCCAGGCCCAGGCGAATGGCCCGTTCGTCTACGGCTCCGTATACCTTCTGGACGAGTCCCGGCGAGACCATGAAGTTCGGCCCGAGGAGCGCCAGGTAGATCCAACCCGAGCGACCTCCCTGCCAGAAGTCCAAGTAATCCCCGGATGGGGGCGCGGCGGCCACCACGCCCTCCCAACCCCCTACCGCTGCCCAGGCCCAGGGCAGGGCCACCGCGAAGCCGAGTACCAGGACCACGAGCTGGACCATGTTGACCCAGGCGGACGTAAGGAGCCCGCCGGCCGTGAAGTAGGCCGTCATGACCACCCCGCCGATAAGGACGCCGGCCCACTCGGGCGCCCCCGCCACGAACTCGAGGATCTTGGCCATGGCGATGAGCTGGGCCGCCAGGAGCGCCGGGGTGCCGAGCCACAGGAGGCCGGTGATGGCCGCCCGAACGGACCGGCCATATCGGAGCTCAAGGTAGTCCCCCATTGTGTAGAGGCCGTGCTCCGCGGCGATGCGCCAGATTCGCGGTCCGATCCAAAGGGCCAGGATCAGCGTGCCGACGGCGGCCGAGCCTACCCACCACCACCCGGCCAAGCCGTCCCGGTAGCCGAGCCCGGCGGCCCCCACGGTGCTGCCCGCGCCGATGTTGGCGGCGAGCACGGTGGAGAAGATGAGCGCTGCTCCGAGCTTGCGGTTCGCCACGAAGAACCCCCCGCTGCTCTCCACCCGCCGGCCGATCCAAAGGCCGAGGCCGATGAGGATGGCCGAGTAGACCACTAGGACTACCAGCTCGAGGTTCACGGGCGCGCCGAGGTCTCGGGGGTCATGGGGCGAGACGGCCGGTGGATGTCACGGAGCGGCTTGGACTCTTAGGGCGGCGCGCACCGTGCATCACTTGGCGGCGCGGGGGCGCCCGCATCACCGGCCCGTGTTGAGGTCCGAGGCGGAGGGAATCCCCTCGATGCCGGTGGCCGCCCGCACGGCCCCCAAGATGGCTTCGGTGACCATGTCCGCCGCCAGGGCTCCGATCGTGGAGACGGACGCATCGCCGTCGAAGGTGCCGGTGGCGAGGGAGAAGACGGTGTCTCCGTCCCCCATAGTGTGCGCGGGATAGATCGCCCGGGCGAAGCCGTCCTGGGCCATCTGCGCCACCTTGGTGGCCTGGGCTTGGGTGAGCACGGCGTTCGTCGCAACGACCCCGATGGTGGTGTTGGCCCCGCTCTGGGGCTCGTTCGACTCGCGACTTTCCCGCAGCAGCACCCGGGCGTCGGCGAGGCCCCGGCCGTCGGCTGTACGGACTCCCGCGATCACGGCGCCCGTCGACGGGTCGATGACGTCGCCCACCGCGTTGACCGCCACGATAGCTCCGATCGTGAGGCCACTGGGCAGTGTAATCGACGCGGTCCCGATCCCACTCTTCATAGCGCGCGGGATGCCTCGGAGCTTGCCAACGGTGGCTCCCTCCCCTGCGCCCACATTCCCCTCGGCGGGCGTGTCTCCGGTGGCCCGGGCGGCCGCTTGGTATCCGCATTCGGCGCCCGGGCGAACACCGGGGTCGTCCCCCCACAGGGAGATCGTAGAGGATGGCACCGACCACGATGGGTACCACGATGGACCCCATGCGGTATCCGATGCCCTTCTCGTCCAGGTAGCGCATGACTCCGTCTCGGGCAGCCAACCCGAAGGCGCTGCCGCCGGAGAGGATGATGCCGTGGACTTCCTGCACGGAGTTCACCGGATCCAAGAGATCGGTCTCGACCGTGCCAGGCGCGCCGCCGCGGACGTCCACTCCTCCGACCGCACCCTTTCCGGTGAGGATCACGGTGCAGCCGGTGGGCCTCTCGCTCAGGGTGTGATGCCCGACCGTGATCCCCTCGACCGCCGTGAGGCCCCACGGGCCCTGTTGAGCCCGGGCTGTTGACGGAGGCGCTATGGAGGGGAGGAGGATAGAGCCCAACGCCACCACCGATCGTTTCATGAAGTCTCCTTTGAGAATCCCTCAATTATAGCGCAGCGGGCGAGCCTTTACCGAAGCTCCGCCGCTCGCGCGTGGGCCTCCAGCCCCTCCTGCCTGGCCAGCCAGGCCGAATCCTCTACCAGCTCGCGAGATGGACCGGGTTGGTCCAGGCGGATCCAGGTACGCACTCGCAGGAAGTCCATGACCGAAAGACCTCCCCGAGCCCGGGCCGTCCCCGACGTTGGGAGCACATGGTTTGGACCGACTCCGTAGTCGCCGAACACCTCGGCGCTCCTTTCCCCGATGAAGAGGGCGCCGTAGTGGTTGAGGCGGGGCACCAGGTCACGGGCGTTGGCCATGGACAGCTGCAGGTGCTCGGGCGCGATGGCGTCGCTCACCCGGGCGGCCTCCTCGACGTTGGGACAGGCGATGACGCCCCCTTTCGATATTGCGGTACGAGCGGTGTCGGCGGTGGGGAGGTCGCCGAGCTGGGTGCTCAGCTCCGCTTCGACCGCAGTAATAAGAGCCGGGTCCATCGCGATCAGGATCGGCACGGCTTCGGGATCGTGCTCCGCCTGGGCGAGGAGGTCTGCGGCGATCCAGGCCGGATCTGCCGAACCGTCCGCGATGATCACGAGCTCCGACGGGCCGGCCAGCATGTCGATGGCCACGGCGCCGGCCAGGAGCTGCTTGGCCGCGGTCACGTACAGGTTCCCCGGACCGACGACCACATCGCTTGGAGGCACCGGTCCGACCCCGAAGGCCAGACCCGCGATGGCGTGGGCTCCTCCCACCGCTAGGACTCCGTCAACATCGGCTACGGCGGCGGCTGCGAGGGTGATGGGCGTGGGTCGGGGACTCGCGACCCAAACCGACTCCACTCCGGCGGCCCGGGCGGTGACGGCGGTCATGAGCACCGAGGAGGGAAGGGGATAGCGCCCGCCGGGGGCGTAGCATCCCGCCGCCTCCACCGGATCGATGCGGTGCCCCACGGTCCCCCCGGGGATATCGACGTCGAGGGGTTCGAGAGCGCCCCTCTGGGCGGTGGCGAACTCGCGGATGCGCCCTCCGATGCGCTCCAGGCGTGCGCGGTCGGATGGCGCCATCGCTTCGAGCTGGAGCCCCAGCTCATCACGGGTGATGTACAGGGGACTGCTCGGGGCTGCGCTCGTCGAACCTGGTCGCGTACTCCCGGATGGCGGCTTCACCGACGGCTCGGACCCGCTCTACGATGACCTCGGCTTCGCGTTGGATCTCAAGGGAGATAGCGCCCGGGTTGCCCGCCGTGAATTCCTCGGGGTCTCGACGGGGAAGAAGGCTCTCGTTCATTATGTTCCTCCTTCCGGCTTGGCCGCCATGGGACGGCGTCGGACCTGTCGATGCCGGTGCTCGAGCTCACGGCGTACGTCCTCCATGCCCACGCCGTGGCGGGCCGCACCGACCAGAGCGAAGTAGATGAGGTCGGCGGCCTCATGGGTGGCGCTCGCGGTGTCCGTGGCATCGGCCAGCTCCGCCGCCTCCTCGAGGAGCTTGGCCCTTAGCAGCTCGGGGTCGGCCAACACGCGAGCCGTACCCGAGCCGCGCCTGTCCGACGACTCCCCACCACCCCACGGAGCCGCCGCCTGTCACCGGTGGTCCCTCGCCGAAGCCGAGCTCCCCCCGACGCTCCGCTATCACCCTTCCGAGGGTGGACAGCGTGAACGCCGTCGGCCAACACGCCCACTCTCCGGTGTGACAGAATCCGGAGCCGTGTTGGCGGACCGTGAAGCGCAGGGCGTCCCGGTCGCAGTCCAAGTCCACCCGAAGGAGCTCCTGGGTGGCCCCTGACGTCTCGCCCTTGATCCAGAGCTCGCCGCGGGAGCGGGACCAATAGATGCCCCGCCTCCGTAACACTGCGGCTTCCAGGCTCTCTCGCGTGCTCCACACCAGACCTAGGGCTGCGCCGGACTCCTCGCACACGACGGTGGGCCAAAGTCGGCTCTCGATGCCCTTGGTCAGAGGGGCGGCCACGGCGGCGCCGAGGGTCAGGTGGCCCGAGTACAGCGCCATCCCCACCTGAGCCTCGACGCCCAGTCGGTCGAGAGCTGCCACGTCTTCCGCGGTGGTGATGCCGCCCGCCGCGGTCACGCGGGCGTCTCCCGCTGCCTCCACTGCTTCCTCCACGAGCTCCATGCTGAAGCCGGACATCCCTCCTTCGTGCTCAACCTGTGTGAGGAGAAACCCGCCCACGACCGGGGCGAGCTCCCTCATGCGATCGATGACCTGGAACGTCGTCTCGGTCCTCCATCCCTCCACCACCACCGTGCCCTTCTCCGCGTCCACAGCCGCCACCACGCGCTCCCGGGGAAGCTGCGAGCAGAAGTCCACGGACGCCGCCGTGCCGATGACGACACGAGTGGCTCCGGCGTCGAGCCAATCGAGGGCCGTCTGGAGATCGCGGATGCCGCCACCGACCCGGCAGGGTGCGCGCCGCACCATCTCCCGGATCACACCGGCGTTGGATCCCTTGCCAAGCGCCGCGTCCAGGTCCACGACGGCCACCTCACCGGCGACCGAGAACTCCTCGAGACGCTCGAAGGGGTCGCCTCCCTCCAGGACGAGCTCCCGCCCGCGGCGGAGTTGGACCGCCCGTCCGTCCATGAGGTCGACACTCGGAATGATCATGTCCGTACCACCACCCCTTCTCTGCTCAGGAACTCCTTGATACTCGCCACGGTGAGGTCACCGTCGTGGAAGACCGACGCCGCGAGGACGGCGTCCGCTCCGGAGTGGAAGGCGGCTGCCACGTCGCTCTTCGTGCCGATGCCGCCCGACGCGATTACTGGCACGGTCACTGCATCGTGCATGGTCCGGAGCAGCTCGAGGTCGCAGCCGCTCCTGGTCCCGTCCCGATCCCAGCTCGTCAGCAGGATCTCGCCTGCGCCCAGGCGGGTCCCCTCCCGGGCCCACTCGATGGCGTCCATCCCGGTGGGCTCGCGACCGCCCATCACGAGCGTGTCCCAGCTGTCCCCCTCCCGGCGAGCGTCTATGGCCAGAACGATGCACTGCGACCCGAACGCCTGGGCCAGACGCTCGATGAGGGACGGGTCCCGGACAGCGGCCGTGTTAACGCTCACCTTGTCGGCACCGGCCGACAGGAGCTTGCGCGCGTCGTCCACCGTGCGAACCCCTCCGCCGACGGTAAGCGGGATGTGGAGGCACGCTCGCACGGAGCGGACCGTGTCGAGCTGGGTCCCCTGCGCTTCGGGTGAGGCCGCCACGTCGAGGACGACGATCTCGTCGGCTCCCTGTTGCTCGTAGAGGCCGGCCTGTTCGGCCGGGTCCCCGGAGTCGCGGAGGTTCTGGAAGCGCACGCCCTTCACCACACGGCCGTCTTTCACGTCGAGACAAGGGACGATGCGGCGTGCCACTTGATTGAGAGTCGGCCGTGCCTTGCCGGAGGTGGCTGCCTCCCGAACCTCGCGGCCCGGCGACTCCCCCGAGAGCCACGTCCGCAGGAGCCCCATGCCGAAGTCACCCGACAGCTCCGGGTGGAACTGGCAGGCCAGGGTCCGGCCTCTGGTGAGGGCCGATATGAAGCGCACCTCGTGCGTCGTCCAGGCCGCGCTCCACCCCTCCGGGGCGTCGGTGAGGCAGTACGAGTTCGCGAAGGCCGCCATGCCGGGTGGCAGGATTGACGAAGGGTCCGCCTCGACGCGGTTCCAGCCCAGATGGGGGACCCGCACCGAGGAGGGCAGGCGAACGAATCGCCCCGGAAAGATGCCCAAGCCGGCTACGCCGGGGCTCTCGTCGCTGCCCTCTCCCAGCATCTGCATTCCCAGGCAGATGGCGAGGAGGGGGGTGCCTGCCTCCTGGACGTCCAGAAGCGCCAGATCCAGCGCGTCCGCGCGCAGGCTCTCGATTCCGGCTTCGAACCGCCCCACGCCGGGCAGCACCACGTGGCTCGCCTCCCGAACGGTGTCGGGCTCCCGGGTCACGACGCCGTCCGCGCCCACGGCGGCGAGGGCGCTCCTCACCGACGCGAGGTTGGCGACCCCGGAGTCGACGATGGCGACCCGGCTCACGGCTCCACGCCTCCCAGGCTTCCCTTGGTGGAGGGCACGTCGTCGAAGCCCGACGCTTCCATGGCTGCCCGGAGGGCCAACGCCACCGCCTTGAAGGCCGCCTCCGCCCGGTGGTGGTCGTTCTCGCCCTTGAGCACGTCGACGTGGAGAGTCAGACCCGCCGTGGACGCAAGGGAGCTCAGGACATGAGGGATGTTCTCGCACGAGAGCTCACCCAGCCGCTCCCGGGTAAGGCCCAGGTTCACGTCCGCGAACGGGCGTCCCGAGATGTCCACCACCGCCCGTGCCAGAGCCTCGTCCAGCGGCGCGTAGGCGTAGCCGAAGCGACGGATGCCCACTCGCGGGCCGAGGGCCTGCTGCAGCGCAGCGCCGAGCGTGAGTCACAGTCCTCCGCCGTGTGGTGATCGTCGATGAGGAGATCCCCTTTGCAGCTCAGCTCGAGGTCGAAGCGGGCGTGCTTCGCCAGTGCGTCCAGGAGGTGATCCAGGAACCCGATGCCCGTGGCGACCTGGGTGGCTCCGGTTCCGTCCAAATTCAGCCGGACGCTGATCTCGGTCTCCTTGGTACGGCGGTCGATTACGGCCTCGCGCGGGGTCATGGAGTAGCTCCTCGAGATTGGTGACGTCGTCCAGTACGGTGGCCGCTCCGGCGTCGCGGAGGGCCGAAACGGCGTTGGTGGGGTCGTCGCCGGGAGCCACGATCCCACCGGAAGGACTCCTGCGGCCTTGGCGGCACGGAGGTCATCAGGCGTGTCACCCACCATCCACGCTCGCTCGACGCCCAACCGTGCGAGGGCAACGCGCACGGGTTCAGGATTGGGCTTGAGGGAAGCGTCCCCCAGGCACACGACCGCTCCGAAGAGGTCCGATATCCCGGTCTTCTCCAGGAACCAGACGGCCTCGTCCCTCGGGCGGCCGGTGACGATGCCCATGGGTAGGCGGGCCGCCAGCCGCGCCAGCACGTCTCGACCGACGAGAAGTCGCTCGGACTCACGAAGCCCGGGCTTCTGTGGCGTGCCCAGGTAGATCTCCTGAAAGTGCTCGGTGACGTCGCCCAGGGGAACCTCGACGCCCCGAGCCTCCAGAATGCGCTGGGTCAGCACCCAATCGTTGTTCGCGTCGCCCGCCAGCACGGCCGTCTCCAGGTCCCCACGGGTGATCTGGACCCCGAAGCTTCCGGCCGTCTCCAGGACGCAGCGTCGATACGAGTCCTCGACGTCGGCTAGCACCCCGTCCAGGTCGAAGAGCAACGCCTCGGGAGCCAGGACCGTGTCCAGGCCGGCTCGAAGCCTCTCCATCTCCTCTGCGCCCTGCGGTACCGTCATGCGTATCCCGGCTCTGATCTCGGGCCGATGCGGAAAGCGCCGGACGCGTATCCCCAGCGACGCCAGCCCATCGTAGACGAGGTCGGCGCGCTCGCTGAAGTCGGCGAAGACGAAGTTCCCCTGAGACGGGGCAGGCGAGGCGCCGAGGCCAGCGAGGGTGTCAGCCAGCACGTCTCGGCCCCCACGGATCCGCCTCACGTGCTCATCCAGCAGCGTTCGGCCTCCTTGGAGCTGTGTACGCACCGCAGCGATCGAGAGCCCGGCCACGGGGAAAGGGATGCCCGCGTTCCGGAGCACGTTGGCGACCTCTTCTGAGGCGATGGCGTATCCCACCCGGCATCCCGCCAGGCCCCAGGCCTTGGAGAAGGATCGGACGGTGACCACGTTCTCGAGCTCGGTGGCCAACTCCGTGAGATCCTCGTCGGCGTAGTCGACGTAGACGTGGTCCAAGAGAACGATGGCCCCGGAGGCGGCGTCGGCCACTCGCTTCAGGTCTTCTGCCGTCGCCACGCGGCCCGTGGGGTTGTTGGGTGAGATCACTGCGACGACGGAGACGTCGTCGTCCAGGGCCGCGATGACCGCGTCGGTGGGGAAGTCGCCCTCCCAGGGAACCGGCTTCACTTCCCCCCCGGTGGCTGCGGCGAAGCGGTACATCATCTCGAAGGCCGGGACAGGAAGGACCATGCGTCGCCCGGGCCTCAGGAACGCCCGGCAGACCCGGTCGAGAGCGTCGTCCGCTCCGGCCGTCACCACCACACGTCCCGGATCCACACAGAGCCAATCGGCGATATCTGCCTCGAGCCCCCGTGGGTCGGGATAATCCAGCAAAACGGATACGTCCTCATGGGCCAGCCCTGCCAGGACGCTCGGAGACGGCGCAGCTCCTTCGTTACCGTCCAGCTTGAGAACGCCGGGGTCACGAGGCCTGGGGCCCCGATACGGATCCTTGGGAATCCAGGTCGACGGAAGTGAGGGCCGGTCGCTCAAGGGACGATCTGGGACAGTGAGGTGACGACCACGTCGGATCCGCCAGCCGCCTTCACGGCAGGGATGATCTCCGGCAGCCGGTCCTTCGGGACCGCCGCCTTCACCGCGTAGCCTCTGTTCCCGAAGAGCGGAGCCACGGTGGCTTCCCGCATGCAGGGAAGGAGCGAGACCACGGCGTCGAGGCGGTCCGCCGGGGCGTTCACCTCGATCATCACTCGCCTTCTCGCATCGAGGACGCTCTGCAGGAGCAGCCGGAGATCCTCGATACGGCCCTTCTTCGCCGGATCGTCCATGGCCGTGGGGCTGGCGTAGAGGCGGGTGGACGAGGAGAGCAGGGTGTCCACGACGACGAGATCGTTCGCACGTAAGGTGCTTCCGGTGGCCGTGTTGTCGACGATGACGTCCGCGTCCTCGGGCGGGAACACCTCGGTGGCTCCGTAGGAGCGGACGAACTCGGCGTCGAGGCCCCGACTTCCGATCCACTCCTTGGTGAGCCGTTCGTACTCCGACGCGACGACGAGGCGCCGAGCCGGAAGCTCGTTGGAGTTGAGAAGCACCCTCGGTGCCGCCGCAACCACTTGGACGGGATCCAGCTCGGTGTCGAGGAGCTCGACCACGTCGGCGCGCATCTCCTCGACCCAGTCGGCGCCGGCGAAACCGACGTCGCGACTGCCGAGCTCGATCATCTCGACGATGTTTTGCGGCTTCAGGATCTTTGCCTCGCATCGACGTAGGGAGACCGTTGGCCGGTATCCACGGGCGCTGGGCGTGATCCGGATGCCGGCGTCGGCCAGCAGCGTCATGACCGCTTCCTGCATGCGACCCTTGGGGAGGCCGATGCGAAGCGTGTCGTCGTTGTCTCTGTTGTCTTGGCTCATATGGAGCTCCGTTGGGACGGCGCCGGAGCTCCGAGGTGGGCGAACGAAAAAACGCCGACCTCGGAGGGCCGGCGTCAGATGCGCTCAGATCGTCAGGTGATCCTCAACTCAGGTGCACATCTCCAGCCAGCCGCCCGTGAGCGGATGGTGATGATGGTGCCGATGATGCTGAGTCGAGGTTCTCATGACGCCCTCAGTAAACCGAATAAGCCGAGAAGAGTCAAGGGGTGGCGGAAGAGTCAGCGCTTCCGTCGCTTGATGAACCAGATAACGGCTACCGGCACCACGGTACCGAAGAAGAGGAGCAGGGCCCGCTGCACACCCCCCCGTCAGAGACTAAGGATGTGGGAGGCCGCGATCACGGTGAGCGTGAGGGAGGAGGGCGCCCCTCCGTGGTTGCGATGGAGAGCAGATAGACCCACGTTGGTAACGGATCGGTGAGGCAGGGGTGATCGACACGCTCCAGGGAGCCGAACCATGGGCAAATACGATCGCGCAGTCAGGGGGGCGGAGGCCGGGGCCATCGCCGCCGGAGGGGTAGCCCTCTCCTTCTTCGTTCTCGATCTGATACGGTTGCAGCCCCTGGCGACGCCGGGCGCCCTGTCGGGAGCCGTCTTCGGCCCCGCCGGCTTCGAGCTGGATCTGACCAGCCTGTCGGGTCTCGTCGCCGGCCTGTCGACGGCCTACCGGATCGCGACCTTCACCATCCTGCACTTCCTGGCCTTCGCCCTGGTGGGGGTCCTGGCGAGCCTTCTCTTCGACTGGAAGTACTTGGCCGGCCTCAAGCGACTTCTCGCCGTGGCGGCCTTATGCACCGCGGCGTTCTACGGAACCGTTTCCGTGTCCGGCTCGGTCGTGGCGCTGGAATCCGTGGGACCGGGCATGGTGGTGGCGGTGAACCTCTTCGCCGCGATCCTCCTGGTAGGATACCTGCACCTGGCGCACATGCCGGAGCCGGGAGACGTGCCGCCGGCCTGACCCGAGCCGGGTCCAGCGGTACCCTGCGTCATGACGACGGTGTAGTCCGAATCCTCGCGAACGTGCCTACCGGAAGAATGCCGGCCCCGATCTTTTGCACCGCCTCGCCCGTGGGCAGCTGGTTCTCGACGGGAACTCGCTCGCCGTAGGCCAGTACGATACTAGGGTCCCGTTACCAAAGTGTCTCGGTCAGTCGAGGGCACGGTGCATCCGCCCCGGCCCTCTTGGTGACTCGCGAACTTCGACAACGGAACACTAGTCTGCAGTAGAGTCTCGAGGTCCTG
Organism: Longimicrobiales bacterium; assembly: GCA_965218295.1. Lineage (GTDB taxonomy): Bacteria > Gemmatimonadota > Gemmatimonadetes > Longimicrobiales > Gaopeijiaceae > CBDCKN01. The sequence goes on along the minus strand of CBDCKN010000003.1, from coordinate 473,803 downwards.
GATGGGGGGACAAGATGAAAGAGCCGACGCGCAAAGAAGACGCCAAGAATCTGTCGGTCATCGCCGGCGCAGGAGTTCTCAGCCTTGCCTGCACCATGGCTCTCTTGGCCAACGCCGCGCCCCACCAGCACCGGACCTACACCGTCACCCTTCCGGTCGATGTCCCCACGGTGGCTCCGGCCCCGCTGGTCGAGCGATTGGAGGGACCGGCCCTCGTCGGCCGTCTCTACGGAAACGTCGTCACCAGGTCGGGGGACGCATTCGAGGGCTACATCCGTTGGGATCGGAACGAGGGGAGTTGGGCCGATCTGCTGGACGTCGACTGGAAGGGCCGTCGCTCTACGCTTTCGGGCATCCGCTTCGGTCACGTCCGGCGCATCGACGTTCTGAACTCGCACGAGGCCCTGTTCACACTCAAGTCGGGGCAGCAGCAGGAGCTTGGAGGCCGACGCACGGATCTGGGCCGGGGACTGCGTGCCCTCGTCGTTGACGATCCGCGGCAGGGCGTTGCCGAGCTGAAGTGGCGCGACTTGGAGGCCGTGGAGTTCATGGCCGCCCCCGACGGGATCATCCCGTGGGGCGAGCGGCTCTACGGGACCCTGATCACACGGGCCGGACTCGAGTTCACCGGCTACATGACCTGGGACATGGACGAGATCCTCACCACCGACATCCTCGACGGTAAGGATCAAGACGGGGTCGACCGGGAGATCGCCTTCAGCGACGTCATCTCCATCCGGCACGAGAGCTCCCGAGCGGCCCGTGTGGTCGTGGAGAGTGGCGAGGAGATGGTCCTCAGGGGGACAAACGACGTCGGACGGACGAACCGCGGAATCTCGGTTTCCGACCCGACGCTGGGTCAGGTCAAAGTCCGCTGGAAGGACTTCTCCGAGGTGCACTTCCGCAGGGCTCCGGTCCAGACCACTTACGAGGAGTTCGACGGTGGCCGCCCCATCCGTGGCACCGTGGTCACCGAGTCGGGTGAGGAGCTCACGGGTGACATCCGCTGGGATAACGACGAGGAGTATACCTGGGAGATGCTGGACGGCGACTACAAGGGCATCGATTTCACCGTCGAGTTCAGCCAGATCACCTCCATCGCGAAGCGGGGCTACAGCGCCGCTGTGGAGCTGGTGGACGGTCGCACCTTCCAACTGTCCGGCACCAACGACGTGAATCCGGGGAACCGGGGCATCACCATCCGCGCTGAGGACGGAAGCACACATCGCGTGGAGTGGGACGACTTCCGGGAGTTGCGGTTGCATCGCTGATCCCGTCGGGCCGACCGAGACAACCCCCCCGGCGCTCAGAGGGCGCCGGGGGGGTCTGCTGTTACCGCCCCAGCACCGCCTCGTACGTATACTCACGATGTAAAGATACGTACGCTCTCTGAAGAGCAACTCGAGGTCGCCGCACGAGCCGCCCGGCGACGCCCGTCACCGGACCAGGGCTCCGTTCGGCAGCCGGTAGAGCGCCTCCACGGTCTCGAGGTCCCTGGCTGAGACCCGCTGGGATCCTTCGTCTGAAGGATAGAGAATGTCCGAGGCGCGGTCGCTGTGGTGAAGGATGCCCAGTGCGTGTCCCATCTCGTGTGCCGCCACGGCCGCAACGACCTCGGAGGGGGCGTGCCGCCCCGGATTCCGGTAGTCCTGCGTGACCGCCGAGATGTTCTTGACGGAGAACTGCGGTTCGCCGTTCCTCACGCGCCACTCGGCCCGGGCGAGACCGACGGAGCCGCCTCTGAACTCCGGTAGACGAACCCAGAAGAGCTCGATGTCCCATAGCCTCCAGGGGATGGGACTGGTGTCGATCGAGAGGGGGAAGGGATGACCGTCCCACATGCGGATGCCCTCGACGGCTGCAGCACGGAGGAGGCGAGCCTCCTCCCTGTCGGGGATATCGGGAATGGGCACCCGCACCCTGAGGCGCCCTTTGGACAGAGCCCAGCGCATGACCTGGAATTCTGCTCTGTCGTCACCGACGCAGAGATAGCCCGCACCGGCGCACGTGTCGCTCCGGGCCACCACCGTCCCGAGACCGTTCACCAGATGGGCGTCCGGACAGGCCGTGGCGCCGCTCCGGCCACAGCCGTCGCGGGTCTAGATGTAGAGTCCCACTCCAGCGATCCCGACCGCCAGTATGGAGAGGCGGATGACACGTCTCATGGATGATTTGCTCTCTCGACTTGATGTCGATACGGGTGGGCATGCGACGAAACGCTTTCGGCCGCCACCAGAACGAAGGTAGCTTGGCCTGGGCTCGCCGCACGATCCTGCAACGAGGTCAGCGGATGACACGTACCGACAAGGCCGTCGCCCTAGGGCTTCTCCTGGTGATGACGGGCTGCAAGGGGGACGGCGGAGGTGGGGGAGTGGATCCCCTGGTTCCCTCGTCTCTGATTGTCATCTTGTCCAAGGTCATCCTCGCCGCGGTGGGCGAGACGACCCAGGCCCTCGCAGAGGTGCGGGACCAGAACGGGAACGTACTCGCTGGACAGTCCGTGACCTGGTCCTCGAGTAACCTCTCCGTGGCCGAGGTGAGCAGCGCCGGCCCCATATCCGGCATCGTCACAGCCCGAGGCGAGGGGACCAGTGTGATCACGGCGACGGCCGGCTCGGCGAGTGGGGCCGTCGTACTCCAGGTCCAGCAGCAGCCCGCTGCCCTCGAGAAGGTGGGTGGCGACGGACAGACCGGAATCGTGGATCAAGCGCTTCCGGTGTAGCCCGAGGTCTTACTGACGGACGCCATGGGCAGCCCGGTGCCGAATCGTGTGATTCAATTCTCCGTCACGGGGGGAGGAGGCTCGGTCGAAGGTGGCTCCTCGACCGGGCAGGACGGGCGTGCCAGCGCCCGATGGACTCTTGGCGTTCTCTTGGGGGCCCATCGCATGAGGGCGGCCTTTGCACAGTTCTCGGTGGAGTTCTCCGCTACGGGCGTTGCCGGGCCGGCGGTCAGCATCACGAAGATCGCGGGCGATGGGCAAGCCGGTGTCGTTCTCACGACTCTGGCGTTCCCGCTCGTGGTCAAGCTGGTGGACGCGTTGGGGAATCCGTCCGTGGGTGTGACCGTGGAGTTCTCCGTGAGCGTCGGATCAGTGAGCCCGGCGACCTCCGTCACCGACGAAGATGGGCTCGCGAGTACGTCCCTCACGTTTCCAGCCACCGCGGGGCCGGTCACCGTCACGGCCTCCGTCCCCAACCTGGGCCTGAGCGAGACGTTTACCGCCACGTCACTCGCTGGCGCTCCGGCGGTCCTCCAGAAGGTTTCAGGTGATGGGCAGGTGGGAATCGCCTCTTCCACTCTGCCGATCCCGCTGGTCGCCAAAGTGGAGGATGCTTCAGGCAACCCGGTGCCGGCTGTCCTGGTGACGTTCGCGGCGAGCTCCGGCTCCGTCAGCCCGGTATCGGTTGGCAGCGACGCCAACGGTCTGGCGAGCACCGTCCTCACGCTGCCTGCCACGGCTGGCACCACATCGGTCACGGTATCTACGGCGGGTGTGGCGGGAACGGTCGCCTTCACGGCCGAGTCGTTCCTTCAGGTTGGTCTCGGGGCATCCCTTACGGTGGGCAATGCCCACAATTGTGCGCGCGCCGGCTCCGATGGGGCCTGGCATTGTTGGGGCAGTAATCTCAGTCAGCAGTTGGGGTCTGGCCCCGCGTTCAGCTCCGCGCCTCTTCTGATCAGCGGTCCGACCCTCATGCGGGTTTCGGCGGGTGGCGGACACACATGCGGCCTCGACGCCAATGGGGAGGCCTACTGTTGGGGGCTCAACACCGACGGGCAGATTGGGGATGGGACGGTTGTCGGTCGGTCCGCCGTGACGAAGGTGAGCGGCAACCTCCACTTCGTGCGTATCAGTGCCGGAGAGGCCCACACCTGCGCCTTGGACGGGACCGGTGCGGCCTATTGCTGGGGGCAGGGGACCAGCGGACAGCTGGGCAACGCCGGTCTCACCGACGCTCTGACGCCTGTCGCCGTGGCAGGCGTGGCCTTCCAGGAGATCAGCGCTGGCAGGGATCACACGTGCGCTGTGACCCTCGGCGGAATCGCGTACTGCTGGGGTCTCAACGACCAGGGACAGCTCGGAATCGGAACGCAGATCACCCGCACGGTGCCTATAGCGGTCGTGAGTGGGCCGCTCCTTTTCTCCAACGTTTCCGCAGGGGCCGGCTACAGCTGCGGAGTCACCCAGGCCGGCGCGGGCGGGGGCGCGGGCTACTGCTGGGGCGAGGACGTCAGCGGATCCCTCGGGGCGGGCGTTGCCGTGCCTCAGGCCAACCCGACTCCGACGCTCGTCTTGGGTTTACACACCTTCACGAGCATCACCGCGGGGGGCGGACACACATGTGGCCTGGTAGGCGGGCTTACGTACTGCTGGGGGCTCAATGCGTCGGGCCAGCTGGGGATTAGTTCAATGATCAACCAGTCCGCACCCTTCCTTCTGCCGGCGCCCGATCAGCACGGCATCTCGCTTCTCCTGCCCGGTATCGGAGATCACACCTGCGGCCTCAACGGTCTCGGCGAGATCTATTGCTGGGGGCTCAACGCTTCGGGCCAGGTAGGGGTGGCGGCGGGGGCGCCGGTGACGGCACCCGTGATGGTGCCGGGCTGGCCACGGTAGTCCTGCTACATACTCCCCAGTCTCCGGTACGTAACTTTCCCGATCAGGGCCGTACGCCCGTCCTACTGCCCCGTCCCCTCGAACGTGGCCCACTCGGGCATGACCCCGAAGTCGATCCCGAAGACCACGGTCCCCACGAGGAGGAACAACAGCGAGATCACCAGGACGCCGATGAGGTTCAGCACGAATCCGATGCGCGCCATCTCGGGGATCCGGACTCGATCACTCCCGAAGATGATGGCGTTGGGCGGAGTCGCCACGGGCATCATGAATGCGCAGGACGCCGACAGGGTGGCCGGGATCATCAGCATCAAGGGGTGGACGTTCGAGTCGACGGCTACCGAGGCCAGGATGGGGAGGATCATCTGGGTGGTGGCCGTATTGGAGGTCAGCTCCGTCAGGAACATCAGCGTCAGGCAGACGACGACAATCACCACGAACGGTGAGACCCCGGCGAGTCCGGCGAACTGGCTCCCGATGAACGTCGACAGGCCCGTGACCTGAAACCCGTAGGCCAAGGCGAAGCCTCCCCCCAAGAGGAGCACGATGTTCCAGGGCAACCGGGGGATGAGGTCCTTGCCCGCGAGGGTCGGGTAGGCGGCGCCGGGAGTCCGGCTCGGGATCAGGAACAGGATGGTCGCCATGGTGATGGCTACCGTCCCGTCGTCGATGAGTCCGGAGAACGGGAGCAACTGGGACCAGCCCGGGATCGTGATGAACCCGAGCTGAATGGGGACCCTGAATACCCAGAGGAATGCTGTGAGCGCGAAGACCACGAGGACCGCCTTCTCCTCGTAGGTCACGGGTCCCAGCGCTGCAGCCTGCTTGTCCACCACTTCACGATCCACCGTGACGTGTTCGGGCACCCGGAAGAAGACCTTCGTGATGAGGAGCCAGATGATCCCCAGCATCGTCACCGAGATGGGGAGTCCCAGAAGCATCCACTGGACGAACGAGATGGCCGGCGCGTCGGGGAAGGTGATCTGGAAGATCTGCACGAAGGACAGGTTGGGCGGCGTCCCCACCAGCGTCGCGAGGCCGCCCACGGAGCACGCGTACCCGATGGCGAGCATGAGGCCCACCGAGAAGGGGTGCGTGACCTCGGCCCCGAAGTCCTCCTCTAACTCCATGATGATGGCGAGCCCCATGGGCACCATCATGATCGCCGTGGCGGTATTGGAGATCCACATCGACAGGAACGCCGCCGCCACCATGAAGCCCAGCACGATCCGGGCCGGCCCTCCCCCGATCGTCCTGATGATCTTCAAGGCGATCCGGTGGTGCAGATTCCACTTCTCCATGGTCAAGGCGATCATGAAGCCCCCCAAGAACAACACGATGATGCTGTTGAAGTAGATGGGCGCGGTCGCACCTCCCCGTGTGATCCCCAAGAGGGGAAAAAGCACCAGGGGAAGAAGCGCGGTCGCGAAAAGCGGGATCGCCTCCGTGATCCACCAGGTGGCCATGAGGAGGGCGACGGCGGCCATGCGAGTGACCGCCGGATTCCCCGGCTCGAGGTCGAACAGGGTCGTCACGAAGAACAGAGCCGGACCAAGGATCAGGCCGACCTTCTGCATCGTGCTCGACTGAGCGGCCGCGGAAGATCCCGTCACGTGATCGTCCAGTCCGGCAACATGGCTCTCCTCCGTTGGGGGGGGCATCCGCGTCTGCACGAATGAAGCAGACGAAGCGTCCTACCGATAGTTCCCGAACTTGAGCTCCACCCCCCAGTCCTCGCCTCTTAGGAAGGCCATGACGGACTGGAGCTCGTCCTTCGAGGGGCTCGTGACCCGTAGCTCATCCCCCTGGATCTGGACTTGGACCTTCTTGAAGCCGTGGTCCTTGATTGTCTTCACCATCTTCTTGCCGGTCTCCTGGTCGATGCCCTGCTTGAGCCCGATGGTCTGGCGCGCCCGACCGAGGGAGGCGATCTCGACCTTGCCCTGATCGAGGTTCTTCAAGGGGACGTTCCTGCGGGCGAGCTTCTCCCGGAGGACCTGCAGAACCGCCGTGAGCCGGTACGCGTCGTCGCCCTCGAGCTTGACCACGCCCGCCCCCCGGTCGAATTCAACCGTGCAGTCGGTGCCCTTGAAGTCGTACCGGGTAGCGATCTCTTTCCGCGCCTGGTTCACCGCGTTGTCCACTTCCTGAAGGTCGACTCCGGTGGAGACGTCAAAGGAGCTCTTCTTGGCCATGTATGTCCTCTTGGTGCTGTGGATTCCGGAAGGGGGAATCTAATGTCCCGTTACCAAAGTGTCTCGGCCAGTCGAGGGCACGGTGCATCCGTGGGCCCGGCGTTGGGACTCCTTACCGTAGCTTGCGCTACGCCGCGTCGTCCCGCCTTGATCCCACGGCGCCCCGACCCTCTTGGTGGCTCGCGAACTTCGGCAACGGAACATTAACACGCCGAGGGAGCCAGCGGCCCGTGGACCGTCAGTTCCCGGGAGTGCCGGTGTCGATGCGGTAGAAGGTCAGCCGGCCACCGCGCCCGCTCCCCTCGTCGGCCAGGACCAGGGTGCCGTCGGACAGGAAGGCGACCCCCTCCGTTTGTTGGTGCCGCCCTCTGTCGAGTGACGCGATCCCCCAGAAGCGTCCGTCCAGCGAGATTTCCGAAATCGCGTTCTGCGCGGCGGCGACCAGGAAGAAGTGATCGCTCCCCAGAACCTGAGACAGGCCGGAGGGACTGAACTCGTTGCCCTTCACCTCCTCCGTGAACGCGTCCAGGGGGAACCGGATCATCCGGTCCGGCTCCAGCCGGCGCTCCTCGATGGACCAGGGCAGCAGGGTAACCCACGGTCGCAGCTCGCGGGTTCTGGGAGTCTTGCAGGCCAGGAGAAGGTGAGTGCGCGCCACGTTAGCAGCGAGACCCTCCACCTCGCAGAGGCGACCGGCCCCGGTCACATACATGTTGTAGTCGAGTCGCTCGCCGTCGTCGCCCTCGAGGCTCTCGAAGAGCACACCGTCGCTCGTCACGAGGAAGAACCGGTCCTCGAGGACGAACAAGCCCTCGAAGTCGTTCCGGACCGGCGGGTCGCCCAGGGCGAACCTCTTTGCGATACGCTGCTCCCGGACGTCGATCTCGTAGATGACCGCCCTTTCGTCGTTGTGGGTGAACACGCGATCCGTCGAGGCTACTGCGAGGCCCGAGATCTCCCGCAGCCGATTGGGCAGCCTCCACTGCACGCGATGATCCTGGTCGAGCGAGTATCGGGCGAGGGCGCTCGCCTGCGCGGGCTGCTCCGATGCCGGGGTCTGGCCTTCCAGGCCGCCAACCCAGCTCCCTCCCAACCCGGCCAGGCCGAGCCCACCCAGGATCAGAGCCGTCCTCACCGCGTCGAGCCTCCCGCCTCGGCCTTCAGCCGCTCGTATACCCCACCCGCCTGCAGGAACTGGTACCGGACCTCACGCCACTCGTGCTCGGAGCGCCAGCCGGGCCATGCTTCCGCCATGGCCGTGAGCTTCTCGATCCACCGGATCCCGTACTCCGCCGACGCTGCATCCCGGATGGGTGCCCCGTCCACCGTGAACCACACCGGGTTGGTGAACGCCTGGGCGAAGCGGGCGTCGAGGGGGTAGTGCTCTTCAGGTACTCCCTCCGCTCTCAGGTGGATCCAGCCGCTGCCGCCGATCGCGACCTCGCCCTGGAACTCGGCGCGCGTACGATCCTCGGACAGCGTGATCTCCTGAACATCGCGACCGTTGTGGACGAGCCATACCCGCGTGAGGGGTGTGATGGAGCGGACCCGCGCCCAGACCGCGACGCTCGTGGCTCCGGCGGGCAGCTCGATCTCGGAGCCGGGAATGCTGTCGTTCACTGTGAGCTCGACGAGTGGCCCGTTCGTGACGAAGGCACGGCCGTCGCGGAGCCCCTGGAACCAGCCTTCCATGGTGCGCTCGCCGTCCGGTGTGCGAACGTAGGTCCGCGTTGCACCCACTAGAGGCGTCCAGTGGAGGTTGCTGATGGCGTCCTCGCCCCCCACTGCCGTGATCCTGAGGTCGTTGTTCCAGACCGCGTACAGGGGATAGAAGCCGGCTCGGCCCGCGGTGGACCACTCTAAGGCGTCCAGGGCCTCCAGGACAGCGTCCACGATGAAACCCTTGCCCCCGCCCAGCTCGCCCTCCAAGGGATCTCCATCCCCGGGGAAGGCATGCACGTATCCCGTGGTGGCACCCTGGAGCTTGGCCTTCCTGAGCATGTCCGTGTTCGAGGGGTAGAGGCTCTCGATGGCCGTACCCTCGTAGCCCGTCGTGAAGGGCGAGATGAGGTGATCCTCCAGGCCCAGCATGAAGACGTGGCCGTAGAAGGGCGGCCGATACTCCTGTCCCACCACCAGGACGCGCCCCGGGGTGGAGAGCGGGTGGGCCCCGCCCCCGGGGACGAAGAACTGGTGATCCAGAATCCGATTGTCTTTGTTGGCGACCAGCTCGTTGACGACGTCCTGATCCTCGGCGTCGGACATCATCATCATGTTCTCCAACGTGTTGTGGAGATTCCCGCCGTAGTTCATGTGGAGGTGGGTGGATCCGTTGTGCCAGCCCTCCGCCGAGAAGTCGGCCAAACGCCGGAGGGTGACGTCCACCTGGGTCACCTCACCGGCTTGGATCTCGACCAGCCGCCGGTCCGGGTAGAGCTCGAAGCCTTTCATGACCGTGAGATCCGCCGGGCCCGGGGGGAGCTCCAGGGAGAAGCTCCCTGTGATGTGGAAGGCGGGGAAGCCGCCGCTCTCCCTGCCGATGCGCGCGTAGGCGTCATGGGGCGCCCAGACCTTCCCGTCGGCCGCTATCAGGGTTACGCGCGCCGCGGTGGGCCCAGAGACGCCCTCGGCTCGGACCGTCACCTGGAGCGTGCCCATGGGCTCCTTCCAGCGCCGCTTGGTGATGTCGATTCGGCGGCGAGCCCCACCGTACGTTTCCAGCAGCTCGAGCTGGGGTAGCCCGTCCTCGTTGGATATGAAGGCGATCCACTCGCCGTCGGGCGACCAGCGCGGCTGGAAGGCGTCGTGCTGAAAGAAGGTGAGCTTGTACGGCTGGCCGCCCACGGTGGGCTGCACGTAGAGGTTGTTGTACTGGTCCGCCGAGCCGGACGTCGACGAGTACACGAACCGTTTGCCGTCCAGGGACACGTCGGGCCGAGCCCGGTAGAGGGTCTGCTCGGCGAGGACGGTACGGCGGCGCTCGATGCCGCCCGCCTCGGCCGGTACCCGGATCACGTTGCCCGACCCCAGTGCCACGTCCCGATTGGAGACCAGGAGGAGCTCATCACCGTTCGGCATCCACGTCGGCGAGAGGTGCATGTCCATGGAGCCGAAGTAGAGGCGGGAGCGTCCGAAGTCGTTGTCCGACGTTACCGCCACCGCGTTCCCACTCCACTGCCCGTCCTCGATGGGACGTACGTGGACGTTGAAGTAGCCGTTCGGCCGGGTAGAGACGTGGGCCAGCCGAGTCCCGTCCGGCGAGAATGCCGGGTCTGCGTAAACGAACTCATCGTCGGTGAGGGCATGGGTCTCGCCCGACTCCAGGTCCAGGACCTCCAGCTGGATCGTGCGGGCGCGGTCACCGGCCGACGCGCCGTTGTCCGCCGTGTAGACGATCCACCGTCCGTCGGGTGACCACGCCGGCGAGGAGTGGTACCCGGGGCCTCGCGTGAGCTCGGTGGCTACGCCCGGCTCGGTGTCCACGCCAGACTCGATGTCCACCGACCAGATGGATCCGCTCATGCCCACGGCGATGGCCTCACCGTCGGGGGACCAGGCGGGAGCCCAAGGCGTGGAGCTAGGGGTGGGGGGGAGGTAGAAGTTGTACATGTAGTTGCCGCCGTGGCGCGCCCACTCGTAGCCCGCGACCCGTGCGGGCGGTGGGGTGTCCAACACGCTGGAGCGCCCCCCGGCGTCAGGCGGAGTGGCATCCCCTGCACAGGCCAGGAGCCCTGCGCAGAAGAGCGGAGCGAACGGGGCTCTGTGCGGCGTTCTCATCGAGTGTGCTCCATGGCTGGAATGGGGTGAGCGATGTGCTCGTCTAACATGGATGTGGCGGTTGAAAATGTCACACTTCGGGGGAGGTGAGGAGCCTCGCGGCGGCCACCCTGCGCGGCGGCGATAGCGAGACTGATAGCCAGATGGGTCTTCCCGACGCCCGGAGGGCCGAGGAAGATGACGTTCTCCTTACGCTCCAGGAAGCCGAGCTCGTGGAGTGACTTGATCTGGGCGCCGAGGAAGCTGCTCGATGGCTTGTGAGGCCGTCACTCCGCCGCCATCGCCCCCGCCCCCGAGAGTTGCTGCTCGACCATGCCGCCGACACCTCGCTCGCCGCTCATTCATCGACGTACAGAGGTCCAGCCCGGGGAGTCTACTGCATCACGAGCGTCGTGACCTGCCCTCGGAGTTCGCCTCCGGGGTTTACGGTCGTGTGAACGTTGACGTAGGTGGTCCCGTTCCGGAACAAAACCAGCAGGTCCTCGAACGACATGCCCGACACCGCCCCCGCCGTGCCACTCACGAGGACTCCGTTAACCGTGCCGGTTGCGCACGCTGGAGCGACGCCCCTACCACAGAGGTCCACAAGGATACCCGCATTGACCCCCGCGGCGGCCGGGCCGTGAATATGGGCCCCCGTCGCGTCTGTGATGTCCGTGACATCGATTCTATACACGAGGAGTGGCCCGACGACGGAGATGCTGGCGGTGCCGGCTGCGATGCTCGTGACAGGGGGCACCTCATTCGTACCAGCCAGTTGCCGAGGTGAAGCTCTCGATTCCCGGCTGCCCCGCCTGTCCCGCCGGTCCCGCCGGTCCCGCCGATCCCGCTGCTCCCGCTGGTCCTACGGGTCCGACATCGCCCTCGCAGGCGACGATCAAGGCCAACGTAATGAGCGCCATAACGCATCCACCAAGAGCGTGTTTCATAAAGCCTCCTGAGGTTGGGTCAATAGGTGTGTAAACGTATTAGGCGGCGTTCTTCCGCTGTTGGTGTGAGACGGGCTTTCCGTCTTCGAACTTTCTTCCTTCAAATACGTCCTTGAGGAGGTGAGGAGCGTCGAGCCTTCGGAACCGCTTCTCAGCCACCAAGAGCAACTTCCAGATTAGCGCCGTAGCGCTCTCGACCCGCTTGAACCGCTTCGCTGCTGTCGTCCTGAGCCGTACCGCGGCGAACGGGCTCTCGACCACGTTCGTCGTGCGTAGATGCTTCCAGTGGTCCTCGGGGAAGTCGTAGAACGCTACCATCCGCTCCCAGTCGTCCTCGAGTACGTCCACTGCTTTCGGATACCACGGCCTATAGCGTCGGGCGAACACCTCGCGGGCCTTCAGGGCCTCGGCCCGGCTCGGTGCGTAGACCACGGCCCGGAGAAGATCCTTCGCCTCGCCCTGCTCCCGCTGAGGTAGTCGGTCCAGCACGTTCCTCATCTTGTGGTTCCAGCACCGTTGCTCACCCGCCTCAGGCCATACCTGCCGTACTGCGCCCCAGATCGCAGCGTTACCGTCCGCCATCAGAAGCCGGGGCGCCTCGATGCCGCGTGCCTTCAGGTCCCGCAACACCTCGGACCAGGACTCGACCGACTCTCGGTAGCCCGCTCTCAGGGCCAACACCTCTTTCGTCCCGTCTCGCATGGCACCCAGCACCACCAGCAGCGCCGCTTTGTCCCGCTCCAGCCCTGCCTTCACATAGATCCCGTCCGCCCACACGTAGACGACCTCACGACCCTCCAGGCGACGCTGGCTCCATTCCTCGAACTCCGCCGTCCATCCCGCCCGCAGCCGCCGAATCGAAGACTTCGACAGCGGTGCCCCCTCGCCCAGCAGGCCCCGCATCGCCAACTCGAAGTCTCCCTCCGCCAGTCCGTGCAGATACAGCTCCGGAAGCAGAGCGCCCAGCTCCTTCGTCCGCCTCGCGAACAACGGCAGCACGCGGCTCTCGAACCGCTCCTCAAGGCCTCGAACTCGAGGGCGTCGGAGTGTGATCGTGCCCGAGCTCATCGCCAGCCGCCTCGGCTTGCCGTATCCGTTGCGGTAGCCCTCGGTCGCGTCCACCACCCTCCTGCGCTCTGACTTCTCTCGCCCTAGCAACTCCGTGACTTCCTCCTCCAAGATCTGTTGAATGAACTCCTGCGCCTTCTCCCGAACCACTTCTTCCAGAACTTCCCACACGGGCGTCCTGGACTCACCCTCGGGTCCCACCGTATTCTTCCTCACGAGGCGTCGTTCCTTTCCCCCGGGCTGTCACCCGGAGTTCGCTGGTTATTACTCAGCGGAAAGGTACGTCGCCTCTCTTTTTACACACCCTTTGATCCTAGCTCAGCCTCCTCGTGTGAAGGTCCAAGACCTCGCCGCCGGTGGTAATACCACTGGAGAAACCAGCGGTCAATACCGGCTGGGGTGATCTCCGATTGCCCCCCTGTCCGTCCTCCGGTAAGATCCCGCCACGGCAAGCGCCCCGACGCCCACACCTCGGATCGGCATGCTGAGGACCACCCCCCTCCATTCCAGAACGGCTCCCCTCTGCCAGGCCCAGAACTGGCGCCGGTGGGCCGGATACGTAACCGCCGGATCATACGAGCTCACACACGATCGCGAGTACTACGCCATCCGGAGCTCGGCTGCCCTGTTCGACGTGTCGCCCCTCTTCAAGTACGAGATTCGGGGCCGCGATGCCGTGCGCTTCCTCGACCGGGTGGTGACGCGTGACGTGTCCAAGTGCGTGCACGGCCAGGTGCTCTACACGCCCTGGTGCGACGAGGCCGGGAAGGTCATGGACGACGGCACGCTGTCCCGCCTGGAAGACGACACCTTCCGGCTCACGGCCGCCGAACCGAATCTGCGTTGGCTCCTGGACAACGCCTTGGGCCTGGGTGTGGAGGTCACGGACGTCTCCGATTCACTCGCCGCCCTCTCCCTCCAGGGGCCCAACGCCCGGGCCATTCTTGGAAGCGCCTCCGACGGGGCCGTGGACGGGCTGGGGTTCTTCCGGCTCACCACGGCACGGGTAAGGGATGTTCCTGTCACCGTCACGCGGACGGGCTACACCGGGGATCTGGGATACGAGATCTGGGTGGACGCTCCCGACGCCCCCCGCCTCTGGGATGCCCTGATGGACGCAGGAGGGCCCTACGGGCTCACGCCGGCCGGGATCCTGGCCCTGGACGTGGCTCGGATCGAGGCCGGGCTCCTCCTCATCGGTGTGGACTACGTGCCGGCGCACCGGGCCATCATCGAAGATTGGAAGTCCTCGCCCTACGAGCTCGGTCTCGGTTGGACCGTGAAGCTGGACAAAGAAGCCTTCGTGGGCCGGAGCGCACTGGCCGACGAAAAGCGCCGCGGGCCGGAGTGGGAGCTCCGGGGTCTCGAGGTGAGCTGGGAATCACTGAAGGAAGTTTACGCCAAGGTCGGGCTGCCCCCTCAGCTGCCGTCCGTGGCCTGGCGGACCAGCCTGTCGGTGTACAGCCAGGGCAAGCAGGTCGGATACGCCACCAGCGGATGCTGGTCGCCCATCCTCAAGAAGTACATCGCCCTGGCCCACCTCCACGCCAGCCACTCTCGCCCCGGAACCGACGTTCACATGGAGGTCACCGTGGAGCACCAGCGACGGAACGCCAGGGCCCAAGTCGTCGAGACGCCCTTCTTCAACCCCGAGCGAAAGAGGGCTACGAAGTGACCGCCGACCACCGCTACGACGCCATCGTCATCGGCGGGGGCCACAATGGCCTCGTCAACGCCGCGTACCTGGCCCGGGCCGGCAAGCGCGTCGTGGTGCTGGAGAAGCGGCACGTGCTCGGGGGCGCTGCGGTTACGGAGGAGATCTACCCGGGCTTCAAGTACTGCGTGTGCTCCTACGTGGTGAGCCTGCTCCGCCCGGAGATCATCCGGGATCTGGACCTGCCGCGCCACGGCCTAGAGATCCTCCCGCTCGAGAGCACGTTCACGCCGCTTCCGGATGGCGACCATCTGGTACGCTGGGCGGACCACGATCAAACGCGCCGAGAGCTCTACCGGCACTCGCCCCGGGACGCCGACGCGTACGACGACTTCGGCAAGCTCATGTACCAGCTCGCGGTGGCGGCGAAGCCGATCCTGGCCATGGTGCCGCCCGACCCGACGTCCTTGAGTCCCAAGGACCTCCTCGGGTTCGCCCGGCTGGCCAAGCATCTCCGTGGATTGGGGGAGGAGCAGTTCCACGCCCTCTTCAAGCTCATGACCATGAGCTCCGCCGACTACCTCGACGAGTGGTTCGAGACGGAGCCCTTGAAGGCCACCATGTCGGCCAGCGGGATCATCGGCACGTTCCTCGGCCCCCGATCCCCCGGCACGGCGTACGTCCTGTTGCACCACTACTTGGGCGAGATCGACGGCGCCATGCGCGCGTGGGGGTTCGCCCGGGGCGGGACCGGCGGCGTAAGCGAGTCGATCGCAGGGGCCGCGAGGCGCTTCGGCTCCGACATCCGCACAGAGGCCGGCGTCGCGCAGGTCATCGTCAAGAACGGCGAGGCGGTGGGTGTGGCCCTCGAGAACGGGGACGAGATCCGAGCGCCCATCGTGGTCTCGGCCCTGGATCCCAAGCGGACGTTCCTCCAGATGGTCGAGCCCAAGGATCTTCCCGACGACTTCGTCGACGCCATCCGGCGCTTCAAGATCCGGGGGTCTTCGGGCAAGGTGAACCTGTCCCTGAGCGAGCTCCCCGACTTCACGTGCCTCCCCGGCGTGGGCCCCCACCTGCGCGGCGCCATCTCCATCAGCCCCAGCGTCGATTACCTGGAGCGGGCGTACGACGATGCCAAGTACGGAGGGTTCTCGAGGCGGCCCTATATGGACATCATCCTGCCCTCCATGATCGATCCGGGCATGGCCCCTCCCGGGAAGCACGTCATGTCCATCTTCGTCCAGTACGCTCCGTCCGATCTGGACGGAGGCTGGGACGAGACCAAGCGTGAGGCGTTCGGGGACGCCGTCGTCGACACGCTGGCCCAGTACGCGCCAAACCTCCCTGGGGCGATCCTGCATCGACAGGTGCTGACCCCACGGGACATCGACCGCGAGATGGGCCTGACCGAGGGCAACATCTTCCATGGGGAGCTGACCCTCCATCAGCTCTTCTGCCTGCGTCCCGCGGCGGGATGGGCCGACTTCACCACGCCCGTCAGGAGCTACTACCAGTGTGGGTCGGGCACGCATCCCGGCGGGGGCATCACGGGCGCGTCCGGCAGGCTTGCCGCCTTGAAGATCCTCGGGGATCGGCGGCGATGACGGGCCCGTACGACGCCATCGTCATCGGCGCGGGCCACAACGGCCTCGTGACGGCCGCGTACCTGGGCAGGGCCGGCCTCAAGGTGCTGGTTCTGGAGCGGCGGGAGGTGATCGGCGGAGCCGCCGTCACCGAGCAGGTCTTTCCAGGCTTCAAGTTCGACACGGCCGCGCACCGAATCGGTGGGCTCCATCCGGCGGTGGTCCGGGATCTGGATCTGAAGCGCCACGGCCTGGAGGTCGTCCAGGCCGATCCCACCGTGTTTGCTCCCGCGCCCGACGGACGCCATCTCCTGCTTTGGCGGGAACCGAAGCGGACCGTGGAAGCCGTGCGCCAGATCTCACCGGCGGACGCCGAGGCTTGGATCCCTTTCGGTGAGCTGATCGGCAAGGCGGCAGCGGTTCTCCAGGCCGCCTGGTCCGCCACGCCCCCCAATGTGACCGGCAACGACCCACGGGATCTCTGGTCCGTTCTGAAGCTGGGTGCCGGCCTCCGGCGGCTGGGCAAGAAGGACATGGTCGAGGTCATGCGGATCCTCCCCATGGCCGTGTCCGAGCTGCTGGGGGATTGGTTCGAGAGCGATGTCCTCAAGGGGACCCTGGCTGCCGCCGGCATAGCCGGGATGTTCCAGGGTCCCATGGCCGCGGGGACTGCGTACGCGCTCCTGCACCACCACGTCGGGGCTGGAAGCGGCGTTCTCCGGCCGACCACTCGGGTGAGGGGTGGTGTGGGCGAGCTGACCAGAGCTCTGGCGGCAGCGGCCCGAGGACACGGGGTCGACGTGAGGACGAGCCAGCCCGTCGAGCGCGTGATCGTGAAGGACGGCCGGGCCACTGGCGTGGCTCTCTCCAGCGGTGAGGAATTCCGGGCGGCCCGCGTGGTCTCCAACGCCGATCCCCGTCGGACGTTCTTCGACCTCGTGGGCCCGACGGAGCTCGAGCCAGAGCTCGTTCGCAAGGTGAAGAACATCCGGTTCAAGGGCGCCAGCGCCAAGGTTCATCTGGTGCTGGGGGAGCTGCCCCGCTTTGCCGGGGTCCCGGAGGGCGGCCCGCATCTGAATGGCGTCATCTCCATCGGTCCCAGCCTGGAATACCTGGAGCGGGCGTACGATGACGCGAAGTACGGAGCGGCTTCCCGACACCCCTACCTGGAGGTGTCCATCCCCTCCGCCACCGACCCGGACCTGGCCGAGTCGGGGAAGCACGTCATGTCCATCGTGGCCCAGTATGCACCCTACCGGCTCAAAGAGGGCGCGTGGGACGCCGCCGCCCGAGAGCGGCTCGGGGACGCCGTCGTGAGGACGTTGTCCGAATACGCGCCCAACCTGGAGTCGGCCATCGTCCACCGTCAGGTCCTGACTCCGCTGGATCTCGAGAGAGAACCTAAGGGCTCTCCGAAGGGAACATCTACCATGGAGAGCACACGCTGGATCAGCTGTTCTTCATGCGGCCAGTTCCCGGTCTCGCCCGCTATCGCACGCCCATTGGCGGACTCTACCTCTGTGGGGCGGGGACGCACCCCGGAGGCGGGGTCACCGGATACCCGGGATATAACGCGGCGCGGGAAATTCTCAGGGACGGGAGGGGCTGACCCCGAGAGCATATTGACTCGACCGCGCTCTTGATCAAAGGCGTGCTGCGTGTATATTGGTAACCATATGGTTACTAATAGTAGGAAGCTCGACCTCACGTTCGGCGCCCTGTCGGATCCCAAACGGCGGGCTATCCTCGCACGCCTCGCCCAAGGCGAGGCGACGGTGGGAGAGCTGGCGCGGCCCTTCGACGTATCGCGGCCGGCCATCTCGAAGCACCTGCGAGTCCTGGAGAGGGCAGGCCTTGTGAGCCGGACGCCCGATGGACGGATCAGCCGCTGTGAGCTGGATGCGGCTCCCATGCAGGAAGCGGCCGCCTGGGTCGAGCGATACCGACGGTACTGGGAGAGCCAACTCGACTCGCTCGCCCGCTATCTCGAACCGCACGCGGCAACATCTGAAGAGGAGGAGGAAGAAGAATGAGCACCGACACGAGTACGGCCCTGGAGATCACCCGCCTGATCAAGGCAGACACCGACACGGTGTTTCGGGCGTGGACCGAGCCGGACCAGATGAAGCGCTGGTCCTGTCCCGAGTACGCCACGGTCGAGAAGGTGGAGACCGACCTTCGCGTCGGCGGAAGGTTCGCCATCCACATGAGGGGGGCCGAGGGCGAGGAGTACACGGCCATCGGTGAGTACCGGGAGGTCGACGCTCCCAGGCGGCTGGTCTACACATGGGATTGGGTGCAGGAGGAGCACAAGGTGGGCGAGACCATCGTCACGGTGCAGTTCAACGACGTGGGAGGGTCCACCGAAGTGGTGGTTGGCCATGAGCTCTTCCCGAGCGCCGAGGCGAAGGCCGGACACGAGGAAGGGTGGGGGAGCTGCCTGAACCAGCTGGAGGCGCTGTTCAGCTAGCGTCCAACCCGCTGGTCGCCTCGCCAATCGACAGTGAAGCAACTCTTGAGCCGCCCTCCAGAGACGGAGGCGGCCTCTCATGTGCCATATCATTTCTGTTGTGGCACCCAGAAATCGAAAACATCTTTGTAGGATGAAGGGAGCGTGCGAGCTCTTGTGCTAGACGGCTCGGTTCGCAAGCCTCCCAGCGTCGACCACTCCCGATCGTGTCGGGTAATGGCTGCCCAACTCAATCAGCCACAGACTGGAGCCTAGCAACCGTGACTCACCCTCCCGGAGATTCGCCAGGTGCTGCTTTCGACCGGTTCCCATCCGCTTCAGAGAGTGCCGCCAACGAGACCGCTGAGGGACCCACGGGCGCCACGGTCGAGGGTCAGGTGTCCAATGAAGCCCCCATCGGGCACGCTCGGGCAGAGGAGGAACCTACGGCGGTGGACGTGAGCCTCGAGAGCTCGGAGGGGCTGGAGGGGAGCATCGTCGGTGAGGGGCTCGGTTCACTGACCCGCTGGTTCGGCGAGATCACCGCCGAGGACGGCCCGATCGTCGGCGGCAAGGCGGCTTCTCTAGGGGAGATGTACCAAAACCTGGACGGCAAGGGGATCCGGGTTCCCAACGGATTCGCCACCACGGCCCATGCGTACGCGTCCTTCCTCGACGCTTCGGTCTCTCCGGAGTCCTGGGACGATGTCACCGGCCACGAGTCATTGGGCCGCGGGGCCTCGAAGGCGCTCCAGTCGGCCGCGCTCCGGACCGCACTGGAGGTGCTCTTCCGGGACGCCCACCTCGACGACGACGTGGAGATGAATGCCCGGGCCGAGTTGGCGCGGGACCTGGTGAAGGCCACGCCCGTGCCGGGGGCCATTCAGGACGCTCTCGCCGAAGGGTACGAGGCCCTGTGCCTCGAATACGGTAGTGACGTCGACGCGGCCGTGCGCTCCTCGGCCACTCGCGAGGATTCGGAGCTGGCCTCGTTCGCGGGCCAGTACGATTCGTACCTGAACGTCAGGGGACTCGTCGAGATCGTCGAGGCGTGGAAGAAGTGCTGCGCCAGCGCCTTCACGGAGCGCGCCATCAGCTATCAGCTCGCACGGGGCATGGACCCTCTCGAGGGAGCAGTCTCGGTCGTCGTCATGAAGATGGTGCGGTCGGACATCGCGACCTCCGGCGTGATGTTCACCATGGACCCGGAGTCCGGGAACCGGAACGTGGTGCACGTCTCCTCGTCGTACGGGCTCGGAGAGATGGTGGTGCAGGGGACGGTCTCCCCAGACTTCTTTCTCATCTGGAAGGAGGGACTCCGGAGAGGGCGTTCGGCGGTCGTTCACCGCTGGCTGGGCGCCAAGGACGTGAAGCTCGTCTACTCCACGCAAGGAGGTACCGCCACCGAGAGCGTGGACGTGCAGGGCAGCCGCCGCCGAGTGTGGTCGCTGACCTCGGAGGAGGCCCTCGAGCTGGCGCGCATGGCCCTGGTCATCGAGGACCACTACGGAAGGCCCATGGACATCGAGTGGGCCAAGGACGGCTACAGCGGCGATCTCTTCATCGTGCAGGCCCGTCCCGAGACCATCCACTCGGGGGAGGAGCAGAGGAACATCCTCGAGACCTACTCCATGGACGAGGCGCTCACCGAGAAGCTGCGGAGCGACGGCAAGGTTCTCCTGAGCGGCCAGGCGGTGGGGACGCGCATCGGGTCAGGAAAGGTGAGGGTCTACAAGGACTACCAGGAGGTCATCGAGAAGAAGCGGGCGCTCAGGAACATGCTCAAGGACGGCCGCGCCCTCGAGGAGATCCCCCCCCAGGCCCACGTCTTCGATACCGGAGACGTCCTGGTCACGTCGCTCACGACGCCGGACTGGGAGCCCATGATGAAGGATGCCTCCCTGGTGGTCACCGAGAAGGGCGGCCGGACGTCGCACGCCGCCATCGTGGCCCGAGAGTTCGGCATTCCCGCCATTGTGGGGTGCGACGATGCCACAGGGATACTCGAGCCGCTGAGCGTGGTCACCGGATCGTGCGCCGAGGGCGACACGGGCGTGGTCTACGACGGCGAACACCCCTTTGAGGTGCAGCGTGTCGACCTCGGTGAGCTGCCCTCACTGCGTACCAAGGTGCAGCTCAACGTAGGATTCCCCGCCAAGGCGCTCCAGGACGCCATACTACCCAGCGACGGGGTCGGGCTGGCCCGCCTCGAATTCATCTTGACCGCCCAGGTGGGGATTCATCCGTTGGCGCTCCTCTATTACGAGGAGCTCCGCACATTCGTGGGCACGGGTGAGCTCGCGCCCGAGCTCGAGCCCTTCCGGGAGAGGATCGAGAGTTTCGACCACCACGAGCTCGACACCCTCGTGGGGGCCATCGAGCGCCGCACGCCCGCCTACGCGGACCGCCGCCAGTTCTTCGTTGAACAGGTGCTTTACGGCGTTGCACTCATATGCGCCGCCTTCTATCCGCGGCCCGTCCTGGTACGGCTCTCGGACCTCAAGTCCAACGAGTACCGGGAGCTTCTGGGTGGACGCATATTCGAGCCTCACGAGGAGAACCCGATGATCGCATGGCGGGGCGCGTCGCGTTACGTGGATCCACGCTTCTTGCCGGCGTTCGATATGGAATGCGACGCGCTCAGGGCGGTACGTCAGCAGGTCGGGCTGGATAATCTTCAGGTCATGATCCCCTTCTGCCGGACGCCGGAGGAGGGAGCACAGGTGATCCGCCAGCTCGATCGCCACGGGCTCTCGCCCCAGGCGGGAGTGCCTCTCTACCTCATGGTGGAGCTTCCCTCCAACGTCATCGATGCCGAGGGCTTCATCGCCGAGATGCAGCTCACCGGCGGATCCATCGGGTCCAACGACTTGGTCCAGACCGTGTACGCCGTGTCGAGAGACGACCTGGAGGACTATGCCTACCCGGTGGACGCGCGCTCGCCGGCGGTGAAGCGCATGATTCAGCGTGCCATCGAGGAGTTCACGTCCCAGGGGCTGTCCATGGGGATTTGCGGGCAGGCGCCCTCCGATCACCCCGATGAGGTCCCGCCCTTCCTCGTCCATGCCGGCATCACCTCGATGTCCGTCACGCCGGACACGCTCCTGAAGGTGCGCATGGCCGTGGCGGACGCCGAAGCAGAGCTGGACGCTGCCGCGCAGGTGGTAGCCGAGTCGGGAGCCTCGCCTAACGCCGCAGCAGAAGCGGAAGCCGAGGCGGAAGCGGACTAGCAGGATCGAGGGGCGGATGGTACGCTACCGCAGGCTACCACCCCACCACGCCGTACCCGACGACCGAGCAAGACTCACGACACCAGCGACGTAGAGGCAGGCCCATAATGAAGACCACTCACGCACTCCTGTCCGCGGCGGTGCTGCTCCTTCCCGCTTCGGCGCTGTGGAGTGCCGCTGACGACACTCTCACTCCACAGCAGAGCCACGAGGACTATCTGCGCGAGAGCTACGTCAAGACGGAGCACATGGTGCCCATGAGGGACGGTGTACGGCTCTACACAATCGTGTACGCCCCTAAGGACGACACCGAGGAGTATCCTGTGATGCTCTTGAGGACGCCGTACTCCATCGGGCCGTACGAGCCGGACCGGTTTCTCTCCCCGCTGGGGCCCACGGCCGAGTTCGACCGGAACGGATACATCTTCGTCTTCCAGGACGTCCGCGGGAAATTCCGCTCCGAGGGCGAGTTCGAGGTGATCAAGCCGCTGGCTCGGGATCGGCCCGGATCGGGTGACGTGGACGAGAGCACCGACAACTACGACACCATCGAATGGGCCCTGGAGCATTTACCCAACGACAACGGAAGAGTGGGGCAGTGGGGCATCTCGTACCCGGGATGGCAGACCGTCATGGGCATGGTGGACCGGCACCCTGCACTGGTCGCGTCGTCCCCACAGGCGTCGCCCTCGGACATGTTCATCGGCGACGACTGGCACCACAACGGCGCCTTCCGGATCATGTACGCCTTCAGCTGGCTCTCGTCCAACGCTCGGGTGCGGACGGGCCCCACCGAGTCGAGGTCGGATCGCTTCGACTACGGCACTCCGTGGGGATACGGGTTCTTCCTGGAGGCCGGGTCGGCTGCAGGCATCGACGACAAGTACTTCCACGGCGACGTTATCGCTTGGAACGACTTCATGGAGCACGGGACGTACGACGAGTACTGGCAACGGCAGAATGCCTTGCTGCACCTGGACGGCATCGATCACGCGGTCCTGAACGTCGCGGGGTGGTTCGACACCGAGGACTTCTACGGGCCCATGTCGATCTACCGGACCATCGAGGAGATGAGCCCCGCCAGCCAGAACACCCTTGCCGTGGGGCCTTGGCTCCACGGTGGATGGAGGAGCATGGCCGGCGATTACCTGGGGTGCATCGAGTTCGACACGCCGACGTCCGTCGATTTCCAGACCCAGGTGCAGCTTCCCTTCTTCCGGTATCACCTCAAGGGCGAGGGGGACTGGAGCGCGCCCGAGGCTGTCGTCTTCGAGACCGGACGCAACGAGTGGAGGACCCTCGACCGTTGGCCCCCACCGGGCCTCAGCCAGACGAACCTCTACCTGCGTGTGGACGGCACCCTTGCCTTCGACGAGCCGACCGAAACAGGCACCGACGCGTCCGACAGCTACGTGAGCGATCCGAATCACCCGGTTCCGTTTTCGGCGGAGATTCGGACTACGCTTGGGCATCTGTGGAAGGTCGAGGATCAGCGCTTCGCGTCGAGCCGGCCGGACGTCCTGACCTACGTCTCGGAGCCCCTGACCGAGGACCTGACCATCGCCGGGCCCATCCTGGCCAACATCTACGTCTCCACCACCGGTACCGACTCGGACTGGATCGTAAAGCTCATCGACGTCTATCCCGGCGATGCCCCCCGGAGCGAGT
Source organism: Longimicrobiales bacterium (assembly GCA_965218295.1). Taxonomy (GTDB): domain Bacteria; phylum Gemmatimonadota; class Gemmatimonadetes; order Longimicrobiales; family Gaopeijiaceae; genus CBDCKN01. Next base: position 450,626 of record CBDCKN010000003.1, on the reverse strand, counting down.
CCTGCGGCGTGCCCATGGGAGGCTTCCAGATGCACGTGGCCGGCGAGATCATGCGAGGGAAATTCCGGAGCAGCATGGAGCATCCGGAGCCCATGGTACCCGGAGAGGTTACCCGGATCGATATCGATCTGAAGGACAAATACCACACGTTTCTGGCCGGGCACCGCATCATGGTGCACGTGCAGAGCTCGTGGTTCCCGGCATATGACCGGAACCCCCAGACCTTCGTGGACATCTATCATGCCCAGCCAGAGGACTATCAGATGGCCACCCAGACCGTCTACCGGTCTGCTGGGAATCCGTCCCACTTGGTGTTGGGGGTGATGCGTTAGACTAGCCTTCAGGCTCGGCCATGCTGGGGTGGGGCTCCGATCGGCGCCCCGCCCGGCTCAGGGCATCCGGGCCGCGGTCCCCAGCCCGGCACCGTACCCTTCGATCTCGATGACCTTCACGATCTCCTGGGTCTCGGTGTCGATCACGACCACGGTCCCCGCCCGCGCGTTGTCGCCCGTGTCGTAGCGTGGCGTGTACATGTGGCCGTACTTGCTGTGGCCCTCGGGCATTTCGAGGTTCCGGCTGCCGATGTACACGAAGCTTCCGTCCGGCGAGACCGCGGCCCCATGGGGCTGGGCCAGACCGTTCCCCTCGATGACCTTGGCGAGGGTCCGCGTCTCCATGTCGATGACGTTCGCCGTGTTGTCCCAGTTGTTCCCGACGTAGACCCAGCGGCCGTCGGGCGTGAACACCGGGTGCCAGGGAGCGGCATTCACGGCGATGGTGTCCACCGGAGTCATGTCGGGTGCCCGCTTGAGATCGAACACGAAGACCGTTGCGGTCAGCTGGGTCGTGCCCACCATCCACCGACCGTCGGGCGACGTCGCGAACCCGATGAGGGTGTGGGGCCGGTCACCCCCGAGGTCAGTGAGCTCCAGCGCCTCGTCTTCCGGATAGTAGGACGCGATCTGATTGACGGCCAAGCTGGCGGTATAGACGGTTCCGGTACCGGGCTGGACGGCCAGGGCGTGAGGTCTCGGGATGAAGATGCCAACCTCCTCGAAGCTCATGTCCGAGCGGCGGATCACTCCGATCTCCTGGGGCGGGGAAACGGCAGCCATGGAGCGGCCGGCGTAGAGATTCTCACCCTCGGGATCCAGCGCCAGCAGACCCGGCCTGACGAAGTCGATTCTTGCCACGAGCTGGTTTTGGCGATCGAACTTGAGGATCTGGTTCGCCGCGATGACGGACAGATACCAGTACGATCCGTCGGGCTCCACGGCGATGTGATGGGGCGAGGCGTTCTCCGGAAGGCCCAGCGTCTGTAGGTCGACGATGCGGACGACCTGGTTGGTCTCCATATCGATGACCGAGACCATGGCCTCGCTCTGGTTGGCCGCATAGAGGAGCTGGTTCGCGTCGGCGTACGGGATCTCTCCGGATTCCGACGGGGCTCCCTCGTCGATCCATGCGCTTAGGAGCGACACCTCATCCTCTGTGAGTCCTTCGGCGTCGAGCTCGGCCGGGTGGGGGCCACCCACCAGCTTGGTCGTCAGCTCGATGAGTAGCGAGCGAGCGGCGTCGTACGCGATGACGGCCTCACCCTCGTCCGAACCGGCGATGGTGCTCTCCCACGAGTCCAGGCGAAGGCCCCGGGCGGCGTCCGACCCCGTATGGCAGCTCACGCACTTGGCCTCGAAGACCCTCCGGACTCCATCGTACCGGACCGTGGCCTCCGGGGGAGTCCATTCGACCGCGGGCTCGACCGGGGCCGGTGCGGCTGCGGCGACCACCAGGGCGGCTCCCAGGCCTGATATGCAGAGCAGAAAACCAGTATCGGCCTTCACTTCACTTCTCCAGAGAAAACGGGCGAAATCATGAGGACGGCGCCTTCCGACTCGCCCGCGACGAACGTTGATCGTTTTGGAACTCTCCGTCCAAGATCGGCGATATCTTGGTGTACACCGGAGTGGCACCGGGGGAGCATGTTTACCCGACCGAACGGATCTCATCGGAGATGCACACAATGACGAAGCGATACAGGCCGGACGGCCGAATCGAAAAGAAGTACTACGAGAGCGAGCTCCTCAGGCTGCAGGAGGAGCTCGTGAGCCTTCAGGACTGGATCAAGCACACGCGGATGAGGGTGGCCATCATCTTCGAGGGCCGTGACGCCGCCGGTAAGGGTGGAGTCATCAAGCGGATCACCCAGCGGCTGAACGCTCGCGTTGTGAGGGTCGTGGCACTGGGCATCCCCACGGAGCGCGAGAAGAGCCAGTGGTACTTCCAGCGGTACGCGCCCCATCTGCCTGGCGCCGGAGAGATGGTCCTGTTCGATAGGAGCTGGTACAACCGGGCGGGGGTGGAGCGCGTGATGGGGTTCTGCACCGACGACGAGTACCGGGAGTTTCTTCGGTCCTGTCCGGACTTCGAGAGAATGCTCGTCAATTCGGGGATGATTCTCATCAAGTACTGGTTCGCCATCAGCGCCGAGGAGCAGGAGCGGCGGCTCCGCGATCGCATGGACGATCCGCGGAAGCGTTGGAAGGTCGGCCCTGTGGACGTGGCCTCACGTGCCCGGTGGATGGATTACTCCCGCGCCAAGGACGCCATGTTCACTTACACGGATATCGACGAGGCCCCCTGGTACGTGGTGAAGGCCGATGTGAAGCGTCACGCACGGCTGAACTGCATCCATCATCTCCTCGAGACGGTTCCGTATCAGGATCTCCCGGAGGATCCCATCGAGCTTCCCGACCTCCAACGGGATCCCAACTACCGTCGCCCACCGCTCGAAAGCATGAACTGGGTGCCCGAGGTCTACGGGGGACGAGCCGCCAGTGGGGAACCGGAGCCCGAGGGTGGCGAGGTCTCGGAGTAGCGATCCCGCTTCGGGCCGAGCCGGGGGCGCGGGGGCCCCACGGCTGAAGCGCCCTGAGGGGGTGCTAGCTACCCACGCCATGGGCGCTTCGTATCGGGCATCTTCGGAGCCGTGGTTGGGAAGGGCATCACCGACTCGCTCCGAGCCTTCGTCGAAATCGCCTTCGAACAGATCGCGGAAGACCAGCATGGCCGCCACGGCTCCGAAGGTGACCGGGTCCGTGGCTTCGACCCCGTACAGCACCGCCAGCTACTCCGAGCCGTCGAGTGTGTCGTCTCCCTCTACGACGAACCCGTAGGCCCTCATCTTCCTCCAGAGCGTGGTCCGCCCCATTCCGAGGATGTCCGCCGCTGTCGACCGGCGTCCGCCGGCTTCTTCCAGAGCGATCTCGATGGCGGCTCGCTCGTCGGCCATGGTCCCGCCATGTCGATATCGCTCGGGGGGAGACGGTCCGATTCCACCGGCGGTGCGGACCTCCTGGGGGAGATGGTGCGCCTCGACGCGGCCGCCTCCGGCCTGGATCAAAGCGCTCTCGAGGGCGGCGAACAGCTCGCGGACATTTCCCGGCCAGTGGTATCCCTGAAGCTTGCGCATAGCCAGTGGTGAGCACGATGCGGCGAAGGTGCCGGCCTCGGACGAGCCACGGCCGCGAAGGAAGTGCTCCACCAGGAGCGGTAGATCGGAGCGGCGGGGAGGTCGATGCGGAACACGTTCAGCCGGTAGAAGAGATCCTCGCGGAATAGCCCCTCGCCGACGGCGGACTTGAGGTCGCGGTTGCTTGCGGCCAGGATCCGAACGTCCACGGGGATGGGGTGAGCACCGCCAACGGGAGTCACCTCCCTCTCCTGGAGGACCCTCAAGAGGCGATGCTGCATGGCAGGCGCCATGTCGCCGATCTCGTCCAGCAGAAGGGTCCCGCCGTCGGCGGATTGGAACAGACCCTCCCGGTCGCGCACCGCGCCGGTAAACGCACCCTTCAGATGTCCGAAGAGCTCGGATTCGAGCACGCCTTCGGAGAGAGAGGCGCAGTTGACCGCCAGGAAAGGCTTCTGTGAGCGGGACGAACCTTCATGGATGGCTCTGGCAACGAGCTCCTTGCCGGTGCCTGTCTCGCCGCCGATAAGCACCGTGGCGTCGGTCCCCGCCACCTGTTCGATGGCTTCGAAGACCCCCCGGATCGCTGGCGATCGACCGATGATTCCTCCCGGACTCTCCTCGCCGCCGTCGGCGACCGGGCGACGCTCGAGCAGCTCGGACACACGGGCACTCAGGACCGAGGGCTCGACTGGCTTGGTCAGGAAGTCGTCGGCTCCCGTGTGCATGGCCTGCACTGCGGTCTCCACGGAGCCGAACCCACTGATCATGAGGATGGGTACGCCCTCTCCCCACTCCCGTAGAACCTCCACGAGTTGGATTCCGTCGAGGCCGGGCATTCGCAGATCCAGGAGGATCAGATCGAACGAGCGCTCCTCAGGGCCTCGACGGCTTCCGAAGCGTCGGCAGCCTCGGCGATCTCGTGCCCGTCCTGCTCGACGGGAGCTGCAGGAAGCTCGATTCGGAAGATCGCTCCCGTGCCGTCGTCGCGGTTGCGGGCCGTCATGCGACCGCCGGCGCCCCGCAGGAGGCCTTCCGCCGTGAATAGACCGAGACCGACCCCGTCCACGGACGCCTTGGTCGTGAAGAACGGGTCGAAGATGTGGGGCAGGACCTCGGCCTGGATTCCGGGTCCGGTGTCCTGCACCTCCACCACCACCGCTTCGGTTTCGCGATGTACGTCCAGATGAACGTCACCGGCTGCCCGGATCGCTTCGCAGGCGTTCTGTGTCACGTTCAGGAGGATCTGCTTGAGCGTGTCGGGTGGCAGGGCCGCATCGGCGGATGCCTCGGTCGTCACCGACACCGCGATCTCCTGGTCTCTCAGTCCGACCCGCATCAGTGAGGCTACTTCCTGCGCCACGGTTCCGGCGTCGCACTCGGTCTCGGTGGGGTCGCGCGGCCGGTGCAGATCCAGCATCTGCTCGGCCAGCTCGTGCATGCGCAGAAGCTCGTCGATGGCCATGTCGGCGAACTCCCGCGCCTCCGAATCGGTGTATACGCGGCGGCGGAGGATCTCCAGACAGTTACGCACGTTCGCCACCGGATTGCGTATCTCGTGGGCCAGCGTCGTGAGAAGCCGTCCGGCTGCGGCCAGCCGGTCCCGCTGGATCAGCTCGGCCTGGAGCGCGCCGAGCCGAGCCTGACCGTCGGCGAGCTCTCGGTTCGCCTCTTGAAGCTTTTGCATGCGCTCCGCCAGGGCGATCCGCATGACGTTGAAGGCCTCTCGGACCTGCTCGACTTCCTGAATCGCGGAGCCGGGCACCGGCGTGTCGAAGTCGCCCGCCGCGAGCCGATCCGCGGCAGACGCCAGGGCTCCGATGGGCCTCGCGAGCCGGGACGCGAACGCTCCACCCACTACCAGGGCGAAGGCGAGGGTGGCCATCAACAACATCAGGCCCGCCCGCCGAAGCTCGGGGACGATGGCCATCTCGTCGTTCAGGTTCCTCACGAACGTCACCCGGGCATCATCCATGAGGGCGGTGCGCAGGAGGTACCGATCGCCCTCCCACTCCAGCTCGACGACCTCACCCTCCGGCGATCCTTGATCCACCAGCGTGGCCTGGAGGCCCATGGCCGCTTCACCCTGGCCCGAGTACGGGCCCAACGTTCCGGCGCCGAAGGAGATCAGGACGTTGGTCCGAGTCAGGGCGGCCAGGTGGGCGGACTCGTCCATGTCAACGGGGGTCCAGAGGCCGGCGGAGCCGACCCAACTGCCGTCATACATGATCGGGGCGATGGCAACCGTTGCGAGGAGGCTGTCGCCGAGGAGGATCACCTAGACGGGCATGCCCCCGTCCCGCGTCTGATCCAAGAGTGCGGTAGGCGGCAGCGGCCCCATCAGGGATCCGCCCCCAGGACCTACCAAGAGGGGACGCTCACCCGGATAACCCGGGGCGGCAGCGAGCAGGCTCTCGGCGCGCTCGTGATCGCCGTTCGCCAGGGCGGCGGCGAGGCCGGCCGTTGCACCCAGCTCCTTGGCGTGCATCATCCGGCCTCCGGCGAGATCCTGAACCCGGCTCTCCAGAACGAGCGGAGCCAGCTCCAGATCCTCGCGAGCCCTCTGCTCGAGCGCCGTCTCGAGACGCTGGTCGAGGACCACGGCGAGGGGGATGAGCCCTGCGAAGAGGGCGATGGCCACAAGGGCCATGAGTGAGCGCTGTAAGGTCACGAATCTACTCCTTCGGCCGGCTCTTCGGCCCGGATCACGCTAATCGATGATCCGGGTACCCGCCAAGGCCGCACTTTGGTGCTTCGAATGATGTCGTGCCCCTCATGCACGAACCGTTCCCTCCGTCCAAAGGTCCGGATTGCGGGCTTTTCCGGGCCCTGGGGCGGGAAGCGTCCGTTTCAACGGCAGGGAATGAAACGCGGCTCCGGTGTTCCGTGGAACGTGGAGGCAGCATCCGCCCGAGAGGCGTGACCCGCGGAAAAACGGCCTCCTGCCTTCCCGAAGAGCAGTGCCCGTGTCCGCCGGGATCCCTCGCACGCCTCATGCAAGTCCGAATCGGGTGTGGACGGCCCACTGACATCCACGGGGGCCGTCATTCGGTTGATTCACATTCGAATGAGGAGACAAAGCGATGAAGAGATCCACCTTGGTGGCCACCCTGGCGCTTACCGTATTCGTGGGCGCCGCCTGCAGTGACGACGACGACGATCCCATGGTGCCGCTGATCGAGAACCTCCAGCTGACGTTGACGGGATTCGAGCCGTTGATGAACGGCTTCCACTACGAGGGCTGGGCGATCATCGGGGGAGCGCCGGTCTCTACCGGGAAGTTCAACATCGATGCGGGCGGTGGGCTCGTGACCACTGCGGGCGCGAGCATCGCGGGCAGCACCTTTGCGACGGGGAAGGACCTGTCCACCGCCACCGCCATCGTCCTAACTATAGAGCCCGCCGGTGACACGGATGCCCTCCCGGCGGATACCCACATCGCTACAGGAAGCGTGTCGAACCAGTTCGCGACCCTCTCCGTGGGACATGCCGCGGCCCTCGGGAGCGACTTCGCCGGCGCGGCCGGCGACTACATTCTTGCGACCCCGACCAACGGGGCGGACAACGACGAGAACAGCGGGATCTGGTTTCTGAGTCTGGCTTCTGGAGCGCCGGCAGCGGGCCTGACGCTTCCCACGCTACCAGCGGGGTGGAAGTACGAGGGATGGGCGGTGATGGGTGGTACTCCGGTGACGTCCGGTACCTTCACCGCGGTGGACATGGTCGACGACGGCGCCCCGTTCAGCGGGACGATAGATGGTCCCCCGTTCCCCGGTGAGGACTACCTCGTCAACGCCCCGGCAGGTCTTGCCTTCCCCACGGATCTCGCGGGGAGCACTGCAGTCATCTCCATCGAGCCGGATCCGGACGACGCCAGCACGCCGTTCACCCTCAAGCCCCTGGTGGGCATGATACCGGCGAGCACCGTGGACCACACGACGTATTCCCTGGGGAGCAACCTCGGCTCACTGCCCACGGGTGCCGCGAACATCCGTTAGGGGCACCGCGGGGTGGCGGCCGTTCCGCCACCCCGCTTCCCATCATCCACTCACCGCGAAGGAGAGGTCGGCCGTCATCTGGAACGACCGATTCCTGTTGGAGTCCCCCTCGTTGTCCGTGTCGATCGACCTCAGCCCCAGGTTGTTCTTGACGTCGAGGTCCAGCGTGGAGCTGAGCTGGGTCCTTGTCAAACGTTTGGGCAGCAAGGCGGAGCTGATCCTCAAGGGACGCTGATCCTGAAGGGACGCTGATCCTCCGAAGAGGGGCGAGCCGGGGGGTGACGGGTCGCCTCCAATTGGACCGCGTCTCCAGGTCCGATAGTTTTGAGGCAACTCCTCCAGACGTCTCAAGCTCCAGAGTCCATGTGCGGGTTCCTCGTCATCGTGTCCACCAGCGCCGGTCGGCCGCTGCCTTACGGCGACGACGAGCTCGTGGGCCTCATGGACACGCTGACCCACCGGGGCCCCGATGCTCTGGGCCTCTGGACCTCGGCGGACCGCTCCATCGCCCTCACGCACCGGCGCCTCGAGGTCATCGACCTGGAGGGAGGGCAGCAGCCCATGGTGGGGGGCGACGGGCGCTACCGCCTCGTCTACAACGGCGAGATCTACAACTTCCGTGAACTCCGGGCCGAGCTGGAAGGGAAGGGACGACGGTTCCATACGCGAAGTGATACCGAGGTGCTCCTGGCCGCCTACGAGCGGTGGGGACCGGGCTGCGTCTCGCGCCTGAACGGCATCTTCGCATTCGCCGTCTGGGATGAGGACGCCGGGACCCTCTTCATGGCCCGGGACCCCCTAGGGGTGAAGCCTCTCTACTACGGCTGGTGGGACGGGCGTTTCTACGTGGCCAGTGAGGCCAAAGCCATTGTCGCGGACGCCCGGGTGCCCAGGGAAATCGACCCGGCCGTCCTGGATCTCTACTTCCACGAGGGATACGTGCCCGCCCCGCTCGCTATCTGGAAGGGGATGGGAAAGCTCGGGGCCGGATGCTCCATGACCCTGGAGTCGGGTGGATCGTGGCAGGGCATGCCCGACCAGGAACCCTATTACGACCTTCCCTTCGGGCGCTCCGAGCCGTTGAGCGGGTCCGAAGAGGACCTCTTGGACCAGCTCGACGCCACCCTCCGGGCGGCTGTGGCCCGCCAAACCGTGAGCGACGTCCCCTTGGGTGCCTTCCTCTCCGGAGGTGTGGACTCGAGCCTGGTCGTGGGATATCTGGCGGAGCACGCCTCGGGCCCAGTCGAGACCTTTTCGGTGAGCTTCGAGGACGACCCCCACGACGAGGCACCCTTCGCCGAGGCAGTCGCCCGGAAATACGACACCCGACACCACCGCATCGTCGTCGGGGGAGACCGGCTCGCCGACCTCGAGCGCCTGGCGGGAACGTTCGATGAGCCCTTCGCCGACCCCGCCGCCGTTCCCACGGCTATCCTCAGCGACCTTGCACGGCAGCACGTCACCGTGGTCCTGTCTGGCGACGGGGGGGACGAGACACACGCGGGCTATCCTCGCTACTTCCGCATGCGGCAGCTCGCTTGGATCGACCGAGTGCCCCTGGCCCTCCGTCGGGGCCTTCTCGGTCCCCTGGCCGCCATTACGCCTTCGTACCGTCGGCGGGGTGGCCTGGAACAGGCTGTAAGGGACGCGGCGGACCGTTACGACGCCATGACCCGTGAGCTTCCACCGGTCCATCGACGAGCCATCTACGCGGACGGCTTCCGGGAACGGCTCCGGGATGTCGAGCCCGGTCTGCGAGAGGGGGCTCGGCCCTGGCGGCGCCAGGCACTGGCCGAGCTCGGCGGCCGCGCGGACATGCTCGATCGTGTGCAGCGCCTGGACCTGCTGACCTACCTGCCAGAGCAGCTCATGACCAAGCTGGACCGGACGTCGATGGCTGTGTCGCTGGAGGCCCGTGTGCCGCTACTCGACCTCGAGGCGGTCGAGCTGTCGGCGAGGATGCCGGCGCACCTGCGAATGAGGGATGGGCGCCCCAAGTATCTGCTGCGAAAACTCCTGGCTCGTCGTATGGGTGAGAGCTTTGGAGATCGGCGGAAGCGGGGCTTCACCGTGCCACAGCACCGTTGGGTTCAGGCCCAGCCGGCCGCGGCCTTGAAGGAGGCCTTGCTCCCGGCCGGCATCGAGGCGTGGTTCGACCCGGCGAGGCTCACGAGCCACGTGTTGGAAAGCCGGAGAGGCACGGAACTGGCATGGCCTCTACTGGCGTTCGCGCACTGGTTTCGTCACTACGTGCCCCGTGGGTGAGTAAGCAATCCGGACAGGCAAGAGATATGCGACTTCTGGTCTTCAGTGATCTCCACCGCGACAAGGCCGCGGCCCGCTCCATCGTGGACCGCGCCGAAGACGTGGATGTGGTGGTCGGAGCGGGGGACTTCGCCGTAATGCGAGAGGGCATCGAGGACGTGATGGACATCTTGAGGGAGATCGACAGACCCACCGTGCTGGTCCCCGGAAACGGCGAGTCCGACGACGAGCTCCGTGCGGCGTGCCGGGGATGGGAGACAGCACATGTGCTCCACGGGGACCTCGTCACCATCGACCGCGTCGAGTTCTTCGGAATCGGCGCCGGCATCCCCATCACGCCTTTCGGATCCTGGAGCTTCGATCTGAGCGAGCAAGAGGCGGAGAGCCTGCTGGCGCCTTGCCCCGCGGATGTCGTTCTCGTCAGCCACTCACCACCATACGGACACGTGGACCAGGCCGGAGGAGCGCATCTGGGGAGCCAGGCGGTCCTGGAGACGATCGAGCGTGTGTCGCCCCGGCTGGTCGTCTGCGGTCACATCCACGGGTGCTGGGGGCGGCGTTCCACCGTCGGATCCACGCCCATCCTCAATGCAGGCCCGGACGGTCATGTGCTGGAGGTGTGAGGGCAGGCCGGCCGACTCGCGGGGCCCTCGGCGGCTAGGGGCCCAGGGCTACGATGTTGCCGAGATGGGGCCCAGGGCTACGATGTTGCCGAGATGGGGCCCGGGTGACCCTCCGCAGACGGGCAGCCCCCCCTCCAGAAATCCCTCGGCCATACGTATACCCAGCTCGCGAACGTACGGGCTCCAGCTCCTCGGCGAACTTCCTTCGGCAGTAGAGAAAGCCCATCCCGTAGCACGATAGCAGTCCCTTCTGTGTTGCCACGGCGAGGGCGTTGATGCCGAGCTGCTCCACGTCCGTGTGCAGGATGCCGATGTAAGGGGGCTACGCCAGCAGCCGCTTCACCTCGGCGACGGCTCCGGCCTGGGCCACTCGACTGGTTTCGATTGCCTCGGCCAGGCGAGCCAGCTCGGCACCCTGGCCCCCGGCTTCGGGCAGCCGTTGATTGGCGCCGCCCATGGCCCGAACGGCGTCGAGGAGGAGGTTGTGGAGTCGCTGACGAGACACTTCGATGGCGTCCAGGGCCTCGGTGCGGGTGACGTGGGCCGCCCCGCCTTCGGCCCTCTGGCTCGCCACCACCCAGCCGGCCTCTTCGACCCGCCCCAGATCCGTCGCGGTGTCGGCGGCGAGGGCCAGGAGCTGGGATGTGTCCTTTACGATATCGACGTCTCCGGTCACGGCCGCTCTCTCCCACAGGAGACGTCCGAGGCGGACGGCATCCGAGAGGAGAGTGCGCGGGGTCCCCACCGGCAGGCTCACGAGGGCCGTCACTAACCGCTCCTCGACGTCGCGGGGGAGCCAAGGATCGCTCCTACCCTCGCATGCGGCTGGTCTCCGGAGATGGAGTTGGGCCAGGATCCAGAGAAGGCCTGCGTAGAGGGGGCTCCCCAGGAAGAACAGGTGACCCGAAAGGAGACCTACCAGGGAGCCGGCTATCAGCATGGACACGAGCAGAAGGCCCAGGGCGGGCGGAATTGGAGCCACTCCCCAGTGCTTCGGAATCACGTGGGCGGGCACGTTCTCGTGAGCGAAGGCCCCGAGAACCTGCTCGGCGGCGGTGAGAGGCACCGAAGCCAGCGGCAAATAGCCCTTGGCTGCCAGATCGAACGCCTCCCACTCGACCCCCGGAGGCAGGATTCCGTGCAGACGCTCGACCACCTTCGCGCGCTCGGCCTTCCGGATGGACTGGCGCACGAACACGAGACCGTCACCCGTGCGACTCGCGCAATCCAGGCAGACCGCAAGGTCGAGGGGGTCGGGGGCCGTTGCAGAGCACGCAGGATCCGATCTCGCCTGCCGGAAACGTCAACTTCTTCATAGAGACTCGATCTCCGTGATCATGCTCAGGGCGCTCCGACGCCAGCCGTCGTCCAGATCATAGTGCTCGAGGAAGCGCACCAGGTACTCATGGGCGGATCCGTGATCGCCCAGTTCGTAGCGGGCGGCCCCGGCGTGATAGAGAGCCATGTAGTGGTTGGGCCAGAACTCCACCACCAGTTCCATGATGGGGCCGGCGGCCAGGTCGTCCCCGGCATCGGCGACGGGATGTCCGACGTTGAAGACCACTCCGGCCGCGTGCCACCGTAGCTCCTCGGGCAACTCGAGAATCAGCTCCCGTGCCGTGTCGACGCGTCCGGCCAGCGCGAGGCACGCGGCCTCGTACGCGGTGCCGTCGGCGGATCGAGGTGCGGGGCTCCAGGTGAGCCGGGTCTCCACCTCCACCGGGTTGCAGTAGGCCTTCACGGAGTGGAACCAAGCCACTGCGTCATTGGGATCGACGACGGGATCGACCTGGATGGTGGCGGTGACGGGAGGATAGTCGGGGATGGCCACAGGCTCCCGGGTCCTCATGAGGTACGCCAAGCTCAAGCCAACATAGAGCAGTCCGAGTAGATAGATCTTCCGCACTGTCGCCTCCTGGTCATGAATCGTCTTGCTACTGTCTCGGAGGGGGACGTTCGAAGCCCGTTTTGTTGCACACCCCTCGGAGAGCTTAGGACTATCATCGCAAAGCTTGTGCCACGAACGGTGGGGTCTGGGGGCCCGAATAGCCTAGATTCCGGTGTGGATCAGGCGATTTCGGCCCCTTCGGCACGACCCGGTCCGGAAAGAAGTGCTCAAGTCGGCACGGTGTAGCCGATCCTACGGCGGAGGCGGGTCACGTATTCCACCGTGAAGAGCGCGGTAAAGAACCACTCCGCTCCCCGCAGTAGCCGGCTGTGCTCGGCACGGATCGATGCCACGCTCTCCAGCATGATCACGGCCACACTCGCGCAGGAGCACATCGAAGGCGCGACCCGCCCGGGTCTCGGCCGGCTAATCGAGCTCCGAGATCCGAGTAAACCCTCCAGGCAACTTCCCTGATCTTACATCTGTAGAACTCATACGCGTCGTGGGCCCTCCCGGGAGCCTCGCTACCTCCCCCGGGGAATCCCACTTAACGCCTCGTTGAGTATATTCACGGCTGTTCAAGCATCGATTTCAAACAGCGGAAGAACCCGATGGAAGATCGAGACGCAATGGAGACCGTTACCGAAACGCCGCAGGCCCCTGCCATGCACGCGGACATCGAAGTGATCCAGGCGAAGATCCAGGAGGAGAGTGCGTTCGTCAGCCGACTGCAGGACGAAGTGGCCCGGGTGATCGTAGGCCAGCGCTACATGATCGAGCGCCTGCTCATCGGCTTGCTGGCCGACGGGCATGTGCTCATGGAGGGTGTTCCCGGACTCGCCAAGACCCTTACGGTCAGCACTCTGGCCAAGGTGATCGAGACGTCCTTCCAACGCATCCAGTTCACGCCCGACCTGCTGCCGGCGGACCTCATCGGGACGCTTATCTACGATCCCAGGTCCTCGGAATTCCAGACGAAGAAGGGACCCATCTTCGCGAACATCATCCTGGCCGACGAGATCAACCGGTCGCCGGCCAAGGTGCAGTCGGCCCTCCTGGAGGCGATGCAGGAGCAACAGGTCACCATCGGACAGAACACCTTCCCGCTGGACGACCCGTTCCTCGTCCTTGCCACCCAGAACCCCATCGAGCAGGAGGGGACCTATCCGCTGCCCGAGGCCCAGGTCGACCGCTTCATGCTCAAGCTCTCGGTCGACTACCCGGACAAGGACGAAGAGGTGGAGATTCTGCGCCGGGTGGCCGGAGGGCCTATGCCCGAGGTGTCTCCCGTCATCACGCCCGAAGAGATCCTCCGGGCGAGGAGCGCCGTCCAGATGATCTACATGGACAGCCAGGTCGAGCGGTACATCGTCGATCTGGTCTTCGCCACCCGCGAGCCGGCGAGCCATGGCCTGGACGATCTCGTGGAGCTCATCGATTTCGGCGCGTCGCCTCGGGCGACCATCAATCTGGCCAAGGCCGCCCGTGCCCACGCCTTCCTACGGCGCCGGGGCTACGTGACCCCCGAGGACGTACGGGCGGTAGGGTTGGACGTGATGCGTCACCGGGTGCTCCTCACCTACGAGGCTGAGGCCGAAGAGGTCACGGCCGAGGACGTGGTCACGCGCGTCCTGGACAATATCGAAGTGCCGTGATCCCACGAGAGATCCTCAAGAAGGTCCGCCGGGTCGAGATCACCACCCGGGGCCTCGTCAACGAGGTCTTCTCGGGCGAGTACCATTCGGTATTCAAGGGCCGTGGGATGAATTTCGCCGAGGTCCGGGAGTACCAGTACGGAGACGACATCCGAAGCATCGACTGGAACGTCACGGCCCGCACCGGACATCCCTTCGTGAAGGTCTTCGAGGAAGAGCGCGAGCTCACCGTCATGCTGGTGGTGGACGTGAGTGCCTCGGGCGACTTCGGAACCCGGGAGCGGATGAAGGGCGAGGTCGCCGTCGAGATCTGCGCACTCCTGGCTTTCAGTGCCATCAAGAACAACGACAAGGTCGGCCTGATCATCTTCAGCGATCGTATCGAGAAGTTCGTGCCTCCCCGAAAGGGACGCGCCCACGTGCTGCGCGTGCTCAGGGAGCTCTTCTACCACAGGCCCGAGGGCCGGGGGACCGACATCGCCGGAGCACTCGAATATCTGACTCACGTCGTGCGGCGCCGGGCGGTGGCGTTCCTCGTATCCGACTTCATGTCCGAGGGGTTCGAGAAGCCCCTGTCGGTGGCGGGGAGACGGCATGATCTCATTGCCGTGCGCCTGGGGGATCGGCGGGAGGAGTCGCTCCCGCCACTCGGATACGTGGAGTTCGAGGATGCCGAGACGGGCGAGCTGTTTCTGGTGAACACCTCCGACGCGCGTTTCTGCACCGCCTTCGAGGAGCGGTCCGCAAGGGCCCGGGAGGGCCTCGAGCGCACCTTCCGGCGCAGCCGGGTCGACGTCATCGACATCCAGACGGACGAGTCCTACGTCCAGCCCCTCATGCGCTTTTTCAAGGAGCGGGAGAGGCGGTTCCGATGAGGGCGCGCGGGTCGGTGCTCCCCTTGGCGGGAGTGCTCGCAGCGCTGGCACTCGCCGCCGTGGCGCCGAGCGCGACGACAGCCCAGGCGCCGCGTGTACGCACATCTTTGGACACGACGCTCGTCAGCGTGGGTGATCGGCTCCAGCTCACGGTGACGGTGGAGCACGCTCCCGGAGAGACAGTGGTCTGGCCCGACTCCCTGTCCCTGGATCCCTTCGAGATCCTCGGTGCCGAGCTCCTGGCCCCCACCAGCGTGGAAGGTCGCGTTGTCACGGGCGCTCGGTTTACGCTGACGGTCTTTGAGCTCGGCGATCTGGAGGTCCCCGGCTTCGACTTCAGCGCAGAGGGTTCAGACGGATCCTCCATCCTCCTTTCGACCGATCCGTATGGGGTGACCGTGCAGAGCGTCGGCCTGGACGAGGGAGGTGATATCCGTGCCATCCGAGGACCACTGGGGATTCCTATCAGCCTCATCTATGTCCTGCCCTGGCTTCTTCTGCTGATGGCACTGGGCTTCGCGGCGTTCTGGCTCTGGCAGAGGCTGAGCCGAGGGGAGGAGGCCACACCGCGGCGGTCAGTCATAATACCCCGGCTCCCTCACGAGGAGGCGTACGAGGCCTTCGATCGGCTGGAGGCCTCGAATCTGCTGGAGCGGGGGGAGATCAAGGAGTACCACATCCTCGTGTCGGAGATCATCCGAACCTACGTGGAGGGCCGCTTCGACGTCTTCGCCCTGGAAATGACCACGGGGGAAGTGATGGACGGCCTCGGGGAGACCCGACTTGCCGACGATACGCTCGTCGCCTTCGAACACTTTCTGAGTCGCTGCGACCTTGTGAAGTTCGCCAAGCTCCGGCCGGCCCCCGACGACTGCCGTCGGGTGCTGGTGGCGGCCCGCGAGCTGGTGGATCGCACGCGGCCACGAGTAGAGGACTTCACCACCGCGCCGATGTCGGGCGAGCTGGGTGCCGAGGGGGACGACGTTGCCCGGGCGGGTTCGCAGGAGTCCATGGATTCCGACGATCTCCGGGACCCTGAGGGGCCGATCCTCGAGACCGCAGGAGCCGAGGGGGCCTGATGTACCGATTCGAAGATCCCTGGTTCCTGATCCTGCTCGTCGTCCTTCCCTTCATGGTGTACGGCTTCGTGGCACGCCGGAAGCGGCGGTCAGGGACCATTCGGTACTCCAACGTCGAGTCACTGAGGCGATCGGATGTCGGAAGGACGGGTCGCTTCCGCCATGGCCTATTCGTCCTTCGGGTCATCGCCTTCGGCGCCCTCATCGTCGCTTTCGCCCGCCCGCAGACTGGGGTCACGAGCGAGACAGTCACGGCCGAGGGCATCGACATCGTCCTGGTCATCGACGTCTCCAGCTCCATGCTGGCCGAAGACCTGGACCCCAACCGGTTGGAGGCGGCCAAGGCCGTGGCGGCCGATTTCGTTTTGGGCCGGCGGAACGATCGCATCGGGCTCGTGGTCTTCGCCGGACAGGCCTTCACGCAAGCACCCCTGACGCTGGACTACTCCGTCGTCACAGACCTCCTGGGGCGAATGGAGGTGGGCATGATCGAGGACGGAACCACCGTGGGGATGGGGCTTGCCACCGCCGTGAGGCGCCTGCAGGCCTCCGATGCCGAGTCCAAGGTGGTCGTCCTCCTCACCGACGGACGCAGCAACACGGGGGAGATCGGCCCGGTGACGGCAGCACAGATGGCCCAGGCCCTGGGGGTGAAGGTCTACACCATCGGTGCAGGGAGCCGCGGGACGGCGCGGGTGCCCGTGAACGATCCCACATTGGGTCGTCGCTATGTGAACATCCAGGTGGACGTGGACGAGCCCACGCTCCAGGAGATCGCCGCGCTCACCGGTGGCCGGTACTTCCGGGCCGCGGACACGGAGAGCCTCGCCGAGATCTACCGCGAGATCGACGAGCTGGAGACGACCGAGATCGAGGTTCACAACTTCACCAGATATGGGGAGCTATTCCACTACCCGCTGGCCGCAGGGCTTCTGCTGCTGGTCCTGGAGGTGGGCTTGGGTCAGACGGTTCTCCGTAAACTGCCGTAGGAGACGACAGTTGTTCCGCTTCGCATCTATGGAGACGCTCTTCGCACTGCTCCTAGTCCCGGCCCTGGCTGCGTTCTTCTGGGGAGCGCTCAGGGCACGCAGACAGGCCCTGGCACGTTTCGGCGACCTGGAGCTGGTTCAGAAGCTGAGCGCGTCCGTGAGCCGGAGGGGAAGAGCGGCCAAGAGCGTCCTGTTGTTGGTCGCCGTGGCGTTCCTGGTGCTGGCGCTGGCCAGACCCCAGTTCGGGACCCGCGTGGAGACCGTGCGGAGCCAGGGGCAGGACGTGATGGTGGCCCTGGACGTATCGCTGTCCATGCTCGCCGAGGACGTCACCCCGAACCGGCTGGAGAGGGCCCGACTCGAGATCATGCGGATTCTCCTGCGCCTGGATGGCGACCGCATCGGCCTGGTCGCCTTCGCCGGGAACGCCTTCGTGCAAGCACCTCTGACCGTGGACTACGGTGTGGCGGCCATGTTTCTGAACTCCATGGAGCCCGGCCTGATTCCCATCCAGGGAACCGACCTGGGTGAGGCCCTGACGGTGGCCCTCGACGCCTTCGAGGAGGGCACCCGCGACCACCGGGTTCTGCTGATCGTCACCGACGGCGAGGACCACGAGGGTGAGATCGACAGCGCCCTGGAGCGCGCGGTGCAGGAAGGGGTTCAGATTCACACGGTGGGGATCGGGTCCCTGGACGGTGTCCCCATCCCGGAGGTGGACCAGGCTGGAGTACGGAGTGGCTTCAAGCGGGATGCCGAGGGGAACGTGGTGACCACCCGTCTGGATGAGGCGACGCTGCAGCGCATCTCCCGGGCTACCGGGGGCAGGTACTTTCCGGCCACGGATCCCGGGGCGAATCTGGACGCCCTCATTGACGAGATCACAGGCGGCGATGGCCGGGAGCTGGAGGCCCGGGAGGTGACTCAATTCGAGGAGCAGTTCCAGATCTTCCTCGGGATGGCGCTACTGCTTCTGTTGGTGGAGGGCCTCATGTCGGACCGACGACGGAAGGAAGAGGCATGGGCGGGGAGGTTCTCATGAGGCTGAGCCTTGGACTCGTGACGGCCGCTGTGTTGTTTGCAGGATTGCCTTCCGGAGCAGCCGCCCAACGGGGTCGTACCCAGGTGAACGAAGGCAACCGTCTCTACGAGGAGGGTCTCTTCGAGGAGGCGCACGAGAGGTATCTCGAGGCGCTACGGGATGCGCCGAATTCGCCCCTGGTCCTCTTCAACGACGGCAATGCCCTCTACCAGACCGAGGAGTACGAGAGGGCTCTCGACGCCTATCGCCAGGCCATCGAGAGCGGAGATCCGTCGTTGGCCGGACCGGCCTGGTACAACCTCGGTAACGCCCTCTATCGGGGCCAGCAGCTTGAAGAGAGCCTGGAAGCCTTCAAGCAGGCCCTCCGCAGCAACCCCGGGGAGACGGACTACAAGCACAACCTGGAGCGAGTCCTGGAGCAGCTTCAACAGCAGCAACAGGACCAGCAGCAGAACAGCGAAGGAGAGCCAGAGGACCAGGATCAGGACCAGCAGCAACAGCAACAGGACCAACAGGACCGGGGTGACCAGCAGCAGGATGATCAGGACCAGCAAAAACAGGGAGAGCAGGACCCCCAGGACTCTCCCGAGGAGCAGCAACAGCCTCAGGAGGCTCCCGGCCAGATGAGCCAGGAGGAAGCCGAGCGGCTGCTGCAAGCCGTCCAGGAAGATCCGGACGATGTGAACCGACGCCCGGCCCAACCCGCCCGGGGTCGCCGGCCGAAGAAACCCTGGTAGGCCAAGTGATGAGCGTGGCTCGCACCGTGTCGTGGGCGATCTCGAGGAAGGCATCATGGCCCTTGTTGTGGGTCGCGTTCCTTGTTGGCACGGTGGCCCCGGCCCACACGGCGGCCCAGGAAGTGACCGCCCGGGCCTTCCTCACCCCCGCCACAGTGGGCCTCAACAGGCAGTTCGTGCTAAACGTCGAGGTGACGGGCACGCAGCGGACCGACACCGATCCGGAGCTTCCGGTCATGGGGAGCTTCGCCCGTTACCTGGGCGCCAGCAGCTCCACCAACATGCAGATGATCAACGGGGTCACCACGGTCTCGCTGATCGTCCAGTATCGCTACCAGGCCATCGAGGAGGGCACCTTCGACATCGGCCCCGTCACGGTTCGGGCGGGGGGGCGGGTTCTCGGGACCGAGCCGGTGACGCTCACCGTGTCCGCCGCCCCGCCGCCTCCGCCGGGTGCCGGCCCTCCCCCCGAGGACCCTTCGAGCGTGAGCCCAGAGGACCTGTTCGTGGTGGCCGAGGTCAGCAAGCGCCGGGTCTACGAGAACGAGCCCGTCGTGGTGCAGTACCGCCTCTTCACGCGCGTCAACGTCAGCTCCTACAGTATCACGCAGACCGCGGGAAACGAGGGCTTCTGGGTTGAGGATGTGCCCCAGACGCAGAGCCCCCAGGTCGAGCAGGTGGTGAGGGATGGAGTACAGTACGCCACCGCCGTCCTCAGGCACGCCGTGCTCTTCCCCACGGGGCCCGGCACCAGGACCGTCGAGCCCCTCAGCGTGGAAGCCAGGGTCAGGGTGCAGCGGCAGTCGCGGGACCCCTTCGAGGATTTCTTTAACCGCAGCTCTCTCTTCGGCTCACTGGTGCCCACTGTGGTGGCGTCCGACCCCGTGGTCATCGAGGTGCTGCCGCTGCCCCAGGCCGGCCGGCCCGAGAGCTTCACGGGTCTCGTGGGCCGGCTCGACGTCACGGCTTCCATCGATCGAGCCGATGTAGAGACGAACGAGGCCGTGACGCTTTCCGTCACGGTCTCCGGCGAAGGGAACCTCCGAGCGCTCGCGGCGCCCACGATCGATTTCTCCCGTGACTTCGAGGTTTTCCCCCCGGAGGTCTCGGAGTCCATCGACCGAAGCGGGACTCGCATCAGCGGGACCAAGACCTTCGACTACGTTCTGATCCCCAGGACGCCGGGCGAGAAGACCATCCCCTCTATCGAGATGAGCTACTTCGATGCAGGGAGTGGGCGCTACGCCACGGCGGCGACCCGCCCGTTGGCTCTGGAGGTGACCGGGGACGCCGTGGTGATCGCGGCCGGTGTACGCACCGGCGTGGAGACGGTTCGGGAGGATATCCGGTTCATCCAGATCGCTCCCGTGCGCTTCGCCGTGGCCGACGCCTCGATCTTCGATTCTCCGGGTTTCTGGATCGTGACCCTGCTCCCGCTGGTTGCCATGATCGGGGCGTTGGGCCTCAGGTGGCACCAGGACCGCCTGGAAGGCGACGTGGCGTACGCCCGGGGCCGTCGGGCCAGCCGCGTAGCGAGGAAGCGCCTGGGTCGGGCGCAGTCGGCAATGTCCGGGGATGATGCACGGGGCTTCTACGCGGAGGTTGAGCGGGCCCTGCGGGGCTTCCTCGCCGACAAGCTCAACGTCGCCGAGGCCGGCTTCATGTCCGACAGCGCCGAGCCAGAGCTCCACGAGCGTGGGGTCTCACCGGATGCGGTCGAGGAATACCTGGAGTGCCTGGGCGCGTGCGACCGGGCGCGCTTCGCTCCCCCGGGCTCCGGCGACGAGGAGCGGGCCGCCTTCTTCGAGCGGGCGGCCAGGGCCATGACCGCCGTCCAGGAGGGTCTGTCATGAGGGCCGCCGTTCTGCTCTCCGCTCTGGCGGTTTTCGTTCCCGGAACGGGATCCGCTCAGGTGGAGTTCTACCAGGAGGGCAACCGACTCTATCAGGAGGGCGACTTCGAGGGAGCCCTCTCCAGCTACCTGAGGGTGGTCGAGGCCGGCTTTGAGAGCGGACAGGTCTACTACAACATCGGCAATTCGTACTTCAAGAGCGGCGATCTGGCACGGGCCATCCTCTACTATGAGCGGGCCCGGCGCCTCCTCCCCCGTGACGAGGACGTGCGGGCGAACCTCGATCTGGCCCGGTCGCTCACGGCCGACGAGATCGAGCCCCTCCCGAGGTTCTGGGTGCTGGACGCCTGGAGCTGGTGGGTCGACCTCCTGCCCAGATCACTCCTCGTCCTTCTGGTGGTCTCGGCGTACGTAGCCGCCATGGGCGGGGTGATCGTGCTCATCCTTAAGCGCGGAGCGCCTTCCGCAGTCTGGGGCGGACGCGTGGCGCTCGGTACCGGTGGGGTCCTGTTGGTCCTGGGGCTCAATCTGGCCATCCGGGAGCTGGAGATCGGTCAGGCGGAGGAGGCGGTAGTCCTGGAGCCGCAGGTAGACGTCATGAGCGCTCCCGTCGACGACGAGACCCTCACGATCTTCACGGTCCACGAAGGCACCAAGGTAAGGGTGGACCGCCGTGCCGAAGAATGGGCCGAGGTGGTTTTGGAGGATGGGAAGGTCGGCTGGGTCCGCGTAGAGGTGCTGGAGACGATCTGAGCGACGGGCAGACGGGGGGTCGGGACGGGGCTGAGACGGTTGGTCTTCCCCCGGGATGCGGCCGAGACGGCTCGTCTCCCTCCGGCACGCGGCCCACGCCTCCCGGAAAGCCGGTCGTTCGTCTATCCTTCACGCCATGTCGCGATCGGACAGCCACGGCCACAGAACCTTAGGCCTTTGGGGCGCCACCGGTGTAGGCGTCGGTGCCATTGTGGGCGGCGGGGTGCTCGCCCTTGCCGGCGTCGCGTTTGCCACGACCGGACCCAGCGCCATCGTCGCCTTTGCCGTGAACGGCGCCATCGCCGTGCTAACGGCTCTGTCCTTTGCGGAGCTTGCCTCTCGTTTTCCCGAGTCCGGAGGCACTTACACCTATGCCCGCAAGGTACTGACGGTCGAGGCGGCCTTTGCGGTGGGTTGGGTGGTGTGGTTCGCATCGGTGGTGGCAGCGGTGCTCTACGCCCTCGGGTTCGCCGTCTTCCTGATCCCCGTCCTCGAGCAGCTCGTCCGGGCTGCCGGAGGCACGCCTCCGGGATGGCTCGGCGGCCGATTCGCCATGCTGCTGTACGCGCTGGCCGCCGTGGGCTACTACGTCTGGAGCCTCTCGCGCTCGACGGCCCAGAGCGGCCAGTGGGCGACGGTCGGGAAGATGGTCGTATTCGCCGGCCTCATCGCGGCAGGCTTCTGGGTCTTGATGACTCGCCCGCCCACCCTCGGGGAGCTGACGGCGAGCTTCCAGCCCTTCCTGGAGACCGGTGGTCAGGGCCTGGTCCAGGCCATGGGTTACACGTTCATCGCGCTGCAGGGCTTCGACCTGATCGCCGCGGTGGGTGGGGAGGTGAAGCAGCCGGAGAAAACGATTGGCGATTGTATATATCTTGCACGGCTGTCCCTATCGCAGTATATTGATTGTATGGCATCGTTACTCGGTTTTCGGCTCTTTCGGCTCGCTTTCCTGAGCCACGCGTTTCAACTCCTTCACGACGCGTTTGCTGAACACCTTCTGCATGATCTCGTCTCCCGTGAGTTTGCTCACGTCCTTGGGGAGCCGGTCCTTCTCTCTGCGCTTGGTGGAATCAACCATGTCTAGCACCGCCAATATCAATCTGATGTCGTTGATGGATCGCTTCGGAACCGAAGAGACCTGCCGGGAATACCTCGAAAAGCTGCGCTGGCCGTCTGGTGTCGCCTGCCCGCGTTGCGGTGACATGTCCGTATCCGAGATCACCACTCGGGACCAGTTCGATTGCAACGGATGCCGCTACCGCTTCTCTGTGACCTCGGGGACGATCTTCGACAACACCAAGCTTCCTCTGCGGAAGTGGTTCGTGGCCATGTACCTGATGATCGAGTCTAAGAAGGGGATCAGCGCGAACCAGATGAAGCGCACCCTCGGAGTCTCCTACAAGACCGCTTGGCACCTCTGTCACCGCATCCGTGAGGCCATGACTACCGACCGCTTCGAGGGACCGACGCTGTTCGGGATCATCGAAGTGGACGAGACGTTTGTCGGTGGTCGCCAGCGAGGCAAGGGCAGAGGACCCTACTCGACGACCAACAAGTCCATCGTCGTGGGTGCCGTGCAGCGTGACGGGCGCGTCCGCCTGGAGCGCATCCCGAACACGAAACGGGCCACCTTGGACGACTTCATCAAGCGCACCGTCACCGATGAAGCCCTCGCCATCTACACCGACGAGTTTCCGGCCTACCGTGGCCTCGGGGACCGTATGGGCATCGAGCATGACACCGTGCAGCACAACCTCGACGAATGGGTCGTGGGCGATGTCCACACGAACAGCGTCGAAGGCATGTGGAGCCTGTTCAAGCGTTCCGTCATGGGTGCCTTCCACAAGATCAGCGTGAAGCATATGGACCGTTACCTCGAAGAGCTTGAATGGCGCTTCAACAACAGGGATAACCCGCTCATTTTCCGGGATCTTCTTCTTCGGATTCTTGACGGGAAGGCTCTTCGCTATCGAAGCTTGACGGCATAGCCAGCCGCTTCAATGACTCCTGAATAAGCTCAAAGTCCTTCACGTAGCCCGGACCGCTTGCGTTATACGCTCGGCTCTTCTCCAAGAGCGTATCTTTGGCCTCATCCACTTTGGCACGACTAGCACCCCCCGTCTCCACCTCCGCAACGACATCGACGAAGTGATCGCGGGCTCGCTTCAACTGCTCCGCCGGTGGGTAGACAGAGAGGTCGCCCAACTCAAGCGCCTTCAGGGACTCTTCGTACTCGCCGCCCGATTTCCCGAGGACGGCCCCAAGATCAACCCCCAATTGCTTCGCAGCCCGCTTGATATCGCGTCGCAAGAGGCCGCGCATGTGTCCATGGGAACCCACAGCAATCAGGTCAACGGGGCCGTACTTCTTCTCGACCGCCTCTATCGTTTCCTCGCTCAGGAAGGGCTTCATCTCAGGGTAGTGTTCCCCGTACATGAAGCTCAGTCGCTCCATGAGCAGACCAGCGTCTACGGGGTTCAGTGGTGCCTTCACGGCCCCCCACCAGGCCCTTAGCCGCTCCTCACGGTCTACCAGGCCCATCTCGCGGATGTCGCCCGGAACGGGGATTAAGACGGAGCCTGTCAACCCCGATGAGACACTTGGGTGAAACAATTAGAGAGCGATCTCCTGTGCAGTGAGGGTGGGGCTTGGAGGATTGATCCAGACGGCCTCCGGGAGTGGTTTAGGCTTCGGCTCACCGGAGACGAAGCGGTCGGGATGAGCGGTCCAGGCTTCGCGGAGCACTGCCTTCCTGCGGGCGATGACCTGATCGGCGAGACCGAAGTGGACCTGTTCGGGCGTCAGCATCGAGATGCCGCCATGGCGGTGCTCGGTATTGTACCAAGGGAAGAACGAGCGACAGAATGTCTTGGCCTGGTTCTGATCCCCGAACCACCCGGGAAACGAGGGATGGTACTTCAAGGTCTTGAACTGAGCCTCGGAGAACGGATTGTCATCCGAGACCTGGGGTCGGCTCAAAGAGCGGGTCACGCCGAGATCGGCGAGTAGCTGAGCCGTGCATTGGCTCGTCATCGGAGCCCCTCGATCGGAGTGCAGGGTCAGGACCTGGGGCTGGACGCCATGCTTGAGGCAACTCTGCTGGATCAGCCGGCCGGCCAAGGCGGAGTTCTCCCGATCCGCCACCATCCATCCCGGCACGTAGCGGCTGAAGATGTCCAGGATGACGTAGAGGTAGAAGTAGCTCCACTTCTTCGGCCCCAGCAGCCGGGTGATATCCCAGGACCAGACCTGGTTCGGGCCCGTCGCCATCAGCTCGGGTTTCTTGTATTCGGGATGACTCCGCTGTGCTCGGCGCTCCTGAACCGCCTCACGCGAGTCCAGAACGCGATACATCGTACGCTCGCTGCACAGGTAGACGTCCTCGTCGAGCAGCGTCGCCACGACCTCGGCCGGGGCGCGGTCCACGAACCGGTCCGAACACAGCGTGTCGAACACCCTGTCTCGTTCCTTCTCGCTCAAGGCCCGGGCGGGGGTCGGGCGGGGCTGCTGATGCCCGGTCGTTGGACTCCGACGACGGTAGAACGTGGCTCGGGAGACCCTGAGCGCAGTACACGCGGGCTTCACCCCTACATGCTTGGCCAGCTCCTGGGTCGCCTTCATGAGTGCGTTCCGTCCTCGAGGCTCAATCCCAGCAGCCCTGCAACTTTTCCCTGGACGTCGATGATCAGGTGCGCCTTCTGGAGCTCCTTCTCGAGGCGAGTGTTCTCACGCTCCAACTTGCGCACCTTCTCCTCCAGAGGATTCCGTTCGCGCTTACGGCCTCGTTTCTTCGACAGCGCTTTCAGGGACCCGCTATGCGCCGCCTTGCGCCATGTCGTCAGGTGCGACGAGTACAAGCCTTCGCGCCGTAGGAGTCGGCCGACCTCTCCGGACTCCGTGCACCGGTCCGCTTCTTCGACGATCCGCAGCTTGTACGACGGAGCGAACCGGCGGTGGAGCGGCTTATCCACGACCTCCGGGTCCGGGACGGCTGCCGCGCTTCGCTTACCCTGCCATGTTAGTGGGGCTATTCCATTCTCTTTCATTCTCTCTCGGTCTCTCAGCATCCTCGGTTTCTCTGCCTTCGCCCTACTCTAATTCTTTAGGCGTTCCGTGTCTCACGTAAGTTGGCAGAGAGGGAGACAACACCCCGGTTGGGGGCGTCAGGAATAGAATCGGGATCGACTTCAATCCCATGGTCGTTCTTCAGGTGGCGGACCAGTAGACTCTTGTCGAGGTTCTTGAACGGGCATTGCCCGCACTCGTAGTTGGGATACTGATTCCAACGGGAAACCCTGTAGGGTGCCGTCTCGGGATGAACTGTTGTTGACGCCTTCTCAGATGCAAGCGGCGAGGCGAGACTCGGTAGAGGCGGTAGCCGAGTCCGCGCATACCAAGGGGTGCGCCATTCTTCCCACCGCCATCCCGCGTGATATCGGCGATGGTGGCAGGAGAAAAAGAAAGTGCACTGGACGGCACGTATGTTCTCGCCCGTAACCCGTAGCGTAATGAGGGTTATGCCCCCCTCCCAGATTTTGTGAGGGCCGAGGCGGGCCACCGGATGCGGGAAGTCAGCGCACACCACTTCGATCCCTGGGTCGTCATCAGCGACAATATCGAGTAGATCGCCGCCCGTGTCTTGCCAGTGCAGGCGGATTGTTGGGATATCGGAGCGGCGGTGGACACCACCTGGCCTAATCTCACGAACGGACACAACACGCACGGCACATTTCTTTGCAGCCACCCGACCCTTGTTGTGGATCTTTACGCGAGCCCGGAAACCCTGGCTTGCATCGTAGCGTGGCTTGGGGCGCACGATGGGCCGATATGCACGAAGCGACTCCGCGATTCCCAAAGCGCCGCCCACGAGAAGGGTTGCCCCAAGGATGCCAAAACCAGCTATCACGGCAGCTCCGGCGGCGCACACGGCGCTCCAGAGAGTGATATGCCCGGTCTTGTCTTCCATGCACCGGAAGCTAACTGATGCGCAGTATCCCGTGCAACAGGGTTACAATCACCAAACGATTCCTCGAGCCATGTTGCTCTCTCTCGGTGTAGCCCTCGTTATCTACCTCCCGCTGCTGTTCCTGATCGTCGCGGTCGGCGCGCCGGGCCAGTCCATCGCCGCCCTGGCCGGGGAGAACCCGGAGATCCTGGTGGCGGTAGCCGTAGGCAATTTTCTCGGTCCTTCCGGTTATTGGCTGATCGTCGTGGCGGGTGTCTTATCCATGCTCTCCGCGCTGCATGCCAACCTGCTGGCTGCGTCGCGGTTTGCCAGGACCATGGCGTCGCACCGCACCCTGCCGCGGTGGCTGGACCACGTGACTCCCGATCGGGGCACGCCCGTGCGCGCCATCCAGCTGACCGGGGTCACCGTGGGGTTCCTGCTGATCGCGGTCCCCGACGTGGCGGCGGCGGGCGCGATGTCGGGACTCATCTTTCTGACCAGCTTCGCCATCGCCCACGGGATCGCCTATCTCGTTCGAACGCGGGCGGGCGACGCCGGCCCGTTCCAGACCCCAGCGTTTCCGCTGATTCCGGCTGTCGGCGGCGTGGCGTGCCTCTCTCTGGCGATGTTCCAGGCTCTGGCGGTGCCCTCTGCGGGCGTTCTGGCAGCTCTGTGGCTGAGCCTCGGTGCCATCCTGTACTTAACCCAGTTCGCACATGGGGCCCGGGTGGTGGATGCCTCGTCGGAGGCCCTCGATCCGCAGCTCATGCGTTTGCGGGGCCGTAACCCCTTGACTCTCGTGCCGATCGCCAATCCCGCCAGCACGGAAATCCTGGTGACCATGGCCCACGCGCTGGCGCCCCGATCCGTGTCACGGGTTCTCCTCCTCTCGGTGGTCGGCCAGCCGGACGAGTGGCCCGCCGACGGCTTGCCGCGCCAGCTGGTGGACGCGCAGTCCATACTGGGCGGTGCGCTCTCCAAAGCCCTCTCGGCCGACCTCAGGCCCGAGGCGTTGATCACCATCAGTGACGACCCCTGGAAAGAGATCGCTCGGGTGGCGGCACGGACCCGCTGTGAGAGTCTGCTCCTCGGTGTCGGCCAACTGGGCAAGTCGCTCATGGCTGGGCCGCTGGAGCGACTGATCGGAAGGGTCGATGCCGATGTGGTCATTCTGGGGGCCCCCACTGGTTGGGACCTCTTCGAGGCGAGGAGGATCCTGGTCCCCTCGGGGGGTGCAAGGTTCCAGAGCCCGATTCGCGCGCGCCTCCTGGGCAGCCTCTCCCAGAGCGACGAGCGAGAGGTGACGTTCCTGCGTGTCCTGCCCGCGAGTGCGAACCGCGAGACCGTCCGTCGGGCCGATCACGAGCTCCGAAAGCTGGCGCAGGACGAGGCTCCGGGGGTGAGCCAAGGAGTCGTGGTCATGAGCGACGACGTGGTGGCAGAAGTCGTTGACAGGGCGGCCGGAAGTGATCTGGTGATCCTCGGCCTCAAACGGATCGACAGACGGCGGAAGGTCTTCGGTGAGAAAATGCTGGAGATCGCCCAGGCCATAGGGTGCCCGGTCCTCATGATCAGTCAACGTAGCTGAGACCCACTGCAACCAAAGGCCCTTGCTGCGATCTCGCTCCGGCCTTGTCACCGTACGTGCCCAGCCCCCTCGACCACGAACCGTTGTGAGGTCAGCTCCTCCAGGCCCATCGGCCCGTAGGCATGGACACGGGACGTGCTGATGCCGATCTCGGCGCCCATGCCAAGCTGAAACCCGTCGTTGAAGCGCGTCGAAGCGTTCACCAGCGTGCAGGACGACTGGACCCGCTGCGTGAACGCCGCGGCAGTCTCCGCGTTCTCAGTGACGATGGTGTCGGTATGATCGGAGCCGAAGCGGCGGATGTGATCGATGGCCGCGTCCATGTCGGGAACGACCTTCACCGCCACGATCAGATCGAGGAACTCCCTGCCCCAGTCGTCCGGCGCGGCGGCCGTCACATTCGGGGCGATGGCGCGCACGGCCTCGTCGCCTCGTACCTCGACGCTCGCCTCCTGGTAGGCCGCGACGAGATCGGGCAAGAACGTCGTCGCCACGTCCTTATGCACCAGGACCGCCTCGGTCGCGTTGCAGGTGGCCGCCGCAGAGGTCTTGCCCGTGACCGAAATCTCCAAGGCACTAGGGAGGTTCGCGTCAGCGTCGACGTACACGTGGCAGATCCCATGGAAATGCTGCAGGGTTGGAATGGAGGAAGTTTGACTCACATAGCGGATCAGCGTCTCGCCGCCGCGGGGGATGACCAGATCGATGCAGTCGTCGAAGGTGAGCAGCTCGGCGACGGCCTCCCGTCCGCCGGACCCCACCAGCACGAGTGCTTCCTCGGGCAGCCCCTGCTCGCGAAGCGTGGCGTGGATCACTTCGGCGAGCGCTTCGTTGCTCGCTTGGGCTTCTTTGCCCCCTTTGAGGATGCAGGCGTTACCGGACTTGAAGCAAAGGGAGAAAGCGTCGATCGTTACGTTGGGGCGTGACTCGTAGATCATCATCACGACGCCGAGCGGACAGCGCACTCGCGTTACGCGGAGACCGTTCTCGAGTGTCTGGTCCCGCGTGACCTGTGCGACCGGGTCGTCGAGGTCCGCGACCTGCCTCAGTCCCTCCGCCATCTGCCCGAGACTTTCTGCTGTGATGCCCAGTCGCTTGAGCTTAGGCGTCGACAGTCCATCCTCTTCAGCGCGTGCGATGTCCCCGGCGTTGGCTCGGAGGATGTCCTCCTCCGCGGCGACGAGCGCTCCCGCCAAATCACGCAGGTAGTTGTTCTTCCGCTCGGTCGTGAGCGTCGCCACATGCTGTGCGGCGTCCCGTGCGGCCTCGGCCGCCGTCCGTACCTCACTCATCCCCTGTTCTCCCTGTTGTTCAAGCCATCCCGGTCGGCCGCGTCGGCGCCGTCGTCGAAACTCTCTCAGTCGTTGGTCTTCAGGTCGAGTAAAACCAGATCCTCTCGATGTACGATCTCCTCCACGTACCTGTACCCCAGCACTTCCTTGAACTCTTCACTTTGCCGTCCCTTCATGCGCTGAATCTCAGACGCCGGGTACGAAACGAGACCCACGGCAAAGGCCGCCCGGTCTCCATCGACCAAGTCGACACGCTCACCGATCCCGAAGTCGCCCTCGACGTCGACGATGCCGATGGGCAGGAGGCTGGCCCCACGTTCGACGAGCGCGCGCTTAGCGCCGTCGTCCACGACGATCGATCCCCGCGAACGGGTACGGATGGCGATCCACCGCTTGCGCTCCGTGAGGCGCTTGGTCCCCGGTACGAAGAGCGATCCGACTTCTTCGCCGTTCACGACGCGTGTGAGGAGTCCGGGCTCCTTGCCCGAGGCGATCACGGTTGGGACCCCCCAGTCACTCGCCAATCTCGCTGCCCGGACTTTCGCCCTCATCCCTCCTACACCGGTCTCACTCTGGTCATCGGTGATGTGGCGGTCGATCTCAGAGCCGACTTCGATGGTGCTGATCACCTCGGCGGGGAGTGCCCGGTCGTTATCCTCCCCACCGTTGCTGGGCTCTCCGGCGCCGTCCCCAGCAGGTTCTCCAGCGCCATCCCAACCGGGTTCTCTGGTCGCATCCTCGGGGGTATGGTAGGTGGCGCCGCCCGTGGCCTCTTCCTCGTCATCGTTGAACCGAAGTACGCCGGCGACTGTGCTCAGAATCACGAGGAGATCGGCGGTGGTCAGACTCGTCACGAGCGCCGCGAGATGGTCGTTGTCTCCGATCTTCGCTTCGTCATCTGCGAGCGGGTCGTTCTCGTTGATGATCGGAAGAATACCCCGCGACAAGAGCTCCTGCAGCGTGTGCCGCGCGCTCAGGAACCGGCGCCGGTCCTCGACGTCCTCCTGCATCATGAGGAGCTGCGCGACCACGGTGTCGCACCTTTCGAACTCCCGCGCGAACATCGTCATGAGTTGATACTGCCCCACCGCCGCGGCCGCTTGCCGTTCGACGACCGTTGTCGGGGGCTGATTCCTTCCCATTCCGAGGTATCCTGCCGCGACAGCACCCGACACGACCAGTACGACCTCAAGGCCCTCGTCACGCAGTGCCGTGACGTCCTTGGCGATACGCTCGATGACGAGCGAATCGAGCCGCCCCGCGGGCGCGATGATGCTGCTCCCGACTTTAACCACGATCCGGCGGAGTGCGCCGAAGTCCCGGCCGGCTTCCGTGGTGACGGTCACGCGGCGTCCCCGTCGTCGAAGAGGACACCGGCCTTGCGGGCGGAAAGAATGAAGCCTTTGATCATCGCCGAGCTGAAACCCTGATGTTCCATCTCGTTGAGCCCTGCGATCGTGCAGCCCCGTGGCGTCGTGACCCGGTCGATTTCCGACTCGGGATGATGGTTCTCGCGGAGGGTGAGCGAAGCGGCTCCCCTCGCGGTCTGCGCCGCAAGCAGGAGAGCGTCTTCGGGGTGGAAGCCGATCTCGATACCGCCCTGGGAGGCCGCCCGAACGGATCGAAGAAAGAACGCTACCCCGCACGCGCACAGAGCCGTGGCTCCGAGCATCATCTCGTCCTCGATCCGGAGCGTGAGTCCCACTCCGTCGAAGAGGGCCTCCGCCTCGTCGAGGCCGCCGATCGAGTCGGGGCCGGCCGAGAGGCACGTCATGGACTCTCCGATCGAGACGGCCGTGTTCGGCATGGCTCGGACCACCGGAATTGGAGCCGGGATCATCTCCCGCAACTGGGCGATAGTCACGCCGGAGACCACCGAGATGACCTTGTGTCGGCCGGGATCGAGATCGTCCCGGATCTCCTCGAGCAGATCCGCGATCTGTTGAGGCTGAACCGCAATCAGAATCGTACCGGCTCCTTGGATGGCAACGCGATTATCGGTCCCGACCGCGAAACCCTCCCCGGCCAACTCCTCCAGCCCGTCCGGACGCCGGCGAGTGACGTGGATCTGATCGGGCCGCAGCGTCCCGCTGCGTACCCAGCCGCGTACAAGTGCCTGGCCCAGATTGCCGCCGCCGAGAATAGCCAGGGTGGTGGACGATGATTCGGTTGCTTTGTCTGCGGACATCGAAAACCTCTTGGAAACAAGAAAGCCGGCTCCTGGAACGGAGGCCGGCGAACGTCGCGTTTCTGGGGTCGAAGGTGGCTCTATCGGTTCTCCCCACGCAAGACACGACGCGCCTGCTCCCTAGGAAACGGACGTTGGTTTCGCGGTCGGCGTAGCGGTCGTGCGTGCTGGTTCACGGTCTGTCCAGTCGAAAAGGTCCACGTGATCAAGTGGGACGATAGCGAATCTGTGCGTCATGTCAAATGACGGATCACAACTTCGGTCCGGTCTTGACAGATCGATCCCGCTGGTTAGTGTTACCTGTTCAAGCCACTACGAAGGACGCTGTCAATGCGACTCACATGCTGTTGTTGTCGGTGTTGTTGCCAACCGAGCCCGGTGGGGCATCGGGGGGCGCACTGATACATATCATGCGCTGACCGTCCCGAAGACGCCACCGGAGCCTCCCGGTGGTGTCTTCTTTTTGGCGAACCAGGGCCAGGAAGGGCCGCCGGAGCACACCGGCGGTCCTTTTTTCTATTTCATCTCGGGGGCGACCCCGGGGGAGCACAAGGAGAACGATGGCGGAGACACTGGTCTCGCAGTTGGAGCGTTGGCATCCCTCGGAGATCATCCGGTGGGCGGTGGAGAACGTGGCAAGGGATCACCTCGTCCTATGCACGTCCTTCGGGCCCACGGGAATGGTGACTATCCACCTCCTGGCCGAGATCGCGCCAGAAGTCCCGGTCGTGTTCATCGACACCCTTCATCACTTCCCCGAGACTCTCGAGCATGCCGAGCGGGTGAAGGCCCACTACGGCCTCGACGTGCGATTCTACCGGGCAGCCGAGTCTCGAGAAGACTTCGAGCGGGCCCACGGGGAGCGTCTCTGGGAGCGGGATCTCGATCACTTTCATGAGCTCACCAGGGTCAGACCCATGAAGCGGGCCCTCCGTGGCGTCCAGGGTTGGATCACGGGACGGCGACGGGACCAGTCGTCCAGCCGTGCCGGTCTCCAACATGTAGAGATCAACCATCGAGTGAAGATCAATCCGTTGGCGTCTTGGACCGGTGACGAAGTCTGGTCGTTCATTCGATCCAACGATGTGCCGTACAACCCCCTGCATGATCTCGGCTATGCCAGCGTCGGCGACGAGCCTCTGACGACGCCCGTGTCCTCAGGCGAGCACGAGCGGGCTGGCAGGTGGAGGGGACGGGTCCGAACGGAATGCGGCATTCACAGTCTGGGTTAGCGCGATGCGTCTTAGTCGTTCAAATGGAGTAGTTCAGGGGATCAGGTTCCGCTCCCGCTTCCGCAGGATGAACATCCCTTCCGCGCCACTGTTTACCACGATGATACCGCTCTCGAAGTACGGATAGTTGCTCCACGATCCGTCGAATCCGGGGGCGTCGGGCGACCACGGAACCGTATCGAAGAACCCGACGACCTCGGGGTTCTCGCGATCCGAGATATCCAGGATCCGCAGTCCGCTCATGTAGTTGGACTGATACATGAGGTCACCGCGGATGTAGAGGTTGTGGTCCGACGAGGTGTTGTCGGCGAAGTATTCCTTGACCAGGATCGGGTCGTCCAGATCCTTGATGTCCCATACCAGAGTTCTGGTCTGCTCGACGCCACCGCCGATCTCGTCGAGCTCGTCGTTCATGTAGAAGTACTCGTGCTCCTCATCGATCCAGCCCTGATGCGTGTACCCGACGTTGGGGTAGGTGGCCTTGGACAGTGCAACCGGGGCTGCCTTGTCCGTCACGTCGGCGATGCTCAGCGCCGTCTCGTTGGCCCCGAAGCAGATCTCCTGTCCGCTGTGCTCCTCATCGGGCCCGTGGTAGGTGATGCACTGCGCGTCGTGGCTGTACCCGGTGTTCTGTCTCCCGGTCGACAGATCCTGGAAGCAGCCCGCGAAGATGGGTGTCAGCGGATCCTGGATGTTGATCATGTGGAGGCCACCACCACACGTCTCGCCGCCCGAGCTGACTCCCACCGCATAGGCGAAGCCGGTGTCCTCGTTGATGACGATGTTGTGGGCGCTCGCGAGGCGGCTGTAATGGGCGTCTTCCTCGAACGTCACGGGCGCGTCGTTCACGTTCCTGAGCTTCGTCAGGTCGAAGACCTGCATGCCGTGCTGTCCAGCGCCGTCGGCGACGATGAAGGCGTGATTGTCGAAGACCTTGATGTCTCTCCAGGAGTTGCCCTGGGCCCCTTCCGTCAAAGGCAGATTCCCGAGGTACCGGGGGTTGGAGGGGTCGCTCACGTCGACGAACGATGTGCCGTCGTAGCGGCCGACCAGGGCGTACTCCCGACGCGACTCCGGGTCGGTCCAGCCCCAGAGGTCGTTCACCTGAACGCCCCGTCTCCCGCCCAGATCCTGGACGGGAACGAACGAGAGCATGTCGATATCGCTGCAATCGAAGAGGGTCGCGGTACCTTCCGAGCAATCCACCTGATCTCCTGTGACGGCCTCCAAGCTGATGGGCTCGCTGAATACGTTCGCGGCTTCGGACCATCCGTCATCGGTCCGCTCGAAGATCGTGGCCGTGCCCAAGCCATAGTCGTCTCCGACGACGCCGACCACGGCAACGTCGCCGCTGACGGCGAACGTGCCACCGAACTGATCGCCCCCGTCGAGCTCGCCGGCTGACATCTTCGTGGCGTTCGTCCACTCGCCGGTGGCGTCCTGGGTCATGGCGTAGATCCGACCCTTGAAGCCCGACGCTCCAGGGGCGCCGAACCACACCTCGTCCTGGCCGTAATAGACGGAGGCCCCAAACTGCGTGCCCGGCGTTCCGCCGTCGAACGGCTTCAGCGTCGGTCCCGGCTCCCACTCCTCTGAGTCCTCATCGAAGGTGTACGCGAAGGCCCTTCCCACACCCTGCTGATGGGTGGCCGCGCCGATGATGGCGCGACCGGCCCTCAGGGCCACCGACGAGCCGAAGCGGCTGTTTGCGGCGGTGCCCGCCCCCGTCAGCTTGGCCTGCTCCGTCCACGCGCCCGTCTCTTCGAGGCGGAAGACGTACACGGCACCGGTATTGCCGTCCTTCCGGGGTGAGCCGATCAGCACCACATCGCCTTCGATGGCCAGCGACATCCCGAACCAATCATTGGGCTCGATGTCGCTCCCCATGAGCTTGGCGGATTCGCTCCAGCGACCGGTGGAGGTGTCGCGGTGGAAGACGTAAACGGCGCCACGGCCTTCGGCATGGGCCCAGGTGGCCATGAGGACGTTGTCACCGTCCACGGCGGCGAGCCGTCCGATGTAGTCACCCTCAGTGCCGTCCCTTGCCTGCAACTTCTGGGTCTCCCGCCAGGCGTCGCTCGCGTCCTTCTCGAAGACGTAGACCGTCTCGAGGGTCGTCGAGCCCACCAGGAGGTGGTTCCCGGTCTGGGCGAGAGACCGGCCGAAATGGTCGCCCTTGGCCGAGTTGGAAGCCTCGAGGCGCTGGGCCTCGGTCCATTCTCCACCGACGCCCTTCCGGTACACGTACACGTATCCGGGGGCCATCGTGTTCAACGACTCCCCGACGATCACCTCACCATCCCCAACGGCTACGGACTGTCCGTAGCCCTGGCCGGAGAGAGGCGTGGCCATCAAGACGCTCACGGCCACCCCTGTCCATATCACGTTTAGAACCCTCACAGTTTCATCCCGTCTAATAGTTACTGATAGTTACTGAAAAACGAGGCCTCTCCACTCCTCTTCGGTGCAGAAGCCTCGCAGCAAATCCTACGGTTGATACGTTAACGGAATCCCTTCGGTTTCGGGACCTCCACACCGAATGGCGACGCGGATTTCCGAGGTCCGACTATTGGATGGCCAAAGTATGCCAAACGTTGCTCCGCCCTGCACCGGTCTCTACGTTGGAATCCGTTCTCGCTCGACCCCCCGCAGTACCCTCCGTGCAGAGGGATTTCGGCCGGCACGGTGGATCCATGTGGAGCCCACAACCAGGAGGACATCATGAGTGCTGGCGGTGCGCCACGGATTGCTGGAACCTCGACGCCCCCGTGCAAGGCTGAATGAGGCTTCTCCTCGTTCAACACGGCGTGGCCGTGTCGAGGGACGAGAATCCCGACAGACCCCTCCGCCCCGAGGGGGCCGACACCGTCTCCCGCATGGGAGCCTGGGCCGCGGAGCAGGGCCTCCGAGTCGACGAGATCCGCCATAGTGGCAAGCGGAGAGCCGCCGAGACCGCCGAGATCCTGGGCGACCACCTTCAGCCCGCGCTCGGGGTGAGGATGGCGCCGGGATTGGCTCCGCTGGACGATGTCCGGCCGGTGGCCGAAGCGCTGGGCGGTGAGGACGGTACCGTCATGCTGGTGGGGCATCTGCCGTTTCTCGCCCACCTAGCCGCATTTCTGCTGACCGGATCGCCAGAGGCGACTCCCGTCCGCTTCACCAACGCCGGCATCGTTTGCCTCGAGGGTGGCGAAGGGAGATGGGAGTTGACCTGGAGCGTGCCGCCGGATCTTTAGTACCGTCTTCGGTCGCGGACCGGCTCCCGCCTCATCCCTCCAGCAGCAGCTCCCGAAGCTCCGCGAGTCGTGCCCCCATCGGAGTGACGTGACGCTCCGCCTTCAAGCAGGCGGATAGCCGGTCGGGCACGGGCACGGGTGCTCCGATCTCTGCTTCTACCGCTTCTCGAAATTTCACCGGGTGGGCCGTGGCCAGAGACACTGAGGGCCCGTCTCCGAAAGCCACCCGGCCCGCCTCCAGACCCAGGTAGCCCACGGCCGAGTGGGGATCCAGCACGTAGCCCGTCCTCTCGAAGACCTCACGGATCGCCCGCCGGGTCTCGTGATCGTCGTGAACGCTTCCCACCACGTCGGCGCTGAGGCGGCTCAGGTCGTCGTCGTACAGCGCAAGGATGCGAGCCAGGTTGCTCGGGTCTCCTACGTCCATGGCGTTCGATATCGTCTGCATGGAGGCCCGGGGCCTTACCACCCCGGTACATAGGTATTCGGGCACCGTGTCGTTCACGTTCGTCGCCGCCACGAATCCGCGGGCCGGGAGCCCCAGCCTCTTCGCGATGAGCCCGCCCGTGAGGTTCCCGAAGTTGCCGGACGGGACGGAGAAGATGGGAGGAAGCCCCTTCGGGAGTTGGGCCCACGCGTGGACGTAGTAGAAGATCTGCGGAAGAAGACGGCCGACATTGATGGAGTTGGCCGAGGTGAGGCGAACCTGAGCCCTGAGCTCCTCGTCCGCGAATGCGTCTTTCACCAGCCGCTGGCAATCGTCGAAGGTGCCGTCGACTTCGAGGGCGCGGACGTTGCCGCCTAGGGTTGTGAACTGCCGCTCCTGTAGCGCGCTGACCTTTCCGCTGGGAAAGAGGACGACGGTCCGGACGCCTGCCGCGTCAAGGAACGCGTGGGCCACCGCGCTGCCTGTGTCGCCGGACGTGGCCACCAGGACCGTGAGCGCCCCTTCGTCTTCCTCTCGGACATGCCCTAGGAGTCTCGCCATGAAGCGAGCCCCCACGTCCTTGAAGGCCAGGGTCGGTCCGTGGAAGAGCTCGAGGACGTACACGTCCGGCTCCAGCTCCACGAGGGGCACGGGAAAGTCCAGCGCCGACTCCACCAGAGCGTCCACGTCGGACGGGGTGATTTCGGCGCCCAGGAGGTGGCGCGCCACCTCTCTCGCAACGTCCGAGAAGGAGCGGCCCCGCAGGCCCTCGAGCGTCCCGTCCGCCATGGGTGTAAACCGTTCGGGCAGGTAAAGGCCGCCGTCGGGCGCGAGTCCTTCCAGCAGCGCGGTTCCCAGGTCGGTGGCGGGAGTTCGCCCGTTGGTGCTCAGGAGCCTCAAGGGAGGTCCTCGACGACGCGTGCACCACTCCCCACCAGGGATACGTAGCGGTCGGCACCGTCCAGCCCCACGTGCGAGAAGGCATGCGTCATGGCGTCCGCCGCGGCGGTGGCATCGCCGATGCTCCGACAGAGCGCGAATATGGAGGGGCCGGATCCGGACAGGCCCGCACCTACCGCGCCCGCCTCCAGGGCCGCGGAACAGACCTCACTGAATCCGGGCACGTGGGGGGTCCGGTGTGGCGCCGCGATCTCGTCCACCAGCGCTCGGCCCACGAGCTCCCAGTCCTCCTCGTACAGACCAACGACGAGGGCGGCGCAGTTGGCCCACTGGGCTACAGCCCGCTCGAGGGGCACCTCCTTTGGGAGAGCTTGCCGCATCGCCTCCGTCTCCAGCTCCAAGGAAGGGTGGACCAACGCTACCGAGAGGCCGTCCGGAACGGGGAGCGGGATGGCCACACCGGGCCGCTCGGGCCGCACCATGACGATGCCTCCGTGAAGGGAAGGGGCGCTGTTGTCCGAGTGGGTGACTCCGGCGGCCCGCCGCTCCCCCTCCAGCGTGCAGAGCAGCTGGTCCTCCTTGCTCAGCCCGGCGCCGAGGAGGGCGTTCGTGGCCACCACGGCCGCCACCGAGCTAGCGGCGCTGCCTCCCATCCCGCCCGACAGGGGCAGGCCCTTCCACACCTCGAGCTCGACTCCCACCCCCTCTAATCCCGCCGCCTCGATCACGGCTACCGCGGCCACGCCCACGACGTTCTGGTCCGGATCGGTGGGAAGGCGCCCCCCGTCGCCGTGGATCGCCGCAATCGCCACCCCGGGCGCGGAGCGCCGCCGGGCCTCGACCACGTCACCGGGGCGCTCGAGGGCCAGGCCGAAGACATCGAAACCGCACATGACGTTTCCCACGGTGGCCGGCGCGTAGGCCCGGGCCCCGGTCGCGTCGCTCATGACGATTCCGCCAGAGCCCGGAGGACGTCGGCGAACACTCCGGCGGCCGTCACCTCCGGACCGGCGCCGGGACCCCGTACCACCAGCGGCGTTTCCGCATAACGGCGGGAGGTGATGGCTATCAGGTTCTCACTGCTGGAGAGTCCGCTGCAGGCGTGGCTGGCTGGCACGCCCGTCATGCGCACGGTGGCTCGGCCGTCCTCCACCGAGCCCAGGTAGACGAGCGCCGTGTCGTCGGCCACCGCGGCCGCGCGGCGCTCGTTGAACTCTGCGTCTACCTCGGGAAGCTTCTCCCAGAAGGCTTCTAGCGGCCCCGTCACCCACGGCTGGTCCGGGAGGAGCGGCTCTACCTCCACGTCGTCCATCTCCAACGAGAAGCCCGCCATGCGTCCCAGGATCACGAGCTTCCGCGCCACGTCCCGGCCGCCGAGGTCTTCCCGGGGGTCGGGCTCGGTGAAGCCGCGCTCGTCGGCCTCCCGCAGGGCCGCGCTGAAGGGCGTGCCCACCATGAGGCGGTCGCAGATGAAGCTCAAGGTGCCTGAGAGAACCCCCTCGATCCTCTGGATGGTGTCGCCGGTGGAGATCAGGTCCTCGATGGTCCGCAGAACGGGAAGGCCTGCCCCGACCGTGGTCTCGAAGAAGATGCCCATCCCCTGGGCGCCCAGGACTCTCAGCGTCTGGAAGCGCTCCATGGAGCTGGAGAACGCCAGCTTGTTGGCGCTGATGACGGCCACCCCGTCTTGGAGGAGAGGCTCGTAGGCTTCGATCACCTCCCCGCTGGCCGTGGCGTCGACGAAGATTCGGGAGGGATGATCGGACTCGAGCACCTGCTCCAGCATGCCGGATGCCGAGCTGGTCCCCGACTCGAGGACTTCGCGCCAGCTGCCGAGGTCCAGACCCATGGGATCAATGGCGGCCCTCTTGCTCCGGGCCACCCCGGCCAGGCGCATCTCGACGCCCCCCTGGCGCAGCTTCTGGGCCTGAGCCTTCAGCTGGTCCAGCAGTGCGGCTCCGACCCTGCCGACTCCCGTC
Source organism: Longimicrobiales bacterium (assembly GCA_965218295.1). Taxonomy (GTDB): domain Bacteria; phylum Gemmatimonadota; class Gemmatimonadetes; order Longimicrobiales; family Gaopeijiaceae; genus CBDCKN01. The sequence continues at coordinate 411,608 of CBDCKN010000003.1, read as the reverse complement.
ACATAGAGTTGCACGCTCCGGCCCGGCGGGTGGAAGAAGGACCGGTGGATGGCCCGGAGGGCGCGCTCCTCGTCCTCCTGTGTGACGACGAGCGAGATGTTCAGCTCCGAGCTGCCCTGAGCGATGGCGCGGACGTTCACCCGTTGGTGGCCCAGCACGTCGAAGATGCGGCCGGCGATGCCCGGAGTCTCACGCATGGCTTCTCCCACCACCGCCAGGACGGAGCAGTGCTCCTCGACGATGAGGTCGTCCACCTGGCCCACCTGGCGCTCGAGGGCGAACTCGGCATGGATCAGCTCGACGGCCCGGGCGGACTCTCCCGGCTCTACCGCGAAGCAGATGGAACGCTCGCTAGACGCCTGGGTGATGAGAATCACGCTGATCCTCTCACCGGCAAGCGCGCCAAAGAGCCGCTGCGCCGTCCCGGGGGCGCCCTGGAGACCCGTGCCCTCGAGACGGAGGAGCGCAATGTCGTTGATGGACGCGATGCCGCGTACGGGGTACTCGGAGTCCCGGGCCGGGTCGGCCTTCACCTGTGTCCCCGGGAAGTCGGGATTCAGCGTGTTGCGGATCACGATGGGGATGTCCTGCTCCCGTGCCGGCTGCACGGCGGATGGGTGCATGACCCGGGCGCCCCAATGCGAGAGCTCCATGAGCTCGTCGTAGCTCAGGCTCTTCAGGGAGAAGGCCTCCCGGACCATGCGTGGGTCCGCGCTCATGACGCCGTTCACGTCGGTCCAGATCTCCACCGCCTCGGCGTCCAGCATCGCGCCCAGCAGGGTGGCGGTGTAGTCCGATCCGCCTCGCCCGAGCGTGGTGGTCTCCCCCTCGGCCGTACCGCCTACGAAGCCCGTGACGACCTGCAGGGGTCCCGACTGTCCGAAGTGCTCTCGTACCCGGGAGCGGCTCGCCTCCAGGTCCACCCATGCACGCCCGAAATTCGCATCCGTCAGGATGAGGTTCGCCGCGTCGCACGGTGCGGCGTCCGTCCCCTGGGCCCTGAGGGCCGCTGCCACGAGGATCGACGAGAGGCGCTCGCCGATGCTGAGGACGCTGTCCCTGGTGCGCGGACTGCACTCCTTGACGAGGGAAATGCCCTGAAGAAGCTCCTCCAGCCGATCCAGGAGCGCCTCCACGGCCTCGGTCACGACGACTAGCTCGCCCTCCGACACCAGCTCCGCGGCGCCGTCTCGGTGACGCTCCCCGATCTGCTCCAGCTTCTCGGCGGAGCGGGCATCGCCTTGCTCGGCCCAGGCCGCGGCTTCGGCCAGGTCGTCGGTGACACCCTCGAAGGCGGATACGACCGCGACGGTGGGACTGCTGGCAGACTGTGCCGCCACGATGGCGGCTACTCTCCGGACATGCGCGGCGTCGGCGAGCGACGTGCCGCCGAACTTGAGCACGCGGAGGCCCGCGCTAGGGCTTGCAGACGATGAGTTCATGCCGAAGGTTGCCGGGCAACGGGCCGGCGCGCAAACTGCCCACTCGATTCCGGCCGCGCAGTCCGTGTCCGGGACGGACGAGACTCGCACACCCCCTCGTGGATGGAGCATCCGTACCATGAGCCGTTACCTGACCGAAGCCATCGGAACCTTCTTTCTCGTACTCACCATCGGCTTGACGGTGCTGGACGGGACGCCCTTCGCTCCTCTGGCCATCGGGTCGGCTCTGATGGTGATGGTTTACATGGGCGGCCACATCTCCGGTGCTCACTACAACCCCGCGGTGAGCATCGCCGTGCTCATGAGGGGCAAGATGGAGGGACGGGACCTCGTACCCTACATCATCGCACAGATCTTCGGGGCCATCCTGGCGAGCCTCGCCGTTCGCGTCATCATGGGTGACACCTTCGCACCTGGGCCCGGAGCCGATGCGGGGCTCGTGGCGGTACTTCTCAGTGAGGCCCTCTTCACGTTCGCGCTGGCCCTCGTCGTCCTGAACGTGGCCACGGACGACGCCACCGCCGGTAACTCCTTCTATGGTCTCGCCATCGGATTCACGGTCATGGTGGGCGCCTTCGCCGTAGGACCTGTTTCGGGCGGCGTCTTCAATCCGGCGGTGGGAACGGGCCCGATCCTCGTCGATACCTTCGCCGGTGACGGGTCCCTGGCCAGCCTGTGGATCTATTTGGTGGGGCCTATCTTGGGCGGCGTGGCGGCCGCTGCGATGTTCGATCTGCAGCACCTGAACGCAGGCGAAGCGTAGTGTACGGATGCGCTAGGGAGGGCGCTACTCCAGCATCGTATGGACCCGCTCATCCGGCAGAGGCCGGATGTTGCTGTCGCGCATGATCACCCGGGCGCACGTGTTCCAGCGCAGGAGCGCCTCCTCGTTGCCTTCGGGCCCGACGTCGCCGGCCGACTCGTAGTGGTCCATGGCCCTACGCAGCCAGTCGTAGGCGATGGGCCCCGAGCCGAGTCCCGCATGGGCCAGGGACGCCAGGCCTCGACGCTCGCAGATCATGCCCGAGTAGTAGCGCCTGTCGTATTCGCTCTCGAGGTGCTGCACGAGCTCGGTCGCCTCACGAACCCGGGATCCTCTTGGAGACGTGAACTGGTCGGTGAGGGCCAGCAGGAGGGTGATTCCGGCCTCACGATCGTCCGGCGCGACCGACAGGACGTCGCGACAGATACTCTCGGCCAGGGCCGGCTCGTTCAGTAGCCGGTATCGGACCGCCCTCTCCTTCGCCGCCTCGATACTGTCCGGCGAGAGGGCCTTCAGCTCGAATTCCATGGATCAATCCTTCGAACGTCCCGCAACGACCCGCTCCTTGAGCGGAACGATGGCGTTGTCGGTGATTATGATACCCTCGGGGCAGGCCTTTGTGCAGCACCGGTGACGTTGCAGAGCCCCACACCGTGTGCGGATCGCAGGTCATCCTGCCGGCTTGTCGACGAGGTGGCCACCGTGGAGTTGGATCTCTGGGCCAGGGAGCAGGGACTCACGAAGATCCGGACCAACGTCCTGGGCTTTTGAAGAAACCGCCGCACGGGCTCTGGACGTGGGCTCTGAACCCCGGAGGGCCAGGCCGCTTGCTGCGGGCTCGGCCGGGGTGTGATCTGGGCCGGTTCTAGCCGGCCGACCCCTCTTCCTCGAAGACCATGACGATGGCGATGGCGATGAGCGCGAGGTTGGTACAGGCTCGGGAATACGCCTCAGCACCGATGCCCATGATGGCGCCCATCCAGAGGCTGGCTACGATGGCCAGGAGGAAGGCGAGGAGGGCGAGGAGGACGAACAGCTTCGCGGCACCCGACATTTGCATCTCCCAGGGAGAATGGCGTGACGACTTCGACTCAGGCTACTGCATGCCCAACACACGATACCGCCCAACTAAGGGGAGGGCCAACACTGTACAGCCGAGGCCCGCCCGCGTATGGTCCCGGAGCCCGACGAGACACCCGTTCCATCACACGGACCCGCTTCGCTTCAGGAGTTATTCATGAACATCCCCGAGGCAACGGTTCGGGCCATCGAGGAAGAGATCGCCAGCGACTCTAGCCCGGTGGGAATCGACGCAAAGAAGACACACGTTATGATCATCCACCAGCTCCGCGAGATCGAGGAGCGCCTCGCCAGAATCGAGGAGCGTCTGAGCGCCTCGTGACCACCCTCTCTCACCTGACACCGTCCCGCTGGCCACCGCCCTCCTGACACGGTGAGCGTCGAACGGCTCACGCCGCCGCGAACCGGCGTCCGTGCCCTACGCATGTTGGCCTTCGTGGGAGGCTCTGTGGTTTAGAATTCGACCGGTTCTCTTGACTTGCTGAACGCCACCTGTTTGCTCGCCCGCAGCGGGGAGCTCTCGAGCGCTTCCAGGACCGGGGAGCTTCTCATCTCCGCAAGAGCGAACACGAAACCCCATCAAGTGGAGGGACGAGGACATGAGTGAAGAGAAGTTCGACGCGAGGTTCTTCGAGCCGACCGATGCCGACCGTGCTCTCCTGGACAGTCGACGAGTGGCTGTCGTCGGATATGGAAGCCAGGGGCATGCGCACGCCCTGAACCTTCGAGACAGCGGCGTTTCGGTTGTGGTGGGGCTCTACGAGGGCAGCCCCTCCGCCGATGCCGCGCGCGAGCAGGGTCTGGAGGTAATGACGGTCGCGGAGGCGGCCCAATGGGCCGATACGGTGGCCCTCCTGCTGCCCGACACGAAGCAGCCGGCGGTGTATGACGTGGAGGTCGAGCCGCACCTGGCGGAAGGCGACGTCCTCCTCTTCGCCCACGGCTTCAACATCCACTACGGCGAGATCCGACCGCCGGAGCACGTGGACACGGTGCTGGTGGCGCCCAAGTCGCCGGGCGACATGGTCAGGGACGAGTATCGGGCCGGGCGAGGAGTGCCCGCCCTCATCGGCGTCCACCACGATGCCAGCGGAAAGGCCCTCGACCTGGCTCTGGCCTATGCCGACGGGCTGGGCTGCACCCGGGCGGGGGTCCTTCAGACCACGTTCGCCGCCGAGACCGAGACGGACCTCTTCGGAGAGCAGGCGGTTCTGTGCGGCGGGCTGAGCGAGCTCGTCAAAGCGGGCTTCGAGACGCTCGTGGATGCCGGATACGATCCCCAGCTCGCCTACTTCGAGTGTCTCCACGAGATGAAGCTCATCGTCGACCTGGCCTACGCCCGAGGGCTCTCGGGGATGCGAGCCGAGATCAGCGACACGGCCGAATACGGTGACTACGTCAGCGGCCGGCGAGTCATCGGCGACGCCAGCAGAGCCGCCATGAAGGAGATCCTGGACGAGATCCAGTCCGGGGCCTTCGCCCGCAAGTGGATCGAAGAGGCCCGCTGTGGTGGTCGCGAGTTCGAGCGCCTGCGGGAGCAGGAGCGGACCCACACCATCGAGAAGGTCGGGGATGCGCTTCGGTCGCGCATGGCTTGGCTGTGAGCGAGGAAGGGAAGCCCGCCGTGGCTGACTTCTCAGAGAAGACCGACTGGATCTGGAAAGACGGGGAGATCGTCCCGTGGGATGCCGGACAGCTCCACGTCATGAGTCACGTGGTGCACTACGGTTCATCGGTGTTCGAGGGGATCCGGTTATACGAGACACCAGACGGTCCGTCCATCTTTCGGCTCGAAGACCATGTGAAGCGCTTCCTCGATTCCGCACGGATCTATCGCATGCCCATGAACGTGAGCGCCGAGACCCTGGCCGAGGCGTGTCGTGAGGTCGTGCGAGCCAACGGTCTGAGCTCGGGCTATATCCGTCCTGTGGCTTTTCGCGGCCTCGGCGCCCTGGGCGTGCACCCCGCCGCCAGCCCCGTGGAAACGTATGTCGTCTGCTGGCCCTGGGGGCAGTACCTCGGCTCGGCGGCCCTCGAGGAGGGCGTGGACGTCTGCGTCTCGAGCTGGAATCGGCCGGCGCCCAACACCCTGCCCACCATGGCCAAGGCCGGCGGTACCTACCTGGTGAGCCAACTCATGAAGATGGAGGCGGAGGCGAACGGGTACGCCGAGGCCATCGGCCTACGGCCGGATGGGCTGGTCAGCGAGGGCAGCGCCCAGAATCTCTTCGTCGTGAGCGGGGGCACGCTCATGACGCCGCCGCTCGACGGCACCAACCTCCGCGGGATCACGCGGGATTCGGTGCTGACCTTGGCAAATAATCTCGGGATTCCCACACGAGAACAAGCCATACCCAGGGAGATGCTCTACCTGGCCGAGGAGCTCTTCTTGACCGGAACCGCCGCAGAGATCACTCCTGTCCGAAGCGTCGACCGGATCTTTGTCGCGGATGGGGGCGTCGGCCCTCTCACCAAGTGGCTGCAGAAGGAGTACATGGATCTCGTCCGTGGAGAACGGCCGGATCCCCACGGGTGGAGGAGCCTGGTGAATCAACCGAAGCGGGTGTCCGTCCGATGAGCGGTGAGTCCACTCGTCGGCTTCCGCTCATCAGCCACGACCTCGTCCTCGGACGGGACCGCGCCGGCGCTCGTGCGATGCTTCGGGCAGTGGGCCTAGGGGATGACGACTTCGGCCGGCCCTTGATCGGCGTCGCTAACACCTGGACCGACACCACTCCCTGCAACGCCCATCTTCGGGAGCTCGGCGCCTGGGTGAAGGAGGGCGTCCGGGAAGCGGGGGGCGCGGCCCTCGAGTTCAACACCATCGCCGTCTCGGACGGCATCACCATGGGCACGGCGGGGATGAAGGCGTCGCTGGTGAGCAGGGAGGTCGTGGCGGACTCCATCGAGCTGGTGGCCCGGGGATACCACTTCGATGGCCTGGTCACGCTCTCCGGCTGTGACAAGACCATTCCGGCCACGGTCATGGCGATGGCTCGGCTGGATCGGCCTTCGCTCATGCTGTATGGCGGCTCAATCCAGCCCGGTCGATATCGAGGTCGGGACGTGACCATCCAGGACGTCTTCGAGGGCATCGGCGCGTGCGCCGCCGGGCGCATGAGCCAGGAGGACCTGGATGAGCTCGAGAGAGCGGCCTGCCCGGGTCCGGGTGCCTGTGGTGGCCAGTTCACGGCGAACACCATGGCCACGATCTTCGAGGCGATGGGGGTCTCGCCAATGGGCAGTGGATCCGTCCCGGCGGTCGACCCTGCCAAGGAAGAGGTGGCACGGGCGTGTGGACGCCTGGCCGTGGAGCTGGTCCAATCGGAGCTTCGCCCGCGAGACATCATCACGCGCAAGAGCCTGGAGAACGGGATCGCCGTCGCCGTGGCGACGGGCGGGTCCACCAACTCGGTGCTGCACCTGATGGCTTTGGCTCATGAAGCGGGCGTAGCGCTCGAAATGCGCGACTTCGATCGCATCAGCGCCAGGACGCCCCTCATCGCCGATCTGAAGCCCGGGGGGCGATTCGTGGCCACCGACCTGCACCGAGCGGGCGGGGTCGCGCTGGTCACGCGACGGCTGCTGGATGCCGGACTCCTGCATGGAGAAGCCATGACCGTCACCGGACGGACACTGGCGGATGAGACCGAAGGCGCCATGGAGGCGCCGGGGCAGGAGGTCGTGCGGCCCGTATCCGATCCCCTCAAGGCACAGGGCGGTTTGGTAGTGCTCGAGGGCAACCTGGCTCCCGACGGATGTGTGCTGAAGGTGGCCGGCCACGAGCGGACGTACCACTCGGGGCCGGCCCGCGTCTTCGAACAGGAGGAAACGGCTTTCGAGGCGGTCCAGAGCGGATCGATTCGAGAGGGAGACGTTGTGGTCATCCGGGGTGAGGGGCCCCGCGGCGGGCCCGGCATGCGGGAGATGCTGGCGGTCACTGCGGCCATCGCCGGGGCCGGATTGGGCGAAACGGTGGGCCTCCTCACCGACGGTCGATTCTCCGGTGCGACGCACGGGCTCATGGCGGGTCATGTGGCACCCGAGGCGGTGGCGGGCGGGCCGATCGCCGCCGTCCGGGACGGCGATGAGATCACCTTCGACATTCCGGCTCGTACGCTCTCGGTCAACCTTGGAGACGATGAGTTGCGAGCCAGGCTGAAGGAGTGGCGGCCCACGGACCGGAAGATCACTCCTGGGGTCATGGCCAAGTACGCACGGCTGGTGTCGTCGGCCGCCACGGGGGCGACGACTAGCTGACACGAGGCGAGGGCACTCAACCCGTGGCCGCTGCCCTCCGCGCGTCCTCGAACACCTGGATCCGGCTCTCGAGCTGGAGCGTGAGGGCGATGTCGTCGACGCCGTTCAGAAGGCAGCGCCTCCGGAAGGGATCGATGGAGAAGTCTGCTTGCCAGCCGTTTTTGTCACTGACCTGTTGCGCCTTCAGATCCACCCTCATGGAGTACCCGCCGCCGGACTGGGCCGCCGCAATGACATGCGCGACCTCGTCTTCGGCCAGTTCGATGGGCAGCAAGCCATTCTGGAAGCTGTTGCTTCTGAAGATGTCGGCGAAGTTCGGCGCGATGACGGCCCGGAATCCGAAGTCGGTCAGCGCCCAGGGCGCGTGCTCCCTGGACGAGCCACATCCGAAGTTTCGGCCCGCGACGAGGATGCTGGCTCCGGCGTACTCGGGGCGGTTGAGGGAGAAGTCGGGGTCCGGAGAGCCGTCCTCACGGGCGCGCCAATCGTGAAAGAGAAACTGGCCGTATCCGGTGCGCTCGATCCGCTTCAGGAACTGCTTCGGGATGATCTGATCTGTGTCCACGTCGACGCGATCCAACGGCGCCACCAGCCCGGTGTGTGTGGTGAAAGGCTCCACGGGTCAGACCCAATCCCGAATGTCGACGAAGCGGCCGGCTACGGCCGCGGCCGCCGCCATCTGCGGGCTCACCAGGTGCGTTCGTCCCCCCCGCCCCTGGCGTCCCTCGAAGTTACGGTTGGAGGTGGATGCGCAGCGCTCGCCGGGGCCCAGGATGTCCGGGTTCATCCCCAAGCACATGGAGCACCCCGCTTCCCGCCACTCGAAGCCCGCCTCGATGAACACCCGGTCGAGGCCCTCTTCTTCGGCGGCGCGCTTCACCGCCGCCGATCCGGGAACCACCATGGCACGGACACTCTCGTGGACTTCGTGACCGTCCAGGACCGAGGCGGCGGCCCGCAGGTCCTCGATTCGGGCGTTGGTGCAGGATCCCAGGAAGACCCGGTCGATGGAGACCTCTTGGATGGGAGTACCGGGCTTCAGGTCCATGTAGGCGAGAGCCCGCTCCACCGCCTCCCGATCGTCGGCCGATGCGGCGGATTCGGGGCCCGGGATGCTTCCCGTGACCGGGATCGACATCCCCGGGTTGGTCCCCCACGTGACGAAGGGCTCCAGGGACGCTGCATCGACCTCCACGGTCTTGTCGAAGGTGGACCCTTCGTCGGTGGCGACCTCCCGCCAGCGGGACACGGCGTGCTCGAATGCGTCCCCCTGGGGCGCCCTGGGCCGTCCCTCCAGATAGCGGAAGGTAGTCTCGTCGGGAGCGATCATGCCGGCGCGAGCACCCGCTTCGATGGACATGTTGCAGACCGTCATGCGCTCCTCCATGGAGAGCGCTCGGACTGCCTCGCCCGTGTACTCGATGACGTGGCCGGTGCCGCCCGCTATCCCGATCTGGGCGATGATGCCGAGGATCAGGTCCTTCGCCGTCACTCCAGGCGGCAGCTCCCCATTGACCCGGATCTCCATGGACTTGGGCCGGGCCCTGGGCATGCACTGCGTCGCCAGCACGTGCTCGACCTGGGATGTGCCGATCCCCATGGCCAGAGCCCCGAACGCTCCGTGCGTAGACGTGTGGCTGTCGCCGCACACGATGGTCATGCCGGGCTGGGTGAAGCCCATCTCCGGTCCAATGATGTGGACGATACCCTGGTGGGGGCTGTCGACGTCGAAAAGCTCGATCCCGAATTCCTCTGCGTTCCTGCTGAGCGCCCCGATCTGGAGACGGGCCAGGTCGTCGAGGATGGGAAGGGAGCGGTCGGTGGTGGGCACGTTGTGGTCGACGGTGGCCACACAGAGCTCGGGACGCCGCACAGTCCGGCCCGCCAGGCGAAGCCCCTCGAACGCTTGCGCCGAGGTCACCTCGTGGAGGAGGTGGAGATCGATGTAAAGGAGGTCCGGCCTGCCCTCCTCGCTGTGCACGAGATGGGCGTCCCAGATCTTGTCCAGCATCGTCCTAGGCATGGGATGACGTCTCTTCGCTCGCCACGTCGTCGACGCTCACGACACCGGCCTCGGCACTCGCTACGGCCTCGGCCACCGCTTCACCCATGGCTTCCGTTCCAACCGCTGGCTCATCGCCACGAGCCAGGTCCGGTGTTCGCAGCCCGCCCTCAAGGACCTGTTCCACCGCGGTTTCGATGGCCCTGGCCTCCGCCTCGTGTCCGTAGACGTGACGGAGCAGCAGTGCCGCCGACAGGATGGTGGCGAGGGGATTGGCAGCGCCCGTTCCTGCGATGTCCGGCGCCGAGCCGTGGACCGGCTCGAAGATTCCACCGTCTCCACCGATGCTCGCGGAAGCAAGCAGCCCGATGGATCCCACCACCGCGGCGGCTTCGTCGCTCAACACGTCGCCGAAGAGGTTCGGCGTGAGCATCACGTCGAGGCGGGTGGGATTGAGCACGAGCTCCATGGCGGCCCGGTCGACGAGCATGTGATGGCACTCCACATCGGGATAATCCTCCGCCACGCCGTCGACCACCTCGCGCCAGAGTCTCGAGCTGTGGAGGACGTTGGCCTTGTCGATGGAGAGGACCTTCTTCCGCCGGCCCCGGGCCGTCTCGAAGGCCACCTTGGCAATCCTGACGACTTCGTCCCGGTGGTACCGCATGGTGTCCACTGCGGCCTGGCCGCCGTCGACGGCGCCGCGGGGCTTTCCGTAGTAGATCCCGCCGGCCAGCTCGCGGACGATCACCAGGTCCGTGCCGTCGACACGCTCGCGGCGCAGTGGAGACGCGTCCGCGAGGGCGGCGAGGAGACGAACCGGACGGAGGTTTGCGAAGCACCCCATCTCCTGCCGCAAGGCCAGGAGAGCCGCCTCCGGCCGTACCTCGGGATCGAGGCCGTCTCCGCGGGGATCGCCGACGGCTCCCAGGAGCACGGCGTCTGCCGACCGACAGGCCTCCAGGGTGTCTTCGGGAAGCGGGACGCCGTGGCGGTCGTAGGCGGCCCAGCCCACGTCGTGGAAGTCCAGGCTCGCTTCGTGACCGAAGCGCTCGGCTGTCGCCCGAAGCACTAGAACAGCCGCGTCGATTACCTCGGAGCCGACTCCGTCCCCGGGGAGAACGGCGATGCGCCAATTCATGTCAGACGCCCCAAAGGTAGCTTTCCTTCTCCAGTTCCATCCCCTCGAGGGTCTTGGCCTGCTCCGCCTTGTTAAGGGCATGGATGTAGGCGCGGGCCGCGGCGTCCACCACATCGGTAGACGCCCCTCGCCCGGCGAAGGTCCGTCCGTCGATGCGGGCGTGGAGGTTCACCTCGCCGACGGCGTCCCGACCCGGAGTGGCAGCCACGATCTCGAAATCCGCGATCTCGACGGTGGAGTCGGTCAGCTCGTCGATGGCCGAGAACGCTGCTGCGATGGGTCCGTCGCCTTTGCCGGAGGCCTCCATGGGAGGGCCGTCCCCGTGGGTGAGGCGCACGCGCGCCGTGGACCACTTGCCGCCGCAGTGCACGTCCAGCTCGATGAGCCGGAACGACCTCGGGGTGTCCACCATGGCCCCATGGTGCAGGATCACCAGGAGATCTTCGTCTAGGACCGTCTTCTTCTGGTCCGCCAGGAGGGTGAACAGCTTGTAGGCCCGGTCCAGCTCCTCGGACTCCAGCTCGTAACCCAGCTCGTAGTACCGGTTCTTGAGGCCGTGCCGCCCGGAGTGCTTCCCGAGGACCAGCTGCGTGCCGGGAGCGCCGACCATCTCCGGGGTCATGATCTCGTACGTCATCTTCTCCTTGAGCATGCCGTGCTGATGGATGCCGGCTTCGTGAGCGAAGGCGTTCTTGCCCACGATGGCCTTGTTGGGCTGGGGGTGTATCCCGGTCAGGTGCGACAGGAGCTGGCTCGCCTTGTACAGGGATCGCGTGTTGACGTCCGTGTGGTGCTCGGTCAGGTCCCCGCGCACCTTGAGGGCCATCACGATCTCCTCGAGAGACGTGTTGCCGGCACGCTCCCCGATGCCGTTGATGGTGCACTCGACCTGCTGCGCCCCAGCCTCGATGGCCGCCAGAGAGTTCGCGACCGCCAGCCCCAGATCGTCGTGGCAGTGGACGCTGACCACCGTGTTCTCCAGACCCTCAACATCGCGGAACAGTGTCTCCATCAGCGCCGCGTACTCCCTGGGCAAGGTATAGCCCACGGTGTCGGGGATGTTGATGGTAGTGGCGCCCGCCTCCACTGCTGCCTGTATAACCTGACAGAGGAACGCCGCGTCAGTCCGGGTCGCGTCTTCGGCGCTGAACTCCACGTCGTCGGCGAGTCGCCGGGCCCTCTCGACGGCGTCCACCACCTGGTCCAGGCATTCGTCTCGGGTGATCTCCAGCTTGTGCTCGAGATGGACGTCCGAAGTGGCAAGGAAGACGTGCACCCGCGCGTGCTCCGCTTCCTCCACCGCCGCCGCCGCCCGGTCGACATCGACCGGGTGCGCCCGCGCCAGGGCCGCGATGATGGGCCGACGCACCTCGCGGACGATGGATCGCACGCCGTTGAAGTCGCCCTCCGATGCCACTGGGAAGCCCGCCTCGATGACGTCGACGCCCAACTCATCGAGCTGATGCGCCATCCTGAGCTTCTCGGCCGTGGACATCGTGCACCCTGGAGACTGCTCACCGTCCCGGAGCGTCGTATCGAAGATTCTGATCTTGGCCATGGTTCTTCCTATGCCAGTCCCAAAAAAACCGGGCCCCCCCGTTTCCGAGAGGGCCCGCGCGTTTCGCGCTTCCGGTCTCGCCCGCTCAGGCTGCCCCGAGCCGCACGAACCGGTGCCCTCTCATCGGCCGAAAAGCCCGATAAGTCGAAGGGCGTCAAGGCTAAAGGTCAGCGCCTGAGTCCAGATCATGCCGTGGGCTCCCTTGGGCGGGGCGCATGGCGCCGCACCGTGAACGAGAATGCATAGATATGATGGAAGACGCCTGGGGCTGTCAACCCTGAGCGTCCCGCCGGCTTGCCGCGTGCTCCCTCAAGGGTGCGATCACATCCACCACGATCTTGAGCACGATGAACACGGCCATGAGCGCCGATGACTGCGGTCTCGCACCAATAGAAGCACAACTCCGGTGGACGAGCTAGGATCAAAGGGTGTGTAAAAAGAGAGGCGACGTACCTTTCCGCTGAGTAATAACCAGCGAACTCCGGGTGACAGCCCGGGGGAAAGGAACGACGCCTCGTGAGGAAGAATACGGTGGGACCCGAGGGTGAGTCCAGGACGCCCGTGTGGGAAGTTCTGGAAGAAGTGGTTCGGGAGAAGGCGCAGGAGTTCATTCAACAGATCTTGGAGGAGGAAGTCACGGAGTTGCTAGGGCGAGAGAAGTCAGAGCGCAGGAGGGTGGTGGACGCGACCGAGGGCTACCGCAACGGATACGGCAAGCCGAGGCGGCTGGCGATGAGCTCGGGCACGATCACACTCCGACGCCCTCGAGTTCGAGGCCTTGAGGAGCGGTTCGAGAGCCGCGTGCTGCCGTTGTTCGCGAGGCGGACGAAGGAGCTGGGCGCTCTGCTTCCGGAGCTGTATCTGCACGGACTGGCGGAGGGAGACTTCGAGTTGGCGATGCGGGGCCTGCTGGGCGAGGGGGCACCGCTGTCGAAGTCTTCGATTCGGCGGCTGCGGGCGGGATGGACGGCGGAGTTCGAGGAATGGAGCCAGCGTCGCCTGGAGGGTCGTGAGGTCGTCTACGTGTGGGCGGACGGGATCTATGTGAAGGCAGGGCTGGAGCGGGACAAAGCGGCGCTGCTGGTGGTGCTGGGTGCCATGCGAGACGGGACGAAAGAGGTGTTGGCCCTGAGAGCGGGCTACCGAGAGTCGGTCGAGTCCTGGTCCGAGGTGTTGCGGGACCTGAAGGCACGCGGCATCGAGGCGCCCCGGCTTCTGATGGCGGACGGTAACGCTGCGATCTGGGGCGCAGTACGGCAGGTATGGCCTGAGGCGGGCGAGCAACGGTGCTGGAACCACAAGATGAGGAACGTGCTGGACCGACTACCTCAGCGGGAGCAGGGCGAGGCGAAGGATCTTCTCCGGGCCGTGGTCTACGCACCGAGCCGGGCCGAGGCCCTGAAGGCCCGCGAGGTGTTCGCCCGACGCTATAGGCCGTGGTATCCGAAAGCAGTGGACGTACTCGAGGACGACTGGGAGCGGATGGTAGCGTTCTACGACTTCCCCGAGGACCACTGGAAGCATCTACGCACGACGAACGTGGTCGAGAGCCCGTTCGCCGCGGTACGGCTCAGGACGACAGCAGCGAAGCGGTTCAAGCGGGTCGAGAGCGCTACGGCGCTAATCTGGAAGTTGCTCTTGGTGGCTGAGAAGCGGTTCCGAAGGCTCGACGCTCCTCACCTCCTCAAGGACGTATTTGAAGGAAGAAAGTTCGAAGACGGAAAGCCCGTCTCACACCAACAGCGGAAGAACGCCGCCTAATACGTTTACACACCTATTGACCCAACCTCCGGTGGACCCCTGGTCGTCGCTGTCCCTGTTAGTGTCCCGTTACCAAAGTGTCTCGGCCAGTCGAGGGCACGGTGCATCCGTGGGCTCGGCGTTGGGACTACTTACGACCACGCTTCGCGCGGTGCCCGCTTGCGCTACGCCGCGTCGTCCCGCCTTGATCCCACCGGCCCGACCCTCTTGGTGGCTCGCGAACTTCGGCAACGGGACACCAGGCTACTTGCCTCAGTAGCTCCAGGGACGAACCTGGGCTTCCGCCGGTCCTGGATCTCCCGTGGAGCTTGGGCACGCCCCCATGTACAGGGCGCTACAAACCACGAGGAAGAAGAGGAAGAAGACGAAGAACCCGGCGCCGCCCGATGAGCCCGGCGCCCTATACATGGTTCGTGTCTCCAGGAGCCGAGAACTGTTCGCCATCCCAATCTCTGGGGCAAACCTGCAGTGCGAGCAGGTACTGACCCGGGCCGGTGCATCCGGCGCGCGGTGGGAACGAGAAAATACGCATGGGAGATCTCCCGTTTCGGGGCTTCTCCTGACGCATCGCCTCGAGGTGAGGAAGATCGGTGGAGATGCTGCTGTGGTACTGCGAGAGCCTATCGGTTGCGAGATTCGTGCCAGTGGCGAGGGGCCGATTGACGTGCTTTTCCGGTGTGGAAAAGTAGCAAAAGGACAGCACAGTTTGCCGACTTGGCGAAGATTCTACCAATCGGCAGGAACGCGGTCCATCGCTCTCGCACTGGATCAGCCCCGCCTATACTGTATCCTTCCTCGCAAAACGGAGAAGGAATGAAGATCGGTTTGGTTGGATTCGCGGGCTCAGGGAAGACCACGGTGTTCAACGCGATGACGGGCCTGGGCGTGCCCGTAGGTTTCGGCGGCGAAGTGCGCCTGGGCACCGTGAGGGTGCCCGACGCGCGGATCGACGAGCTGTCCCGCATCTTCTCGCCGAAGAAGACCACGTATGCCGAGATGAGCTTCTGCGACATCCCTGGGGAGCACGGCGCCGAGAAGAAGGGCCTCTCGCCTCGGGCTCTTCAACAGATCCGGGATCAGGAGGCGCTTTGTCTGGTGCTCAGGGACTTTCCCAATCCCACGCTCGAAGGTGACCCCGATCCCATGGGGGATCTGGAGGCCTTCCACGCCGAGTCCGTCTTCGCCGACCACGAAATCGTCGAGCGGCGGCTCGACCGAGCACGAAAGGAGCAGGCCGACGTGCAGGAGGTGGCCTCGTTCGAGACGATGAAAGCGGCACTGGAGGAGGAGCGCCCGCTGCGATCCGTCCCAGCCGAGGAGTTGAATCGTGACTACCTGAGGGGCTTCGGCTTGCTCTCGGACCGGCCCCTCCTCGTGGCCCTGAATCGCGCCGAGGACCAGGCCGGTGACCCTTTGCCTCCGGATCTCGAGTCCCGTCTGAGCGAATTACACGCTGCAGGTCTCGTGTTATCCGCCAGCGTGGAGGCCGAGATCGCCGGACTCGACGCCGAAGACCAGGCCGCCTTTCTCGAAGACCTGGGCCTCGGAGAGTCCGCCCTCGCCAGGTTCATCCGGACGGCCTACGGCCTCATGGACCTCATCTCGTTCTTCACCGTGTGGCACGACGAGGTGCGGGCGTGGACCATCGGCCGGGGCACCAGAGCCCGACCCGCCGCGGGACGGATTCACTCCGACCTGGAGCGTGGGTTCATCCGTGCCGAGGTCATCCCGTATGAGACCTTCATGCAGTACCGCTCGGAGCAGGCGGTGAAGGACGCGGGGCGTCTCCAGGTCGAGGGAAAGGACTACGTCGTCGCCGACGGCGACATCATGCACGTGCGGTTCAACGTGTGAGGTCCGCGCCAGGCTCCTAGGCCTGGTCTCCGGTGAGGACCGTCTCGATCTCCCTGACCGAGGGTCGAGCCGGCGGGGCCGACTCATCGGCCTCGCCCTTGCTCGCGATTGTGACTCGCAGCGCCTTGAGACCGGAGATGCCCGGGAGGTCCTCCAGCTCCAGCTCCTCCAGCCCTGCGGCGAGGTAGCCCTTGCTCTGAAGGAACTCGACGTATCTCCTGTACTCAGCGGCCTCACTGGCCGTCGAGTACACGATGGCGAGCTGGCCCGGCTGAGTCACGCGTTCGCTTGTCCCGCGGATGCGGGCCTTGTCGATCCGCTTCTTGACGATCTCGTAGCGTATGTCGTATGCCCCGTCTACGTCGAAGCGCTTCTCGTCGATGCGGAACCGGATCGACAGCGGCTGATGCTGGACGAGGATCAGGTGGGTCGCCTCCAGGGGCATGGGCATGTCGGTCTTGACGCGGGCGAGCTCCCACTCGATCCGGCAGGTCGTCATGAGCTGCCAGATCCGGAGGTTTCGCAGATAGAGCTCATCGAAAAGCCCGTCCTCGTGCAGCGCAGGACCGACGTATATGCTGTGGTCCACGCCGTCCGTCCTGAATTTCTCGAAGAAGTGGGGGAACATGGCCTGGGCCCGCTCTTCCTCCGCGTCCAGCGTCATCGAGATGGCTTCGTTCAAGGCCGCCACGCTCTCTTCGAAGTCCTTGCGGCGGCGATAGACGATGTTCAGGTCCGCGTCGAGTGCCCCGCGATAGGCGGCCACACGCTCCGCCACATCACTCCCGTAGGTCTCGAGTTGTCCGAAGAGCGGCTCCACGTCACGCCGAAGAAGCTCCAAGATGCCTGACTCGTCAGCCGACCGGAGTGCGCTTTCGATACGGTCGAGATGCCGCGCCAGCAGGTATCCCACTTCTTCCAGCGCGGGAAGCGGTCGGATCTGCCCGGCGGCATTGATCACGTCCAGGGCCAGCTGGAGCTGGTCGCTGAGGTCGGCCCGAATGCGATCAGGCCGAGGCTGAGCTCCGGGCAACCCAGGAGATTCCGGATGCGATGCTGGAGCCGATCTATCTTGTCGGGCGACGCCATCGAGTCCTTCTCGATGAGGTCGTTCTTGAGCCGCGACATCACCTCGTGGGGCGTCACGTCCACCGCCGTGATTATCGTCATGCCATCGAACTCGAAGGCGTCCGGAGGGAGCACCTCGGTCCACAGGTCGAGGTTGGTCGGCTCGGCCAGCAGGCGTGCGATGTCCTCCGAGGACGGCTTGTCGAGGTCGTGAACGAGCCTCACCGACACGAACCGAGGATCGGGGTTCAACGAAAAGTGTCTGTCCAGCCCGACATCCTCGTCGTGTACAGTCATGACGAGGGCGTGCTGGAGATTCGCCTCGACGCCCAACCACTTCCCGAGAAGAAACTCGTAGGCCCACATGAGCTTCGCGAAGACGAACTGGTCCGGCGGGATGTTGATGCGCTCCTGGAAGCGCTTGGCGTCGCCCAGCCCGAGGCGCCGCCATGCCGGCGACTCGTAGAAGGGGAGCGTATTGAAGGGCTCGATGGCTGCGGCGTAGTAGTCGTCACGCTGACCCGCCGGCACCATAGCGGTCATCATGAGGTCGATGAGCTCCCGGTGTGTCTCCAGCAGCGAGCGGTCGTCGATGATCCCTCGGAGCTCCGGAGCCTCTTCGAGCTTCTCGACGATCACCCGGGCAAGGGGCGTATGCAGAGAGCTCGGATCCTCGTCCTGGCGCTCCCAGAAGTCGATGAGGCGTGCCAGGCTCAGGCGGGTCCGAAGGGAAAATCTTCAAGTGGCGAAGGCTCAGACATGATCGACCGGTACCTCAGGGCAAGTGAACGCGGGTGTCACCGAGACAACCCAATACCCCGACGGTGCCCGAGGGTCCCACACCCCGGCCGATCCGTCGGCTCTATCGTCTGGTGCGTGTAGCCTTGCGCGTCAGGGGTGAGCGGACGCCTGTTGCACACCGACTCCTCGAAGGTTATCCAACCCGCCCGAGTCGCTGCTCCCGGGCCGAGGAACTCTCCGCCCGCTCGAATGGGCGAATCCTCCCCAAAGGAGTTCGAGTGGACACCGTTGCAGTCACCGTCATCGTTCTCTACCTCGTCGGGGTCACGGCCGTCGGAGCCCTCATGGCCCGACGATCCAGAGGCTCGAGCGACTGGGCCGTGGCCGGCGGCGGGATGTCCGGAATACTCGTGGCCTTCGCGCTGGCGGGCGCGCGCATCGGGGGAGCCGGGACGTACGGGGTGGCTGGGGATGTCGTGACGGGCGGCGTCTGGAACATGTGGTGGTACGGGATCAGCTCGTTCGCCGCTCTGGTACTGGTGGGTCTCGCCTTCGCGGTCTACTACCGGCGACTTGGGCTCCAAACCGTGGGGGAGCTGTTCTCGATTCGCTTCGGCTCGAAGCGGTGCCAGTGGCTCACCAGCCTGTGCGTGCAGACCGAGTACGCCATCATCAACGTCATCGAGGCGTACGTGATCGGCGTGATCATCAGCTCCCTCACTCCCCTCTCCATGCTGCACGGCACGCTCATCGCCGCCCTGGTACTGGCGACGTACGTGTCTCTGGGCGGTCTGTGGGGCACGGCGGTCACCAACGTCATCCATTGCATCGTGATCCTGGCCTCCCTCCTGGCCGTGGGGGTCTTGGGCGTGCGCGAGTTTGGCGGCTGGGACGCCGTGACCGAGCAGGTGAACGCACAGCTCACTTCGTCGTCCAGCGCCCGAGAGGCCTGGTGGGGGTTCGCGGGCGGGGGGTGGATAGCGATTCTAGCCATGTTCTTCTCGGCTACGATCCACTCACCGGCCGCGTCCATCTACGCAAACTACTCCACCGCGACGCGGTCCGAGCGGAGCCTCGCGCCGGCGTTTATCGCTGGCGGCGCCATCGCCGCCCTCATGCCGGTCCTCGCGGGGCTGATCGGCATCCTCACTGTGGCCCGCTACGGAACCGACTCCGGGTTGGCCGGCTACCGAAATCTCACCACCCTGGCCGCGGAGATCAGTCCGGTCATGGGCGGGATCGCTCTGGCGGCCGTCCTGGCAGCGGTCATCTCGTCGGGTGGACCGATCCTCCTCTCCAGCGCCACCATGTTCGTTCGCGATTGGATCCCCTCAGCTAGCACCTATTCGTCAGCGCGAAGGCTCCGCGCCTACCGGACGGTCACGGTGGGATATGCCCTGATCTCAGCGCTGATCGCGTGGTGGATCGCCACGAGCACCCGGGTCTCCATACTGGATCTGCTCCTGTTCGCGTTCGCCATGGTGGTCCCTGCCGCCATCTCCGTGGCCTTCGTGCTCTACTGGCGCCGTACCACGGAGCCGGGCGCCTATTGGGGGATGCTGGCCGGGTATGGTGCCGGAGGGTTCTGGTTCGTGTTGATCAAGTGGGCCTTGTGGATCGATCTCCAGGCGCCCGAAGGAGCGTCCGCTCCGGTTCGGCTGCTCGTTTCTCTGTTGACTAGCCACGGGGAAGGGCTCGATCCGGCCTACGTGACTACGATGGTCCCGCTGCTTGTGGTTCCTGCCGTATCGTTGTTCACGGCGCTGTCCCCTGAGAGGGAATCCGAGTTCCGGGCTCGACTCACGGGGGCTCAGGACTCGCCTCCCGACGACCCGGCCACGTCCCTCGGTTGACCGCGGATCGAGTTACACCATCTGCCGCCAGCCGTTGGGGAGGTCGAGTCGGTCGGCTCCCACGTGCTCGCCCAGGCTTTCCAACGCCTGTGCAAGCCCGCGGTCGAATGACCTGTCTCGCTTGAAGCCGGCCTCCAGATGGATGGCTTTGACCTCGAGCTCACCGCGCTCCCGGTGCAGCTTGGGGTCCAGGCGCCCCACGAGGCGTCCGTCATGGAGAATGGGCAGCACGTAGTATCCGAACACCCGTTTGGCGGCCGGCACGTAGATCTCGATACGGTAGTGGAAGCCGAGGAGCTCCTCGGCGCGCTCTCTCTGCCAGAGCAATGAGTCGAAGGGACAGATGAGCGTGGTCCCCTCAGACTCGGGGAGACCCTCCACCCCGTCGAGGTGCTCGGGAAGCGCGTAGAACCGGCCTCCCTGTCCCTCCACGCGGACCTCGACGATTCGTCCCTTCTTCAGGTTTCGCGCGATCACCCGCCTCCGGTCCGCCGCCCCCAGGTCAGGGGCGGTGAAGTAGTTGACCAGATGCCGCTCGCTGGCGACTCCGTTTCCCGAGAGACCGACAAAGAGCCAGCTGTCCTCGAACTCCGCGGCGCTGGCCGGAGATCCGGAGGGGTACACCCTTTCGGCCAGGTCGTACACACATCGGAAGTGGCGACGGGTCCGTATTCCCACCCGCCCCTGGTGCCAGAGAAGCTTGAGGGACCGCTTGTCCTCCTTGGGAAGCGGCATGCTTCCGCCCGGCGCGGGCTGCCCGCGCTCGGTAGGTTGCTGTTCGAAATCCACGCTCTCCAGGGGACCCTCGTCCCGGAGACGCTTCAGGACGCGGCGCTTCGACGCGGCCGACGTCCGGTACATGCTCCACCAGGACTTGCCGCTCCAGCTCTTCGGTGGGAAGCGGCGCATGCGCCGCCGGCCCAGCGGGAGGTGCGAGATGGGAAGGATCGAGGCTTCGTGTCCCCAGTACTCGTAGCCGACCCGGTCCCGATAGACCCAGCGATCCACACGCTTGCGATCGTACGCGCCGAAGCGGCTCCACAGCGTCAGGTAGTGGGCCCGGTCCACCACGTTGATCGTGTCCAGCTGGAGCGCTCCAGTCCGCTCGAGGTGCTCCGTGATCGCACGCTTGTCGAGCTTCGCGGAGCCACGTGGCTCCGACATGCCCTGCCGGTGGAGCCAGAGCCGCGCGACCTGATCGAGGCGGAGGGATGGGACCGGCATGCGACTACGGCTTCACCATGCGAACGGCCTGTACCCACTCGGGATGAACGAAGAAGGCCCTTTGTCGGACATCGGAGTTCTCCTGGTCACACGTCCAATCCCGATGCCACCCACAAGGGGTCGGCGGGGGGAACCAAGCTACAGACGGAAGCCCGGTGGGCACAGTGCGGGCGGGCACTACGCCTACGTACCCTCGAGCCTCAGGCTGTCTAGGTCGAGGGGGTGCGTGTACATGGTGAGCTCGCCGTCGGGATCCCGTGGCCACTCCTCCGCGGGTCGATCCCGGTAGAGCTCCACCCCGTTGCCGTCCGGGTCGCTCAGATACAGAGCTTCGCTGACGCCGTGATCCGCGGCCCCGTCGAGCGGGATCCCGGCATCGAGGAGGCGACGGTAGGCGTCGGCCAGGGTAGGCCGGTCCGGATAGCGGATCGCCAGATGGTAGAGCCCGGTGGAGCCTTGGGGTGGTGCTTCGCCGCCCCGGCTCTCCCACGTGTTGAGGCCGATGTGGTGATGATAGCCTCCGGCGCTGATGAACGCGGAGTCAGGACCCGTGCGCTGGACCAGCTCGAATCCGAGGACATCACGGTAGAAGCCCAGAGATCGGTCGATGTCGGCGACCTTCAGATGCACGTGCCCGATGTCGACTCGGGGATCGATGGGAGGCCGGTCAGGCACCTCGAGCGACGCGTCCATGTTCACTCCCGGCTCACCCATGTCGATCGTGACTCTTTTCGTCGTGGGCTGGGATTCAGTCCACACGCCGCCAGTCGGCTCGACCGCGATCCACGCCTCGAGACGTGACCCTACGCATGTCGATGGTGCCGTCAGGCTCCCGGTCGACTCCATAGACGGTCTCCGGGAAGCCCAAGTGCCTTTGGATCGCCCAGATGTCGTCGTGTGCTTCCGGGGGCAGGATCGTCGCCGGATCGCCGACCGCGACCCATCCGATGGGAACCGTCGCTCCGGCGAGCACCCTGAAATTAACGTGGACCACACCGTTGATGCGAACCTCCGCTCCCGGCTCGACGGTCGCTCCGTGGAAGATGCGCACTCCGGTGGCGAGGAAGGCGCCCTCACCCACTTGGCACCCATACAGAGCGGAGTGCGCCCCGACGAGGACGTGCTCCGCGATCGAGACGGGGTGTCCGGGGGAGCTTCGAATGACGACGTTCTCCCGAACGATGGTGTCCCGGCCTATCACCACCGGTGCGTCCTCGCCTATCACGACCGCACCGAACGAAACATGGGCGCCAGCCGCCATGGTCACGTCGCCGCTGAGCACTGCCGTCGGCGCCACCACCGCCGTCGGATCGACGCGCGGGACGTGCCCTCCGACCTCGTACCTCACGAGCCTCTGCTCCCTGCACTCTCCGTAGCGCAGATGGCGTTCACCGCGTCCCGGCCGCGAGGTCCATCAGGGGCTCGGTGGGCATCTCCACCCGGTCCGTCCAACGCACCTTTCCCCAGGCTCGCTTGACCAGAGTCAGATCGGGGACGAACCGCATCGGAACGATGGTATCGGCCGTCTGGGGCTGCCGCTGCATCTGCGTCGCCGCCACCCCAGACGGTGGAGGGTGGCGCTCTGGGGCCGGCTCCGCAGGCGCGCCGGCTAACGCATCGTCGATCTCGTCGGCCAGATAAGCCAGGAGATCTCTCCGTTTTCTCAGCGAAGCGAGGAGCTGTCGTGCGGCCTTCCGCTCCTGCGGATCCTTGAGATGGCTCTTGAGCGTGAAGAACAGCGACTCCTGCTCGTCGGCGTCCAGTGAGGCTTCATCATCGATCCGTGTCTTCGCGTGCCCGAGCTCGGACACCGGGACGGCCGGGGGCTCGGGGAGCGAGGCGGGAAGGGCGGGCGTGTCCGGCAACCCAGCCAGAGCCCGCGATAGGCCCGTGAGGGCCGCCTTGTCGGCCAACGTGTAGTCGATGTGCTGGATGGGCGCGAGGTTGGGTCAATAGGTGTGTAAACGTATTAGGCGGCGTTCTTCCGCTGTTGGTGTGAGACGGGCTTTCCGTCTTCGAACTTTCTTCCTTCAAATACGTCCTTGAGGAGGTGAGGAGCGTCGAGCCTTCGGAACCGCTTCTCAGCCACCAAGAGCAACTTCCAGATTAGCGCCGTAGCGCTCTCGACCCGCTTGAACCGCTTCGCTGCTGTCGTCCTGAGCCGTACCGCGGCGAACGGGCTCTCGACCACGTTCGTCGTGCGTAGATGCTTCCAGTGGTCCTCGGGGAAGTCGTAGAACGCTACCATCCGCTCCCAGTCGTCCTCGAGTACGTCCACTGCTTTCGGATACCACGGCCTATAGCGTCGGGCGAACACCTCGCGGGCCTTCAGGGCCTCGGCCCGGCTCGGTGCGTAGACCACGGCCCGGAGAAGATCCTTCGCCTCGCCCTGCTCCCGCTGAGGTAGTCGGTCCAGCACGTTCCTCATCTTGTGGTTCCAGCACCGTTGCTCGCCCGCCTCAGGCCATACCTGCCGTACTGCGCCCCAGATCGCCGCGTTGCCGTCCGCCATCAAAAGCCGGGGCGCCTCGATGCCGCGTGCCTTCAGATCCCGCAACACCTCCGACCAGGACTCGACCGACTCTCGGTAGCCCGATCTCAGGGCCAACACCTCCTTCGTCCCGTCTCGCATCGCGCCCAGCACCACCAGTAGCGCCGCCTTGTCCCGCTCGAGCCCTGCCTTCACGTAGATCCCGTCCGCCCATACGTAGACGACCTCACGGCCCTCCAGGCGACGCTGGCTCCATTCCTCGAACTCCGCCGTCCATCCCGCCCGCAGTCTCCGAATCGAAGACTTCGACAGCGGTGCCCCCTCGCCTAGCAGTCCCCGCATCGCCAGCTCGAAGTCTCCCTCTGCCAGTCCGTGCAGATACAGCTCCGGAAGCAGAGCGCCCAGCTCCTTCGTCCGCCTCGCGAACAACGGCAGCACCCGACTCTCGAACCGCTCCTCGACGCCCCGAACCCGAGGGCGTCGGAGTGTGATCGTGCCCGAGCTCATCGCCAACCGCCTCGGCTTGCCGTATCCGTTGCGGTAGCCCTCGGTCGCGTCCACCACCCTCCTGCGCTCTGACTTCTCTCGCCCTAGCAACTCCGTGACTTCCTCCTCCAAGATCTGTTGAATGAACTCCTGCGCCTTCTCCCGAACCACTTCTTCCAGAACTTCCCACACGGGCGTCCTGGACTCACCCTCGGGTCCCACCGTATTCTTCCTCACGAGGCGTCGTTCCTTTCCCCCGGGCTGTCACCCGGAGTTCGCTGGTTATTACTCAGCGGAAAGGTACGTCGCCTCTCTTTTTACACACCCTTTGATCCTAGCTCATGGGCGTGAGGCTGGGTGGCAAGAGGCTGGACTGCACGTCTTCATCGAGGAGTACCGGGAGCAGGGTCTTCCCGAGGTCCACGGCATATCCCAGCTCGAGCTGACAGGCCTGGGAGTCGAGGGAGTCCCGTGTCAGGCAGAAGATGAAGCAGTTGCACTCCCGGATCTGGTGGAGGATCTCGTCCCACCAGTGCTGTTCGCCCTCGAGCGACTGATCGAACCACGCGTCATACCCCAGCCCGCTCAGATCCTCGCCAAGAACCTCCACTCTGGATCGGGCGCTCTTGGCGTAGCTCAAAAAAGCGCTTGGCATCGCTCCACCCTTGGGATGCGGCCTGTCGGCAGTGGCAGGTCCCCGTGAAAAGGGCGCGCCCTCCCACGATGAGAAGGCAGCTTAGGACTCAGCGAGCGCTCCCTCACGATCACTTCGTCCTCGGGTTGGAGCTCACGGGTGTCCCCGTGATCGACCTGCGCCCCCGTTACCGCACTCGGTCATCTCCGGCACGCGCACACCCTCATGTCAGCTCGCTGATCTCCAGGAGATGTCCATCCGGATCTCGAAAAAAACAGCGGATCTCGTCGCCCCGATCTACTGGAGGCGCCAGGAATTCGGCGCCCCTAGACTTCAGCACCTCGTAGGCGCCCCGACAATCGGGAACCCGCATCGTGAGCTGATGACTGACCCGATTTGGGTCGTCCGGCGGAGCGAAGACCACGTCGGGCTTGTCCTCCGTCGGCCCGCCTCCCGTGACAAGTAGCAGCCAGTTGCCCTGGAACTGGAGTACGGCGGATGTACCACCGTACTCCCGAAACAGCCGGGCGCCAAGAACGTCGGTGTAGAAAGCGCAAGACCGTGTGACATCGGCGACGACGAGGAGGTGCGTGAGCTCGACGTCTTCCGTGGGGAACTCAGGCGACATGACATCCTCGAGATCGGGGTGGCGCTACTGCGCGCGACCAGAGTGTCCGTTTTTGGCGGGGGCTGCAAGGCGAGCGCGAGGGACGCTACTCGGACGGACCCGTGAAGGGATCCCATGCGATCGTCGCGATGCAGAAGGGCTGGGGTCTCGCGGAAACCGTGTCGATCCCCTTCGTCACTTGCTCCGGGTCGTGAACGGTCGAGTCGCCGAGCGGATCGACTTCAGGGAGTACAACACCACGAGCTCGGCACCGTGCGAATTGATCTCGCGCTCGCCCATTCGGCCCTGGGCAACGCTGGTCGAGTGAGCCCAAGCGACATCGCCCATCAGGTTGACCTCAACCGCGCTGCGCTCTCGGGGCACGCTTATGCCGCGTACCACAGGACCGCGAAGAAGTGGCAGGTCGAGCCGGCCAGCACGAACAGATGCCAAATGAGGTGGTGATACGGAAGGCGGCGGGCGACATAGAACACCACACCTGCGGTGTACGAGAGGCCCCCGGCAACGAGCCACGCTACTCCCTGGGGTGGCATATTGAGCACCAACGGTCGAATCACGATCACGACCGACCAACCCATGATCAGGTACAGGGCGGTGGACAGCCGAGGATAGCGAATTCCGGAGATCAGCTTCTCAGACACTCCGACTGCGGCGGCGCCCCACACGATACCGAACAAGGTCCATCCCCATGCCCCGCCCAGGACACCAAGAGTGAAGGGTGTGTAGGTGCCGGCGATGAGTAGGTAGATCGCAGCATGGTCGAACTTGTGAAGACGGTCCTTGAGTCGGCCCTCCGGCACAGCGTGATACCAAGTGGACGACAGATAGAGCAGCACCATCGTCGCCCCGAAGACGCTGCTGCCGACCACGCCGGCCGCGCCCCCACGGTTCACGGCGCCGATGATGAGAACCGGCGTGGCCGCCACGGCGCACATGAGGCCAACTCCATGGCTAAGACTGTTCGCGAGCTCTTCCCGAGTTCTCGTCAAAGTGCTCGTCATGTTTGCACGCGACCCTCACGTTGCGTCAGTAGCAGGCGCTGTTGAACTCGCGGGACCACGCTTCATGGATGCGGCGCAACAACAACGGGTACACCAACCAGCGGCGGAAAGGATCGATCAGCGCCATATAAGGCTTTGTCCAGACGCTGACCGGGAGGACGTGAATCGCCCAGAAGAGCTGATAGCCATCCGGCGCTGGCTCCAGCGCCCAGACTAGGAAGGCGTGGACCGTCGCGTTCCGGATCTCACTGACTGCTTCCGTCGTGTGAACGTACAGGACGGCGAACGGCCCATCGAGCGTACCCGGCTCGACAATCGACTGCTGGCGATCAGCCTCGGTGAGCCGCGTTCGAAAAGACCACACCTCTGGCTCCGACAAGGGACTATCCCATCGAAACAAGCGCCCCAGTAACCCGCGGAGCACAAAGAGGGCACGAACCGGAGGGCTCAGAGGCTGTGACCTCCTCGCGGCTTGTAACACGGAGCGAATATCCTGCATGGTGCACGAGGGATTCCCGCCCGGAAGCGCAACTCGCCAGACGTCGTGTAGAGGCACATCGGCCAGGAGGCTGTGAGCACGAAGGGTTAGTCGGCGGTACTCCCCGACGGTGGCTCGGGACCAAGGTCGCATGCTTCCTCTTCGTGTCTGCCGTCTTGTATGTCGACGAATCGACATGTTCGGAGACAGAGTAAGGTGCGACAGCCCGTTCCATCTAGGGTCTTGAAGACCGTACGTTAGCTGGGGCGTCGCACCGTAGCCCGCGATTCGTCGGATCTCGAACAGTTGCCAGGGCCTATGAGCCCGCATCGTGCAAGGCCGGGAGTGTACGAATCGCCGCCACTAGCTTGGAGGTTCGTATGGAGTTGCCCCCTGTCTTCGCGGGAGTCGACGTCTCGAAGGCCCAACTCGATGTCGCCCTGACCGGGTCAGACGAGACGTGGACCGTCCCGAATGCTCCTGATGGGATCGCCCAGTTGGTCCAGCGTCTGGATGAGAGGCCGCCCACGCTCGTGGTGTTGGAGGCTACCGGTGGCTTCGAGGTCGCCGCGGCTGCAGCTCTCGCAGCCGCTGAGATCCCAGTCGTCATCGCGAACCCCCGGCAGGTGCGTGATTTCGCGAAGTCCACGGGCCAACTCGCCAAGACCGACGCGATCGACGCCCACATCCTCGCGCTCTTCGCCGAACGAGTCCGCCCCCAGGTCCGTCCCTTACCCGATGACGCTGCCCGTGCCCTCGACGCGATCGTGGGCCGTAGGCGCCAGATCATCGATATGATCACGGCCGAGAACAATCGACTGGGCTTCGCGCTACCTGCGGTCCAGAAGGGCATCAAGAAGCATATCCGCTGGCTCGAGCGTCAGCTCTCCGACATCGACTCTGACCTCGACGATCTGATCCGAAACAGTCCCGTCTGGCGAGCCAAGAGCGATCTCTTGCGCGAGGTACCCGGCGTCGGCCCGAACCTCGCTCGTACCCTCATCGCTGAACTCCCCGAGCTCGGTCGACTCTCCAACAAGCAGATCGCTGCTCTGGTCGGAGTCGCCCCACTCGCTAGGGACAGCGGCCTCTTCCGAGGGAAGCGCATGATCTGGGGTGGACGCGCTCCTGTTCGATCTGCCCTCTTCATGAGCAGCTTGAGCGCTTCGAAATGGAACCCTGTCATCCGGGTGTTCTATCGCCGGCTACGCGACCGCGGGAAGTCTCCCAAGGTGGCCCACGTCGCCTGCATGAGGAAGCTGCTCATCATCCTCAACGCCATGATCCGCGACGGTCGGAAGTGGGACCCAGCGATCCCCATCGATCAGCTCCGTTTCCAACACAGTTGCTAACGTCTCACGATTCTGCTGCCTGATCAAGATGCCGACCGCGTGCGCAGCGCGCGAGCGCAGGGCCGCCGGATACAAGTGGTGGACACGGTTCCTCGCGGAGGGATTCGAGGGACTCCACGACCGCTCTCACCGGCCCCACCACTGCCCGCATGCCGTAGCGGAAGGTGTCGTGGAACACGTCGTGGATCTGCGTCAGCGCTACGGGTGGGGATCACGCAAGATCCGTAAACTCACAGCTGAGAAGTTCGGCGAGGCACCAGCTCGCAGGACGATCGACCGTATCTTCGAGCGTCACGACCTGATCACGAAGAAGCGCCGACGCTCCGGTAAGCCGGGCCATCCCGGTAAGCCACTCACCCCCATGGACGAGCCCAATGCGGTCTGGACGGTCGACTTCAAAGGCCAGTTCAAGATGCTCAACGGCCGCTACTGCTATCCCCTTACCATCCAGGACGGTTTCAGCCGATTCCTGCTCGAGTGCAGAGGGCTGTACTCCACGTCGATCGAGCTCGCCAAGCCCGTATTCATCAAGGTCTTCCGTGAGTTCGGCGTTCCCGCCGTCATCCGCTCCGACAACGGCACGCCCTTCGCTTCCATCGGCCTCGCTCGGCTCACACGCCTCAGCGCTTGGTGGATCCGGCTCGGCATCCGTCCTGAGACCATCGAGCCTGGTAAGCCGCAGCAGAATGGCCGTCACGAACGCATGCACCGAACCCTCAAGCGCGAAGCCACTCGGCCGCCGAAGGCCAACCTCCGGGTGTGCTGAGACGGTATTCACCTGACAGTTGACCACGAGAGAGGACGGTGGCCAGCCGCCCTCGCCGGAGCTAATTGAGAGATGTCGAAGTCACTCACTTAGCACGGGAGAGAAGATGACCACCGTCCAGGGGGAGAAGATAGCGCGCCGCAAGCTGAGCCTGCTACAGTTGGCCCAGGAGCTCGGCAACGTGAGCAAGGCGTGCAAGATCGTGGGCTACAGCCGGCAGCAGTTCTACGAGATCAGGAGGAACTTCCAGCTTTACGGGGCCGAGGGGCTGATCGACCAGCTTCCGGGGCCGAAGGGACCGCACCCGAACCGGGTGAGTGAAGAGATTGAGCAGGCGGTCTTGGCCCACGCCTTGGAGGCTCCGACGCACGGAGCTCAGCGGGTCGCGGACGAGTTGCTGCTCGGAGGGATCCAGGTGAGCTCAGGAGGCGTACGGGGCGTGTGGAGCCGGCATGGCCTCACCACGAAGCACGAACGGCTGCTCAGGCTCGAAGAGACGGCCAGGGAACGGAAGCTGAAGCTGACCGACGAGCAGATCGAGCTGCTGGAGCGCTTCAGTCCCGAGTTCCGGGAGCGCCACATCGAAGTCCATTACCCGGGCGACCTCGTCGCCGTGGACACGTTCTTCGTCGGAACGCTGAAGGGGGTCGGCAAGGTGTACCTGCAGACCGTGCTCGATTGCTTCAGCCGCTACGCCTGGGGCCGGCTCTACACGAGCAAGCTCCCGCTCACGGCGGTGCAGGTGATGAATAACGACGTGTTGCCGTTCTTCGATGAGCACCGGGTCCGGGTGAAGACCGTGCTCAGCGACAACGGCCGCGAGTTCTGCGGCCGTCCGGACCGTCACCCATATGAGCTGTTCCTTCAGCTCGAGGACATCGAGCACCGCACGACGAAGGTGGGCAGGCCCCAGTCCAACGGCTTCATCGAGCGCTTCCACCGCACGCTCCTCGACGAGCACTTGAGGGTGAAGGGCCGCACCACCTGGTACGAGACCGTCGAGGAGATGCAGCAGGACCTCGAGGCGTATCTGGAGACCTACAACCGGAAGCGGCCGCACCGCGGTCGAGCCATGGAGGGCCGCACGCCCTATCAGGTCTTCAAGGCCGGTCTCACCGACGCCAGGAAGGCCGCAAAGGCCAGGAAGGAGGAGGCTAAGACGAAGGCAGCCTAGACACAGCTCCGGCGAGGGCCAACTGTCAGGTCATTACCATCTCTGTACACTCCGTGCCCAGCAGCGTCACTTCAACCACTTCCGCCGCACCTTCAATTCCATCCGGCCGCATGAGGCGCTCGACGATGCGACGCCCGATTCAGTCTACCGATCGGCTCTTAGAGCCTACCCCGATGTCCTTCCGCCTATCGAATACCCCGAGCACTTCGAGGTCCGTAAGGTCTCTACGAACGGAGGCATCCGCTGGCACTCGCGTTGGATCAACATCAGCTCGGCGCTCGGCAACGAGTTCATCGGGCTCGAACCCATCGGTCCCGCTCTGTGGCAAATCTACTTCGGACCCATTACCCTCGGGTGGTTTGACGAAGAACTCTTCGTCATTTTCGACACCCACGGCAACACAGGACGTAACCCAATCTGTTAACCATCAGCTGGCACCATTGTGTCAACCATCAGGTGCGCTGTTCAGGATTCATATAGTAAGTGCAACAAACCACCCGACCGAACTCCACAAAGAAGTTGAGGCGAGCTGGGACGCCCTAGACCTTCCTTCTCGACGAAAAGGAGGAAGTTCATGAACAGGGTATCGCCAGCTCACCTCTGGTGAGCGATATGCGCTCTCTGCGCTCAGAAAACAAGGATGCAACCAAGCTGCGATCGCTCGAGCACTGGGCCGACATCGAAGTACGATCAGCCGTGAGGTGCGCCGCAACTCGAAGGATCGTCAGGGCCGGGCCTATCGACCGGACCTGGCCGATGACTACGCCCGGTGGAGACGAGGCAGATCGCGCCGCAATGAGCGCTTCGGTGCATCGGACTGGCGAATGGTGGAGGCGTGCCTCAGGCAACAGTGGAGCCCTGAGCAAGCCGCAGGCTGGTTACGGCGCAAGGCTCGGCTCTCGATCAGCCACGAGACCATCTACCGCCACATCTGGCGCGACCGAAAGCGCGGTGGCCGCCTGTATCTGCATCTGCGCTGTTCGCCCAAGCAACGCCGAAAACGGTACGGATCCTATGATTCCCGAGGTCGGTTGGCCGGCAAACGGCCGATATCTGAGCGCCCAGCTGGTGCACAGAACCGAAGCCGAGTCGGCCACCTCGAAGCCGATACCGTGATCGGTACCAGCTCCGACAAGCACTGCGTCCTCACCTTCGTCGATCGTAAGACGGGCTACGTGATGATCGGCAAGCTCGAGGCTCGTACCGTCGAGGCTACGAACCGTCGAGCCGTTCGTCTGATCAAGACTGCCGCTCGCCCCACTCACACCATCACGGCCGACAACGGAACTGAGTTCCACGGCTATGGGGCGATCGAAGCAGAAACCGGATCGAAATTCTACTTCGCCACCCCCTACCACTCTTGGGAAAGGGGGACCAGCGAGAACACGAACGGCCTGATCCGTCAGTATCTGCCGAAGCGTACCAGCATGGCTCACATCACCCAGCATGCTTGCAACCGCATCGCTCACAAACTCAACAACCGACCTCGTAAACGACTCGGCTTCCTCACCCCCAAGGATTGTTATGAACTCAACTCAAAAGCCTAGCCCCTGTTGCACTTCAAAGTTGATCCCGAGAAGCACGCAGGGTCCGAACACTACTCGTCGGCCCCCGTCTCATTCAGGGTTTGTTTCAGCGCAGCGACCAGTGCGTCTCTGTGCGCTGAGAACTCCGTCCCGGTCGGGACGGGCCACGCGCTGTGCGTGACGATCACGACGTTGTCCGAGGGATCGATGAAGATCCCTTGCCCGAAGATTCCTCTTGCCGCGTACGACTGACCGTCGCCGAGCCACCAGAGGTAGCCATAGCCTGGATTCCCTGCGGACGGGGCCTTGGACGCGTCCATCCAGCCCGGAGGGAGGGTCTGGTCGCCATTGCGTAGTGTACCCGCTCGAAGTGCAAACATGCCGAGTCGGCCGTAGTCACGGAGCGTCGCGCTGATGCAGCAACCGCCGTGCTCCGCGCCTCCCGGCTCAACGAGCCTCCAGTTGGCGTCGTGCTCCATACCGAACGGCTGCCAGATCTTCGAGCCAAGGTATGTCGCCAGGTGGTTTCCGATCGCGGCCCCCAGTACCGCTCCTGCGAGGTGCGTCTCACCGGTGTTGTAGTTGAAGCGAACACCTGGGTCGACTAGGCGCTTCTTGCTGCTCAGAAAGCTCAGCCGCTCTTGGTTGGTCATGCCGATTTCGAGGCTGACGTCGGCGGTGGGATCAGTGTAGTCCTCGTTCCACTCCACGCCCGAGGCCATCTGTAGGACATGGCCGATCGTCACGCCCTCGTATGAAGTGCCGCGCAGGACCGGGAGATACTGCGTAACGGGTTCGCCGATGCCGTTGATGTAGCCGTCGCGGATCGCGGCGCCTATGAGCAATGAAACGACGGACTTCGCCACCGAGTACGAGACCCACAGCGTCTCAGGTCTGTGGCCGAGTCGGTACTCCTCCAGGACGATCGAGCCTTCTTTGAGAACGAGGAGACCCGCGACCCGATTATGCTCTAAGAAAGCCTCAAGATCGTAGCTTCTTTCTTCGACCTTGTAGCTGAGCCCACTAAAATCTCGCAACCGCCGAGGGAGCGGAAAGGGGTCAGAGCCGGCCGGAATCGCTCGGGTTTCGAAGATTCGGTCGTAGTTCGGGAACCCGGCGAGCTGCTGCTCCGGGGTCCAGAAGAGTACGCTATCCGGGTGCCCATACGCCGCTGCTTGGTTGGCATCGTCACCACCCCTTCGGTCCGGTTCGCCACTCGGGGCGCATGCCACAAGCGTCAGGCAAGCCCAGAAGGCGACCCTAAATCCCCACGGGTTTCTGCTCCGCAACTTCTTCACGTAGTGCTGCCAGATTTTCGGTGGGATAAGTGCTTCCTAACGTCTCGCGATTCTGCTGACCTTATAAAGCGGATGGCCTCCCAACGGCCGGCGCACTACGCTGGCACTTCCCCAAGTAACCTGCGGCTGCCAACCACCAGGAGGCCATCATGTATGTCGCAGGAATCGATGCTCACGCAACGTACCTCGTCGTCGCGGTCGTGAGCAATGACGGAGCGTTCGTCCAAAAGCCGCTCCGCATCCGCAACACCGAGTCCGACCGGCTCGTTGAGCTGCTGAATGCCTATCGGCCGCTCGAGGTCGTCGTCGAGACGAGTCCGTCCTGGCCCTGGCTATACGAGTTGCTCAACGGACCGGATTGTCGCTTCGTGCTCGCCCACGCGAAGAAGCTGCGTGCGATCGCCGAGGCCAACTACAAGAACGATGCGATCGACGCCACGCTGCTCGCTCGCATGCAACTCGTGCGCCTCATCCCTGAGGTCTACTGCAAACCCATCAGCCAACGCGAGCAGGCCACCCTCGTCCGGCACCGGGCCCGACTCGTCCGGATGCGGACCTCCTCGGCGTCGCGCATTCATGCCGAGCTCCACTCTCTGGGCTTCTGCCTGCCCCGCGGTCGGTTGCTCACCGCCGAGGGACGTAGCTGGGTCCATACCATCGCCTGGCCCCGCATGGGGCCCGAGCAGCAACGACTCATCTGCACGCATGAGCGCATCGCAGACGAACTCAAGGACATGATCAAGTCGCTCGACCGTCGCATCCTCGAGGTCGGCCGCGAGATCCCGGCCGTCGAACTCCTTCGCACGGTTCCCGGCATCGGACCCTACCGCGCCCTCTTGATCGCCACCGAGACCCTGCCGATCGAGCGCTTCCGAGGCCCGAAGCACCTCGTGAGCTATGCAGGACTCGCTCCTCGTTCCTCTCGTTCCGGGATGACCGTCCGCTACGGGCCGATCCCGGCCGGTGCCAACCGCTGGCTCCGTAATGCCTTCGTCCAGACCGTCGTCATCCATCATGGCCGATCTCCCGATAGCTGGCTCAGCCAGTACTACGACCGGCTCAAGGATCGGCTCGATTGGCGTGTCGCTCGCATCGCCACCGCACGCAAGCTCGCTCGTGCGGTGCACGCGATGCTTCGCACAGGTGAGGCGTGGCGCCATGTCGCTTGAGGTTCAGGATCCACGGGGTGAGCTCCTGGTCGCGCATGTCGTTCGACGACCTTCTTCTGCTGACTGAGCCCCCCACCTCACACAGGAGATCATGGGACGTGCCACGCTACAGAGGCCGAACCCCGAATAGGTGCGAGCTAGGATCAAAGGGTGTGTAAAAAGAGAGGCGACGTACCTTTCCGCTGAGTAATAACCAGCGAACTCCGGGTGACAGCCCGGGGGAAAGGAACGACGCCTCGTGAGGAAGAATACGGTGGGACCCGAGGGTGAGTCCAGGACGCCCGTGTGGGAAGTTCTGGAAGAAGTGGTTCGGGAGAAGGCGCAGGAGTTCATTCAACAGATCTTGGAGGAGGAAGTCACGGAGTTGCTAGGGCGAGAGAAGTCAGAGCGCAGGAGGGTGGTGGACGCGACCGAGGGCTACCGCAACGGATACGGCAAGCCGAGGCGGCTGGCGATGAGCTCGGGCACGATCACACTCCGACGCCCTCGGGTTCGGGGCGTCGAGGAGCGGTTCGAGAGTCGGGTGCTGCCGTTGTTCGCGAGGCGGACGAAGGAGCTGGGCGCTCTGCTTCCGGAGCTGTATCTGCACGGACTGGCAGAGGGAGACTTCGAGCTGGCGATGCGGGGACTGCTAGGCGAGGGGGCACCGCTGTCGAAGTCTTCGATTCGGAGACTGCGGGCGGGATGGACGGCGGAGTTCGAGGAATGGAGCCAGCGTCGCCTGGAGGGCCGTGAGGTCGTCTACGTATGGGCGGACGGGATCTACGTGAAGGCAGGGCTCGAGCGGGACAAGGCGGCGCTACTGGTGGTGCTGGGCGCGATGCGAGACGGGACGAAGGAGGTGTTGGCCCTGAGATCGGGCTACCGAGAGTCGGTCGAGTCCTGGTCGGAGGTGTTGCGGGATCTGAAGGCACGCGGCATCGAGGCGCCCCGGCTTTTGATGGCGGACGGCAACGCGGCGATCTGGGGCGCAGTACGGCAGGTATGGCCTGAGGCGGGCGAGCAACGGTGCTGGAACCACAAGATGAGGAACGTGCTGGACCGACTACCTCAGCGGGAGCAGGGCGAGGCGAAGGATCTTCTCCGGGCCGTGGTCTACGCACCGAGCCGGGCCGAGGCCCTGAAGGCCCGCGAGGTGTTCGCCCGACGCTATAGGCCGTGGTATCCGAAAGCAGTGGACGTACTCGAGGACGACTGGGAGCGGATGGTAGCGTTCTACGACTTCCCCGAGGACCACTGGAAGCATCTACGCACGACGAACGTGGTCGAGAGCCCGTTCGCTGCGGTACGGCTCAGGACGACAGCAGCGAAGCGGTTCAAGCGGGTCGAGAGCGCTACGGCGCTAATCTGGAAGTTGCTCTTGGTGGCTGAGAAGCGGTTCCGAAGGCTCGACGCTCCTCACCTCCTCAAGGACGTATTTGAAGGAAGAAAGTTCGAAGACGGAAAGCCCGTCTCACACCAACAGCGGAAGAACGCCGCCTAATACGTTTACACACCTATTGACCCAACCTCATAGGTGCTCGAGTCCCTGACAAGACTCGCCTTCGATCGGTCGCGTGATCCAACCACTTCTCAACATCACGCCGCAGGAGACTTGGGGATGCTGAAGGATCTGAGGAACACCTACGATGGCCTGCTCGCGCAGGCCCTAGGTGGCGTGCGTCCTATTGACCGGGTCCGCTTTATAGGTGCTCACCGCCGAGGGACGTGGCTGGGTCCATACCATCGCCTGGCCCCGCATGGGGCCCGAGCAGCAACGACTCATCTGCACGCATGAGCGCATCGCAGACGAACTCAAGGACATGATCAAGTCGCTCGACCGTCGCATCCTCGAGGTCGGCCGCGAGATCCCGGCCGTCGAACTCCTTCGCACGGTTCCCGGCATCGGACCCTACCGCGCCCTCTTGATCGCCACCGAGACCCTGCCGATCGAGCGCTTCCGAGGCCCGAAGCACCTCGTGAGCTATGCAGGACTCGCTCCTCGTTCCTCTCGTTCCGGGATGACCGTCCGCTACGGGCCGATCCCGGCCGGTGCCAACCGCTGGCTCCGTAATGCCTTCGTCCAGACCGTCGTCATCCATCATGGCCGATCTCCCGATAGCTGGCTCAGCCAGTACTACGACCGGCTCAAGGATCGGCTCGATTGGCGTGTCGCTCGCATCGCCACCGCACGCAAGCTCGCTCGTGCGGTGCACGCGATGCTTCGCACAGGTGAGGCGTGGCGCCATGTCGCTTGAGGTTCAGGATCCACGGGGTGAGCTCCTGGTCGCGCATGTCGTTCGACGACCTTCTTCTGCTGACTGAGCCCCCCACCTCGCACAGGAGATCATGCGGAACCTGTCAACGCCAGTGAGACACTCTTGGAAATCAATTAGAGAGCAATCTCCTGTGTAGTGAGGGATGGGGTGGGAGGATTGATCCAGACGGCCTCCGGGAGTGGTTTAGGCTTCGGCTCACCGGAGACGAAGCGCTCGGGATGAGCGGCCCATGCCTCACGGAGCACGGCCTTCCTGCAGGCGATGATCCGATCGGCGTGACCGAAGTGGACCTGTTCGGGGGTCAGCATCGAGATGCCGCCATGGCGGTGCTCGGCATTATACCAACGGAAGAACGAGCGACAGAAGGTCTTGGCTTGCCCCTGATCCCCGAACCGGCCGGGAAACGAGGGATGGTACTTCAAGGTCTTGAACTGAGCCTCGGAGAACGGATTGTCATCCGAGACCTGGGGTCGGCCCAACGAGCGGGTCACGCCGAGATCGGCGAGTAGTTGAGCCGTGCATTGGCTCGTCATCGGAGCCCCTCGATCGGAATGCAGGGTCAGGAGGTGGGGCTGGACGCCATGCTTCAAGCAACTCTGCTGGATCAGCCGGCTGGCCAGGGCAGAGTTCTCCCGATCCGCCACCATCCATCCCACGACGTAGCGGCTGAAGATGTCCAGGATCACGTAGAGGTAGAAGTAACTCCACTTCTTCGGCCCCAGCAGCCGGGTGATATCCCAGGACCAGACCTGGTTCGGGCCCCTCGCCATCAACTCGGGCTTCTGGTATTTGGGATGACTCCGCTGCGCTCGACGCTCCTGAACCGGCACCTGGGAAGCCAGAACGCGATACATCGTACGCTCGCTGCACAGGTAGACGTCCTCGTCGAGCAGCGTCGCCACCACCTCGGCTGGGGACCGGTCCACGAACCGCTCCGAACACAGGGTGTCGAAAATCTTGTCCCGCTCCCTCTCGCTTAAGGCCCGGGCGGGGGTCGGGCGGGGCTGCTGATGCCCGGTCGATGCACTCCGACGACGGTAGAACGTGGCTCGCGGCACCCTGAGCGCATCGCACGCGGGCTTCACCCCTACGTGCTTGGCTAGCTCCTGGGTCGCCTTCATGAGTTCGTCCCGTCCTCGAGGCTCAATCCCAGCAGCCCTGCAACTTTTCCCTGGACGTCGATGATCAAGTGCGCCTTCTGGAGCTCCTTTTCGAGGCGAGTGTTCTCGCGCTCCAGCTTGCGCACCTTCTCCTCCAGCGGATTGCGCTCGCGCTTACGGCCTCGTTTCTTCGACAGCGCTTTCAGGGACCCGCTATGCGCCGCCTTGCGCCATGTCGTCAGGTGCGACGAGTACAAGCCCTCCCGCCGTAGGAGTCGGCCAACCTCTCCGGGCTCCGTGCACCGGTCCGCTTCTTCGACGATCCGCAGCTTGTACGACGGAGCGAACCGCCGGCGCAGCCGGAACCTGTCAACGCCAGTGAGACACTCTTGGAAATCAATTAGAGAGCAATCTCCTGTGTAGTGAGGGATGGGGTGGGAGGATTGATCCAGACGGCCTCCGGGAGTGGTTTAGGCTTCGGCTCACCGGAGACGAAGCGCTCGGGATGAGCGGCCCATGCCTCACGGAGCACGGCCTTCCTGCAGGCGATGATCCGATCGGCGTGACCGAAGTGGACCTGTTCGGGGGTCAGCATCGAGATGCCGCCATGGCGGTGCTCGGCATTATACCAACGGAAGAACGAGCGACAGAAGGTCTTGGCTTGCCCCTGATCCCCGAACCGGCCGGGAAACGAGGGATGGTACTTCAAGGTCTTGAACTGAGCCTCGGAGAACGGATTGTCATCCGAGACCTGGGGTCGGCCCAACGAGCGGGTCACGCCGAGATCGGCGAGTAGTTGAGCCGTGCATTGGCTCGTCATCGGAGCCCCTCGATCGGAATGCAGGGTCAGGAGGTGGGGCTGGACGCCATGCTTCAAGCAACTCTGCTGGATCAGCCGGCTGGCCAGGGCAGAGTTCTCCCGATCCGCCACCATCCATCCCACGACGTAGCGGCTGAAGATGTCCAGGATCACGTAGAGGTAGAAGTAACTCCACTTCTTCGGCCCCAGCAGCCGGGTGATATCCCAGGACCAGACCTGGTTCGGGCCCCTCGCCATCAACTCGGGCTTCTGGTATTTGGGATGACTCCGCTGCGCTCGACGCTCCTGAACCGGCACCTGGGAAGCCAGAACGCGATACATCGTACGCTCGCTGCACAGGTAGACGTCCTCGTCGAGCAGCGTCGCCACCACCTCGGCTGGGGACCGGTCCACGAACCGCTCCGAACACAGCGTGTCGAAGACCTTGTCTCGTTCCTTCTCGCTTAAGGCCCGGGCGGGGGTCGGGCGGGGCTGCTGATGCCCGGTCGATGCACTCCGACGACGGTAGAACGTGGCTCGCGGCACCCTGAGCGCATCGCACGCGGGCTTCACCCCTACGTGCTTGGCTAGCTCCTGGGTCGCCTTCATGAGTTCGTCCCGTCCTCGAGGCTCAATCCCAGCAGCCCTGCAACTTTTCCCTGGACGTCGATGATCAAGTGCGCCTTCTGGAGCTCCTTCTCGAGGCGAGTGTTCTCGCGCTCCAGCTTGCGCACCTTCTCCTCCAGCGGATTGCGCTCGCGCTTACGGCCTCGTTTCTTCGACAGCGCTTTCAGGGACCCGCTATGCGCCGCCTTGCGCCATGTCGTCAGGTGCGACGAGTACAAGCCCTCCCGCCGTAGGAGTCGGCCAACCTCTCCGGGCTCCGTGCACCGGTCCGCTTCTTCGACGATCCGCAGCTTGTACGACGGAGCGAACCGCCGGCGCAGCGGCCTATCTACCACCTCCGAGTCCGCAGGAGCTGCCGCGCTTCGCTTACCGTCCCAGGTTGGTGGGGCTATTCCATTCTCTTTCATTCTCTCTCGGTGTCTCAGCATCCTCGGTTTCTCTGCCTTCGCCCTACTCTAATTCCTTAGCTGCTCCGTGTCTCACGTAAGTTGGCAGAGAGGGGTGGGGCTATTCCATTCTCTTTCATTCTCTCTCGGTGTCTCAGCATCCTCGGTTTCTCTGCCTTCGCCCTACTCTAATTCCTTAGCTGCTCTGTGTCTCACGTAAGTTGGCAGAGAGGGATGGGACGTGCCACGCTACAGAGGCCGAACCCCGAATAGGTGCTCGAGTCCCTGACAAGACTCGCCTTCGATCGGTCGCGTGATCCAACCACTTCTCAACATCACGCCGCAGGAGACTTGGGGATGCTGAAGGATCTGAAGAACACCTACGATGGCCTGCTCGCGCAGGCCCTAGGTGGCGTGCGTCCTATTGACCGGGTCCGCTTTATAGGTGCGCGACAACAATGGTGACCGCAAGCGAAGCGCGCGACCCTGATGCCTACCGCGACTGCAGCAATCGCTTGTTATACAGCTTGGATTCATATAGTAAGTGCAACAAACCACCC
Source organism: Longimicrobiales bacterium (assembly GCA_965218295.1). GTDB lineage: Bacteria > Gemmatimonadota > Gemmatimonadetes > Longimicrobiales > Gaopeijiaceae > CBDCKN01. The sequence continues at coordinate 372,128 of CBDCKN010000003.1, read as the reverse complement.
GACCGAACTCCACAAAGAAGTTGAGGCGAGCTGGGACGCCCTAGACCTTCCTTCTCGACGAAAAGGAGGAAGTTCATGAACAGGTATCGCCAGCTCACCTCTGGTGAGCGATATGCGCTCTCTGCGCTCAGAAAACAAGGATGCAACCAAGCTGCGATCGCTCGAGCACTGGGCCGACATCGAAGTACGATCAGCCGTGAGGTGCGCCGCAACTCGAAGGATCGTCAGGGCCGGGCCTATCGACCGGACCTGGCCGATGACTACGCCCGGTGGAGACGAGGCAGATCGCGCCGCAATGAGCGCTTCCCTCTCTGCCAACTTAGGTGAGACACGGAACGAGTAAAGAATTAGAGTAGGGCGAAGGCAGAGAAACCGAGGATGCTGGGACACCGAGAGAGAATGGAAGAGAATGGAATCGCCCCACTAACCTGGGAGGGTAAGCGAAGCGCGGCAGCTGCTCCGGACCGGAGGTGGTAGATAAGCCGACGCGCCGACGGTTTAGTCCGTCGTACAAGCTGCGGGTCGTCGAAGAAGCGGACCGGTGCACGGAGCCGGGAGAAGGTAGGGCGACTCCTGCGACGGGAGGGCTTGTACTCGTCGCACCTGACGACATGGCGCAAGGCGGTGCGGAGTGGGTCGCTGAGAGTGCTGTCGAAGAGACGAGGTCGAAAGCCGAGCGAACGGAATCCGCTGGAGGGGAAAGTGCGCAAGCTGGAGCGCGAGAACACTCGCCTGGAGAAGGAACTCGAGAAGGCGCGCCTGATCATCGACGTCCAGGGAAAAGTTGCAGGGCTGCTGGGATTGAGCCTCGAGGACGGGACGAACTCGTGAAGGCGGCCGAGGCGCTGGCCACGTACGTAGGGGTAAAGCCCGCGTGCGATGCGCTCAGGGTCGCCCGAGCCACGTTCTATCGTCGTCGGAGGCCATCGACCGGGCATCAGCAGCCCCGCCCGACCCCAGCCCGGGCCTTGAGCGAGAAGGAACGAGACAAGGTCTTCGACACGCTGTGTTCGGAGCGATTCGTGGACCGGTCCCCGGCCGAGGTTGTGGCGACCCTGCTCGACGAAGACGTCTACCTGTGCAGCGAACGTACGATGTATCGCGTTCTGGCCTCCCAAGTGCCAGTTCGAGAGCGCCGAGCGCAGCGGAGTCATCCCGAATACCAGAAACCCGAGTTGATGGCGACGGGCCCGGGCCAGGTCTGGTCCTGGGATATCACACGGCTGCTGGGGCCGAGGAAGTGGAGCTACTTCTACCTCTACGTCATCATGGACATCTTCAGCCGCTACATCGTGGGATGGATGGTGGCGGATCGGGAGAACTCGGCCTTGGCCGGGCGCCTGATCCAGCAGAGTTGCCTGAAGCATGGCGTCCAGCCCCAGGTCCTGACCTTGCACTCGGATCGAGGAGCTCCGATGACGAGCCAATGCACGGCTCAGCTCCTCGCCGATCTCGGGGTGACCCGCTCGCTGAGCCGACCTCAGGTGTCGGATGACAATCCGTTCTCCGAGGCCCAGTTCAAGACCTTGAAGTACCATCCCTCGTTTCCTGGACGGTTCGAGGATCAGGGCCAGGCCAAAATGTTCTGTCGCTCGTTCTTCCGCTGGTACAATGCCGAGCACCGCCATGGCGGCATCTCGATGCTGACCCCCGAACAGGTCCACTTCGGTCACGCCGATCAGGTCATCGCCGGCAGGGAGGCTGTGCTACGCGAGGCCTGGGCCGCTCATCCCGACCGCTTCGTCTCCGGTGAGCCGAAGCCCAAACCGCTCCCGGAGGCCGTCTGGATCAATCCTCCAACCCCCTCCCTCACGACACAGGAGATTGCTCTCTAATTGATTTCCAAGAGTGTCTCACTGGCGTTGACAGGCTCCGCTTCGGTGCATCGGACTGGCGAATGGTGGAGGCGTGCCTCAGGCAACAGTGGAGCCCTGAGCAAGCCGCAGGCTGGTTACGGCGCAAGGCTCGGCTCTCGATCAGCCACGAGACCATCTACCGCCACATCTGGCGCGACCGAAAGCGCGGTGGCCGCCTGTATCTGCATCTGCACTGTTCGCCCAAGCAACGCCGAAAACGGTACGGATCCTATGATTCCCGAGGTCGGTTGGCCGGCAAACGGCCGATATCTGAGCGCCCAGCTGGTGCACAGAACCGAAGCCGAGTCGGCCACCTCGAAGCCGATACCGTGATCGGTACCAGCTCCGACAAGCACTGCGTCCTCACCTTCGTCGATCATAAGACGGGCTACGTGATGATCGGCAAGCTCGAGGCTCGTACCGTCGAGGCTACGAACCGTCGAGCCGTTCGTCTGATCAAGACTGCCGCTCGCCCCACTCACACCATCACGGCCGACAACGGAACTGAGTTCCACGGCTATGGGGCGAGGGATCGAAGCAGAAACCGGATCGAAATTCTACTTCGCCACCCCCTACCACTCTTGGGAAAGGGGGACCAGCGAGAACCCTCTCTGCCAACTTACGTGAGACACGGAGCAGCTAAGGAATTAGAGTAGGGCGAAGGCAGAGAAACCGAGGATGCTGAGACACCGAGAGAGAATGAAAGAGAATGGAATAGCCCCACCAACCTGGGACGGTAAGCGAAGCGCGGCAGCTCCTGCGGACTCGGAGGTGGTAGATAGGCCGCTGCGCCGGCGGTTCGCTCCGTCGTACAAGCTGCGGATCGTCGAAGAAGCGGACCGGTGCACGGAGCCCGGAGAGGTTGGCCGACTCCTACGGCGGGAGGGCTTGTACTCGTCGCACCTGACGACATGGCGCAAGGCGGCGCATAGCGGGTCCCTGAAAGCGCTGTCGAAGAAACGAGGCCGTAAGCGCGAGCGCAATCCGCTGGAGGAGAAGGTGCGCAAGCTGGAGCGCGAGAACACTCGCCTCGAGAAGGAGCTCCAGAAGGCGCACTTGATCATCGACGTCCAGGGAAAAGTTGCAGGGCTGCTGGGATTGAGCCTCGAGGACGGGACGAACTCATGAAGGCGACCCAGGAGCTAGCCAAGCACGTAGGGGTGAAGCCCGCGTGCGATGCGCTCAGGGTGCCGCGAGCCACGTTCTACCGTCGTCGGAGGCCATCGACCGGGCATCAGCAGCCCCGCCCGACCCCCGCCCGGGCCTTAAGCGAGAAGGAACGAGACAAGGTCTTCGACACGCTGTGTTCGGAGCGGTTCGTGGACCGGTCCCCAGCCGAGGTGGTGGCGACGCTGCTCGACGAGGACGTCTACCTGTGCAGCGAGCGTACGATGTATCGCGTTCTGGCTTCCCAGGTGCCGGTTCAGGAGCGTCGAGCGCAGCGGAGTCATCCCAAATACCAGAAACCCGAGTTGATGGCGAGGGGCCCGAACCAGGTCTGGTCCTGGGATATCACCCGGCTGCTGGGGCCGAAGAAGTGGAGTTACTTCTACCTCTACGTGATCCTGGACATCTTCAGCCGCTACGTCGTGGGATGGATGGTGGCGGATCGGGAGAACTCTGCCCTGGCCAGCCGGCTGATCCAGCAGAGTTGCTTGAAGCATGGCGTCCAGCCCCACCTCCTGACCCTGCATTCCGATCGAGGGCTCCGATGACGAGCCAATGCACGGCTCAACTACTCGCCGATCTCGGCGTGACCCGCTCGTTGGGCCGACCCCAGGTCTCGGATGACAATCCGTTCTCCGAGGCTCAGTTCAAGACCTTGAAGTACCATCCCTCGTTTCCCGGCCGGTTCGGGGATCAGGGGCAAGCCAAGACCTTCTGTCGCTCGTTCTTCCGTTGGTATAATGCCGAGCACCGCCATGGCGGCATCTCGATGCTGACCCCCGAACAGGTCCACTTCGGTCACGCCGATCGGATCATCGCCTGCAGGAAGGCCGTGCTCCGTGAGGCATGGGCCGCTCATCCCGAGCGCTTCGTCTCCGGTGAGCCGAAGCCTAAACCACTCCCGGAGGCCGTCTGGATTGTGCTGAGACGGTATTCACCTGACAGTTGACCACGAGAGAGGACGGTGGCCAGCCGCCCTCGCCGGAGCTAATTGAGAGATGTCGAAGTCACTCACTTAGCACGGGAGAGAAGATGACCACCGTCCAGGGGGAGAAGATAGCGCGCCGCAAGCTGAGCCTGCTACAGTTGGCCCAGGAGCTCGGCAACGTGAGCAAGGCGTGCAAGATCGTGGGCTACAGCCGGCAGCAGTTCTACGAGATCAGGAGGAACTTCCAGCTTTACGGGGCCGAGGGGCTGATCGACCAGCTTCCGGGGCCGAAGGGACCGCACCCGAACCGGGTGAGTGAAGAGATTGAGCAGGCGGTCTTGGCCCACGCCTTGGAGGCTCCGACGCACGGAGCTCAGCGGGTCGCGGACGAGTTGCTGCTCGGAGGGATCCAGGTGAGCTCAGGAGGCGTACGGGGCGTGTGGAGCCGGCATGGCCTCACCACGAAGCACGAACGGCTGCTCAGGCTCGAAGAGACGGCCAGGGAACGGAAGCTGAAGCTGACCGACGAGCAGATCGAGCTGCTGGAGCGCTTCAGTCCCGAGTTCCGGGAGCGCCACATCGAAGTCCATTACCCGGGCGACCTCGTCGCCGTGGACACGTTCTTCGTCGGAACGCTGAAGGGGGTCGGCAAGGTGTACCTGCAGACCGTGCTCGATTGCTTCAGCCGCTACGCCTGGGGCCGGCTCTACACGAGCAAGCTCCCGCTCACGGCGGTGCAGGTGATGAATAACGACGTGTTGCCGTTCTTCGATGAGCACCGGGTCCGGGTGAAGACCGTGCTCAGCGACAACGGCCGCGAGTTCTGCGGCCGTCCGGACCGTCACCCATATGAGCTGTTCCTTCAGCTCGAGGACATCGAGCACCGCACGACGAAGGTGGGCAGGCCCCAGTCCAACGGCTTCATCGAGCGCTTCCACCGCACGCTCCTCGACGAGCACTTGAGGGTGAAGGGCCGCACCACCTGGTACGAGACCGTCGAGGAGATGCAGCAGGACCTCGAGGCGTATCTGGAGACCTACAACCGGAAGCGGCCGCACCGCGGTCGAGCCATGGAGGGCCGCACGCCCTATCAGGTCTTCAAGGCCGGTCTCACCGACGCCAGGAAGGCCGCAAAGGCCAGGAAGGAGGAGGCTAAGACGAAGGCAGCCTAGACACAGCTCCGGCGAGGGCCAACTGTCAGGTCATTACCATCTCTGTACATCTGGATCAATCCTCCCACCCCATCCCTCACTACACAGGAGATTGCTCTCTAATTGATTTCCAAGAGTGTCTCACTGGCGTTGACAGGTTCCGGAACACGAACGGCCTGATCCGTCAGTATCTGCCGAAGCGTACCAGCATGGCTCACATCACCCAGCATGCTTGCAACCGCATCGCTCACAAACTCAACAACCGACCTCGTAAACGACTCGGCTTCCTCACCCCCAAGGATTGTTATGAACTCAACTCAAAAGCCTAGCCCCTGTTGCACTTCAAAGTTGATCCCGAGCAGCGCGGGGTAGGACCTCGGCTTCCAGTCGGTCTCCAAGCCGATCGCGTTCGACATCGAGATCATAACCCGTCTGGAGATTGAGCCAGAACTTGTCCGACGTTCCGAAGTATCGGGATAACCGGAGTGCCGTGTCGGCCGTCACGGCGCGCTTGCCATGCACGATCTCATTGATGCGGCGTGGAGATACACTGATGTCCTTCGCCAAACGATACTGGCTGATGCCCATAGGCTCGAGAAACTCCTCAAGCAGGACCTCACCAGGGTGGATTGGCGTTAGCGTCGTCGTGGCCATGGCATTCCCTCAATGGTAATCGACAATCTCAACGTCGTGCGCGTCGCTCGAACGCCACCGAAAGCAGATCCGCCACCGTCGGTTGACGCGGATGCTATGCTGCCCCGCTCGGTCCCCCTTCAGCTTTTCCAGTCGGTTCGCCGGGGGTATGCGTAGGTCATCGAGCGTCGTCGCAGCGTCGAGCATGCGGAGCTTCCGAAGGGCGGTACGCTGGACATCGGTGCCCAGCCGCCTGACCGGCCTACGATGGAAGAGCCGCTCGGCGTCTCGATCCTTGAAGCTCTTGATCACCGCTAACCATAACGTATCGCGCTATTAACGTCCAGCGTCATTGTCGGAGAGCGCTGTATAACTCCTTTTAGGCAGCTTCCCCCCATGACATTACGGGCCCATCATTTCGGAGCAGGTGGGACCACCGGGACCGAATTCCGCTCTCATATGAGGACGATCCATGGGAAAGGCCATTGTGGTGCGCCCGCAGGATGATCGAGAGACCATCCAGGGGGCCGGCGATGAATACCGATACCTGGCGACTGGGGAGGAAACCGACGGCCATTACTTCATTATGGAGGGGCTCGTCCCGCCAGGCGGAGGCCCCCCCCCCACATCCAGACGCGGGAAGAAGAAGGATTCTACATCTTAGAAGGAACAGTCACTTTTTGGGTGGACGGAGACGAGATCGAGGCTAACACTGGCACCTTTCTTCACGTGCCTTGACCATGTACGAGCAAAGAGTACGTTTCATCCTCGAAGTTCAGCAACGCACCTTCAGTTTCGCCGAGTCCTGTAGGCGCTACAGCATCAGCAGGGCCGCCGGATACAAGTGGTGGACACGGTTCCTCGCGGAGGGATTCGAGGGACTCCACGACCGCTCTCACCGGCCCCACCACTGCCCGCATGCCGTAGCGGAAGGTGTCGTGGAACACGTCGTGGATCTGCGTCAGCGCTACGGGTGGGGATCACGCAAGATCCGTAAACTCACAGCTGAGAAGTTCGGCGAGGCACCAGCTCGCAGGACGATCGACCGTATCTTCGAGCGTCACGACCTGATCACGAAGAAGCGCCGACGCTCCGGTAAGCCGGGCCATCCCGGTAAGCCACTCACCCCCATGGACGAGCCCAATGCGGTCTGGACGGTCGACTTCAAAGGCCAGTTCAAGATGCTCAACGGCCGCTACTGCTATCCCCTTACCATCCAGGACGGTTTCAGCCGATTCCTGCTCGAGTGCAGAGGGCTGTACTCCACGTCGATCGAGCTCGCCAAGCCCGTATTCATCAAGGTCTTCCGTGAGTTCGGCGTTCCCGCCGTCATCCGCTCCGACAACGGCACGCCCTTCGCTTCCATCGGCCTCGCTCGGCTCACACGCCTCAGCGCTTGGTGGATCCGGCTCGGCATCCGTCCTGAGACCATCGAGCCTGGTAAGCCGCAGCAGAATGGCCGTCACGAACGCATGCACCGAACCCTCAAGCGCGAAGCCACTCGGCCGCCGAAGGCCAACCTCCGTGCCCAGCAGCGTCACTTCAACCACTTCCGCCGCACCTTCAATTCCATCCGGCCGCATGAGGCGCTCGACGATGCGACGCCCGATTCAGTCTACCGATCGGCTCTTAGAGCCTACCCCGATGTCCTTCCGCCTATCGAATACCCCGAGCACTTCGAGGTCCGTAAGGTCTCTACGAACGGAGGCATCCGCTGGCACTCGCGTTGGATCAACATCAGCTCGGCGCTCGGCAACGAGTTCATCGGGCTCGAACCCATCGGTCCCGCTCTGTGGCAAATCTACTTCGGACCCATTACCCTCGGGTGGTTTGACGAAGAACTCTTCGTCATTTTCGACACCCACGGCAACACAGGACGTAACCCAATCTGTTAACCATCAGCTGGCACCATTGTGTCAACCATCAGGTGCGCTGTTCATACGTTCAGATTGAGGCGCCGGTCAGCAGGTCCAGAGGGAGACGACAACTCCGCTCTCGCTGCCGGGGGGCATCTTGTGAGCTTTGGACTCGACTAGACGGGCGATCCGGCACTTTGCGATCGCACCGCCTCGACTGCGGCTCGTTCCGCCGTCGCCCCACCGCGAGGAAGCAGCAGAGGGAGGGTGAGCACGAGCAGGACCCTCAAGGGATCGTCCGAAGCGAAGGAGGCGAGGGCTCCGAGGACGAGGAGGCTCGCCCAAGTCGTCAGCTGTGCTTTGGGGTATCGGACTGTCGAGATGGGACTGGAGTGTCGTCGGTAGCTGCTCACGCCTGCCCCTAGGTAAAGCAGGCCGCCGACGCCCAACACGGCGAGCATTAGTGGGACGAAAAGGGGAAGGGAAAGGTCGACGCTTTCCCTTCCCCGCGAGAGCCCGGTCCGAGTGAAGCCGAAGAGGAGGATCGATTCTCCCAGGAATGGCGCGTCGCTCATGCTCGAGAAGAGCCGTCCCCCTATGAGAGAGCCGTCCGGGAGGGGCCACGAAGCAGCAAGCGCTTCAGAGCCTAACGCGTAGGCGTGCCTCGAATGTCCGTGGACTCTCGCCGCTGCCATTCCGAAACCGCTCGAGGAGGTTCCTAACCCGGCCAAGACCGGCCCCGTGTCCACCTCCACGAGCCATTCACCGGCCCCTTCCGATCGAGTGAACTCCCGGAACCCGCTGAGGAAACGACCTTCCTGCCAGAAGTGCTCTTCAAATCGCGGATACCAGGCCCTTGCACTGTCCGGCCAAAGCTCGTGGGCCCATATCAGCATGTAGGAGACCCCGACTCCCCTGGATGGGCCGATCGCCTCGCCGGTTCGTGAGTCGACCCTGTACGCGGGGAGCGCTGTCTCCGGATCCACACGCCCGCCGGAGAAGGCGCGTCTTGCCCGCTCGAGCTCCTCGGAGTGATCGGTGCCGAGCAAAGCGTCGGCTCGCCGGATCATGGCGTATGCCGGCAGAACGTCAACCGTGTAGCTCTCTCCCGGATAGTCGTCCAGAAGCCCCACGGGCGACGCGTCCAACTCGGCTGCAAGCGAGTTGGTCTGGTCGCGTAGGAGACTCTCGTAACGGGTAGAGCCGGTGAGACGCTGATAACTTGTGAGTCCCCCGATGATCAGGAGCCGATAGAACACGTTTTCGCGACTGAGGTAGTCCTCGCCCCAGTGATCGATGACCCATTTGGCATGCCCTGGATCGACTATCAGGGCGGCCGAGGCCTCGATCGCACCCCGCGCATACGATATCGGCAGTTCGTCTCCAACTCTGATCCCGGCCCCATCTCGATAATCGTGAAGTGCCTCCGTAGCCCAGAGATAGAAGACCGACCCGAAGACAGGCCACTCGGTCGCAGCCACCTGCGAGATCGCGAGCGTTGAGGCCCGGCCGGAGGCGACCCGACGCTGAGCCCATTCCTCGATCCGCGGTGACAGGGTCCTGTGCCACTCGAAGGCGAACTCCGGGATGGTCGCGGGGTCTCGCAGCATCCCGAGCCCGCGAACGACGGCGCCGAGCGGCCACCAGAAGAAGAACACCGCGAGAAAGAGGCTCAGGACGAGATTGCCGCACGCCATAATCGCCGGCGCGCCCACTCGCGGTTTGCGATTCGGCCAGTCAGTCATTTGCCTGTGGGCCTCGTCGCGCACCGACCCTTCGGCGCCAAGCACTCCGCCGCGGCCGTGGGGAGCTGTGCCAGTGCGATTGGCTCGTGCCGTGCATGAGGACTCGTGCCATACATCCCGTCACCTTCTCCAATCATGGCCGATCACGCGCGTTCTAACGGCTCGCGATTCTAGTGCGCGATCAAGATGCCGACCGCGTGCGCAGCGCGCGAGCGCGATGCTCAACGTGACAGTAGTAGAGCTCGAGTGCGGGCCTGAAGTCCGTGTGCTCGGTCGCCGGGCCGTCGAAACCCAGAAAGCCCTGGTCGCGGGACCAGACCGTCCTGACCGTCGCGCTCCAGTCCCCTTCGAGGCCCAGCTCGATACAGTCCACAAGATCGGCTGCGAAGGTCTCGAGCCAGGGGGGGATCATCGCTTGGCGACGGACGGGGTCGCCGCAGCCGCCTCCAGGGCCTGCTCCAGGTCCGCGATCAGATCTGAAGACCCCTCCAGGCCCACCGAGAAGCGAATCAGCCCGTCGGTGACTCCGCTCTTGGCGCGCTCTTTGGGAGAGAGGGCTCCGTGGATGGCCGTGGCGGGCCGCACGATGAGCGACTCGGCCCCACCCAGCGAGGCTGCCACGGCTGGAATTGTCAGGGCTCCGAGGAAATCTTCGGCGGTCCGGACTCCGCCCGCCAGCTCGAAGGAGAGCATGCCGCCGAATCCCTCGAACAACCGAGCCGCACGGTCGTGCTGCGCGTGGGACGCCAGACTCGGGTGGTGCACACGTGAGACCGCAGCGTGCTGCTCCAGGAATTCCGCGATCTCCATGGCACTGGCGTTCTGATGCTCGACCCTGAGCGCCAGCGTCTTGAGACCCCGCTCCAGCAGGAAGCACGAGTCGGGGTCCAGGGTCCCTCCAAGGTGGTCGAGCGTGTGCTTGATTCGCCGGACGAGGTCCGCCGAGCCCGCCATCGAGCCTGCCACGATGTCGTTGTGCCCGTTCATGTACTTGGTACAACTCTCCACGGACAGGTCGAAGCCGTGCTCGACCGGGCGGAAGTTCACCGGACTGGCGAAGGTGTTGTCGATGATGGACAAGAGGTGGTGCTCCCGGGCGAAGCGCACCGCGGCCTCCAGGTCCGCGACCTGGACGAGTGGGTTGGTCAGCGTCTCCACGTAGATGACCCTGGTGTTCGGCTGCAGCATCGCCTCCCACGAGCCGGGATCCTGCGGATCGATAGCCGTGTGACCGATGCCCCAGCGGGGGAAGTCGTTCTGGAGCAGGCCCGTGGTGCCCCCGTACAAGCAGTCCTGAACCAGCAGATGATCGCCTGTGGAGAGGACGGTGAGCAGTGCAGCCGAGATGGCCGACATCCCACTCCCGGTGCACAGGGCGTCCTCCGAGCCCTCGAGGGTCGCGATCCGCTCGTGGAGAACCCGATGGTTCGGGCTGTTGCTCAGGCGGAGGTACCCCACGTCGTGGTAGCTCTCCCCGTGATACTCGTACGTGCTCGAGCGGAACACGGGCATCACGACCGCACCGTCCAATCGAGGTCGCCGCGAGCCGGCGTGAATGGACGCGGTGTTCAGGGTCCTGGATTCTGTCTTCACGTTTACCCCTCCTTCGAGTTCTCGAGGGGCTCCGAGATCCACCCTCCGGGCCACCCCTCTCCCCGTCCCTTCGGCCGGCGATTCCACTTGCCCCCTTGGGCGGCGACGCCTGTCATACCGTAGTGAAGCGCCGGAGTTCGAAGCCGTCGGGGGATCACTTCCAGCGGACCCGTTCCATCCGGATCCCGGCTTCGCCGTGGGCCTGCTACCCGGTTGGCGCCGGTGGAGATCCTGGCGGAGGAAGATCCGGCCAGCGATCGCTAGCTCTTCGCCGAAACGACTCTGGTGCGAGAGCGGAACCGGCTGTTGGAGGCCCTCGCGCTGGCAACGGAGGAGGCTGGCCGGCTCCTCGATTCGCTCAGATAGACACCCCGCCGGGATCGGGCGATCTTACCTGCTCCCTCTCACCTGAGTCGACTGGGCCGGACACGGGTTCGTGACCGGCCATATCCATATAGGAAAACCGATGAGAGATGTCCTGAAGAGCCTCGGCATCGAGGAGCGCAACCTCGGCGGATTCTGCGGAGAATGGATGGGCTCGGGCCCCGAGCTCGAGGTCACAACTCCCATCGATGGATCGGTCATCGCGACCGTTCAGCAGGTCACCGAGGACGAATATGACCGGATCGTGGACCGGGCCCATGAGGCCTTCCTCCACTGGCGGACCGTGCCGGCACCCAGGCGGGGCGATCTCGTCCGGCAGTTGGGAGAGCGACTCCGTGCGCTGAAGTCCGATTTGGGTGCCTTGGTCACCCTGGAGATGGGCAAGATCCAGGCCGAGGGTGAGGGTGAGGTCCAGGAGATGATCGATATCTGCGACTTCGCCACGGGACTCTCCCGGCAGCTCTACGGGCTCACCATCGCGTCGGAGCGCCAGGACCATCGCATGATGGAGCAGTGGCATCCGCTGGGAGTGGTGGGCGTGATCAGCGCCTTCAACTTTCCGGTGGCCGTGTGGAGCTGGAATGCGGCCCTGGCCTCCGTCTGTGGTGATTCCGTCCTGTGGAAGCCGGCCAGCCAGACGCCCCTCACGGCCATCGCCGTGACGACGATCGCCCAGGCGGTCTGTGAGGAGAACGGAGTCGACCCGGCCATCTTCTCCCTGACGGTGGGGAAGGGGGCGACCGTTGGTGACCGGCTTCTCCATGATCGCCGAGTGCCCCTGGTGTCTGCCACCGGAAGCTGCGCCGTGGGCTATCGGGTGGCCGAGGTCGTCGGCAAGCGGCTGGGACGCACCATCCTCGAGCTCGGCGGCAACAACGCCATCATCGTGACCCCTCATGCCAACCTGGACCTGGCGTTGTCCGGTATCCTCTTCGGCTCGGTGGGTACTGCCGGGCAGCGCTGCACCAGCACGCGGCGCATCATCGTCCACGAGTCCGTGCGTGAGGAGCTTGTGGCCCGGCTCACGCGCGCCTACGACGGAGTCCGGATCGGAGACCCGCGGGAGGCCGATACGCTCATGGGGCCGCTCGTGAACCGAGGAGCCGTGGACGATCTCGAAGGTGCCGTCCAGCGCGTGCAGGAGGAAGGTGGGGAGATCCTTTACGGTGGCGAGCGCCTGGAAGGAGACGAATACCCGGGCGGGCACTACGTGACCCCCTGCATCGCCACCGCCAAGAACGAGTACGACATCATCCAGGAAGAGACCTTCGCTCCAATTCTCTACATCATCGGCTACGGCGATGCGTCTTCGTCTCCCGGGGAGGCGGTGGACGAGCTCGACGAAGCCATGGACATCCACAACGGCGTTCCCCAGGGGCTCTCCTCGGCGATCTTCACGGACCACGTTCGCGAGGCCGAGTACTTCCTGTCGCACCGAGGGAGCGACTGCGGGATCGCGAACGTGAACATCGGCACGAGCGGCGCCGAGATCGGCGGCGCTTTCGGGGGCGAAAAGGAGACGGGTGGCGGTCGGGAGTCCGGCTCCGATGCCTGGAAGGCGTACATGCGCCGCCAGACCAACACGGTGAACTGGGGCACCGAGTTGCCCTTGGCCCAGGGAATCGAGTTCAGCTCGTAGGGATTTGGGCCCTTTCCCACCACCTCACATCACGTCATGATGAATCAGGACCTTCGAGTCGTACGTATGTTTGATGTGGGAATACTGACACCGGGCGTCGAGAACGCCTGACAGGGTGAGGAGGTTGGTCGGTGGCACGCTGTAACGCTACGACGAAGAAGGGGACGCAGTGTCGGCTCAACGCCCTCGAGGGCTCCGACTTCTGCGCGGTGCATATCAGTCAGGACCCGTCGGCTCCCACCGGCCGTGAGGCCATCGAGGAGCTCGAGGACCGGCTCAGCGAGACGGCGAAGACCGTACTCGGATTGGCCATCGCCGCCGGCATCGTCCTTTCGGTACTGCTCAGGCGACGCTAGGAGCCTATCCGCCTCCCCCTTTCGACCGGCGGCTAGTTCTGGCCGATAGGCTCGATCCCCCGGTCGTCCAGGAGCCGGTTGAAACGAGCGACGTCCTCCACCGAGAGGGCCTCCATTTGCCGCTGGTAGTCCTCCAGCTCACTCCGGAGCATATCGAACACCTCTCGAGCCTGGTCTGTGGGGCCCTCGTCCGTACCCGTGACGTAGCCGGCGAGCCGTACAATCGCATGTGAAACGTCTTCGTATAGTCCGATTGGCAGGTCGTGTTCTTCGTGGTCGACGAGGAGGGTGAGATCAAGAGAGGCTCGGCCGAGGGAGGCACCTATACCCTCGAAGGGGACGCGCTTACCTTCTGGCACCTTCACAACTTCTCCACCGGTGAGGCCATGGAGGCGCTCGAGGAGGCGCCGCTCCGAATGGTCTACCGCGATCTGGAAGACGCGTCTGAGGAGCCTGCCAGTGCATACGTCGAAGGCCACCGGCTTACCCTGGCATTCCCATCCGGCAACACGTTGATCTTCACGAGGAGCTCACGATGACCCCACTCATCGGAAGACCGAGCCCGTCAGAGCATGAGGCGTACTACAGGGGCTTCCTCCAGGAGCCGATGACATGAGATTCGGGACCGCACTGCTCGTCACTCTGCTGGTCTCCGTGGTTGGTGCGCCCACCCACGCCCAGACCGTCTCCCCTGAGCTCCAGGAGGCGTACTACGCCTGGGACCGAGGGGAGTATGTGGCGGCCCTGGAGGGGTATCTAGCGGCCTTAAACGGCCGGGCCGGCGATCGCCTGAAGGACGGGATTGCGCTGCTCACCGGTGAGCTCTACGAGGTGACGGAGCTCACGGACGCCGGATCGGACATCCGGGTGAGCCCCGATGGGCGGCATGGGACGTACGCGGTGGGCCGCGGCACGGAGCCCAGCATCGCCCTCTTCGAGCTGGGAGATACGCCCAGGGTCCTATCCACCTTTGAGGGTCACAGCCCGACGATGTCGTCTATCGGGACCGTTGCTTTCCTCCGGGTCGAACGCACCGGTGACATGGCCGCCGCACAACAGGCCCTGCTGGACGCCTCTGGGGCACGGGGCGACCGGGCCGCCTTCTTGGAGGCCGAGGCCGAGATCCGCTGGATCGAGGCTCTCAACACGTCCCTCTGGATTCGGGACATTCAGACCGGCACGGAGCGAGAGGTGTTCCTGGGCGATATCGTCCCGGTGGGCATGACCTACTCATCAGACGGTCGGACTCTGTTCCTGGCCGCAGGGCGTCTGGGGGAGAATCGGACAAACGACATCTACACGGTCCGGGCGTTCCGGCTCGTGCCCGAGACCGCCCTCGCCGGTCGAGGCTTCAAGGCGTCGCCGCAGGCGATCCCTGGCGGCCGCTACTTGCTTTACCAGCGTCCGTCCGAGAATCCTCTACCGCAGGCGCCGGGAACCGAGCGATTCGCGGACGATGAGGGAGGAGGCTTTGCCCTGGTCGATCTGCAGGAAGAAGAGGTCTACGGCTTCGCCGGGACCGGGCCCGTGTACTCGGCCTCGGGCACCGTCCTGGCGTTCATGACCCAGGGGAGCGACAGCTGGACCATCGAGGCGGCCTCGGTCGAGCCGATGACGGTCGCCCCGAGGCGCGCCATGCAGTCCACCACGGTCGTGCTGCGATCCTCGAGTCCCATTACCAGCCTGGCTGTGTCACTGGACGGCAGCCTCATCGCGTACCAGAAGCGGGTCCACGAGAACTGGGAGATCTTCGTGTCGCCCACCGATGGCTCCATGGAGGAGTGGCAGGTCTCCAGCGAGATCCAACACGACCTCTTCCCCCGGTTCTTGAGCGGGAATCGCATCCTGGCGGCCAAGGGAGAAGGCCGGCACCGGCGCTCCTTCATCTACGACCTTCGAAACGGGTCGGTGACCAAGCTCTTTCACAACAACACGGTGCGTACCATCGCCCCCGAGTACGAGTGGGAGGTAGGAGGAGGCGGCA
Organism: Longimicrobiales bacterium; assembly: GCA_965218295.1. Lineage (GTDB taxonomy): Bacteria > Gemmatimonadota > Gemmatimonadetes > Longimicrobiales > Gaopeijiaceae > CBDCKN01. Next base: position 356,836 of record CBDCKN010000003.1, on the reverse strand, counting down.
GCAAGGTTGTGATCGTGTCGGAGAGGGACGGCGATACGGTATCGCCGGAGCGGGGAGTCTATGTGGTGGACCTCGCCCGTACCGTCACCAAGGAGGCCGTGCGCGAGAGGCTCGAGCGGAATCTGGCGGCCGAGCGACGGCTCATGGCCCACGGTGAGATGATGTTCGCTTCCGTTCGCGACGACATCGCGGCGGTCGCAGACCAGATCTCCGTGAACCGTATCTATCGCTACGAAGCGGGTCTCTTCGCCTTCGGGTCGAAGTACATCACCGAGCCCGGAAACGCACAGGCCATCGACTACCTCACCACCACCCTCGAGGGCTTCGGCTACAGCCCGGAGCTCCAGTGGTTCGAGCCGCAGCCCGGAGTCACCAGCGCCAACGTCATCGTCCGTATCGAGGGCAGCACCGATCCCGAGCTGGTGTGTGTGGTGAGCAGCCACTTCGACTCGGTACGCAGGGGGCCTGGGGCCGACGACAACACTTCGGGCGCCGCCGCGCTTATCGAGGTGGCCAGGGTGCTGGCGGGCAGGGCGCTCCCCATATCCATCGAGTTGGCATTCTTCACGGGAGAGGAAGCGAGACTCCTGGGGAGCCGGGAGTATGTGCGAAGGGCCGTGGAGGACGAGAAGCAGATCGTCTGCGCCCTGAACAACGACATGATCGGCTGGGCCAACGACCACCGATTGGACAACACGATTCGCTACTCGAACCCGGGTATCCGTGACGTTCAGCACGCCGCTGCGGCCCTCTTCTCCGACCTCATCACCTACGACGCCCTCTACTACAAGAACACCGACGCCCACTCCTATTACGAAGTCTACGGGGACATCGTCGGAGGGATCGGGTCGTATCCCGTGCTGGGCAACCCTAACTACCACGAGGCCTCGGACCGCCTCTCCACCATCAATCACCAGCTCGTGGCCGAGGTGAGCCGGACCACCGTCGCCACCATCATGCTGCTGGCGTCGAGTCCGGCTCGTCTCTCCGGACTCGAGGTGCGGCGGAGTCGTGTAGGAGTGCAGCTGACCTGGGCGGCGGCGGCCGAGAGCGGCGTCGAGGACTACCGCCTCCGGTATACGCGGGCAGATGGATCCGAGGCGGAGGAGCAGGTCACGATGCTCGCCGGCGAGGCTCCCCGGGCTCTCCTGGAAGACGTCCTGACCGGTTCGCAGATCGGGGTGAAGGCCGTCAATCGAAGGGGTCTCGAGAGTTGGGACTGGGCGTGGATCACGGTTCCGTAGAGGCCTGCTGAAGGAGTACAGCGCCTGTGCGCGACCCACTGTACTGCTTCAGCAGGCCTCAGCGTTCTCAGGTAGCTCCCGACCGGTCAGCTCGTGTATCGCGCCGCCTCGGTTTTGAGCTCACCGGGAGTCCTCCAGCGGAAGCGTGAGGCCCACGGATTCTCCTTGCCCTCCACGACATCCGCGATGATCTCGCCCAGCATCGGGGCGAACTTGAAACCGTGACCGCTACCGCCGGCGGCCACGACCAGTCCCTCACGATCGGGATCCCGGTCGATCCAGAAGTCGCCGTCCCACGTGTCGCAGTAGAGGCAGAGGCGCCGTTTGAGGATCGGGGCGTCGGCGATCCCCTCGAACGTTTCGCGCAGGAAGCCTCGAAACTTCTCGTCGTTCTCCAGTGGGACCACCTTTTCGCTGCGGGGATCGATCCGGATTCCGTCGCCGTGATTGGCGATCTTCAAGGTCCCGTCGGGCTGTACGGGAAAGCCGTACCAGCCCGTGTTGGCGATGTCTGCGCACCAGGGTGGGAAGCGCTCCGGGCGGAACGGCTCCAGATCCGGCGGTCGGAAGTGGTAGACCGGTTGCCCCACGCACCTGAGCACATCGGTCAGCCATGGAAGCAGCGTGGGTGTCCACGCGCCCGCGGCAACCACGACCACATCGGCGGAGTGCTCTTCGCCGCCGTCGGTAACGATGCCCGAGACGCGTGAGCCGTCCTCCCGGAGGGCCTCCATGGTCTGGCCCTCCACGATGCGCACACCGGCGTCCCGGGCCTTGGTGAGGAGCCACGAAACCACGCTGCCACTCTCCGCCCACCCGGCTCGGCGGTTGAAGTACCCGTCCGCGTAACAGTCCTCCTTCCAGGCCGGGAAGCGACGGGTGAACTCTCCGGGGGCCAGCCTCTCGATCGGATGCCCCAGCTCGGCCAGCACCTCCCAGCTCTCGTGCTCGAAGCCACCGCGCCGCATCTCCTCCCGCGCCAGGACGAGAAACCCCGTCTCGTGATAGAGCGTCCGGCCGGCCTCCGCATTCCACTCGTGCCATCTGTCGATGCACTGCCGGACCAGCCGGGCGTAGAAGGTGTCCGGGCCGTACTCGGCGCGGATGACCTTGCTGATGTCGGTGGAGCTGGCGTCGGGATGGGGAAGGGGCCCCGGGTCCAGGAGCGTCACCGCGTGCCCGCGGGCCCGTAGCTCCAGGGCGGCAGTGGCCCCGAACACGCCCCCGCCGACGACTACCACCGCGCTACGTTCCACCTTGATGAGTCCCGGTCAGAGGGTGTGTGCTGGAGGTCCTGGCTGAATGGCCGCGGACGGACGACCTTTCCCAACCTTCTTCCGGGACAGATGTCATGCAACTACGGATCCTGACGGCGGCCGACATACGCGCGTGCCTGGACATGCGCGGGGCCATCGACGCCATGAGGACGGCTTTCACCCAGCTCTCGTCGGGGGACGCCGTGGTGCCCGATCGAGTGGCGGTATCAACCGAGAAGGGTGTGAGCCTGTTCATGCCCGGGTATCTGCCGGAGGGTGGACACCTGGCGGCCAAAGTCGTCTCGGTGTTCACGGACAACCGAGCCCGGGAACTGCCCGTCATCAATGCGGTGGTTCTGGTTCTGGACAGCGAGACGGGCCTATCCGTAGCCCTCATGGACGGCACGTACCTCACCGCCCTCCGGACGGGGGCCGCCAGTGGCCTGGCGACCGAGGTTCTCGCTGTCGACGAGTCCTCCGTGCTGGCGGTCTTCGGAGCCGGCCCCCAGGCGCGCACTCAGATCGAGGCGGTCCGCACAGTGCGGCCCATACGACAGGTCCGTATCGTCTCTCTGTCGGTCCCCGAGTCAGAGGCGTTGGCCGAGGAGCTCGAGGGTGTGGAGGTGAGCCTATTCGACGATCCGGGTGGCGCCATAGCGGGAGCACACGTGATCGTGACCGCTACCGACAGCCTCGAGCCCGTATTTCCCGGCGAGCTGGTGGAGCCGGGAGCGCACGTCAACGCCGTTGGTGCCTTCACGCCGAGCATGAGGGAGCTGGACGCAGTGCTCGTCGCGCGTGCTAAGGTGGTGGTGGATTCGCGGGCCACGGTCATGGCGGAAGCCGGCGATCTGGTTCAAGCGATCAGCGAGGGTGCGTTCTCCATGGACCGGATTCATGCGGAGCTCGGAGAGGTGGTGAGCGGCGATCGTCCGGGACGTCAGAGCGCGGGCGAGGTGACGCTCTTCAAGTCCGTCGGGAGCGCCGCTCAGGACGTGGCCGCGGCCGGTCGTATCCTGGATGCCGCCGAGCGGATGGGTCTCGGGGCCACAGTGGAAATCTGACGATGAGCGGGGTCATCGGCGTCCCGCCCCACCGAATTATTCTCGCGCCTCGCCGGGGCGTGGCATAAATTGGGCGAAACCGGCCAATCGATCCCTTTTCCCCCCGACGCCCACATGACCCCAAGACGACGACCGCGAGCTCAAGGGCTGGGCACGCTCCATCGACTCCCTCTTCGCCGAGTTGGAGGAGGAAGACGTGGTAGTGGACGAATCCGCCAGCCCGGAGGAGCCCGAGCCCACACCGGAGCCCGAGCTGGAGGCAGAGGCGCCTGAGCCCGAGCCTGCCCTCGAATCCGCCGAGCCCGATGCAGAGGCGCCTGCCCCCGAGCCGGCCCTTGAATCCGCTGAGCCCGAGGCGGAGGCGCCTACTCCCGAGCCGGAGGTCGAGCTCCCCGAGCCGGAGGTCGAGACGGAGGAGCTGGCGACGGTTCCCGAGATCGAGCTCGAGGCCGTCTCCGAGGCGGACGAGGTCGACCAACTCTCAGCGGAGCCGGAGGCAGTGGTGGAAGCCGCCGACGCCGCTCCTGAGGAACTCGAGGAGGAGCCCCGCTCACCCGTGGAGCTGCAGCTTGAGGAGGCCACCTCCCGCTACTTGATGGCGACCTCCGATCAGCGCCAGTCGCTAACGGAACCGCTGCGGGCGGCAGTGGAAGAGGCCCGCTCCGCCAACGCTCTGGACGGCCTGGCCAGGGCCATGAACGCGCTCCTGGTCCAGCCGGTGCCGGACCCCGACGCCGAGGCGTTGGCGGGCGAGCTCATGAACGCGGTCCTACAGATACGAATGGCCATCCGCCTCGGGAGTATCCGGGACGAGCGCGAGCGATTGGCCCTCGTGGATGCCTACGCCAAGCTGGGTGACCCCATGGCCACCGCCATCGCCGATGCGCTTACCGAGACCGATGATCGGCTGGCCCGGAAGATCTACGTGGGTGCTCTGGTGGCCCTCGGGCAGTCCGGTATGAGGGTCGTCGAGGAGATGCTCGAGGACTCGCGGTGGTTCGTGGTCAGGAACGGGGTAGCGGTCCTCGGCGAGAGTGGCGGAGAGACGGCCATCGCCCACCTCACGGGCACCCTGGCCCACGAGGACATGCGAGTACGTCGCGAGACCGTGCTCTCCCTGGCGAAGATCGGGGGAGAGGATGCGGCTCAGTTGGTGGTGGGAATGCTGAACGACTCGTACGCCGACGTTCGAACCGCCGCCGCCCGAGCCGTCTCGGTTCTCAAGGCCGAGCGCGCCTTCAAGCCGCTCCTGGGCATCCTCCAAATCGGCGACGACGATTCCGTGATCGAGCAGGCGCTTCGGGCTCTGGGACAGCTCGGAGATCCCGCGGCCGTCCCCCTCATCGAGAAGCGAGCCGTCGGATCCTTCTTCTACAAGCCCTCTCCCGGGGTCCGTGTGGCCGCGCTCTCGGCCCTCGGCTCCATCGGCACTCCCCACGCCATGAGCGTCGTCGAGGCCGCCAAGGGCGACAAGGACCCCGACGTTCGGGTGGTGGTTCAACAGATTCTCGCCGCCAGGTAGGATCCGACCTTACACGGCTCGCCGAGACTTTGGTAACGGGACACTAGGCGATCCCCAGCACGCGACCCAGTGTCCGCGCCAGCTTCAGACCCTCACGAAACTCGTGCCGGAGTGACGAGAGACGCCCTCCTTGATCGGAGTGGGCGAAGAAGGCTGTGATGGTGGTGTCGACGCGCCGTTCCGTCGGGAACGACGCCTGCATCCTCAAGGTCTCGGTGTAGGGGATGAGCCGGTCGTCCTCTCCATGTATTAGCTGGACTTTCGTGCGGATTCGGGCGAGGTAGGGCTTGGGGTCCATGAGGGGTACCGACTCCGTGACGGCTTCAGCCAGCCGTTTGGCGATGTCCTCGGATCCGCTCATGTCCGGCTCACGGTCCGAGGGAGGGGCGAACAGGTCGAACAACCACGTGTGCTCCGGCACCACCTGCCTCCTGAGCTCGTTCTTCAGGGCATCGAACGAGGGATCCCACGCCAGGATGCGCCGCTCACCGGCCTCCACGGCAAGGCGCCACAGCGCGTCGGCGACATCCTGTGAGTCACGGTACTCGGGAATGGAGACCAGGTGATTTCCGCCGAGGATCCATCGCCCGTAGGGATCCGGCCGGACGCGGTGCGTGACTCCCCCCCATTCATGTTCGCCCGTCATCTGGAATCGCACCATGCGTTCTATGTCGCAGTAGCCCCCGAAGCCCACGGCACCTCCTAGCTGCTCGGCGATGTCCTCGTGGGAAGCCGCGATCATGACTTGGGGGGCTCCGAACGAGAAGCCGATGATCCCGTAGGGACCATCGTCAGTGGCGTCGAGGCGGCGGAGCCCCTCGAGGGCGGCCCGTACAGTAGGGAGTGTGTACTCGGGGGCAAGACGGAGGTTCTTCCACTCGGGCACCTGGGGGACGAGCACGGCAGCCTGGGATGACGCGAGAGCCCGTACGAAGCGAAGTAGAGTGGGGTGGAATCGGCCCGGTCGGGTGAGGCCGTGGAGGACGATCCACCCCGGCAGCTTGCGGCCCGCCGCGCGCGGAACGATCACCGAGGCCGGGACCTCTCTGTCGCCTCGGTTCAAGAGCGTCTCGTACTCACTCGTGTCGGCCTTGCCGGTAAGCCAGCTCCTCACGGAGCGGAACGTTCTGACTGTGCGCATAGATCGATGAAGCTACGAGTGGGGCGGAGGGGGCCGCCAGCCGCATCCCACGCGCTTGCGTTCGTCTGGGGGGGCGAACATGATCCGACCGATGAGCATAGGACGACGCAACTTTCTTCACGCCGCCGGGGCGGCGGCCCTGGCTTGGCCTCACGCCGTTGCCGCCCTCGGTCGCGACCTCCAGGTGGGTGGGACTCCCGATGACGAGGAGTTCTGGGGTTTCGTCCGAAGTCAGTTCCTCATCCCCAGCGATCGTATCTACCTGAACAACGGGACTTTGGGGCCGTCCCCCAGGGTGGTCGTGGAGGCGGTTGCCGAGCACGCGCGACGCGTGGCGGCCACCTACCCACCTGGTGTCTGCTGGGATGATCTCAAGGGGGCCATGGGAGCGCTCTTGGATGCCGACCCGGAGGGCTTCGTGTTCCCGAGGAACACGACGGAAGCCATGAACTTCGTGGCCAACGGCCTCGAGCTGGAGGTGGGCGACGAGGTGGTCGTCACCGACCATGAGCACATCGGCGGGTACAAGCCCTGGGAGCTGGTGTGCGCGCGTCGCGGAGCCTCGCTGGAGACCGCTCGCCTTCCGACGCCTGCCCGCTCGTCCGGTGAGCTTCTGGACGCCGTGGTGGGAGCCCTCACGCCTCGTACCCGTGTGCTGGCCCTCTCCCACGTCACGTTCACGACGGGCACCGTACTGCCCATCGCCGAGCTGGCCCAGGTCTGCCGTGACCGGTCCATCGTCTTCGCGGTGGACGGCGCGCAACCCCCTGGCATGTTTCGGGTCAGCCTCCGGGATCTGGGCGGCGACTTCTACGTATCCTCACCCCACAAGTGGCTGCTCGCGCCACAGGGGACGGGGCTGCTCTACATGACGAGCGAATGGCGGACCCGGCTCTGGCCGACCCTCGCCTCGGGTGGCTGGGATGATCTCGATCTGGGCGCCCAGCGGTTCAACCACCTCGGGACCTTTGATGAGTCCCGCCTCGCCGGTCTCCTGGCGGCGGTGGAGTTCCATGGCGTGCTGGGGGTCGACCGGATCGAGGCCAGGGTGCGCTATCTCCGTGCACTGCTGCGGGCCGAGTTGGAGAGCCTGCCGAGCGTTGAGATCGTGTCTCCGGAGGGCGACGAGCTGTCTTCCGGAATGGTGTCGTTCCGGATGGAGGGTATCGACTCCTTGGCGCTCCAGGCCCACTTGAGCCGCACCGCCAAGATCCGCACGCGGGTGATTGGAGAGTACGACTACGGTTGGATGCGCCTGTCCACCCACATCTACAATCGCCCTTCAGATCTGGACCGGGTCCTGGAGCTTCTGGACAGCGCGGGCCGGGAGGGACTGCCGTCCGACGGTTGACCTCACAGGCGGTAGGCGGAACCGTGGAGGGCGGACGGGCTACAAGGTCGTGCGAGTCCGGTCACGTGCATCACTTCTCACACCAGGGTAGGGGATGACGGGATATCGACCGCCGTACCGAGCCGGCGCTCTCGTGGGAGCGGCGATCTTCGCGCTCTACGTGTGGACCCTGGCACCCACGACGGCGTGGTGGGACGCCAGCGAGTACATCACTACGGGGCACCTGCTGGGTATCCCTCACCCGCCCGGGAATCCGCTGTTCGTGTCGTTGGCCCGCACGTGGAGCCTGCTGCTGGCGCCGCTTGGGTTGCCCGTGGCCGTCCGCATCAACCTCTTGGCCGCCTTCACCAGTGCAACGGCCACGTTCTTCTTCTTCATGATCGGCCACCGGATCCTCTCGGCGGTGCTCGAAGAGCGTTGGATGGCCATCGTGGGTGCCGCGTCCGGGGCCCTCATGGGGGCTACGGCGTACACCGTGTGGAATCAGTCGAACGCGAACGAGAAGGTCTATACGGTGAGTGTGGCCATCGTGGCCGCTGCGTCGTGGCTGCTGCTCCGTTGGTATGACCAGCAGGACGAGCCGGCGGGCCTGAGGGCGCTACTTGGAGCCCTATATGTTATGGTTCTGGGGGCTGCCAACCATCTCATGTCGGTGCTTCCGCTGCCTGCTTTCGGTCTCTTCGTGCTTCTGGCGGGTCCAGCGGTCCTGTTGCGCAAGGGATTCTGGATCCGTGCCGTTCCCCTGGTGGTTCTGGGGCTGTCGTTCAGCGTTTTCCTGCCCATTCGCGCGGCCCAGGATCCGATAATAAACGAGGGCGATCCTACCTGTACGTCTGCCGGTGGGGTGGCCGTGGCCATCTACACCAACGGCAAGGCCGGCTGCCCGGCTCTGGCCTCGTCCCTGAGTCGGGAGCAGTACGCCAAGCCCCCCCTCGGCGAACGGCAGGCACCGTTCCGGGATCAGCTGCTCAACTACTTCCAGTACTTCGACTGGCAGTGGGCGAGAGGAGCCGATCTCGGGTCGTTGCCCATGGGCGCCCGTCTGCCGGCGACCGTGCTGTTCATGGCCATGGGGTTCATGGGCTTTCTCGTCGTGTGGCGAGCGGATCGGTACATCTTCGCGTACATGGTGACTCTGACGGCCACAGTCACGCTTGGCCTGGTCGTCTATCTGAACTTCGAATACGGATTCTCACTCGCCCCCCACGTAACGGATCGGCTGGCCCACGAGGTGCGTGAGAGAGACTACTTCTTCGTGGCCAGCTTCATTCTGTGGGGCAACCTGGCCGGGCTCGGTCTCGCGGGGTTCTGGTCGGCACTCTCGGACCACTGGGGTGGCGGAGCGGCATATCGGTGGGCAGCTCCGATCTTCATCGTCGCCCTGATCCCGTTGGCCTACAATTGGGCCTGGGCCAGCCGGGCGGGGGACTACGCCCCGCGTGATTGGGCCTACGATCTTCTGATGAGCGTCGAGCCGTACGGGATCCTCTTCACGAATGGGGATAACGATACCTTCCCGCTCTGGTACCTGCAGGAGATCGAGGGAATTCGGAAGGATGTGAGCGTCATCGTCCTCCAATACCTCTACACGGACTGGTATCCCAAGCAGCTCCGGGACATGACGGAGCCGGAGCGGCAGAGGGCGTTCAGCGAGGAGTTCGCCGTGGGCCTTTATCCTGCCACCCCGATCCCGGACTCGGCCATCACGGGAGCCAGCGACGAAATCCTCGATGCCGTGGGGTCGGGGAGGATTCCCGACGATCTGGACCTACCGCTCGGCGCCGTGGTGGTAACGTATCCGGCGGGGACGTACCTGGACCGCGGCCATCGCCTGGCTCTGAGCTTCATCCACGACTCCATCGGACAGCGTCCCGTCTACTTCGCGAGCTCCGCTGGCCTGCTGGGAGACCTCGGCCTGCAGGACTGGGGGATCCGTCACGGCCTCACGACGAAGCTGGTGATGCGGAACTTGAACGAGGAGCGCCCGGAGGGGTTGGTGCAGGGAAGCGATCGAATGGGTGGCCAGTGGTTCGACCTCGACCGGAATCTCACCCTGGTGCGCGACGTCTATCAGTACCGAGGGATCCGGGACCGGGACATCTGGCAGGATCGCAGCACGTTGAACATCCCGCTCCACTATCAGTTCCTGTTCGTTCAGCTTGCCGACGCCGCGGCCATCGCCGGAGTGGCCACGGAGGAGGTGAACGACCTGGCCGAAGAGGCCGCCGCTTTCCGCACGACGGCCCTGGGAGGCCTCCGCTACCTGTCCTCTGAGCAATAGAGACTTCATCGCCTTCCCGGCCGGGGAACCCGAATCCCACGAGGGGGTGCAAGTTCGCTAGAGTGGTGTTACAGAAGTTCGCGAGCTCGAATGGTCGAGACACTTCTGTAACACCACACATTAGATCGCGCCCCCTTTCACGACAGAGACTCGACCTTGGCAGAGCGTCGCAATCCTGAGCTGGAGCCGGCGGAGCTGACCCGGTACGCCCGACATCTGTCGCTTCCCGAGGTGGGACTAGAGGGCCAGCAACGCCTCAAGGAGGCTCGGGTGCTGGTGGTGGGTGCGGGGGGCCTCGGCTCACCCTTGGCCCTCTACCTGGCCGCCGCCGGAATCGGCACACTGGGTCTGGTGGACTTCGATGAGGTGGACGCCAGCAACCTCCAGCGGCAGATCCTGCACGGCACCAAGGACATTGGGCGGCACAAGCTCGAATCGGCGAAGGACCGACTGGCGGACATCAATCCGCACGTGGACGTGGTCGCACACCCCGTACGACTGAGCTCCGACAACGCCCTGGAGATTCTCGAGCCGTACGACGTGGTGGTGGACGGTACCGACAACTTCCCGACGCGCTATCTGGTCAACGACGCATCCGTGCTCCTGGGCAAGCCCAACGTCTATGGCTCGATCTTCCGCTGGGAAGGGCAGGTTTCGGTCTTCGGACTCGATGACGGGCCTTGCTACCGCTGCCTCTTCCGTGAGCCGCCCCCTCCGGGCCTCGTGCCCAACTGCGCAGAAGCCGGCGTGTTGGGAGTCCTCCCGGGGGTCATCGGTTCGCTTCAGGCCTTGGAGGTCATCAAGCTCGTCCTTGGAAAGGGCAACACCCTCAGCGGGCGGCTCCTCATCTTCGATGCCATGGACCTGACCTGGAGAGAGGTCGCGCTGAGCCGGAACCCGGACTGTCCGGTATGTGGAGACGTGCCGACCCAGACGAGTCTCATCGACTACGAGGACTTCTGCGGACTCCGCTCGCAGGATGAAGGCGCGGCGGGGGCTGGAGAGACGGAACAAGAGCCCCCGAATGGCATCGGCGAGGTTGGCCCCAGGGAACTGAAGGAGCGTCTCGCCGACGCCGAGCCACCGCTGCTTCTCGACGTCAGGGAGCCTTTCGAGTGGGATATCGTGAGCGTTCATGCCGATGGGGAGGTGCGGATCCCCCTTGGCGAGCTACCCGATCGGATGAACGAGCTGCCCCGGGATCGAGAGATCGTGGTGTATTGCCGGTCCGGTGCGCGTAGCCTCATGGCCGCCGGCGCACTGGTGGACGCGGGCTTCAGGCGTGTGGACAACCTCACAGGAGGCATCCTCGCCTGGGTGGACGAGATCGACCCGAGCCTCCCGAAGTACTAGAGGCCTGTTGAGGAAGTGGGGTGCGGCCGCGCGACCCACGCCTACGGCGCGGGTGCCCCGGTCTTGCGGTGACCAGAGAACGTCGTGGACCTGGTGTTCGGCGTGCGCAGTGGTGTTCCGCGACACCTGAGCCGAAGGCGAAGAACGAACGATGACGAGGCGTAGCAGCGCTACGGCGAGGAAGAGGAGCTAGGATCAAAGGGTGTGTAAAAAGAGAGGCGACGTACCTTTCCGCTGAGTAATAACCAGCGAACTCCGGGTGACAGCCCGGGGGAAAGGAACGACGCCTCGTGAGGAAGAATACGGTGGGACCCGAGGGTGAGTCCAGGACGCCCGTGTGGGAAGTTCTGGAAGAAGTGGTTCGGGAGAAGGCGCAGGAGTTCATTCAACAGATCTTGGAGGAGGAAGTCACGGAGTTGCTAGGGCGAGAGAAGTCAGAGCGCAGGAGGGTGGTGGACGCGACCGAGGGCTACCGCAACGGATACGGCAAGCCGAGGCGGCTGGCGATGAGCTCGGGCACGATCACACTCCGACGCCCTCGAGTTCGAGGCCTTGAGGAGCGGTTCGAGAGCCGCGTGCTGCCGTTGTTCGCGAGGCGGACGAAGGAGCTGGGCGCTCTGCTTCCGGAGCTGTATCTGCACGGACTGGCGGAGGGAGACTTCGAGTTGGCGATGCGGGGCCTGCTGGGCGAGGGGGCACCGCTGTCGAAGTCTTCGATTCGGCGGCTGCGGGCGGGATGGACGGCGGAGTTCGAGGAATGGAGCCAGCGTCGCCTGGAGGGTCGTGAGGTCGTCTACGTGTGGGCGGACGGGATCTATGTGAAGGCAGGGCTGGAGCGGGACAAAGCGGCGCTGCTGGTGGTGCTGGGTGCCATGCGAGACGGGACGAAAGAGGTGTTGGCCCTGAGAGCGGGCTACCGAGAGTCGGTCGAGTCCTGGTCCGAGGTGTTGCGGGACCTGAAGGCACGCGGCATCGAGGCGCCCCGGCTTCTGATGGCGGACGGTAACGCTGCGATCTGGGGCGCAGTACGGCAGGTATGGCCTGAGGCGGGTGAGCAACGGTGCTGGAACCACAAGATGAGGAACGTGCTGGACCGACTACCTCAGCGGGAGCAGGGCGAGGCGAAGGATCTTCTCCGGGCCGTGGTCTACGCACCGAGCCGGGCCGAGGCCCTGAAGGCCCGCGAGGTGTTCGCCCGACGCTATAGGCCGTGGTATCCGAAAGCAGTGGACGTACTCGAGGACGACTGGGAGCGGATGGTAGCGTTCTACGACTTCCCCGAGGACCACTGGAAGCATCTACGCACGACGAACGTGGTCGAGAGCCCGTTCGCCGCGGTACGGCTCAGGACGACAGCAGCGAAGCGGTTCAAGCGGGTCGAGAGCGCTACGGCGCTAATCTGGAAGTTGCTCTTGGTGGCTGAGAAGCGGTTCCGAAGGCTCGACGCTCCTCACCTCCTCAAGGACGTATTTGAAGGAAGAAAGTTCGAAGACGGAAAGCCCGTCTCACACCAACAGCGGAAGAACGCCGCCTAATACGTTTACACACCTATTGACCCAACCTCAGGAAGAGAGACGCGCTATGGGCCCGCAACCCCCCTTCGCCCGACCAACAGGGCTGGCGCCCTGTCGGTGCCCGGTTAGGGCGGCACGGGGCCGACCACGCTTCGCGCGGTGCCCCCGTTGTTGGCGCCCCTCGACGTAGCTATTGCTATGCCTTCGGGGCGCCGCCTAGGGTCTGGCCCCGTGGCGCTCCTAACGCGGCTCGCCCCACTTCCTCAACAGGCCTCTAGTCCGTGGACCCTCCATCGCATCCTCGGATCGTGGTCGTGGGAGCAGGCTTCGGGGGCCTGTGGGCGGCGAGGCGCTTCGTCCCGGCACGGGCTGCGGGTGATCGTGCTCGACCGCAATAACTATCACACCTTCTTCCCGCTCCTCTACCAGGTGGCCGCCGCCGAGCTCGGTCCGGGAGAGATCGCCTACCCCATACGGAGTCTCTTCCGAAGAGAGCCGCTGGTCGACTTCCGGAAGGCGGAGCTGCGCGAGCTCGACCTCGAGTCGAGAAGTGTCGTCACCGAGAGCGACTCCCTGCAATACGACTATCTGGTCCTCGCTCCGGGCAGCGTCCCGAACTTCTTCGATGTCGAGGGTGCTGCCCGCCATTCCTTCCCGCTCCGGACGATGGACGACGCCATCCCCCTCCGCTACCACGTGCTGGCTTGCTTCGAGCGGGCGGCCCAGGCATCGGACCCGGAGGAGCGTCGCGCCCTACTTCGCTTCACCATCGTCGGTGGGGGCCCCACCGGAGTGGAGTATGCCGGGGCGCTGGCAGAGCTGATCTACGGTCCCCTGCTGAAGGACTACGGGGACATCTCTCCGGATGAAGTGGACGTGATTCTCGTGGAGGGAGAAGAGCGCCTTCTTCCGGGCATGCCGGGACGCCTGCAGGAGTATGCGTGCGCCCGCCTGGAGAAACGCGGCGTGACGGTCCGGCTCGGCTCGCGGGTCCTGGCAGTCCGACCGGACGCAGCCGTGACGAGTGCCCAGGGAGAGCTCCCGACCCACACGGTTGTGTGGGCGGCGGGAGTTCAGGGTGATCCGGCGATGGGCCGGTGGGGGCTTCCGGCGGGACCGTCCGGACGCGTGCCGGTGGAGCCGACACTACAGGTGCCGGGCCACCCGGAGGTGTTCGTGGTAGGGGACCTGGCCTTTCTCGAGGTGGAAGGGAAACCGTTGCCACAGGTGGCTCAGGTCGCCCTTCAGCAGGGGAGCTCGGCGGCGGACAGCATCGCAAGGCTCATCGCCGGCAAGGCGCCCGGCACGTTCGTCTACAAGGACCTTGGAATGCTGGCAGTGATCGGGCGCAACGCCGCGGTCGCCAGCGTCCGGGGAAGATCCTTCACGGGCTTTTCTGCGTGGGTGTTGTGGCTGACGATCCACCTGGCCTGGCTCATCGGATTCCGCAACCGCGCGCTGGTCCTGGTGAACTGGGCCTGGAACTACGTTTTCTATCGGCGAGCAGTCCGTCTGATCCTGCCCGAAGCCGCCAGGGGACCGCCGGAGAGCACCCAACCGGAATCCAAAGACTAGTGCTTCGCCAGGTCCAGGATTCCTTCGAGGACGTCTTTGGCCTGGGGGAGGATGACTTCTTCCAGCTGCGGCGCATAGGCGACCCAGGTGTCCATCGACGCCACTCGCCGCACCGGTCCGTCCAACCAAGGGAAGAGCTCGTCCGCGATGCGGGCCACGATCTCCGAGCCGATGCCCCAGGAGAGGGAATCCTCGTGGGTGACGAGGACCTTGTTGGTCTTCTTTACCGACGCGGCCACAGACTCCATGTCCAAGGGCGAAAGCGTTCGTAGATCGATGACCTCGCAGTCGATGCCGTGCTGGTCCGCCGCTGTCTTCGCGGCGTCCATGGAGCGCTTCACCAGGGCGCCGCACGTCACGATGGTCAGATCCGAGCCTGGGCGGACCACCTTCGCCTTGCCGAAGGGGATCATGAAGTCCTTGCCCGGATACCGGCCCTTGTTGTGGACCTGCCGGTAGAGGTGCTTGTGCTCCAGGAAGATGACGGGGTCGTCACAGCGGATGGCCGTTCTCAGGAGCCCGTTGGCATCCAGGGCGTTGGACGGCAATACCACCCTGAGGCCGGGTGTGTGCGTGAAGAGCGTGTCCCCCGTCTGTGAGTGGTAGGGACCGCCACCCTTCAAGTATCCCCCGTACGGAACACGTATCACGACCGGAGCCGAAAAGGCCCCAGCCGTCCGGTATCGCATGATGGCCAGCTCGCTCCGGATCTGCATGAACGCCGGCCAGATGTAGTCGAAGAACTGGATCTCGACCACGGGCTTGAGGCCGCGCTGGGCCATCCCGATCGCCCGACCCACGATGCTGGCCTCGGCAAGGGGAGTGTTGAAGACCCGCTGGCCTCCGAAACGGCGCTGGAGGCCGTGGGTCACCTTGAAGACACCCCCTTTGCCCTTCACCTCGGACAGGATCTCTTCCCGAGAAGCGTCCGCCACGTCCTCCCCGAAGACGAGGATTCGGGGATCCCGTTCCAGCTCGTCGCGCATGCAGGCGTTCAGGAGATCGACGACGGTCAGATCTCGATCGTCCCGTGAAGTCGGGCGAATCCTCGTTGTCGAAGTCGGGTCCCGCGGGGTCGACGTCCTCTGAGTAGAGGTGCTGCAACACCGTTTCGGGGGCCGGCTGCGGATGACTCGCGGCCTCGTCGGCGTCGGCCGCGACCAACGCCTGGATCTCCTCCTCGAGAGCGTCGAGGGTTTCGGGCGTCGAGATCCCCCGGTCGATGAGGAGCGCCCGTGTCCTCAGGAGTGGATCTCGCTTGGCCTCCTCCGCTCGCTCGGCCTCGGGCCGATACGTCCGCTCGTCGTCCGACATCGAGTGGGAATATGGTCTGATCGTATGCGCGTGGACGAGCGCGGGCCCCTTCCGCGAGCGACAGTGCGCCACGGCCTCCCCGGCAGCCATGTAGCTGTCCACCACGTCGGTGCCGTCGCACTCTCGAATGAGAAGATCCGGAAAGCCTTCGACGAGCTTGGAGATACTCCCGCCCGCCGTGTTGACCTCCACGGGAACCGAGATGGCATACCCGTTGTCCTCGATCAGGAACACGATTGGGAGCTTGAGATTACAGGAGACGTTCAGTGCCTCCCAGAACTCACCCCCCGAGGTGGCTCCATCCCCTGCACAGACCAAAACGACTTCGTCCTCCCGGAATCCGGTGACCTTGTCCTCGAGCTCCGGAACTCGCCCGACGTGCTGCCCGGCCTCGGCGGCTCCCACGGCCGGGAGGAATTGGGTAGCAGTGGGCGACGATGCGCTGGCGATGTTGAACCGTACGTCTCCGAAGTGCGACGGCATCTGCCGGCCTGCGCTGTTCGGATCGTCGTGTGCCCCCACGGCCCCGAGGAGATGGTCGAGGGGCGTCTGCCCGATGGCGAGGGCTAGCGCCCGGTCGCGGTAGTAGAGGTAGAACCAGTCGTAACCGCCGTTCAGGTGGGCGGCCATCGCAACCTGAATGGCCTCGTGTCCGGCACCCGAGACCTGGAAGAAGATCTTGTTCTGGCGCTTGAGGGCCATCTCACGGTCATCCACCCGCCGGGCGGTGACCATGGTTCGGTATGCGTCTAGTAACCAGTCGGGGTTGATGCCCGGCTCGTCCGGTGTCGTGATGATCTCCTTCTCTTTCGTTGCCATCTATTCCGGCGCATCAGGGTTCGGTCGGACAGGCGATAAGATAGCCAAACGCCCTACGACCGCTATCCGGTTCGCGTACGCAGCTGCTCCGTCAGGGCGTCGGGATCGTTGACCGGTGCGCGACAGGCGTAGCCCTCGCAGACGTAGGCCGTGGGCCTGCCGTCTTGTCCCTTTCGATCCTCCAGAAGCGGGATGGCGTGGTCGAGGACCTCCCCTGGGGCCACCCCTGCCATGGTCCGGTTCGGAAGGTACGGCGTCAGCGCCGCCCGGAGCAGATCGCCCGTCGCGGGATCATCCCGCTCTCCGACGATGGCAATCTCAACGGACGCTGCCACCTTACGGTCCAGAGCCGAGAGGAGTCGGCCGAATGCCGAGGGGAACCGTGCCATGGACCCGGCCTCGCGGCCGAGAGCCCGCTCGGCGATCTCCTGATGTCTGTCATCGCCAAAGAGGTGGGCCGTCCTGAGGAGGAGCTCCACGGCCAGGGAATTCCCGGACGGCGTAGCGTTGTCCATGATGTCACGGGGCCGGACGATCAGGTCCTCTCCATCCGACGGGGCGTCATAGAAGACGCCCACCTCTGCATGCCAGAAGAGCTCGATCATCCGGTCGGTGGTCCAACGGATCTCGTCCAGCCAGGGCGGTTCGAGGGTAACCTCGTACACTGTGACGAGGGCGTTCCCGACCGCTCCATAGTCCTCCAGGAAGGCGTCGATGCGCGACACGCCGTCCTTGTATGACCGGAGAAGCCGGTTGTCCCGTCGCATCTTCGAAAGCACGAAGTCGAGTCCGGAGACGCCGGCCTGCAGGTAACTCTCGCGTCCGAGGGCTCCCCCGGCCTCCGCCATCGTCCTGAACGCCATGCCGTTCCAGCTCGCCAGGATCTTTTCGTCACGGAAGGGGGGCTCCCTGAGATTCCGAGCCTCCAGCAACAGGTCTCTCGCCTCATGAAGCCGCTCCCGGAGCTGCTCCGACTCCATACCCTCGCTTCGAGCGACGGCCGCCAGGTCGTGGGGAAGGTGCAGGATGCTCTTTCCCTCGAAGTTCCCGGCGTCGCTGACGTCATAGCAGCGCTCGAAGAGGGTGGCCAGGTCGCTGTCCAGCACCTCCCGGACCTGAGCCGGGGTCCACACGTAGAAGATGCCCTCCTCACCCTCGGAATCGGCGTCGAGGGCGGAGTAGAAGCCCCCTTCGGGGTCGCGCATGTCCCTCAGCATGTGATCCAGGGTCCGCTCGGCCGCGTCCCTCAGGTCGGTGTCGCCGGTGGCCTGGAAGGCGTTCAAATAGACCCGCGCGAGGAGGGCGTTGTCGTAGAGCATCTTCTCGAAGTGGGGCACCAGCCAGCGTGCATCCACCGAATATCGGTGGAACCCGCCCGCCAGGTGGTCGTGCATGCCCCCACCGGCCATCTTGCGCAGCGTATGCGTGACGATGCCCAGAGCCTGGTCGTCGCCGGTCCGGGCGTGGACTCTCAGGGCGAACTCGAGGGTCACGGGCTGGGGGAACTTCGGCGCGCCACCGAATCCACCGTGGGTGGGATCGAAGCGGGAGGAGAGAAAACGGTACGCGTGGTCGAGGAGGCCCGCACCGGCGAGCGTCTCGCCGTCGCTGGTCAGCGGCCCTTCACCCACCTCGGCCGTGCTGCGCTCCAGGATCCCTCGGAGCTCGCCGGCGTTCTTCAACACCTCGTCTCGTCTCTCCCCGTAGGCGTTCTGGATGGCGCCGAGGATCTGACGGAAAGACGGCAATCCGTGGCGGGGCTCGGGCGGGAAGTACGTGCCTCCGTAGAAGGGCTCGCCTTCTGGTGTGAGGAACGCCGTGAGCGGCCACCCCCCCTGTCCCGACATGGCTTGAACGGCCCGCATGTATACGGAGTCGATGTCGGGCCTCTCTTCCCGGTCCACCTTGATGTTCACGAAGCTCTGGTTCATGATCTCGGCGGTGGCCGGATCCTCGAACGACTCCCTCTCCATGACGTGACACCAGTGGCACGCCGAGTAACCGATGGAAAGGAGGATGGGAACGTCCCGCTCCCTGGCTCGGGTGAAGGCCTCATCCCCCCAAGGATACCAGTCCACCGGGTTCTCGGCGTGTTGGAGGAGGTAGGGACTGCTCTCTTGAGACAGGCGATTGGCCACTGGGACTCCCGGGCTCTGACGAGAAGACACCTTAGTCGAGGCCGCTTGATCAGGCCACCTACCCCAGAAAGCTCACGGCTTTCCCGGCAAGCGGGGGAGCTTCTCGGGAACTATGATCGTTGAATTCGTTCTGGGGCGCACGTAGATTCTTGTATCAAATGTTTACGGACGCGTTTTCGACGGCTCCGCAACCGTGAGAATCCGCTTGGAATCGATATACATACGGCTGGCGAAGGCAGCGATTCGAAAGCCTTTGCTCATCCAGGGACTTCTGGGCACAGCCTGGGCGTTCCGGTCGAATGGATGGTACTTGCGGCCCCCCTTCCTCCCCATTCCGCCGAGAAGCTACATGAAATGGCGGATGGAGACCGCATACGGGGATGCGGAGGCGGTGCCTCCCCTGGCAGAGATGGAGCGGTATATCCGCTGGGGGTCTGAGATGCGGAAGCGCAGGAAGCGGAAGCGCATGAAAGTGAAGACGGCGCCGTGAGCAAACTCGTTCTCATGGTCATCTTCGGCTTCGTCGCGGCGTTGTATTTTCCCGACAGTCGCCAGGCGATGATCGACAAGGCCATGCCGGTTCTCCAACCCGTTCTCGTCTGGAATGCGGAGCGGGAGATGGAGGATCTGTCCAGAGCCGTCCGGAGGCAGCAGCGCGAGACGTATCGACTTCCGAATCGCCGCGAGTGGAGTGCCTGGCTGGAGACCAACTTCTCCGGAGACGCTGGCATCGATCCCTGGGGACGGGCCTACAGCTACCAGTCGTGGGCCGACTCTTTCGCGATCCACTCCTACGGGCCGGACGGGGAGATAGGGAGCCAAGACGACCTTCGCGTCTCCAAGCGCCGCCCGTTCTAGCGTCCCGTTGCCGAAGTATCTCGGCCAGTCGAGGGCACGGTGCATCCGTGGGCTCGGCGTTGGGACTCCTTGCCGTAGCTTGCGCTGCGCCGCGTCGTCCCGCCTTGATCCCACGGCGCCCCGACCCTCTTGGTGGCTCGCGAACTTCGGCAACGGAACACTAGCGGCTTCACCGGCCGCCCTATTCGCCCGACCCGCCCGGACCCGGTCCCGGTGATTCCCGCGCCATGATCGAGTGGATCGGCGCTAATATGGCGGTCTACGGTCCTCTGTTCGTGGGAGCCATGGCCATGTTCGAGACCGCTCTCATCATCGGTCTCGTTCTGCCGGCGGAGCCGACCATCATCGTCGCCACGGCTTTCGCCCTCGAGGGTCACTTCAGCTTCGGGGCGGTGGTGGTTGCCGCCCTGGTGGGCGCCGCACTTGGTGACTCATGCGGTTTCATGCTGGGACGCTTCGGAGGTCGTCGCTTCTTGCGGAGCAAAGGCCGTCTGGCCAGGAGCGCCCGGCGCCACCAGGATCGGAGTTCGGCCCTCTTCGAGAGGCACGGCGTGCTCTCCATCAGCCTCGCCCGCATTATCCCGTTCGCACGCACCCTCATGCCCCTGGCCGCCGGCTCGACACGAATTTCCTATCGGCGCTTTCTCGTGTTCGACTTCCTGGGCATCGCCGCCTGGGGGGTCTTGGGCTTGGGTTTCGCCTTTGGCGCCGCGCGGGGTTGGCAGGTGAGCGTAGAATTCCTGGGCATGGGATGGGCTGCCATCGTGGCCGTCATCGCGGTGGTGCTGTTTCTGGCGGTCAAGGGTCGCGTCCTCGGGTCGTCGAGCGCCCCGGGCCCGGTGTCCATCGGGCTCACCGGAAACGTTGCGGCCGGCAAGTCGGCGGTTGGCGGGTGTTGGGCGGAGGATGGAGTGCCCGTGATCAGCGCCGACGAGCTGTCCCGGGAGGCGGTGAAGCCGGGGAGCCCGGGCCTGGCGGCCGTCGTGGAGGTCTTCGGGGAAGGAGTACTGAATGAAGACGGCTCCCTGGACAGGACCGCCCTCGGGGCCCGAGTGTTCCAGGACGAGGAGGCGCGAGCCACCCTCGAAGCGATCCTCCATCCACGTATCTGGGTGCTGCGGGACCGGTGGATGAGGGAACGGCTCGCGGAGGGCGCCTCGCTCACTGTATCGGAGGTACCCCTCCTGTTCGAGGCCGGCCTCGAAGATGACTTCGACGTGACCGTCCTGGTGGACGCTCCGGAAGACGTGCGGCTCGCTCGGCTCACCGGCGAGCGAGGCCTCGACGCCAAGGAAGCACGCAGCATCATGGCCAGCCAGATGGAGCCCGGCCTCAAGCGAGACAGGGCCGATCACGTGCTGGTCAACGAGGGCACGCTCGACGAGCTGGAGGACTCGGCTTCCCGGCTCCTGGCTCGGATGCGGAAGGAGGCCCGAGCGGGGCAGAGCCCGCCCTCGGGACGCATCAGGATCGACATGCACCTCCACACGCGGGCCTCCTTCGACTGTCTCTCCGATCCGCGCCGGGTCATCGACGCGGCCAGAGCGAAGGGGGTTCAGCGCATCGCCATCACCGATCACAACCGCCTGGCCCTGGCGCTGGAGATGGCGAAGGCGTTTCCGGATGCGGTGATCCCCGGCGAGGAGGTGAAGACAGCCGAGGGGATCGACGTGATCGGTCTCTACCTCCGGGAGGAGATTCCCAAAGGGATGTCCGCCAGGGAGGTCTGCCGTCTGGTCCGTGAGCAGGGGGGCATCGTGTACCTCCCGCACCCCTACGCCCGCGGCAAGGGCGCATCGGGCCGCTACGCCGAAGAGCTTGCTCCATTGGTCGATGTGGTCGAGGTTTTCAACGCGCGGCTTCACCCGGGCAGGCTGAACGAGCCCGGAGAGGAGTTGGCGGCCCGTTGGGACAAGGCGAGGGGGGCCGGCTCCGACGCTCACACCGTGGGCGAGGTTGCGGGGGCGTTCGTGGAAGTGGCGGATCATCCGAACGAGCCGGCGGCCTTCCTGGAAGCCCTGGCGGGGGCGCGAATCAGCGGTGTCACGACTCCCTGGTCCGTGCACCTGGCCTCCACGTGGGCCAATGTGAGGAAGCGACTGCCCTTCTCGGGATAGCGATCGGTCCATGACCTACCAGACTCCAGAATCCAGGTCCACAGCCGTCGAGGCGGTCCTGGACGCCTTGGACGGAATAGAGACGGCCATCCTCACCACGCATATCAACGCTGACGGGGATGGTATCGGATCCGAGGTTGCGCTGGCTGCTTGGCTGCGCTCCCGGGGGACCGAAGCGCATATCGTGAATCCGACCCCGGTGCCGCAGTCGCTCCGCTTCGTCGTCCCGGACGAGTCGTGGGTGGTGAATCCGTCGGCACCGGAGGCTCGGGAGCTCTGTGACGGCGCCGACGTAGCCCTCGTGCTGGACACGGGTGAGGCGCCGCGCATCGGGCGAGTAAAGCCGCTCATCGACGGGCTCACCACGATCGTCGTCGACCACCACCCTCCCGGAGATCAGCCCATCGCGGGGGTCTCGTTCCGCGATCCCACTGCGTGCGCCACGGGCGAGCTCGTGTTCGATATCATCCTGAGGGCCGGGGGACCGTGGCCCGCTGCGGCCGACCTGGCCGTGTACGTGGCCATCCTCACCGACACCGGATCGTTTCGCTTCAGCAACTCCACTCCGGCGAGCCACAACATCGTGGCCGAGCTTCTCCAGCGGGGCGTGAGCCCCGAGGACACGTACCGCCGTGTCTACGGTACCTCTTCGCCTCGACGGCTGCGGCTGCTCCAGAGTGCCCTCGGAGAGCTCGAAGTCGACCCCGGCTCCCGAGTCGCATGGATGACCGTGCCGTCCAAGGATTACGAGGAGCTGGGCGCCACCTCCGACGACATCGAGGGACTGGTGGACTACCCACGCTCCGTGGAGGGGGTGGAGGTCGGTCTCCTCTTCCGGAGAACGACCAAAGGTGGTATCAAGGTCTCGTTCCGCTCCAACGGAGCAGTGGACGTGAACGAGCTGGCCCGCCGCTTCGCGGGTGGCGGTCACGTCCGCGCTTCCGGGGCGCTGGTGGAGGGGAAGCTGGAGCAGGTCCGCAGCGAGGTCGTAGCCGCGACCCTCGCGGCCGTGGAGCTATTGGGCGCCGAGGGGTAGGATATAAGCGTTAGCCGGGCAATGTCGCCTCCCCGGTGGAAGCCGCGTCTCCCCGGGCATGCAGCGTGGAGAGACTTTGTGAAGGATGATCGTGGTCCGGGAGTGCCGGAGGCCATCCCGAGGACGCTACAGTTGGTGGCTCGCAGCCTGGGCGCCGGAGAGATCGACCGCCTCTGGGTATTCCCTCCGCTGATTCGCGGAAGGAAGGAATGGGGCCTCGTTGCCGCCAGCTGCTTCGCCGACGGCGGCGCGAGGCGCCTCTACACGGCCCAGTACTCGGCGGAGAGATCGGGAACGAGCCTTACCGTGGACGCGGGGATGGCTGACGAAGGCCAGGCACCGCCCGATCGGCTCCCCCGGGTCATGATCGGGGTAGTACGGAGAAGCCAAGTCGACCTCGGTGAGCCGCGGACGGTGGAGATCGCCGGCGACCCCGACAAGTTTCAGGAGTTGATGAACGAGTTCGACCCGTCGCTTCTGGAGAACAGTGAGACGTGAAGACGCTCCACGATCCGTCACCCTTCGTCCGACTCTTCGGACGCTACCTGAGGGAGCAGGGCCTGCCCGTCACACCTCAACGGGAGGCTGTGGCGAAGGTCGTCTTCGGCTCGGACGAGCACCTCTCGGTGGACGAGATCGAGCGAGTCCTTCGCTCGAGCGGGCAGCGCATCGGAAAGGCAACCATCTACCGGACGCTGGACCTGCTCGTGAAGAGCAAGCTGGTGGCCGAGCATGATTTCGGAGAGGGCTTCAAGCGGTACGAGCACCGCCTTTCGCCGCAGCCGATTCACGAGCATCTGATCTGCCTCAACTGTGGCAGGGTCCTCGAGTTCCAGAGCCCGGATCTTCCCCGGATCGAGGCCCTCGTCACCGCACGACACGGCTTTCGGCCCGCCCACCACAAGCTGGAGATCTACGGGCTCTGCAAAGAGTGCTCGGAGGCCGGGATCGAGCTCACGCCCGAGGGGCTGTCCTGCCCCATCGAGGCCCTGTAGCAGCACCCACCACATCCCTTCCGTGCCCAATCGCCGATCTTTCCGAACTCCCGGTCGAGGCTTCGAGCCCGAGGGCGATCCAGAGCAGCCAGGACGGCTGCCTCCGGGGCTTTTGGATCTACCGTGGGAGCTGCCGCACACCTTCCTGGGGCTGGACGAGGAGGCCACCGACTTCGGGAAGTGCAGGGCCGTGATCCTACCCGTCCCCTGCGAGACCACGACCAGCTACGGGGGCGGAGCACGAAGCGGGCCCGGCGCCATCATCGAGGCGTCACGGTACATAGAGCTCTTCGACCAGGAGCTCGGGACTAACCCTTCGACGGTGGGGATCCATACACTTCCGGCTCTGGAGTTGAGCCGTGACGGTGCCCCTGCCGCCATGGCCGAGCTGGGGAGCGCGTACGCCCGAGTGGCGGAAGTAGCCCAGGACCGGTTCCTGATCATGCTCGGCGGGGAACACACCGTCTCCGCTCCGGCCATCCGAGCCCAGGCCGCTCGGGTTGGGCGCCTCAACGTCCTTCAGCTCGACGCACACGCGGACCTCCGAGCCGAGTTCGAAGGCTCGGCCCACTCGCATGCCTGCGCCATGGCCCGCGTCCTGGACGTGGCGGACGTGGTGTCGGTGGGAGTCCGGGGGGTGAGCGAGGAAGAGGTGGAGGTGGCCGACGCCAACGAGGGGATCACCCTGATCTGGGCCGACGAGATGTGGGAGGATGACGCCTGGATGGATCGCGCCCTGGCAGCCCTGGGCGACTCGGTCTACCTGACCTTCGACGTGGACTACTTCGACCCCTCCCTGGTGCCTTCCACGGGAACTCCGGAGCCGGGGGGAGGGGACTGGTATCGGACCCTCCGCTTCCTGAGGCGCGTGTTCCGCGAGAGAAGAGTCGTCGCCTGCGACGTGGTGGAGCTCGCCCCCACTCCCGGCGTGCACGCCCCGGACTTCCTGGTGGCCAAGCTGGTGTATAAGCTCATTGGGTACCGCTTCGAAGGCGAGTGACAATCCGTCAACCAACGGTCTCGATGAATCCACCTGAGGACACCGCGATCCCGTCAATGCCGGAAGGGCCTGCCCCCACCGGGGGTGGAGCGTCACGCCAGCCCGTGGCCGAATCCTCGGCCTCCGCAAGAGGTGGTTTGCCGGGGATGAGTGCGGACATGCTCGCCCGTGCCACAGGATCGCCGGAGATCGCGGGAAACGCAGTGGGGCTCCAGTTCGACGGCCCCGCCACGTTCGATGCCTGGATCGAAGCCATCGAGGGCGCCAAGCGGTACGTCCACTTCGAGAACTACATCCTCAGGAACGACAACGTCGGACGGGTCTTCCGTGACGTCCTGATCGAGAAGGCACGGCAGGGCATCGAAGTCCGGTTGCTCTACGACTGGTTGGGCTGCTGGGCGACGCCTCGCCGCTATTGGAAGCCGTTCCGGCAGGCGGGCATCGAGGTTCGGGCCTTCAACCGCCCGTCCGTTCGTGACCCCTACGGCATCTTCCAGCGGGATCACCGGAAGTTAGTGGTCGTGGATGGCGAGGTGGCATTCGCCGGGGGCTTCTGTGTGGGCCAGGAGTGGGCGGGCAGTGGTGACGAGCCTCCCTGGCGTGACACCGGGGTGGAGGTCCGAGGACCGGCGGCCGGGGTGGCTGCCCGGGCCTTCGGGCGCATATGGGACGTCATGGGGGAGCCCCTCCCGAGCCATGCCCTGGAGGGGCGGACGGACCCGGCAGGGGACACGTCCGTCTGGCTGATCGAGGGCGAGCCCCGGCGAAGCCGGGTGATGCGGACCCTCACCCTCGTGGCCGCCATGGCCCAGGAGCGCCTGTGGATCACGGATCCCTACTTCGTGGCTCCAGGCATCGTCGCCGAGGCCATGACCGAGGCGGCCCACGCGGGAGTCGACGTCCGGCTACTGGTGCCTGCGAACAACAACTGGCCTCTGGTTGGAAGCCTGTCGAGGGCCGGATACCGTCACTTGCTGGATCACGGAGTTCGCCTCTTCGAGTGGCAGGGTCCCATGATCCACGCGAAGACCGCAGTGGCCGACGGACTCTGGTGTCGCGTGGGCTCCAGCAACCTGAACGCCTGGAGTCTCCTGGGGAACTGGGAGATAGACGTCGGCGTTATGGATGCGTCACTTGCCGGGCAGCTCGAGGGCCTGTTCCTCGCGGACCTGGCGTCTTCGTCCGAGATCGTGCTCCCCGGGAGTCGAAGCATACACACCGTTACGCAGGCCGAGCACCTACCCACACTCAGCGGGATTCCCCAGACCTCGCTCGAGCCTGAGGGAGGACTGACTCGGCGGCTCGAAGCCCTGATGGAGACGGGACGCACCACCAGACCGTGGCGGCTCGCCCACTTCATGCGCGCCGGCGCTTCCTTCGGCGGAGCTCTGGCCGGACACCGCACCTTGGGGCGGGAGGATCGCACAATCCTCGGGACCGTCTCGGTCATGGCGATCTCGGCCGCCGCCATCGTCGGCTTCTTCCCGAGAGCGTTCGGGTGGGCCGGGGCGTTCGTACTGTTGTGGCTGGGGGTGGTCACGGGTGTTCGGGCCATCTGGCACCGGATGCGTGCCCGATACGTGGCTGCCGAGGGTGCGGACGACATGGCTTCCGAGCCCATCGAGAGTGGAAGCACCAGGAAGATAGATGACCGGATCGGTTAGTGTTGTCGTTGCGTTGATGGCGGGAATCTTGTCGTTCCTGTCACCGTGTGTCCTGCCACTGGTGCCGAGCTACCTGTCGTTCGTGACGGGGATGTCGTTGGAGGACCTCCAGGAGGGTGTGGATCGCAAGGCGACCCTCATCCACTCCCTTCTCTTCGTGGCGGGCTTCAGCATCATCTTCATCACGCTGGGGGCCTCGGCCTCGTTCCTGGGGGTGTTCCTCCGCTACTATGAGGTGTGGATCGCCCGAATCGGCGGCGTCCTCATCATCATTCTGGGACTCCACCTCATAGGCGTCTTCCGCATCGCTCTGCTCATGCGCGAGCGGCGGGTTCACGTGAACGACAAGCCGGCCGGATACGTGGGCACGCTGGGTGTCGGCGCTGCCTTCGGAGCAGGGTGGACGCCCTGCATCGGTCCGGTCCTCGGCGCCATCCTCACCCTGGCGGGCACGCAGGACACGGTTTGGTCGGGGGTGATTCTCCTGAGCGTGTACTCCCTGGGACTGGCCATCCCCTTCCTGATCTCTGCCCTGGCTTTGGACCTCTTTCTGGGGGCGTTCTCCAGGTTCCGGCGTTTCCTTCCGGTCGTGGAGAAGGCCTCGGGTGCGATGCTCATCATCCTGGGGCTGCTGCTGGCGACGGGCTCGTTCACGATCTTGAGCTCGTACTTGGTGCGCTTCACACCGGAGTGGGTGCTGGAGAGGATCTAGTCCCCGCCGGTCCCCACCACGGTGGACTCGATGTCCTGCTCCAGCATCTGCCGGCGGAGGAGTGTCGCGTAGGTGCCGCCCAGGGCCATGAGCTCCGCATGCCGGCCCCGCTCGACGATCCGGCTGTCGTCGAGGACCAGGATGAGGTCGGCGTTCATGACCGCCGAGACCCGGTGGCTGATGATGAATGACGTCCGTCCGGCCATCACCCGAGCCAGATCGTCCAGGATAAGGGCTTCCGTGTGGGTGTCGACCGTGCTCAGCGCATCGTCGAGAATCAGGATGGTAGGGTCGCGAGCCACGGCACGGGCCAGGGTCGCGCGCTGTTTCTGTCCTCCTGAGAGATTGATGCCCCGCTCACCCAGATACGTCCCGTAGCCCTTCGGGAAGCCCCGGATCGACTCGTCGAGCTGGGCGATGCGAGCCGCTTCGGCAACGGCCTCGTCCGGATCTTCGAGCGGTCCCTCCGGGGCATCGTGGACCTGGGGCTCCTCCAGCGCCCACTCGTCTCCCGGAAGGCCCAGTCCGATGTTCTCCTCGATCGTCGTGGAGAACAGGAACGGCTCCTGAGGCACCATGCCGATGAAAGTGCGCAGCTCGTCCGGGTCCAGCTCTGTGACCCCGATCCCGTCCACCAGCACGTCGCCTTCGGTGGCGTCATAGATCCGCGGGATCAGTGAGACGAGGGTCGTCTTTCCCGCGCCGGTCGGGCCTACCACGGCCACGGTCTCACCGGGCTTCGTCACGAAGGAGACGTCCTCCAAGACCAGACGCTCGGTGCCCGGATACCGGAAGAACACGTTCCGAAACTCGATCTCCCCCCGAGGCTTCTCGAGGCGAGTGGGATGCTCCGGTGCCCGGATATCGGGCTCGGTGGACAGGATCTTGTTGATGCGGCCCATGCTTGCGGCGCCCCTCTGGTAGAGGTTCACCACCCACCCCAGGGCGATGAGTGGCCAGATGAGAAGCACCAGATAGATCTGGAAGGCCACGAAGGCGCCGATGGTGAGGCGGCCGGCGATAACCTCCAGTCCGCCGAGCCAGAGCACGATCACCATGCCCGCGCCCGAGAAGAGGGCGAGGATCGGGTGGAAGAGACCCGCCACCTTCGCCAGGCCCATGTTCCGTCCCATGTACTGGCGGTTGAGCTCGTCGAAGTGCTGCGCCTGAGACTCTTCCTGCACGTAAGCCCGGACGATTCGCACGCCGGTCAGGTTCTCCTGCACCATCGTCGAAAGGGTGGAGAACTGCTCCTGGATCTCCTCGAACCGGGCGTGGATGACCCGAGCGAACGCGAAGACCACAGGAGGGAGGACGACCATCGGGATCAACGCGTAGACCGTGAGGCGCGGGCTGATCCACAGCATGAAGCCCAGGGCGAGGAGAAAGCTCACCACCGTGTTCACCGAGTACATGATGGCCGGGCCTGCGGCCATGCGAACCGCCAGGGTGTCGTTGGTCGCCCGCGCCATGAGGTCGCCGGTGCGGACTGACCCGTAGAATGCGGCGTCCAGCCGTAGGAGGTGCTTGAAGAAGTCATTCCGGAGATCGCACTCGATGCGGCGGCTCAGCCCATTGAGCATCTCACGCATCCCGAACTTTGCGGCCCCTCCGAGGATTGCCACCCCGACGATCAGCAGCGCGTAGGTGGTGATCCGAGCAGCCGCCACCTCGAGATCACCCAGACCGTCGATGGCCAGCTTCACGAGGTAGGGGATGGCCACGGTGAAGAGGTTGCTGATCACCACCAGAACGAGCCCCGCCACGACACCCTTCCGGTACGGCCGGAAGTACGGCAGGAGGGTGCGGAGCTCCTTCATCTTCAGTCATCCTCCTCGGTGTCAGTACCTCCGGCCATCTCACGAAGGAGTCGGACGGCGCCGGCGGCCAGCGTGGCGGCGCCCAGGGGGATGGCAGATTCGTCGATATCGAAGTCGGGCCGGTGGTGCATCCGCGGCTCGGGAGGTGCGGCTCCCAGCAAGAAGAAGGTGCCCGGTGCTTCGCGCGCCAGGAAGGAGAAGTCCTCCGCAAGGGTCGTCGGCTCGATGGGCAGCGTGGCGTCGTCGCCCACGAGGTCGACGGCGGCTGCCTGCACCCACTCCGTGATCCGGGCATCGTTGACCACAGGCGGATAACCGGGGCCGATGCGGACCGTCACCTTGGCCCCGAGGGCCTCGAGCATGCCGAAGGATGCCTTCAGGTGGCGGCAAAGCCGATCCCGCACGTCCTCGGAGAAGAACCGCATGGTCCCCTCGATCGTGACCAGGTCGGCCAACACGTTGTTCGCAGTGCCCCCCTCGATGCGGCCGAAGGTGAGCACGCCTGCTTCCGTGGGCGAGAGGCCGCGGGAGACGGCCTGCTGTGCGGTGACGATCCCCTGGGCCGCCAGCACGAGCGCGTCCACACCGAGGTCGGGCCGAGCGGCGTGGCCGCTCTCGCCCCGGACCTCCACCTGAATCTCCTCGGTGCCCGCCATCAGAGGGCCCACCCGGAAGAAGAGCTTCCCCGAGGGGAGCACCGACGCGATGTGGAGCCCGGTGACGGCGGCGACCCCGTCCATGACTCCCTCGTCCACCATGCGCGCCGCGCCGCTCTTGCCCTCCTCGTCCGTCCGCTCCTCGGAGGGCTGGAAGAGGAACCGGACGGAGCCCGGCGGGAGCCGGCCCTCGTCACGCTCCCGAGCCAGCAGCCTTGCCGCCCCGATTAGTCCCGCCACGTGGGCGTCGTGGCCACAAGCGTGCATGACTCCGGGATTCTCCGAGACGAAGTCGTGGGTGTTCGTCTCGTGAATGGGGAGAGCGTCCATGTCGGCCCGGAGGGCGACCATGGGACCCGCGCCGTTGTCGAGGTCGGCCACCACTCCCGTGATGCCTACCTCGGTTCGGACCCGGCAACCCAGGGCCTCCATGGCTCTCGCCGCGATGCCGGCGGTGCGCACCTCCAGAAAGGAGAGCTCCGGATGCCGGTGCAGGTCGCGGCGTATCTCCACCAGATCGGGGGCCATGGCTCTGGCCTGCTCGAGAAGGTTCAAAGTGTATGCCCTCGGTGTATGCGATCTTCGGTTGCTGTCGGAAAAATACGAAGGTTAGCTTGTTCGCCGGTACTAGATACCGCAAGCGAGGGGTGTACACACCTCGGCCCACATCCACTGAGGAGCGGCCAGGACCATTCATGCTCGATGACCGCCTTACAGAGCAGAGGAACCCGCGTTCCACGCGCATCGACGCCCTCTCGTCCGTCGAGATCGTGGATCTCATCAACGCCGAAGACCGGATGGTGGCGGACGCCGTGGCCGAGGAGCGGGTGGCCATCGCTAGGACCATCGACATGGTGGTGGAGGCATTCAAGGGGGCCGGACACCTGATCTATGTGGGCGCCGGCACGTCGGGGCGGCTGGGGGTGCTGGACGCGGCCGAGATGCCCCCGACCTACGGCACCCACCCCGTCCTGGTCCAGGGCATCATCGCCGGCGGCTTCGAGGCCCTGGTCCGCTCACAGGAGGGGGCCGAGGACAGCCCCGACGACGGTGCCCGCGCCATCGACGAAAGGAACGTGGGGCCGAGCGACTTCGTCCTGGGGATTGCCACCTCGGGGACGACGCCCTATGTGCACGGTGCTCTCGCCCGGGCCCGGGAGCGGGGCGCCCGCACCGGCTTCCTCCTCTGCACCCATCCGACGCCCGAGCTGGTGGACACTCACGACGTCGTCATCGCGCCCCTGGTTGGGCCCGAGGTGGTCACCGGGTCCACGCGCATGAAGGCCGGGACCGCCACCAAGATGGTCCTGAACATCATCACCACGGGGGCCATGATCCGGATCGGGAAGGTGTTCGGGAACCTCATGGTGGACCTCCAAGCCACATGCGAGAAGCTCCAGGACCGCGGGGAGAGGATCCTCATGAAGACTCTGGGAGTGGACCGGACCCAGGCCTCGGCACTCCTGGAGGCGGCAGGCGGGCACGTGAAGGCGGCCCTGGTCATGGGACATCGGGGGGTCGAGCTGGACGAGGCGACTCGGATGCTCCAAGCGGCGGACGGCGTCTTGGCGCGCGTACTCGGAGACCTCACCGAGGATCCCACCGGGTGAGCTCGGGAGAGCTTGTGGTGGGCCTCATGTCAGGGACCTCCCTGGATGGGATCGACGCCGCTCTGGTGCGCTTCGGGGGGAGCTCTCCTGAGGACTTCACGTGGACACTCCTCGCCTTCGAGAGCACGCCCTATGAGCCGGATCGCCAGGCGCTGCTTCTGAAGGGTATGGAGGAGGGCACGCCGGAGGGGCTGTGCCGGCTGAACGCCTCCCTGGGAGAGTGGATGGCCGCGGCGGTGCTGAGGGTGTGCGAAGGGGCCGGGCTGAGCCCGGCGGACCTGGCCGCCGTGGGATGCCACGGCCACACGATCTGGCACGTTCCACCGGATGACGGGGCGCGGGGATCGACCCTCCAACTCGGCGATCCGGCCACCGTGGCCGAGGTCACGGGGGTGGCGGTCGTCAGCGACTTCCGGAGCCGGGACGTGGCCGCCGGGGGCCATGGAGCCCCCATGGTCACCTGGCCGGACTGGCTGCTCTACTCCGTGCCGCAGCACCGGCGGGCCCTGCACAACATCGGTGGCATGTCCAACGTGACGTGGCTTCCCCCGTCGGGGTTGGCCGAGCCGCTTCTGGCTTTCGACACGGGCCCGGGAACGGCCCTGGTGGACGAGGCCGCCAGACGCGCCACCAACCGTGAGCTCCCCTTCGACGTGGACGGCGGGCTGGCCCGGCGCGGGCGGGTCGACGAGGACCTCCTGGCTCGCCTCCTTGATGACGACTACTTCCGGGCGGAGCCTCCCAAGACCACCGGCCGGGAGCGGTACGGTCGCGCCTACGTGGATCGGCTGGCGGAGGGCCTGACCCCCGGCTCCGACGAAGCGGGCTGG
Source organism: Longimicrobiales bacterium (assembly GCA_965218295.1). GTDB lineage: Bacteria > Gemmatimonadota > Gemmatimonadetes > Longimicrobiales > Gaopeijiaceae > CBDCKN01. The sequence continues at coordinate 324,966 of CBDCKN010000003.1, read as the reverse complement.
CGCGACCTCATCGCCACGCTCACGGCCCTGACCGCCCGAACCATCGGAGCCGCATACCGCAAGTGGGTCCTCCCACGAGGGATCGACGAGGTGTTCCTCATGGGAGGCGGATCCAGGAACCCGGTGCTGGCGGAGGCGATCCGGGAGGAGCTGGCCCCCCTCCCGGTGAAGGACGGGGGAGAGCTTGGCGTCGACCCGGACGCCTGGGAAGCCCTCGCCTTTGCGGTGCTCACGTGGGCACATCTGCACGGAGTGGCATCCAACGCGCCCGACGCCACGGGGGCACGTGGCCCTAGGGTCCTGGGCTCGTTCACGCCGGGGGCGAGTCGGTGAGCGGCCGGTCCGGTGAAGGTAGATCGGCTCGGGCCGCCGGAGCCGCCGAGGCGCCCAGCCGCCGGATCCCCATGTGGGCGATCCTCCTGGTGGTGGCTCTGGCCCACCTCACCATCGTGCTCCCGGCACTGAGCCCCGCCCCGCACAACGGGGGCGACAACGCCGGATACATCTCGCTGGCGCACTCGCTGGCCGAGGGGGCCGGTTATGTGGAGGCGTGGGACCCCGCCGGGAACCCCCACACCAAGTATCCCCCGTTCTATCCCGCTATTCTAGCCGGTGCCATGCTTCTGGGCGCCGAGGCATGGCTCACCTTCAAACTGCTCTCCGTCCTCTTCGTGACGACGGCAGTGGTGCTGTCGTTCGGGTGGGTGAAGGACCGACACGGGGCCGGGTTGGCCACGGGAGTGGCCGCCGTCCTGGCCCTCTCCCCGGCGTTTTTGTGGTCCAGCAATTGGATCCTTTCCGACCCTCTTTTTCTGGCCCTGACACTGGGGTGTCTGTGGGCCTTCCACCGCTCGGACGATGGGGAGCGCTCGCACGACGGAGAGCGCTCGAACGACGAAGAGGATTCACACGATGGGGAGCGCTCCGGGATCTGGATCGCAGCGGGCTGCCTCATGGCCATCCTGGCCACTTTCACGCGCACGGCCGGCCTCCCGCTCGTTCTCGCGATGGGTGGGGCCCTGACGGTCGGCCGGCGCTGGAAGGCCCTCGGGGGATTTGCCGCAGCGTTCGCGATTCCCAGCCTGGCGTGGTGGCTACGCTCCCGGGGCGCGGGGCAGGCCCAGTACGTCTCCGAGTTCTGGCTCATCGATCCGTACCAGCCGGAACTTGGTACCGCCGGCGTCTCGGACCTGGTCCGCCGCGTTCTGGACAACCTCCAGGGCTATGTCTTCTCCCACATTCCGGGGGGGCTGACGAACTGGTCCGGTGCGCCCTTGATGATGCTCGGCCTCCTGCTGGCGGGGATGGCGGCGGTGGGGTGGACGAGGCGCCTCCGGGAGCAAACCACTGTGGCCGAGCTGTTTCTCCCCCTTTACTTCGGCCTGATCCTGCTTTGGCCGGCCGTTTGGTCCGGGGATCGCTTCGCCCTGCCGCTCTACCCGCTCTTGCTCTTCTACGCGGGTGAAGCTCTCCTCGCGGGGGCGGCCCGCGTGCACGCCAGAATGCCACTTGTCGTTGGGCTGATCGCGATCTCTCTCCTGGTCGTCCCCTCGGCCCGGGGGTGGAGTGACGTGACGCGTCAGGCGGCGGCGTGCCGAGAGGTGGTCAAGGCCGCCGGCCCCTTTGCGTGCTACAGTGAGGGATTCCAGCAGTTCGTCGCCGCTGCCCGGTGGCTGGGCGAGAACGCTCCCGACGGAGCGGGCGTGTTCAGCCGAAAACCGCGGATCTTCTACACTCTCTCGGGCGTCAGGAGTCGAACCTATCCCCTGAGCCGGGATCCGGACCGCTTCTTGGAGGAGGCCAGAGCGGCGGGTGTCTCCTACGTGGTGCTCGACCGGGTAGATCGGTTGGCGACCGCGTATGTCGGTCCGGTGCTGATGGCCCGGCCCGAGGCGTTCTGCAGCCTGATAGGGGTGGGAAGGGGAGAGTCGTCCGCGCAGATTCTTGGGATCGTCGACGATGTTGCGACCAGGACCGAAGCCGATGCGGTGGACGACACGAGGGGGGGCGTAGGGATCGTGCCATGTCCCGAGGGAATGCTCCGAAGCGAGCCGAGGAGCCTGCCTCCCTACACGACGTCGCGCCTGCCCCTGCTTGCTCTTCCTTCCCCGTAGAGGAGACCCAGGGCTGCGCCGAATGCCACATGATGGGTCAGGGACCCGGCCGGAACCTCGTCGCCGGCGAAGAGCACGGCAAGGAGCGGGATGGTCCGGTGAGGGCTCGCGGCCCCCAGGATGCCGTCAAGGCCGCCCAGGGGAGAGGCCACGTACTCCATGACCCCGAAAGTAGCGCCGCGGAAGATGGAGGAGCCCGGCAGCCGAGGCTCGAGCACGGAGCCGTACAGGATCCCACGCGCTGCGCCGATGAGGAGCTCCAGAGCGGGATCCGGCGCGGCGCCGTTCTCGGCGGACGAGCCGTTCGCGCTCATTCGCAGCAGGCTCAACACGAAGGCGGCACCGGCTCCGGCCAATGCGGCGCGGGCGATGCGCAGCGTCCCGGGTCGGCGTCGCGAAAGGGCGGAGATCAGCCTGTGTGTAACGGCCCCGCCGCCGGCTGCCAGAAGCTGGTCTACGGCGGAAGGCGCAGGCGCATCGTCAGCCTTGCCCGGCTTCTTACGTACCTTCTTCGGGGCAGGAGCATGCTGGCGGGCGGTTTCCAGCGCGTAGCCCAGCTGGTACCAGATGTTCTTGGACGATTCGCTCATGCCCCCCGGGGGGCTCAGTGTGATCGAAGAGTGGAGGCCGTAGTGCGCCCCGGCCCTCTTGGTGGCTCGCGAACTTTGGAAACGGAACACTATGCGAAGGGTGATGACGACGCTGCGGTTTGACAAGGTCGGAGGGCCGGAATGATCCGGTCGCTCGTCACGACCACGCTCTGGTCGGTCGTTCTCTGCGTGCTGTGGGCGACCGCGGGGGCGGCGCAAGTACCGCCGGACGAGCGCTGGCGAAGCCTGGAGACGACCCACTTTCGCGTCACTTTCCCCGCCGATCTGGAGGCGCTGGCCAGGAGGGCGGGGGAGCGTGCGGAACGCGCTTATGACCTCCTGAGCGAGAGGTTCGTCGATCCCCCTGGCGACCGCATCGAGCTGCTGTTGACCGATCACGTCGACCGGAGCAACGGCTTCACCAATGCGCTCCCCTTCAATCGGATCACGGTCTTCGTCCGGCCTCCCCTGGAGGGGTTCAACACCACCCACTTCGACGACTGGTTGGAGACGGTGGTCACCCACGAGCTGGTACACGTCTTCCATCTCGACCACACGGGACCCATCGGGTCGCTGGTGAGGACGGTGCTGGGACGCTCCTCGGCGGACTGGCCGGCTTTTCCGGGCTTCGACGTACCGACGTGGATCGGCGAGGGGATGGCCACCTACTACGAGTCGGCCCTCACCGAGTCCGGGAGAGTGAAGGGGAGCTTCCACGACATGGTGCTCCGAACGGCCATCCTCGAGGGCGGGTTCGAGGGCCTGGATCAGGTCTCCGGCCTCTCGCCCAACTGGCCCGCCGGAAGCCGCGTGTACGTCTACGGTGCGTCGTTCCTCTACCACATGCTGGACCTGTACGGGGAGGAGCGCATGGCCGATTTCGTGGAGGCCATCGCCCGGCAGATCATCCCGTGGCGCGTGAACTCGGGGGCGGAGGACGCTTTCGGGACCGGCTTCAGCGAGGCGTGGTCCTCGTGGGAGCGAGAGCTCGACGCCGGCTATCGTGCCCTGGCCGATTCGCTGGCTGCCGCCGCCCCCCTTACGAAGGGGAAGCCGCTCGCACGGGAAGGGCGCCGGGCGCTCTTCCCGGAGATCTCTCCCGACGGCAGCCGGCTCGCCTACCTACGCTCCGACGGCCGTAGCGACATCCAGCTACGGGTGGCGAATCCGGACGGATCCGACAGCCGTAAGCTCACACGCGTGAACAATATCGCGGACCTGATCTGGCTTCCCGACGGCGCGCTTCTTGTGGCCCAACAGGAGTTCACCGACCCGTACCGGATACGGTCCGATCTGGTGCGCGTCGACAGCGACGGTGTCGAGCACCGGGTAACCCGGGGCGCTCGCCTGGATCAGCCCACGGTTTCGCCGGACGGTCGATACGCCGTGGCCGTGCAGGATGGCGACGGGACGAACCGCCTCGTCAGGGTGGATCTGTCCACGGGAGCGATCGAGCCTCTTACCGAGTCGGTGGCGGACGAGCACTGGGCGTATCCGGCTTGGTCACCGGGTGGTCGCTGGATCGCCGCCTCGCGGTGGAGGCCGGGCGCCTTCTACGATCTGTTCGTTTTGGACCCGACGGGCCGGATCGTACATCAGGTCACCGACGACCGGGCCATCGACCAAACGGCGGCCTGGACGCCGGACGGTCACCGGCTCCTGTGGTCGTCGGACCGGAGCGGGATTCCGAACTTGTATGCCGTGGAAGTCGATCCTACGTCCGGAGCTCCGGGATCCCTCCGCCAAGTCACGAACATGCTCGGGGGGAGTGCGTACCCCTCCGTGGATCCCATGGGCGAGTGGATCTACTTCTCCAGCTATCATGTCCATGGCTGGGACGTGGAGCGCATCCGCTTCGATCCGGACTCCTGGTTCGATCCGCTCCCGCTGAAGGAGGGCTTCACACGCGGGGGGGAGGAGGCCGCGGAGCTCTTCACCCGTCAGGTGTCGGGCGATTCGCACCCGTACCGGGCGCTCCAGACCATCTGGCCGCGCTCCTGGGAGCCGATCATCCGATCGGGCGTGACACGGCAGGACAAGGAAGTGCTCAAGCCCGGATTCGGTGCGCGCGTCGAGGGACAGGACCTGGTGGGCCGGCATTCCTACGCTATCGAAGGCGTGTTCCGGAGGAGCGGCCGGACGGATCTCGATCTGTCGTACGCCTATTCCGGGAGAGGCAATCCGTTCCTGGGTCTCTCCTTCCGTCAGGATCACGACATCAAGGATCACAACATCGACGGCCCCTTCGCCTTCGAGCCCGAGCCCGGCGACCCGATCCCGGCGTTCGACGGGGAAAGGGAGCGCAGGCTGGGAGGCTCGGTGACGCTGGTCCGTCAGCGGATGCGGACCCGTACGTCCGTGTCATTCTCGACCGCGCACGTTTGGGAGGAGCTCGAGCTTCTGGATGAGAACCTGGATGAGATCCCCTTCGCCCCCTCCCGGCCGCAGCGCCGACTGGCGGAGGCCTCGACGACAGTCTCCTTCAGCAGCGCCCGCTCCTATGCCTTCTCCACCAGCGCGGAGGCCGGGTTCGGGGGTTTTCTCCGGCTTCGGGCGCGCCGTGAGCTCTCGCTTCCGAGCTCGCTGCGCGGGGTCCACGGCGATGATCGCGGGTTCCGGGAAGCTACCGCCCGGATCCGGGGTTACCGTGCCTTTGCGGGCCCGGGCTTCTCGCGCCACGTCTTCGCGTGGCGAGCCTCGTTGGGAGCGGCCTTCGGTCCCGGAGCGGACCGGTTCCACTTCGACGTGGGTGGTGCACAGGGGGGCGGTTGGCCCCGGGAGCTGTTCGAAGGCTCGTCACTGCTCTTCCCCGTGAGGGGGTACTTCAGGGGCCAGCGCGCAGGTCGCTACGCCTGGACGGCATCCGCCGAATACCGCTTCCCGATCCTGAACGCCCACCGAGGCCTGGGCCTCTTCCCCCTGCATGTCGACCGATTAAGCGGCTCCTTGTTCGTGGACGGCGGGAATGCCTGGGGAGACTCGAATCCAGCCATCGACGTCCTGAACCCGCGGGAGCCGACGCTCGGGGCCGTGGGGGCCGAGCTGCAGCTCTCGGTGCTGGCCCTCTTCAACACGCGCCTGTTCTTCAGGTTGGGAGCCGCTCTCACCCTGAACGACGAGGCCGATGATCCTCTGTACCTTCGACTGGGGACGGCCTTCTAGCGCTCCTCCCCAGCCAGCCCCGCCATGCGCTCCACGGACGCGTGCATGGCGGCCAGAGCCTCCTCGAAGTGCTCGTCGCTTCCTTCGAGGCCGGCCTTACGCGCCAGCGCCGCCGCGTTGAGGTTGCGGATGAGGTTGATGAAGTGGTCACCCTCGTCGCGAAGGGCGACAAAGTGACGTTCGTTGGGAAGAATCTGACTGGTCAGGCCCCAGACACCCGCTTCGAGGATCAACACCCCCACCAGGACGACCAGGACCTGGATCTGGAGGCTGGTCGGGGGGACGAAGAGGACGCCGCCGAAAACCACGGCCATCCCCAGGATGGGGAGGCCCAGCTCGATGGCTCTGCGAAACGTTCTCACTCGTGGATCTCCCTCTCCGAGGCCGAGCCTGCGGCCCCACCCCGAATCAACCGTTGGCTCCGATGTCAAGATTCTGCGCCCACACACGCAAGGGGGGACGCCTGCGGGGCGCTCCGCAGGGGGCGAGATATGCTGTGAGGGCTGGCCAAACCCGATATCACGCAACATAGGACCTTGTGAGGGTGTTATCAAAGTCCGCGGGAGCGGATCTCGGCCGCTTGCCGCCTTGCCTGGGGAGGTGGTTCGGCGAAATCAGGCAGTCTTGCGCGCTCCTCGACGAAGACTCTTGACCACAAGATATAGGGGGTGTATGTTAAGAATACCCCAATATTTTGTGGTACTCGAGACAATTCTCCACATTAGCAATGCCTTGGCGGAGCCGTCTATCGCCGTTTTTCAACATATGAGGGGTATGTATTCCCACCGACTTCCCACATTGAGCGATGGAGCAGGAGCGGTATGAAGCAGGAGTCCCGTTCAGACGATCCGAGCATCTTCGATGACGTAGTGCCGGACGACCTTGCCCCGGCCACTCTTTCCGAGAACGCACGCATCGTTCTGGGAAAGCGCTACCTGAAGAAGGACGAGGACGGCGACCCGCTCGAAGAGCCGGAGACCATGTTCTGGCGGGTGGCCAGGGTGATCGCGGAGGCGGACAAGGAGTATGGGGCTTCGGATGCGGCTGTCGAGGAGCTGGCCCGTCAGTTCTACGACCTCATGACCGACGGAAGGTTCGAGCCGAACTCTCCGACTTTGATGAACGCCGGGCGGCCGCTGGGGCAGCTATCGGCGTGCTTCGTCCTTCCCGTCGACGACGCCCTGTCGAACGGAAAGAGCGGTATCTACGACACGCTCAAGTCCATGGCGCTGGTGCACCAGTCGGGCGGGGGGACGGGATTTTCCTTCTCGAGGCTGCGCGCCACCGGGTCGCAGGTTCGTTCCACCATGGGCGTGGCCTCCGGGCCCGTCTCCTTCATGAGGCTCTACGACGCCAGCACGGAGGTCGTCAAGCAGGGTGGAACCAGGCGGGGTGCGAACATGGGGATCCTACGCGTGGATCACCCGGACATCCGGTCGTTCATCACGTGCAAGGACGACACGTCCCAGATCACGAACTTCAACATCTCGGTCGCCCTCACGGACACCTTCATGGAGGCCGTGCACAACGAGGCCAGCTATGACCTCGTGAGCCCCAAGAGCGGAGAGGTGGTCGGGCAGGAGGACGCCGGCGAGATCTTCGACATGATCGTGCACGGCGCCTGGAAGACCGGCGAGCCGGGCACCTTCTTCATCGACCGTGCCAACGCCTTCAATCCGGTTCCCGAGCTCGGGTCCTATGAGGCCACGAACCCGTGCGGGGAGCAGCCGCTCCTGCCGTACGACGTCTGCAACCTGGGCAGCATCAACCTGGCGAAGTTCGTGAAAGAGGACGCCGGCGGGGGAGGCGAGCCCGCCGACCGAATCGACTGGGACGGCCTACGCCAGACGGTCGCCCTGTCCACCCACTTCCTGGACAACGTCGTCGACGCGAACCGGTATCCCCTCCCGGCCATCACCGAGCTGGCTCAGGCGATCCGCCGGATCGGTCTGGGCGTCATGGGGTGGGCCGACATGCTCATCAAGCTCGGAATCGCATACGACACCCCCGAAGGCGTGGAGATGGGGCGGAAGGTCATGGGCTTCGTTAACGAGGAGGCTCGCAACGCGTCGGAGAGACTGGCTGAGAGCCACGGCGCGTTCCCGGCGTGGGAAGAGTCCATCTGGGGTCCCGACGACACGTGCGCCCGTGAGTCGGAGGGGCGGCGTATTCGGCCCGAGCGTCGCCTTCGGAACTGCAACCTCACCACGGTGGCACCCACCGGAACCATCTCCATCTTCGCGGGATGCTCCGGTGGCATCGAGCCCATCTTCGCCGTGGCGTTCATGCGCAATCAGGCGGGTGTGAGGATGCCGGACGTGAACCCGGACTTCGTCGCTCGGGCCAAGGAAGAAGGCTGGTACTCCGAGGATCTCATGACCCGGATCGCGGAGGAGGGCCACATCCACTTCGATGAGGTGCCGGAGGAAGTCCAGGCAGTGTTCAAGACCGCCTACGACATCACGCCCGAGTGGCATGTGCGGATGCAGGCGGCGTTCCAGGAGCACACCGACTCGGCCATCTCCAAGACCACGAACTTCCCGAAGGAGGCTCGGGAGGAAGACGTCAGGCAGATCTACGAGCTGGCGTACGAGCTCCACTGCAAGGGCGTCACCGTCTACCGGGACGGATCGAGGGCCGACCAGGTGCTCTCCACCGGAAAGACGGAGAAGTCGGAGAGCGGGAAGAGCGGAAGCAGCGCCGAGGTCGTCGAGCTCGAGCACCTGCTGGCCGACGCGCGCGAGTCGCTCCACGGACTCCGCGTGGAGCTGGAGCAAGTCTATCGGGAGCAGCAGGAGCAGGACCTGACGGCGGCGGCGGCGCGCCACAAGCGGCAACGTCCGCCTATGCTCCGTGGCCGCACCGTCAAGATGAGCTCCCCTCTCGGCGACTGCTACGTGACCATCAACGAAGACCAAGACGGGAGAGCCTTCGAGGTGTTCTGTACGCTCGGAAAGGCCGGAGGCGCCGCCACGGCCGACGCCGAGGCGATCGGCCGCTTGATCTCACTGGCCCTCCGCTCCGGTATCCCCCTTCCGGCTGTGAGGGATCAGCTTCGGGGCATCTCGTCGGATCGCGCGGTGGGCGTGGGTCCGACCAAGGTGCTCTCGCTGCCCGACGCCATCGGGCAGGCCCTCGAGAAGTACACGGCGGAGAAGGACGGCGTACAGGAGACGCTTCCCCTGGGCGTGGGCGTAGCAGCCGGGGCCACCCAGCCCCAGGCGACCCCGGGCACAGACCTTCCCAACAGCTTCCTGGGAAGCTGTCCCGAGTGCGGGGCCGGCCAGCTCTCCTACGAGGAGGGCTGCGTCAAATGCCACATCTGCGGATACAGCGAGTGTGGATGATGGAAGCCGTCTTCACTCACTGACCCACCTGATCTGATCTCCCCTCGGCCCGTTCCCCCCCCCCCCCCCCCGGGGGGGCGACGGCTTGAGCCCCCCGTCCCGCTATTCCGGTTTCCTTTTCACAGAGCTCTGCATATGATCGGAACGAATCCGATCGTTCACAGGTTTTCGCTGTGGAGGTGGCCCGGAGTGTCTCCGGGCTTTTTACCCGCCGGCTCTTTCCCAAGGAGGCCAATCATGTCCGATCACGTCCATCCCGAGGTTCTCGTCACTACCGACTGGGTGAGTGAGCACTCCAGCGACCCGGAGGTCAGCGCCGTCGAGGTGAACGTCGATACGGAGCTCTACGACCAAGGGCACCTGCCCGGCGCCATCGGCTGGAGCTGGAAGACGCAGCTCGCCGATCAGGTCCGGCGGGATATCCTGTCCAAGGGGGACATGGAAGCGCTGATGTCCGAGTCCGGCATCGACCCCGAATCCACGGTCGTGCTGTATGGCGACAGCAACAACTGGTTCGCGGCCTGGGCCTTCTGGCAGCTCAAGGTCTACGGCCATGAGGACGTGCGCCTCATGGACGGCGGTCGCAAGAAGTGGGAGGCGGAGGGTCGGGACATGACGACGGAGGTGCCCTCCGTGTCGCCCACGAGCTACCAGGCCGCCGATGCCGACCTCAACCTCCGGGCGTTCCTGCCGGAGGTGAAGGCGCAGGTCAGCGACAGCGCGGTCGAGCTCGTGGACGTAAGGAGCCCTGCCGAGTTCAGCGGAGAGATTCTGGCCCCTCCCGGACTCCCCGAGACCTGCCAGCGCGGGGGACACATCCCCGGTGCGTCGAACATCCCGTGGGGCATGGCGGTCAACGACGACGACGGTACGTTCAAGTCACGGGACGAGCTGGCCGCGGTTTACGGCGCCCGTGGCATCACGGGAGAGCGGCCCATTATCACGTACTGCCGGATCGGTGAGCGCAGCAGCCACTCGTGGTTCGTGCTGAAGTACCTGTTGGGATACGACAGCATCAAGAACTACGACGGCTCGTGGACCGAGTGGGGCAACCTCGTCGGCGCCGCTGTGGAGACGGGTGCCGCGGCGGAAGCCTCGAGCGCGGGCGTGTGAGGCCGGTCCGTCGCGCAAGGCCGATCCGTTGATGGAGGCCTGAATTGAGCGGGACCAGTGATGACGTGACCGAGCCGGTTGATGTGATGCCAGGCGACGAGATGGCACCTCCAAGCCGGACCGACGAGCTGATCGGGCTGTTGTCGAGCAAAGTCGTCGGCCAGGCCCACGCCCTGGAGCACATCGTTCCGAGCATCCAGCTTCATCAGTCGGGACTCGCCCCCGAAGGTCGGCCCGTGGGAGTGTTTCTCCTGCTCGGACCTACGGGGACTGGCAAGACCCGGACGGTCGAGGCCCTCGCCGAGGTGCTCCACGGGGATATTCGGAGCATCGTCAAGATCGACTGTGGCGAGTTTCAGAACGAGCACGAGGTGGCCAAGCTCATCGGCGCACCTCCTGGGTATGTGGGGCACGCCCAGACGGAGCCCCGGCTCACCCAGCACATCCTGGACTCGGCGGCCAGCGAGCAGTCCGATCTTTCACTGGTCCTCTTCGACGAGATCGAGAAGGCCGCTCCCTCGCTTGCCCAGCTGCTTCTCGGTGTGCTCGACAAAGCCACCCTGAGGCTGGGCGACGGCTCGGAGGTGGACTTCGAGAAGGCGCTCATCTTCCTGACGAGCAACCTGGGTGCCCGCGACATGATGTCGGAGATCCAGCCGGGACTGGGCTTCGACACCAGGCCGCGGCGGCCCGGCCCCGAACTCTCGGCACACCTGGAGCGGGTGGGCCTGCGGGCCGTTCAGCGTCACTTCTCGCCGGAGTTCGTCAACCGGATCGACGCGGTCATCACGTACCGTCCTCTGGGGAACGATTCGCTGGTGGCGATCCTGGACCAGCACGTGATGGACTTGCAGCGTCACGTCTAGAGTCGTCTGGGAAGCCGCTCCTTCGAGATCGAGGTGGCACCCGCGGCCCGCTTCTTCATGCTCGACAAGGGGACGAGCATGGAATACGGTGCCCACGAGCTCCGTCGCACCATCCATCGGCACCTCACGCAACCACTGGCCGCCATGGTGGCCGACGGCGACGTGGCACCGGGCGCCATCGTCGCCGTGGACCTCCAGGAAGAGGGCGACCAGCTCACCCTGGTGGCCACGGGCGGGAAGCCCCGCCCGGAGATGGCGGCAGTGACCGTCCTCGCCGTAGACGACAACGAGGCCCTCCTCGGCTGGATCGAGCGGGTCCTGACCAGCGAGGGGCACAAGGTCATGATCACGCCGTCGTCGGAAGGCGCCCGCCGGAGGGTCATGGAGGCGGTGCCCGACATTCTGCTTTTCGATCACATCCTTCCGGACGGAGAGGGCGTGGGTCTGGCGGTGGAGCTCATCAAGGAATTCGAGAACGTCCGGGCGGTGGTCATGAGCGGAGCCACGCTGGACGAGGAGGAGATGCTACTCTGTCAGCGCTACGAGATTCCGTTCCTTCAGAAGCCGTTCGTCGCCGAAGAGCTCCTGAGCGCGCTACACGCCATCTTCCTCAGCGGAGGCACCAGCCGCTCCGCCACGGCCTGACCGGGCGGCGGCCCCAGCTTCTACGCGACTCGCATGAGTGGCCTCAGCGTCGCTTGACCGGAGGTTTTCTGCGCCCCATCCTGACCGCATTCCCTTCGCGGCCGGATTCCTCGGGACCGGCCGTGAACCTCCTCCCCTACAAGGGAGTCGTTCATGCCAGTCGTGTCGATGCAGGTAAACGGCCAAGCGGTCTCACATGAAGTCGAAGCGCGCACCCTTCTCGTGGACTTTCTCCGTGAGACCCTGACCCTGACCGGCACCCACGTGGGGTGCGACACGAGCCAGTGCGGGGCTTGCGTGGTCCACGTCGGGGGCAGGTCGGTGAAGAGCTGCACCATGTTGGCCGTCGAGGCCGAAGGCGCCGAGGTCGCGACCATCGAAGGGCTCGCGACGAACGGAGCGTTCCACCCCATGCAGGAGGCCTTCAAGGAGCATCACGGCCTCCAGTGCGGCTTTTGCACCCCGGGCATGGTGATGAGCAGCCTCGACCTGGTGAGCAGAAATCCCGACCCGACCGAAGGCGAGGTGCGGGAGTGGCTCGAGGGCAACCTCTGCCGCTGCACCGGATACCACAACATCGTGAAGGCCGTTCAGGCTGCGGCCTCCGAGATGGGGGGCTGAGACATGGCGGAGAACGGAATCGGAGCCGCCGTACGGCGGACGGAAGACGCCCGCTTCCTCACGGGAAGGGGCCGGTACCTGGACGACATCAATCGGCCCGGGCAGACGTACGCCTACCTCGTGCGCTCTCCGGAGGCGCACGCCAACATCTCCGGCATCGACACCTCGGCGGCCGCGGCCGCCCCGGGCGTGGTGGCCGTGTTCACCGGGGCCGATATGGCCGCCGACGGAGTCGGTGGCGTGCCGTGCGGTTGGGGCCTCCACAACAAGGACGGCTCACCCATGGTGGAGCCGCCCCATCCGGCGCTGGCCGTGGAGCGGGTCCGCCACGTTGGAGACATCGTGGCGGTGGTTATCGCCGAGACGAAGGCCCAGGCCAAGGAGGCCGGCGGCCTCGTGGACGTCGACTACGAGAGCCTTCCCGCGGTGGCTTCCCTAGCCCAGGCCGTCGTCCCTGGGGCGCCCCAGATCTGGGACGACGCCGAGGGGAACGTCTGCTTCGACTGGGAGCTGGGCGACAAGGCGGCGACCGGCGCCGCCCTCGAGGGGGCGGCGCACGTCGTGTCACTCGACATCGTGAACAACCGCCTGATTCCCAACGCCATCGAGCCTCGTGCGGCGATCGGCGACTACGACCCGGTGCAGGGCGACCACACGCTCTACACGACGAGCCAGAATCCGCACGTAATCCGGCTGCTAATGGGAGCGTTCGTGCTGCAGATTCCCGAGCACAAGCTGCGCGTGGTGGCACCGGACGTGGGCGGGGCCTTCGGCTCCAAGATCTTCCACTCCGCGGAAGAGATCATCGCCATGTGGTCGTCCATCAAGCTCGGTCGCCCCGTGAAGTGGACGGCCGAGCGCTCGGAGTCGTTCATGTCCGATGCGCACGGGCGCGACCACGTGACGCACGCCGAGCTGGCCCTGGACGAGGAGGGGCGCTTCCTGGCGCTCAGGGTGAGCACGCTCGCCAATCTCGGCGCCTACATCTCCACGTTCGGGGCGGCGGTGCCGACCTGGATGCACTCGCCCGTCTTCGCGGGTTGCTACACCACACCTGCTATCTACTCGGAAGTGAAGGCCATCTTCACCAACACCGTCCCGGTGGACGCAGTCCGGGGAGCCGGACGCCCGGAGGCCGCCTTCATGCTGGAGCGACTCGTGGACGCGGCCGCGCGCAAGCTGGGGATGGATCCGGTGGAGATCCGGCGAAAGAACTTCATTCAGCCGGATCAATTCCCTTATCAGACGCCGGTGGCTCTCGAGTACGACTCGGGGGACTACGACGGTACGCTGGACCTGGTGCTCGATCTCTCCGACTGGGCAGGCTTCGAGGCTCGCCGGGAGGAGGCCAAATCCAGGGGCAAGCTCAGGGGGATCGGCCTCTCGACGTTCCTGGAGGCGTGCGGCGCCGCTCCGTCTGCCATGGCGGGTGCGCTGGGAGCGCGCGCCGGCCTCTTCGAGGTGGGGCAGGTGCGGGTGCACCCCACCGGGAGTGTCACGGTCTACACGGGATCACACTCCACCGGCCAGGGTCACGAGACCGCGTTCGCCCAGATCGTGGCCGAGGGCCTGGGCGTGGCGTTCGACCAGGTCGAGATCGTTCATGGCGACACCGGCAAGATCCCCTTCGGCATGGGCACCTACGGCTCGCGCTCCCTGGCCGTCGGCGGCTCGGCGCTCCACCAGGCCGTGCAGAAGATCATTGCCAAGGGCACCAAGATCGCGGCGCACCTCATGGAGGCCTCCGAGGCCGACGTCGTCTTCGAGGACGGCCGCTTCACGGTTGCGGGCACGGACAAGTCGCTGGGCCTCGGTGACGTGTCGCTGGCGGCCTACGTGCCGCACAACTACCCGGAGGATCTGGAGCCCGGGCTGGATGAGACGGCCTTCTACGATCCCAAGAACTTCACGTATCCCGCTGGCGCCCACGTGGCCGAAGTCGAGATCAGTCCCGAAACGGGAGAAGTCGAACTGGTGGCGGTCTCCTGCGCCGACGACGTGGGGCGCATCATCAACCCCATGATCGTCGAGGGCCAGATGCACGGAGGGCTCGCGCACGGCATCGGGCAGGCCCTGCTGGAGTGCTGCAAGTACGACGAGAGCGGCCAGCTGTTGACCGGGTCGTACATGAACTACTGCATGCCCCGTGCCGCCGACCTGCCGTTCTTCAAGACCGGCCACAACATCACGCACTGCACCCACAATCCGTTGGGGGTGAAGGGCGTTGGGGAAGTCGGCTCGATCGGAATCCCCCCAGCCGTCATGAACGCCGTCGTAGACGCCCTGGCGCATCTCGGCGTAGAGCACATGGACATGCCCGCGACCCCGGAGCGCGTTTGGCGCACCATCCGGGACGCGCAGGCCACGAGCTGAGGAGGAGAGCATGGATGACTTCACGTTCCATCGCCCGAGCACGTTGGCCGAGGCACAGAGCGCCGTGCGCGGGACCGACGACGGCAAGTTCATGGCCGGGGGCCAGAGCCTGCTCCCCATCATGAAGCTGGACATGGCGGCGCCCAGCGACGTGGTGTCGCTGGCCGGGCTCGACGAGCTTCGGGGAATCCAGCGGGACGGCGATACGCTGGTGATCGGGGCCGCCATGACCCACGCCGAGGTGAACGGCTCCGCCGAAGTGCGGGACGCCATCCCGGCTCTCGCCGACCTGGCGGGAGGGATCGGAGACCCGCAGGTGCGGAACCGAGGCACGCTGGGTGGCTCGGTGGCACACAGTGATCCGGGGGCCGACTATCCGGCCGCCCTGGTCGCGCTGGGGGCCACGGTCGTGACCGATCGGCGTGAGATCGCCGCCGGCGACTTCTTCGTGGGCATGTTCGAGACTCCGCTCGAAGACGACGAGATCATCACGTCGGTCCACTTCCCCGTTCCGGAGAGGGCCGCCTACGCCAAGTTCCCAAACCCGGCCTCCAAGTACGCCATCACCGGTGTCATGGTGGCCCAGGGTGGCGACGGCGTCCGGGTGGCGGTGTCCGGCGCCGGGTACAAGGTCTTCCGCGTGGAGGCCATGGAAGACGCCCTGGCGTCCGACTTCGCGCCGGGAGCCCTCGACGGCATCGGCGTGGAGCAGGACGATCTGGTCTCGGACACGGACGCCAGCGCGGAGTACCGGGCGCATCTGGTGTCCGTTATGGCCCGCCGTGCCGTGGAGGCGTGCGCATAGAAGAGCGCGTATCGATCCCGGATTCGGTCGATGAGACCCTCGAGCTCCTCCAGGAGGAGCGCTACGTAGCGGACCGGTCTCTCGCGACGGCCGTCTACCTGTCTCTGCGTCTGGGGAGGCCGCTCTTCCTGGAGGGAGAGGCCGGCGTAGGTAAGACCGAGGTCGGGAAGGTCCTGGCCTCCGGACTGCGGCGGCGCCTGATCCGCCTCCAGTGCTATGAGGGTCTGGACATATCGTCCGCCGTCTACGAGTGGAACTACGCTCGCCAGATGATCGAGATCCGGATCGCCGAGGCGGCGGGGGTCACGGATCGGGCCCGTCTCGAGTCCGACGTCTTCTCGGACGAGTTCCTGATCCACAGGCCCCTCCTGGAAGCTCTGGCGCCACGTCCGGAGGGGCCACCCGTCCTCCTCATCGACGAGCTGGACCGCACTGACGAACCCTTCGAGGCGTTTCTCCTCGAGCTCCTCTCCGACTTCCAGATCACCGTGCCGGAGGTGGGGACCATCAAGGCGAAGGAGCCTCCGGTGGTGATCATCACCTCAAACCGGACGCGCGAGATCCACGATGCGCTCAAGCGCCGGTGCTTCTACCACTGGATCGACTACCCGACCAGGGATCGTGAGACGGAGATCGTCGCGGTTCGGGTGCCCGAGGCGGGGGAGGAGTTCACCCGTCAGGTGGTGGGCTTCGTCCAGCGGCTGCGGCAGGAGGATCTCTTCAAGGTGCCCGGTCTCGCCGAGTCCATCGACTGGACCCGGGCGCTGTTAACCCTGGGACGGTCGAGCCTGGACGGCGACGTGGTGAACGATACGCTAGGTGTGCTTCTCAAGTACGAGGACGACCTGGCGCGGGTGCGCGGCGAGCCGGCCCTGGCCATCCTACAGGAAGTTGTCTAGGAGGACGTCGTCCCATGGGGTGGCGCCCGGCGATGATGGTCTCGCCTGGGGCGAGCAGCTTACCGAAAGGGTCACCGACTTCGCCCGGCTGCTCCGGCGGGCGGGGCTCCCCACCGGGCCGGGCGACGTGCTCAACGCCGTGGGGGCTCTGGCCGCTGTGGACGTCACACGCCCCGACGAGTTCTTCTGGGCCCTTCACGCCGTCCTAGTGAGACGAGGCGAGCACCGGCCGACGTTCTACGAGGCTTTCAAGCTCTTCTGGTCGGATCGCCCTCCCTCCAACTCGGTTCTGGAGGAACTCCTGTCTCTGTCAAAGGTTCCCGTGCCCCGGCGCCCGCCTCAGCCGCGGCGTCTAGCCGAAGCCTGGGCCGAGGGTGGTCCGGGGGCCGGCCCGGAACGCGAAAGTGTCGAAGTGGACCTCCGAATGACCTACTCCGAACGGGAGGCTCTGTCGGAGAAGGACTTCGAGCACATGTCCGTCGCGGAGATCGAGGCCGCCCGCGAAACCATCGCCCGGATGCGGCTCCCGGTCCGGGACCTGCCGACCCGGCGGCGCCGGCCCCACCCGGCGGGAGCCGAGGTGGACCTGCGACGCACGCACCGCGCGACGGTCAGAGCCGGAGGGGCCACCATACCGCTGGAGTGGCGCGCCCGGCGCCGGAGGCCTCCCACCCTCGTTGCCCTGTGCGACATCTCGGGATCCATGAGCGGATACACCCGCATGCTCCTCCACTTCCTGCACGCGCTGACCAACGACAGAGATCGGGTGCACACCTTCCTGTTCGGGACCCGCCTCACCAACGCCACCCGTTACCTACGGCATCGCGACGTGGACGTGGCGCTGGAGCGCCTGAGCCATGTGGTGAAGGACTGGGACGGCGGCACGCGCATCGGGGCCTGCATCGAGGCATTCAACCGTTCCTGGTCCCGAAGGGTGCTGGGGCAGGGAGCCGTGGTTCTCCTGATCACCGACGGGTTGGACCGGGAAGGGGGGGAGGGACTCGGAGCGGCCATAGATCGGCTCCACCGCTCCTGCCGCCGGCTGCTCTGGCTGAATCCCCTCCTCCGCTATGAGGAGTTCCAGCCGGAGGCCCAGGGCATCCGGGCCATCCTTCCGCACGTGGACGACTTCCGACCTGTGCACAGCCTGAACAGCCTGAGAGAGCTGGCAAAGGCTCTGACCTTACGGCCTACTCCCGCCCGAAGAGGCGCCGGAGCCAAGATCTGAGGGACCGGAAGAGAAGCGGAAGCAGGGGCACCGCTTCCGAGCTAGCGTCGGTGGCCATACCGGGCGGTGCGCCAGACGCTCCGGTGCCTCCGGAAACTAGGGTAGGACCTCCAGACGCTCCGGTAGGACCTGCCGCCGGGCTGTTCGCCGCCAGCTCGTCGGCCAGGCGTTCGGTGAACTCCCTGAAGACCTCCGCCGTGACCGCCTGGATCATGCCCCTTCCGAAGGAGACGATCTTGCCGGCCAGCCGGATGTCCGCCACGACCGAGACCTCGGAGCGGTCCCCTTCCAACTCGCGGACCGTGCCCTCCATTGAGAGGGTGGCCGTCCCACCGCCGCGCCTCTCCTGGCCTTTGCCCTCCATCCGGATGACCCGTTGCTCGGGATCCACCTCGGTGAACTCCATCGTCCCCTGGTATTCCATGGCCACCGCGCCGAGCTTCACCTTGACCCTGCCCGCATAGTTCCGCTCGTCGATGACCTCGGTGAACTCGGCTCCCGGTAGGCACACGACGATGCGCTCAGGTTGAGTGAGGTATGCCCAGACCTCGTCAGGGTGCGCGTCCAGCTCGAAGCGCTCCTCTATCTTGAGGGAGGACATTCGGAATTCTGGGATCGTGCGTCATTGGGCGCGGTCAACTCCCGAAGTGCCTCGGGTGTGTCCACGTCGGTGAGGATGCCAGGCGCATCCACCGGGACCTCGCGCACCTCGGTCGGGTGGCGAGACATGAGCGCTTTGGCACCGCCGTCACCCGCGAGGGTGCCGATCTCAGGGAGCAGGTTCACGGTCCACAGCACCGGATTGCCTCTCCGCCCTTGCCATGTAGGCACGAAGATGGAGCCATCGGGATCCGCGAGAAAGGCTCGGGCCAGGGTGTCGATGTGACTGGGACGCACTCGGGGCATGTCTCCCAGGCATACCACGACCGCCCGTGCACCGCCGGGGAGGGCCGAGACACCGGCCTTGAGGGATGTGCTGAGGCCTTGGGCGTGGTCCGGGTTCCACACGAGGTGGATCGGGAGCCCGGAGAGGCACGCCTCTACCCGCTCACGGTCCTCACCCGTGACCACGACGACCTCATCGGCGCGGGAGGCGAGAGCGGCTCGTACCACGGTCGCCACCATGGGAGCGCCGTCGACGGGCTCTAACAGCTTGTTGCGCCCCCCCATGCGGGTGGAGGATCCCGCGGCCAGCACCACGCAGATCACGCCGGAGGGGGCGGGCGGGGTCGGATCCGCCGCCTCCAGCGCATCGTCGGTCATGTCACGTCCCGCCGCAGCTCTCCGATGACCTCGGCCAGAATGGCCGCGGCGATCTCCCCCGGCGTCCGCGCTCCGATGTCGAGACCCACGGGGCCGCGAATCCTGGACAGAGCCTCCTCGTCGAACCCGGCCTCCCTCATGCGCTCGAGGCGCCGGCCGTGTGTCTTGCGGCTGCCGAGGGCTCCGATGTAGAAGGCAGGACCGCCCAGAGCCGTCGCCAGCGCGGGGTCATCGAGCTTGGGGTCGTGGGTGAGGGTCACCACGGCGGTTCGATGGTCCAGCTCCAGGTCCGCCAGGGCAGTATCCGGCCACGAAAGGAGACGGTCGACGCCCGGGAAGCGAGCTTCCGTGTTGAAGGCCTCGCGGGGATCCACGAGCGAGACGGAGAAGCCGGCGTGGCTGGCCATCTGGGCCAACGGCTGGGCGATGTGTACCGCGCCCACCACCACCATGCGGTGAGGTGGATTGTGCACCTGCAGGAAGAAGGGGCCGCTGGGCCCGTCCATCGGCTGGGAGCGGTCGTTCAGGAGTGCACTGCGGGCCGCCCGGTTTAGCTCGGCCTCCTCCGAGGCTTCGGGATCGCCGACCTCCGAGCCGGCCTCCAACGGGTAGAGGAGGAGCTGCTCCCCGGTGTCCAGGTCCGTGGCGAGGACCACGGCTCGCTCCCTACGCCGGTCCTCGACCAGTCGGCTCAGGAGCTCGGCCTTCATTGCACTCTCTCGACGTAGATCTCCACCTCGCCACCGCAGGCCAGTCCCACTTCCCACGCTTGCTCGTCGGTCACGCCGAACTGCAGGAGCTTGGTGCCCCCATGGACCATGAGCTCCTGGGCCTCCTGGATTACGGCGCCCTCGACGCATCCGCCCGACACCGAGCCCACGAAGTGCCCGTGCTCGTTGATGCACATCTGACTGCCCGGCTGTCGCGGAGCCGAGCCCCACGTTCGAACCACCGTCGCCAGGGCCACGCCCAAGCCCTGCGCTTTCCACTCACTGGCCTGCTCGAGCACATCGAGGGGCGGAGGTCTATTCATGAACGGCTCCAGGAAGGGGATGATCGGGAGGATACGCGGGCCCCGACCCGGAAGAAACCCCGGGACCGCCCAGGGGTTCTAGTGTTCCGTTACCAAAGTGTCTCGGCCGGTCGAGGGCACGGTGCATCCGACTTTCTTGGTGGCTCGAGAACTACGGCAACGGAACACTAGTGTCCTGCTACCCGCCCACCGGCTCAGGCGCCCGGCGACACCAGCGCGCCATGCCCGCCGAGATATTCTACCGCGAGGACGAAGTGACGAAGCGATGGCCGTTGATGATGGCTCTACAGCTTCTGGTGGTAGGGTGCGGAGGTGGGGATTCCGAAGAGATGACCATCTCGGTCAGGGTGGACCGCCCGGCCTTCGACGCCACGCGGGCCTTTCAGGACCTCCAGGCGCAGGTGGCCTTCGGCCCGCGCGTGCCGGGGATGGAGGGCCACGCCCGCCAGTTCGCCTGGATGGTGGAGCAGCTCAGCGAGCTCGCCGACACCGTGTTCCTCGACGAGTTCGAGCACGTCACCGGCGACGGAGACTCCCTGAGCCTCACGAACGTCATCGCGCGTTTCGGCCTCGAGAGCGATCGACGCCTCCTCCTCCTCACGCACTGGGACACGCGGCCGACGGCGGACCAGAGCCGAGACGACGACGATCGGGAGAAGCCGGTGCCCGGTGCCAACGACGGGGCGTCAGGCACGGCCGTGCTCCTAGAGCTGGCGCGGATGTTCGCCGAGCAGGCTCCGCCCGTGGGCGTGGATCTTCTCTTCAGCGACGGCGAGGACTACGGGCCCACCACGGCCGACATGTTCCTCGGGGCTGCCCACTACGCTACGGGAAGGGGCTCAGAAGCCCCCCCGGACTTCGCCGTGCTTCTGGACATGGTGGGCGACGCCGACCCCCGATTTCCCGTGGAGGCCTACTCCCTCGAGGCTGCGCCGCAGCTCGTGCAGCGGGTTTGGGGAATCGCTGCGGACCTGGGCTATCGGCGCTATTTCCCGTTGGACGAGACAGCCCGGGTCGTGGACGACCATCTGAAGCTCAACGACGCCGGAATCCCCACCATCAACGTCATCGACTTCGACTACGGGTCGAAGAACAGCCTTTGGCACACGCCCTACGACACCCCGGAGAACACGAGCGCGCAGACGTTGCTCATAGTGGGGGACGTGGTGGCAGAGTTCGTTTACTGTAGCCGCTGAGTTAGTGTCCCGTTGCTTTGGCAACGGAACACTGGAGAGAACCGTGAGCGACAATCGCACCGTGACGGCCGCCGTCGTGCAGGCATCCCCCACCTTCTTCGACCGGGAGGGGGCCACCGAGAAGGTCACCGACCTTACGGCCCAGGCCGCGGCCGACGGCGCCGGACTGGTCGTCTTTCCCGAGGCGTATGTCGGCGGCTATCCCTGGGGCCTGGCCTTCGGTACCGCCGTGGGGGGCCGGAGCGACGCCGGCCGGCGCGTCTGGCAGCGCTACTGGGACACGGCGGTCGAGGTGCCGGGTCCGGCCACCGAGCGCATGGGTGAAGCGGCCCATGAGGCGGGCGTATACCTGGCCGTGGGCGTCGTGGAGCGCGACTCCACCTACAGCGGAGGCACCCTTTTCTGCACACTCCTGTACTTCGGCGCCGACGGCTCGCTTCTGGGCAAGCACCGAAAGCTCAAGCCCACGGCGGCGGAGCGCCTGATCTGGGGCGAGGGAGACGGGAGCACGCTCACGACGGTCGACGCCCCATTCGGCCGTGTAGGTGGCCTCATCTGCTGGGAGAACTACATGCCCCTCGCCCGCATGGCCATGTACGGGAAGGGGGTGGAGATCTACCTCGCACCCACCGCCGACTACCGGGGCCGCTGGCAGGGAACACTGCAGCACATCGCCCTGGAGGGGCGCTGCTTCGTGTTGGGGTGTAACCAGTACGTGACCCGCGACATGTACCCCGACGACCTTGAGATCGCTGGGGAGCTCGAGTCCTGGCCCGACACCCTGTGCCCTGGTGGCAGTGCCATCTACGACCCGGCTGGAGACTGCCTGGCCGGTCCCCTCTTCGATGCCGAAGGGATCCTCACGGCCGAGCTCGACATGGGGGCCGTGGCCCGCGGGAAGTTCGACTTCGACGTCGTGGGGCACTACGCCCGGCCCGACGGCGATGGCATGCTGTTGGCCAGGCAGGTACGGACTTCGGACGATCCCCATACGTCATCCGCCAACCGCCCAGGCGCTCGCGACTTGAATCGGAAGGCCGGCGAGCACGGAGTGGCGAAGGTGTGGCAGGATGTGAAAGTGTCGTTGGACTACAGTGTCCGGACATACTATACGAAATCCGGCATTACCTATCTGCACCGGACGATCACCCTGCCCGACGACGTGTGTGTCCGCGGGTCGCATTCCGTTACAATTGACGAACCCGGGAAGATACGGATCACTTTCTATCCTGCGGCTGTCGACCTTTGTCATGAGCGTTTCGAGAAGCTGAAGGATGCAATTCCGTTCGAAGCTGAGAAGCCGCCGAACGCACCTGCGACGCGTCGCGCTCCGAATCAGTGGTATTGCCGCCTTGACGAGGGATCGTGGCACAACGGCAGAGCGCGTCTAATTGACTTTGTATGGGCGTGGAGGATGCTCGGCGCAAGCACGATGACCCTGTGTCCGACGAGCCCGAAGGGCCTTAGCTACCTCGCGTTCGTCGAACGGCGTGGAGCGCGATCAGGCCCCATGCCTCGGCACCATGAACAGCCTGCCCTTCGACTGGGCCGCGTACCTGGCCGACGAGAGCCGAGACCCGGAAGCCGGATCGGTCCGTTGATACGCCGCTCACAGCGGCGCTGGACGGCCTTCCCGCCAAGGGATCCATGGACTGGGAGCGACCCCCGGAGGGCGGGGGCCAGCGTGTGAAAACACACCTAGCCCCGCGCCCGTAGCAGGCCCTCGGCCTGGGGGGTCGCTCCCACCACTGCCTGATCGGCCCGTCCGACAACGCGGGGCCGGGCCACGAAGGCGCAAGACGCTGCGGTCGCGACGGATACGCGTGGGGTCCCGTGTGAATCGCCGGAGCGCCAAAGTGTGAATCGACCCCCCACGTCGTTTTCACGCGCCAGTACGGCCGTAAGACGCGCGCCGGTCATCGGTAGCGTGCCCCTGCGAGACGCACCGTCCGCCAGGTGCTGGCGCGGTGGATGGACCCGGGTCCAGACCGCCGCCGGGTCTGCTTCGTCAGCGATACGCTGCGCTTCAAGGCGGCCTGCAAGCCTCCAAACTCCTCGAGGATCTGGACCGCGCCCTGAAGGATCGCGCGCTCGATCCGGGCAAGCTCCTCCCGGATCTCGGCGTCGGGCTCGGCCGGTCCGGAGGCCCCGGCCCAGCCGCGCATGACCCTCTTGGCTCGTTCCGTCTCCCGCGAAGTGCTGGCAACGGCGACCACCTCGACGGACCGGCCGCGCTCTTGGAGCGCCCGCCAGAGTCCGCGGTGCGCATTGCCCCAGGAACGGAGCGCGGTCGTGGTCTCGTGGCCGGGCTCTGCGTAGACGAAGACGGCGCCGCCGGCCTCAAGTGCCACGGGCAGCTTGAGGGGGAAGCAGCGCCGGGTGTCGCCGCCGGCTCCCCGGTAGAGCCGGGAGGGCAGGAGCTCGCGCTCGATGCCGAGCGCCTCGAACGCCGCGACCTTTTCCGGTTCGGTCGGCAGCCACAGCAGGTCGGGATGTTCGATCACGTAGTCGAGCGAGAGGAGGCGGCGCATGAGCACCTCGGTCGAGGCGGTCCGGCGGTGGCGGATGTGCTCGGCGCGGAGGGCGCGGTAGATGCGCCGGGAGAAGATCCGCGACACGCGGCCGATGCCCCGTATCCCAGGCACAGTCTCTTCGGCGGCCACGCCCTGCGCGATCAGCGCGTGGACGCCGCGGCGCACCTGTTCGGGGTGCGCGTCCATGAACTGGGTCCATTGGGCGCGGGTGAACACGCCGCTGTGGAAGCAGACGAGCGCGATCCACTCGGAACGGCGACCTGTCCAGCCTAACGGCTCGAGCGTCTTCTCGCGTCCCCGGAGATGGGCGATCATCCCGAGTCCTCCGTCACCAGCGCCAGGTCGGCTCTGAGATACGTGATGCGAGCTCGGTCGAGAGGAACCGGAGGGCTCCGGGTCCAGGCCCCGCCGCACATCTCCCACAAACTTCCGGTCCCCGATCGCGCGCTCCCCGGCCTCCGACCGCGTCAGCCGCGTGCGCCGAAGTAACGTCGCCATGGCGCTGCTCGAACTGCTTCGTCAGGTTCTCCATACCCATCCACGCAAAACGGTGTTGGCAATTCACGCAATAGCGTAGGATATAGGCCATTTTCCACCTGCTTGCGGAGCACCGAGATACGGAAATCGAGGTCCGGCCACCCTCCGCCAGCGAGGCCTTGAGCGGGGCTCGGGGCAAGCCGCTCGGCACTGGGGATGCCGTCAATCGAGAAGGATGGCCGTGGGGCGACCGCCGCGTTCGACTGTGTGTCCTGAATCGGTGCGATACCATTAGACCAATGCCGTGATGACCGAACAGATCAGCCTTGACCTCGTGGGAAGGCCAACCGCACCGCCCGGACTCCCGGTCGTAGCCGGCCAAGAATGCCAGAACGTGGTCCGCCGTCCTCAGCGACGACGAATCGGCCGCGCCCGATCTGGCGCACCAGGTTCGGGTCGCCCAACGCCTTCATGCCGAACGTCGTCGGCCTCAGGCCCGTGCACCCGAGGAACGCGCGCACTTGCGAATTGAACTGCTGCTCCAGCGTCTCCATACCGTAACGGTGAAGAGGCGTCGGCAAGCGCGTCAACCCGTAGGAAATGTCCTAAGTGCTTGTAACGTTTAGAGATGTTCAGCAGGGCAAGCAGCCCGTCCGGAGGCTCCGCCAGCGGCATGGCAAAACACCCCCCGCAAGCGTTCCCGGGACAATCATGGCCCCCTTGAATCGAACGGTAGCCTGGGATCAGGTTGTCCTCTAGCCAGCGCGCGTAGCCACCTTGCTTGGGCACGCCCCAGTGGCGGCCAGCCGATCCCGGATCGTAATCCCTCCACGGCTTGCCTGACTCACCTATCCGAGTCCCCGAAGCGGTTAGGTCGCCGACTCCTCCATACGGCCTACGGAAGCTCGAAGAGGAAGCGACGAAGGAAGTCGACCGCACGCGTGGGAGCCCCTTGTACGATAAGGGCCTCGATTTCGTGACCAGCGCCAGGATAGCGGTGGGCCTCGAACTCCTCCTCCCCCTTTCCCGCCTCTTCCATCGCGTCGATCAGCCGCTGGGCCTGGCTGTAGGCCACGACGGTGTCCGCGGTCCCGTGGTGCAGCTGGACCGGCGGGAGGCGATCGACGAAGTACACTCCGGATCGGCGTACCAGCTCCAGCCGAGCCTCTGCATCGGAGAGGTCCCCCAGCTGCCACGGCACGATGACGTGCTCGTTGAGGTAGTCGAGACCGGGAAGATCCCGGAGCTCGCCGCCCAGCGCCTCCTCGAAGATCTCACGCGCATACTCGCCGAACAGGTCCGTCGGGCCGAAGAACTCGACGACGGCGTCGATCCTCGGATCGCGCGCGGCCGTCAGGAGACCCACGGCGCCCCCCCGGCTGAACCCCACGACCGCTACCCGCTCCCCGTCCAGCTCCGGCACCTGTTCGATCGCGACAGAGAGAAGTGACATGGTGTCGTCGACGTCCCGGTCCCACGGGCTGGGTAGACCCTCGGACAAGAATTCCTGGTCCTCGAACTGGAGGGGCTCGGAGCGATACGACGGTACCACGAAGGCCGCGCGGTGGCCCTGCAGGAACGAATTCAACAGAAAAACCTGCCCGAGCTCCACGCCGTCGTCCCCACCGTGGGCATGGAGGATGACGGGTAGGGTGCCGGGCTCCGCACCGGGCGGGGTCACCACCGCACCGTAGTGCCGGGACCCCCCTACGGTGTGGGAGAGGATCCGGACCCGGACCGTGAAGGGTGCGCCTCCCAGGGGCGAGGTGGGCACGTACACGTGCAACATGTCGAGTTCAAGGCGAACCCCGCTGACCTCGGGCTCACGGGTCTCCCACTCCGCCACCACCTGTGCGATCTCCGTCTCCGTGGGCGGGGCGAAGAGAGCGTCGAGGTCCGCTTCCGCTTCGACGGCGACCTCGAAGGTCTGGGTGGCACTCAGGCCTCCGGGGTCGGCCGCGGTCACCGTGACGGTTGCCGTCCCCCGGGCCGCTCCGCTCACCGTGACATCGCTTCCGGAGACTCTCGCCGTGGCAACATCCGAGGCATCCGAGGCGGCCCCGTAGCTCAGGGCGTCCCCGTCGGGATCGGAGAAGGCCCCGGAAACGTCCACCGTCACCTCCGCTCCCACTTCCACGCTCTGGTCCGGAATCGCGGCCGACACGGTCGGCGCCCGGTTGGCGCTCACGACCGTCACCTCGAATCTCTGGGTGGCGCCGAGGCCTCCGGGGTCGGTCGCGGTCACGGTGACCGTCGCGGTCCCCGGAGCCACGCCGGTCACCGTGACACCGCTTCCGGAGACTCTCGCCGCGGCAACATCCGGGGCGTCCGAGGTGGCCCCATAGCTCAGGGCGTCCCCGTCGGGGTCGGAGAAGGCCCCGGAAACGTCCACCGTCACCTCCGCTCCCGCCTCCACGCTCTGGTCCGGAATCGCGGCCGATACGGTTGGCGCCCGGTTGGCGCTCCTGACCGTCACCTCGAAGGTCCGCGTGGCGCTGAGGCTTCCGGGGTCGGTCGCGGTCACCGTGATCGTCGCCGTCCCCGGAGCCACGCCGGTCACCGTGACATCGCTTCCGGAGACGCTCGCTGTGGCAATATCCGAGGCGTCCGAGGTGGCCCCATAGCTGAGGGCGTCCCCGTCGGGGTCGGAGAAGGCCCCGGAAACACCCACCGTCACCTCCGCTCCCGCCTCCACGCTCTGGTCCGGAATCGCGGCCGACACGGTCGGCGCACGGTTGGGTGGCGGGGCGGGTGGACCCGTCGGCGTCGGAGATCCACCGTCACCGCACGCGGCGGCGAACTGAGAGCACTGCGACAACCAGGTTCAGACGCTGCATGGGGCCTTCCCGACTCAGTGGACTGCGGAGGGACTTACGGTTCGCATCCGAATCGCAGCGGGCAACGACAGTTTGTCAAGGCCGGCTGTCGCGCTGGTGCTTTGGATGTGCGTGAAACGAACGGCCCGTGGTCCGTGGCAGCCGCCCATCCGTCGTCCGTGGGTCCGTGGTCCGTGGGTTTCTGTCCTAAACCCAACGGGTAACACGATTTACGGCCTTCGGACACACCATGTGATACACGTCTCCGTAAGGTGTTTCCAAGTCTTTGTCCCATAGGGACTTGCGAAGACTTAGCCGTGCTTCTGCCACGACGTGCGGGGGATCCTCGAGAAGGCCGGCCGCGGGGACGACTACCTGGAGATCGGCCTCGGCGGTGCCTGGCAGTGGAACCCGCTCGACGATCCGCTGCTCGACACCTACTCGCTCGCCTACAGCGTCGCCTCCCTGATCAACCAGCTCTTCGGCAAGAGCCGCGAGCCGTTCTGGCAGCTTTCATGAGTGCTGTAAGCGGTTTACTGTAAATGCCTTACGCAGTTGGATGTGGAGCGTTACCCCCCATTTTCTCCGCCGCAACGAAACGGATGTCGTTGGCCCTCCTAGGCCGTGAAAGGACGGGTGTAGGGCCGTCCCAGATGCACGAGCCCACTCCGGTCAGGGCAGTCCCCACTCTTGGGGCGCGACAGCTAGCTTAGCTAGCTAGCTGCTAGTCGCGCTGGCCGCCACCATCCCCTCGTCGTCGACGGTCGAATCGTAGTCCTGGGCAGCGGCCAAGAAAGCCCGTCTTCCGACCGTCAATCGGCGCTTACGCCCTCCGGGCGAGTTGCCAGGTTCCTACGACCGAACACACGCGCTTGTCGATGTTCGCCAACGTGACCGAGCTAGGATCAAAGGGTGTGTAAAAAGAGAGGCGACGTACCTTTCCGCTGAGTAATAACCAGCGAACTCCGGGTGACAGCCCGGGGGAAAGGAACGACGCCTCGTGAGGAAGAATACGGTGGGACCCGAGGGTGAGTCCAGGACGCCCGTGTGGGAAGTTCTGGAAGAAGTGGTTCGGGAGAAGGCGCAGGAGTTCATTCAACAGATCTTGGAGGAGGAAGTCACGGAGTTGCTAGGGCGAGAGAAGTCAGAGCGCAGGAGGGTGGTGGACGCGACCGAGGGCTACCGCAACGGATACGGCAAGCTGAGGCGGTTGGCGATGAGCTCGGGCACGATCACACTCCGACGCCCTCGGGTTCGGGGCGTCGAGGAGCGGTTCGAGAGTCGGGTGCTGCCGTTGTTCGCGAGGCGGACGAAGGAGCTGGGCGCTCTGCTTCCGGAGCTGTATCTGCACGGACTGGCAGAGGGAGACTTCGAGCTGGCGATGCGGGGACTGCTAGGCGAGGGGGCACCGCTGTCGAAGTCTTCGATTCGGAGACTGCGGGCGGGATGGACGGCGGAGTTCGAGGAATGGAGCCAGCGTCGCCTGGAGGGCCGTGAGGTCGTCTACGTATGGGCGGACGGGATCTACGTGAAGGCAGGGCTCGAGCGGGACAAGGCGGCGCTACTGGTGGTGCTGGGCGCGATGCGAGACGGGACGAAGGAGGTGTTGGCCCTGAGATCGGGCTACCGAGAGTCGGTCGAGTCCTGGTCGGAGGTGTTGCGGGATCTGAAGGCACGCGGCATCGAGGCGCCCCGGCTTTTGATGGCGGACGGCAACGCGGCGATCTGGGGCGCAGTACGGCAGGTATGGCCTGAGGCGGGCGAGCAACGGTGCTGGAACCACAAGATGAGGAACGTGCTGGACCGACTACCTCAGCGGGAGCAGGGCGAGGCGAAGGATCTTCTCCGGGCCGTGGTCTACGCACCGAGCCGGGCCGAGGCCCTGAAGGCCCGCGAGGTGTTCGCCCGACGCTATAGGCCGTGGTATCCGAAAGCAGTGGACGTACTCGAGGACGACTGGGAGCGGATGGTAGCGTTCTACGACTTCCCCGAGGACCACTGGAAGCATCTACGCACGACGAACGTGGTCGAGAGCCCGTTCGCCGCGGTACGGCTCAGGACGACAGCAGCGAAGCGGTTCAAGCGGGTCGAGAGCGCTACGGCGCTAATCTGGAAGTTGCTCTTGGTGGCTGAGAAGCGGTTCCGAAGGCTCGACGCTCCTCACCTCCTCAAGGACGTATTTGAAGGAGGAAAGTTCGAAGACGGAAAGCCCGTCTCACACCAACAGCGGAAGAACGCCGCCTAATACGTTTACACACCTATTGACCCAACCTCACGTGACCTTCGCGTCGGATCTATCGAGTTTCAACGTGAAGTCCGGCGGGTCTTGGCCAACCGGGATTCCAATGGACGGGCCCTCCGGCGCGAACTTGGAACGAGGAACATCCGCGACTTGAGCCAAGAGAGAGGTGGGGATCCTCACCATTTC
This sequence comes from Longimicrobiales bacterium, assembly GCA_965218295.1. Classification (GTDB taxonomy): domain Bacteria; phylum Gemmatimonadota; class Gemmatimonadetes; order Longimicrobiales; family Gaopeijiaceae; genus CBDCKN01. The sequence continues at coordinate 295,456 of CBDCKN010000003.1, read as the reverse complement.
GTAGAAGGCCTTCTTCTTGAACAGCCGAAGTTGAATGATAGCACCCACTGCGGCGGTATACTCCTCGAACAAGCGCTTGGTCTTGTCTTCTCGGTGGGCCGCACTGCGAGCGTCCTGAATCCATGCTGCCTCGCAAAGCTTGGAAATGTGCAGTGACCCGACGCGCAGATTCGCTGCCGCGGTGGACTTCAGGCTGATTCGGAGCCCGTCCATCTCGACATCCCAAAAACGCTGACCGTCAGGCGCTTTCCGAATGTCGTGACCTGCGGCATGTGCTGCGCGTACGAACGCCGCCTCAAACGAGTTCGTCGCCAGTGGCGCTCTCAGGAAGTAATCGTGAATGAGCAGTGTTGTTCGGAACTCCTTCTCGAATCGCGGGCTGAGGAACGGCGAGGGTGAAGCGAAGGTGGGATCGGACGGGAACCCCAGTTCGGCTGCCTGCGTCTCGGCATCCGGGGACGTAGGGAACGTGGTCTCGCAAGGGCCACGCATCGCGGCAAGCAGTTCGTCGAGGTATCTCTGCTCCGTGGAGTCCGGTGGGGTCGTCATGCCGCGTCGCGCACGAGATCTGACAACCGCAAGCTTGTGTCAGCCAAGACGAGTTCTTGGATGCTGGGTCGTTCGCCCGTCAGAATCCACCGGCAGAGATGCGCGAGCTGATAGGAAACCAGCGGGGGTACCGCGTCCCCGATATGGCGATACGTGTTCGCCAGTGATGACCCGTTGAACTGATAGTGGTGAGGAAAGCCGTTCAGAACTGCCATTTCCGCGACCGTGCAAAGCCGGTCCTGTTCCGGGTGAGCATACCTGCCGTTTCCGATATGTGCGCACTCCCGTTTGATCGTAGGGGCGGGTTTGTCCCACGCCATCCGCCCGTAGACATCCGGGTACGAACCGAATCTCCCGGCCTCCGCGATCCTCTTCATGGATCCGGTCAAGAGTTGCTCCGCATCAGGATGCTCCAACAGGTCCATCCAAGAGCCGCCGTCAGGCGGTATGGCGGCAATCCGCCGTTTGACGGTTTCTGACGCGAACCCTGGGTAACGGTGGTCCGCTCCCTTCGCTCCCGAGGCGACCGAGAGCGCCCTGCGAACGGTCTTGGCGCTTTCTTCCACGCTCCAGCCGTCCCACATGCTCTCCAGCGTGTAGAGGGGCAATCCTTCCTTGGAGGCAATCACGATGGCCCGTTCGCGCACTTGCGGAAGCCCGAAGCGGTTCAGCATGTAATTCCGCCCGAACACGCTGTAGCCGTTATCCTCCAGACGCTCGCGGAAGGCGCGATAGTGATGCAGGAAATTCCCGCGTAAGAGTTCGCGCGCGTTCTCCATTACTACGATGTCCGCGTCCAAGGCTACGGCAAAGCCTGCGGCCCTGGACACGAGCCCGTTGCGGCAATCGTCCCGAAGATGATTCTGCGGGTTGGTTCGTGTGAACCCGGTGCAGGGCGGACACACGCTCAAGACGTTGACCGCGCGCGTACCGATTCCCAGCACGTCGCGCACATCGGTCGGAGTAACGTCCGCGAGATCAACGCGCTTGGGGTCGATTCCGATGTTGTTCCGATAGGTGGTGTTGCATTGTAGCCGTCCGTTGCCGGATGTAGGTTTTCCGATCTCCGCATCGGCAGCGCCGATCATCTCGAACGCGCCATGCGCTTTGAACCCGTAGGACATGCCCCCGGCACCGGAAAACAGATCAACAACGGTAATCGGACGGTCTGGCCCGTTCATGGCTCTACGTCCCGTCCAAGATTGCGGGGCCGATCGGCTTCCAGCCAAGCAACGACGCGCTCTACCGGCTCCGGCCGTCGCAAGTCGCATTCCCATACCACTAGGACGTTCCACCCCGCCGCCTCAAGCTCACGGCGGTTCTCCGCGTCCCGATCCTTATTTCGGCCGATCTTTGCTTTCCAGAAAGCTCGCCGGGTGGCCGGCAGTGCGCCGGACGGACAGCCGTGCCCGTGCCAGAAGCAACCGTTGACGAAGATCGCGGATTTTCGGGACGGGAACACGATGTCCGGTTTGCCCGGCAAGTCGCGGCGATGGAGGCGGAATCGGTAGCCTCGGGCGTGTAGTGCTCTGCGGATGAACAGTTCCGGCTTCGTGTCCTTGGAGCGTACGGCCGCCATCATCTTGCTACGCTGCTCAGGTGTGACGCGATCCAAGACTCAGTCCCTCCGAGTTACCGGTGGTTGTCGAGGCCCTTCCCGAGTCATGCCGGTCGTTGGGAGCACCCTCCGCACCATCGTCGTGCAGCCGTTGGGAGGTCTCGGCTGCGGCCCGTGCCGGAGCGAACAGTACGCGCTGCGGGCCATCATCGGTCGCAGGTGTAGGCCTCCCCTGGCCAGACGCCTGCTCAGCCGCCCGAATCAACTCAAGGCCAATCCGGCGGATCCTATCACCACGAAGCAGCAGGGCGTGACCGACCGCATGGATGCTCTCAGCACGGGGTCTTCGGGTTCCGGCCTTCCATGCAGCGAGGGACTGCCAACTTAGACCGGCAGACTCCATCATCTTCTTGCCGGAGTACGACGCAGCCTCCGCAGCTCTTGACAGGAAGCTCCTCAGATCTGTGCTATGATTCGGAGATGCAGGCTGCACGCGACTCCTCCATGACCGAGGCGTGTAGAGAAACCTATCTACGATCCGTTCTGTAGACCACGACCTCTACAACCAACGCGCGGCTGCGAGCCCGGAAACAGCGGATCGGTTCGGCCTCCCGGTCTCTGTCCGCCATCAGTCAGCGGGCGATGGAGGCGGCGCTGGCGGAGGCCGATCCGACTCTGGGACGGCGCTGGAACCCTTGGGAAATCGCCTCGATTCACGCTGTTGACACCGCGTGAGAAGGGCTTCTCCGTGTAGGGGTATGGAGATTCCGCCGACCCGAGATTCCCGCTGCCGGAGGCCGTCCGGCGCGCTCGCCGGGGGGCTGTCTGGCACCCTTATGGTGCCTAAGCCAGCCTACCCAATGTGCAACATTGGGGCTGGCGAGGGGTGCTCCGCCCCCTTCGATCCCCCGGATGTCCGCCCTCCGGCGGAGTTCGCGGGCGGGGCTCGCGCCCCTTTCTCCTCTGGCGATGCGTCCTGATGGCCGATCGCCGCACCGTCACTGCGGCCGCCCGCGTATCGCCGGCCGAGCTCGCCGACTGGCGGGCCAAGGCCGCGGCCGCTGGCGTGTCGCTGTCGGCGCTGCTCCGGCAGGCCATGGCGCGTACGCGGACGTGGACCGCCCCGGCGACCGAGGTGGAGCGAGAGCGCACCCGCGAGCTGGCGCGGATCGGGGCGAACCTGAACCAGATCGCCCGCTGGGCCAATACCTTCAAAGCGAACGCCGAGGCCGTCGAGATCGTCGCCCACCTGGTCGCCATCGACCGGGCGCTCGCGGCGTTGGCCCCCGTCGGACGCCCCGACCCCGATGCACATTAAGTTCCTGGCCCGCGGAACCGGCTCGGCCCGGGCGGCGGCCGACTACCTCCTCGGGGCGCGGGACGCGGCGGGTCAACTCCGCGCGGGCGTGGAGGTCTTTCGGGGGAACCCCCATCAGGCGGCTGCGGTGGCCGATGCGCTGGGGTTCGAGCACAAGTACACGTCGGGCGTGATTGCCTGGGCACCCGACGACACTCCGACCGACGCGCAGATCGGCGCGGTTATCGATGCCTTCGAGCAGACGGCCTGGGCCGGGCTCGAACCCGACCGCTACGCCTGGGCCGCCGTGCTGCACCGCGAGCGCGGCGGCGGCGCTCACGTGCATGTCCTGGCCGCGCGGTGCGACCTGGAGACCGGCCGGAGCCTCAACATCGCGCCCCCCGGGTGGCGGAAGACGTTCGACCCGCTCCGCGACGCCTTCAACGCCGAACACGGCTGGAGCCGGCCGGACGACCCGGCGCGGGCCAGGGTGCAGCACCCCGGTCACCGCGCCTACGTCGAGGCGGCGCGGCTCAGGACCGGCCTCGGGCTGGAGTCCGAGCCCCGCGACCTGATCCGGGACTACCTGCTCCAGCGCGTCGAGCACGGCACGGTGCGGAACCGGGCCGATATCGTCGCCGCCCTGCGGGAGGCGGGCCTGGAGGTGCCGCGCCAGGGCCAGGACTACCTGACGGCCCTGGATCCCACGACCAGGGACCGGTGGCGTCTGAAAGGAGAGCTATACGCACATGACTTCAAACGCGAACGACTTGACCGAGCGATTGCGGAGACGGCTGGAGACCGAACGCCAGGCGATCGAGGAATTGACCGCGAGCGAGCTCGAGCGGCTCGGCGCGAACTCGCGGCGCGTTGCGAGGAACGCGCTGCATACCATCGAAGCCGATACGGCGGTGGCGACCGGTCGGATGCGCGCCCTCCTGCTCAAGGCCTGGCTCCGGCCCCTGGTCGTCGGCCTGAGCCTCTGGCTTGGCATCTGCGGCGGGAGCTGGGCGACGATGCACTGGCTGTCGGCGCGCATCCAGGCCCGGATCCAGACGGCCGCCGCCCTCGACCTGGATATCGGGGAGGCACGCCAGACCCTGGAGCGGCTCGAGGCGACCACCTGGGGGATCACGCTTCGGGAGATCGAGGGGGAGCGGTTCGTGGTGCTGCCGGCCGGCGCGCTCGCCTATCCGCCCCGGACCATGGACACTCGGCCGGCCGTGAAGCTGTCGAACGAGTGAAGGAGCTCTATGACCGCGTTAGAACAGCAGTTGACGAAGGCCTTGCGGGCATGCGGTGGCAGATGTGCATCCTTTTGCTCGCATTGAACTTACGAGCGTGACGTGCCGGATTCCCGCCAATTGATTCCCGCTAATTGGGTTCAGGCCCGAACTCTGCGGCGGTTGTCGAGCGCGTTCCTGAGCTGGTCCTCGTCGGCGTGCTGGTAGCACTGGAGCACTGTTCTGGCCGTCTTCCAGCCCCCAAGCTCGCACAGCACCTTGAGCGGCTGGTCCATGAGGTCCGAAGCGAACTTCCGCCTCAGCGAGTGCCAGCCTCTGCGGTGCTTCGGCTCCAGCCCCGCGAGCCTCTCCGCTCTCCTCCACCAGGAGCGCGCCCGCCCGGAGCGCACGCACGTCGAAGGATTCCCGGGCGCGGGTAACACAAGCGCGTCGCCGATCCCAGGGTTCCTCTTTCGCGCCTCTTCCAAGACGACGATCGCCTCGATGGTCACCGGCGTCCGGTGTTCGTAGCCGGACTTCTCGTGCTCGGCCCTCCACCGGATGATTCCGCCTTCCATGTCGATGTCCGACCACCGGAGCTTACGGATGGCACCGATGCGGTGTCCCGTCTCGTGCACGAGCACCAGCGCGACGCGAAATCGCCAGTCGACTTGGCGGGACACCTCTAGAAGCGCCAGGTATTCCTCCTCCACGAGGACGACCCGGGTCGGGTTCTTCTCCTTGGGCGTCTTCAGACCCTGCAGCGGGTTCGAATCGAGGAGCAGGCGGCCCTGCTCGTCCCTCGACTTCGCGGCCCAGTTGAGGATCGCCAGCAGTAGCTTCAGGTCCTGTTGGATTGTTCGATCCGATACGGGCCTTTCGCTCGGGCCGACCCGCCCCGCCCGTCGTTCCCTGATGAACCTGTCCCAGTCGCGCTGGGAGAGCGTTGCCGGGCTGCGGTCCCGTCCGAAGAACCCAAGGAACATCCGCATCGCGGCCCTGTCGTGCCGCCGTGATTGCCTGCCCTTGGTGGGCGTCACCTCTTCACCGTAGATGTCAAAAAGCGTCTCCAGCGTGGGCGGCTCGGGCTCGGCTTCCGCTCCGCCCCCGATCTCCGGCCCGGCGAAGCCTGCGGCGAACTCGTCCGCCTGCCTCTTCGCCCGTGCCCAGTCGCGGTGCTTGAGCGATTTGCTCAGCCTGCGCCCGTTCTCGCGCCACTCCGATCTGGAGCAGGCCGGTCTTGGGATCGGGAAACACCCGGACCCGGTTCCGGCCCCATTCGCCGGCGCCGTAACTGTGCCGGCTTCGTTTCGTGCGTGCCATCATTCGATTCCTCCTCGATGATGGACTGCACGATCTGCGCGCCTGAAACTTCGCGCTGAAAAGGCATCTTCGCCAGACGGGCGATTCCGCGTGCGCCGGGCCTTCCGGCGTTCAGGCCGCTCCGAGCCGATGACCCGCCGCGCTGGCGCTTCCCGATTCACGAGTCCGGCGCTATGATGGGAAGGTTGTTTTGCAGACGTGTCGAGAGCGGCTCGGGGGGCCGATCTTGACCGCCGATCACCGGGGGTCGGTGGCGTACCGCGCGTGCACATCGACATCGAGGTGCATGTGCACGGAACCACCGTTGCGGTGTGCGCGCCAGCGGTTCCGTATGTCGCTGGCTGCTTTGCGGTTGCACCACGGTCGCCGGAGCGGCGATGCCGCTCCGGTCACGGTATCCCATGCGGGAAGGCCTTTTGGGTGCCCAGGACGGGCGCATCCCAGGCTTGGCGGCGTGGGCTGCGGCCCCGCCCATCGCGGCCCCGGCCTTGCTCGGCGATGTCCGATAGCCCGACGGACAGGGGGCCGGCGAACTGGTGCTCCGCCGCCTCGAAGCGGCGCTGAACCGCCTTCCCGCGCAGAGATAATTGGCCGGTAGCGACCCCGAGGGGACGGGGGCAGGGGTGCGCAAACACACCTGCGTCCGAACCCGTACCAGGCCCTCGGACTGGGGGGTCGCTACCGCCTCGGACGGTGCCGCCCGTACAGCGCTGGCCGGCCTGTCCGCGGAAGCGCAAGACGCTGCCGCGCCAGCGGATAGGCGGGAAGCTCCGTGTGAATCGCCGGGGCGCCGAAGTGTGAATCGTACCCCCGCGTCGTTTGCGCACTCCAGTGCGGCCGTAAGTCGCGCGCCGCTCATCGGTAGCGAGCCCCGGCGAGGCGCGCGGTCCGCCATGTGCTGCCGCGGCGGATTGAGGCGCGGGCGGCCTGCCGTCGGGCCTGTTTCTCCAGCGCCACGCTGCGCTTCATGGCGGCCTGGAGACCGCCGTACTTCTCCAGGATCGGGACCGCGCCCGCGAGAATGGCCTCCTCGATCCGGGCGAGCTCCTTGCGAACCTGGGGGTCGAGTTCGGCTGGACCGGAGGGCTCGGCCCAGTGGCGCATGACTCGCCGTGCCCGCTCAAGCTCTCTCGAGGGGCGAGCGACCGCGACAACCTCGACGGATCGGCCTCGTCTCCCAAGCGCGTGCCAGAGCCCGCGGTGCGCCGCACCCCAGGAGTGAAGCGCGGTCGCGGTCGCGTGGCCGGGATCGGCGTAGACGAAGACGGCGCTCTCGGCGTCCAGCGCGACGGGCAGCTTTACCCGGGAAGTAGCGCCGAGTCGCACCGGCGGCACCCCGGTAAACCCGGACGGGCAGCAGCCCGCGTTCGATGCCGAGGGCCTCGAACGCGGCGACTTTCTCGGATTCGGTGGCCAGCCAAGGCAAGCCGGGATGCTCGATCACGTAGTCGAGCGAGAGCAGGCGCCGCATGAGTACGGCGGGCGAGGCGTCGCGGCGGTGGCGGATGTGCTCGGCTCCGATGGCCCGGTAGATCCGCCGGGAGAAGATGCGGCACACGCGGCCGATCCCCCGGATGCCGGGCACGGTGTCCTCGGCGGCCAGGCCCTGCGCGATCAGCGCGTGGACGACGCGCCGCACCTGTTCCGGGTGTGCATCGAGGAATCGCGCGCACTGGACGCGGGTGAACGCGCCGCTGTGGAGGCAGACGAACGCGATCCACCCGGCCTTTTCTCCCGTCCAGCCGAATGGCGCGAGCGCCTCTTTGCTTCCCTGGCGGTGAACGATCGCATCGCTCACCGCCGACTTGAACTGCTGCTTCTGCGTCTCCATGCCCGGAACGGTGAAGAGCCGTTTGCAAGAAAGTCAACCCGTAGGAAACGTCCTAACTGCTTGTAATGTTCAGAGATGTTCAGTACGGTACGCGAGCTGTTGGACACCGCCGCCAGCGCCAGCGCCACCGCCCCCACATGGCTCGCTGGAAGCTTGGTCACGGGACGTAGCGCAACCGGGAGGCCGGTCTGGGCAAAGCGTCGCGCCCGTCCGACCCCACAGCGCCTGCGGCGGCTTTCCCCCGGCCCCTGAGGCGATTAAGCCGTCGCCCTGGTTCCTGAGGATGCCCGTCCTTCACGGCCCTCCACAGGTGCTGGGACTAACATAGGATGTGGTACCGCTCTTGGGGGCAGGTCAGATCATCGTGGATAGATCAATAGTAAGTATTGTATTATCAATAGGTTAGACTCTATATGCCTTGATCACGTCAAGCATGGCCTGTTCGTCTTCGTCCCACGCCGCCTGAATCATCCGTAGCGCTGCCGTGGCGGTCGGGGCCTGCCGGGCGAGCAAGCGGTTCTGCGGCAGCAGCAGCCCCCCAGCGGTCGCACGATCTAGGAAGGCGAACAGGTGGTCGTAGTAGCCGTCGATGTTGGCGAAGCAGCACGGCTTCTCGTGCAGCTCCAGCGGCCGCTGCGACCAGCACAGGACTTCGAAGATCTCTTCCAGCGTGCCGAACCCGCCGGGCAGAGCGATGCAGCCCTGTGACAGCTGCTGCATAAGATGTTTGCGCTCGTGCATCGTGGCGACTTCGAGGAGCTGGCTGAGGCCCTCGTGCGCGAGCTCCTGATACGACAATTGCCGGGGGACCACACCGATGACGAAGCCGCCGCCCTCCAGCACAGCATTTGCCACCACACCCATCAGTCCGACGCTCGCGCCGCCATACACCAGCCCGATGCCCTCTGCCGCCATCAGTCGCCCGAGGGCATCGGCCTCGTCGATGTAGCGCTGCTCCCGTCCTAGGTTGCCGCCCAGGTAGACGCAAATGCTCCTTCCGCTGGGCGGTCCCGCGAGTTCGGGGCGGTCCTCGCCCACGTCCGATGCTCCAGCGTCTGGCATCCCGTACGTCTTCCTAGTCCTGCTCCGGCATCAGCACGAACTCGGGGTAGGCGTCGATGCCCAGCTCCGCCACGTCCTGACCCATCTGCTCGACCCGCTGGGACACACGAACGCCCATCGTCTTCTCCAGCGCCAGCCACATCAGCCACGACGCTGAGAACGCAAAAGCGACGATCGACACCACGCCGATCAACTGCACGCCGATATTGGCGCCTGCCGCGATGGCTGTAGCTAACGTACCCCAGGTTCCGGCGAAGAGGTGCGCGGGCACCGCCCCGACCACGTCGTCCACCTTCAGCTTCTCGAGGAGCTTGATGCCGGCGGTGCAGATGATGGCGCCAACCGCGCCGATCACGATGGCCCAATAGTGACTGGTGATGTCAGGTCCCGCAGTGATCGAGACGAGGCCGGCGATGGCGCCGTTCAGACCCGCGAGCAGATCGACGCGCCCGAGGATTGGCCGCGAGACCGCGATGGCCGCGATAACCCCGGCCGCTCCCGCTAAGTTGGTATTGACCAGCACGTGGCTGATCGCGATCACGTCGGCAGCGCTCCCGAGCGCGAGCTGGGAACCCCCATTGAAGCCGAACCAACCGAACCAGAGAATGAACACCCCCAGGGTGACCACTGGTACGTTGGACGGGGGCGTGATGAGAACCGTGCCGTCGCTGCGGAACTTTCTGTACCGCGGCCCAACGACCAGCGCGCCGGCCCCGCCCGTGCCATGCACGATGCTCGAACCGGCAAAGTCCTGGAAGCCCATTGCGTTAAGCCAGCCGCCGCCCCAGGTCCAGGCGCCGACGGTCGGATAAATGAACGCGGTCAGCACCACGGTGAAGCAGAAGAACGACCAGAGCCTGACCCTTTCGGCCAGTGCTCCGGAGACAATGGACCCGGCGGTCGCCACGAATACCATCTGGAAGAACCAGTCGGACATGACCGAGTAGTCGGTTGCGATCACCGCCTCCCGCGCGCCTTCGACACCCGCCAGCAGCGCAACTTCGTCTGGCGACGGGCTGCGGAGAAAGCTGAAGGAACCGATAAAGTTGCCTACGTCGACGTACATCATGTTGTATCCGACGACGTAGTAGTAAACCACCCAGTGAGGCGGAAGATCCTGATGCTTCTCATGCTGCTCGGAAATGCCGGATTGGTGACGGTGGCCGCATCGCTGATCGTGGCTTTCGCCGGGCCTGCGGAGTCCAGACAGTGGTGGGAGCTGTTCGGTCTGCTGGTCTTCGGGCTACTGCTGATCGGGCTCTGGTCAAGAACAAGTGGCTGGATCGGGCGGTGTGCGGCCTGATCCGATGGGCACTCAGGAAGTGGACTGAGCTCGAGGTGCGAGACTATTCCAGCTTGCTCCACTTGTCGGGCGCTTATCGAGTGGTCGAAACGGAGGTAGAGCCGGAAGGGGCCCGGGCGGAGAAGCCGCTGCGCAAGCTGGACCTCGGTGGACTGCTCGTTCTCGGAATACACCGAGCTGACGGTGCGTACGTAGGCGCCCCCCATGGGGACACGCTCATCCACGGCGGCGATACGCTGATTCTGTACGGGGAAACGCCTCGGCTGGAGGCCTTTTGCCAGCTCGCTCCTCGCACCGACGGCGCGTAGCCCAACGCTAACACCGTCGGACTCCGTCGCCCGTAATGCGACAAGCGACGCTGGAGTTGTTCGCGAGATCGGGATCATGCTACGGTTGGAGGAAGCGGAGCGATCGTTCCAACAGGCGTTGGCACTGAACCCGAGCTCCTCCGGGGTACACCGTCGTTCGCCCATCGGAGGGCGCGACGAGCGGATACGTGGATGGGTAACGGTGAGCGGGTTTTCCACAGTGGCGGCAAGTCTGTAGTTTCTCTGCGGCTCTTCGGTGCCATTACAAAAGGACCTGCGCCTGATGCCCCACCCGACCGCGTCGCAAACCCAACGCAAAGCCAGCCCGATCCTCGCGATCGGCCGCGGCGTTTACTTCCTCGGCCTGCTCTACCTGTTCTTCTTCAGCATCGAGCTGATGAGCACGGCGTTCAAGATGGGTGGCCGTGGCTTCGCCGAGCAGCTTCTCAACACGGCCTCGGATCCGGTGGCGGGGCTCTTCATCGGATTTCTTGCGACGAGCCTGATCCAAAGCTCGTCCACCACCACTACCATCATTGTCGGTCTGGTCGCGTCAGAAGTCCTCACGATCCAGTTGGCCGTGCCAATGCTCATGGGTGCGAACATCGGAACGACGACCACGAACACGCTCGTCTCGGCGGGGCACGTCACACGTCCGGCGGAGTTCGAGCGAGCCTTCGCGGCATCCACGGTGCACGACTTCTTCAATGTCCTGGCGGCGATGGTCATCCTGCCGCTGGAGATCTTCTTCCATCCGGTAGAAAGGATGGCGGTTTTCTTACAAGGCGTCTTCGCGGGCGCAGGCGGGATGAGTCTCGCGAGCCCGCTCAACGCCGTCGTGAGGCCGCTCTCCGATTGGGTTTCCGGCGCGATCCCTTACGAGTTGCCGCTCATCGGCATCGCCCTGGGCATCCTCTTCATCTCCCTTCAGCAGCTGATGCGACTGATGCGCGGCGTGTTCCTGGAGAGGATGGCGGCCCTCTTCGATCGGGTCCTCTTCCGGAACGATGCCACCAGCTTCGGCCTGGGTATCGTGACGACCACGGCTGTGCAGAGCAGCTCGGCGACGACTTCGCTCATCGTTCCGCTAGCAGGGACCGGAGTCCTGTCTCTCAGGCAGATCTTCCCCTACACGCTTGGAGCCAACATCGGAACGACGATCACTGCGATCCTGGCTTCATTCTCGACCGCTAGCGCCGCTGCGGTGACCGTGGCTCTTGCCCACCTCAGCTTCAACCTACTGGGAATCGCGATCTTCTATCCCCTGCGGGCGGCTCCCATCTGGATGGCGCAGAAGGTCGGCGCGTATGCAGCTCGGACCAGGGTCACTTCGGCGGGCGTGATCACGGTATATGTGGTGCTCCACATCATCCCCATTCTCTACTTCATTCTGTAGCCGAAAAGGTAAACACCATGTGGAAGGAAATCGTCACGCTCTTCAGGTCTCAGGGCCCACTGCGAGAGGCATATGACGAGGCGATCCTGATGCTTCGGGCCTCCCACGACATGTTCGACCACGCAGTCACGGCGCTCCATGCGGAGGGCGCGCTAGAGACCGACATCTACAAGCGCGATCAGCGGCTCAACAAGTACGAGCGGAGCGTTCGGCGCAAGATCGTCACGCACATGTCCGTGTCGGCCAAGCCTGACATCAACCTGGGGCTCGTGCTCACGGCGATCGTTATCGACATCGAGCGGATCGGAGACTACACCAAGAACATCGTGGAGTTGGCGTCTGCAGTTCCCGGGCCCTTCGACGGGCTCGAGCTACACGACGAGGTCGTTGAGATCGAGCAGATCATGGCCCGGATGTTTGACGACATCGTGCCCGCCCTCGAGGAATCCGACGTGGTTCGGGCCCGGGGCATCATGGGGTCCCACACCATCATTTCATCCAAGGTGGACGAGCACGTGCGTGCTCTGTGCTCCGGTGAGGAGTTGTCGGGACGGTCGGGGCATGCGGTCACAGTGGCACTCTACCTGCGCTATCTGAAACGCGTCAGCGCGCACCTCAAGAACGTGGCGACGAGCGTAGTGAATCCCTACCACCGGATCGGATTCCGGGAGAAGGGGTCTCGAGCTCCAAGCGGTTGATCGGGGGCCTGACAACCACGCGCGGCTGCAATGCGAACGGTGCGGACCGCTGGTAAGCCGCGCCAGCAGCAAATCCCTGTTAGGCATCGCCCCCGCGACGGTCGAGGCGCACTCCTGGCCTGGCACCCGGACACGGCCGGACCGGAGCTTGCAGCACCAGCGGTAGAGATCCACGTGCACAGGGAGGGTAGCAATGAAGAAGTGGCTGCGACGCATCCGCGGTGCAATCGGGATGGGCCTGACCTGGGCATTAGCATGGTTTGGCGCGGGCGTCACGCTCCTGCTGGTAGTTGGTGTTGGCGCCGCCGACGTCCCGTTTCCCCTCGGGTTCGCTCTACTTGGCTTTCTTGCCGGCGTCACGTTCTCTGGGGTCCTCGGGATTGTTGAGGGCCGTCGCAGGTTTGATCAGATGTCGCTTCCGCGCTTTGCAGTGTGGGGAGGCGTTGGGGGTCTTCTGCTGTCCGGGATCTTTGTCTTGGCCGCCGCCCTTGGAGGGGACGCCTTTCTGGTGTTGGGCCCCGTGTTCGCACTGTCGGGTGCGGGCTCCGCTGCTGCTTCGCTGGCCCTAGCCAGAATGGCGGAGGACCGAGAATTGCTCGACGCCAGCGCGCACGTGGGCGAGGCCGGACTTACCGAAGATGAGGCGCGGGAACTGTTCGGAGGCGGGGGCTGATCTCTCCACGCAACACGATCACCCGGAAGGAACCTACGCTATCGGCACGTGTCACAGCGCCGAGGTACGACTCGTTGTTAAGGGTAGCCATCCCTTGTTCCCGGAGATATCCCGACCTTGCTGACACGACTCGTCGTCCTCACCCTGCTCGTGCCCTTTGGACTCGGGCGCGGGACGCTGCGTGCTCAAGAGTCCGCGGGTGCAACTCTGACGGTCACTCCCTCCATTGGGATGGCGGCCATTACGAGGAACGGGAACCTGGAATCCGGGGGCATGAGCGCGTTCCTGGAGGTCGACCTCCACAGCGCCTCGCTACTGTGGAGCGCTTACGCGGGCCAGCGGGGGATCGGAGTGAGGTGCTCCGATGGCTGCGAACTAGGAGGCAGTCAATCGGCGTTGGAGTTTCATACATCCTCGGCAGCGTCCGAGCGGGTGGCGGTGGAGGCCTACTCCGTCGGGCCAATGAGTGGCACGTACAACCGCATGGTCAGCTCTCGGTGGTGATTGGCGTTCTGCGGCTACATGTGCGCCTTGAAGTGCCCCAAGGAGTAGATGGCGTACACGTCCCACTTCTCTTTGGTCTACAACTCCCGTTTGGCTGAGACCGGGAGGGAGAGCCTGCCCCGACTTGGGACCGAGGGCGTCGTCGGGCCGCGTGGCCCATCGCCGGTCGGAGCCTTCGGACGTCCGACCGCCGCTTCCGAAGAAGGTCCCCTGCCTGCACTGGATCGACGCACTTGCATCGGAGCGTTCTGATTATGAATTATGGCGCGGCGCGGGCAGGGTCGCACAATACGCGCGACGGGCCTACACACGACCACTCGCAAGAACCTGCATTCCGTTTAGTCATGCGGCCGCCCACTAATGGCGCATAACGGGCTCACGCGCTCCCGGCGCGGAGTGAGCGCCGCGAACGGAGTGCCCCCGCAGGGGCCGGGCCCGTGGCGTTCACGATAGTAACTGCGCGCTCATCGCGCGAAGCGGAGCTGGGGGCCCGAGCGGGAGAGCGGCGTTACGCGGAGTCGCGCACCCTAATGGTGGGCCAGGCTCCGCACATGGAGAATCTCGCGGGCCTCAATCGGACGCAGATCAGCGCCAGAAAGCGTGACGACCGCCACGGTTCCACCCTCCCCGGAGACAAATTCGACCTCGTAGGAATCGTCGGCATGGCAGTGCACGATCGCCCCGACGTCGCCCGCCTCTAGGCCGGCCTCTGGAAGCTCCCGGCGCAGAACGACCGTATCGAGCTCTTTCATGCCTTTATCTCCGCGTCGGGTAAGCGGTTACCAGCACAGGCACATCCTCGCCGGTGACAATCCATACGGTGCCGAGTGCCATAGGGTTCCCGTCAGGAGCCCGGACATTCCCCGAGACAAAGTACTTCGTTCCCCACTGCGTCGCTTCTGTCGTGACGACCTCGCCGACCTCAGCTACCTCCCGGAGCGCCGCCTCCAGATCTTCCGGAGATTCGAGGCTGTAGCCTCGGGACTCGAAGTACCTGGCCTTCGCGCCCCCGACAGGGTGCACTGTTGCCAGAAGGTAGCCGGTGACCTTGCGTCTCGGGATTTCGACTTCAGTCCGTCGTGGGAGCTCCAGAGCTACCCCTCCTTGCTGGCTCTCGCGATTCCGTATAACGGGCTCACTGACTCACGACATAGAGGTGAGCGGAGCTCACCGGAGTGTCCGCGAAGCGGCCGAGCCGTTGCTCATCGTAAGATCCGAGCTGCCGGAGCGCGACAGCGCGGAGGTAAGAGTCGCAGGCGAGAGCTTGAGTCCGGCGTTATATGACGCGGTCCCCACGGATGTGTGTCCATCCCAATTCAATCTCTACCAAACGGATATTGAGAGCACGCCCCTTGCGGATACCAAGAAGATGTCGACGAAGACGCTTGGAACCCAACAAGGAGCGGCCCTCATGAAGCGGACGACGAAGTATGTGGCACTGGATGTACATCAAGCAACGACACTGGCGTCGGTTCGGGCGGAGGGCGGGCGTGTGATCGCGCGCAGCATCATGGCCACCGAGGAGCCGGTGATCGTGGAATGGTTCTCCGGGATGCGCGGGGCGGTGCATGTGGCGTTCGAGGAGGGGACCCAAGCGCAGTGGCTGCACGATCTCCTCGAGCCAGTGGTGGATCGAGTCGTCGTGTGCGACCGGCGTGGGAAGTCGCGGCAAGGGAACAAGGGTGACCAGGTCGATGCCGACGAGCTGTCGGAGTTGCTGCGC
This sequence comes from Longimicrobiales bacterium, assembly GCA_965218295.1. Lineage (GTDB taxonomy): Bacteria > Gemmatimonadota > Gemmatimonadetes > Longimicrobiales > Gaopeijiaceae > CBDCKN01. The sequence continues at coordinate 280,008 of CBDCKN010000003.1, read as the reverse complement.
CGCGGGGGGCTACGGGCGGTCTATCACGGGAGCGCGCATCGGGCCACGCTGAAGGAGCTCACTCGGACCTATCAGAGTGTGGTCGAGGACACGACCCGGGTGATGCTGCGGCTGAAGGCGCTGTTCCGGGCCCGCGGGATCAAGACGCCGGGCAAGCGCGTCTACCACCCGAGGCACCGGGCCGAGTGGCTCGCCAAGCTGCCCGAGCGCGGGGTCCGGTTCCGGGCGCAGGCGCTGTACGCCCAACTCGACGTGCTCCGTGAACTGCGGCCCAAGGCGAAGGCCGCCATGGTGACGGAAGCACGGCGCGACCCGGCATGGCCCGTGCTGGGCACGGTCCCCTTCCTGGGGCCGGTGCGGGTCGCCCTGCTGCTGGCGACCATGCGCACGCCCTGGCGGTTCCGCACCAAGCGGAACCTATGGGGCAGGGGCTACAGCGGCCTGGCCGTCGTGACCTCCTCGAGCGCGGACTACACGCTGGTCGAGGGGCGGCCGGTGCGGCGGCGCCGCGCACCCATGACGCGGGGGCTCAACCGCAATCACAACCGGGTGCTCAAGGATGTCTTCAAGGGCGCGGCCACGGCCGCCACGGCACGGCCTGGCCCGCTGCAGGACTTCTATCACGAGATGATCGCTCGCGGGATGCGACCGGAACTCGCACGGGTGACCCTGACCCGCAAGCTTGCGGCGATCACACTACGGCTTTGGAAGACAGGAGAGCTCTACGATCCAACGAAGCTGACGATGCAAGCGCGCTAGCGCCCGGACCCCACGAGGCGGTGGTGCGGGGCGTTCCCCTCGCCGTCGGCTCCAGGGTCCGGGACCAGGGTGCGGGGGGCAGTCTCGAGCGAGTCGTTCGCCCGGCCACCAGTCAAGCCGAGGCACTCACCTAACCGTAGGCCCCCCCGCAGAACCCGAATAAGCGTCAGGCCGGCCTATCCGCCGAGTCTCAGATAGAACCATGGTTCGCCGCGCGCGACCCACCCAACGCTTGCATGTGTCCATCACTGGATCCGGTGACCGACCGAGGAGAACGATGCGAAAGAAGACTGCTCAGCCGACCCGGAAGCACCCAACGACCTCGTCATCCCAACCTTCGGGGCTGATCGTCAACGAGCTAAAGCCGGGGCGATCGGACGGGGAGAAGTCCGCCCTTGACGATCGCTCTCATAGAACGTCTTGTAGCCGTGTCGATTTGCGGAGGCGCCCGCCTGATGTACTCCCGTGCTTTCCTGCATGGCTCAGCGGGGAGGTCCCGGAGATAGGCGACCACCGCCTCGGATGTCGGCACTTCGCCAGGGGAATCTCGGAGTCCCGAAGGCAATGCCGTCCACACCACCGCTTCTAAACCCAATCGCCTCGCCCACTCTGCGATCTCCTCGACGCACAGGCCTTCCGACCGACCGTCCGGACCCCACCACCCCACGTACTCTTCTGCGCGTTTCTCTCCGATCCCTTCGCGAAGGATGACCGGCCGTTCGTCCTGGATCGCACCCTCAGCGGTAAGATGCCACTCGTGTTGAACGAGTCGATGAAAAGCCCTGCCACGCTTCAGTTGGCTTGGCTCGGTGTTCAAAGATTCTCTCATGTTCGAGACCGTGTCATATAACGTTTTCACCATTTACGACCCCGCGTATGCGGGGTGCCGAAGGCCAAGGCCCGAATGGGCCGCAGCGTAAACGGATGTGTTATGCGCAGTAGCGGACTTACGCCTGCGCAGTAATACCTAGTCCTAGGCTGCAACCGGAAGGACAATTCGAGCCTCCAAGTAAGCCAACCCACCAACCCACAATCCTTCGAGTAGGAGATGAGAGAGCCCCAAAAAGGAGGCACTTCCGCTCAGCCACCCAACTTGAGTGAAACACTGAACGGCCCAAATGCTGTTTGCTGCAATCAAAACAATGATGGTCCATCGCGATAGCTGGAGTCTGCCAGCGGAGGCGCAAAGCTAAGACCCTCTCTGCCAACTTACGTGAGACACGGAGCAGCTAAGGAATTAGAGTAGGGCGAAGGCAGAGAAACCGAGGATGCTGAGACACCGAGAGAGAATGAAAGAGAATGGAATAGCCCCACCAACCTGGGACGGTAAGCGAAGCGCGGCAGCTCCTGCGGACTCGGAGGTGGTAGATAGGCCGCTGCGCCGGCGGTTCGCTCCGTCGTACAAGCTGCGGATCGTCGAAGAAGCGGACCGGTGCACGGAGCCCGGAGAGGTTGGCCGACTCCTACGGCGGGAGGGCTTGTACTCGTCGCACCTGACGACATGGCGCAAGGCGGCGCATAGCGGGTCCCTGAAAGCGCTGTCGAAGAAACGAGGCCGTAAGCGCGAGCGCAATCCGCTGGAGGAGAAGGTGCGCAAGCTGGAGCGCGAGAACACTCGCCTCGAGAAGGAGCTCCAGAAGGCGCACTTGATCATCGACGTCCAGGGAAAAGTTGCAGGGCTGCTGGGATTGAGCCTCGAGGACGGGACGAACTCATGAAGGCGACCCAGGAGCTAGCCAAGCACGTAGGGGTGAAGCCCGCGTGCGATGCGCTCAGGGTGCCGCGAGCCACGTTCTACCGTCGTCGGAGGCCATCGACCGGGCATCAGCAGCCCCGCCCGACCCCCGCCCGGGCCTTAAGCGAGAAGGAACGAGACAAGGTCTTCGACACGCTGTGTTCGGAGCGGTTCGTGGACCGGTCCCCAGCCGAGGTGGTGGCGACGCTGCTCGACGAGGACGTCTACCTGTGCAGCGAGCGTACGATGTATCGCGTTCTGGCTTCCCAGGTGCCGGTTCAGGAGCGTCGAGCGCAGCGGAGTCATCCCAAATACCAGAAACCCGAGTTGATGGCGAGGGGCCCGAACCAGGTCTGGTCCTGGGATATCACCCGGCTGCTGGGGCCGAAGAAGTGGAGTTACTTCTACCTCTACGTGATCCTGGACATCTTCAGCCGCTACGTCGTGGGATGGATGGTGGCGGATCGGGAGAACTCTGCCCTGGCCAGCCGGCTGATCCAGCAGAGTTGCTTGAAGCATGGCGTCCAGCCCCACCTCCTGACCCTGCATTCCGATCGAGGGGCTCCGATGACGAGCCAATGCACGGCTCAACTACTCGCCGATCTCGGCGTGACCCGCTCGTTGGGCCGACCCCAGGTCTCGGATGACAATCCGTTCTCCGAGGCTCAGTTCAAGACCTTGAAGTACCATCCCTCGTTTCCCGGCCGGTTCGGGGATCAGGGGCAAGCCAAGACCTTCTGTCGCTCGTTCTTCCGTTGGTATAATGCCGAGCACCGCCATGGCGGCATCTCGATGCTGACCCCCGAACAGGTCCACTTCGGTCACGCCGATCGGATCATCGCCTGCAGGAAGGCCGTGCTCCGTGAGGCATGGGCCGCTCATCCCGAGCGCTTCGTCTCCGGTGAGCCGAAGCCTAAACCACTCCCGGAGGCCGTCTGGATCAATCCTCCCACCCCATCCCTCACTACACAGGAGATTGCTCTCTAATTGATTTCCAAGAGTGTCTCACTGGCGTTGACAGGTTCCGAGACGCCTGGAGCAGCCGTAACCGATATTGACTACTCCACTTCAATCCCTCACAATACGCTGTCCAAAGGCAGGTCCGATAACGGGCTCACTGACTCGAGACGCGGAGGTGGCGAAGCCACCGGAGTGTCCGCGAAGCGGCCGAACCGTTGCTCATCGTAAGACCCGAGTTGCCGGAGCGCGACAGCGCGCAGGGACTATGACGAGCACTCCCCCTGATAGCGAAACGGACCCGTAAGGTCCGCGAGCACGAACCGCATACCTATCAGGCATGTGTGTGTGTGCTCGTTATAGCTGTCAGGCGAGCGCGTGAGTCCGGCGTTATCGGACGTGCGCTCGATTGTCCCATCCTTTCTGCTGATGGTCAACTAACGCCGAACCCCGGGGCCTTCAGCACCGGCGATGGTGGCCTGCATCGAGTTCTGTTGGCCGCTCGGCAGGCGTCTCCCGGCCTTGTAGGTTGACCGGATGCACGACATCGCGGTCGACCTACTGATCCTGCTAGCCGCCATCTGGCTCGTCGCTGTAACTCTGCGCCCGCTCGGGCTGCCGACGATCATGGGTGAGTTGATCGTGGGCGTTCTGGTCGGCCCAGCCGTGCTCGGCTGGATCGAGCCCAGCGAAGCGATCACGCTGCTCGCCGAGATCGGCATCTTCTTCCTCATGTTCCACGCCGGGGTGGAGACGCAGCCCCGGCAGTTCTTCGACGCCCTGAGACGTTCGCTCGGCGTGGCCGTCGTGGGCGCGCTGGTGCCGTTCGGGGTGAGCTTCGGCGTGGCCACGGCGTTCGGGCTGGACCCGGTGGGCGCGACCTTCGTGGGCCTCACGATGACCGCAACGGCGGTCGTGATCACGCTCAAGACGCTCCGAGACCTCGGGCTTGCCGACACCCGGGTCGCCCGAATCATCGTCGCGAGCTGCGTCATCGACGACCTGCTGACACTCGTCTTCTTCGGCCTGATCCTGGGGGTGTTGTCGGGCGGCTCGTTCACGCCGGCGGCCGTCGCGGTCACGCTCGTCAAGGTCATCACCTTCTTCGCGTTCGCCTTCGTGCTTGGCCGCCACGTCTATCCGAGTCTGACGCTCCCGTTCCGGTCCGAGGGTGGAAAGGGCTTCACGTTCGTACTCGTTGTCGCGATCGGTGCCGGACTGGTGGCGGAGGCGATCGGGCTGCACATGATCCTGGGCGCGTACCTGGCCGGGCTCTTCTTCGAGGAGAGGGTCGCCCACCCGAACCTCGTGCGTGTGGTGGCCGATCGCTCGTACGGGATCGCGTACTCTTTCCTCGGGCCAATTTTCTTCATCTCCCTCGGCTTCTCGATCACCTTCCAGATCAGCGCGTCGGGCCTGGGCTTCCTCGCGGTCCTCACCACGGCCGTGATCGTCGGGCAGGTCGTGAGCGCCGGGGGCATGGCGATCCGGATGGGTCTTCCCGCGCGGGAGGCTCTCACGGTCGGTGTGGGGATGTGCGGGCGTGCCGAGCTCGCGTTCATCCTCGCATCGCTTGCCCTCGCCGAGGGCGCCATCGCACCCGCGATATTCTCGGTGCTGATCTTCACCGCGTTCCTCCTCAACCTCTTCACGCCAATTGGGCTCAAGGGGTGCTCCGTTCTGCTCGCAGGGCGGGCTGCCCGCCTCGAAGGCGCGGGCGTAGGGATCCTGTGGTCGGACAAGTTCAGGGAGTCCGCGGCCCCGGAGGCCAACGGCTCTCGCCCGCCGACCACGCTTCCCAACCTGGCCGACGCGGTGGTCCTGTACCGGCACGGACCGGAGATCGTGTCTCTCGTGGGCGAGCTGGAGCGACGGGGACTCCCCTACTTGATCGTGGAGGAGGACGAAGATGTGGCGCGTCGACTCCACGAACGGGGGAGGAGTGTGGTTCACGCGAGGATCTCCGAGCAAGAGGTGGACCTGCGGCCGCTGGCACGTGCACGCTCGCTGGTCCTGAACGGCGACGACGACGACAACGTCCTGCTCTCGCTAGGAGCCCGCGAGGTCGGCCTCGAGGGACAGATCGTTGCGATGATCGAGGACCCGCGTCGCCGTTCGCCCATGTTGTTCGCGGGGGCCGACGTGACCTTCGCACCGACGCACGTGCTCGCGGCGATGCTGAGCGCGCGGGCCAGCGCTAAAGTCGGGCCGCGGGTAATGGGCTTCCGGCCGCTAAGCCGACTCCTCGAGGTGGCGGAGCTCAGGGTCCACGACGGCAGCCCGCTCGCGCACGCCACGCTCGCGGCCACGCGGATACGGACGCGTACCGGAGCCAACATAATCGGACAGTGGCGCGACGCCGAGCTGGGCGCCGCTCCGGACCCGCACGAGACCATCCCTCCCGGCACGATCCTCGTCGCAGCGGGGACGCCGGAGAGCATCGAGCAGCTCAGCGAGATGGCACGGCCGATCCGCGAGGAGGGCGTGATCATCGTGGTCGGATTCGGAAGCGTGGGTCAGAAGCTCGCCGAGATCCTGCGGGCGGTGGGCGAGGAGGTCTGTGTGCTCGACTCCGAGGAGCGTCCGGGTGTCGACCTCGTCGGAGACGTCACCGACCCCGAGGTGCTCGACCTTCTGCCTTTGGCCGACGCGCGCGTGGCAGCGTTGGCTCTCGGCGCTGAAAGCCCTACGGTCTATGCGGCGACGCTGCTGCGAGACCACGCACCAGACCTTCCCATCATCGCGGGTGCCCGGCTGGCCGAGAGTGTTGCGCGCGTCCACCGGGCCGGCGCCGACTTCGCCCTGTCGATCAGTCAGGTCGCCGGCCAGCTCCTGGCCCACCACGTGCTCGGTGAGACCGTCTCGCTACAGCCGCGTATCAAGCTCGCGCTCGTGAGCGCGGGCCAGCTCGAAGGGAAGAACCCGATCAGGGAGCGGATCCGCGAGCGCACCGGATGCACGGTCGTAGCACTGGACCGCGGTGGAACGGTGACCATGGACTTTCCGACCGATCTGGAACTCGCCTCGGACGACGCCATCTACATCTGTGGGACTGCCGACGCGATTGAGCGGTACCGGGAGGAATTCCCCACGGATTGGCTGTAGCTCAGCTGAGAGGCCGGTTTCGGAGGACGACGCGCTGTCGAACACCGGAGGCAAACTGGCGGGTCTCGATGCGACCCGCGTGTCTAAGAGATCGCCGTCTCTATCCGTGGTTGAACCGTGACTTGATGGTGCGGCCTCTTGCGCTGCGTTATCGGGCGGGGAACCTTGCTGGCTGCCCCCAACTTGGAGAAGCATGTGGTCCCACTGCTAGATCTGTGGCTGCCCATTTTGTTGTCCACCGTAGCGGTGTTCATCCTGAGCCTTCTCGTGTGGACGGCGCTTCCCCACCACAAGTCCGACTTCAAGAAGCTCCCCGACGAAGACAGCGTGATCAACGCGATGCGAGAACGGCCTCCCGCGCCTGGCGGTTACATGCTGCCGCGTGCCTGGACCCACGCGGAGGTGGAGGATCCTGAAATCGCAGAGAAGCTGACCCAAGGCCCGGTCGGGTTCATCTTTATCGTGCCGTCCGGCGTTCCCACGATCAGTGCGATAGGGAGGAAGTTAGTACAGCTTTTCATCTTCTATTTGGTATTGTCCGGGCTGGTGGCGTATGTGACAGGTACAGGCTTCGCCGCTGGGCAGCCGGCCATGGATGTGTTTCGGATCTCGGCGACAGTGGCGGCAATGGGACACGGCGCAGGAGTCATCACGGCCGCCGTCTATTTCGGAGCACCGTGGAGCAATACGTGGAAACACGTGATCGACGCCGTGCTCTATGGGCTCGCTACCGGCGCCATCTTCGCCGCGCTATGGCCGTGACCTAACGGGGAGCCTCGGGGGCCAAAGTCTTGCTTCCCGCTAAAGCGCATGTCCGTAACGGGCTCACGCGCTCCCGGCGCGGAGTGAGCGTCCGCGAACGGAGTGCCCCGAAGGGACGGGCCCGTCGGTCTCCACGATAGTGCCACAACACGTAATGCGCGAAGGCGCACCGAAGGGTTCGGCGGGAGAGCGGCGTTACGCGACGCGCGTACACCGCAAACTATCGATACACGTCTCGGCGGTGGCCAATCTTCACGACGGTGACGATCTGGGCTTCATCGTCGACTTCGTACAAGACACGATGCGATCCCTGGCGTACCCGGTACCGAAATCCACCGGTTAGCTTCTCGCAGCCACGAGGCCGGGGGTCCTCGGCCAGAGCATGGATGCGATCGACGACCCGGCCGCGATCCGCTTCCTGGAGAGCTTTCAGTTCCTTGACGGCAGAGGGCTTGATCTGGAGATCATAGCTCACCGCTCTGCCTCATCTCCTGCAGCACATCGGAGAAGGAGAGGCTTGGCTCGTTCGCGCGTGCCTCAAACGCCTCGAGATCCTCCGCGTCTTCGGAGAGGATCCCGAGGACTGCCTCGTTCACGAGGTCGGATACGCTTTGCTCCGTCTCGGCGGCCTTGAGTCGTAAGGCTCGATGTACGGAAGGAGAGAAGTAGACCGTTGTACGCTTTGTTTTCGTGCTCATGGGTCACTATAGCGCTATACGTCACAACGTCAAGACGTCTCTTTAGCGTGTCGCGTAACGGGCTCACTGGCTCAAGACGCGGAGGTGGCACAGCCACCGGAGTGTCCGCGAAGCGGCCGGCCCGTTGCTCACGTTAGAGCTTCCGGCTTCCCCGCGACAGCGTACCCGAGGGCCGTGCTTGAGTCCGGCGTTATAGGACGTGAGTGCGCTCACGGTACCACGGGAGCCCAAGTGCAATGCACCCCAGCTGATCTATCGGCGTGAGTTGCGGCGGCGGAAATTTGTGGCCACGCCCTCCTAACGGACTTGCGATTCTGGGGTTAAGAAATAAGAGGCGAAATAGTTCACCCCTCCCCCACCCCCACCCCCCAAGGATCCGTGTCGTGAACGTGCACAGTATCGTGCGCGCCTTGGCGACAGATCGTTCTAGCCAAGGGACCAAACGGGGACTGACCGCCTGCTCATAGAGCAGGAGAAGGGCTTAGTCGTCTGTTTCTAGCCCGATGAAAAGCCCGCATGTTTCAGTAAGGTTTTCCAGAAAAAAACATCGAAGAAACATCGAGACCCGAAGTCCCGCTTCGTCAAGGTCGGGTCCGTTCGGCATCTCACGCCAAGCCCTGGCAGACTGACTGTGAGGGCCGAAGGATGCACGTAGCGCAATGGCTCCACGGTCAAGCCTGGCCAGCTGCCAGCATGTTCTGCTCGGCTTGTATCCCGCCGCTCGGTCCCAGTTGCCCTCGGTGTCCCTCTTGAGGTGAGGGTACGGGCGATTTCGGGATCGCCCCTCGCCGCGTGGGACGGAGCGCTCGACAAGATCAACACGGCGTTCCAGATCGGCGAGTCCGGCGGTTTTGGCGCACGGGAGCCAGCCTACCCTTTGGGGCCACGCTTCGCGGGTCCCCGGCAGGGGCTGGCGAGGGACTCCGCCCCTTCGATCCCCCCTGAGGCCCGCGCTCCGGCGGAGTTCGCGGGCGGGGGGCTCGCCCCCCGTCCCTCTTGCCGGTGCGTCCTGAGTCGAGCGCCACACGAAGGACATATGGCGGCAGGCAGCTGCTGGGGTCGGTTGAGGGGACGCGGACCAGGAGAGGCCGCTAGAGGTCTCGTCGGCCAAATCAATGGGGAACTCGCCGAGGACACACGAGCAAAGTCTGCGCTGCGAACAGCCCTACAGGCTCACCGTGGAAAACCAGGCAATGTTGATCCCAAAGCGCTGGCCGCGTAGTGGTCGGACCGCACCGACGCGGCGCATGTCAATATCCGTCGGGACGATCCCTCAATCGCTGAGCAGCAGGTACTTCAAGCCGAGCATCATAGACCAGGGATTGATGCGACTGATTTCGGTGTCGTTCATTATGGGAAACGGATGCACCTCGTAAGGACTCGTGTCCACAAGGTCGTCGACCCAGCTGTAGGACGCCTTCAGGCCGAGTAGGAGCTTGTCGCCCAGACGATAGTCGGTGCCGGCAAAGAGCTGCTTGGAAAGACCGCTGTCGGACAGATCAACGTCCTGCAGACTGTTGTACTCCGCCGCGGGACGACCGCCGCATGGCTGACTAATGCACGAGTATTCGCTGCTGAAATACAGCCCCGACAGCTCGACGAAGGACAGGCCCAGCCCGGCGCCCAGGTAAAGCATGACCCGGCTTTCTGCGAACGCGAAGTCGTGATAGGCGTTCAGGGACAGCGTGCGCGCACCCAGAGCATCGACCCTGGTTGTGTTGGCCGACGTATAGTTGCTGTCTTCGTTAGGCAGGATCGGAGATCCATCCAGAAAGGTAATGTCGGTGAACTCTTGCTCGATGTTGTTCGATCGCTGGGAGACCGACACCTCCACGCGCACGTCGCCGAAATCTCGACCGACGGCGACTTCAAAAGCAGTACCGAGATCCGAGGGAAGGTTGTAAAACCAGCGATAGCCCTCCGGCATGCCGCTGCAACGGAAATTCGGGTAACAGATATTGTCCCGGTTATGGCCCGCCTGCTTCATCACGGAGTTCCAGTTCGTCCCGCCGCTCGCGCTCACGTACCACCCGTAAGACCCCGGCTGTTGACCCGCACCTTGTTCCGCTCGGCCGAGCAGGGTGCAGATCGCAAGCGTGGCTCCGAAGGCGTGTAACTGCCAGGACAAAGGCATTTGAGTCACCTCCAGTTGAGTCCGATGGCCTTCATTTGAGGATACCGCCTCCCAAGGACCCCGATCAAGGGATTCTGACCTGCCCCCAAGAGCGGTACCACATCCTATGTTAGTCCCAGCATCTGTGGAGGGCCGTGAAGGACGGGCATCCTCAGGAACCAGGGCGACGGCTTAATCGCCTCAGGGGCCGGGGGAAAGCCGCCGCAGGCGCTGTGGGGTCGGACGGTATTGTACTCGCGCCTCCATTGCTCGACTAGCACGGCCGCCTGCGGTCCGTTGTCCGACCTCAGATACTCGAGAGGCCCGTGTCGGACGAACAGATCGGCCAGCACCTCGAGCACGTCGTGCGAGCGGATCTTGCGAGCCACCTCATGCCTGGATACACGTATACAATTCGCTGCTGTCGCTCTCGCGGAGAAGCAGACCTGGACTGAGATCCGCTCCACGATGTTGCCGGTCTGGACACGATGGGATCCGCACTCGAAAGGCACACCGAGGGAGAGGGCCTCCCGACCGTCCGGGAGAGGGCCCGCGAGCTCGCCGCAGCTTCGGGTCAGCGCGAACACCAGGCGCGCCTACGAGGGGGCGCTACGCCGCCTGCAGGACTGGCTCGATGGCCGCTCGCTTCGAGGCGGGGGAAGCCGGACCCCACCACCTCCGAAGGCGTTCGGCGCGTCCTGCGGGGGCTCTCGAGGGCTTGGGTAGGCGGGACGGTGGACTTCGGGTCGCTTGACCGGATCGAAAAGAGCCTCAGCGAGATCATAGAGCCCGTCAGCGCCCCGGCCCAAACCGCAGATTCGTCACCTCGAAAATACCATCAAACGGCCCCGCTACAGAGGATTGGCAGGGTTTTCTGGCAGACACTAACTTCCGGGTAGGTATGGCGCGGGACTTGGTCGCTACTGGAACCGAATTGCCCGCCCTCTTGCAGGCCGGACGCAGTGTGTGCTGAGACGGTATTCACCTGACAGTTGACCACGAGAGAGGACGGTGGCCAGCCGCCCTCGCCGGAGCTAATTGAGAGATGTCGAAGTCACTCACTTAGCACGGGAGAGAAGATGACCACCGTCCAGGGGGAGAAGATAGCGCGCCGCAAGCTGAGCCTGCTACAGTTGGCCCAGGAGCTCGGCAACGTGAGCAAGGCGTGCAAGATCGTGGGCTACAGCCGGCAGCAGTTCTACGAGATCAGGAGGAACTTCCAGCTTTACGGGGCCGAGGGGCTGATCGACCAGCTTCCGGGGCCGAAGGGACCGCACCCGAACCGGGTGAGTGAAGAGATTGAGCAGGCGGTCTTGGCCCACGCCTTGGAGGCTCCGACGCACGGAGCTCAGCGGGTCGCGGACGAGTTGCTGCTCGGAGGGATCCAGGTGAGCTCAGGAGGCGTACGGGGCGTGTGGAGCCGGCATGGCCTCACCACGAAGCACGAACGGCTGCTCAGGCTCGAAGAGACGGCCAGGGAACGGAAGCTGAAGCTGACCGACGAGCAGATCGAGCTGCTGGAGCGCTTCAGTCCCGAGTTCCGGGAGCGCCACATCGAAGTCCATTACCCGGGCGACCTCGTCGCCGTGGACACGTTCTTCGTCGGAACGCTGAAGGGGGTCGGCAAGGTGTACCTGCAGACCGTGCTCGATTGCTTCAGCCGCTACGCCTGGGGCCGGCTCTACACGAGCAAGCTCCCGCTCACGGCGGTGCAGGTGATGAATAACGACGTGTTGCCGTTCTTCGATGAGCACCGGGTCCGGGTGAAGACCGTGCTCAGCGACAACGGCCGCGAGTTCTGCGGCCGTCCGGACCGTCACCCATATGAGCTGTTCCTTCAGCTCGAGGACATCGAGCACCGCACGACGAAGGTGGGCAGGCCCCAGTCCAACGGCTTCATCGAGCGCTTCCACCGCACGCTCCTCGACGAGCACTTGAGGGTGAAGGGCCGCACCACCTGGTACGAGACCGTCGAGGAGATGCAGCAGGACCTCGAGGCGTATCTGGAGACCTACAACCGGAAGCGGCCGCACCGCGGTCGAGCCATGGAGGGCCGCACGCCCTATCAGGTCTTCAAGGCCGGTCTCACCGACGCCAGGAAGGCCGCAAAGGCCAGGAAGGAGGAGGCTAAGACGAAGGCAGCCTAGACACAGCTCCGGCGAGGGCCAACTGTCAGGTCATTACCATCTCTGTACACGCAGTGGACCGGTACTATCAGTGGCGGGAGGATTGATTGCCAGAACGAAAGGGGAAACCGTGTATTTTTATGGTCGCTCAAAGATACGCCGCACACTAAAGGCCGCCGGCTTCACCGAGGCCAAGGCCAAAACTATAGTTGACGTCACCTTGACTTCCATCATCCGTGACGACCAATGGTCCAAGGCCACGAAAGCCCGGAAAGCTCGCCGTACACTCACCGCCGCCTCCTTCGCCAAGATCAAGGTCGAAGCCATAGTTGACGTCATGTTTGAAGATCCCGACGAAGCCTATAGAGCCAACACATATCTCCTCAAGAACGCCGGCTTCGACGAAGCCCAGGCCGAATCCTTAGTTGACGTCTTGACCGAAGACCGGCACAAAATCCACAGCCGCACCCTCAGTGAAAGTTTCTTCCAGGACGATGCCGAAGCCATAGTTGATGCCTTGTTCGTTCACGGGCTCCAATCTGAAGAAAACGATCCCGGATTTGAAGGTATGAACGCCAGAAGCTACCTTAGGAATTACGGCTTCAAGAAAGCCCAGGCCGAAGCCATAGTTGATGCCTTGTGCCTGAGCACCTACGGACACAAGACTGATTGGCCGACGTCCGGCCTCCACCAGTTCCGGGACAGAAAGGACAGAGTCCAGGAAGCCCGACGTATCCTCAATACCGCCGGCTTCAAAGAAGCTCAGGCCGAAGCCATAGTTGACGTCGTGTTTGAAGATCCAGACGAACCCTACCACCACCCCTACTACCGCCACCTCAAGGAAGCTGGCTTCGACGAAGCCCAGACTAAAGCCATAGTTGGCCTCTTGCACTATGTCTTCAGGAGCCTTTTTCATGACCGTCCCAGTTACTTTTGGGGCACGGTCTATTTGATTGCCTGTTTGATTCTTGGATTCATGATCAAGTGGATTTGGGGACTGCTATAGCTGCTCGCATTGGACAATTCTTGACCAAACCGAGCCCGGAGGCGCGAGGTCATGGAGGCCTGGGCCGCGTATCTAGCTGGCAAGCGTCGACACGAGACCCGGAGGCCGAACCGATCCGCTGAGGCGCCGGCTCATGACCGGTTACCTGTCATGAGCCAGCTTACCCTTTGGGGCCACGCTTCGCGGGTCCCCGGCAGGGGCTGGCGAGGGTGGCTCCGCCCCCCTTCGATCCCCCCTTGAGGCCCGCACTCGGGCGGCGGTCACGGGAGGCTGGCTTGCCCGTCTTTGTGTCCTGGCGGCGCGTCCTGATGGCTGGTCGGCCGCACTGGGGCCGCCCGCCGCACGGGTGTCGCCCGTCGGTCGGGGTGGAAATTCCCAATCAGCGTCAGTCGGCGCGGTGAATTGACCTCGACGGTTTGGCGGGGTAGTCCTCGCGCTTCCCGGTATCGCCAGTCTGAATGACGAAGTCACGACGGTCGCGATACAGGCGCGCTCGGTTCAGCACGTAGTCCTGCCCGTCGTCGAGGTTGACCGCGTCCCAGTGAGTCATGAGCCAGTAATTGTAGTCGCCGATGAACAAATAGGTGTTCGGCCTGCCGAAGAAAGTGCCGGCGACACCCTCCCCAGCCCGGAAGCGGGCAACAACCAGCTCGACCAATTCATGCTGGCCGTCCTTGCGGCTGAGGACGTATTCATGGGGCCATGTGTCCCGGTAGGTGACGGCTTCCCGCCACGTCGCGCGGTCGATCAACTCAGTGATCTTCAGGTTTTCCAGAATTCTCACGGTCCTTTCGCTTGGTAAAGCGAGCCTCGCCAGCCCTGCCGCACTGGGACAGCCCTTCTGGCTGCCAGCCGTGCTAGTCCGGGTTCTCCGTGCTGTCGGAAACGAGTAGGCGGCGCAGCTTGTCCAGGATACGGGTTCGGCGTGTCTCGTAGAAGTCCAGGAAACCCGTGACTTCGGTTGGAACGTCGCCCAGATCGTGCAGGTGGCAGTGATTCAGCCTTGTTTCCTCGGAGTACTGCTCGCGCAGCCAGTCGGCAGGCAGCTTGGCGCCCTTGATCATGTTAATCTTTCCCTCGAGGAGTTGGAGGTTGGCCAGGCGGTTCACCCGATCCAGATACTCGGGGATCTTTTCCTCGTGGACGCCGGCCTTCTTCAGGCGCGCCGGGGTCATCAGCGCGCGCGGGAAGACATGGTCGATGTGGAAGCGGTTCGTGGCTACGTCGACGAAATCGTACAGGAGAAACAGGAGGCTGTAGGCCCTTCCATCGTACGCGGCGTCGGCCAGGTCTTGGAGTTCCTCATCGTCGAAAGTCAGCCCCTTGCCACGCGTACGCATCTCCTCCTCGATCGCGCGAGCCGGAAAACCGTTGTGGGAGGAACTCCGCTGCATTGCCTTGCGGATTGCCATCAGCAGGCTGTCAGCGCCGCTGCTCCATATCCCGCGCTTCAGCAGCGAGCGAATCAGCCAGTCGCGAATCGTCTTGAGGTCCTCGGCACCCAACGATTGCTGCCGGCGGTGGAGATGGTAGGCGATCGGCAACAGGGCGTTTGCCGATGCCAGACTTTGTCCAGAGTAGCCGAACGAGGATGCGAGCTCCACCGTTTCTGTGATGGCTCTCCTGATATGATGCCATTGGTGCTGCAGGGTGCCGATCTTCGACTTTCTGAAGTTCACGACCTTGAATCGGATGCTGTCGCTGTCGCCGAGCATCAGGCAAGCCTTAAGCACGAAGTCGTGATTGAAAGAGAAGCCCCTGCCGATGCCCCTGATTTCGTCAACGAGCTCGTGAATCTCCTTGCGCGCGTCTTCCCACTGGGCCACTACCATGCTGAGGAGCATGTCCGAGTAGGACAGCGACGTGCCGCCGCTGTTGGTGCGAACGAAGATGTTGAGGACCTTTTCGGGGTCCTGGTCTGCCTCTTCGTAGGCCGAGACGATGCCATCGCTGTGAACGACGTGGTGGAGCCTGGTGAGCATTCTCAGAGGCTTCTTTGTATCCACGAGCCCAAGGTCGAAGACGACGTCGATCAGGTCCGCGGCATCCTCGAAACCGAGGATATCTCCCACGCGGTACCAATATTCGTGGTCGTTCCGGCGTTGGGCGTGCAGGGACCAGTGTTTGCAGCCCTGCGGGTCAGGTTTGGGCGGGAGGAGGCGGAACTTGTACGAGAGTTCCTCTTCGTCCTCCGTCGGAGGCGCGAGGAGATTGAGGTGGAGCTGTCGTTCCGGCCAAGCGCACCGGTTCTTCCACCATAGGCGGGGAAGCTTCCACTTACCGGACCCGCACAGCCCGACATTCAGCGCCGTGAGGCGTTGCTGCCCGTCGAGCACCGCCTTCAGGCCAGGCACGGCCGCAGGCGCCCCATGGGGTTGGTTGTGGGGTTCCTGTTGATCGTAATCGGTGATGAACTTGTAGAACCTGTAGTCCTTCGCAGTTTCGGGATCGACTCGCCAGAACAGGAACGATCCGATCGGATAGCCGCGCATGAGGCTGTCGAAGAGCCGTTCGATCTGAGACGGCTGCCAAACGAACTCCCGTTGAATGGCCGGAAGCAGGTAACGGTTGTTGTGAATGTGGTCGATCGCCTCCTTGATCGTGATCGGAATCTGAAATGCCATGGTTCCGCCCTCCTAAGGGTTTAGGGGCAAGACGTGTGTGAACGTTGTGGGTAGGTCCCATTCGCTGCCGTAGGAGGGGTTCCTCACGTTGGCTTGAGGGGATCGTCAGTCTACCACTAGGCCGGGATCGCTGTCCAGCATGGCGCCCTTTCTGAGATGCCGTGCGAGATAGCCAGGATTCTTGATGTGCGTCGGTGATCACGGCGGCGGCCTTGGCCCGTCGGCATCCCCGATGTGCGGACGGATAGCTTCATCGGGACGCACAGCGGCGGCGCGGAACGCGCTGCCTCCACCATGCAAGGCTTGTCAGAGTCCG
Organism: Longimicrobiales bacterium; assembly: GCA_965218295.1. GTDB lineage: Bacteria > Gemmatimonadota > Gemmatimonadetes > Longimicrobiales > Gaopeijiaceae > CBDCKN01. The sequence continues at coordinate 263,807 of CBDCKN010000003.1, read as the reverse complement.
TGGACACCTTCGTCCTGGAGTACCTGCGCGTGAACGAGGAGAGCTGCACGGGCGCGGCGACGCGGTAGGCCCGAAAGCCAGAACAGAGACCACCACTCCTTTCCGGGCACTTTAACCCCCTGAGGTAACCCTTACTCGCAGACTTCTGATGGCCGTCAAGATTCGTGACTACTACAAGTCGCTATAGGGCAGCCTGTCCAGTGCGCCACCGACCGGTCCGCCCTCGCCCCGATTGCCTGATAGCCCAGGCTGTTGCCATTTCGTGTCCCGCCATTTGATGCCGTTTTCTCGCCCTTTAAGCACGGCAGCATCAGGTATGGTAGGACGGCAAGTGCGGCAGATCGTGCAGTCCTGGTTGAACTCTCCAGTCATGATCCGAGGCGATCCACAGTAGTCCACTAGAAGTCCCGTAACATCCTGTATTGCAATGGTTTCAGCGTGACGCCCGGTAGAACTGTCCTCTTGTATTCCATTGGCATCCGGTGTATTCTTCTTTATGTAGTGAGGCACAAAGTGATACACCACCAAAGAAGGAAGCCATGACCAAGCGACCGAGGACACTCACCGCCGCGTTCGTTCGGACGGTCGGCCGACCCGGAGTCTACGGCGACGGACGCGGCGGGCGGGGGCTGAGTCTCCGGGTCCACCGGACGGCTAGCGGCCGGATCACGAAGACGTGGCGGCAACGCGTCAGGATCGACGGACGGCTCACCTCGATCGGGCTCGGGCCGTATCCCGAGGTGACGCTCGCCGAGGCCCGGCAGAAGGCGCTGGACAACAGCCGGGGCGTCCGCTTGGGCCAAGACCCGCGCGGAGGACGCGGCGTCCCGACGTTCGCCGATGCCGCCGAAAGGACCATCGAGCTTCACCGCGACGCGTGGAAGGCTGGGAGCCCGCTTCCCGAGCAGTGGGAGTCGACATTTCGTCTGCATGCCGCCCCGCTGCTGGACAAGCCTGCGGACCGGATCACGAGCGCGGACGTACTCCGCTGCCTCACACCAATCTGGAACTCGAAGCCCGCCGCCGGGCGGAAGGCCCGGCACCGGATCTCCGCCGTCTTTCGCTGGTGCATCGGCCGGAACTACCGCCCGGACAATCCGGTGGACCGGGCGGTGGCGGCGCTGCCGAGGGTGAACGGCACCGGGCCGGAGCACTATCGCGCGCTTCCGCACAAGGAGGTCCGGACGGCGCTCCGGGCGATCCGGCGGTTGGGGGATGCGCCCTCGGCGGCTGCGTTGTGTGTGGAACTGATCGTGCTGACCGCCGTTCGGGGCGGAGAGGCGCGCGGGGCGCGCTGGGATGAGATCGACCTGGAGTCGGCGCGGTGGACGATTCCGGCGTTGAGGATGAAGGCGGGCCGGGAGTTCACCGTGCCGTTGAGCACGGGCGCGCTCGATGTGCTCGAACGGGCGCGCGCGCTGTCCGGTGAGTCGGCGCTGGTGTTTCCGTCGAGGTCGGGCGGGCCGCTGGCCGTGAACGCGCCGGGGCGCGTGCTTCGGGGTGCCGGGGTGGACTCGACGCTGCACGGGTTCCGGTCGAGCGCGCGGTCGTGGATGGCCGAATCGGGCGTCCCGGCGGAGGTCGCGGAAGCCTGCCTCGCCCACGTCCCGAGAAGCCGGGTTGTTCAGGCGTATCAGCGATCCGACCTGCTGGAGCGCCGCGCCGAAGTCCTTCAGGCGTGGTGCGAATACATCAGTAGCGCAGTGCCACCGTGGGTGCCGACCGGAGCGGCCTAATGGAGCCGGCCGGTCGGTCGGAGCGATGACGCGACCGAATTGCCTGCATTGGATGGACCTTGCCACTCCCACACCGCTCTCGGCAAAGGGATCCATCATTGGATCGCCGCGTTGGACCATGCGCTGAAGGTAGTCTCCGTGGCTCGGCTCAGTACGGGGAGCCTGCCCGAGCGCTTCGCGGAGAACGACGAGGCCGTTCTTACTCAGTCTCCCTCCCTCACTATCGCCCAACCAGACGGCCTCCCGACCGATCTCCAAGACCCTTGACGGGAACCTCTGGCGAGCGCTGCGGAGGGGGTGTCCGCCATGCCACTGGCGGCGGTGTCCAACAGCTCGCGTACCGTACTGGCTATCTCTAGCCGCTACAAGCCTTTAGGAGATTTCCTAAGGGTTGACGTCCACCAAGACGGCTCCTCAACGTTTCGGGCATGGAGACGCTGGAGCGGCAGTTCAATTCGCGCGTGAGCGCCTTCCTCGGGCGCACGGGCCTGAGGCCGACGACGTTCGGCATGAAGGCGTTGGGCGATCCGAATCTGATGCGCCAGATCGAGGGCGGACGCTCCATGTCGCTGAGGACGGCGGACCGGGTTCTGGCGTTCATCGACGACTACGACGGGGGCTCGGGTGGCCCGCGGGCGCCGCCCCCGTCGCCATCGGCACCGGACGCCTACGTCACGCACGAAGAGAACGAGGAGGATCAGAGCGATGAGTGAACAACCGATGGAACAGAGAACGAACCCGCCGACCCGGTTCCTGCGGCTGCCGGAGGTGAAGGCCCGCACGGGTCTGGCGCGGAGCACGATCTATGTGCGGCTGGACCAGGGGTGCTTCCCCCGCCCGGTCTCGCTGGGATCGCGCGCCGTGGGCTGGATCGAGGGGGAGGTGGACGAATGGATGCGCGAGCGCATCGAGGAGAGCCGGGATGACGGCGCTTAGGCGGAACCGCGCGAGGATGCCGGGGCCGAGAGCCACGGCGCGGGCGGGCGGAGGCGGCGAGTGGGGCGTTCCGCGCCAAACAGCTGCAACGGCTCGCCCTCGACGGTCGGCGTGTTGAGGACCGGGGGGCCGCCCGATTTCCGTCGAGCTTCGGTGCGCCCGCAGCTGCGGCGCACGAGCTTGTCGGCCGCGTCTAAGGCGCGTAAGCCAGCATACCCTTTGGGGCCCACGCTTCGCGGGTCCCCGGCAGGGGCTGGCGGGGGGCTGTGCCCCCTCTGGACCCCCCGAACGGCAACGGCACGTCATGAACGCTGGACGCGCCGTGTGGGTGAAGATCCGCGCCAGCGAAGCGGAGCGTGCCGAGTGGCACGCCAAGGCGCGTTCCGCAGGCTTGACGCTGTCGGATCTGGTGCGCCGGTCGGTTGGCCGGGTGCGCACCTGGACCGTGCCGCACGCCGAGGTGGAGCGCGAGCGCACCCGCGAGCTGGCGCGCATCGGCAACAACCTCAACCAGATCGCCCGCTGGGCCAATACCCACAAGGGGGCGGTCGAGGCCGTCGAGGTGACCGGCCACCTCATCGCCATCGAGCGGGCGCTCGCGGCGCTGGCCCCCGTCGGGTTCCCGGATCGCGATGCTCATTAAGTTCCTGGCCCGCGGGACCGGCTCGGCCCGTGCGGCGGCCGACTACCTTCTCGGTGGGCGGGACGCGGCCGGGAAGCCGCGCGAAGGCGTCGAGGTCCTCCGGGGAAATCCCCACCAGGTGGCCGCCGTGGCGGACGCGCTGGCGTTCGAGCACAAGTACACATCGGGCGTAATCGCCTGGGCGCCGGAAGACGCTCCGACCGACGACCAGATCGGCGAGGTTCTGGATGAGTTCGAGCGGACAGCCTGGGCGAGGCTGGAGCCCGACCGCTACGCCTGGGCGGCCGTGTTGCATCGCGAGCGCGGCGGCGGCGCTCACGTGCATGTCCTGGCCGCGCGCTGCGACCTGGAGACCGGCCGGAGCCTCAACATCGCGCCGCCCGGCTGGGAGAAGACCTTCGGTCCGCTGCGCGACGCCGTCAACGCCGAACACGGCTGGAGCCGGCCCGACGATCCGGCGCGGGCCAGGGTGCAGCAACCCGGACACCGCGCCTACATCGAGGCGGCGCGGCTGCGGGCCGGGCTCGGGCTCGAATCCTCCCCCCGCGACCTGATCCACGACTACCTGCTCCAGCGTGTCGAGCACGGCACGGTGCGGAACCGGGCCGATGTCGTCACCGCCTTGCAGGAGGCGGGCCTCGAAGTGCCGCGCCAAGGAAAGGACTACCTGACGGCGCTGTACCCCGCGACCGGGGACCGGTGGCGTCTGAAAGGAGAGCTGTACGCCCATGACTTCAAGCGTGAGCGGCTTGACCGACCGGCTGCGGAAGCGGCTGGAGAGGGAACGCCGGGAGATCGAGGGATTGACCGCGGACGAGCTCGATCGGCTTGGCGAGAACTCGCGGCGCGTCGCGAGGAACGCGCTGCGTACCATCGAGCGCGATACGGAGGCGGCGACTGGGCGGATGCGCGCGCTGTTGCTGAGGGCATGGCTCCGGCCCCTGGTGGTCGGCCTGAGCCTCTGGCTCGGTATCTGCGGCGGAAGCTGGGCGACGATGCACTGGTTGTGGACGCGCATCCAAGTCCGGATCGAGACGGTCGCCGAACTCGACCGGGACATCGAGGAGGCCCGGCAGACGCTGGCTCAGTTCGAGAAGGACACTTGGGGGATCGCGCTCCGGGAGATCGAGGGGGAGCGGTTCGTGGTGCTGCCGGCCGGCACGCTGGCCTATCCGCCCTGGACCGTGCGCGATCGGCCCTACGTGAAGCTGTCGAGAGAGTGAGGAGGCTGTATGACCGAGTTGGAACGGCAGTTGACGGCGGCCTTGGAGAGGTTGTCCGCGCAGTGCGAGACGGAACAGCGGCGGCACTCAGAGCAGGTCGAAGCCTTGAGGCGGCGTGTCGAGCGGCAGGCCGTGCAGAGCGAAACCTTGCAGAGGCAAATCGAGCGGCTCGACGGACGGATGACACGCTTGGCCGAATACTACAAGAAGCTCGCCGAGACGTTGCGCGCGCGCTGGAGATGATGCGCCGGCGCGGCCCAGAGCGCGATCATGGCCCGAGCCGGTGATGGTTCCCGGGATCGGCCGAGATCGTGCCCGGCACCCAATCTCCTATCATTCAACGGTGTTCTCCGCCGGTTTCCGGACTAGTCGATCCCTGCGCAGCGCAGGTCCGCCGGGCATGGGACACCCTGCGTCGGCGATCCCTGCGATGGCAGGACAGATGCCATGTCGTATCTTTGCTTACGACCCAGCTCCCCAAGTTCCTCCACAGCGACGAAGAATGAGGACCGCGACAGCAATGGCAGGCACGCAAAACGACAGCGGAGCCACGACCGGCTACGAGGCCGAGCTGTGGGCGATGGCCGATGCGCTACGCGGCTCGATGGATGCCGCCGAGTACAAGCATGTCGTGCTCGGGCTCATCTTTCTGAAGTACATCTCGGACGCCTTCGAGGAGCGCCACGAGGCGGTGTTGGCAAAGTGGGGGGACGAGGCCGCAGAGGACCGCGACGAGTACATCGCCGAAAACATCTTCTGGGTGCCGCGGGAAGCCCGCTGGCCACACCTGAAGGCCCAGGCGAGGCAGTCGACCATTGGACAGACCGTCGATCGGGCCATGGCCGCGATCGAGCGCGACAACCCGGCGCTGAAGGAGGTGCTGCCCAAGGACTACGCGCGGCCCGCCCTGGACAAGCAGCGGCTCGGCCAGTTGATCGACATGATCGGCAACATCCGCGTCGGGGACGCCGAAGCCCGCTCCCGAGACGTGCTCGGCCGCGTCTACGAGTACTTCCTCTCACAGTTCGCGAGTGCCGAGGGCAAGAGGGGCGGTGAGTTCTATACCCCGCGTTGCGTCGTCAAGCTGCTCGTCGAGATGCTGGAGCCCTACCGGGGGCGGGTCTACGATCCCTGCTGCGGGTCCTCGGGCATGTTCGTGCAGTCGATCGAGTTCATTCGCGCCCACTCCAGCGGAAACGGCAACGGCGGCAAGGCGCGCGGCGACATCTCGATCTACGGGCAGGAGTCGAATTACACGACGTGGCGGCTCGCGAAGATGAACTTGGCCATACGAGGCATTGGGGGACAGATCGCCCACGGCGACAGCTTCTATAACGACCGCCATCCGGACCTGAAGGCCGATTTCATCCTCGCCAATCCCCCGTTTAACGTCTCGGACTGGGGAGGCGACAGGCTGGTCGAGGACAAGCGCTGGCGCTACGGCATCCCGCCGAAGGGCAACGCCAACTTCGCATGGGTCCAGCACATGGTCCACCACCTCGCGCCCAAGGGCGTTGCGGGGTTCGTGCTCGCCAACGGGTCGATGTCGTCGAATCAGTCGGGTGAGGGAGAGATCCGGAAGAACCTGATCGAGGCGGAGCTAGTGGACTGCATGGTGGCCCTTCCGGGCCAGCTCTTCTACTCGACTCAGATTCCCGCCTGCCTGTGGTTCCTGGCGCGCCGACGCAAGCGCCAGGGCGAGATCCTGTTCATCGACGCGAGGAAGCTCGGCCGGATGGTGGACCGGACGCACCGCGAGCTTACTGACAAAGACATTACCCGCATCGCCGACACCTACCATGCTTGGCGCAGGGGAGAGGAGGACGACGGCTACGCCGACATTCCCGGCTTTTGCAAGAGCACGGCACTGGAGGAGGTGAGTAGGCACGGCCATGTGCTGACGCCTGGCCGCTATGTCGGCGTGGAGCCCCAAGAGGACGACGGTGAGCCGTTCGAGGACAAGATGAAACGACTGGTCGCCGAGTTTCGCGAGCAACAGGCCAAAGGCGCGAAGCTGGACGACGCCATCGAAGCCAATCTTACGATCTTTGGATTCGCTAGCGATGAATGAAGCGTGAAGGAGCAGAGGCATTAGCCATGATCGAATATGAAAAGTTTCAAATGTCCCTTGCACGTCTTGAGGAACAGCATGCCAACTACCGGAACCTGGATACCTCTCTGCCTGTCCTGAACCAGGAAGGCATCGCTGAGTCGGTGATCCAGCGTTTTGAGACCTGCTATGACTGCTTGTGGAAGGTACTAAAGCGATATCTCATCGAAGAACTGGGCATCGCAGATCCTCCCAACAGTCCTAAGCCTATTTTCAGGCTTGCCTACGAGAACGATCTGTTCTCTACACCGCTGGAGCAGTGGTGGCTCTACGTCGACGCACGCATCGGTACTTCTCATGACTACGACGGCACAAAGGCGCAAGACTGCCTGGAGATAATACCGGACTTCATCGATGACGCCATCGGACTCTATCAGACGATGAGCGGGGAAGCATGGGGATGGACGGGGTGATCGATATTACCGCCAAACAGCGCCAAACCGTTCTGGCACTGCTTGCGCGGCATCTGCCGAACACGACCGTGTGGGTCTATGGATCCCGCGCCAAATGGACCTCTCGCCCGCAGTCTGATCTGGATATGGTGGTTTTCGCAACGCCGGAGCAAGCCAGCCGGGTTTCCGACCTTGAGGAAGCATTCGAGGAAAGCAACCTGCCGTTCCGGGTAGACCTGTTCGTCTGGGATGCCGTACCCGACCAATTCCGAAAGAAGATCGAGCGTGAGCATGTGGTGCTGCTGGCAGTAGAGGAGCCGGACATCGTGGATCAGTTTGATGTTGTGCGTCTTGGCGATGTGGCGTCCGTACGGTCAGGATATGCGTTTAAGAGCAGCGACTGGGTTGATACTGGCATCCCAGTTGTCAAAATACAGAACGTGAAGAGTGGTAGCCTTATCATGGACGGCTGCTCATTTGTGTCGCCACAGGTTGCCTCAGACGCTGGCGAGTTTGAGCTTCAGCACAACGATATTCTCATCGCCATGACCGGGTACATAGGCGATATCGCCATGGTTCGGCATCGCGATCTTCCGGCGGTACTAAACCAGCGAGTTGGGCGTTTCTCCATTCGCGATCCCAACCGGATTGATAATCGATTTCTATTTTATTCCTTGCGATACAAAGGAGTGCGCAAGAAGATCGAGAACCTTGGGTACGGATCGGCGCAGCCCAACGTCAGTCCATCTTTGGTGCACAGCGTAGACATACCACTCCCACCTCTCTCTGAACAACTCGCCATCGCCCACATCCTCGGCACGCTGGACGACAAGATCGAGCTGAACCGTCGGATGAACGAGACGCTGGAGGCGATGGCGCGGGCGTTGTTCAAGTCTTGGTTCGTCGATTTCGATCCCGTCCGGGCGAAGATGGAAGGCCGTCATACGGGATTGCCGCAAGAAATCGCCGAACTGTTCCCCGAACGACTGGTGAACTCCGAGATGGGCAAGATACCGGAGGGGTGGGAGGTCTTCCGCTTGGATCAGCTAGCCAATCACCACACGAAAACCACCTCGCCTTCGCGTTTCTCCGGATTGGAGTATGAGCACTTCAGCATCCCGGCATATGACGCAGGCCAACGCCCTGCTATCGAACTAGGTGCGGCCATCAGGAGCAACAAGACTGTTGTACTGAAGGATGCGGTCCTCTTATCCAAGCTTAATCCAAGAATCGCACGTGTCTGGGTGCCAGCCGACTCCACGGCAAGACCGCAGATATGCTCAACGGAGTTTCTCGTGTTCACGCCGCGATCGCCTGCGAACAGGAATCTCCTCTTTACGCTGTTTGGGGATCAGCGCTTCCGCGCCCTGCTCAGGTCCTTGGTGACTGGAACTTCCAACAGCCATCAGCGCGTCCCACCGAAGGCGTTGAAGGCACGTGAGGTTTTGACTGGGTCGCCGAGAGCCTTCACAACGTTTGGCGAAGTGATCGGTGGTACGTTGGCGCGGATCCTGAAGAACCGGTCCGAAGCTGCTACTCTCGCCGCCCTCCGCGACACGCTGCTCCCCAAGCTCATTTCGGGTGAGATCCGCGTAGGCGATGCCGAGATGGCATTGGAGTCCGTGACGTGACGAGCGCCACCGCAGCCTTCACCGAGTCGGAGGTCGAAGACGCCACGCTCGAATGGCTCGAGAGCCTCGGGTGGCGAGTACTCCACGGTCCCAGCATAGGCCCAGATACGGCGGGCGCTGAGCGTACGGATTACAGCGAAGTCATTCTCGAACGGCGGTTGCTCGACGCTCTGGATCGGCTGAATCCGGACCTGCCGGCCGAGGCCCTGGACGACGCATTTCGCAAACTGACCCGGCCTGAAGGCTCGACGGTAGAAGCCCGTAACCGCGCCTTCCACCGCATGCTCGTGGACGGCGTGACGGTCGAGTACCCGACCGAAGGCGGCGCTGTGCGGGGAGCGCAGGTGCTCGGCCTCGACTTTGACTACTCTGCCAACAACGACTGGCTGGCGGTGAATCAGTTCACCGTCGTCGACGGCGAGCACGAGCGGCGGCCGGATGTCGTACTGTTCGTCAACGGACTTCCGCTCGGTCTGATCGAGCTCAAGAACCCGGCGGATGAGAAGGCCACGGTCTGGACGGCCTGGATGCAGATCCAAACCTACATGGCCGAGCTCTCGAACCTGTTCGCATTCAACGCGGCGCTCATCGCTTCGGACGGAGTCGACGCGCGCATCGGCACGCTCACTGCCGGGCGGGAATGGTTCAAACCGTGGCGCACGATGGATGGCGAGACGCTAGCCGGCCCGCATCTGCCCCAGTTGCAGGTGATGCTGTCGGGTGTGTGCGAACCGCGCCGGCTTCTGGCAGTGGTTCGCGACTTCATCGTGTTCGAGGACGACGGTAGCGGCAAGTTGGCCAAGAAGATGGCCGGGTATCATCAGTTCCACGCCGTCGGAACGGCGGTCGCCGAGACGCTACGGGCGACTCGGTTGCAACGGGAGGCAGACTCCGACAGGGACCTTCGTTCTGACGGGTCGACTCGGAGGCCGGGCGGCGATCCCGGCGACCGGCGCATCGGGGTCGTCTGGCACACCCAGGGTTCGGGAAAGAGTCTGACCATGGCCTTCTACGCCGGGCGGATCATCCGCGAGCCGGCGATGGAGAACCCGACGATCGTCGTGCTGACGGATCGCAACGATCTCGACGATCAGCTCTTCGGCACGTTCTCCCGCTGCCGGGACCTGCTGCGGCAGCCCCCGACCCAGGCCCGCAGCCGTGCCGACCTGCGTGCCAAGCTGGCGGTCGAGTCGGGCGGCGTGGTCTTCACCACCATCCAGAAGTTCTTTCCCGAAGAGAAGGGCGACCGGCATCCCGAGTTGTCGAAGCGCCGGAACATCGTGGTGATCGCCGACGAGGCGCACCGCAGCCAGTACGAATTCATCGACGGCTACGCCCGGCACATGCGCGATGCGCTCCCCAACGCTTCGTTCATCGGCTTCACCGGCACGCCGATCGAGCTCGAGGACGCCAACACGCGGGCGGTGTTCGGCGACTACATCAGCGTCTACGATATCGAGCGATCCGTCGAGGACCGGGCAACCGTGCCGATCTACTACGAGAGCCGGCTGGCGAAGCTGACACTGGATGAGGCCGAGCGGCCGAAGATCAATCCCGACTTCGAGGAGGTGACCGAAGGCGAGGAAGTCGAGCGCAAGGAGAAGCTGAAGACCAAGTGGGCCCAGCTCGAGGCCGTCGCCGGAGCCGGACCGCGGCTCAGGCTCGTCGCACAGGATATTGTCTCGCACTTCGAGCAGCGCATCGAGGCCATGGACGGCAAGGCGATGATCGTCTGCATGAGCCGCCGCATCTGCTTCGACCTCTACCGCGAGCTGACTCGCCTGCGTCCGGACTGGCATCACGAGGACGACGACAGGGGCCGAATCAAGGTCGTGATGACCGGTGGCGCCTCCGACCCGCCCGGCTGGCAGCCGCACATCCGCAACAAGGCGCGCCGCGAGATACTGGCGAAACGGTTCCGCGATCCCGGCGATCCCCTCCGGGTCGTACTCGTGCGGGACATGTGGCTGACCGGCTTCGACGCGCCGAGTCTGCACACCATGTACGTCGACAAGCCGATGCGCGGCCACGGGCTGATGCAGGCGATCGCGCGGGTGAACCGGGTCTTCGGGGACAAGCCGGGCGGCCTCGTCGTCGACTACCTCGGGCTCGCGCATGAGCTCAAGCGGGCTCTCGCGACCTACACGGAGAGCGGGGGCACGGGCAAGACCACCGTTGATCAGTCCGAAGCGGTGGCGGTGATGCTGGAGAAGTACGAGGTGTGCCGCGACCTGTTCCACGGATTCGACTACTCCGGGTGGATCGACGGCACGTCGGCTGAACGTGTGAGCCTGCTGCCGGGGGCGCAGGAACACATTCTCGCGCAGGAGAACGGCAAGGAGCGCTGCCTGCGGGCCGTGCGCGAACTCTCGCAGGCCTTCGCGCTCGCCGTCCCTCACGAGGAGGCGATCCGGATCCGCGACGATGTGGCGTTCTTCCAGGCCGTCCGGTCGGTGCTGGCCAAGCGCGCCGGGGGAGAGGCGCGCGCCGAGGAAGAGCTGGACTACGCCATTCGCCAGATCGTCTCGCGGGCCGTCGCGTCAGAGGGAGTCGTCAACATCTTCGCCGCCGCCGGCCTTGAGAAGCCCGACATCTCCATCCTGTCCGAGGAGTTCCTGGCCGAAGTGCGGGGCATGAAACAACGCAACCTAGCGGTCGAACTGCTACGGAAGCTGCTCAAGGGGGAACTGGCCGTCCGCAGGCGCAAGAACGTCGTCCAAGCTCGATCCTTTGCCGAGATGCTTGAGCAGACGATCCGCCGCTACGGAAACCGAGCCGTCGAGGCCGCGCAGGTCATCGAGGAATTGATTCAGCTTGCCCGCGACATGCGGGAAGCGAATGCCCGTGGCGAGGCGTTGGGACTCACCGAAGACGAGCTCGCCTTCTACGACGCGCTCGAAGCGAACGACAGCGCCGTGCAGGTGCTCGGCGACGAGACGCTACGCGATATCGCCCGGGAGTTGGTCGAGACCGTGCGGAACAACGTCAGGATCGACTGGACACTTCGCGAAAATGTCCGCGCCAACCTGCGCCGGCTGGTCAAGCGCATACTCCGCAAGCACGGCTACCCGCCCGACAAGCAGGAGAAGGCGACGCGGACCGTGCTCGAACAGGCGGAGGTGCTGTCGGCGGGGTGGGTGGGATGAAGGTTGTGCCGAAGAAACGCTCCTGGGGGGGCGGGAGATCGCCCGGTTTCGACTTGTCTCTCTTCCTTCCTCGCCCAGAACTTCGTCCGCAGCCATCCCATTCGGTCCGACGAATTCCCGCTCATATTTGCATATCTGAAGTGATCCACGGAACACTGTGATGAACGATAAACCATTGTCTAACCAAAGGTTACGGTTGTCACCGCTAGTCCTGGTTGACTTAGACGATTTCTTGCCGTGAATGACATCATCTGTACTCTGCCGAGGCGGCTGGCGATGAGCTCGGGCACGATCACACTCCGACGCCCTCGAGTTCGAGGCCTTGAGGAGCGGTTCGAGAGCCGCGTGCTGCCGTTGTTCGCGAGGCGGACGAAGGAGCTGGGCGCTCTGCTTCCGGAGCTGTATCTGCACGGACTGGCGGAGGGAGACTTCGAGTTGGCGATGCGGGGCCTGCTGGGCGAGGGGGCACCGCTGTCGAAGTCTTCGATTCGGCGGCTGCGGGCGGGATGGACGGCGGAGTTCGAGGAATGGAGCCAGCGTCGCCTGGAGGGTCGTGAGGTCGTCTACGTGTGGGCGGACGGGATCTATGTGAAGGCAGGGCTGGAGCGGGACAAAGCGGCGCTGCTGGTGGTGCTGGGTGCCATGCGAGACGGGACGAAAGAGGTGTTGGCCCTGAGAGCGGGCTACCGAGAGTCGGTCGAGTCCTGGTCCGAGGTGTTGCGGGACCTGAAGGCACGCGGCATCGAGGCGCCCCGGCTTCTGATGGCGGACGGTAACGCTGCGATCTGGGGCGCAGTACGGCAGGTATGGCCTGAGGCGGGTGAGCAACGGTGCTGGAACCACAAGATGAGGAACGTGCTGGACCGACTACCTCAGCGGGAGCAGGGCGAGGCGAAGGATCTTCTCCGGGCCGTGGTCTACGCACCGAGCCGGGCCGAGGCCCTGAAGGCCCGCGAGGTGTTCGCCCGACGCTATAGGCCGTGGTATCCGAAAGCAGTGGACGTACTCGAGGACGACTGGGAGCGGATGGTAGCGTTCTACGACTTCCCCGAGGACCACTGGAAGCATCTACGCACGACGAACGTGGTCGAGAGCCCGTTCGCCGCGGTACGGCTCAGGACGACAGCAGCGAAGCGGTTCAAGCGGGTCGAGAGCGCTACGGCGCTAATCTGGAAGTTGCTCTTGGTGGCTGAGAAGCGGTTCCGAAGGCTCGACGCTCCTCACCTCCTCAAGGACGTATTTGAAGGAAGAAAGTTCGAAGACGGAAAGCCCGTCTCACACCAACAGCGGAAGAACGCCGCCTAATACGTTTACACACCTATTGACCCAACCTCCTGCGGCGCGCGGCCGAGCACGACCGGATGCCGCCTCGGAGGGTGCTTCTAAGTGAGGCGGAGGTCGGCCGACGGGTCGCGGCGACGGGCTATACCGCGGTGCATGACATCGATGTCGGCAGGGCAGCCAGTTCCGGGAGGACGGAACGAAAGACTGACGCCACAGAGGAACCAAGAGATGTTCGACCGCACGAGCGAATCAGACCCGCGTCCCACGCCAGCGGACCCGTGCTGCCGACGGCAATAGTTTACCGTTCATATGTCTTGATCACGTCGAGCATGGCCTGTTCCGCGTCGTCCCACGCGGTCTGAATCGTCCGCAGCGCCGCCGGGGCGTTCGGCACCTGGCTGGCGAGCGCGCGGTTCTGCGGCAGCAAGAGACCCTGTGCGGTCGCACGATCGAGGAAGGCGAACAGGTGGTCGTAGTAGCCGTCAATGTTGGCGAAGCAGCACGGCTTTTCGTGCAGCTCCAGCGGTCGTTGTGACCAGCACAGGACTTCGAAGATCTCCTCCAGCGTGCCGAACCCGCCGGGTAGAGCGATGCAGCCCTGCGCCAACCGCTGCATCAGGTGTTTGCGCTCGTGCATCGTGGCGACTTCGAGGAGACGGCTGAGTCCCTCGTGGGCGAGTTCCTGGTACGACAGCTGCCGGGGAACCACACCGGTCACGAAGCCGCCGCCCTCCAGCACAGCATTTGCCAGCACACCCATCAGTCCGACGCTACCGCCACCGTAAACCAGCCCGATGCCCTCGGCCGCCATCAGTCGCCCTAGGGCCTCGGCCTCGTCGATATAGCGCTGCTCGCGTCCTAGGTTGCCGCCCAGGTAGACGCAGATGTTTTTTCCGCTGGGCGGCCCATCGGGTTCTGCGGGGTTCTCGCCCGCCGCCGATGCTCTCGTGTTCGGCATTCTGTAAGTTTTCCTAGTCGCGCTCCGGCATCAGTACGCTGCCAGACCATCGAGAAGGAACCACTAGTGCTACAACGGATCGTGTGCCCTAGTGGGCCCCTTCAGGTAAAGCGGTGGTTTCATTGTGCATTCTCTCGCGGACGGATAGGATCGGCACAGCCCCGGCCAAGCAAATTTCGAAATCCGGCGGTCGCGGGCGGCCATGTGGCAAGTTTAACCTACAAGGAAGGCATAGTCACCTTCAGCCCGTCAAGCACGACAACTCGTGTAGGTAACATTTCGTCATGAAGAATCTTACCCAGACTGGTTCGCTCCGGGGCTGGCTTGTCGCTGTGGCGGTTCTTGCGGCTGCACCGGTCGGGACGGCCGCACAGACGGAGTTTCACTATCAGTACGGCAAGCTCACCAACCCCTTTGACGGAGCGCAGCACTACACGCACATCCTGACCTTCCAGCAGGCATCGAGCTGGTCGCTCGGCGACAGCTTCTTCTTCATCGACTTGCTCGACGACGGCGTCACGGACGGATTCAACGACATAGAGGTCTACGGCGAATGGTATCCCACCCTGAGCCTGGGTAGGCTCGCGGACCGGACGGTGGGCGCAGGACCGGTGAGGGATATCGCGCTGATCGGGGGCATTAACTTCGACAGCGACGCCGACGTCTTCAAGTGGTTGCCCGGTGCGCGACTCTCCTGGGACATCCCTGGCTTCATCTTCTTCAACACCGACGTAACTGCCTTCATCGATGCCAGCAGCGGTGTGGACCAGGGAAGTGCGCCGAGGACGAATGACAGCTTCATGTTCGATGTAAGCTGGGGCGCCGCCTTCGATCTCGGTAGCCAGTCGTTCTGGTTCACTGGCCACGCGGAGTACATTGGTGGGACGACCAACGAACTCGGTGATGCCGTAGAGGGGTGGATCCTCGCGCAGCCGCAGCTTGGTTGGGATATTGGAAAGGCACTGACGGACAGTGCCAATCAGCTCTTTGTCGGCGTCGAGTACCAGTACTGGTGGAACAAGCTGGGTGAGAACAACGACGACAACGTCCCACAGTTGTGGGTGATGTGGCGTCTGTAATGTCTGGGCGCTGCCGCACAGGAGAGTGAGGTGAACCAGAACGCGACGGACGCACAGGACGCGCCGACCACAGAGATCCGGTCGACAAAGAGGGGACTGCGTCTTGCGGCGCGAGGCTTCCTCGCGCTTGCCACGCTGCTCACCGTCACGATCACCGCGACCTCTGCCACCATGCTCTACAACTCCGCCACCGCGCTTCGTGACGGGGCGGAGGGGGCCGCCACGCACCTAGCGGAACTTCTGGCGGCAAGCTTCGCCGACATGGGTGAGATCTCGCTGGCCAATGTTGCCCGTACGCTCGATGCAACGCTCGACGACCAGATGATCGCACAGGCCCGCA
The DNA here is from genome assembly GCA_965218295.1 of Longimicrobiales bacterium. Lineage (GTDB taxonomy): Bacteria > Gemmatimonadota > Gemmatimonadetes > Longimicrobiales > Gaopeijiaceae > CBDCKN01. The sequence continues at coordinate 248,329 of CBDCKN010000003.1, read as the reverse complement.
TCGCGGCACACCTCGTGGCGGCGGCCGAGGAAGCAGGGCAAGATCCCGGGCGCATCATCGAGACCCTAGACGCGATCTTGGCGAGCACGGTGCTGGACGAGTTCTGGATCACGGACAATGTGGGCTTTTCCTATCTCACTAACGTCCGCGATGAGAACGGGGAGCTCGTGCCCTTCCGATTCGAGGCTGATCCGGCGGTGCAGCCACAGGCGTCGAAGTTCTACGTGCTCCTCGAATCGGATATCGACGACGACGATTTCATCACACAGCCAGCGCAAGTCCGGGAGATCGATCAAGAAGTCTACAAGTACGTCGGAGTCGGCGGAGTCGATCAGGAGCGGATCGTGCAGATCGGCAATGCACTCGACTTTGGTGAGCAGGAGATTTTGACGAACGTCTACGCCACGGAGCGGGCGGACGTTTCGGCCGTGGTCGAGGGGATCGTCGGTCAGCACATGCTGGCGCAGGCGACCATAGCGGGCCACTTCATCGTTGCGGCTGAGGAGGCCGGCTGGACGGCGGAGGAGATCAACAGCCGACTGCGACGTATCGCCGGAGCGACGGTCATCGGTGAAATCCGGGTCCTCGACCTGGACGGCTCGGTTGCCTACTCCAGTCTGCTTCCGCCGCTAGAAGGCGGGGCAGACGTACCCGTACCTCGTGTGGAGGAGATCACGCCGCTCCTGGAGGGTTCCGAGGGCAGCGTGGAATTTGCGACGGCCCCGCGCGCCTCGGACGGCGAGGTCTACAAGTACGTGGCGGCTGCCGGCGCCGGCTCGCCGCGGGTCGTGCAAGTTGGCGTACCCATCGAGGGTAGCTCGGGCAACCTGCTCTATGCCGTGTACCAGCGGGAGGCGGACCTGCTCGTCCGATCGCGTAATTTGGAGGCGCTCTGGGTCGTCAATCTTGACCGCGACTTGGCTGCGTCCGCGCCGCGGGCCGGACAGTCGGGCACCCAGACGGTGGGCACAGCCAGCGTCTTCTCGCGCCGGGCTGAATCGGTCGTGGAGCAGGCCATGGACCAGGGTCAGGTGGTGAGCGAGGCTAGCCTGAGCCTGCTGGCGCCCGCCGACCGTGGCATTTGGGTCGCCTCACCGATCATCAATACAGGAGGGATCCCGATCGGAGGGCTCGCGCTCGCGGTCAGCCTAGACGACATCGCCGGCACGGTTCGGGGCGAAGCACGGAACACGACCCTGATCGCTTTCGTCCTCTTCGCTCTTACCGGCGCCGCTGCGCTTTGGGGAACGCGGTGGCTGACGCAGCCCATCGAGGCCATCGCCACGGCAGCCCGCCAGGTGGAAGCGGGCAGGCAGCCGGACGATGGCTTGATTGAGCCAGTGATGGAACGGACCGACGAGCTGGGGAGCCTAGCACGGGTGTTTGACGCCATGACGATCCAGGTCTTCGACCGGGAGGAGCAGCTCGAGACGATGGTCTCGGCGCGGACCGAGGAGCTCCAGCAGAGCAACCGCAACCTGCGCCGTGCCCAGCGGGCACTGGAGCAGGACCTGGAGATGGCGAGGGTGGTGCAATCCGCACTAGTGCGTGAAGGCAACGTGGATTTGGCCGGCTTCGCGGCCTACGCGCGGATGACCCCGGCGCAGCAGGTGGGCGGCGACTTCGTCGACGTGTTCGAGTCGTCCGAGGGCCAGCTGTTCTTCAGCGTTTGCGACGTCTCTGGCAAGGGGGTGGCAGCGGCCCTGTTCATGGCAGTGTCGCAGGGCACGATCAACGCTGCGGCCACCAAGAGCCAGAACGGCGGCGTCGGCGTAATCGCCACCGAAGCGAACCGTCTGCTCTGCAGCGAGAACCCGATGGGGCTCTTTGTGACCGGCATGCTCGCCATCGTCGACCTCGAGCGGGCCGTCATGGAATACGTCTGCGCTGGGCATGAGCCTGCTTTCCTGGTGGGCCCCGACGACTCCCGGCGAGTTCTCCCGCTGACTCGCGGGCTGCCGATGGGCGTGTTAGACGACTTCGAGTACGAGAGCCGCCAGGAAGAGTTGCGCCCCGGTGACTCGCTCTTCCTCTACACGGACGGACTCACGGACGCGGTGAACATGAGCGGCGAGCTCTTCGGTAAGGAGCGGCTAGAGGAGACGCTCGACGGCGCATCCGCGCGCTCGCCCGAAGAGATCGTGGGCCACGTCTGGAGGGAGATCGAAGCCTATTCCGCGGGAGCTCCCGCCGCCGACGACATGACCTGTCTAGTTCTGCGCCGCCGGTAACGCCGCCCCGCCCGAGTCGCACTTGAGGCTCTGATCACCCATGGGGTGAGCCACGGCCCCTGAGGGTGAAGCCGAACCGAGATCCAGATCACGATGCGGAGCGACTGCGGCACGCCGACCCTGATGAAGGAGGACACCGGTCAGCCGTTGGATCCGCCGCAGAGACATGAATCCTGACGCCACGTCATCGCTGGAGGGACGGTCCCTCAGTGGTTCGGGGTTGCACGTAGTGGAGGGCCTCGCGGAGCGCATTTCCTACGAGTCCGCCGTCAAGGGGCCGGGCCTTGTCCCGCGACCAGGCAGTGACTAGAGTTGCGTGGTTGCCTGCACGGGAAGGGATCGTTCGCAATGATGAATGAACTGCGCGTCTCGTTGGCACCCAGCCTGCCCGCAGTACGCGGCCTGGCGCAGATGGTAGAGGAATTCGGGGACGCCAACGATCTGCCGGATCAGAAGATCTACATGATCAACCTGGCCCTCGAGGAATTGATCACCAATACGGTGAGCTACGGCCTTCGAGGCGTGGCCCAACCAAAGATCGAGATCACCGTGCAGGTCAACGGTACCGTCCTGGTGCTGACCGTGGCGGACAACGGCCAACAGTTTGATCCGACGCAAGACACGAGTCCCGACCTGTCATCGGCGGTGGACGATCGGCTGATCGGCGGCTTAGGGCTGCATCTGATCAAGACGTTTGCCGACCGCATGAAATACGAGTACGTGGAGGGCAAGAACCGGCTGACGCTGGAACACGATCTCGCGCCACAGGCTGCGTGACGAGGCCAGCGTAGCAACGAGGGGTGCATCGAATGGATATCGAAGTCGGCGAGGAACGCAGTGGCGAGGTGTTGGTGCTGGTGCCTATTGGACGACTGGACAGCGGAAACGCCAGCTCGTTCGAATCCATCGTCATGGATCGCGTCAGCAGCGGAGAGCGGCGCCTGATCGTCGACTTCAGTCGCCTCGACTTCATCAGCAGCTCGGGCTTGCGGGTGCTCCTCATCGCCGCCAAGGCGCTGAGGGTGGCGGACGGAACGCTCGTTCTCTGCTCCATGAAGGACCACATCGAGGAAGTCTTCCAGGTCAGCGGCTTCGGCCAGATCATTCTCATCAAGGAGTCTCGCAAAGCAGCCCTCTCCGTCGCGTCCTAACGGGGATCACGTTGAGCATGCGCAGTAGTTGCCTTCGCTCGACGGAGATGCTAGGCGAGGAGAAGTCAGTGTGCATACGACTTCGGTCGATGTCATGTCTTCGCGTGCCCGGGTCAGATCGCGTAGCACCTCCTGTTCCGGTCCCGGCACCCACACCGCGCTCAACTCCCCGGCGCGGTGAAGACGCGCCAGACTCAGCGCGTCGCGCCGGTCCGTCTTCATCCTATCCCCCCGGCTTGCGCGGGATCAGGCTCGGCGCCACCATCGCGCAGTGGTGCCCGGTCGCGATGATCTCCCGGTACACCCCGTAGCCGCACGTGCTGGCTTCGTGGCAGAAGCTCAACACCTCCCCGCGTGGGCTCAGCTTGCCGATCAGACGAGACCGCCCATAGCCAATCGCTTCAAAGGTGGCTCTGACCTCGAGCGTAACCCACGGTACTCGAGGCAGGGCAGGTCAATCCATGATGTGTAGCCCATGAACTGCATATGACGCAGCAGACGTCCTTGTACATGCGGCAACATATTCGGGCGGCGACGGCCAGCAACGACCTGCACTTGCTCCAAGGAATCGGCAAGACGGATGAAACCTGCATCGGTGGGAACCCCCGCAAAGGAACCCGCCGTGACGACGACAAGCCCAGCCCGAGAGAGCGTGCAACCCGGAAGATCCCGGCTATCGGTGCCGTAGAACGCGGAGGGGCGCCTCGGTATGGCAATAGTTGGTGAGGGAGTCAACCCGGGTGGAATAGAGTGCCACCCACACGGCGTCGGTCAACACCGATCCCTCTCGGAGGGTGCAACGGCAATCACCGCGCGGTCGCGGTGGCGGAGTAGGTATTCTCCAGGGCCTGGAACGCGAGGAGTTGCGGATTGTCGTGCCTGAAGAGGACGAGGCAATCGCTCGTAACGACGATGAAGAGGGCGCAGGTCGTCACGGGCCGTCATGAGCGAGGCAGTGAACGCAGCAACCATCCAGTAGTGGCGCACGGTGGCGACGACGTAGCGGTCCAGCAGGGAAAGAGTCGTCGCTTCGACTATCTCGGATCGGGAGCGAGGAGCTAGTCGATCGTCACCACGGGTTTGATTGCGACGTGTGGACGTGGTCGGGCATCTTGTAGCTCAGCCCCTCGCCGTCGAACACCGATATCTGGAGAAGCTGGGTGAAATTATCCGATCTGACCATCTTGTTGGTCCGCAACAATCGCAGAAAGCGCTGCTGCATCCGGTACTTGAACAGGGTCGCGAATTTGGGGTCCCGTGGAAAGTCGAAGCTGTCGGCGAGCTCGGTGCCGATGAGGCCCCGCGACAGACGGTAGGCCAAGCCCACCAATCTCTCCCGTTCAGCCGGGTCCTGTATGCCCGCAACCTTTGGAATGGACTGGATCAACAAGTTGGCGACGGCTACAGAATCGGCATCCGGGGGCGGCTCGCACAGGTAGCCGATCTTGTACATCTTTTCCGCTTCCTCGGCGTTCGTATAGAGGATGGTTTCTGGTATCCCCATGAGGTAGCCGGCGTAGCGCCAGACGGCGAGAACGCTCTTCCTTTCATCCTTGCTGAATTTGGCGCCCAGCAACATCGAGTACTCCAGCAGCCGCTTCGAAAAGACGGAGATTGCGAAACCCAGGTGCGCCGCGCTCAACGGCGTCCCCCAGGCTTCGTGATTCCATTCATCCGACTTCGCCAGCAGGCCCCGTATACGGGTATGAACGAACCGAATGCGCGTGGACAGCTTCCACCCCTCGCTGCTTCTCTGCAGGCCGGCAGGAAAGAAGATCTCCAGCATGTGGCGGTTGTTTTGCTGCAGACGCCTTCTGGTGCTCGCCACTCGCCCGGTAATGCTGAAGGACTTGGCGATGAGAGTCGAAAAGCCTTCCACCAGCACTCCCGTGACGAACGCGGCGAGCATCCGGTCCACGTTTTCGTGGAAGGCACGGACCCCGGGACGAAAACCTTCGTAGTAGAGCCACGGAGGCTCCCGGAAGTTCTTGAAGAAATCGCGCAAGGCACGCGGCGCGAGACGCAGAGCTTCCTCGTTCTGCTCTATGCCGGCCCCGATGAACCGGTGCAGGTCGCCTGGAGACAACTCCGCCGAGAGCTCCTCCATGAGCGGGTCGAGCTCGGGGTCACCGATGGTGACGTGCTTGAGGTAGTTATCGGCCAAGGCCTGATCGTAGAGACGGGCCTTTTCGTAGCCTTCGACGTACGCGGTGGGCATCTTTGGCGTGACGTCGCCGGTGACCGATGAGAAAACGACAGAATTCACGAGAAACCCTCCTGTGGCAATCTAATCGCGGCGATCGGACCCCACGGATGCTAAGGACGGGGGCACGGGCAACTGATGTCAAGGGGCTGCTCGCGGCAGGCCAAAGGTTATAGGCTAGGCCAGTATGGTCCCCACTGTCAAGCCCATAACCAGTCGTTGCGTAATCTCGTACAGCATATGAGCGGACACATCGCGGCTACCGACTCCGCGGCCAGACGCCAGCTGCGACGGCCAGCGGATCCAGAGGGTTCCGTAGAGGTTGGGTCAATAGGTGTGTAAACGTATTAGGCGGCGTTCTTCCGCTGTTGGTGTGAGACGGGCTTTCCGTCTTCGAACTTTCTTCCTTCAAATACGTCCTTGAGGAGGTGAGGAGCGTCGAGCCTTCGGAACCGCTTCTCAGCCACCAAGAGCAACTTCCAGATTAGCGCCGTAGCGCTCTCGACCCGCTTGAACCGCTTCGCTGCTGTCGTCCTGAGCCGTACCGCGGCGAACGGGCTCTCGACCACGTTCGTCGTGCGTAGATGCTTCCAGTGGTCCTCGGGGAAGTCGTAGAACGCTACCATCCGCTCCCAGTCGTCCTCGAGTACGTCCACTGCTTTCGGATACCACGGCCTATAGCGTCGGGCGAACACCTCGCGGGCCTTCAGGGCCTCGGCCCGGCTCGGTGCGTAGACCACGGCCCGGAGAAGATCCTTCGCCTCGCCCTGCTCCCGCTGAGGTAGTCGGTCCAGCACGTTCCTCATCTTGTGGTTCCAGCACCGTTGCTCACCCGCCTCAGGCCATACCTGCCGTACTGCGCCCCAGATCGCAGCGTTACCGTCCGCCATCAGAAGCCGGGGCGCCTCGATGCCGCGTGCCTTCAGGTCCCGCAACACCTCGGACCAGGACTCGACCGACTCTCGGTAGCCCGCTCTCAGGGCCAACACCTCTTTCGTCCCGTCTCGCATGGCACCCAGCACCACCAGCAGCGCCGCTTTGTCCCGCTCCAGCCCTGCCTTCACATAGATCCCGTCCGCCCACACGTAGACGACCTCACGACCCTCCAGGCGACGCTGGCTCCATTCCTCGAACTCCGCCGTCCATCCCGCCCGCAGCCGCCGAATCGAAGACTTCGACAGCGGTGCCCCCTCGCCCAGCAGGCCCCGCATCGCCAACTCGAAGTCTCCCTCCGCCAGTCCGTGCAGATACAGCTCCGGAAGCAGAGCGCCCAGCTCCTTCGTCCGCCTCGCGAACAACGGCAGCACGCGGCTCTCGAACCGCTCCTCAAGGCCTCGAACTCGAGGGCGTCGGAGTGTGATCGTGCCCGAGCTCATCGCCAGCCGCCTCGGCTTGCCGTATCCGTTGCGGTAGCCCTCGGTCGCGTCCACCACCCTCCTGCGCTCTGACTTCTCTCGCCCTAGCAACTCCGTGACTTCCTCCTCCAAGATCTGTTGAATGAACTCCTGCGCCTTCTCCCGAACCACTTCTTCCAGAACTTCCCACACGGGCGTCCTGGACTCACCCTCGGGTCCCACCGTATTCTTCCTCACGAGGCGTCGTTCCTTTCCCCCGGGCTGTCACCCGGAGTTCGCTGGTTATTACTCAGCGGAAAGGTACGTCGCCTCTCTTTTTACACACCCTTTGATCCTAGCTCTCGGATAATCTGTCGATTGCGAGCTACGCCATAAACGTACCGGTAGGAACCGTGGGAACCGGTGGCGATCAGGTGACCAATGCTGAAATCAAGCTGGAGAGCGTTGACGTCGATGTATACGACGCATCCTCTCTGACAAGACGATCTGCTCGAGCGGGAGCCTCCGGTCGTACTCCCATTCCTCGCAGTGCAGAATGGTGCTGACGACACCCAGCTTGAAGCCATAGCGACCATCAAGGCATACGTATCCGATCAGGTGGGGACTGCCGACGGTGTATCATCAGGGGCGGGGGACATCGGTACCCCAGAAGGTGATAATATCCCCCAGGTAGAGTTCAGGAGCGGCGGGACATTCGCGGCCACAGCCACCGATGGCGCCGACAACACGACCATCGAAGATGGCGATGCTACGATCGAGATCGAGGCCAAGGCGGGCCTGTCGGATGCGAGCACTGACTTCCCGTTCTCGCGCGTAGACTTTTATGTACACGTCGCGGTCACGGTAGGGGACGCCACCTGTTAACGAACTCCGGTTTATCGAATCGGTGGCTGGTAACAGCGCTACTGTGAAAACTGTAGATAACCCCGATGGTCGCGATTGGACCTATGCGGCAGCCCTCTCTGCCAACTTACGTGAGACACGGAGCAGCTAAGGAATTAGAGTAGGGCGAAGGCAGAGAAACCGAGGATGCTGAGACACCGAGAGAGAATGAAAGAGAATGGAATAGCCCCACCAACCTGGGACGGTAAGCGAAGCGCGGCAGCTCCTGCGGACTCGGAGGTGGTAGATAGGCCGCTGCGCCGGCGGTTCGCTCCGTCGTACAAGCTGCGGATCGTCGAAGAAGCGGACCGGTGCACGGAGCCCGGAGAGGTTGGCCGACTCCTACGGCGGGAGGGCTTGTACTCGTCGCACCTGACGACATGGCGCAAGGCGGCGCATAGCGGGTCCCTGAAAGCGCTGTCGAAGAAACGAGGCCGTAAGCGCGAGCGCAATCCGCTGGAGGAGAAGGTGCGCAAGCTGGAGCGCGAGAACACTCGCCTCGAGAAGGAGCTCCAGAAGGCGCACTTGATCATCGACGTCCAGGGAAAAGTTGCAGGGCTGCTGGGATTGAGCCTCGAGGACGGGACGAACTCATGAAGGCGACCCAGGAGCTAGCCAAGCACGTAGGGGTGAAGCCCGCGTGCGATGCGCTCAGGGTGCCGCGAGCCACGTTCTACCGTCGTCGGAGTGCATCGACCGGGCATCAGCAGCCCCGCCCGACCCCCGCCCGGGCCTTAAGCGAGAAGGAACGAGACAAGGTCTTCGACACGCTGTGTTCGGAGCGGTTCGTGGACCGGTCCCCAGCCGAGGTGGTGGCGACGCTGCTCGACGAGGACGTCTACCTGTGCAGCGAGCGTACGATGTATCGCGTTCTGGCTTCCCAGGTGCCGGTTCAGGAGCGTCGAGCGCAGCGGAGTCATCCCAAATACCAGAAGCCCGAGTTGATGGCGAGGGGCCCGAACCAGGTCTGGTCCTGGGATATCACCCGGCTGCTGGGGCCGAAGAAGTGGAGTTACTTCTACCTCTACGTGATCCTGGACATCTTCAGCCGCTACGTCGTGGGATGGATGGTGGCGGATCGGGAGAACTCTGCCCTGGCCAGCCGGCTGATCCAGCAGAGTTGCTTGAAGCATGGCGTCCAGCCCCACCTCCTGACCCTGCATTCCGATCGAGGGGCTCCGATGACGAGCCAATGCACGGCTCAACTACTCGCCGATCTCGGCGTGACCCGCTCGTTGGGCCGACCCCAGGTCTCGGATGACAATCCGTTCTCCGAGGCTCAGTTCAAGACCTTGAAGTACCATCCCTCGTTTCCCGGCCGGTTCGGGGATCAGGGGCAAGCCAAGACCTTCTGTCGCTCGTTCTTCCGTTGGTATAATGCCGAGCACCGCCATGGCGGCATCTCGATGCTGACCCCCGAACAGGTCCACTTCGGTCACGCCGATCGGATCATCGCCTGCAGGAAGGCCGTGCTCCGTGAGGCATGGGCCGCTCATCCCGAGCGCTTCGTCTCCGGTGAGCCGAAGCCTAAACCACTCCCGGAGGCCGTCTGGATCAATCCTCCCACCCCATCCCTCACTACACAGGAGATTGCTCTCTAATTGATTTCCAAGAGTGTCTCACTGGCGTTGACAGGTTCCGCAGAGGTTGATGCGGTTGCCTTCCTCGCTGTTGTCGATGAGGACGCCTACACGACGGGTAATGTTGTCGCCTTCGGAGTGAGCACAGCAAAGAAGGGCTCTGTGGCCGTGGCTGCCGTAAGCGCAGATCTCACCGTCGACAAGCGGTAGGGTTTTATAATCACTTCGAGTCTCCGGACTCGAAGGAAGGTGAGGGGAGGGTCCGGACCGCAAGGTCCGGGCCCTTCTCTTTTGTGGTGGGCCCGGCATGGGCAATGACTTGGAGGTGAAAGTCCTCCCGGAACCTGGTCGCAGGGACCGAAGGGAAGCGCAAGGCGTTCGTCGTGAGGCGTACGCTGAACGAAGCGTGAAACGAACCCGTGAGTCGACGAACAGGAACCGGATACGAGGCGCTGCGGACCGGGGCGAGCGGACCACTGACCGCGAAGCTCCTGCGACCAAGGGGAAGCGGCGTAGATCCGGCGATTGTGCGGGGAAGGTCATCGTTCTTACCCGGGGAGGTCTCGCCTGACGCCTGAAAGGGCGACGCCGGCATTGCGCTGTTGGGCCTGCCGGCGGAGCGAGAAGTCAGCAGAGGCCATAGTAGGCCGACGAAGTGCATGATGCGCTTGGACCCAGCTTTGTCGGACGAAGGGCCGAACGGAGAGGAGAGTGTGACGACCGTGGATCTCGAGAAGGCCATGCGCCAGGAGTCCAGGCAACTGGAGCTCCCGCTGGAGGATAGGGGTGAAGCCCCGAAGGTAGAGGGGAGTGGCGAAGCCGGAACGGTGGCCCATGGAGACGAGCGCTCAGGAAGCGAGCATCTCCTGATGGAGGAGGTGGTCGGGCGTGCCAACCTCGTAGGAGCGTTGAAACGCGTGCGGCAGAATAAGGGCAGTCCGGGCATCGACGGGATGAGCGTGGAGGAGCTGCCAGAGGGGTGGGGCGTGAGCGCGTGCTCACGCATGACACGCGCCACTCGCTTGTGATTAATCACCAGGCCACGTCTCCGGAGCTCGTGCGTGACCCGTCGGTATCCGTAGGCGGGGAACTCGGCCAGGATGTCTTCGATCCGAACGCGCAGGTCTGCATCGGCCTTCTCCCTGGGCTGCCCGGTGGCCCGCATGCGGTCGCTTGTAGAAGGTGCTCCTCGCCATGTTCATGAGGCTACATCCCCGTCGGATGGGGACGCCCCTGGACCGGAGATGATCGACGGCCGCGCGCCTTGCTGCGACGGTCGTATCAACGCCCTTTTTTTCATGACGTCAAGCTCCATCGTCAGCTGACCGACCTTGCGCTTAAGCGCCGCAATCTTTGCCCCGTACTCGACAACCTGCTCCTGGAGGTGGATCTCCCTTGTGAGATCCCCTGCTTCGTACTTCTTGATCCAGATCATCAGCAGGGAGCGGGGGACCTCGTGTCGTGTCGCAATCGACCTCGCGCTGCCTTCTCCGTCCAGATAGGCTTGGACGAGCTGGATCTTGAACTCTGTGCTGTACCTCCTGTGGCGTCGAACCGTCATTGATTCTCCCTGGGTGATTACGGAAGGTCAATCCATCGCCCTCTCTGTGTCTACTTTTAGGGGTTCACTCCAAGACCTGTGCAGCTTTCGATGGCCGTTGACACGCGGGGGGGGATCGTGCGTGACCTCGTATCTCCAATGTGGAGGACGACTTGGGACGCACACGGGATGGTCGGAAATCTTACGGACGTGTACACGGGCGTGTGTACGGGTGTTCACCACCCCCCTCACTTTCGGGGCACAGAATCCTGGGGGTTGTTAGTAGATTCAAGAGGCTGGATCAAGACGTGGAGCAGGGCCAGCCGCCCATCGTGATCGAGGAGGGGCAGAATGGGCCACCTTACGGCGCTGAAGGATCTCCGCCAGAAGGGCTTCGTGATTCCGGGGTCCGACGGGACCGTGCCGAATACCTGGCCGCCCGCTTCGAGGCGGGGCACGTTGAACATTCCGGAGCCGACTAGATCAGCCCCAAAGTCCGGGTCGTGACATTATACTCGTGAAGCCGGGACGGTGCCCGGCAAAAAATCCTTACACAGCGATTCATCGCCTGTTGCCACGGGAATGCCGGAGCCGGACAGCTTTGGCACGGGAGACGTGTATTATGAACAGACGCTTGACCGCGATCGTCGAACGCGAGGGCGACGGCTATGTGGCGCTCTGCCCGGAGGTGGATGTCGCTAGCCAGGGCGAGACCGTGGCCGAGGCGCGCGACAACTTGGCCGAAGCCCTCGCCCTGTTTTTCGAAACCGCACCCGCCGACGAAGCTAACAGGCGGCTGCGCGGCGAAGTCTATGTGACCCAGATTGAGGTCGTAGTTGGCTAGACTGCGCGTGCTGTCCGGTCGCGAGGTCTGCCGCATCCTCGCTACCAACGGTTTCGTCGAAGTCAGGCGGCGCGGCAGCCACATCGCGATGCAGAAGACGGATGCCGACGGCACGGTCACCGTTCCGGTGCCGGATCATCGAGAGCTGCGCACCGGCACGCTGATGGCGATCATCCGCCAGTCCGGAGTGCCTCGTTCGGCATTCGAGGAAAGACTGTGACGACGAGGGCCTAGCTTCCCGCAGGGACTTGGGCGGGGCGGGAGCGACCCTCTGCGGAGATGGTAGCAAGAGGCCCCGTAGAACGCGCCTGACGCCTTCCGTCGCGGTAGGGTCCGCCGGCCGGGGAGCCTCCTCCAGGGGCCGGGGAGGGGACCGGGCGACCCCCCCCCGCCCTCGAGGTCGTAGAATCGCCCGTAACGGGCTCCGGGGCCGCCAGCCGCCGCCACTCCCTCTCTCTGTCAACAGCAGTTCTTCCGCCCAGCCCTTTGAACGGCGCATGCCCCCCCTTTTCATGATGGCCTCCCAAAGCACACCCGACGGTCGGACCATCCCGGCCAACAGCGACAACGTCGTCGTTCCCCCCTGGGTCGGCAGCTTCAACGGGCCCCGTGCAGGACCTCCTCGACGTGCTCGATGCGGGCCGGCTACGTCACGGACCTGTACCTGGTCGACCTGGCGCCGATGCTCGCGGCCGGCCGCACCGTCTCGCGGTTCCTCGGCTCGGGCAGGTTCGTCGACCCCATCTATACGCTCGACGTCATGGGGACCAACCCGCAGACGGCTTTCGAGGAGTTGAAAACACACTCTGGGGCGTCAGTAGATTCACGTGGCTGGACCAGGGGCGTCGAGTTCGGCCAGCCGCCACGCCTCGTCGAGGAAGGCTCGAATGCCCAAAGACAAACAACCCGAGAGGAAGACGCTGCCGCCCGGCGGCTACCCGTCCACGAGGCATCTGAACAGGACGAGGACTTCGAGACCAACGGGGTGTTCGATTTCGACAAGGCGACCGGGATAGTCCATCGCCTGAGCTTCCCGAGACCCGAGAAGGAGTAGCACCCCCCCGGCGTCCACCCGCTCGCTCCCCGCGAGCAGCCATTCAGGAATCCGAATGAGCTGTCACCGCACCATCCGGCTGTCAGCGGTGCTAGCGGTTCCCCCCGAGCTCGGGGACGGTCGCGGTCGCTCCTCGCTCGAGACCGGCCCCGAACGCACGGAACGGACGGGCCAGGCGTTCCCCGAGGCCCATCCCTGGGAGCTTCCGGAGCTGCGGGGGTTGGCGAGTAGACGGGAGCTCCGAAGAGCTCGTCCCACGGATCGGCCGGCGCGCCTGGCTGGCCGGGTCCACTGTGGCGACGGCCGTACCGGGGCGCCCGGTAGGTCCTAGCGCATCCCACGGGTCGTCGTGTCGCGCCACGTCACCAGGCCCAGGGAGTGAAGCGGTCCCGGGCGACGTCGCGGAGGTCCTCGTTCGTGATGCCCGAGCGCCTCCTCCTCGTGCACACGCCGGGTGCACAAGAGGCGTACATGGACGGGCGTTTTGACGTGGACAAAAGGCGTCTGGCGCAGGAGACCGAAAGCGAGGCGGCGAGGGGTCGCAAGTACAAGGCGAAGCTCACCACGAGGGGCGACGTGATGGCGATCCCCGAACTCTATAACACCCATAAGATACTCCACTTGCGGCGCGCCTCGATGCAGCGGAGAGTGCTCTGCGATACCTGACGGCGCCGTGGTGGCGGAGACGGTGGTGGGACGCAAAAATCATCGGCGGCAAGGTGCACAACTGGCTCGAGCGCAGGGGAATCCATTTGTACACTTTGGACACCGATTTGGACACGGATCCGGAGGTGCCTCCCGAGGAGCCGAAGCAGGACCCGGACGCTCACGGTGAGGGAGCTCAGGCAGGAGCTCAAGGTTGCCGAGGAGACGCACACCTACTCGGCGTCCGAGATCCGGGGCGCCATCGTCCGCGAGCTCCGTGCGCGCCAAGATCGACATCGTGCGCCGCAAGCTCGAGCTCGGACCAGAGAAACCGGAGCCTCCTCGAGACGTAAAAAACCGGACACACCTGGCGGTTCCGACACTGGCGAAAGTGTCACTGACGCCCGGCGCGGCCGCGCTGTAGCGTTCAAAGCATGACCGACGTCATCAGCCATCGACGGCCGCCGCGGCGGTCGCCAGGGCCTCCCTCCGGAGGGTCTGCGGACGCGGGGCACCCCCGGCCAGGGGGGGAAATGGGACGGGCGGGGGTGCACTCAACCGTAGTTACTGAGCCACGGCGCCACGGGCGGCTAGCTCACCCCGTGCGTAGAGAGCGGGCATCCGTGCGGACTCCCATCGGCCGGCGATGCTTCGGCCACAAGCGAGCCCGAAGACGCGCGCGGCGGCTTCGACGCGGGCCGGGCGAATCAGTCGGATCGACGCGGGCGCTAGCCCGCTTATGGGCGCGTTCGGCCAGGTAGGCGGCTACGGTTTCGGGCGCGGCCGGAAGGCTGCGGTGGCCTTGTATTGGGCCTCGCACCAAGCGGCGAAGCGACCCCATGCGGATGCGTAGACGCGGCGCGTGGCTGGCCTCGATGGCGTCCCGGACGATGTTCTCCTGAGCGAGCGAGAGCGCGGCGGCGGCTGTCTGCTTGGTGGCGGCGAGGGCCTCCCCGCTCCCGCTCCGTGTCCCGACAACTAGCGCCTTGCCCATCAGGGTCGTCTCCCTTCTCCCTAGTTTCTAAAGTTGTCCGTTAATGGCAAATATCGGACACGAAGATAGCGCCGCGCGCGGCGCATGACGGCGTGAACGGCTTTCCATGCATGTTCCCTAGTGATATGGTTGAGCCATACGCAACGGTGTTAGCGGGCTTTGCGCATGAAAACCACGCTCAATCTGAACGATCAGGTTCTGCGCTCGGCCAAGGGGCGGGCGGCACGGGACGGGATCACGCTCACGAGATTCGTCGAGGACGCGCTGCGTGCACGACTGACGGACGCGGGTAGCAGGAAACCGGCCTTCCGGTTGCGGTTGGAGACCGTGACCGGGGACGAGCCACCCAATGTCGACATCTCCGACCGGGACGCGCTTTATGACGTGATCGCCAGTAACTGTTCGGCCAAGCCGTGGGGAGCGTCGTGTTGTCGGATCGTGTGTGTGGGGGTGCTCAGCGGTTGAGGATGCGCTTCCAGTGCTTGGCGAGCGGGCGGAGCCAGACATCCTTGGTGGGCTTGCCGTACTGCTTGGCGGTGTCGTAGCGCCCTCGTCCCCGTGTGGTACCGACGCGGATCCAACCGGAGGCCCTGTAGACGCCGCCGGTGAAGCGGGGGACCTCGACGAAGGTCTCGATGAGGACGGGGGTGGTGTTGTAGCGGCGGGTCCAGTCGCGGGGCAGGCGGCGGCGGACGAGGGCGAGGATGTGGGATCCGAGGTTGGGGATGCGGATCCAGGGCAGGATGAGGAACCTGGGGTTGTCGATGACGAGCGGCAGGTTCTTCTTTCGCAGGGTCGGGGTCCATCCGATGAAGCGGTCGCGTGGAGCGAGGGACCAGGCGGCGGTGCTGAAGCCGAGTATGGCGAGCGGCCAGCCGTTGCGGTCGTGGACGGCGTAGCGCATCTGGGCGCCGACGAGGGTCTTGTAGCCGAGATAGTGGTGGCGCGCGACGAACTCGTTCCACAGCCTGCCCTGTCGGGTGCCGCCGACGACGGTGCGGAGTTCGAGGGGGCGGACCTCGTCGAGGATCGTGGGCGGGGGGAAGAGGGGCGGTTCGGTGTCCTGTCCGAAGACGATGGGGCCGGGTCGTTTCTGCCTCCACTTCGG
The DNA here is from genome assembly GCA_965218295.1 of Longimicrobiales bacterium. GTDB lineage: Bacteria > Gemmatimonadota > Gemmatimonadetes > Longimicrobiales > Gaopeijiaceae > CBDCKN01. Next base: position 232,742 of record CBDCKN010000003.1, on the reverse strand, counting down.
GGGCGGCAGGACGATGAGGCCGTCGCTGTGCATGGCGAGCATGGTGACGCGCGCCATCATGTCCTTGAGCCCGCCGTCGGGCTTGAACCAGCCGATGCGCCGGCAGAACTCCTTCGACAGGGCGTGGCGGTTGAGCGCGGGCGGTCCGGCGATCAGTCGGCGCAGCAGCGCCATTTCCGCGGCGGTGAAGTCGCGCCCGTGGTAGCGGCATTCGATGCGCTCGCTCATGCGGACGCCGTCATTTCGCGCCTGCGTCCGGCGTCCATCGACCACGGCAGCCAGGGCGACAGGTCGCCCGGCGGGCGACCGCCGCCGCGCGCGCACGCCGCCAACCAGTCGGCGAGCCAGCGCGGCACGTCGAGGCCGTTCAGCCTCAGGGTGCCGGTCACCGAGTACATGAGCGCGGTGAACCGGGCGCCGGACTCGCTGTCGGAGCCGAACGACAGGCGCCGCCCGATGGCCGGGCCGCGCAGCAGCCGCTCGGCGAGGTTGTTGTCGAGCGGCACGCGGGGCCGGTCGAGGAAGACGCTCAGCCCCTCGCGGTGGTTGAGGAGCGAGCGCAGCGGCCCTCCCTCCCTCGCCTTTGGCGACAGGCGGGCGAGTTGGCGTTCGGAGGCCGCGAACATGCCGCCGAGCGCCTCGCTCAGCGCGTCGTGCGCCGCGTCGAACGCCGGGCTCTGGCGCTCGAGGCCGGGGTCGTGGAGCTCCAGCCGCGCCTTGTGCAGGCGGTAGACCGTGGCGATCCGCCCGAGCCACTCCCGGCACCAGCCGGTCAGATGGACGTGCCCGGCCGCGCACCGGATGAAGTCCCTGCGCATGTGCGCCCAGCAGAACGACAGCGTGACCCTGCCCCCGAGGAGACGCGCCAGCTTCTTGTAGCCGCTGTAGCGGTCGCAGACGAGGACCGTCGGGCACAGCGCCCCGTCGAACAGCTTCCGGGCCGCCTCGGCGCTGCGTGACGGATCCACATGGAAGTAGGCCGCGCCGCGGCCGACCGAGATCCACAGCCACGCGTACCCCGATCCGTCGCTGTCGCGCAGCGCCCGCACCCGCCAGCTGGTCTCGTCGGCATGGCGCAGCGCCGAGCCGTTCTGGTGCGCGAGGATCGCCGCGCCCACCGGCTCGAACAACGGCGCCAAGCGGTGCACGCTGTCCGCCAGCGTGCCCGGCGAGACCGGCAGACCCTGGTCGGACAGCCACCCGCAGACCCGGTGCAGCGGGCGCAGGCACGCGTAGCGCTCGAACAGGAAGCGCGACCAGACGCTCGTCCCGTACGGCGTGCGGGCGAACAGCCGAGGCACGGGGGGCGCCGTCACTTCGGCGGGCGACGACGCGCACCCGCACGTCCGCCGCCAGCGCGGGCGGCGGATCACCCGCCGGTGCGCCCGGACCTCGATCTCGACGAGGGCCGACTCCTCGGCGCCGTTGGCCGCGTACGGGCTCCCGCAACCCCGGCACACCCGCGCATCGGCGGGCGGGTTGTGCTCCTCGGTGCGTTCCTCAAGCCCCGGGCGCGGGGTGCGGCCGTGGACCGGCGTGCCGGGCTGCTGGCCCCGCCGCCGCCCCGAACGCGGTCGCTCCTGCCTCTCGCACGCGCCGCCGGACTGCCCCTTCGGCAGCACCGTGCGCGACGCGCGAAGCTTCGCCAGTTGGCCCTCGAGGCGCTCGATCCGCCGCCGCGACGCCCGCATCCTCCTGCCGAGCCGGGTCTTCTCCCGCGTCAGCGAGCCGATCGTCGCCCTCTGGCGCCGCGATCTGCGCAAGGCCTTGCGCAACTCCGCGTCGGCGGCCGACGGCGACCGCGCCCGCCCCGCCTCGACCGCACGCCGCAGCCGCGCCGTCAGGCGGCCCTTCGACGCCTCCGAGACCTTCAGCGCCCAGCGAAGCGCCCCGACCTCCTCCGACAGCGACTCGACCCGGTCCCGCTGGTCCCCCAGCTTCGACAGTTCGCCGTGGATCTCGAGCATCTCGCGCAACTGCCGCCGCAGCGCCAGGATGTCCGCGTCCGCTTCGATGCGGGCCTTGTGAAGGTTCTGCACCTCGGCCGCGCGGGCATCGAGCGCCTTCTCCAGCGCCCAACCCTCCTCGCGAAGCCGTGCCACCTCCATCCGAAGCGCCATCTCCGTGCCGCGCTTCCCCGCGTCCACCCCGGCCTCCCGCAGCAGCCCGTGCAGACGCCCCACCTCGCGCTGCAACGCCAGGGCGTCCCACGCCGCGCGGCGGGCCTCCCGCGTCTCCGCGATCACCGCCCTCAGCTTCCGGCGCGACGCCTCCCACCGCCACTTCCACGATCCCGCTTCGCAGCGCGCCCGCACCTCCGCCCACCGCAACTCCTCCGCGCGGGCCACCGCCGCCTCCGCTCGCTCGCGCTCCCGCTCGTACAGCGACCGCCAGTCCCCAAGCTCCGACTCCACGGAACCGGGCACCGGCCAAAGCTCCTCCAGCCCCTCGGCCAGCGCCACGTTCGCATGTCCGTTGCCGTCCCGCATCGCCATGCCCTCGACGATACTACATTCCGGATCACGTTACCAGACCCCACCACACGATCCGACAACACGACGCTCCCCACGGCTTGGCCGAACAGTTACGATCGCCAAGGTCCGCTAGGGTCGTTTGGAATCCAGTTCCTAAAAATGGGTATGAAAAGGGGACAACCAAAGAGATAGCATATGTATATCGTGGTACCACAGTAACTTATCAGAGCCATCATGATTCTTGCCGGGATTCGGCCCATCCTGTGGACGAATGGGGTTCAGGGGGTCGCCGGGGGGGGGCATCTAGTCGGTCCAACTTCGTCGATCTAGGGGTCGGCGATCCATGGCCGGTTCTCGAAACCGGTAGATCACGACATCGGAGAATCACGAAAGCGGCAAATCGCGTGATCCGTCTGAGTTTTCCGGCATCCTGCCGTGATTCCGACCCCTACTCAGGCGCCTGACCAACTGTGTCCATTCACTGTGTCCATTCAGACACCAGGACCCGGCGCTCACTTCGTCAGAGTCGGAAAAGCCGGTTCACCTTGATCACGAGGCCCCGGTTCGACAGCTCGGAGAACCGGTCGAACACGTCCGTATCGCGCTCTTCCGTGTACACGATGAAGATCTCGCTTCCGGGGGCATACTCCCAGCGCAGTCGAAGATTCGTGCTGAAGGTATCGCTATTGGTACTGTACTGGACCAGTCCGCTCAGGAACATGCGGGGCGAGAAGCTGTAGCTGACGCGCGTCGAGGCCACGTGCTGGGTGAAGTCGCCCTGGGGCAGATCGACCCAGTTGAACGAGACGCTCGGTTCGATGGAGAATTGGGGCAGCACCTCGATCCTGGCCCGCTGAAACCCCACGGATGTACGGTCGCCACCGAAGAAGCTGCCCCTCTGCACCGACAGATTCCCCGAGTACGGGCGCTGGGGACCGAAGCTGTACCTCAGCTGCACGTCGCGGAAGGTGTATCGGCCGACCGGGATTGTCACGTCGGGGGCGATGGGGAACGGGTCGACCAGGTTCTCGTAGGTGTCGGTCAAGTCCGCGCTGAACGAGTCGCCGTTGTCGAGCTCGATCTGGAAATTCCCCTGTCGCTCCCGGGTCTCGACGAACCCCGCTTCGGCGTTCTCCAGGTAGTTGAGCCGCGCCTCGAGCGTCACCTGCCGGATCGACTCGATGGACGCCGGCCGCGGGCTGTACTTGCCCGAGAGGAAAGTCTGTCGGAATCCGTTCCGCTGCACGAACCCGAGCTCCGGGTTGAAGTCCTCCCCCACCAGGAGATGATCGACCTGAAGCCCCCATAGATCTCCGTCGTAGCTGAACCGGCCCCGGTAGCTCTCGTCCGTACCCGTGAGCCCCTCGGTCTCCGTTTTGGCGTAGTAGCTGAGGAAGTTCAGGTTGTCGAAGAACGAGAACGTCGCGTCCACTCCGTATGCCTGGTTGGATCCCGGCGCGACAGTGGACTTCGATCGGTTCTCGAACAGGACTCCGATGCTGCTCCGCCGGAAGATGTCCCGACGGAGCCGTAGCACGGTGAAGCTCGTCGACTCGGCGCCTGCGCTCTGGAGGTCGTCGGTCTGGACGCTCAGGACGCCGACATCGAAGGATCCGACCTTCCCGGTCACTCGACCACCGCCGAGGATCGGCACCGGCTCTCCGCTCTGGAGGCCGATGCGCCGGCTGAAGAACAGCGTGGGCACGCTCACGCCGCCGCCGCCGAAGCCCCCCCTGCCCCGGCCCCTGCCCCGGCCCCCGCCGCCCACGCCGCCGGTCCCGAAAACGAAGATGCCTCGCCCTTCCAGAAAGAACTCCCTCTTTTCGGGGAAGAAAAGGCTGAACCGCGTGAGGTTCACCTGCTGTTCGTCCACCTCGACCTGGGCGAAGTCGGTGTTGTACGTGAGATCGGCCGTCAGGTTGTCGGTGATCCCGATCTTGAGGTCCAACCCCGCGTCGGCGTCGAGGTGATTGCGGACTTGGGGATCGGTGGTCAGGTCGGTCTCGAGGCCCGAAATGCCGTACGGCTTGACGTCGACCACCCTGCTCGCCGGCGGTGCCTCCAGCCCGACCAGCGTCCCGAACCGCGAGATCCGCAACGCCCCCCTGCCCCTTGTTCCGGCCATCGCTATGGGGACCAACGTGAGATAACTCCACTCGTTCCTCCGACGGATGCCGCGCCTCATCTGGAGGCCCCAGACTTGCTCGGAGCCGGGTCGGTACCGGAGGGACTTGAAGGGGATCCGCATCTCAACCGTCCAACCACCGTCGAAGCGACCGGTTCGCACGTCCCAGACGGGGTTCCAGTCCGGGTTCGGGTTGCCCTCGTTCGTCATCGCGAACTCGGCGCGTGCGCCGAGGGGATTCGTGTAGAACCCTACCCCGTTGCGACGATCGTAATACGTATCGAACATGACGCCGAAGCTGTCGTTCAGACGGAGCTGATTGCCGTCGCGCCGCATTTCGTTCGCCACCCACTCGCTCTCGGGCGCGGACTCCCACACGCGCCCGGATACATAGACGTTGTTGTCGTCGAACGCGATCCAAGCCTCCGTCCGCTCGGTCGTCGCCCCTCCCTCATTCGGCACGCTCTGGATGAAGCCTGATATGGAGGGGGTCGTCCGGTAGAGGGGCTCGTCCAGTTCGCCGTCGAGTTGGATCGGCTCAGTCAACCGGACCGCCCGGACCGTGGCGTTGCCTCGATCGTCGCGGCTGATGACTTCGGGCGCCGTGGGCGGGGGGGGGCCATCGACCCGGACTCCGTCGGTCCCCGTGGAACCCGGCGACTGCGCAGCCAGCACTTGGGCGCGTGTGGGTATCGCGACTGCCGTGAACAGGGCCACGACGGTGATCAAGCCCACTTGGGATCTGCGGCGACTCATCGCTATTCCCTGCTGGAGATCCGATGGCCCACGGCCACGAACACGAGGGGCCCCGAACGACCCCGCTTCTCCGCAACCGACTCGATGGTCGACACCCGCGGATCAGACGGAGGTCAAGATCCTACACGCCCTAGGGGGTGCGCAAGCACGACGTACCCGAAGAGCCCGGTCTGTGTCCGTTCGTGTGCCCATTGGGCCCGTTATTGTGCCTTTTTATCCCGGCAGATTCCGGCATCCCCTGAAGGCAAGTACGGGTTCAAGTCTTCCCAGGCCCACTTCGAGGAACAGAGCTGCCCCGCTCGGCCGAGTTTTGACGCCCAGCGAGCCGACAGGCTATCGTTCACACTACTGCCTCATCGCTTCTCCGGCCCGGAGGTCTCGCTGTCGTCCATCACCCGTGCTCTCACCGGAGAGAACCTCGATGGTGTCCCGCTGACAGTTGAAGGTGGTGGCTCCGGAGAGTCTCCTTGTCAGCCTGCCTTTCTCATTTCGGCAACCGGTTCATGGTCGTCGAGGTGGGCCCTGAGCATCCAGAGCTGGTCGTAGCCGATGATCCTCCGGTAGCTCTTCTCGGTCTCCACGAACGAGGCCGCAGCCCAGCGCAAGGCCATCGCTCCGTTCTTCCAGTTGGTCACCCTGCGGGTCTTCTGTCTTACACCCGAGTGGGTGCTGTCGATCAGGTTGGTCGAGCCCAGGCACTTCCTCAGCCGCGGCGGGAGGCCGAGCCGGTTGATCGTGAACATCTCGCTGAGGCCTTCGCGTAGGCTGGCCGAGGCCGAGGGGTGGTCGCGCTCGAGCCATCGGGCGAGCTGCTCGAGCTTCTGCTCGCCCTGCTTCGCGTCCAGCTTCATCGCCGCCCGGAACGCCGCCTTCACCTGAGGATGCTGATCCTTCGGCAGATGACCCAGCACCGTGGTGGCTCCGTGTTGGGGTTTTTGCCTACCCGAGCCTATCGGCCCGGGACCCCCGGAGCCACCACTTTTCTTTCTCCCCTATCAGGAACCTTCAACTACGGTTGGGACAGCTTCAGAACCTCACCTTCGACCTGGACGAGCAGATCGCCGAGCTCCGCCGGGACGAGCGCTACGTCCGGAGCGGCCGGGTCGGCCGGACCCTGGTCAAGGCGGGGCCGCTCAGGCTCACCCTCACGCTGATCGCCGAGGGCGTCGAGGTGGGCACCCATCACGCCGCCTCGCCCCTGACCCTTCAGGCTCTCCAGGGGCGCCTCCACTACCGTGTGGGCGACGAGGAGTTCGAGATCGGCCAGGGGGACGTCCTCTTCTTCGGACCGGGCCACGCCCAGGACATCCGGGCCCTCGAGGACACGGCGCTCCTGCTGACCATCACCGGCGACGGTCCGGAGGGTGGGTGACCGGCAGACGTCTTCTGCGCGTTGCAGGAGCGCACGGCGGTGCCTACACAACTCTCTTGGCGAACGAGGTCTATGACCAGTACGACAGGGTGACGCTCAACTAGCGGCAGCCTCCTTGAACCCGAAGGCAGCCCAAAATCGGATCCATCTTCAGCTCGGCCGTCCCGAGGTCGGCTCCATCCAGGAAGCGCAGCACCTCGGTCAGGAGCCCGAGGGGGTCACCCTCCACCCCCACACACCACACCGCCTCATCCGTCGTCCTCTCATCTGTGTTCGATTGAGCCCATCCAACCGTTCGACGGATGGGGGGTGGGTGGGTTCTGACAGCCGATTGGCCCCCTCTCCGTTCCGAGGATGGGCCCCCCACCTCTGGCCCCCCCACCTTCGGCGTTCGTAGCTTCCGATCGCTCTGAACAGGCTCGCGAATACGGAGAACCCATGCGTTTGGTGATCGTAGTGGGCGGCGGTGAGGTCGGTTTCCACCTCGCCGAACGCCTGTCGGAAGAGACTCAGGACGTCGTGCTGATCGACTCCAGTGCCGAACGCGCCGAGGACGTCGGGAATCGGCTCGATATCATGACGGTCGTCGGCAACGGGGCGTCCCTGTCCGTTCTCGAAGAGGCGGGGATAGGCAAGGCCAAGATGCTCCTCGCTGTTACGAGCGTCGACGAGGTGAACCTCATCGCGAGCCTCGCCGCGCGGCGGCTCGGCGTCGAGTACATCGCCGCACGTATCTCGAGCCCGGAGTACTATCAACGCAGCAGTGTGCTCTCCGGCGACGCGCTCGGCATCGACCTCATGATCAACCCCGAGCGCGAGTGCGCCCGGGAGACAGTCGAGCTGATCAGCAGCGAGGTCGCGACCGACGTCGCCTCCTTTGCGGGCGGACGCGTGCGCTTGATCGGTCTCAAGGTCAGAGAGGGTGCGAAGGTCGCGGGCAAGTCGTTGAAGCAGCTCGGCGCCGAGCTCGCTGACCATCACTACGTCACTGCCGCGATTCAGCGGGGCAACCAGACTATCATCCCGGGCGCCGATGATACGATCGAGGTGGGAGACCACATCTACCTGCTCTCCCCCGAGGGGGAGCTCGAGGACATCCCTAGGCTGGCCGGCTATGAGCCGTTCAAGCTCCAGCGAGTGATGATCGCCGGAGGCAGTCAGGAGGGCCTTCACATCGCGGAGTCGCTCGCGCAGAACGGCGTCGAGGCGACGATCATCGAACGCGACCGCAAGCGTTGTCTCGAGCTCGCCGAGGCACTGCCCAAGGCGCTCGTTCTGAACGGCGACGCCACCGACCTGGAGCTCCTGGAGATGGAGGGTGTGGCGGGCATGGATGCCTTCGTTGCGAGCACGGGCAACGATGAGACGAATCTGCTGACCAGCCTGCTCGCCAAGACCGTTGGCGCCCGCAAGGTGGTGACGCTCATCGACGACTTTTCCTACCTGCAGCTGATTCCGCGCCTGGACATCGACGCATCGGTGTCACCGCGTCTATCCACCGTTAATGCGATCCTTCGCGACGTGCGCGGGGAGCGCATCACCAGCGTCGCGACGTTGAAAGGCATCGACGCCGAAGCGATCGAGTTCACTGTAGCGGCGGGATCGAAGATCGCCGGTACACAGTTGCGTGACGTCCACTTTCCGCATGGCAGTATCGTCGGCATGCTGGTCCGTGGCGACGAGGTGATCGTGCCCCAGGGAGACACCGAATTCCGTGCTGGCGACATCGCGATCGTGCTCGCGCTGCCGACCTGCATTCGGGACATCGACAAGCTGTTTGCCTGATGTCCATCAGGCACCTCGTCAACGTCGTCGGTCTACTCCTCGTCTTCGTTTCGATATCGATGGTGGTCACCGGGCTGGGTGCCTTGTTCTACGAGGACGGAGCCGCCTTCGCGCTCTTCGCCTCGGCAGGCATCACGCTCCTGATCGGCTCCATCGCCTACAGGTTTACGAAGTTCGAGGGCGATCTCACGGCCCGTGAGGGCTACGCGATCGTCACCTTCGCGTGGACTGCGATGGCGGTGTCCGGCGCTCTGCCCTACCTGATCTCCGGCACCGTTGACGGCATCGTGCCCGCGATCTTCGAAGCGATGTCCGGTTTCACGACGACCGGTGCCACCGTGTTCGCCGAAGTGGAGGCGCTTCCGGAGGGTATCCTCTTGTGGCGCTCGGTCACGCACTGGCTGGGCGGCATGGGGATCATCGTGCTGGCCATCGCGATACTGCCGTATATAGGCGTGGGTGGTATGCAGCTCTTTCGGGCCGAGGTGCCCGGACCCACCCCCGAGCGTCTACGACCACGCATCACGCAAACCGCAAAGCTGCTCTGGGGTGTGTACGTGGGGCTCACGGGCGTGCAGATCGTGCTGTATCTGCTCGGCGGGATGTCACTGTTCGACGCCGTGAACCACGCGTTCGCGACCCTCGCGACCGGGGGCTTCTCGACCAAGAGCGCCTCGATCGCCGGTTTCGATTCGGCGTACATCCACTACGTCACGATCATCTTCATGTATGTCGCCGGGGTGAACTTCGCGCTTCACTTCCGGGCCGCCGCAGGACGCCTCGAGTACTTCAGGGATCAGGAGTGGCGGTTCTTCACCATGGTGATCGTGGGGGCCGGCCTCTTCCTCATGGTCAGCAACCTGATGGCCGGTACCTACGAGCTCACCATGGGCGGGGTAGAGCGCGCTTTCCGTCACGGCATGTTCCAATCGGTGGCGATAACGACCACGACCGGCTTCGTCTCCGCCGACTTCGAGATGTGGGCCCCGGTGGCTCAGGGGCTGCTGGTCACGCTCATGTTCGTGGGCGGCATGGCCGGGTCGACGGGTGGTGGGATCAAGGCGGTCCGGGTGCTCGTGCTACTCAGGCACACGGCCAATGAGATCCGAAAGCATTTGCACCCGAGGGCGATCCTGATGGCCCGCATCGGGAAACGCGCTGTACGAGAGGACGTCCTGCTGAACATCCTCGGGTTCGTGAGCCTCTACGTGATCCTGGTGCTCTTAGGCGGCATGCTTCTGACCTTCTTCGGCATGGATATCCTCACCGCGGTAGGCGCCAGTGCCGCATCGGTCGGAAACATCGGCCCCGGACTCGGGGCCGTGGGCGCGACGGACAACTACGGGTGGATCACCGACCCGGGGCTGGTCGTGATCACCTTCCTCATGCTGGTGGGGCGCCTGGAGATCTATACGGTGTTGTTGCTCTTCCACCCCGATGCGTGGAAGCGGCAGCACGCCCAGGGCCCGAGCAACGTACGGGCCGTACGGCCCCGAAAGTAAGGATGGAGGTAAGGCCGAGGCACCCCACCCACGTCGGCTGGTTTCACGAGACTGGCCGGGGTCCGTTTGGCGCCGCTGACTCGCCACGAAACCCAATGTCCTCTAGAATGGCTGGGGATCTATGGGCTCCCTGGGGCACCCCGGCCACGTGTCGGCTACGAGGGATCCCCAGCCACTCACATTCTCGCGGCAGCGCCTTAGCCGTTACCCCAGGAGGTGAGAATGGACCGCCGGATATTCATTGCCAATGGGACCAAAGCCTCGGTGGGGCTAGCGGCATTCCCGAGCGCCGCCTTTGCCGGCATCGATAGGCGAGGACCGTTTTCGATGGCTCTGCCGGTTCAGCACACCACGCTGCGGCTGAATCACAACGCCAACCCGCTGGGCGCACCACCGAGAGCGCGCGCGGCGATTCTCGAAGCGATGGCGGATGTGCCGCACTACCCCGGCCCCCGGCGAGAGACGCTCATAGCTCGACTCGCCGAGCTCCATGACGTGCCCGCGGACCAGGTGGTTCTCGGGTCCGGTTCCACGGAAGTCATTCGGACGGCTATCCAGGCTCACGCCTCTCCCCAGAGTCGCATCCTTCAGGCGTATCCGACCTACGAGGATGCCATCCAGTACGGAGAGCCCCTTCCCTACCGGATCGAGCAGGTGCCTCTCACGAGTGAGTTCGCCCACGATGTCGAACGCATGAGACGTCAGGCCGAGGGGTGGCGAGAACCCACTGTGGTTTACATCTGCGATCCCAACAATCCGACCGGAACGCTCACCCCCAGCGCCGAAGTGGACGACTGGATCTCATCGGCTTCCGACAATGTCTTTTTCATTGTTGACGAAGCTTATTTCCCTTTCGTCGACGACGCGACGTACTGGTCCGCGGAGAAGTGGGCTGGGGAGCGGTCGAACGTGCTGGTCACCCGGACCTTCTCCAAGCTCTACGGGATGGCCGGGCTCCGCATCGGCTACGGCCTCTGCGAGGCCGAGACCGCCCGCCGACTGAATCTCTATGCCACCCACTTCAATCCCAATACTCTGGCCATGGCCGGTGCTCTTGCCGCCCTCGAGGAGCGAGGTTGGCAGGAGAAGAGCCTGAGAACGTGGGAGCAGTGCGAAGAAGTGGTGACCACGTGCCTTGACGAGCTCGGGCTTCATTACTTTCAGAGCCACACGGCTTTTTTGTTCCACGAGATCCGCGGCGACCAGACCCTCTACATCCGTCGCATGAAGGACCACGGGATTCTGGTAGGACGACCGTTCCCGCCGATGCTCTCGTACAACCGACTCTCGCTCTCGGCCATGCCCGAAGAGTTGGGCCGGTTCGCCGAGACTCTTCGGATGTTCTGAAGGAGGGGTTGGGTCTAACCCCCCTGACGTCGTCCTGACCAGTTGCGCCCCCCATCCGGAGACGGCTCATCCTCACCGACGATCAGACTCCCGGATCGCCCGAGATTCGCGTCGACGGGCTCACGCTCCGCTTCGGGGGAGTGACGGCTCTCGACGACGTCACCCTGACGCTTCGTCGTGGCCCCCTTCAGGCGCTGATCGGTCCCAACGGTGCGGGCAAGACGAGCCTGCTCAACTGTCTGTGCGGGCTGTACCGGCCCCAGGAGGGCACGATCACGCTCACGGACGGTCAGGGCCGGGCGCATCGTATCGACCGCCTCGCACCGCACCGCATCGCCAGGCTGGGGATCGCCCGTACGTTCCAAAACATCGAGCTGTTCAAGCACATGACGGTGCTGGACAACCTGATGCTCGGCCGGCACGTCCACATGGGAGGCGGCGTTCTGAGCTGTGGTCTCTACTGGGGACGCCAGCAGGTGCGGGAGATCGAGCATCGGGAGGAGGTGGAGCGGATCGTCGACTTTCTGGAGCTCCAGTCCATGAGGCGGAGCCGTGTGGGCAACCTCGCCTACGGGCAGCAGAAGCTCGTGGAGTTGGGCCGCGCGCTTTCGTTCGAGCCGGAGTTCCTGCTCCTGGACGAGCCCATGGCCGGCATGAACTCGGAAGAGAAGGAGGCGCTTGCCCGCTACATCCTCGACGTCCACGAGGAGTGGGGCGTGACCCCGGTCGTCATCGACCACGACATGGACGTGGTCATGGACATCTCCGACCATGTGACGGTGCTTGATTTCGGGAGGAAGATCGCTGAGGGAGCGCCGGACCAGATCCGGACGGACCGGGCTGTGGTCGAGGCGTACTTGGGAGACGAGCAGCCGTGATCGATCCGGCCGATGCAGCCGCCCAACCGACCCTTCCCGGACTCCTCGTCGACCGTGCCCGGACCACGCCCGACGCCGTCGCGCTCCGGGAGAAGGAGTTCGGCGTCTGGCAGGAGATAACCTGGACCGGATATCTGGACCGCGTCCGCCGGTTCTCGCTGGGCCTGAGGGCCCTGGGCGTGGCCCCCGGCGACACGCTGGCGATCATCGGGGACAACCGCCCCGAGTGGGTGATCACGGAGCTTGCGGCCCAGTCCCTGGGAGCCCTGCCGGTGGGGATCTACCAGGATTCGGTCCTCGATGAGCTCCGGCATGTCCTCGAGGCGTCCGGCGCCCGCATCGTGGTGGCCGAGGATCAGGAACAGGTGGACAAGGTCCTGGACATCCAGGGCTCACTGCCGCGCTTCGAGCGAGTCGTCTATCACGACGCCAAGGGGCTGAGCGGGTACGACCGCGAGCATCTCGTCTTCTTCCCAGATGTGGAGGAGATGGGCAAAGCGCTGAGCCGGGAGAACCCTACGGCGTTCGACGAGATGGTCGGCGCTCTCGACCCGGAGAGCGTGGCCCTGCTCTGCACCACGTCGGGGACCACCAGCAGGCCCAAGCTGGCCATGCTCAGCCACACCAACCTGATCAGCATGGCCGAGCAGATGCAGCGCGTCGATCCCATGGTCGCGGAAGACGACGTGGTGTCCGTTCTGCCGCTGGCCTGGATCGGCGAGCAGATGGTCACGTTGTCATGGGCCCTGACCGTCGGCTTCACGACCAACTTTCCGGAGGAATCGGGCACGGTGCGCCGGGATCTCCGGGAGATCGGGCCCAGGGCCCTGGTCTCGCCGCCTCGCATCTGGGAGAGCCTGGTGTCCGAAGTGCAGGTCAAGATGGAGGACTCCACCGCATTGAAGCGCCGCGTGTACGCCTGGTCCATGGCGGTGGGCAAGGCCATGGCGGACGCCCGCTTCGAAGGCCGCAGGCCGAGCGCGGCGCTGGCGTGGAAGTACCGGCTGGCCGCGGCGCTCACCCTGCTGCCCCTAAAGGATCAGCTGGGCCTTCGCCGGGTCCGCCGGGCGTACACAGGGGGTGCGGCTCTGGGACCCGATGTCTTCCGTTTCTTTCACGCCATGGGAGTGAACCTCAAACAGCTCTACGGCCAGACGGAGGTCGGCGGGATCAGCGCAGTTCACCGGGACGGGGACATCCGCTTCCAAACCGTGGGCACGCCCCTTCCCGCCACCGAGGTGAGAATCGCCGACGACGGTGAGATCCTGACCCGGAGCCCCGCGGTCTTCAAGGGCTATTACGGTGACGAGGAGGCGACGGTGGGGGCGTTGGAAGATGGGTGGCTGCATTCGGGCGACGCCGGTTACATGGACGACCAGGGGCACCTGGTCGTCATCGACCGGGCCAAGGACGTCATGATCCTGGCCGACGGCACCACCTTCAGTCCCCAGTTCATCGAGAACCAGCTGAAGTTCAGCCCCTACGTGCGGGAAGCCGTGGTCTTTGGTGGCGACTGGCCGTACGTGACCGCCCTGGTGGCCATCGACTACGAGAACGCGGGCAAGTGGGCCGAACGCGATCAGCTGGCCTACACCACCTTCACCGACCTGGCGCAGAAGCCCGAGATCTACGCCCTCGTCAGAGACCAGGTCGCCGAGGTGAACGCCACGCTGCTCGAGGCCGCACGCATCCGCCGCTTCCTGCTGCTGCACAAGCAACTGGACGCCGACGACGCCGAGCTGACCCGAACCCGGAAGGTGCGCCGGCGCTTCATCGCGGAGCGCTACGCGGAGTTGGTCGAGGCCCTCTACCGCGACGGTGACCGGATCACCGTGGAGAATGAGATCACGTACCAGGACGGGCGGACGGCCATCGTGCGGCACGATCTGCGGATCGAGACGGTGAAGCGGACCGAGGCGCTGGGGCGGACCGAGACGCCGGGGCAGACCGGGACGCCGGGGCAAACTGAGACGCCGGGGCGGACCGAGACCCCGGAGGCCCCGTAGCCGTGGACGTCTTTCTCCAGCTCACCGTCTCCGGCCTCTCGAACGGCATGGTCTACGCCCTGGCGGCTGTGGGGTTCGTGGTGATCTACAAGTCGAGCGACGTCATCAACTTCGCGCAGGGCGAGCTGCTCTTGTTCGGAGCCTATCTCTCTTTCTTCGCCATCGCCCAGATCGGACTCCCTTGGAGCGCGGGCATCCTCCTGACTCTGGTGTTGGCCGTTGTGCTGGGGCTGCTCATCGAGCGTATCGCGTTACGTCCTCTCATCGGGGAGCCCGTCATCTCGATGATCATGGTCACGGTGGGCCTGTCCAGCGTGCTCCGGGCGGTTGTGAACGCGATCTGGGGCGCCCGGCCCCGCACGTTCCCCGCTTTTCTCCCCCGGGGCGAGATCGCGGTTGGCTCGGCCGTCCTGGGCATGGACCGGCTCATCGTGATCCCTACGGCGGCCGTGGTGCTGATCCTACTCGGTCTGTTCTTCCGCCACACGCGGGACGGCATCGCCATGCGCGCAATTGCCGACGACCAGCAGGCGGCTCTCAGCATGGGGATCAGCATCAAACGGGTCATCGGCATCTCGTGGGCGCTGGCCTGTGTGTCGGCCGCCATCGGCGGCATCATGCTGGGGAACATCGTCGGCGTCAGCCAGAACATCAGCGCCATCGGCCTTCGGGTCTTCCCGGTGGTGATCCTGGGCGGCCTCGATTCCATCGCCGGGGCCGTGATCGGCGGCGCGGCTATCGGGCTGCTGGAGGCGTACACGGGCGGATACGTGGGGCACGGTCTGAACCTGGTCATCCCGTTCGTCGTGCTCATCGTGATTCTCATGGTCCGTCCGTACGGCCTCTTCGGCCGCCCCATCATCGAGCGGGTCTGATGCCCTGTCTAACTTCTGGGACGGAACACTAGCCATGGAGTGCGGCGTCTACTTCACGGACTACCGGGCTGACATGGCGCTCCGGCGGAAGCCCGCCGAGCGCATCCGCCTGTGGCTCTTCGCCGTGGCCGTCCTGGTGTTTCCGTTCGTGGCGTCGCCATACGGGCTGACCCTGGCCAACCAGGTCGCCATCGCCACGGTGGGTGCCATCGGGCTGAACATCCTGGTGGGGTACACGGGGCAGATCTCGTTGGGGCAGGGGGCCTTCATGGCGGTGGGCGCCTACAGCGCGGGCCTGATGACGCTTCGGCTGGGACTGCCCTGGGGGGTGAGCATGGTTCTGGCAGCTCTGCTCACGGCCGCGGTGAGCGTCTTCTTCGGCCTTCCCTCGTTGCGGCTCAAGGGACTCTACCTGGCGGTGGCCACCCTGGCGGCCCAGGAGATCGTCGAGTGGGTGGTGACCCACTGGACCGCCGTCACGGGCGGCACGGAACGGGCGGCACGGAAGCGCTGGTGCTTCCCTCGCCCATGTTGATGGGTGTCCGGATGAACACGGACTTCCGGTTCTACTGGCTGGGCGTAGCCGTGGCTGCCGGCACGGCCCTCTTCGCCGCAAACCTGTTCCGCTCCCGGGTCGGCCGGGCCTTCGTGGCGATCCGGGACCAGGACATCGCAGCCAGCGCCATGGGCGTCAGCGTCTTCCGCTACAAACTGCTGGCCTTCGCCACCTCGTCATTCTTCGTGGGTCTGGCGGGAGCGCTCATCGCGTACTACCGCACCATCGTTACCTGGGAGCGCTTTACTCTGGAGACCAGCATCATCTACCTGGCCATGATCATCGTCGGCGGCCTGGGCAGTATATCCGGCTCGTTCTTCGGCGCGCTGCTGATCACGCTCTTGCCGGCGGGCATAGGCACGGTGGGGCGGGCGCTCCAGGACACGGCCCCCGTCGTGGCCGGTGTGTTGCCCTACGTGCAGCAGGCCGCGTTCGGCACGGTGATCATCCTGTTCCTGGTCTTCGAGCCCGAAGGACTCGCGAAGTTGTGGAGAAACGTGAAGGATTACTTCCACGTGTGGCCGTTTGCGTATCGATCGTGAAGGGGACGGGCCACGATGTGGAACGAACAGCTCTGGCGGAGGAGCGATCCATGAGAAGACTCGCGACGTGCCTGATCTTGCTTCCGTTGGCCCTCTCCTGTGGTGGTGGCGGGGACTCCAGCGACTCCAACGAGATCAAGATCGGCGCCATCTTCGACCTCAGCGGGCCCACGGCGGACGTCGGCACGGACTACGCGGAGGGGATCCAGGGCTACGTCGCGTGGCTCAACGCCCAGGGCGGGATCGCAGGCAGGCCCATCGATCTGATCTTCCAGGACTATGCGTACGACGTGAGTCGTGCGGAGCAGCTCTACAGCCAGTTCGTACAGGAAGGCGTCGTGGCATTCATGGGATGGGGCACGGGAGATACCGAAGCCCTGCAGCGGCGCATCGTCGAGGACCAGCTCCCGTTCACATCCGCCTCCCTCTCCCACCGGCTGGGGAATCCGGAGGAGGCTCCCTACAACTTTTTGGTGGCGGCCACCTACAGCGACCAGTTCTTCATCGTCCTGGACTGGATCAAGGAGGACTTCGCCGCGCGGGGTGAGACCGGCCCGCCTACCGTCGCCCTCATGCACAACGCCAGCCCGTTCGGCTTGTCGCCCTGGCAACAGGGTGGAGAGGCTTATGCGGCCCAGATCGGTCTAGGCGCTCAGGCCTACGAGATGCCCCGTGGCGCGACCGACCTTACCGCCGAGCTGACCCGAATCCGGCAGGCCGGCGCGCAGTACGTAGTTTTCCAGAACACCTCGGGTCCGGTGGCGCTGGCCGTCCGTAACGCCCGGAGCCTGGGCATGGACGTCACGTTCGTATGTCTGAACTGGTGTGCGAACCGGCTCTTGATCAGTCTGGCCCCCGAAGCGTCCGAAGGCGTGGTGGGCTCCATGCCGTTCGCGCCGGTGGCCACCGACGTGGCCGGCACCGCCGAGATCCGGAGCTTCCTGGAAGCCGAGGGTGAGGCGATCGAGGAAAAGAGCAACGCCCTGACCCAGGGCTGGTGGACGATGGCGGTCATGGCCGAGGGCATCAAGCGGGTGATCGAGGCGGGACAGGAGGTTACGGGAGAGAACATCAAGGCGGCCCTGGAAGGCGTGTCGGAGATGGACACCGGTGGGGTGACCGTACCCATCTCGTTCAGCGCTGAGGAGCACCGGGGTGCCAAGGGCGTGCGTCTGTTCCGGGTGGAGGACGGGGTCTGGCAACCCATCACCGACTTCCGGCGACCCGCCGAGAATTCCGGGGCGCAATGACGTGCTCGAGCTGACCAACGTCGAGGTTCGCTACGACGAGGTGATCCTCGTCCTGAAGGGCCTTTCCCTTTCGGTCCCGGAAGGCAAGATCACGACCCTGCTCGGACCCAACGGCGCCGGAAAGACCACCACCCTCAAGGCCATCTCGGGTCTTCTGGAGCCGGACAACGGCCGCGTGTCGGACGGCGCCATCGTGTTCCGGGAGCAGGAGATCCACAGGCTCGACGCCTCCGAGATCGTACGCCAGGGCATCTTCCAGGTGATGGAGGGACGGCGGGTCTTCGAGCACCTCAATGTGGAGGAGAACCTGCTGGCCGGGGCCTACACGCGGAGGGATCGTGGAAAGGTGCGGCCGGACATCGAACGGGTCTTCGAGTACTTCCCCCGACTGGGTGAGCGGGCGAAGCAGCACGCCGGATACCTCTCGGGTGGTGAGCAGCAGATGCTGGCGGTGGGCCGGGCGCTCATGGCTCGTCCGAAGCTCATGCTTCTGGATGAGCCGTCTTTGGGCCTGGCGCCTTTGCTGGTGCGCACGATCTTCGACGGCCTCGAGCGCATCAATCGCGAAGAGGGCACCACCATCCTGGTCGTGGAGCAGAACGCTAGGATCGCGCTTTCCATCGCGGACTTCGGGTACGTGATGGAGGGGGGGCGGGTCGTCCTCGAGGGCACGGCCGACAGCCTTCGGGAGAACGCCGACGTGAAGGAGTTCTACCTGGGCCTGACGGAAGTGGGCCAGCGCCGCTCCTATCGCGACGTGAAGCACTACCGGCGGAGAAAGCGGTGGCTGTCGTGAGCGCGGAGGCCGACTTCCTACCGGACTGGGATGCCTACCAGGACGACCTGGTGCGGCGGGCCGTGAAGTATGCCTCCGAGAAGTCGGCCGAGGTCGCCGGGCGCCTGGCCGGTGCAGGTGTGGAAGCCCACAGCATACGGGGCCTGTCGGACCTGGCGTCGGTGCCGGTGCTCTCCAAAGACAGCCTCCCCGATCTCCAGGCCGCGTCTCCTCCGTTCGGAGGCATGCTGGCCGTTCCCGTGGATGACCTGAAGCGGATCTACACCTCTCCGGGTCCGATCCTCGATCCGGAGGGTCCGGACGCGGACTTCTGGCGCGTGGCTCCGGCACTCCGAGCCGCCGGGTTCGGTCCGGACCAGGTGGTCCTCAACACCTTTTCCTATCATCTGACACCCGGCGGTCTGATGCTGGACGCCGGGCTCCGGGCGGTGGGCTGCGTGGTGGTCCCGGGAGGAGTAGGTAACTCGGCCGCTCAGGTCGAGGTGTCCCGGGCGGCGGGCGCCACCGGCTACGTGGGTACTCCCCAGTTCCTGTTCGTGCTCCTGGAGAAGGCCGTCGAGATGGGCACCCCACTTGAGCTACGGCGCGGCCTCGTGACCGGGGGTCCGTTCCCGCCCTCCCTGCGTGAGGCGGTCCAGACCGTGCACGGCATCGACGCCTTCGAGTCGTACAGCACGGCGGACGCCGGCACCCTCGGTTACGAGTGCGCCGAGAGGTCCGGCTGGCACGTGGCGCCCGGTGTGGCCATCGAGATCACGGATCCGGCCACGGGGGAGCCACTGGCGCGCGGCGAGACGGGCGAAGTAGTGGTGACCAGCCCCAACGAGACGTATCCCCTGGTCCGGTTCGGCACCGGTGACCTGTCCGCTTTCCTCGAGGGGGCGTGCCCATGCGGGCGGACCAGCGCCCGGCTGAAGGGTTTTCTCGGTCGGGTCGGGGAAGGCGTGAAGGTGAAAGGGATGTTCGTCCACCCCAGGCAGATCGCCGGTGCGTTGGCGGCCCATCCGGGCGTGGCGGGCTGGCAAGCCGTCGTCACGGCCCAGGGGCACCAGGACGAGCTCACAGTGCACATCGAGTCCGAAGACGCGACCGCCCTCGACGTGGATGCCTTGAGGAGTTCCCTGGAGGAAGCCGCGAAGCTCAGGCTGGATGTGGAAATCGTAGAACCCGGCACCATCGGCGGCGGCGGCGGCCGGGTGGTGGACGAGCGTGAGACCTAGGAACGATCTAGAGGCCGTGCGCGCCGGAGCCCCGGCGGTCGTGACAGGCCGGTCGGGGTTTAACGTTTAGATTCCTCCCCCATGATCTCCGTCTCCAACCTCGACAAGTCATTCGGCGACCGGACGCTGTTCACCGGTGCGTCCTTTCAGCTCAACCCGGGGGAGCGTCATGGGCTCGTGGGCGCCAACGGCTCCGGTAAGACCACGCTCCTCAACATCCTGAGCGGCGACCTGGAGGCTAGTGACGGCACGGTCTCGATCCCCAAGCGCCTGCGAATGGGGGTCCTCCGCCAGGACCAGTTCCTCTACGAGGATGAGGAGATTCTAGAGGTCACCCTCATGGGCAACCCGGAGCTGTGGGATGCCATGATAGAGAGGGAGGCCTTGTTGGCCAAGGCCGAGGAGCACTTCGACGCGGACCGGTTCTCCGAGTTGGAGGAGACCGTGCAAAGGCACGACGGATACACTGCCGAGGCGCGGGCCGCCACGATTCTGGAGGGCCTGGGCCTCCCGGCGAACGTCCATCGCGCCCACCTTTCCACGCTGTCCGGCGGGTTCAAGCTTCGGGTCCTCCTCGCTCAGGTACTGGCAAGCTCCCCCGACGTCCTTCTTCTTGACGAGCCGACCAACCACCTCGACATCATCTCCATTCGCTGGCTCGAGACGTTCCTGCGCGACTTCGCCGGGCCCGTGGTCGTCATCTCTCACGATCACCGCTTCCTCGACAACGTCACCACGCACATCCTGGATGTCGATTACGAGACCGTGCTTCTCTATCACGGGAACTACAGCGTCTTTCTGGAGGCGAAGCAGTCGGAGCGGGAGCGCAGGGAGAAGGACATCGTGGCCCGGGAGCGGGAGATCGCTCATCACCAGAAGTTCGTGGACCGGTTTCGGGCGAAGGCGAGCAAGGCTCGGCAGGCACAGAGCAAGGTCCGCATGATTGAGAAGAAAGCGGAGGCCCTCGAGGAGCTGCCGCCGAGCTCGCGGCGCTACCCCACCTTCCGATTCGA
This sequence comes from Longimicrobiales bacterium, assembly GCA_965218295.1. GTDB lineage: Bacteria > Gemmatimonadota > Gemmatimonadetes > Longimicrobiales > Gaopeijiaceae > CBDCKN01. The sequence goes on along the minus strand of CBDCKN010000003.1, from coordinate 212,245 downwards.
GCAGATGCGCGACAGCGGAAAGGAAGTCCTCAAGATCAAGAACATCCAGAAGGCGTTCGGGGACAACGCGGTGCTCCACGGCGTGGACCTCCTCGTGAGCCGGGGCGACCGGCTGGCCATCATGGGGCCCAACGGCATCGGCAAATCCACCCTCCTCAAGATCGTCATGGATGAGCTGGCGCCCGATGACGGAGAGGTGGTATGGGGGTACGAGACCCATCCGGGCTACTTCGCCCAGGACCACCACGAGCAGTTCGAGTCCCCGACGCGCACGGCAGAGGAGTGGGTCTGGGATTTCTGCCCGGACAAGGATATCGGCTATGTACGGGGCAGGATGGGGCTGATGCTCTTCTCGGGCGACGACGGGAAAAAGCGGCTGAGTGCGCTCTCCGGTGGGGAGGCCGCGCGCCTGGTTTTCAGCAAGTTGGCCATCGAGCGGCCGAACGTCCTGGTGCTGGACGAGCCGACCAATCACCTGGATCTCGAGTCCATCGAAGCGCTCGTCGAGGGACTCCGCGCCTTCCCGGGAACGCTCCTGCTGGTCTCGCACGATCGTTGGTTCGTGAGCCAGCTGGCCACCCGCGTCGTGGAGATCAAGTCCGACGACATCGTCGACTATCTGGGCACGTACGAGGAGTATGTGCACTTCTGCGGCGACGACCATCTGGACGCCGACCGGGTGATTCTCAAGGCCAAGCGTGAGAAGCGGAAGATGGCAGAGGCGGATGCGGCCGACGCGTCGATCAACGGGAGCGGTGGCCGGAAGTCGAAGACTCGCGACGGCCGTGGGACGGGAAAGGCCCGGCGCGGCGATTCGAAGGTGGAGAAGAGCCGGATCCAGAAGAGTCTCGACGCCCTGATGGCTCGCATCGGGACAGCCGAAGCCCGTGTCCAGGAAATCGACGAGCTCTTCTGCCGGCCCGACTACTACGAGCAGACTCCGCCCGACGACGTCAGGGCGCTGGAAAACGAGCGGTCCCGCCTGCAGGGTGAGGTGGCCGATCTCATAGCCGAGTGGGAGAGGACCGAGGAGGAGATGGGCGCGCTGGAGTAGGCCTTCGGTGGGCCGGGATTGTGTTTCTCAATGCCGGCCCTCTATTTACCGGCGGCTCGGGGCGGTCCCTTCTGAGCACAGGGCAACATTCTTGTCGGTCGGACGATCGCGTGGGCCTCGTCCGACGAGGACGTTACGAGGTTAATATCCGTGGGAGTCGTGTCCAGATTCGCCGTCATCGCTCCTCCCGATCCGGTCGGAAAGTGATCCGAGAGACTTGGCCGTGGTGGGTCGGTGGTCCACTGATCGGGCTGGTGGTCCCGGTGGTCTACCTGTACGGAGGGAGGAAGTGGGGCGTCTCGTCGACCCTCCGCCATTTGTGTGCTGCCACCGTTCCCGCCGGACTTGAGTACTTCCGCTACGACTGGAGGTCCCGGGGGGCTTGGCAGCTCCTCATGGCCCTGGGCATTGTACTCGGCGCAGCGATTGCCAGCGCCTTTCTCGCGTCCCCCGATCCCGTCCTGCCCATCTCGGAGCGTACCTGGGCCGCACTCTCGGAGCTGGGGCTTCAGAACCGGGAGGGCTTGGTGCCTCTGTCGCTCTTCTCGTGGAGCGGCCTGACCAGCGGAGCGGGATTCCTCCTTATCGTTGTCGGAGGATTCCTGGTTGGCTTCGGCGCCCGCTACGCGAACGGCTGCACCTCCGGCCACGCGATCTCGGGACTTTCGAACCTCCAGCTCTCGTCTCTGGCGGCTGTGGTCGGATTCTTCGTGGGCGGTCTCATCGTCACACATTTTCTTCTTCCGCTGATCCTCTGACCGATGACCGGGCAGACGCTGAACCGACAGGAGCCCGGGTGGCCGTACCTCCTTCTGGGCGTCTACCTGGGAGTGGTCTTTCTCAAGACCGAGGCGGTCTCCTGGTTCAGGATCCAGGAGATGTTCCGCTTTCACGCTTTCCATATGTATGGGATCATCGGTGGGGCGGTAGCGGTGGGGGCCCTGGGTGTCTTCCTGATCAAGCGGACCGGTGCCCGCACCGTGACGGGACGGCCCATCGTCTTCCCGACCCCCGAGGACACCCGACCTGGGCCACAGCACTGGATCGGTGGCACGATCTTCGGTCTCGGGTGGGGCCTGCTGGGCGCCTGTCCCGGTCCGATCTACGCCCTCATCGGTGCCGGCGTCTGGGTGATGGTAGTGGGGCTGCTGGCGGCGATGGCGGGTGCCTGGGCATACGGGTTTCTACGGCCCCGACTTCCCCACAGCTGACTTCACCGGCTCCCGCCACCCGCCGCTACCGATCTCGGGAGCGGCAGGACGGCATGGCGATGGCTCCCTCCCAAATCTCGGGATCGGCCGGGAAGCTGCGGGTGTCGCCCTGATACCGCTCGTAGTTGAACGCGGCCACCCCTCAGTGGCCCGTCACGATGCGGATCCCCTCCCGCGGTCGTGGTATAACCGAACCGATCCCGGACCTGTCCCGTGGGATCCACGAGGACGATGGTGTCTCCGCCGTTGTTCAGGTTCAGCGGCAGGCCGCGCCGCAGGGTCGTGCCGCTGCTTCCGGCGGTGAGGGTGCCGAGATCCGCAAGGGGCCACCGGCGTAGCGCCAGGTCCTGCAGGTACCATTCCTTCAGGTCGACCGTGCCCGGGCCCTCGTTCCGGACCGTAACCTCCTCTAGCTCCCGGTCGGGACCGACGGGGTTGGGAAGCAGGCTCTCGATCACGATGCTGGCCTCGGGAGGCGTCCGGTTCTTGAAGTCGAATATATGCTGATTGGTGCTGTAGCGGACGCTGTACTGGCCGCCGGACCCATCCACCGTGACCCGTATCGTACCCTCCGGCCCGCTCGGATCCTGATCGGCGATGAAGTCGTCGGCGACGTTGCCCCCCAGTCCGCCCTTCGTGTAGCGGTTCGTCTGGAACACTGCGGGTGGCTCCGGAAGGGCGGCCAAGGCCTCCAAGGTGACTTGCCGGGGGTGGCGATAGTCGGCCCGGTCTCCGTTGGAGATAATCACGACGCTGGGTGAGAGGTCCCGGATGAAGGCCGCCGAGGTGCTCGAGTGGGAGCCGTGGTGGTTGGCCTGATAGACATCCACGTCCGTTGCTGCGTCGAGAGCGGCGATTTTCTCTTCGGTGAACGACTCGATGTCGCCCCCGACGAAGAGTCTGAAGCCTTGCCACTCTATGAGGAGGGCAACGCTCATGTCGTTCTCATCGTGGCCGGGCTCGGGATCCTGCTCGCCCATGACGCCGCCGCCGGAAGCGATGCAGGTCACCGTGACTGCCCCCAGCATGAACGATTCGCCGCGTTGTAGGTGCTGGGCGCGATGTCCCAGGGCGGCGTCGTATTCGACATAACGCGCTCCCGTGCGCTTGCTAGCAGGTAGGAATGCCTTGTCACCACGGTCGTAAACGTTGATGATCGGGATGGCTGGGCTGACCGTGAGCTCGTCGATCCCTCCGTAGTGGTCCGCGTGGTAGTGCGTGGTCACGAAGTGGTCGATTCTGTCGACGCCCGCGTTGTGAAGCACCTGACGGATTCTTTGGCCCTGGCCGTTGTCCCCTGAGTCGATGAGCAAGCTCTCGCCCGTGGGCGAGACGACGAGGGTCGCGTCCCCCTGATCCACGTCGATGTGGCAGATTTCCAACTGTTGGGCGGACAGAGATGTGCTCGTGAGGACTGCCATCAGGAGAAGTATGGCAAGACGCATTTCGGTCTCCGCGGAAGGAGCCACGGGGGGGCGCCCGTCCACGTTAGACCGGGCTCTATACACCGGCAACGAGGGCCCGGGCGGTGCAGGAAGTCTCACTCGGCAACGGCTTCGCGCTCTCACAGCGCGGGGAAACCGGCCGGGGGCCGTCTGTGGTGCGTCCCCTGCTCATACGCGTAGGCCAGCCGGAAGAGCAGGAGCTCGGCGTAGGGGCGCGCCAGGATCTGGAGGCCCGCTGGAAGCGTAGCGTACGTGAACCCCATGGGGACCGTGATGGCGGGCATGCCGGTTGCCGGCGCCACGAGCTGGCTGTTGTCCCCAAGGTACTCTTCTCGGGCCCGATCCAGGTGCGCCGGGGGATTCCGCCACGTGGGGTAGATGACGGCGTCCACCTCGGCGGCGTCCATGGCCGCAACCAGGTCGGATAGATACGCCTGCCTCCCCTGGTGCTCCAGGTAGTCGGGGCAGGGCGTCTCCCAGTCGCGGGGGTGCACGTCCATGGGGATCTCTTCATAGCGACGGAGCGACTGCTCGGCGTAGTCGGCGTACTGGCCCGTCTCCAGCACCTCGAGAACGTCGCGGATGGGCGCGCTCTCGCCCAGGGACGACAGGTATTGGTACATGTCGTAGCGGAAGCGCCTGCAGAACATGCCCTCCCGATCGAGTTGTGCCTGGAGGTCGAAGTCGAGGGGGTCCACGATCTCGGCGCCGAGACGGGCGAGGTCGGCGACGGCTTCCTCGAACACCCGGATGACCGCCGTGTCGGCGTCCTCGGCGTCCACCAATTGGCGGAGCACCGCGAGACGTGCTCCCTCCAGGCCGTTCGCGTCCAGGCCGGCCGTGTAGTCGATCTCCTTACGGCCGCGCCCGGCCTCGGTGTACGGATCGGCCGGGTCGTATCCGGCGACCACGTTGAAGATCCTGGCCGCGTCTTCGACGCTGCGGGCCATGGGCCCAGCGATGTCCCGGTCGAAGAAGAGGGGGATCACACCGTCCCGGCTCGTGAGGCCGATGGTGGAGCGGATCCCCACGAGAGCGAGGTGTGAAGAGGGGCCTCGGATGGAATTCCCCGTATCGCTGCCCAGCCCTGCCACCCCGAAGCTGGCCGCGACGCCCGAGGCAGTCCCCCCGCTGGATCCTGCCGGTACTCGGTCGAAGGCATAGGCGTTCGAGGTCGTGTCGTAGGACGAACTCACCGTCTGGCGGGCGCTGAAGGCCCACTCCGCCATGTTCGTTTTTGCGATGACTACCGCGCCGGCCTCGCGGATACGACGCACCATGAAGGCGTCGTCGGGAGGGAGACTCTCCATGAGGGCGATGGAGCCTCCAGTGGTCGGCAGGTCGTGGGTGTCGAAGTTGTCCTTGACGAGCATGGGTGCGCAGAAGAGGGGTGGGGGCTCCAGGCCTGCGGCCAACAATGCGTCGAGGTCGTCCGCACGGGAGAGGGCGTTGGGGTTCACCACGGTGGTGGCGCTTACGGTGGACTCGTCGTACGCCTCGATCCGATCGAGGTAGGCTTGGACCACGAGCCTGCAGGTCGTCCGTCCGCTCACGATCGCATGTTGGATGTCGGCGATGGCCGCCTCCACCACATCGATGGGCCCGGGCTGAAGCTCACAGGCCAGCGAGCCGAAGGTGATTGCGGCGAGGACCAGACTGGCTCCGGTGGAGTGCATGGTGATCCCCCTGCGCGGTTGTTTCCCGGATCGAAAGCCCCACCAAGATCGGGTGTGGCGACATGGTTGTCGAACCCTCCCCACGAGGGACCTGACGGGGCAACCGGAAGCACCTCGTCGGACGCCTGCCACAACAAGGTGTCTTCCCGGCTCTCCCCGCTATAGTTTGGCGGATCACCCAAACGCTCGTTGGGTCGTCACCGCCATTGCCGCCGATCGACGGAGGCCACCATGCTGCGCTTCTGGCCATTGCCCGCCGCTGTGCTCTCTGGGGTCTCACGACCCATAGCCAAGCCGGTTCTCGCCGCCCTCCTCTTGGTCACAGCTCTCCTGGCCCCGCCGATTCTCGCCCAGGAGGACGCGACGACCCTCGTACCCGGGGAGCGGCAGTTCCGAACGCACTGTGCGCGCTGCCATGGAATGGACGGAGCCGGGGGCGAAGGCCCGAGCCTGGCACGCCCGTTCCTCACCCGGGTGCGGGACGACACCGGCTTGGCGTCCCTCATCACGAACGGCATCCCGGGCACCGGCATGCCACGCACGTGGCTCCTCTCGGCCGCGGAGATCGAACAACTCGTTTCCTATGTCAGATTCCTGGGGCGTACGCCGAATGAACCTCTCACGGGAAGTCCCGAGCGGGGAAGGGAGCTGTTCGAGAGCAAGGGGGGATGCAGCACGTGCCACACGGTGGGCGGCTTCGGGACCAATCTCGGCCCCGATCTCTCGGCGGTGGGGGCTCGCAGGGGTGCCGGCTATCTGTACGAATCTCTCATCGATCCCGGAGCAGCGCTCCCCGAGGGGCTCACGGTCCTGCCCGTGGGTTTTGCGGACTTCCTTCCCGTGCGGATCGTGACCCGGGCCGGGGTCGAGATGACGGGCATGCGCGTCAACGAGGACTCTTACACGATCCAGCTTCGGGATGAGGACGGGAAGGTCCATTCGCTCCGGAAGCTGGAATTGGAGGCTCTCGAAAAGCAGTTCGACAAGAGCCTTATGCCGAACTACCGAGGCACGTTCTCCGACGCCGAGATGGACGACCTGGTGGCCTATCTCGCAAGCCTGAGGGGGCAGTCATGAGGAGGATCGTGCTGATCGCATCGATGGTGACCACTGCGCCCGGCGCGCTCCCGGGTCAAGTGTCCTATGAGAGGCTTGTGCGAGCGTCCGAGGAGCCGCACAACTGGCTCACCTACTCCGGCTCTTACTCGTCGGAGCGATACTCACCCCTAAAGGAGATCAACCGGAATACCGTCTCCGACCTCCAGGTGAAGTGGGTGTACCAGATGCGGAACCCCGGCCTCGTGGAGACGACTCCGCTCGTGGTGGGCGATGTCATGTACCTGACCGAGCCGCCGAGCACGGTGACCGCCCTCGACGTGCACACAGGACGCCGCATCTGGACCTGGTCCCCGTCTCTGCCTCCGGGGGTCCTGGCCATCGGCTTCCCCAGGGTGAACCGCGGCGTGGCCGTTCTCGATGAGACGGTCTACGTGGGAACGCTGAACGCGCATCTGGTTGCATTGGACGCCGGCTCGGGGACGGTGCGGTGGGACGTGGAGGTCGCCGACAACTCGGTGGGCTTCGCCATCACGGCGGCGCCTCTGGCCATCGACGGGAAGGTCGTCATCGGCGTGAGCGGGGCGGAGGCCGGCATCCGCGGCTTCGTGGACGCGTATGACGCCGCCACCGGAGAGCGTGTCTGGCGCCTCTACACGGTGCCGGCGCCCGGCGAGCCGGGGAGTGAGACCTGGGGGGGAGACAGCTGGAGGACCGGTGGAGGCTCCACCTGGCTGACAGGCTCCTACGACCCGCAGCTCAAACTCCTGTACTGGGGCATCGGGAATCCGGCTCCGGACTGGAACGGCGACGAACGACCAGGAGACAACCTCTACACGTGCTCCCTCCTGGCCATCGACGCCGACACCGGAGAGATGCGCTGGTACTTCCAGTTCACGCCACACGACGTGCACGATTGGGACGCGAACGAGATTCCCATCCTGGTAGACCTCGAGATCGACGGGCGCATGCGCCGCCTGGTGACCATGGCCAACCGCAACGCGTTCTACTACGTGCTGGACCGCGAGACCGGCGAGTTCATCACTGGCAGGGAGTACTCGAAGCAGACGTGGGCGGCCGGTCTCGACGAGAACGGTCGACCGATCGTCCTCCCCAACACGACGCCCACAGAGGAGGGCAACTTGGTGTGGCCGAGCCTTCAGGGGGCCACCAACTGGTTCAGCCCGAGCTACAGTCCCGCCACCGATATGGTGTACGTCGCCGTACGGGAGATGGGATCCGTCTACTACAAGGGTGAAGCCGAGTACGAGCCCGGCAAACCCTTCATGGGCGGTGGGGAGCAGGCTCTGAGCGGTGACGATGCCTCCGGCTCGGTCAAAGCACTCGACGTTCGAACAGGTAAGGTCCGATGGCGGTTCGGGCTGCTGTCACCTCCGTGGGCCGGCGTCATGTCCACGGCGGGCGGCCTGGTGTTCGGTGGAACCAGCGAGAACAACTTCTACGCCCTGGACGCCGAGACCGGGGAGTCGTTGTGGGATTTCCACGCCGGGGCCGCGGCACGGTCGAACCCCATGTCGTTCGAAGTGGATGGCGGGCAACGGGTCGTGATGGCAGCCGGTGGCGCCATGTTCGTCTTCGGGCTGCCGTGAGGCCGGGTAGGGCTTGAGGAACGAGCCCTGGCCGGGCAAACCCGGGCAGCAGGGGCTCCGTCAGAAGTCGTAGTAGGGCGCCATCATGACGTAGACCAGGACGCCCGTGACGGCAACGTACATCCAGACGGGCAGCGTCCACCGGGCCAGCCGACGGTGCTTTGCCAGCTCTCCACGCACCGCTCTAGACAGGGTGAACAAGACGAGCGGAACCAGGATGGGCGCCAGCGAGATATGCGTGATGAAGATGAAGAAGTAGACGGGACGCACCCAGCCCACGCCTCCGAAGTGGGCCTGCGGCGCCTGCGAGTGATAAGTCACATAGGAGATCAGGAAGAGACACGACAGCCCAAAGCTCATGGACATCAGGCGGAGGTGCGTCTTCCGCCGTCCACTCCGGATCGCCAGATAGCCGGCCCCAAGGAGCACCGCGGTGGTGCCGTTCATGAATGCGTGCAGGCGTGGGAGCCTGGACACGTCGAGCCCGTCCAATCGCAGCGCTTGCGGAAATGCGGCCAGGGCGGCCACAAGCCCGCCCACGAGGAGCGTCAGCGTGAAGATACCGACCCAGAGCGTGAGCTCGCTCGGGCCGCCCAGCGGACTGTCGGTGGCTTCAGTCATGTCCTGATCGAACGGTGTGAATGTCCGGTGTGATGGCCCGTAGCGGACTAGTCGAAGCGCCCCATGATGTCGTCGCTGATCGTCTGCCCTTCGGTGTCGGGACACCTGAGGTACACATCGGGCCACGCCGCCCAACAGCGTCGCTCGCACACGGGGCAGGGACAACAAATGGTGGTCGGCAGGCAAGATACACAAGGGGCTCGGGCTCGCGGTAACGGTGCCGGAAAGGGTCTGTGTGGCTCCTCGGATGTTTCATTTGACAGGCCCCGCCCGACAAAGGGCGTTGACGCCCACAGTCTATCTGGACGGCACGCGCATGGGCGGGCTGGATATCCTCGCCGTGTATCAGGTGCGGGACATTCACGAGATTCACTATCTTGATCCGGGTCGCGCCGCCATTCGCTACGGCATGGGATTCCCCCGGGGCGTCATCGAGATCGTCTCGCTCAGGCGCTAGATAGCTCAGTAGCGTAGGGCCGTACCGCCTCCCACCGGGGCGCTGGCCCTCCCACCACGTTCCTCCGCGCGCGGGAACCACTCTCCACCCCCGAGAGTTACGCATAGTATCCCGGACTCCTCTTCAAGGCGGAGACTAGTGGCCACTTCCGAGTTCGTGCGTGACGCCCACCAGCGGCTATTCAGCCTGACCGCCATCTTGGCGTTCGCAGTCGCCGTGTCGGCGTGTGGCGGTGGTGACGGGACGTCTCCGCAAAACGGCGACCCGCCTCTGGGCCAGGTCTGCAGCATCCCCGAAGGCGAGATCTTCTCGACCGGACTAGGCAGGGGCGCAATTCCGGCTCTGCGGAACCCGCATCTAGTCACTGCCAATCATCCCGAGGCCGCGTACATGATGAACACCGACCGGGTGATCGGGATCGAGGCAGGGGGCGTGTTCGTCGCGGTTCCGCACAACATCGGGTGGCACCACGAGATCGTGAACTTCGACGATTTCGGAATTCCACTCGCCGTCTCCTACTGCCCTCTCACCGGGTCGAGCATGGTCTTCGATCGCAGGTCGGTAGAGGGGTCCGATTTCGGCGTTTCGGGCCTGCTCTACAACAACAACCTGATCATGTTCAACCGCCCGCCCGACGGGACTCAGGAGTCGTTATTCCCGCAGATGCTGCGCGGAGCTCGTTGCGGTCCGCTAGACGGCGCACCCCTGACCATGTATCCGGCGACGGAGATGCGGTGGAAAGCTTGGAGGGAGCTTCACCCTGAGACCCTGATCGTCTCGGGCGCGCTCGGCTTCGATCGTGATTACGGGTCGTATCCGTACGGGAACTACGAGATCCTCAACAACGCCGAGACTCTGTACCCCAACGAGGAGATCGACCGCCGGCGCCCCCCGAAGGAGCGCCTCCTCGGTATTCCACGTGACAACGGCTTCGGGATGGCGTTCCCGTTCACCGTTCTCGCTGCCATGGGCAACAAGGCCGTGGTTCACGACGACGTACAGGGCACTCGATCGGTCGTCGTGTTCTGGTCCACCGAGGCCGAGTCCGCCGTGGCGTTCGAGCCTAGGGCAAACGGTCAGGACCTCACGTTTGAAGTCCGTGACGACAAGTTCTTCGACGTGGAGACCGGGAGCGAGTGGACGATGGCTGGAAAGGCGATCTCGGGTTCCCTCGTGGGCTCGGTGCTCGAGCCGATTCCCGACGCGTATGTAGCGTTCTGGTTCGCCTGGGCGACGTTCCATCCCAACACGGGCCTCCTGTAGTTCGAATAGGCGGTTCAACGGATCGCTCGTAGCGGATCGGCTCGCAGCCGGGCCTTCCTCATGAGTGGGTCGCCGGGGACGCACCGACTCACGGCTCGAAGAGTCGCAGCGGCTGCCACTGGCTCTCCACCCCGGGGTTGGACGTGTCCGTGACGTCGAACGCGAAGTATCCGCCCGTGCCGCCTGCCCACAGCCGATCCTGCCGCGTGGCTGGGTTGAAGCCGACGTAACCAACGGTGGAGCGACCTCGGGGAGGACAGCGGTGTAGGAGGGAGCCAATGTCGTGCCCCGCGCAGGCCAACACTCAAGAGTACCCATGACCACCACCCTGACTCGTCCCGGAACGTTGGCGCTCACCGCGGGCCTGATCGCCCCACTCCTATGGCCGGCCCTCGGCCCCGGCTCGGCAGTTGACCAGCCGGCCACAGGGATCGTTCAAGGACGGGTGATCTTCGAGACCATACCCGATGACGAGTTCTTCGAGATCTCGCACGCCGTGATCTATCTGTCCGGCGAGGGGCTGACGACGGAGACCCCGGCAACGGAACGGGCGCCAGAGCAACTTCTTCTGGATCAGATCGACTATACGTTCGTCCCAAGGGTGATGCCCGTCCTGGCGGGCGACGAGGTGTCGTTCCACAACAGCGACGACGAGCTCCACAACATCCATACGTACGCCAAGGGGAGGCGCCGAAACCGCAACTTCAACCGCGGCCAGCGCCCCGGCTCGACGTTCTCCGGCGTTTTCGCGAGGCCCGACAGCATCCTGGTGCTGTGTGACATCCACTCCCAGATGATCGCGCACATCCTGGTTCTGGAGAACGGGTTCTTCACGAGGGCCAACGACAATGGCACCTATTCGATCACCGATGTCCCGCCGGGGCAGTACGAGCTGACCGCGTGGCACGAGTGGTTCGGGGAGGTCAAGACGGCAGTGGAGGTGGGAGAGGGTCAGACGGTCTCCACCGACGTGACCTTTTCGAGCACGTCCGAGACGCCTCAACCGTAAGTCCCACCCCGTCCGAAACGTAGGACACGAATCGCTCCCGGGATTTGGCGTCTGACGAAGCCCGGCGGGCCGGACTCGAGGCCGCGTGGGTCTGACTCGCCGAGGATGCTGCGGGACGACTCGCGGGACCAGTTCAGGCCGCATGGCACGCAGGTCGAGGGGCCGTCGCGCGGCAGCACCCCATTACTCGGTCAGGCTTCTAGCGGCTCCGGGCACCCCGCGACTAAGTTCACCGCTCCACTCATCTGAAGGGAGCGCGGATGGATCGGCGCCATCTCCTACGCATTCTCGGTGTCACCGCGGCAACGGCCGGCCTTTCTCCGGGCCAGCTCGTCGCGAACCAGAACCCGAGCATCACCTATATGGCCTCACCGCACGGGCCGTCGACCATGCCGTCGACCTGACGAACCGGGGAGAGCTGTGATGGTGACGCGCCGTGAGGCGTTGCGAAGACTGGGGCTCCTGGCGGCGGGCACTGTGGGCATCGGTGAGCTGGCGTGCGGGCAGACGGAGGTTGTGACTGGACCTCTGGGCCCGCTCGGCGTGCAGCTCTACACCCTCCGGCGAGAGATGGCAAAGGGTGTGGACGCGACGCTGGCTAGGGTCGCCGAGATCGGCTACAGCGAGGTGGAATTCGGTGGATACTTCGGTCGTAGCCCGGCCGAGATCAGGAGCGGCCTCGCGGCGGCCGGATTGAGCTCGCCCGCGGCTCACGTGGACATCAACGCCGTGATCGCCGACTGGCCGAACACGTTGGACCTCGCGACCACCATCGGTCATCAGTACCTGGTCCTGGCCTTCGTCCCGAACGAGATGCGCGTCACCCTCGATCACTGGCGTGCCCTCGCCGACATCTTCAACCGTGCTGCCGATGAGGCTCGGCGCGCCGGGATCCAGTTCGCCTACCACAATCACGACTTCGAGTTCGTGCCCATCGACGGTCAGATACCCTTCGACCTCCTCTGCGAGCAGACCGATCCGGCGCTGGTGCTGATCGAGCTCGATCTCTTCTGGATCATCCACGGAGGCGGCGACCCCATGGCCTTCTTCGAGCGTTGGCCGGGGCGGGTGCCCATGGTGCATGTGAAGGACCGCACCGAGGAGGGAGTCATGACGGAGGTGGGTGCCGGCGATATCGACTGGCCGACCATCTTCGGTGCCCGGGCCCTGGCTGGGATGCGTCACTACTTCGTCGAGCACGACCAACCCGCAGAGGGGTTCACGTCGGTAGCGGCCAGCTACGTCTATCTGAGCGGGTTGGGCACCTGATGAAGCGGCGAGCTTTCGTGGCGGGGGCGGCGAGCGTCCTCGCGGGACTGGGTGCGAGGCGGAGGCAGTAGTGCCATGATCACCATTTCAGACTACAACCCGGCCTGGCCGGCCCGATTCGATGAGGTCAGGGCTTGCCTTCTCGAAGAGCTGCCCGAAGAGAGCGGCGTCGTGGAGGTGGAGCATGTGGGAAGCACCGCCGTTCCGGAGCTGGCAGCGAAGCCGATCATCGACATCCATGTGGTGATCGCAGAGGACTCTCACCTGGGTCGGACGATCATGCAGCTCGCCCACCTGGGCTACATCTACGAGGGAGACCGTGGGGTCATGGGCCAGGAGGCCTTTCGTCGGAGGGGACCCGATGTCCCGCTGCGCGATCCCAAGAGGGACTGGGCGCCACATCATCTCTACGTGTCGGTAGAGGGAGGCCGGGAGCTGGATCGGCACCTCGCCCTGCGAGATCACCTTCGCGAGGACGAGGCGGACCGGGAGGCTTATGCGGCCCTCAAGCGTGATCTCGGCGCCCGAGAGGACGTGGACTTGGAGGCATACACGGCGGGCAAGACGGAATTCATCGAAGCGATCCTGGCCAAGGCCGGCCGATGAGACCCCAGCGCCGGTCCGCGTCAGGCTCCTAGAGAATCTCCTGGAGCTCGACCTCGAAGATCAGCGTGGAGTTGGGCCCGATGCTGCTTCCGGCGGCCTGCTGCCCATACCCGATATCGGCAGGGATGAAGAGTCGGTAGTGGCTGCCAACGGGCATCAGCTGGAGACCCTCGCTAAATCCGGGGATCAGCCTGTTGACGCCGAACTCGCTAGGGTCGCCACGCTCGTACGAGCTATCGAACTCGGTACCGTCGATGAGCGTGCCGCGGTAGTGGACTTTCACCTGGGAGTCGGCATCGGGCCGCGGGCCGTCCCCTTGGGTCAGGATCTCGTACTGTAGCCCACTGTCCGTGGTGATGATCCCTTCCTTGGTGGCGTTCTCGGTGAGGAAGGCCTCCCCCTCGGCGAGGTTCTTGTCCGTGAGCTCCTGCTGAGCCGTGATCTGGGTCTGCTGAACCTGCTGACCCACGCGCTGCCTCGCCACCTGGAGCGAATCGGCGGGGAGGGCCAGCTCACGCTCGGCCAGGGCGTCTTCAATGCCTCGAATCAACGCATCGAGGTCGAAGTAGTCCTGCGCCGGACGGAAGTTCGTGCCGATCTCAATACCGATGCCGTAGCTCGCCTTCTGAACGTCTGTATCCAGAGACGCCGTCCCGCCGGCCTGGCAGCCGGCTGTGATGATCGAGGCGAGAACCGCCACCGACTGTATCTGAAATCGCATGTGCATTCCTTTTTGAGGGAATACGAATGGGATTTATATACCTATTTACTTTCTATTGAAATCGGGCTCTTGCTACAAGGGTAGAGACTACACGGAAGGTGCCCCGATTGGTGGTCCAACTGGTCCCAAAAGCCAGGGCGGTGTCGAAAGCACCGGGGGTTCGACTCTCCCGCCTTCCGTGTAGTTCTCATTTTTACTTTTTCGGATCCTTCTGTGACGACTTCTTCGGGCGATGATTCCACAACGCTCGGGCCACATCGATCGGTGTCGCCCCCTTGAAGTCAGGATTGCGCGACGGGGCGTCTGCCCAGTCGTCGCGACGCTGCTCGCTCTCTTTCTTGCTCATTTTCTTCTCGGACATCCTCATCCTCTACGCTAATATCACCTGTTAAAAATAATTTATACGACCCGTCTGCGTAACCCCTGGAAACGGCCTTGTCAAGGGGTCCAACAAGTTATACGTTGAGCCTGCCAGTTATTACGTAGGGGACTCTCACGTCGGGTTACCTACCGAATACAAGAGCCCAAGCACAAAATCCGAGAGGGTAGCTCCCGACCGGCGGGTGAACAGGTAGGAGTCTTTCCGCACGTTCCCTATGTGGTGACTGGCAAACGGCCCGGCACCACTGTGTCCTTATCATGCGAGCGTGATGGGAAACTTGCTGCGGTTTCCGCAGAAGATCAAACCCGATGATGACCAGAGTTGGTGGCTTATCGCTCACCGTGTAGATGAGTCACTTGAGACGGTCATCGGCTTCACGACGATAGATTTTCCACTCGATGTGCCAGGGCATGGGCCAGCTAACGTCGGCGAGCCCTGGCCATTTACCCGTGCGGTCGCCACCGAGCTCGCCGACCGATTGAACACCTTCGTGCAAGCAGAGATCGGCAACGAGGCAGAACACCCATTCTATGTGGTGCCTGTTCCTATGACCTAGCCCCCTGAAACGAGACCAGGTCCAGTGTTAGAATCTGGGCGGGTCGAGACCGGGAGGAGGTCGAGATGGCAGCACGGAAGAACTACACGGCAGCGCAGATCATCAACGGGCTACGGCGGGCGGAAGTGGGGCTCGCCAACGGGAAGTCGCTGAAAGAGGTGATCCGGGATCTAGGGGTGAGCGAGCAGACGTACTACCGGTGGCGGAGGGAGTACGGGGGGATGAAGACGAGTCAGGCGAAGCGTCTGAAGGAGCTCGAGAAGGAGAACCATCGACTGAAGCGGGCGGTGGCCGATCTGACGGTGGACAAGATGATCCTGAAGGAAGCGTCAAAGGGAAACTTCTAAGCCCCGAGCGGCGGAGGCGCTGTGTGGTGCGGGTCCAGCAGCGGCTCGGGGTGAGCGAGAGGCGAGCGTGCGAGGTGTTGGGCCAGGCTCGATCGACACAACGGAGGAGTCGGAAGAGAGGGGCTGATGAAGCGGCGCTACGAGCGGACGTGGTCAAGGTGGCGGGTCGGTTCGGTCGCTACGGGTACCGGATGGTTACAGGGATGTTGAGGGCGGAGGGCTGGGTGGTGAACCACAAGCGGGTGGAGCGGATCTGGAGAGAGGAGGGCCTGAAAGTGCCCAAGAAACAGCCCAAACGGGGCCGGCTCTGGTTTACGGACGGCTCATGCATCCGGCTTCGACCCTTGTACCGCCATCACGTCTGGGCGTATGACTTCGTGGCGGATCGGACGCACGACGGTCGGCCGCTGAAGATGCTGACGGTGTTGGATGAATACAGCCGGGAGTGTCTGGCGATCGTAGTGGCCCGAAGGCTCAGGGCGGACGATGTGTTGCAGACGCTCAGTGAGCTCTTTGTCGAGCATGGTCCACCGGCCAATCTCCGGTCCGACAACGGTCCGGAGTTCACGGCCAAGGTGGTTCGTGAGTGGCTCGAGCGGGTCGAGGTGAAGACGCTGTATATCGAGCCGGGTAGCCCGTGGGAGAATGGCTACAACGAAAGCTTCAACGGGACGCTGGGCGAAGAAGTCCTGAAGCGGGAGATCTTCTACTCGTTGGAGGAGGCGAAAGTGCTCATCGAACAGTGGCGGCGGGAGTACAACACCATCCGACCCCACAGCTCGCTCCGCTACCGACCACCGGCCCCCGAAGCGCTACGGCCCGATCCCTTCTTCTTGAATCTGCCCAAGCTTAACGGCCCTCACCCCAGGCTGCAGGAGGCCGTTGGACTAACACAGTAGGTGGTACCACTATTGGGGGCCGGTCAGCCTACAGAGTTGAAAGAAAAACAGGAGCCGGTGATCGACATAGAGCTCCTTGACACTAGAGCACAGAAGAAGGGTGAGGAGATAGCCCATGCGATAAACGAGATGCCCATCATCCAGATCTACCTCATCTCTGGAGCGCTCGTCCTGTTGGTAGCTCTTACCTGCGGAGGCTAAAGATATGCACTTTGCGATCAAGAAAAATGAAGGTGGCAAGTGGCACTGGAATCTGTACCATGAGGAACAGGTCATCGCCATGGGGCCTCCTCCTGCCTACCCCAGCAAGGACGCCTGCGTCGAGGCCATCACGCTGACCCGTGGCTGCCACGAAGCCGAGATCGTTCTTGTGAAGATATCTTCATGATATTACTGAAACAACGACGAGGAGGGTCGTGTACTAACAAGGTTGCGCCCAATCTGATATGAGGTCAGATCGGGCGCGATGGAAAACATCCACCCACAACAATGAATGAGCTTTCCATATGAATAGTAATACCTTCCCACCCTCTCAGGAATTGGTTGAGCGGTACTTCACGCTCCGCTGGAAAAAGCGGCACGCTGAGGCTGATACCCTAATTACGTCAGCAACCCTGTCTCTCCTGGAACAGGCTAACCGTTGATGGTTCGGTCTTCATCGGGCCGGTTAGCCACTGGGTGAAGGACTCAGCTACGCGCTCCTGACGACAGGCCGTTGTCAGCGGTCAAGTCGCGATACATGAGCCGCCGACCGACCATGCGGACGACGACCTCTTCCATCTGTCGAATCGTATCCATCTCGCGGATGTTGTGCCGGCCTGCAAACTCGTTGACGTACCTCTGGAGGTGCTTAGCGGACAGCTTGTGGAACGTCCCCTTGTACGCCCGCTTGAGCATCGACCAGAAGCTCTCGATGCCATTTGTGTGAACCTGACCATCGACATACTCACCGGCGCCGTGATCGACCCACTCGTGATTGGGCAGTCCGCGGTAGGCCATCGCGCCGTCGGTATAGACCTTCGTGCCGTCCCTGAGCGTGATGGTCTCGACGAAGTTCTGTAGCGTCTCTTTATCCGTGCGGTCGACCACCCGTGCGGTCACCTGTCCCGTGGCCCGGTCCTTCGCCCCGACGACGGCCGTCTTACCCACCGGGCCACGGCCCGAGGTCTTGCGATTCTTCTTGCCACCGAAATAGCTCTCATCCACCTCGATGGGTCCGATAAAGATCATCGGTCCCTCGGCCTTGAACGCCTCGCGGATGCGCTGCTGCATGAACCACGCCGTCTTTTGTGTGATCCCCAGGTCGCGATGCAGCTTCATCGACGAAACGCTCTTGAGGCTCGTGCAGTTCAGGTAGATCGCGTAGACCCAGGTGCGGATGGGCAGCTTCGAGTGTGCCATCACCGTGCCGGTGCGGAGGCTGAAGTATTGATGACAGTCACGACAGAAGTAGGGCTGTGGTTTTCCGCTCTTGGTCTGGCGGGTATCTAGTCCTCCGCAGTGTCCGCAGCATCGCTCCTCGCCCCATACCGCGCGCTCGAACCAGTGGACGGCCGACTCCTCGGTCGGGAATATCTCCGCCAGTTCGAGGAGGGTTATTCCCTCCCGGTACGCCTTGCCCGGTCCCTTGCGTCGTGTCATCGTAACCCCTTACGGTATCATCATTTACCTTATATAGAATATAACGCATCGGGCCAAAAAAGTAAATAGGTATATAATCCCCATACGAATCTATCGCAGATGCCACACCGGGCCAACGGTTCCGACGCAGGACAAAGGGGTTCACGCGGGAGACCCGTAGACGGGGCCGCCGCGCCTGGAGTTGATGGCACGCCAACGGTTGGATGCCCCAGCGGGCTTTTAGCCATCCGGGCCGGTGACCGCCCCTGCCTTCCGGAGGTAGCGCTCGGCGAGCTGTACCCGGCGCTCGTCACCCTGTTGGCGAGCCTCGTCGAGGATCATTCGGATGTCGGGAACGAGCTCCGGCTGTCCCCACCGGTATCCCGTGGCACGCTCGGCGCTCTTCGTGTTGCCCTGGTTGGCACCCTCGATGAGGGCCCGGGACGCCGCTTCCTTGAAGTACGGTGAGTCCGGATCCGGAAGCCCGTAGCGGGGCTCCGGATCCGGATTCCCGTCCTCCTTGACGAACGCTCTAGACATGGCCTGCAAGATATCTCCGGGGGCGCTACTCGCGATACAACCACCCGCCGACCAGGGCCCGTCTTCGGTTCACGACGCGCCCTCCGCGTACCGCCCGAGCACGCCTTCCCATCCGCCGAGATAGTTGCCCCGCACCTCCTCGGCCCGCTCGGCGAAGACCTCCCAATCGCGATGGGTGAGCTCCACCGTGGTGCCCTCGCCGTCGGCCGTGAACCGAACCTCGACCCTTTGCGCCGTGGAAGGGTCTCGATCCAAGTGCCACGTGAATGCCACGTACTCGGACGGCTGCCACGCTGTCACCGCGCCCCAGAGGCACGTTTTCCCGTCCACGTCCGTCTCGTAGAGCCGGCCGCCCTCTCGACCCTCCATCGTCACCGTCCGTGCTCGCTCACCACTCAGGGAGTGGGTCTCGACAGGCCACCAGGTCCCCATCTCATCCGTGAAGCGGCGGAACGCCGTCTCACGGGACCAGGAGACCGTGACCGACTTGACGATAGGCTCTATCCCGGCCCGGGTCTGCTCAGCGTTCATGCCTCTTCCTCCTCCTCTTCAGGTTGATCTCGGGTGTGTCGCCCGATGCTTCGAATGCGGCGAGGACGTCGCCCCAGAACGATTCCACATAGCAGCGCAGCTCCCGCAGCCCTTCCTGGCTCATTCGGTAGATGTGACGCGTGCCGTACCTGCGGAGGTCCACGAGCCGGGCCTCCCGGAGCACCTTCAGATGCTGCGACACGGCCGGCTGGCTGATGGGAAGCGCCCTGGCCAGCTCCCCCACCGACTGTGGTCCTCGCCTCAACCGCTCGAATACCTCGCGACGGGACGGATCCGCAAGCGCCTGCAGACGCGCCAAGGGTCGGCCCGCGGAGAGGCGACGGCATCGCCGAGGGACTACTGGAAGGGAGAGGGGCCACCGGGCGGGCGACGAATCATGATTGGTGGCTCGCGAACTTCGAAAACGGAACACTAGCGGTAGAACGGCTCCCGAAGGGCCGCGTCGAGGCGGCGAGGCCGCATGGATCCAGCGTTCAACGGGCAGTAGACGCTCTTCGCTCGAGCCAACAGTTGGCCGTCGGCCTCCCGGAGGATCTCGGTGTGGCGGTTCCAGGTCGTGGGCGTGGCGTCGCCGACCCAGGTTCGGGCGATGATCTCGTCTCCGAGATAGGCCGGTCGCTCGTAGTCGATCTCGTGCCGCAAGACGACCCAAACGGTCTCCGCACTCTGCTCCGGACTCGCGACACTCAGCCAGTGATCCGTGGCCACGTCCTGGATCCAAGACAGGTACACCACGTTGTTCACGTGACCGAGACCGTCGATGTGCTCCTCGCCCACGTGGAGCTTCAACTCGTGCGGTCGCGACCGCCGCTCGGGTTCATGAGACATGGCCCCGAAGATGGCGGGTCGCTGAGAGGAGTGGCAAGCAGTGCGTTGCCCGCGACGAAGGTCGTCTCCCCAAGCACCTTGGCCAGGAACAGCGGCAGAAGGTGGACGAGCATCTCGCTCGCGATGTCGCGCAGGAGGCTCGTGCGACAGAACCCAAACGTTGCTTGGTAGGCGGGAAGGCATGGAGCAAGCTACGCGCCCTTGCCAGGAGCAAGAAGAACCCCGAGATAGAGAGTTCCGCCCACAGACCTAGAGCGGTCTTGAGCGCGACTTCCAAGTACTCGGCCGGAGCTCAGGTGATCGACCAAAAGACGTTCTTCGGGCAGCCGAGAGGGCTGGCCACGCTCTTCTTCACCGAGATGTGGGAGCGCTTCTCGTACTACGGGATGCGTGCGCTCCTGGTTCTGTTTATGACCGCGGCGGTCGGCACCGCCAATCCCGGTCTGGGCTTCGGCGACAGTACGTCTGGCGCCATCTACGGGCTGTACACTTCGATGGTGTACCTGTTCACGCTGCCCGGTGGGTGGGTGGCCGACAACTTGTGGGGACAGCGAAAGGCTGTCTTCGTTGGGGGCGTGATCATCGCGACAGGCCACTTTACGCTCGCGGCGCCGCTCGTCGGCGCGCCCGAGGTTCCGTCGTTCTTCCTGGGCCTGCTCTTCATCGTCATTGGCACGGGGCTGCTCAAGCCGAACGTCAGCACGATGGTCGGCGACCTCTATCCGAAGTTGGGCGATGACGCGACAGAGCATGACCGCAAGGTGTGGGGCGCAAATCGTGACGCGGCCTTTTCGATCTTCTATATGGGCATCAACATCGGGGCGATGCTGGGGCCGTTCGTCTGCAGCACGCTCGGCGAGCTGGTCAACTGGCACTGGGGCTTCTCGGCGGCGGGGTTCGGCATGGTGCTCGGGCTGATCCAATACCGGAGGGGCGACAAGTATCTGGGCGAAGCCGGCCTGTTCAGGCCGGATGCCCCCGAAGACGAGATCGATCGACGCCGGCGGATCTTTTACCTCTCGGCCGGCGCCGTCGCGGCGGTGGCAGCCCTCGTGGTCTTCTTGCTGGCGACGGACGCGCTCGGCATGACCATCGTGGTCTTTGCCACATGGATCGCTTACGGCATCGTGCTGCTGTCGATCCTGTTTTTCGCGTATCTCATCTTCGGCGTCAGGTGGGCGACCCCCCTGCTGATCCTGTTCGCTGTCCTGAGCGCAGCTCTGGTGCCCGGCATGGGCATCGATGGAGGACAATGGGCCGCTGTCGGCACGCTCGGCACGTTCGTTGTAATGTGCGTCGGCCTGCTGATCTTCCGGGGCGCCGAGGTCACGACCGACCAGAAGCGCCTGATGGTCATCTACTGGCTGTTTCTGCTGGCAGCCGTCTTCTGGGCTGGGTTCGAACAGGCCGGCTCGTCGATGAACCTGTTTGCCGAACGTGACACGAACCGTGTCCTCTTCGGCTGGGAGATACCCACCGGGTGGCTCCAGAACGTGAACCCGTTCTTCATCATCGTGCTGGCGCCGGTCTTCGGCTCCTTGTGGACCTGGTTCGCGTATCGCGACAGGAACCCGTCGACGCCGCGGAAGTTCGCGCTTGGCCTGATTGGCCTGGCGGCGGGCTTGTTCGTTTTGGCTTGGGGCGCGTCGTACGCGTCTGACGGAAACCGTGTGTCGATGGCCTGGCTCGTCGTCACCTATTTCCTCTTCACGTGCGGAGAACTCGCGCTGTCGCCTATCGGACTCTCGGCGATGACCAAGCTCGCACCGCACGGCCGGCTGGGACAGATGATGGGCGTCTGGTTCATCGCCGCGGCGCTGGGCAACCTGGTGGCTGGGCTTGTGGCCGCGCAGCTCGAAACTCTTGCGGCTTTAACGATCTTCACGAACACCGCGATCTTCGCCGGTGTAACGGGCCTGCTTGCCCTCCTGGTCAGCCCGGGCGTGAATAAGCTGATGGACGGCGTGGAGTAGCCCCTGAACTCCACTCGATTCGGGATCGGGGCGTAGCTTGGTCACCGGCGGGTGACCGCCCGGAGCCGGAAAGGAAGGCCCACCACGTCCGAGACCCGCGCCCTACCCAGGAACGTCTGGGTGCTCTCTCTGACGAGCTTTCTCAGGGACATCGCCAGTGAGATGCTCGTCCACCTTCTGCCGCTCTTCCTTGCCAACGTCCTGAGCGTGCGGATCGCCGTCATCGGCCTCATCGAGGGGGTGGCGGAGACGACAGCCAGCCTCATGAAGATCTACTCGGGCTGGCTGTCCGATAAGCTGGGCCGCCGGAAGGGGCTGACCGTGGGAGGGTACGGCGTGGCGGCGCTGGCCATGCCGTTGCTGCTCATCGCCCGGACCTGGCCGGTGGTCCTTCTGTACCGGTTCTTGGACCGCATGGGGAAGGGCATCCGAACGGCTCCCCGCGATGCCCTCATCGCCGACTCGGTAGAGACGCACCAACGAGGGGCGAGCTTCGGCTTGCACCGGGCGGCGGACAGTGCGGGAGCCTTCCTGGGACTGCTTCTGGCCATCGCCTTCGTCTGGCGGATCCAGGGGGGGAGCGTCTCCTTGGACCAGGAGACCTTCCGGGCCATCGTGACGTGGGCCATGGTCCCCGCAGGCCTCGCCGCCCTGGTCGTGGCGGTGGGTGTGAAAGAGGTCGTGACGGATCGGCCCGCGACACTCCCCCGCATCAGCTTTCGGGGGGTCGACCCCCGTTTCAAGCGATTCCTGGTGGTGATGACGCTCTTCACCCTGGGCAACAGCACCGACGCGTTCCTCATCCTTCGAGCCCAGAGCGGCGGCGCATCGGTGCTGGCGATCCTCGCCCTGCTGGCCGGCTTCAACCTCGTCTACACGGTGCTCGCAGGTCCCGTGGGCGCCCTCTCCGACCGGATGGACCGGCGCAAGGTCATCATCGGGGGATGGTTGCTGTACGGTGGCGTGTACCTGGGCTTCGCCATGGCGGACCGGACGTGGCACTTCGGTGTGCTCTACGCCCTTTACGGGGCGTACTACGCCCTGACGGAGGGAGTGGCGAAAGCCTACGTGGCGGATCTGGTGCCGGAGCCCGAGCGCAGGGGCTCGGCCTACGGAGCCTACAACGGCGCCATCGGTCTCACGGCTCTGCCGGCCAGCGTGATCGCGGGCGCTCTCTGGCAGGGGGTGGGGGATTGGTCCGGCTTTGGCCCTGCCGCCCCCTTCCTCTTCGGTAGTGGCCTCTCCCTTGTGGCGGCACTGCTGCTCTGGCGCTGGGTCGACTGACGCCGGGTCGACCGAGGCAGCCCCTGCGGCGACACTCCCGCTGTTGCGGTTCCGTGCTGGCCACCGGCAACTTGTGGGAATGACAGGAACACTATGTGCGCGTGAAGTCGGCGTCCATCCAGAGCACAAGGCGCACAGTGATTAGGCTGTTCCCCCCTACTGCCGAGAAATTCGGGTCGTCTGGCAAATCAGTGCCCTGGAGAGGGCTCTTCATCTCCCTCGGGGCGCTGCTGGTTGCTGTGTTCGCCGCTACCCTCTTCAGTGATTCGCTCGACGAGAGTCGAGACCTGCTCTGGTCGTTGGCCCTCGTACCCGCACTGCTCTTGGCCTATCACAAATCCTGGAAGAATGTAGGCATAGCGTTGGCTGTGGGGATGGCCCTTCTCTGGTCCACATATCTCGTCGGGTACACGTTCAGTCTGCCCGTTGAGGAATGGCCGGCCCTTCTCCCGGTGATCAGCGCGTACATCGCGATCGCCTTGGGGAGTGGCTGGATCTCCGAGGTGCAGGCGACGGTCCGCGAGTTGAGGGCGAAGGAAAAGGAATTACAGGAGGCGTATGTGGTGCTTCAAGCGTCTCACGAAGCTCACAAGTCTGCACAACTCCAACTGATCCATGCCGAGAAGCTCGAGTCGATCGGCCTCCTCGCTACCGGTGTGGCCCACGAGGTAAAGAACCCCTTGATGACGTTGCTCACGGGGGTCCAATACCTGAGGGAATTCGCTCCTCCGGAGGAGGATGACGTCAAACAGCTCCTTAATGACATGTTGTTGGCGGTCAGGAGGGCGGACTCTGTGATCAAGGGACTCCGTCCTGGACTACTCCCGGGCCCGAGAGCTGGTTCTGAAGGACGAAGAAGTGAACAAGTTGGTGGAAAGGACCCTACTCTTCGTGAAACACGAGTGTGACAAGGAGCGTATCGCGGTCACACGGGACTTCGCGGAGGATCTCCCGCCGCTCACGATCGACGGCTATAAGGTGCAACAGGTGCTGGTCAACCTGTTCACGAATGCGATTCATGCGATGTCCGGAGGTGGGACACTGACGGTGAGAACCATCCTTGATGGAGACACCGAGGAGGTCCCGCAGGGTGTCATGATCGAGGTTCAAGACACGGGGCCCGGAATCCCGCCAGACAGCTTGAGCAAGATATTCGATCCGTTCTTCACGACGAAGCCCGCTGGGCAGGGCACGGGCTTGGGGCTCGCGGTCTCGCGTCAAATCATGGAAATGCACGGAGGCACGCTCGACCTTCAGAACAGCGAGTCGGGCGTGCTCGGCAGGCTCATATTCAGACCGGACACCGGAGGGTCCTGAGAATGGACAGCAAGAAGAGGATTCTGCTCGTAGACGACGAGGAGAGCATCACCCGTACGCTCAAACTCTTTTTGGACCGTACGGGTGGGTATGAGGTGAGGACGGAGAACCGGGGATCTCTTGCTGTTGAAGTAGTCCGAGACTTCCGACCCGATCTCATCGTTCTGGACATCGTCATGCCGGATGCGGATGGTGGCGCCATCGCCCAGGAGCTCGGGGAGGATGCCGAGCTACGAGATGTACCTATCATCTTCCTGACGGCCATCATCAAAGAGAAGGAGATCAGGGGTCAGGGGCATCCCATTGGTGGCCATACGTTCCTCGCCAAGCCGGTGGAACCCGAGGTGCTGATAGGTCATATCGAGGAGCGGCTCGAGGGAGTCCGTTAGAGTCCTGCTCAGGACACCAGTTTCACCTCGGTCAGCGCGAAGGAGAGTGCTTGGACCGAGTGCTCCGTGACCATTCCGGCGGCCTTCCGGCAGTACTCGTCATCGTCGGTCTCCAAGGCGCTCTTGAGGATGCGCACCGTGGCGGCCGAGACCTCGGCGAGGGCGGAGTCCTGTACGGACCCGTCTTCGATGCGGATGAGAACCTCACGTACGCCCCTTTCCCACTGCAGCGCGAGCACTTCGGCCTCCGCCCGTGACCTGGTGGACTCCACGAGCACGTGCCAGAGGGCGTCCTGATAGCGGCGCCCGAGCTCCGGAGTGTCGACGGGGACGCCTTCGCCCACACGTGTGACCAGGGCGAAGTAGTGGGCCACCAGCGATCTGACGCGCAGGATCTCCGCCGCCCTGATCCGATTTACCGCTGTGAGCACGTACGCGGGATCGACTTGCGCCATGGGGAACCCACCGGCGAAGGTGGCGGCGATCGTATGGTGCAGGAAGCGGTTTAGCTCGACCTTCTTCTTGAACAGGGCCATCCGCACCTCATGTGGGATGTCCCTGGGGGGGCTTCCACCATGTCAATATTTGACAGGTCCCGCCTTCGGTGCAACCCGACGAATCTCCCGGAGCTGAGCGACCGAATCCCCGTCCGACCCCCGAATGGCCATCGGGTCCAACCTTCCTTAAACTGCCTGGCCGTCAATAACACTTCGGGGAGGGGCAGTGTCGGACTTCACCACCGTTTGGGAGCTCCTGTCGCCGGGTCACGACGAGGACGTGGCTATCGCCTGTCCGGCCCGGCCCGCCCTCACACATGCCGGTCTACGATTTCACGTCCAGGCCACCGTCGCCGCCTTGAACGAGCGCGGGATCGGGCGCAACGATCGGGTGGCCATCGTCCTTCCGAACGGTCCGGAGATGGCTTCGGCCTTCCTCTCGGTGGCTGCGGGTGCCGCCACGGCGCCCCTCAACCCGGCCTATCGACGGCAGGAGTACGACTTCTATCTCTCCGATCTCGGTGCCAAGACGCTCATCGTCGAAGAGGGAAGTGACTCACCGTCAGTGGCCGCGGCCGCCGATCTCGGCCTGCCGGTCCTGGAGCTGCGGGTCGGTGACGGGGCGATGGCCGGCACATTCGAGCTCGTGGGCGATGGCCCCGGAGGACCGGCCCTCCGAGGGGGGATGGCCGAGAAGGACGACATCGCCCTCGTGCTGCACACTTCAGGAACCACTTCACGGCCCAAGATCGTCCCCCTGGCACAGCGCAACATCTGCGCATCGGCAGGCAACATCCGGAGGACCCTCAGGCTCACCGATGAGGATCGCTGCATGAACGTCATGCCCCTGTTCCACATTCATGGCCTCATGGCGGCGATGCTGTCTCCCCTGAGCGCCGGAGCCTCGATTTTCTGTACTCCCGGCTTCAACGCACTCAAGTTCTTCGCGTGGCTGGCCGAGGCGCGGCCGACGTACTACACGGCCGTGCCCACGATGCATCAGGCGATCCTTGCGCGGGCGCGACGGAATCAGGAGCTAATCGATCTGGTTTGCCTCCGGTTTATCCGGTCCTCTTCCTCCTCGCTCCCACCGCAGGTCATGGCCGAGCTCGAAGAGGTCTTCGGCGCACCCGTGGTGGAGGCGTATGCCATGACCGAGGCATCGCACCAGATGACGTGCAATCCACTTCCACCGGGCGAGCGGAAGGCGGGCACCGTGGGGGTCGCCGCCGGACCCGAGGTGTCGATCATGGATGCCGAGGGTGACCTCCTGCCCGCAGGCTCGGTGGGGGAGGTGGTGATCAAGGGACCCAATGTCTCGAACGGCTACGAGAACAACCCCGACGCCAACGCCACGGCGTTCACGAGCGGGTGGTTCAGGACGGGCGACCAGGGCGTCATGGACGAAGACGGATACCTCACCATTACGGGTCGTCTAAAGGAGCTCATCAACCGCGGCGGTGAGAAGATCTCGCCGCGGGAGGTCGACGACGTGCTCATGGATCATGCCGCGATCCAGCAGGTGGTCACCTTCGCCGTGCCCCACGAGAAGCTCGGGGAAGAGGTGGCGGCGGCGGTGGTCCTCAGGGAGGGCATGGACGCCACATCTCAGGAGATCCGGGAGTTCGCCGCCACGCGACTGGCGCACTTCAAGTGCCCCAGGAAGGTCATCATCCTCGACGAGATCCCCAAAGGACCCACCGGGAAAATGCAGCGCATCGGACTGGCCGAGAAGCTGGGGATCGAGGCGTGAGGATCGGCGGAGTCGAGGTGGTGCCGACCCGCCCGCGGATCTCCGTTGACGGTCCGGAGATGGGCTGATGCGGATCTGCATCTACGGGGCTGGCGCCATCGGGGGCTATCTGGGCGTGCAACTGACCCTGGCCGGCGAAGACGTCACCCTCATCGCCCGTGGGCCGCACCTGGCGGCGATGCGGCAGAACGGGCTCAAGCTGCTCATCGACGGCGAAGAGCGTGTGGCCCACCCGTGTTGCACCGACGATCCGGCCGAGGCGGGGCCTCAGGACTACGTCATCGTCACGCTGAAGGCCCACTCGGTGCATAGAGTCGTCGACGTCATGCAGCCGCTCCTGGCGCCGGACACCGCGGTCGTGACGGCCACCAATGGCGTTCCGTGGTGGTACTTCTACGGACTCGAGGGGCAGTGGAGGGACCATCGGCTCGAGAGCGTGGATCCGGGCGGCGCCCAGTGGGACAAGATCGGACCGGAGCGGGCCATCGGATGTGTTGTGTATCCGGCCACCGAAGTGGCCGAGCCGGGCGTCATCCGGTACCTGGACGGCAATCGCTTCACCCTGGGCGAGCCCACGGGGGACAAGACCGAGCGCGTTCAGGCGTTGAGCCAAGCTCTCATCTCTGCAGGATTCCGTGCGCCAGTCCGTGACATCCGCGACGAGCTCTGGGTGAAGCTCTGGGGCAACCTCACCTTCAACCCCATCAGCGCCCTCACCCTGGAGACGTTGGATGTGATCGCGACGGATCCCGGCACCCGGGGCGTGGCCCGAGCCATGATGCTCGAGGCCCAGGCCATCGGCGAGAAGGTGGGCGTTCGCTTCAAGGTTGACGTGGATCAGCGCATCGACGGGGCCGCCGCAGTGGGTGCCCACCGGACGTCGATGCTGCAGGATCTGGACAAGGGGCGGCCCATGGAGATCGACGCCCTCGTCAGTGCCGTTCAGGAGATGGGGCGTCTCGTCGACCTTCCCACACCAACCGTCGACGTGGTTCTGGCCCTCGTCCGGCAAAGGGCGCGGACTGCGGGCTGCTACGGCTGAGGTACGGCTCCTTTCCGGCGGACCGGTACATCCGATCGTCGCCCGAGCAGATCCGATCCCCGGCGGGGGTCCGTTACATCGAGCAGGCTGAGGTGGGCGTCTCCGGGAGACCCTGCCTCGCCAGGAGCCGGAAGCGGTAGCGTCCCGGCGGGGCGGATCTCGGCACCCAGCGTGCCTCCCAGACGTACCCGCCGTCGCGCGGCTCCAGGGCTCTCACCTGAGTGTCGGGATGACCGTCTCCAGCGGTCACGACCCACCCGTCCGTGCCCTCGCGCTCGAGCTGAACGACGGCGCTTCTGCTCGGAACGAGCGTGCCGGGCCTCAGGTCGAGCCACCGCATCCGAACCTCCTCCGCCCCACACTCCAGCCCCAGTATCCTTCTTTTGAAGCCGGCTGGAATCGGATCGGCGGACCAGAAGTGGGTCGACGTGTGGGTGTAGTAGGCGTTGGCGCGGCCCACATTCACCGTTGGCCGCCCCGCGGCCAGACTCCCAGACAGCTGTCCCAGCTCGAACGCCAGCATCTCCGCCGTATTGGGCCCGTAGAGCGTGGAGCCGCCCTCGTAGTGCTGGGCGTCGTACTCCTTCTGCGCTTGCGGTGTAGAGGGCGTAGCCGTTGGCCACTCCTACCACGACGGACCTTGATGCCTCGCTGGGGCCTGCCGCGAGCAGTCTCTCCCGAAGGAGCGCTCCCACCTCGGTGGTCGGCTCCACCGGAACGGTACCCAGAAGCATGTTCCCGAGCCGGACGACGCTCAGCTGAAGAAGCTGCGGCAGGGAGTACTCCTTCACGAGGACACCGAGCTGCGTCTTCTTTCGGCCGAAGCATCCCTTCGGCTCTTCTCGGGCGGCGGACCCCCCCTCGTCGAAGTTGAGATCGAAGAAGAGGACCCGCTGCTTCCAGGTTCGGATGAATCCCCGCTCTGCGCCGCCCACGGCCGATGCACCGACGCGAGGGGGCCAGCAGATGGGATGAGGACCCTGGTACCGCCGCAGGTCGATGGTCGTGAAGGCACGGTCGACGCTCAGATCGGCCGCGAGGCCAGCCTCGGCACGGTCGTAGATCTCGGCCACGCGCTCCCCCAGGGCCCACCCCAACGAATCCACGCGGTGGCGTACATGCCTCATGCAGTCCTCGACCTCATCGGTAGGGGCTCGCCACGCCTCGGCTGCCGGAAGGGTCCTCGGACCGGCGGCACGGCGCTCCGGAAGGAAGCGGTAATACCGGCAGGGGACCGGGTCGCGGAGGTTGGCGCCCACGTCTCCTTCGGCGCCATTGGCAAAGAGGAAGAATGCGGGACCTCTGAGCTCTGCGCGCTCGTCCAGGATGTGACGCTCCATGGAGCGAGCCACGACTCCATGGACGTCGGAGTCGAAGAGGTTGTTCGAAGCGGGGACGTTCCCGCCGTGTATCGCGAATACGCTGTACGCTCCCCAAGGCTTGCAGCTCTCCCAAGCGTCGTCGCAGCGGTCGACCCTCAGCAGCGCGAAGGTGGAGTCGACGGCCTGCTGCTCGACCGGGCCGAGCGGCGGCCGGGGTCACTGGCACCCGAGGCGCGCTGTTTCGTTCATACGCCTCATAGCTGCGGTTGAAGGTGAAGTCCCAGACAGGCTCGAAGCGCCACCCGGCCCTCGCCGGCCTCAGATCCATGGCCGCGTCCTCGATGGCGCCTGCGATCCCGTCCACGACGAAGGCCGTCACGTCGGGATCGAACCCCGGGAAGCGACCGGCGTTTGCGTTGAGCCCGTCGGCCGCGAAGAAGTTGCCCGGACCGGAGTGGGTGTGCGTGGCCGAGAGCAGAAGTCGGTCGGCGCCAATTCCCGTGCCCGAGGACAGGGTACGCTCCGAGACCCTCCGGTGGAGGAGTATCGAAACCTGCCCAAGGTCCGCGACGACAAGGGCCATGCGCTCGCCGGACCGGTCCTCCAGGAGGATGGCCCGCGCGTGGAGCCTCTGGCGGTACCCCACCGCCTGCCGGCTGTCTGCCGCGAACGAGCTCAGCCCCACTCCCGGGGGCGGTGTGATGTCACGGACGCCGAATCCGGCACGCAGACCGGCGGGGACAGACGCGGCCGGGGGAGACAGGGGGGCCGGAAGGGGCGTCTCGACCACGGAGGCGCAGCCGAGCGCTGCCCAAGCCCCCAGGGTCACCAGGAGTCCGCGAATGCTCGACGGGAGTCCACAAATGCTCCACGTCATAGGTCCCTGCACAGCTCTCTGTCGGGACGACACCGGGGGAACGCGAGGCGAAGGCCCAGCCCCCACCACCACCGCCTCTGGTCCATCGCGCCGCGGGTTGTCACCCCGACGCGCTCGGTCTCCGGGTCGAAGCCGGTGACCCAGTGCGACTCCAGGGTCAGTGAGGCCGTGACCGGACCCAGGGGGACGGGCAGAAGGGTAGTGCGGAGCGAGACGTCCAGGTGGGTCAGGCCACCTCCCTCGAAGTGGAAGTCGCGCGGGTCAGTCTCGCCGGCCCCGCGCTCCTGGCCGAGGGCGAATCCGGTGCGACCCTCCAGGAAGATCGATCCCACGGGCACGATCAGCCCGGCCCAAACGGGGATCTGCAGTGCTCCCGCCACCTCGGCGTACGCGCCCCCCACCCGGCCCATGTCCCAGTAGACCACTGCCTCGCCGATAACGGGGGGCGCCCGGCAGGGCGCCGCGCCCCCCCGCGTAGATCTCCCAGGTGTCGCTCCTTCGAAGAGGCTCTGGACCCGGCGGGGCCCCGATGTCGTAGCCCGTGATGCCCACTACCAGCTGCCTCCGATCGTCGCCGAGGGTGGCGTCCAGCCACGGGCTCGTCTCGAACCCCCAGCGTTCGGGGAGGCCGGCGGAGGGGTTCGTGGAGAGATCCGCCAGCGACCAAACGCCGAAGGTCACCGAGGCCGCATCCCACGCCACCGACGCGTAGGCCGAGTATTGGAGGTTGTGCCCGGGGTCGAGGGCCAACCCCCGCCATTCGTACCTGCTCCTCAGAGCCACGTCGCCCTCGAGCGTCCACTGCTGGGCGGACAACAAGGCCGGAGCCAGTCCCATGGTGGTTATAGCAAGGAGCACGGAAATTCTCATCGGGCCGCCGGCTGGAGACGGTGCAATAGGCGGGGAAGGCAGCGGGTGGGTCAAGCGCCTCGGACCCTCGAGACCGGCGTGGTCTAGTTGACGCGGCTCCGCACGACGAAGAGTCCCTCGTTCCGGCTCGTGAAGACGATCACACCGCTCTCGAAGAACGGGTAGTTGCTCCAGGAGCCATCAAAGCCCGGCTGGTCGGTCAAGGGCACGGTGTCGAAGAAGCCGACCTCCCTGGGATTGACAGGATCGGACACATCCAGGATCCGGAGTCCGCTCACGTAGTTGGATTGGTACATAAGGTGACCGCGGACGTAGAGGTTGTGGTCCGTGGAGATGGTCACGCCGAGGTGCTCCTTGACCAGGACCGGATCGTCCAGGTCCTCGATGTCCCACACCAACGTGCGCGTGCGGCCGGCAAAGCCCAGGAGCTCGTCGCCCTCGTCGTCGATGAAGAAGTAGCGGTGGTCCTCGGAGATCCAGCCTTGATGCACGTAGCCGAGGTTCGGATAGACCGCCCTGGAGATCGCCCGCGGATTCTCCTTGTCCGTCACGTCAGTGATGCTGACCGCCGTCTCATTGGAGCCCAGGCAGATCTCCCGGCCCTGGTAGTCCTGGTCGGGTCCGGCGTACATGATGCACTGAGCGTCGTGTACGTACCCCGTCCCCTCGCGGCCCGTGGAGGGATCGGCGAAGCACCCTGCAAAAGTCGGGTTGGTGGGGTCGTGGATGTCGATCATATGGAGCCCACCGCCGCACGTCTCGCCTCCGGCCCGGTTGCCCACGGTGTACGCGAACCCCGACTCCTCGTTGATGACGATGTTGTGGGCGCTGGCGATGCCGCCGTAGACCGTCGCTTCTTGGAAGGTCACGGTGGACTCTGGACGTCCCGGAGCTGGCGAAGGTCGAACACCTGGACGCTGTGCTGCTCGGCGCCGTCGGCCACGATGAAGGCGTGATCGGCGTAGACTTTGACATCGCGCCAGTGGCTGACGGGAGCCCCATTCGTCCTGAGGAGCTGGCCCACGTACACCGGCCTCTCCGGATCCTCGAGGCTGATGAAGGCCATGCCGTCGGTGCGGCCCACGAGGGCGTACTCCATGCCTGTCAGGGGATCGGTCCAACCCCACATGTCGTTCACCGTGATGTCCGGCACGCTGTCGGCCGGGACCGTTTCCCGGCACGGGCCCCCCCACCCAAATCCTCCAGTGGAAGGAACGACACCAAATCCACATTGGAGCATCTGAATCCAGCGGCGAACCCGCCTTCGCACTGGACGGGTGATCCCAGGATGGGCTCCGTGAGGTTGGGATCACCCGGGCCGGTGGGGTCCTTGTCGCACGTGGACAGGAGTGCGATGCCTACGACGCACGAGGCATGCAGTAGAGCCCGAGCGGCATCTATGAACTTCAATCGAGTCAAAATCTCCTCCGACACCCCGAATTCGGCCGGTGGTGATCGAACCACCGCTCGGCCGTGGAGGTTCCCACTAACACGCTCGATGTACGCTGTCGTGGCCCGGAGGTGTCACACGGGTCCTCGGCGGCCCCTTGCGAGAACGGCTCAGGGCGTCTTTCCGAACGCCTCCTCAATGAACCGCCTGAGGATCGCCTCCGTCTCCGGTGTCTCGGGAGTGGCCGCCACGAACTCGTCCATCGTCGCGTACCCCGTGAGTGGGAGGTACTCGGGGTAGTATCCGATCCGCTTGAGGAGCCCATCCCGGTCGAGCTCGGGGTGGAACTGGGTGCAGTAGATGCGTTTCCCCTCGAATCGGAAGGCCTCGTTGGGGACCCGATCGCTGGAGGCCAGCAGGACGGCGCCCCTGGGAAGCTCCGTGACGATGTCCTCGTGGCCGATCTGTGCCTGGAATCGAGGACCCAAGGGTCCGAAGACCGGATCGCGGCTTCCCTCGGACGTCAGCTCCAGGGTCACGGTGCCCACCTCGGCCCGGTCGCGATCAGTGACCACCTCGCCCCCCAGGGCCTGGGCCATGGCGTGGAATCCCCAGCAGGAGGCGAAGGTCGGCTTCGAGGACTCGTACAGCCCGCGCATGGTTTCCAGGGCCGCAGGGAGCCATGGACCTCCCTTCGCCACCGAGTAGTCTCCGCTTCCGCCCAGGAGAACGATGTCGGCCTGGTTCAGCTCACGCTGCGAAGGCACCCCACTCAGCAGGTCCAGAACGCGAATGTGATCGCGGGGGCACCGGAGCGAGCGGGCGAAGCACTGGACTTCGTGCTCCCGCATGGGGTCGTCGGCGTTTCTCATCTGGAGCAGCAGGAAGCGGAGGTCTTCGTGCATGCGGTTCCTTGCTGGCCGGTGACTCAAGCCCCGAAGAGGGGCACCCAGATCCGCCAGAAGATCAGGATGATGCTCATTCCCGTGAAGACCGCGAGGCTCACCCACCCGAACCAGCGATCGAAGCGGTTCGGATAGAAGACCTCGTCGTGCTTGGGGATGATCGTCATACAGTAGTAGAGATTCAGGTAGAAGATGACCGGGGCTACGAAAAAGGCCAAGGCCGACGCCACCAGCACCATGAAGACGGGCCGAGGAACGCCGGCGATCAGGATTACCGAGGCCCACCAGGGAATACAGCATCGTGATCCTGTAGATGTTGTACTCCGAGTACCACTTCTTCCTGTATTCGTCCGTGACATGACGCTCGTGCCCGATTCCGCTCAAGCGGGCCGTGGACCGGAAGAGGTTCCGGCAGCAAGCGCCCACGATTCGGGGCCAGCCGTCGAAGTAGTTGAACGCGGTAGAGAAGGTGGCGGCGAAGGCGCCGAAGATGAACACGATCATCATCCAGGGCCCGACGCTCTCGGTGAAGATGGTGGCGATCTCACCCATGACGCCTCGGCCCTCCACCGCGCTGGGATACATCCAGACTGCCGATAGGAACAGGAAAATGGTGGCGATCAGGAACGATATGACATGCCCGATGCGGAAGTCCCAGAGCCCGATCTTGAACCAGCGCCGGCTGTACTCGCGCACGTGGGGGGACATCTTCGTCGCGTCGACGGCGAGGTCCTCCTTCGAGGACACGAAGGGGTCGAAGCGGGGCACCAGTCCTGCCTCCTCGAGGTCGGGCCTCACCTTCGCCAGCCCGGCTTTCTTCGC
The DNA here is from genome assembly GCA_965218295.1 of Longimicrobiales bacterium. Classification (GTDB taxonomy): domain Bacteria; phylum Gemmatimonadota; class Gemmatimonadetes; order Longimicrobiales; family Gaopeijiaceae; genus CBDCKN01. The sequence goes on along the minus strand of CBDCKN010000003.1, from coordinate 178,082 downwards.
CTTCCCCCACTCCGAGGCCTGCAGCGAGACGTCGATGCCGGTGGGTAGAAGCCCTAAAAAGGCGGCGATTACCAGCCACGACCCCTCGGGCGTCTCCACGATGAAGAAGTGTCCCATCTCGGACAGAGGTGCGGGCGACACGAAGTAGACGGCCAAAGACGAGATCAGGAGGATGCCGGCGAGGATCTTTGTCAGGACCTCGATGACTTTGTACTCACCTCAGAGGATGACCACCACCGAGATCAGCCCCAGCCCCAGCGCGTACGCCTCCAGGGGGATGGGAAGCCCCAGGGCCACGGTGAAGGCGTAGTAGGCCACGGCCGCCGCAGCGATCAGACGGCCGGCCTGTCCGATGGCGCACTGGAGAAGCGTCGTGATCATGACGTACCACAAGGGCCACTTCTTCCAAGCGGTCGCATACGCCTCCAGTAGGCTCTTGCCGGTCGCGTTCGTGAACCGGAAAGCCATCTCGAAGCCGTAGTACTTGAAGACGTAAGACACGGGGATGCACCACAGCAGGGCATAGGCGAAGCGGCCTCCGGCCGTGGGCGCGGTCACCAGGTGGCTGGTCCCGATCCCCGTCATCATGAGGATCAACCCGGACCCGAAGTGGGCGATGAGGGCCTGCGGCGTCATGGAGGGGAGTTCGAGGCTCTCCAAGGACTCGAGTCGATGCTCGGATATGGGGCTTCCTTCAGCCACGCCGATCCTTCGTCAGGGAAAAGGATCGAGCAACGTACACGGTGGAGCCCGCCTCGACCAAACCACTCGCGGGGAGGATGTCGCGTCTGCCCACGGCTCTTGTGGCGTTCGCTTCTACCCGATCGGCGCCTGAGCGACGGATTCGACCGACACCCTGATGGGGCCCAGTCGCGTGGCCGTCGTCAGATGACGCGGACGTCCCCCCCGTCCACGGGAATCTGAGCTCCGGTGGTCTTCGCGAACAACGGCCCGGCCATGGCGCACGCCAGGGCCGCTACGTCCCGGGAGCTGACTTCGATCCCCAGAACGTTGCGCGTCTTGTACTCGTCGACACTGACGCCGTAGTGTGCCGCCCGCTCCTCGAGCAAATCAGGGGTCCAGAGGGCGGTGTCGTACACCTTGTCGGGGTGCAGGACGTTGACTCGGATCCCTGCCCCCCCGAGCTCCAGGGCTGCTACCCTTGCCAACTGGGTGAGCCCCGCTTTAGCGACGGAGTAAGCGGCGGCACCCGGTCCGGGAGCCGGAAACGTTTTTCGACGCGATCACGACCACCGCGGGGTCCGTGCCGAGGCGCAGGGAAGGGTATACACGACTGCCATAACCGCTGATGGCTGGTCAGATTCACGGCCATGCTGTGGTCCCAGGTCTCGGCCTGGATTCCCTCGATGACCTCGGCTCTTCGGGAAGACGCCCACGTTGTCGATGACGATGTCTAGCCCCCCGAACTGCCGTACCACGGCCCTCACGGCGTCCGCCCAGCGCCCTGTCGTCCACGACGTCGCACTCGATTCCGAGCCCGATCTCGGAGTCCATCAGCTCGACGATCTCGGGATTGACGTCGAGCGCGCCCACAACCGCCCCCAGGCGCTGAAGCTCGCTCGCACACGCCAACCCGATCCCGCTCGCCGCCCCGGTGACCAGGGCGATCTTGCCTGCCAGCAGAGGTGGCGATCCGGATCGGCCGAGCTTGGCCTGCTCCAAGACCCAGTATTCGACCTCGAACACGTCCTTCTCCGGGAGGGCGGTCCATCCGCCCAGAGCTTCGGCGACCTGGATCGCGCGAATCGTGTGGTCCTTGATGTCCGCTACGATGCGAGCCTCCTTGGGGTTACGTCCGAAGCAGATCGTGCCGCGACCCGGCCAGACGGCCCAGCGCGGGGCCGGGTCCAGGCAGGTCAGGCCCTCGGTGGTATTACGCTCGAAGTACTCTCGGTAGCTCGTGGCGTACTCCTCGACGTCCGCCGCCGGATCGTCCCCTAGGACCAATGCTGTGCGCTTGGTCCGGGATGACGTGATCCGGGGTCAGCGGCCCGCGTGTCGACAGGCCCGCCACCTCCGGCAATTGCGAGAATTCGACGGACTCCGGATCCTCGTCCCAACGTGCGAGAACGGCCTCTCCCCGCGCCGCTCCGACCGACCGCCGAATCCGGGCCAACGCCTCCAGGTCCTCCGGCAGAGGCTCCGCAGGCGTCATTCGGCGGACTCGTCCGAGCAGCCACATACTTCTCGGCCCGACTGACGAGCTCGATCATCCTCTCGTACGAGCTCTTCGCGTCGTCCGCGAACGTGAATGCGCCATGATTCATCAGGATCATGCCGTCGCATTCCGTCCAATCCCTGTCCCGAGTCATCGTGTAGATCGTCCGGGCCAAGGCGAAGGCCGGGCATGACGTACGGAAGCACCCACACACGCTCGCCATAGAGGTCGCGAATGGCCTCTTCTCCGTTCGGCGTGTTGGTGACGGATACGACCGCGTCGGCATGCGTGTGATCGACGTACTCGAAAGGGATGAGCGCGTGCAGAATGGCCTCGACGGACGGGGAGGGCGCATTGGGGTCGAGCATCGCGGCCCGCTGGGCGCGGACCATGTCCGCGTCGTCGAGCTGCTCGAGCTCCGCCATGCTCAGGAGTGCATCCAGGCGCACCGGCGCGAACCCGGGGGCTTCGATGGTCTCCAGGTCCCCATCCGCTGCCCTTCACGTAGAGCACCCGATGAATATTTCCGAAGAGATCGGTCGCGGTCGTCTTGACTGATGTGTTGCCGCCACCATGCAAAACGAGGTCAGGCTCACGACCGAGAAGGCGAGACGTGTAGACGCGAAGCTCCAGCGGGTCATCCCCGTGGGTGGCGGCCTCACGATCGCTCCACAAGCTCTTCATTTATCTAGTGTTCCGTTTCCGAAGTTCGCGAGCCACCAAGAGGGCCGGGGCGCCGTGGGATCAAGGCGGGACGACGCGGCGTCGCGCAAGCGGGCACCGCGCGAAGCGTGGTCGCAAGGAGTTCCAACGCCGAGCCCACGGATGCACCGTGCCCTCGACTGGCCGAGACACTTTGGTAACGGGACACTAGCCTCTTCCGGGGAACGTCGTAAGTCCCCCCACGGGAGCCCGTCGCGTTGACAGCCCAGACGGACTCCTCTAGCGTCATTGTCATGATCCGGTTGCGGGAATGCTTGGCCCAAACGATTGGGGACCGGCGCTGGCGATTTGGACCGCTGGCCGTGGGGGTCACCATACCCTTTCTCGATCGCGATCTCTTGGGCTCTCTGATCGCCATCGAGGCGGAGCACCAGGCGGCATGCAGTCTCCCGACACACGATCACACTATCTGCTCCCACTACGGGAAGCAGCTATGGGCGAGCAAGCCCACCCATGTCGAGAAGGCTCTCCCGCCTTCTATCGTGGAGACCGTGGCGCCCATGCAGGATGCGACTCCGCAGTCGCGCCTCTCCCGTCCCACCCACCCTCGGGGGTCCACCCACCTTCTGAGATCCTCCCTGCTTCACGCAGGGAGACCGTGAGCGCCGGTGCATCCGCACTTTAGCGGACGCTCGCGCCCCGTCGGTCGTCGCCCCTTCCCAGGCAGTCGGAAGCGGGCGTCTCAGGGGAAGGACCATGAAGCAGAAATCAACAAGAGGCTTGAGCCTCTTCATCTTGGCCGGCGCTCTCGCGGCGCTGCCCGTAATGGCGCGGGGTCAGGATATTCCACGCACGCAGGCCGACTCGCTACGGGCGGAGATCGCCCAGCTCCGCGCCCAGCTGGACAGCATCCGACTGCTCCTACTGGGTCAACGGGCTGGCCGGGGCTGTTGCCCGACCGGCCAGCTGACCACGGCGCCCCGACCCTCTTGGTGGCTCGCGAACTTCGGAAACGGAACACTAGATGCTCGATTTGATGCTCGCGCCCATCGCGGCGGGCCTCGTCATCCTCGCGCTTCACGCGTATCTGGGCCTGCACGTCATCGCCCGGGGCCGTGATCTTCGTCGACCTGGGCGTTCGCCCAGATCGCAGCTTTGGGTACTACCGTGGGCTTGATAATGGGCGTGGAGCACGGGACGCCCCTGTCGCTGGCCTTCTCGCTCGGTTTCACGCTTCTCGGGGCCCTGATCTTCTCGTTCAGCCGCCTCAGGGGGACGGTGGTGCCCCAGGAGGCCATCATCGGAATCACCTTCGTGGTGGCCTCCGCGGCGGTCATCCCTCATGGCCGGCTTCACTGCCGAGGGGGCGGAGGCACGTGGCAGAGACGATGAATGGGCAGCCTCATCTGGGTGACCTGGCCGCAGATCCTACGCATGGCTGCGGTTTACGCCGGCCTAGGCGTCTTCTATTACGTGTTCCGAGGCCGTTTTGTCGCTTTTGTCTCTGCGTGACGACACCGTCACCCAGGCACGGCTCTGGGACTTCCTCTTCTACGTGCCCTTCGGGAATCGTCATCTCGTTCTCCGTCGCCATCGCCGGCGTGCTCATGGTGTTCTGCGCCCTTGTGATCCCCGCCGTCGTGGCCCTTCTTGTTCACGAGCCGATTCCTCGCGGCGCTCGCCCTGGCGTGGGCCGTGGGAGCGGTCGCCGTTAGTGGCCGGGGTGGTGGCCGTCCTTCGTGTGGGACGTCGCGACGGGGCCGCTTCTGGTGTGCGTGTTCGGGCTGACGCTGGTTATCGCACTGTTTGTTCGGTGGGGGACGGGTATCCGGCCCGGGGTCGTGCTAAAGGCCTGAGACGTCGTGGTGCACGCCCGAGCTCCGCGATTGTGTGGCCGGGAGCCCGTGGGGTTCACGATCAGCGCACCACCCGGTTCGCCATCCCCACCGCCTCCCTGGAGGGCTACACCGCGAGGGCCCTCAGAACGACCAGTTGACGATGGGGAGGAACTGAAGACTCTCCTTCCCGCTGATGATGTTGATGAGGCCGATCTGGATCCCGTACGTGTTCTCGGCCCAGTTCACGATCCCGAGCTGGAAGCCCGAGATATCCCGGGCCCGATTGAAGATCCCGAACTGGAACGCTTCGCCGAAATCGATCTCGTTATAGATACCGAAGCCCTGGACGCCGAAGAACTCCGCTTCATTGATGTTCACCACAATGTTGTCCTGCCACCCCAGGAAGGCGCCTTCGACGATGCCGACGACGCCGTACTGGAGCCCCTTGGACACGCCGCCCGTGTTGTGATTCACCACGCCGACGTCGAGGCCCCGGACGTCGACGTTCTTGTTGTAGAGACCCAAGCGTAGGATGGCTATGGCCGAGTCCTCGCCTCGCAGCTGGATGGGTGGGAAGAGCGAGAGCTCGAAGTTCTGGGCGGGCTCCTGAGCTGCGACGTGAGCAGGGGAGACTGTGACTGCCGTGAGCAAATGCGACCGCTAGGACGAACGGGAGACGCTCTCACTGGTTCCTCCCTACCTCGATGTCGGTGGTGTTCATGGGCTTTTGTCCGACCCGGCACTGCCCAGGATACCCACACTCTACCCGAAGCGCCACGATTGAATCGATCCGAGCGGGCCACACTGGGCCGTCGCCTTCGTGTCTCCGGTGCGAGGATGGGCGGTGGGTCCACAGGGCCGGATCACTCGATGCGGATTCCGGGGCGGGTGATCGGCGGACGCCCGTGTGCAATTCCACGCGGTCCCGTGTTGCTCGGCTCGGGAACTTCCGCAACGGGTGACGGGATATGGAGGGACCAGCGAAAGACGGGTCCGCTTTGGTGAAGCGGTCCCGGCCCAACCGGAGGGACCGATGCTGATCAAGAAGCCTGCCGACATTCCCTCGTCCGAGATCACTCCGGAGAGCGTCTACCTGAATCGCCGCGAGTTCATTGCCGGGCTGGCGTTGGCGGGGGCCGTGGGCGGCTCGATCATGGGTGCTCCTCGGCGGGCGGCGGCGCAGCCCTCCGGAGATGAGTCGGCTCACCCGCAAAAGGATTGGAGCAAGGTCCGATCCGAGCTCGATGAGAAACTGAATCCCTACGAAGACGTCACCACCTACAACAACTTCTACGAGTTCGGCACCGGGAAGAGCGATCCCGCAAAGAACGCGCACACGCTCCGGCCCCGCCCCTGGACCGTCGAGGTGGAGGGCCTCTGTGCCAACCCGGGGACGTATGGGCTCGAGGACTTCATCAAGCCCGGCAAGATGGAGGACCGGGTCTATCGGCTTCGCTGCGTCGAGGCGTGGTCCATAGTGGTCCCGTGGCACGGCTTCTCGCTCAAGGACGTCATCGATCGGGCCGAGCCCCTGGGAAGCGGCGGGCTACGTCGAGTTCACGACGCTCTACGACCTCGAGCAGATGCCCATGCAGCGTTCCTCCGTCCTGGAGTGGCCGTTACGTCGAGGCGCTCCGTCTGGACGAAGCCAGCCATCCTCTGACCATGCTGGTGACCGGCGTGTACGGCCGCGAGCTGCCCAACCAGAACGGGGCGCCATTGCGCCTCGTCATTCCGTGGAAATACGGCTTCAAGGGCATCAAGTCGATCGTGAAGATGCGCTTCACCGAGACCCGGCCGCTCAACACGTGGCAGCAAGCCACGCCGTGGGAGTACGGGTTCTACGCCAACGTGAACCCCGAGGTGGACCACCCCCGCTGGAGCCAGGCGCGTGAGCGGCGTCTGGGCGAGTTCCGCAAGCGCCGGACCCTCATGTTCAACGGCTTACGGGGAGCAGGTCGCCAGCCTCTACTCTGGGATGGATCTTCGGGTGAACTTCTGATCAGGTCTTGATCAAGCGAAGCGTTGCTCGAACCCACGAAAACCGATTGAACAAGAAGCGCCAGATCCTTCTCCTCAAGGTGGTGGTGTGGCTGATTGGCCTCACCCCCGCCACCTGGCTGGTGTGGCGCGCCCTCACGGACCGTCTGGGTGCCAACCCCATCGAGGAGATCCTCCACAATCTGGGTCGTGCGGCGCTGATCCTCCTCCTCACCACCCTCTCCGTGACGCCGATACGGCGCGTCACCGGATGGAACAGCATCATCCCGGTGCGGCGTATCCTGGGGCTCTTCGGCTTCTTCTACCTGACCTTACATTTCCTGGCGTACGCCATCCTGGATCAGACCCTGGACTGGGAGTTCATTCTGGAGGACCTCACGGAGCGACGGTACATCATCGTGGGGTTCACGGCGTGGGTGCTGCTCATCCCTTTGGCCGTGACGTCGACCAAGGGATGGATCCGGAGGCTCGGGAAGCGGTGGCAGAAGCTCCATCGCCTCGTCTACGTCTCCACCTCCCTCGGCGTGCTGCACTTCTACTGGCAGGTGAAGGCCGATACCTACTGGCCCCTGGTGGCGACCAGCGTCCTCGTGGTGCTCATGCTGTTCCGCGTCCGAGTCCGGAGAGGGGGGCGCCGGCCTTCGAAGCCGCGCCCGACCCGGGTGGCCAAGCCGGCCACTTCGTCGGCAGACCTCTAGGACTCTGGGACGCCCGATGCCCCTCGAGCGATACCGAGCCATCATCCCGGACTGGGATCGCTTTGAGGCCACCATCCTCTCTCGCGACCCCACGACCATCCGGGTCCGCACGGGCCGCATCTCTCTTGCGGACGTCGCCGACCGGCTCCAGGAGCAGGGCTTCGTCCTGGAGCCCGTAGAGGGCCTTCGGGACTTCATGCGCGTGGTGGACGGCCCCCATAGCGTGGCCGACACCATCGAGAACTGGCTCGGTCTGTTCTACATCCAGCAGGCCCTCCACCGGTGTCGCCGCTCCACTCCTGGGCCCCCGTCCCGGAGAGAGGGTCCTCGACATGTGCGCTGCACCGGGCGGCAAGACGACGCACGCCGCAGACCTCATGGAGGATCGAGGCTGCATCGTGGCTGTGGACTGGAACGAAGACCGGATCCGCGCCCTGTTGGGCAACCTCTATCGAACCGCGCATCCCAACGTGTTGGTGGTGTCGGGGCGACGGTAGGGCGCTCCCGGACGGGGCCCTCTTCGACCGCGTGCTCGTGGATGCGCCTTGCTCCGCCGAGGGGACCCTTCGCCGTAAAGGCGGGACCCTGCGCCGGCAGCGAAGGAAATTCCGGGAGCGGGTCCCGCGGAGACAGGAGGGCCTCCTGCGAAGGGCCATCGCGTTGACGCGCCCCGGCGGGGTCGTGCTCTATTCTACGTGCACCTTCGCACCGGAGGAGAACGAGGCCGTGGTCCACCGCGTGCTCGAAGATGCTCCGGTCGTCCTCGATCCCATCGAGATCGAAGCGCCCCACGCACCAGGACTGACCTGCTTCGAGGGGCAGCAGTACGACGCCAGCCTGGAGGGGGCCTGCCGCATCTATCCCCACCACCTGGACTCGGGCGGGCTCTTCCTGGCCCGGCTTCGCCGTCTCGATGGCGATAGCGATGCGCTTCCGGGCTGGAGCCCGGTCCCGGTGGCGTTCCCCGATGGGAGGACCGATCCCGAGGCGGCGGCCCCGCGCCATAGAAGAGGGGCTCGACAGGCTCAAGTCCTTCTTCGGCGTGGGGGAAGGTGCGATGCAGGATCTCCAATGGATCGCCAAGGGGGATGACCTGTGGGTGCACCGCTGTGGGAGTTGGCCCCTGGACGTATGGGGCGAGTCCGACGGGTGGCGGGTCGTGTCCGTCGGCCTCCGAGCCATGGTGCCGGACTACAAGGACAGACCCAGGCCGACGAACGACCTTCTACGACTCCTCGAAGGGGCCGTGGCACAAAAGCTCGTCTCCCTTTCGCGGGACGAGTGGAAGACGCTCCTCGGTGACGAGGAGGTCGAGGTGACCGGTGTAGAGCCGGGCTTCGTGCCTCTGGGGCTCGACGGCCAAGTGGTGGGGCGGGGGCTGGTTCGGGGAGGGCGTGTTTGTCACGAGATACCGAAGGTCCAGGCCCGTTGGCTCGCCAAGATCCTGGAGGGTGGCTGACCGGACGGCGGGCCGGGCCGGACGGCGGGCCGACTTCAGGGTCTGGGCGCCAGAAGGTGCTGGACAACGAAGCGGGCGTCGGAGGGTGCGAGGGGCAGATCCTGTAGGACGCTCGGGTCGAACCAGCCGATCTCGGCGTGCTCGAGGGTGGTGGGATCACCATCGACTTCCACCTCGACGAATCGGATCAGGAACGGTGCCTTCCGGATCCGGACTCTCGAAGAGGACGCTGCCAACCGAGACCGTTCTGACCTCGAGCTCCTCGGCCAGCTCTCGCTCCAGGGCCTGGAAGTCCGTCTCACCGTCGTGGACTTTTCCGCCGGGGAACTCCCAGAGGCCTCCGTGACGCTTGTGCTCGGGGCGTCGACCCAGAAGAACCCGCCCGCCCCTCCGGATAACCGCCGCTACGACCGGGATTTCGTCCATGGCGCACGGTAACTCCGGGGGCTCCGCCCAGCGAATCCACGCCGCCGGGAACCTGAGTTGATCCCGGTGGTCCCCCGGACCCCGCGCGACCTGTTCACCGAGGCGACGTGACAAGGTGTGGATGCCCGACCCATATTTCTTCAGGTTACGAGAGACGGGTCGGAAGGTATGGAGCACGGATCGGATCAGGCCGGCGTAGCCGGCGTGGTGGACACCTCCCACTGGCATCGCCTCGACGATGGTCGGGTCCAGTGCGACATCTGTCCGCGGGCGTGCAAGCTCAGGCCCGGCCAGAGGGGCCTCTGCTTCGTTCGGGCGAACCATGACGGCGCCGTCGTCCTGACCACATACGGTCGCTCCAGCGGCTACTGCATCGATCCCGTCGAGAAGAAGCCGCTCAATCACTTCCTCCCGGGAACGCCGATCCTCTCCTTCGGGACCGCTGGCTGCAACCTCGCCTGCAAGTTCTGTCAGAACTGGGACATCAGTAAGTCGAGGGAGATGGACACGCTCATGGATCGGGCGTCTCCTGAGGTGATCGCCCGCGCGGCGGAGTCCCTTGGGTGCCGGGCTGTAGCATTCACCTACAACGATCCGGTCGTCTTCCACGAGTACGCCATCGACGTCGCGCTGGCGTGCCGAGAGCGAGGCGTGAAGAGCGTGGCTGTGACGGCGGGTTATGTCTGCCCCGAGCCACGGGCCGAGTTCTACGCACACATGGACGCCGCCAACGTGGACCTCAAGGCCTTCACTGAGCGCTTCTATAACAAGGTCTGCGCGGCGCACTTGGAGCCGGTCCTGGAGACGTTGCTCTACCTCAGGTACGAGACCGACGTGTGGTTCGAGCTGACCACGCTCCTCATCCCCGGAGAGAACGACTCCGACGAGGAGATCGATGCCATGACCGGCTGGGTGGTGGAGCGATTGGGACCCGACGTGCCCATGCATTTCACGGCGTTTCATCCCGACTGGAAGATGATGGATCGTCCACCGACGCCACCTTCGACCCTTCGGCGGGCACGCGGCATCGCATTGAGGAACGGCGTTCGCTACGCCTACGTCGGCAACGTGAGTGACCGGGACGGCAGCAGCACATACTGCCATCCCTGCGGGCACCGGCTCATCGAACGGGAGTGGTACAGCATCCTCGGCTGGGACGTGACGGCGGGCGGGGCGTGCGGGCGATGTGGGACCCGGATCCCAGGGGTGTTCGAGGCCGGGCCGGGTCACTGGGGGGCCCGTAGGAAGCTGGTCCGCCTCCAAGACTTCGAGGCCTGATCTCTTCAGACCGCGAAGGCCCAGGCGCCGTACCCGACGACCCGGTGGTGGCTGCCCACCGTGTCGCCCGAGTTCCGCAGATCCAGCCTCCGAGCCCGGAGGCCTCTTTCCCGGGCGACCTGGAGGAGTCCGATGATGGGCACGCGGCCGCAGGCATGGTGATAGCCGATCGAGGCCGGGTCCAGCGCCTCGATGGCCTGGGCCGTGGTCTTGTCCAGCTCGCAGGCGACTGGGTAGCGCTGGTAATGGCTGAGGTCCGAGCTGATTACGACAAGCGTCTCGGGCCCGCCCCAGAGAGCGTCGAGGACCTCCGCAACACGCTCGGGCTCCGGGTCGCCGACGACCATGGGGACGATGGTGAAGTCGTCGAGCACGACCTGCAGAAACGGGAGGTGCACCTCCAGGCTGTGCTCCCCGTCGTGGGCCTTCGGGAGCATGAATACCGGGCGAAGCCCATGGGCGACGCGGACGCCCTCCTCGTCCAGGGGCACGTCGCCGAGAGGGGTGGCGAGAGCTGAGCCTCCGGGAAGGGCGAGCCCGTGAATTGGAAGGGCGTGGCAGGGTCCTAACAGCACGACTCGCTCGACGGTGGTCCGAGTCCGTGCCACCTCCGCATAAGCGGCGGCCGCGGTGGGGCCGGAGTAGACATAGCCCGCGTGAGGGGCGATGATAGCTTTCGGTGGTGGCGCGTCGGCGTCTTCGCCCATCGGGGTGACGGACTCCAGGAGCTCTTCCACCGTGCGGCGCAGCTCGGCGGGATCGTCCGGGTAGAAGTGCCCGGCGACGGCCGGCTGCCGAACGTCGGGTTTCATCTCAGGGCCTCAACATCATGCTTCCTGCGTACCTCAGGCTCAGCCGTTCCGAGCTCCAGGAGCGTTCCCTCCAGGCGGTGGCGTCCTTGGCCGACTGCCGCGCTTGCCCTCGAGACTGTCGCGTCGATCGGCTGCAAGGGAAGTGGTCGGCCTGCAAGACCGGACGCTACGCGGTCGTAGGCAGCGCCCTCCCCCACTTCGGAGAGGAGGACTGCCTCAGGGGTTGGAACGGCTCCGGAACGATCTTCTTCTCCCACTGCAACCTCCGCTGTGTCTTCTGCCAGAACTTCGACATCAGCCAGGGTGTGCGCCCCGGCCCCGCCCAGCCCGGACTGCCGCCCGAGGAGCTGGCCTCCCTAATGTTGGGCCTCCAGCGCCACGGGTGCCACAACATCAACTTCGTCACTCCCGAGCACGTGGTTCCTCAGGTGCTCGAGGCGGTCTGCCTGGCCGTGGACGGCGGGCTCGTCCTTCCCATCGTATACAACACTTCGGCGTACGATTCGCTCGAGAGCCTCAGGTGGATGGACGGTGTGGTAGACATCTACATGCCCGACTTCAAGCTCTGGAGCCCCGAGAAGAGCCGGGAGTTCCTAAAGGCCGAGGATTATCCGGAGGCCGCCAGGGCCGCCATTCGGGAGATGCACAAGCAGGTGGGTGACCTGGTCATCGATGGCGACGGGCTGGCCGAGCGAGGCGTCCTGATCCGGCACCTCGTCATGCCGGGTTGCCTGGACGAAACCGCGCAACATCCTGGAGTGGATCGTCGAGGAGCTCGGGCCCGATACCTACGTGAACGTCATGGATCAGTACTATCCGGCCGGCAAGGTGTCAGGGGACCGCTACGCCCAGCTCGATCGCCGCTTGCACCCCGACGAATTCCTCGAGGCGCTGGAGATCGCTGCCGAGGTCGGCCTCCGGCGCCTGGACGAGCGGAGGGCTGTGGTGTTGCGGGATCCTTGACCCCCTGAAGGGCTCGGCGTAGAGTCAACTCCCCCGCAGGCAGCCTCCCCCGCGTCGCCCCCCCTGACGGTCCTGCGGCACTGGCAGACGAGCACCGCCGGTCGTTCCGGATTTCGCCACCGATTCGTTTGGCGGGGAAGCAGAGTCACGGCACAATGTGTCTCCGATGGAGACAGTGACCCATTCATCTTGCGACTTCCCTCGTGGAAGGCGGATCTCTTGCAGACGAGTCGGTGGGGTTCGCAGAAAAGGAGGCGTGAGACGCGTGAACTACCGAAGAGTCATTTTCCGAGGCTGGAGTTGCATCTGGTTCCTTTGGCTCTCGGGCTGCGCCAGCGTCCCGAAGGAAACCGTAGCGCTCTCCATGGCCGTTGGGGAAGACATCCAGCAGCTGTACTCGGGCTACAAGAACACGGTCAGGTTCTCCTTCGAGCAGATGCGGCGGAACGGGCTCGTCGTCATCGACGAGGTCTGGACCCCGGCGTATCTCAAGACCTTCGTCAGGGAGGGCGAGCTACTCGAGATCGCGAGGGAGGAGAACTGGGAGGATCTCGAGGGGTGGGCAAGAGCGGCGATCGAGGACATCGACGCCAAACGATCGGAGTTCGTCGAGTCCGTGAATACGAGGGAGACTGCGCTCCTCGCCAAGATCGACGAAGCTTTCGACCGCACCATAAGTGCTAATGCCGCCGTGACGGCCCACCTGAACAGCGTGCTCAAGGTGGAAGGCCTGCAGGATAGCGTCCTCGAGGCAGCGGGGCTGAAGGATCTTCGGAACGAGATCGCGAATGATATCACCGAGGCGTCCAACTTCGCGGCCGACGCCACCGAGAAGATCAGGGGCGCGTCGGCGGCGCTGGGTGCGACAGGCAATAACCCCGGATAAGCGGGTCCAGGCAGGCTTCTCCAGAAAGGAAGATCAACCGTGGCAAGAGACTTTGCGGAGGCCCGGAGGAGAGCCCGGGGAGCGGGGGATACGGCCGTCGGTGACCAGCTTGACGCGATCATCCAACAGGCTGCCCAGCTGGAGCAGATCTTCGACGACCTGAAGCTCAGCGACCAAGCGACGTATGACAGCTTGACCGAAATCGTTCGAGGCGCCACCGACAGGAACGAGGCGATCGCGACCGTCATCGATCGCATCAGGGTGCTCGGCGCAGTGGGTCAGGAGTTGGCGGAAAAAATCGGAGACATTACTAGCGGAGGAGCTCTCGCGGTTCTTCGGGGCGCTCTGAAGCTCTAGCTCGGCTCCCCCTTGACCTCTTCGGCCCGTCGTCGGAAAGTTACGGAGAACCGAAAGGCGACCCCGATGAGGCCTTATCTCGCGGGCGTGCTGGCGCTGGCCGTATGCACCGCGAACCCACCGAATGCAGCGGGACAGAATCCAGATGATCCCGCGGATGCCCTCTTCCGCCAGCAGAGGGCGGAGATGGTGTCGGTCATTCGGAGCGACGGCATCGTGGACACGGAGACGCTTCGCGCCATCGGCGCCGTCCCTCGTCACGAGTTCGTTCCAGCCAAGTACCGGCCGCACGCCTACGAGAACCGCCCCCTTCCCATCGGTCACGGGCAGACAATCTCCCAGCCGTACATCGTGGCGCTCATGACGGAGATCCTTGGGCTCTCGCCGGGTATGAAGGTCCTCGAGTTGGGAACGGGATCCGGGTACCAGACGGCCGTTTTGGCCGAGGTCGGGTGCGACGTCTACACCATGGAGATCTTCGAGGCCCTTGCGACGCAAGCGACGGAGCGCCTTCAGCGCCTCGGTTTCGACAACGTCACCACCCGGCATGCCGACGGGCGCTACGGATGGAGCAGACATGCCCCCTACGACGCCGTCATTGTAACGGCGGCGGGCGGCTCTATTCCGCCGGCTCTCATCGAGCAGCTCAAGGTGGGTGGCCGCATGATCATCCCGGTGGGGAGCCTCTACGGCGTGCAGCACCTGATCCTGGTGGAGAAAGTGACCCACGAGGAGGTCCGCACGCGGAACGTGCTCCCGGTGAGATTCGTGCCGATACTCAAAGGTCTCCGCTGACCAGTGACCCGGCATCGGAGGTCGGTCGCCGTCGCGCTGCTCTCCGCTGCTGTCCTGGCGTACGAAGTGCTGCTGGTGCGGGTCTTCGCCATCGAGCAGTTCCACCACTTCGCCTACATGGCGGTGGGCGTCGCCATGCTGGGGTTCGGGGCCGCCGGTACGCTCGTCGCAATGGCGGGGCGCCTCCCTCTCCACAGCGCCAGCCGTTGGTTGGCCTTCTCCGCGGCGGCGGCGGCGGTGGCGCTGATCGCAAGTCCTGCGCTGACCCACACAGTGTCCCTGGATCCGACGCAGATTGCATGGGGCCTCGGCCAGTGGCTCAGGCTCGGGCTCGTATATCTCCTCCTTGCGCTCCCCTTCGGCTTGGCCGCCGTAGCGATCCTGCTCGCGCTCACGCTGGAGTCGGAGCGGCCCGGCCTCATCTACGGCGCGAGCTTTCTTGGCTCCGGGGCCGGTGCTCTCTTGGCCACGGCTGCGCTGATCTGGTTTCTTCCGGAGCGGGCTCTGGCGGTACCTGCCGTGCTCGGGGCGGTGGCCGCGGTGGTGGTTCCGCGGGTCGATTCCCGTTTGCCCGCGGGAGTGGGATGGACCGCCGTGGCAGCCTCGCTGGCCGTGCTGGTGCACCCTCTCTGGCGGCTGGATGTCACGCCCTATAAGGCACTACCTCAGGTCGAGGCCTTCCCGGATGCCCGCCGCGTCGCCGAGTATGCGTCACCCATCGGCTGGGTCGTGGCCGTGGAAGCACCCGCGTTTCGCAGTGCCCCCGGTCTCTCCCTCGGGTACCGGGGATCGCTCCCCCCGCAGACCGGGATCTTCGTGGACGGGCAACTTGCCGGAGCTCTGGCAGACTGGGCAGACGACAGCGTGGACACCGGCGTTCTCGACTGGCTGCCGTCCGCTCTGCCGTATGCCTTGGGAGGACGTGAGCGAGTGCTCGTGTTGGGGGTTGGGGGAGGGACGGAGCTCTGGAATGCGGCTGTACACGGGGCTCTCGAGGTCTGGGCGGTCGAGCTCCATCCCGACGTGGCCCGACTGGCGGCGACCTCCGAGCGTATCCTCGACGCCGAAATCGAGTGGGTGATCGGTGACGCTCGGGCCTTCGTGGCGCGGACTCGGGAGCGGTTCGACCTCGTCACTCTCGGCTCGGGCGGCGGATTCGGGACAACCGCCGCCGGCGTGCACGCGCTCAACGAGGACTTCCTTCACACCGTTGACGCGTACGTCGCCTATCTCGATCTACTCGGCCCCGGGGGAGTCCTGGCGGTCACCAGGTGGCTGAGCATCCCACCGCGAGAGTCGATTCGGGTCATCCTGACTGCCGTGGAGGCGTTGCGTCGTACGGCGCCCCAAGCCGTGGCGAACGGGCTGGTAGTGATGCGGAGTTGGGCGACGGCGACTGTGCTGGTGAAGCCGTCTGGCTTCACCTCCGCCGATGTCGCGGCCCTCGAGGAATGGACCGGGAGGAGGGCATTCGACATCGACTGGCGCCCCGATCTCACCACTCCGGTGACCACATATCACCTGATCGACGACCCCGTGCTTTTCGAGGCCGCGGCTACGGCTACAGTCGGTCGCGACGAGGCGACCGAGTGGGCGGCGAACTATCCATTCGACGTCGAGCCCGTCGACGACGCACGCCCCTATCCGCACCAGTTTCTCCGGGCCGGCTCCATCGGCGTGTTCCTGGGCGGCGACCGAGCCGATTGGCTCCCGTTCGCCGAGTGGGGATACATGGCCTTGCTGGCGACGCTCCTCCAAAGCGTGGTGCTCGCGGCCGGTGCCATCCTGGTGCCGGCGGCGCTGGGCGTGGGCTCGGTCGGTTCGGGCCGGTTGGTGCCGATCCTGGGGTATTTCGCGGCTATCGGTCTGGCCTATCTGGCCGCCGAGATCGCCGCCATCCAGCAGCTCAGCCTTCTCCTCGGACATCCGGTGTACGCCGTGACGGCCGTTCTGGTCGCGTTCCTCACCAGCTCTGGCTTGGGGAGCATCTGGTCGGATCGGATCGCGGCCCATCGCGGATGGATGCTGCTCCTGGGAATAGTGGCGCTGTTGTTGGTCTACTCGGGAGCACTGCTCCGCCTCGTGCATCTCCTCCAACCGCTGCCGCTGGCGGCGCGGGCGGGCTTCGGAGTGCTCGCCGTGGCGCCGTTGGGATTCCTCATGGGGGTGCCCTTTCCGGTGGGGCTACGAGCTCTTGCCGGGGGCGATGTGCCCTGCACGGCGTGGGCGTGGGCCGCCAACGGCTTCGCCTCGGTGGTGGCCGCTCCGCTGGCCGCCCTCATCGCCGTCGAGGCCGGATCTCCAGTGGTGCTGCTTGTGGGCGGGATTTCGTACGCGATGGCTGCGGCCGTCCTCTTCCGTGGGGGGAGCATTGATGTGGAGCCTTAGACCACTGGCGGCTCCACCGTCCTCAAGGCGTGTCTGCCGAGAACCTGCCTTCCCGGACGAAATGGATGGTCTGATCCGCCACGTCACGGCGGTTCATGATGAACGTATGGGTGGCCCCGATGACGAGGAACGCTGCAGCCCCATCGAGGCGGGCTCGATCCACCGCCACCTTGCCGTCGTCAGGACCGGGGATGAGCCACGAGCCGATGGGGTTCACGCTCCGATTCCCGGTGATGATCCCCAGCTCGAAGTCGGCCGGACCGAGCTGCTGTGCGATGCCTGTGCTGTCCGTCCCGAGGCGTGATCCGGTCGGCCCGAGGATATTGCTGAGGACGGGTGACTCGGCGACGAGATCGGCGACGAAGTCGGCTATCTCGCTCCCCTGGTTGGGAGGGGCGAGCATCACGACCCGTCCGACGTGATTCGGCGAGTGCTCCGCGAGATAGAGTCGCACGAGAATGCCTCCCATGGAGTGGGTCACGAAGTGGACGCGTTCCATCCCCTGGGCACAGCACTCCTCCAACTGGCCCCTTAGGCGGCCGACCAGGCTCTCGATGGGCTCCTCGGTGGACGGGTAGCCGAAGTTCAGCACCCGGAATCCGGCGGCCTCGAGTCGCTCGACGAGGATCGCCATCGACGCGGGCGTCCGGCGGAGCCCGTGAACGACGATGACGGTCTCGGCGTCGGTGTCGGCCGGCGGTGACAAGCACCCGGCGACGAGCGCAGCGACAGCCGCGGCGGCGAGCAGAAATGGGCGCATCGTTTTCGGCAAGGCTCCTCCCCTCTTCGGTGCTACCACTACTAACTACTAACGGTACGGGCATCCGCCCGTGTCGCACAGAGGCCGTGGCCCCCTTCGCCGAACACCATTGCAGAATGCCACCCTTACGCTCGTCAGGCTCCAATGAGAAAGGCAGCGTGCCGGGCCCAGCCTTGTGCTCCCAGCGACCAAATGAACACCCCGAGCGCAGCCAGGATCTTTGTACCGGCATCCAATGCCGAGGGGGCCCTCATACGTTCCAGGCCCAGGAAATACCACATCGGGCTGAGCCCGCGGGCCACGGCAAAGGCGCCGGCCCAGAGTAGGAGGGCAGGTTCTCGCTGAAACGCCGGAGCGGCCATATACACGGCGATAAGGCCAACCGGTACGCAGAGGAGGGTCAAGAGCTTGGCCCCCTGCACTCCAGCCACGACTTCGGAGAGTCGTGATCGATCTGCGCCGACTCGAGCCACGGCCCGCGTACCTGACAGATCGAAGCCATACTCCGTGACGAGGGCCAACCATGCTCTAAACGATTGGGCGAATACGACGAGCCCCCAACCTGTCGGCCTAAGAACCCGGGCCAGATACGGGATCGTCAGAAGGGGAACGATCAGTCCGGCGACATGAGCGGCGTAGAGGGCCGTAGCGTTCGCAGCCATGCCGCTCGCCCTGACTTCCGCGAGCAGGGTCCCGTACCGGTGGTCTGGAGGTCTCTCGTTCGGTTCTTCCATGTGGGCATGAAGCTATGCGGCGCACCGGGGATGGCACAGGCGGGTTACTCAGCTCGGTTAGGCCGAAGCGGGAATCGCAACGCATCTACAGGAGGCGCGAGAGATCGCCGAATGATGGCGGTCAAGGTGACGACAGAGCCCACGTTTCGTGCTGAGCGGCCTGAGTTGCTTTTGCCTGGCGCCCGGGTCCGATCGCCTCCTACATTGCGATCCGAACGCGCCCATCGAGGCAGCACCACCGAATCCAGGTGGCCGACTTGAAGCGACAGCACCCACGAGGAGTTCGACGCACGTCGTTCTCGCCAGCCCGGCCCGTCCTGGAAGGAGTGAATCTGCTCGCGTGCGTGCTGCTGATCGCGGGCCCGGCCTCGGCGCAGGATTCATCCGAGTACCCGGGTCCCTTCCCAGGGGGCTACCCTTCCCTGGGCTCATGGCCTGTGGCGGGAAAGATGTACATGGAAAGCTACTTTCCGCCTCCCGTGACGGCATCGCCGACCTATCCTTCCTGGTCTCCCGACGGCGAGTCCTTGGCCTTCGCGTATCAGGGAAGGATCTGGGTCGTGCCCGTCGAGGGCGGAGTGGCGCGTCAGCTGACGACCGGCCCGGGGTATCACTCCCAGCCGACCTGGTCGCCCGACGGGCGCAGCGTGGCCTAAATGCGGCCGACGTGGATCGCAACTTCGACATCTATGTTCTCGACCGAGCGAGCGGTGCGTCACGTCGCATCACGACCGATCCATTACCTCGACCTGCGCCCCCGGTGGTCGCCCGACGGGTCCCATATCCTGTTCACGACCGCCCGCAGCGGGACGTTCGACCTCTGGGCCTACGACGTGGAGCGAGATGTCGCCGAGCCGGTGGTGACGACCGACCAGAACAACATGGCCGGTGACTGGATCGGCGACGCGGGAGACCTGGTGTTCGTCTCGAAGCGCGGTGAGGCCGCCCTGGGCTCGGGGTCCCTCTGGCGGTGGAGTGCCTCGACATCCCGGGCGGAGTTGCTGCTCCGGATGGAGACCAACTACCAGGCGGCGCCCGTGGTCGCTCCCCACGGCGGAGCGGTCGCGTACATCACCGATGCGTCCGGGAGCAACGATCTGTACCTGGTGCCGAGCCGGAAAGCGGCGCGTGGCATCCAGCCGGTACGTCTGACCCACACGAGAACCGACGAGTACTTCCCCGCCTGGTCCCCGGACGGCGAGCGGCTCGTCTTTGCGCGCAACGGCGGGACGCCGGATCAGCGGCGAACGGCAGACCGGGGGATGGGCTTCGCGCTCTACACCGTCGGGAGGGGTGGTGGTGAGCCACAGCGGGTTCGGATCGAGGACTACGCCTGGTCGGAGCCGACCGGGTCGGTCCGTGTCCGTGTGAGTGGTTCGGACGGGGAGCTGCTCCCGTCCCGCATCTACCTGCAGGGATCCGACGGACGCAGCTACTTCCCGGATGGAAGCTTTCCCCGAGTCGTGAGCGTTACGGAAGACTACTACTTCCACACGGACGGCAGCTTCTCGGTGACGATGCCCGTGGGAGAGGCCGCGCTCGAGGTGTGGCGTGGCTTCGAGTACGAGCCCATCGAGCGAACGGTCGATGTACGGCCCGGGGAGTGGACGACGGTCGAGGTCGAGCTGAACCGGTGGATCGACATGGCTGGCGACGGTTGGTATTCCGGCGACAATCACATCCATCCGAACTACGGCGGCCACTACTTCGTTCAGCCGATCGATCTGAGAAACAAGGCGCAGGCTGAGGATCTGAACGTGGCGAACGGAATGATCGCCAACTACTGGGGGAACAGCAGGGTAGAGGATCTGGAGCACTTCCTCGGACATCCGCATCCGTCCGACGATCCGCGAACGATCGTCTACTACAACGAAGAGTACCGTGCGAGCTACTTCGCCCATCTGTCCCTTCTCAACCTGGTCGAGCTCATTACGCCGTTCTACATCGGCTCCGTGGGTACGGCGCACCAGGCGCTCTATCCGGACAACGCCACAGTGCTCCGACAGGTCCACGAGCAGGGCGGGATCGGCGGCTACGTCCATCCGTTCGGCCTGAACCACCGCGATCCGGACGCGGCCGGCCCCGGTGGAACGACCGAGCTTCCCGTCGACGCCATTCTCGGAGTCGCGGACTTCGTCGACGTGGCCTGCATATGGAGCGACGAGCTCGGGACGGCGGAGGTGTGGTATCGGCTGTTGAATACGGGGTCCCGCATTCCGGCCACGGCCGGGACGGATGCGATGACGGACATCTGGCGGCATCCCGCCGTCGGGACGACACGGTCGTACGTCTATACCGGGGAGGAGGAGCTGGACTATGACGAGTGGGCCGAAGCGATGGCGGCAGGCCGTGCGTTCGTGACCAGTGGACCCATCGTTTCGCTGGACGTCTCAGGCAGGGGAATGGGAGAGGAGCTGCCGGCCTCGAGAGGCGACGTCTTGCAGGTTTCGGCTACGGCGCGCTCCATCTTCGAGATAGACCGGCTCGAGATCATCCGGAACGGCGAGATCGTGCACACGGTGGAAGCGAATGGCGCGAGGACGATCGAGGCGGAGCTGGACATCCCGGTAGAGTCCAGCGGCTGGATCGCGGCGCGCGTACTGGGCCCGACGCAGCACGGCGTCATGGACAGCTATCTCTTCGCGCACACGAACCCCGTGTACGTGATCGCGGACGGAGAACCGATTCGGTCGCGAGCGGACGCAGCCTTCTTCGTCCGGTGGATCGACGAGACTCTGAAAGACCTGAGGGGCATGGATCGCTGGGACGATCCCGCGCACAAGGAAGAGGTCATCTCCACGTTCGAGCAGGGCCGACAGCTCTATCAAGCCCAGGTCGAAGAGCTGGGTGGGAGCGGGCGGTAGCGGCGGCACACTCCCCGCACGGCCTGCTCGAGCGTCACGTCACCGATGGTGTCCGGACCGCCCCCTCACGTTCTCCCGATCCGCCAATGGGCCTTTGTTTTTCCTTCTATGGGGCCAGGGTGAACGACGGCACCCAAATCTCAGTATTGGCGTTGGCCGGTTACGGACAGTTACGAATGGATTCGCGAGAGATGGTACGGCAACAACGATGGGGGGACGTGGACAATGCAGACAGATTCTGACCGCCGGGAATTCATCGCCAAGCTGATTGCTGCCTGTGGTGGTGTGGCCGCTGCATCAACGCGAATTAAATCCGCCGCCTTCGCCGCCGATTGGGATACGAAGGATCGGCCCAGCTACAAAGATTACGTCCGTCGGGGTGCTCTGAAGAAAGAGGTGCTGGATGTCTTTCTGCACCAGGATTCGTGGGCGCAATTCGATCCCGAACTTGGGTATATCCTGGGGAACTTTATGCCGCAGGATGGCATCGACAACAGCGGGACCATCTCGACGGTCCAGCCCGATGGAATGCGCACGCACCAGGTGTATCGGGACAGGCCGTGTCGCATCAACACCTACGGCAATAGTTTTACACAGTGTCATCAGGTCTCCGACGGGGAAACGTGGCAGGAGTACCTGGCAGCACATTTGGGTGAGCCGATTCGAAACTTCGGCATGGGCGGCTACGGGGTCTATCAAGCATACCGCCGCATGCTCCGCGAAGAGAAAACCGAGAACTCGGCCGAGTATCTCATTTTGTACATGTGGGGAGACGACTACTTCCGCAGCGTGCTGAGGTGTCGATACCTGGTGTTTTATCCCTGGTGGGACATCCTCGGCGGGACGATGCTGAACGGGACGTTTTGGGCGAACATCGAAATGGACCTTGAATCGGGGCGCCTGGTCGAAAAAGAAAATCTGCTCAAGACTCCCAAAGAGCTGTACAAAATGACTGACGCGGACTTCATGTACGAGGCGCTCAAAGACGACCTGATGCTGCAGCTGACCTTGTTGGTTGCGGGCCACATCAGTGGCGGGTTCGACGAAGCCGGCCTGCAGCGACTGAGTGAGATTCTGCGGCTGCCTCGCCTCGATTTCAGCCGTGCAGATGCCCTGAAACCATCACTGGCAAAGCTGCGCAACACTTATGCATTCGCCGCGACGAAATATATCCTCGACAAGTCTCGCCGGTTCGCCGCGGAGAACGGCAAGAAGCTTCTCGTGGTCCATTTCGGCCCGTACGATGCCATGCGAACCTTGATCGAGTCCGGGACACGATACGACCAAGAGGTTGTGGACTACCTCAAACAAAACGGTTTCCGCTACTTCGACATGAACGAAGTACACGTTGAGGACTTCAAACCATTCAAACTATCGCTGGACGACTATATGCGGCGGTACTTTAATGGTCACTACAACCCGGCCGGGAATCACTTCTTCGCCTATTCGATTAAGGGCAACATCGTTGATTGGCTGGAGCCAAAACCGATGCCGTACCGAACTGATGCGCAGAGGATGATCGATTTCCGCGAATACGTAACCGGCTGAAAACGTGTGCCGTGGTGGGGTTGGAGCCGTCCTGCCTTCTCACCCTGCGCGACGAGATCCCGATGCTCCTCCCCGGGGAGGAGAGCGCACGGCTCGCGGACGGATCATTACTTCTCGACGAATTCCTGCTGCGGGAGGCGGAGGCTGGCCGAGCACGGCTCGATCTCGGCCCGGTGGAGGCCCCCACGGCTCTCGTTCACACGTACTGCCATCAAAAGGCTCTCGGCCGGGAGGGCGCGACGGAAACGGTACTTCGTCAGATCCCCGGGCCGGAGGAGACGGTACCTGGCGGAGCGCTTCCTTGCGGCAGAGCAGGGTCCACTCTAAGCTGAGCTTCACGTTAGGCACAAGCCCTCTCCTCTCGACACGGGAAAGAGTCATGGATCAGAAGAGCTATCAGTTGGGTGGCATCGCTCTCATCCTCGCCGCCCTGGCGGGAGTCGTGGGAATCTTTTTCCACGGACCCCAGCCGGAAACCCTAGACGCATACGCTGCGCTCGGCACGAGCTGGACGATCTCGCACGTCGCGATCGGTATTACGGGCACGCTTTTCGTCGTCGCTGCGCTCTTTCTCGCTAAGCACTTTGCGGGTACAGCGGGCGGGGGCCTTGCGCTTGCCGCCACTGGATTGGTGATCGTCGGCGGCGTTGCGGTCTTTGCGATCGGTGCGCTGGAGACGTCTGGTTTCTCGACGGTCGCAGCCGGCAGTGGTGCCGCGGCCGACCACGCGTTTATTGCCGTATCTGCTGTCGTACTATCCATGTTTGCAGGGGCGGGGTTCCTCTTCCCGGTGGCCATGGCGGCCTACGGCCTGGCAATGTTGAAAGATGACGGCTGGCCGGCGTGGCTCGCCTGGCTCGGGGTGTTGCTCGGCGTGGCGTCGCTAGCGTTGAACCTATTCGGGATTACCCTGCCTGTACCGATTCCCGGCTACCTGAGCAATGTCTGGTATGCCATTCTCGGGGTGTTGTTCATGGGGAGAGGGCAGTCCGCTGCCCCCGCCTAGCGAGGGCCTGCCGCGCGCAAAGCCTCGAGGTCCGCGATTTCGCGGGGCACGTCAGATAGACGCGTGAGCCCCCCGGGCGTGAGGACGTAGTTGTCCTCGACGCGAACGCCGATATTCCGATACTTGAGTGCCGCACCCCTGGTGCGAGCGATGAGTCTACGATTCCCACTCCAAGGGGAGAACGCCTCTTCGTCTTCGGGCTGCTTAGCTGCTGGGTTGGGCCGATAGCGGACGCCATGCCCCTATGGTGCCTATCCCTACAGCCTCTGGCCAGTCAATCATTTTCGCCAACGACCTCGAGGTGGTGGGGCGGAAACCAATAAGGTGATCCGACAGATGAATCAGCTCTTTCCGACGGAACTCATCGGCAGTTACGCGCTGCCGAGCTGGCTGTGGATCGCGATTGAACGAGCAGAAGAGCATGGCGATCTCGGCGAATCGGATATCCAGGAGACGCTCGACGATGCTGTCAACATGGCATTGCTCGACCAGCAGAAAGCCGGGATCGATATACTCACAGACGGCGAGATGCGTCGTCGTGATTTCATTCAGAATTTCTATGGCCTCATGAGCGGGCTCAACAAGATCTCGCCACGGAGGACCTTCGGCTCGGCGGGATACGACCAGAATCCGCGCTACGAAGTTGTCGGCGAAGTTACAGCTCCCAACGGTCTCGGTGTCGTCGAAGAGCTCGAGTACCTGAAAACGCTGACTGACAAACCTGTCAAGATCTGCGTGCCCGGCCCAATCACGCTGTCACTCCCGCTCATCCTCAAGGGAGGGTACTCGGACAAAGAGTCGCTGATAGCCGCCATGACCCAGATTGTCAACGCGGAGATGAAAGCCCTCGTCAACGCCGGAGGAACCTATTTGCAAATTGACGAACCGCGCTACGCCACGACTCACGAAGACGCGAAAAAGCTGATTAGCATCTTCAACAAAACCCGCGACGGTGTGGATGCCACCGTCGGATTGCATTTCTGCTTCGGCAACTTCAAGGGGAGATCACACGACAAACGGAACTACTCGTACATCACCCCCAACCTCGGTGATGCCAATTGTGATCAGTTCAATTTCGAGTTTGCCAACCGCGAGTTTGCGCAGATCGGCCTACTCGAACAGTTGCCGACGGAGTGCAAGGTGGGCGTCGGAGTCGTCGACGTAAAGTCCTATTTCGTGGAAACGCCGGAGGAAGTGGCTGCCAACGTCAAACTGGCGGCAGAGCACGTAGCGCCCGAGCGCATTGTCGTGACTCCCGACTGCGGGTTCAATCACTGCCCGCGCCACGTCGCCTTCGGCAAGATTAAATCGATGGTCGCCGGTGCAGCCATCGTACGCCAGGAGCTCGCGGGGTAAACGGCGACCAGCGGTGACCGCCGGTCACCGAGCAGATCTTGGCTCCGTGCGGACGGGCTAGGTGCACACCGCCTTGTAGGTAAGCGTAACGCTTCCGTCCTCGCCGGTCCTGGCAAGGGTGTGCTTGCGGAACTCCTCTTTCGTCTCCTTGAAGTCCACCCGATTGTGCCCGCCACGTGATTCCTGGCGATTGAGCGCGCTCGTCGATATGACCTTGGCGACCCGCAGCATGTTGCGCAGCTCTCTGAGTGCCCGGTAATCCTCGGGGGTCTCCGGCCGAATGCTTTCGTGTCTTTTCCATAAGCTTTCGATGCCGCTCAATGCCCTAGTCAGGAGCTCTTCGTTCCTGAATACTCCGACGTTCTGCTCCATCAAGTCCTGCAAATCCTCACGCAGCTCGCGGATATCTTCTTTTCCGTCAATCTCTAGCAGGGCGTCCAGCTCCTCTCGAGTCGACGTCATCACATCCTCCGGAAGCTCCAGATACTCCCGGTCGACTATATCCGCTCCAACCGTTGTCGCCGCTTTACGGCCGAAAACGAAAATCTCGAGAAGGGAGTTGGTTCCCAGTCGATTTGCTCCGTGTACTGATGCATTCGCGGCTTCGCCGGCCGCGTAGAGCCCACCGACGGTTTTCGGCTGGTAATCGGGACGTCTCTGCTCCTCGTCAATGACAACACGTGTACCGAGATCGATCGGGATGCCGCCCATCGTATAGTGGGCAGTCGGTCTGATCGGAACGAGGTCATTCTGGGCATCGAGCCCCAGTTGGGTGTTGATCGAGTCGATGGCGCCCGGTGTTCTGGCGTGAAGGTCGGGGATATGACGCATGTCGAGGTGGACGTATTTGGCTTCCGTTTCCCCCTCGAGAGGAATGCCACGCCCCTCGGTAATCTCCATATAGATGGCACGTGAAACGACATCTCTGGGAGCCATCTCCAGGCGCTCATCGTATTTGTCCATGAAGCGCTCACCTTTGGAATTGAGCAGGTAGGCGCCCTCTGACCGCGTCTTCTCCGAAATGAGGAATCCCGGACGGGGATCTCGAAAACCGGCGACCGTTTCGAGTCTGATCTGGTCCGCTTCGCCCATCTTGACGGGGATACCGGTCGGATGGAACTGTATGAACTCCATATCCTGCACGCCGATGCCGGCTTCGAGCGCGAGGGCGTAGCCGTCACCGGTGTTGTCTTCGGTGTTCGACGTATAGGCGAACACCTGCCCGGTCCCTCCCGTCGCCATGATGAGGGCTTTGGTCTGAAACACATGAACCGTGTAGTCATCAGTGTTGATGGCAACGACGCCGGCGATCTGGTCACCTACTCGAATGAGCCTGGTGACAAAGTACTTTTCGTAGAATTCAACCGGTGTCTTGCCTTCCTTTTCTCTAGAAGCTTTGATCTCCTTAAGCTTCCGGAGGATGGATTCATGCAGGGCTTCTCCGGTCTTGTCGCCAACCGAATGTCCCCGCGCCTGGGAATGGCCACCAAACGTTTTCAGGCGAATGGTGACCTTGTCGTCTTCCTTGTCAAAATCCATGTCATACTGGACCATGATCTCCCGCATGTCATCGAGGACCTCGGGAGCTTCTTTGACGAGGATGTCGGCAGCGTCAGCATCAACCAGGTAGTTGCCACCCTTGATCGTGTCCTGCAGGTGGATCTCAAAAGAATCCGGGGCACCACGCTGTGCGGCGATGCCTCCCTGAGCTTCGCGGGTGTGAGCCAACTTGAAGGGAACCTTCGACAAAATGGCGACCGGTATATCAGCCTCAGCAAGTCCTCTTGCGGCGCGCAGGCCGGCGCCGCCCGCGCCGATGACGGCGACATCGATTTGATGAATAGTTGGCGGTTTCCGCAGGCTTTCCATGTCAGGCATAATCGTCGTTTTCCACTTGTTTCATGAGGCCAAAGGCGGGGACGAGTGCGCATTGGCAGATCAAAACCTATGACGACGCCAAAGCAGGGGGCGCCAGTAACGAGGCCGCGCACACTCAGCTCATCGGTACCAATCAGGTTTGCGCTTCTCCTGAAAGCTTTCCATCCCCTCGCGGGCTTCAGCAGACCGGCGTTTTTCTGCGTGCTGGCCCACCAGTTGCTCGAAGTACCCGGGTGAGTATAGGGTATCGCTGTGCTCCAGCACGGCGACTTTTGTCTGTGCAAGCGCGCTCGGTGCGCTCAGAAAAAGCTGATCGATAATCGGCGCCGCCGCTTTGTCCAATCCGCCGCGAGGGCAGATCTCATGCACTAGACCCATGGCTTTCGCCCGTTTCGCATCGAAGCGTTCGCACGACAGCGCATAGCGTCGCACGTTGCGCGCGCCGATGGCGGCGATCAATTGCGGAATGATAATGATCGGCGCCATGCCCCAACGGACCTCCGTGATGCCAAAGGTGGCGTCTTCGGAGGCAATCACCACGTCGCACGAGGCGATGATGCCCACACCGCCACCGAAACAGCCACCGTGCACCAGGGCCACAGTGGGTTTTGGGAATCGGTCGATGCTGCGCATGACATCGGCCGTACGGCGCGAGATCTCGATGTTTTCCTCGGCACCAAGAGCACTGACGCTGCGTAACCATTTCAGATCGGCTCCGGCCTGAAAGTGCTTTCCGTTTCCACGCACGATCACTGCGCGAACATTGTCATCGGCATCACAGGCGGCAAGTGCATCGTTCAGTCCGCCGATCACCGCATCGTTATAAGCATTGTTTACCTCCGGGCGATTCAACGTAATCGTTGCGACGCCGCGGGCGTCGATACCTAGGAGCACAACATTGTTGGACATAAGCATGGATTTCCTAATATGAGGTTTTGTCGAGCACGATGTCAAAAAGGGTTTCTGCTTTTCACTTCGCAATGCACTGGAAGAAAATACAGAAAACGCCAAATGTGGGCCCTGAGGAACAAAAGATATAGGCCGCAGGGCGCAGGACACCACCTGTTGAAGGAAATATGCAAATGAGGTTGTGCTTACCCGATAGACCAACTGGCGGTAGAATAGCCCCTCCGTTACCGTAGCCAACATGGCCCTCCGCCCAGGCTCCTACGAAGTCACCGCCCTGATCGGCAGCGGCGGGAAAGGTTACCCGTCCTTCATATGGAGGTGAAGCGATGATGCGGCGTTCATTTCCCATCCTGTTCCTCGCGGGTGTGACGGGACTCGCGGCGGTCGTCCCTCCGGGACTCAGCGGACAGATTGTCGGCGTGGCTCAACAGCCGACGGACGTCGTCCATTATGACCAGGGCACACTCTCGAAACCGAGCTACGACGTGTGGATGGAGCACAACGTTCGCGTTCCGATGCGCGATGGTGTGACCCTCTCGGCCGACATCTACCGGCCAGATGCCGACGGAACGTTCCCCGTGATTCTCGTGCGCACGCCCTACAGCAACAACTCGCTAGGCGCGGTCGAGCAATCGAAATGGTTCGCCGAGCGCGGCTACGTTGTCGTTCAGCAGGACGTCCGCGGTCGCTACGATTCCGACGGTACCTTCTACGCGTTCAAGAACGAGCCAGACGACGGCTTCGATACCGACGAATGGCTGGGTACGCAGCCGTGGAGCAACGGCAAGATCGGGACGATGGGCGGGTCGTACGTCGGGTTCACGCAGATGACGCAGGCGATCCGCGGTAGTGAGTACCTGACCGCCATGGCCCCGACGGTGACGACACTGAACATCTACGGGAACTGGATCTACACGGGCGGCGCGTTTCAGTATGGATTTGCTCTGCCCTGGGGCGGTCTCTTCATCGACGGGCGGGTCAACCAGGAGTACCTCGCCTACGACTGGCCCGAGGCGTTCCAGCATCTACCGATTGCCACCGCGGACGAGGCTGTGGGTCGCCGCAACCAGCACTACCGCGACTGGGTGAGGCACCCGACGCGTGACGCTTACTGGGACGATAACAGCCACGAGGCGGCGCAGGACGAAGTCGCGGTGCCGATGTTAAACGTTGGCGGCTGGTATGACATCTTCCTGAGCGGAATGCTTCAGGACGACGTCGAGATCCGGGAACAGGGCAAGACCGAGGTGGCCAGACAGGGCAAGCGGCTCATGGTCGGGCCGTGGGTGCACAGCACTGGCAGTAGATCGAATTTCCGCGGCGACGCGCCGTATCAGACCAACCGGGTCGACTTCGGTCCGGCGGCGGAAGTCGACATGCAGCCGGTCTACCTGCGCTGGTTCGATTACTGGTTGAAGGGCATGGACAACGGTGTCGCCGACGAGCCGCCGATCAAGATATTTGTGATGGGCGAGAACTACTGGCGGTACGAGAATGAGTGGCCACTTGAGCGGACGCGGTACACGAAGTACTACCTGCACAGCGGCGGCAACGCGAACACACTTTTTGGTGACGGCAGCCTGTCCACCGACCCGCCCGAGGGTGGCACCCCGAGTGACACGTTCATATATGATCCTGCCAATCCGGTTCCGACGCTCGGCGGCAACAACTGCTGCCGGAGCGACCTCGTGCCAATGGGCGCATTTGATCAGCGTGCTGCCGAGCGCCGCCACGACGTGCTGGTTTATGCGTCACCCGTGTTGACGGAGCCGGTCGAAGTAACGGGCCCGATCACTGTCACACTGTATGCCGCAACGTCAGCAAGGGACACCGACTGGACCGCTAAGCTCGTGGACGTGCATCCCGACGGCTACGCGCAGAACATTCAGGACGGGATCATTCGGGCCCGCTATCGCGACTCACCCACGCAGCCGACCCAGATCGAACCCGGCAGTATCTACGAGTACACGATCGACCTGTGGTCGACCAGCAATACGTTCCTACCTGGGCATAGGATCCGGTTCGAGATCTCCAGCAGCAACTTCCCGCGATTCGATCGAAACCTGAATACCGGGGAGGATCCGGGAACGGGCACCCGAATGGAGACGGCCCAGCAGGCCGTCTACCACAGCCCGGAGTACCCGTCCCACGTTTTGCTGCCCGTGATTCCGCGGTAGGGCCGCGACCGCGACTTCGCGCCGTGGCCTCGGATGGAAAGGCGTATGCGTGAGTCCGCTATTTTTGAAAAACATGGATGTTGATCATCCCCGCACCGGAATTGTGCGTGAGCCCCAGCTTTGGTTTTCCCGGAACTTGACGCGGTCCGGACTCGCCGCGCAGCTGGCATGTGATCTCAGCCACCTGCGCCACCCCTGAGGCCCCGAGGGGATGCCCTTTACACAAAAGCCCTCCATCCGTGTTGATGGCCACCTTACCGTTGATATGAGACTTCCCCTCCATGTACCACCGACCCGCCTCCCCTTCGGCACAGAAACCAAGGCTTTCCAAGTCGACCAAGGCGGCCAGGGTAAAGGGATCATGAACTTGCGCTACCCGGATCTCTTCAGGCCCCGCGCCAGCCCTTTCGTAAGCCGTCCGCACCAGCCGACGGCTCAGGGTCTGACCTTTAAAATCCCCTCCGATATCGCTTCCCGGGCCACCGATGTAATCGGTGTAGTCCGGTGAGCCGGAGGCCCAACCCGCCACCCGCACGGCACGACTCAAGCCAACCTGTCTGGCCCTGGACTCACTACAGAGGATCACGGCTGCTGCGCCGTCACTCGTGGGGCAACACTGGTAAAGGGTGAGCGGTTCGCTGATCATTCTGGATTGGAGAACCTCCTGGATGCTATGCCTGTTTCGATAATGGGCGTTGGGATTCGTGGCGGCACATTCCGAGGCCTGCACCGCCACCTGGGCGAACATCTCTGGGCTCTCGCCAAACATCTCCATGCGCTTCTTCATCTCCAGCGCCACCCTTGCCGGAATGGCGTCGAGTCCCATCACATCCAGGTGATGCCGGCCCGTCATAACCCCCACAGTCCCCGGCAGCAGGCCCCGTTCCATCTTCTCGAAGCCAACCACCAGGGCGGTGCCATACACCTCATGAGCCACCATTAAATAGGCTTCTCTGAACGCGGCAGACCCGCTGGCCGATGCCTGCACCAGTCTGGATATGGGGATGCCCGACCAGCCAAACTGCTGAATGATCCTTCGGGCGTCGTAGAGTCCCGAAGAGACATTGCCAACATAGGCTGCTTCAACGGCGGGAAAGGGTATGCCCGCATCTTGCAGGGCATGGTCAATCGCCACCCGGCTCAGATCTTCAAAGGTGGACTCGGGAAAACGACCGAAAGGATGAAACCCCGCGCCTATGACATAGACCTCAGCCATTGATTATTTTCCGTCGTCCCTTTCCATGATTTTGATGCAGTCCTATTGTCAGATTAGAGAAAATGTAGATCTATTTTTACGCTTGGATTAGCACGGCCTGAAGGCATAGCCCATCACGGTCACACGCTTCCCCTCTCGCTCCTCCTCTCTCACCTTTACTGCGACCAACTCCACTTCACCCCCTATCTTCAGCTCTTCGTGCTGACTTTGGGAGAGCAGCGAATAGACCACCACCCTTTCCGGGAGATCAATCTCCCCCATGAGATAGGGCGGCTCCACGCTGGAAAACTTGGGCTTCTGGTACACTGTGGTGAAGCTCAAGAGACGGCCCTTTTTGCTGAGCCGAATCTCTTCAAGTCTCGACGCGGAGCAGCGCGTACAAAAGTGACGTCGGGGAAAAAACACGAGATCGCATTGCGGACAACGGTTGCCCAGAAGCCCACACTCATTTTCGGTGTTGCCCACCTCGAAGGCAGCGGGTTCCAGGGAGACCGGTTCGATTCTCGCCTCGGCCAAAAGTTAGGTTCCTTTCCGCGGCATCCGACCGTTCCTAGCGCAGACGGATATCCGCTTTCTCCCGATCGAAGCATTCCCCCGCCGGCCCCGCAACGTCCCGGCGAAGCAAATTCTTGCGTACCCGCAGGCTGGGCGTCCTGGGAAGCTCTGCGCGGAATTCCACGTATCGGGGGACCTTGAAGTGAGCCAACCGTTCAGCGCACCAGGAAACGATTTCCTCGGGCCCCATCTGCTCTCCCGGACGGAGCACCACAAACACCTTCACCTCTTCCTCCGCCAGCTCTGACGGCACACCAATTACGGCACAGTCCAGAATCCTTGGCTCTCTTTTCAAAACCTCCTCCACCTCCGAGGAGGCGATATTCTCCCCTCGTCTTCGGATCACGTCCTTCTTCCGGTCCACAAAGTAAAGGTGACCTTCCTCGTCTACGCGGCCGAGGTCCCCCGTGTGGAGCCAGCCTCCGCGTAGCGCCTCGGTCGTCTGCTCATCATTCTGCCAGTAGCCAGGCGTCACGGCCGGGTTGCGCAGCAGAACCTCCCCCACCTCTCCTGACGGCAGGGGTACATCTTGCTCCCCCACGATCCGCAGCTCGTTTACGAAACGGCTATCTGGGTGCCAACGCGGCACCCCCGAGCTGCGCGGCCTATGGGATTGGCCGAGACGCTCTATCGTCCCGAACACGCATTCCGTTAATGCAAAACCGATCACCACCTTTGTACTGAATCGCTTCTCAAACTCGGTTAGAAATTCCGGAGAGAAGGCGGGGGAACCATAGCAGACGCGCACTTGATTCGGAGGATCGAACTCCACACGCGGCTGCTTCAGGAGGACAGGCAACATCATGCCAATGAAGTTTACCACGGTCGCGCCGGACCTCCTTGCCTGGTCCCAGAATTTGGATGCACTGAAGCGCTCCTCCATAATAAGACTGGCCCCCACCGCCAGAGAGCCCATGGTGGAGTAATACTGGGCGTTCGCATGGCAAAGAGGGAGACAGGTGAAGAAGCGATCCTCAGAGTCGGCCTCGACCCAAGTGGCATACCCCTGCCCGGCGGCCACGTACATTTCATGCGTCACCATGACCCCTTTAGGCTTCCCCGTTGTCCCTGATGTAAACATCAGCATGGATATATCTTGAGGCGTAACCTCCTCGGGCTCCGCCAACGGGGGACACTTTTGAAGCTCTCGGGAAAAGTCGAGAAACTCAGGGGAGCTTCGTCCGCCCTCGCCTGAAACCATCAGCTTTCCGATGGTCTGGGAATCCCCGCACATTTTTTTGGCCACCTCCAACAAAGCGTGATGCGTTAGTAAGACCCGCGCTGCGCAACTCTCGAGAATGAAGGCACCTTCTTCTTCCTTATAGGCCGCGTTGATCGGGACACCTATGGCACCAATGAGCGACAGACCCAACCAGGCATAAAGGAATTCCGGGCAATTGGGCAGGAAAAGACAAACTCGATCTCCCTTCTGAACACCCAGCTCTCGGAAGAGGGTAGCTGTCCGAAGGCTATATTCCCGAAAATTCTGGAAGCTGACTTCTTGGTCGCGGAAATAGAGATAGGTCTTACCCGGCCGTAGGGAAGCCGCCTTATCCAGGAACTCCCCTATCGTCATAGACCACTGGGGTCTCTCCGAGTCTTCAGGTGAAATGATCGCAACCACGCGCGTCCTTTCGGTTGAGCTCGAGGAAAATGCCCTCCCCATCCTTTTCCACCCTTCCTATGCCAAAAGGGGTTCCCAGCGCCTCGATCGATGGCAGTTTTTCCAGACTGCCACAGTGGCCCCGGGAACGAACGGCGCCGCTGGCCCACTGGTTGTGAGCTTCACATTCGGAGCGTAACATAGCGGACGACCCCCAAGCGGTGCACGGGAGTGAGTAGCACCGCGTCGAGGTTCAGCGGATGAGCTTCTCGAGCTCCTTCAGCCGGTAGGACCGGCCTTTGATGTTAAACATGGCAGTGCTGGAGCAGCCGTAGAGGAGGGCCGTGGTCACGTTTGTCTCGTGCTTTCACGAGCGCGGTCAGGCCGGCGAGCACCTTGCGACGTGACGTGCACGGTACTCACAAGACGTGCACGGTACTCACAAGAAAGGAAGATACGATGGAGCGCACGTTCAAGAGATTCGCGTTGGGCCTGGCCCTGGCGATGAGATGGCGGAAAAAATCATGGGCGGGCGGGCCAGCATCCAAGAGTCTGTTCGGCTGTTCATGATTCCGGGGCGGTCGCATTGCCGTGGTGGCAATGGCGCGGCCACCGGCGACTTTTTCAGCTATCTAGAAGCCTGGGTCGAACAGGGTCAGGCGCCCGATATGATGATAGGTTATCATGCCGACGGAATGACTTCCGTTGAAACGAGTTCATCGGTACCCGACACGTACGACTTCACTCGGCCTCATTACCCATTTCCGCTGCAAGCGAGATACAAAGGCAGCGGCGATCCGAACGACTATCGGAGCTTCGAGGCATTCGATCCAGAGCGTCGATGAGATTGACGGGACGTGACGGAGCGGTTTTTCAGGCACGCAGAACCATATGGAGGTACTTGATGAAGCACACGTTCAAGAGATTCGCGGTGGGCCTGGCGCTGGCGATGGGAGCGGTGTGGGTCGGGGCCGGCAGTCCGAGCGCCGGTACGATCCTGGCCGTTGAGATAGATCCCAGCGAGGCGGCCCGGCCCGGTGGCCTGTCGGTGGCTGTCGCTGATTGCGAGGCGCTGCCGACGACGGACTTCACGGCCATTCAGGATGCGCCGACGCAGGTGACGGGAGCCCGGGTGGTGGATGCTGCTGGCGATGTGCCCGCCTATTGCCGTGCGGAGGGCTATGTCTCGCCCAATGTCGGGATCGTGTTACGACTGCCGGGGAGCTCCGACTGGAACGGCAATTTTCTGGAGGCGAGCCTTGGTGGATATGGCGGCTCGACGGAAGCGATGGCCGGCTGGTGCGACGAGGCATTGCGGAGAGGCTATGCCTGTATCTCGCACGATACGGGGCATACTGGCTGGGGAATGAGGGCCTCGTGGGCCTACAACAATCTCCAGGCGGAGTTTGATTACGGCATCCGCGGTCACCATGTCGCCGCCCTGGCGGGCAAGGCCATCACCGAACACTACTACGGCAGGGCGCCAGAGTTCTCCTATCATCTTGGCTGTTCCGGCGGTGGCAAGCAGGGGATGGTCGAAGCGCAGCGATTTCCGTGGAACTTCGACGGCATTCTCGCTATGGAGCCATCCAGCGTGACGGCCTCGGGTGTCCTGCTCCTGTGGAACTCCCGGGCGACTCATGACGAGGACGGCAATCGGCTTTTCACGCCCGCCGATCGGGACGTGCTTCACGCGGGGGCCATCGCCGCATGCGATGCGGACGATGGCCTCGAGGATGGGATCATCGGTGGTGATCCCCGGACCTGCGCATTCGATCCTGCCGAACTGACCTGCGAGCCGGGTCAGAGATCGGGCTGTCTGTCGCCGGTCCAGGTGGAGGCGGCCAGGAAAGTCTACAGCGGGCCGGTGACGTCGGAAGGCGAGAAGGTCAGCAGATATTTCCCCTGGTAC
The DNA here is from genome assembly GCA_965218295.1 of Longimicrobiales bacterium. GTDB lineage: Bacteria > Gemmatimonadota > Gemmatimonadetes > Longimicrobiales > Gaopeijiaceae > CBDCKN01. Next base: position 142,821 of record CBDCKN010000003.1, on the reverse strand, counting down.
CCCGCCACGCCCGGCTCGGAGCTGGGTACCTTCTTTTCCATGGATCTCGAGTATAAGACCAGTTGGTGGCGGTTCATGGGTTTCAATCCGGATCCGGGGCCGAGTTGGACGTGGGCCGATTTTGATTTCGACCACGATTACAAGCGTACCGCGATGATGGACGCGGTTGTGAATGGCTACAACAATCCCGATCTGCGTAACTTGAAGGCTGCGGGTGGCAAGCTGATGGTCATCCAGGGCTGGGAAGACTCCGGCCTTCCCGGGCCGCAAGTCAGTGCCGACTACTATGAGATGGCGGAAAAAATCATGGGCGGGCGGGCCAGCACCCAGGAATTTTATCGCCTCTTCATGATTCCGGGGCGGTCGCATTGCTCTGGTGGCGTGGGTGCGGCTAGCGGCGACTTTCTCAGCTATCTAGAAGCCTGGGTCGAAGAGGGTCAGGCACCGGATATGATCGTAGGCTACCATGCCGAAGGAATAACTTCCGTTGAAGCGAATTCATCGGTACCCGACAGGTACGACTTCACCCGGCCCCATTATCCATATCCGCTGCAGGCGAGATACAAAGGTAGCGGCGATCCGAACGACTACCGGAATTTCGAGCCTGCCGAACCAAGGCGTCGCTGAAATCGACGTGACGGATGAGGCTCCTCACGCACGCAGAATCAGCAAGGAGATACTCGATGAAGCACACCGTAGAAAAACTCGCGTTGGGCCTGGCCCTGGCGATGGGAGCGGTGTGGGTCGGGGCCGGCAGCCTGAGCGCCGGTGCGATCCTGGCCGTTGAGACAGATCCCGGCGAGGCGGCCCGGCCCGGTGGCCCGTCGGCTGCTGTCGCCGACTGCGAGGCGCTCTTCCCGACAAGACCTTTACCTGGTCATCCTCCGCTGCCGACGGCGGACTTCACGACCCTTCAGGATGCGCCGACGCAGGTGACGCAAGCCCGGGTGGTGGATGCCGCCGGCGATGTGCCCGCCCATTGCCGTGTGGAGGGCTATGTCTCGCCCAATGTCGAATTCGTGTTACGAATGCCGGGGAGCCCCGAATGGAACGGCAACTTTATGGAGGCGAGCCCTGGCGGCTATGGCGGCTCGACGGAGGCGCGGGCCCCCTGGTGCGATGAGGGATTGCGGAGAGGCTATGCCTGTATCACGCACAATACAGGCCATACTGGCATAGGATCCAGGGCCTCGTGGGCCTACAACAATCTCCAGGCGGAGTTTGATTACGGCATCCGCGGTCACCATGTCGTCGCCCTGGCGGGCAAGGCCATCATAGAACACTACTACGGCAGGGCCCCAGAGTTCTCCTATCATGTTGGCTGTTCCGGCGGCGGCAAGCAGGGGATGGTCGAAGCGCAGCGATTTCCGTGGAACTTCGACGGCATTCTTGCCCTGGAGCCCTCCATCGTGACGTCCACGGGCGTCATGATCCTTTGGAACGCCCTGGCGATGCATGACGAGGACGGCAATCCGCTTTTCACGCCCGCCGATCTGGACGTGCTTCACGAGGGAGCCATGGCCGCATGCGATGCGGACGATGGCCTCGAGGATGGGATCATCGGTGGCGATCCCCGGACCTGTGAATTCGATCCTGCCGAACTGACCTGCGAGCGGGGTCAAAGATCGGGCTGTCTGTCGCCGGTCCAGGTGGAGGCGGCCAGGAAAGTCTACGAGGGGCCGGTGACGTCGAAAGGCGAGAAGATCAGCAAATACTTCCCCTGGTTACCCGCTCTGCCCGGCTCGGAGAAGGGTACCTTCTTTTCCATGGATCCCGAGTATAAGACCAGCTGGTGGCAGTACATGGGTTTCAATCCGGATCCGGGGCCGAGCTGGAAGGCGACCGATTTTGATTTCGACCACGACTACAAGCGCACCGGGATGATGGATGCGATTGTGACGGGCTACGGCAATCCCGATCTGCGTAACCTCAAGGCTGCGGGTGGCAAGCTGATGATCATCCAGGGCTGGGAAGACTCCGGCGCGAACGGGCCACGAGTCACCGCCGATTATTATGAGATGGCGGAGAGAATCATGGGCGGGCGGGCCAGCACCCAAGAGTCTGTTCGGCTGTTCATGATTCCGGGGCGGTCGCATTGCTCTGGTGGCGATGGCGCGGCCACCGGCGACTTTTTCAGCTATCTAGAAGCCTGGGTCGAACAGGGTCAGACGCCCGATATGATGATAGGCTATCATGCCGACGGAATGACTTCCGTTGAAGCGAGTGCATCGGTACCCGACAGGTACGAATTCACTCGGCCCCATTATCCATATCCGCTGCAGGCGAGATACAAAGGCAGCGGCGATCCTAACGACTACCGGAGCTTCGAGCCTGTCGAACCAAGGCGTCGCTGAGGTCGTACGTTCCGTCATAAAAGCCCCGGGTCCCGCTACGGCATCCACTCTGGGGCCTATCCCGCCATCCGAAGCACGGTCGAGCCGGTCGTCTTCCGCGCCTCGAGATTGCGGTGGGCCGTGGCGACCTCTTCGAGCGGATACGTCTGATTCACCTCGATCTTGACCGCGCCGCTCAGCACCACGTCGAACAGCTCGGTCGCCGTCGCCTCGAGCTCCTCGCGGGTGCCTATGTAGCCGGCTAGTGAAGGGCGCGTGAGGAAGAGCGACCCCTTTTGTGCCAACACGCCCGGGTCGAAGGGCGGGATCGCCCCCGAGGATTGGCCGAAGCTCACCAACAGGCTGTGCGGCTGGAGGCAGTCCAGAGAGGCCGTGAAGGTATCCCTGCCCACAGAGTCGTAGACGACCGGGACACCGGCTCCGTTCGTGATCTCCCTGACCCGTTCGGCGAAGTTCTCTGTCCTGTAGTCGATCGCGTGGTCGCATCCATGTGCCTTGGCGAGCGCGGCCTTGTCGGCGCTTCCGACCGTGCCGATGACCGTCGCGCCCAGATGCTTGGCCCACTGGCACACGATCAGACCGACCCCACCCGCCGCCGCATGGATGAGGATCGTATCGCCGGCATCGACCCGGTACGTGCGACGGAGGAGGTACTGCGCCGTGCAGCCCTTCAGCATCATCGCCGCACCCTGATCGTCGCTGATGCCGTCCGGCAGGCGCACGAGCACTGCGGCCGGAACCAGTCGCCGTTCTGCGTACGCGCCGAGCGCCATGCTGTAGGCGACGCGATCGCCGACGTCGACTTCGGTAACGCCTTCACCCACCGCCTCGACCACACCGGCGCCTTCCATGCCCAGGATCACCGGAAAGGATGCCAGCGGATACAGTCCGGTCCGCTGGTAGGTATCGATGTAGTTGAGACCTGCCGCAGTCTGTCTCAGCAGGGCCTGCCCAGGCCCGGGATCGTCCACCTCGACCGTCTCGAACTTCAGGACTTCAGGCCCGCCCACCTCGTGAATCCTCACCGCTTTGCTCATTGATCGGCTCCAACCATCACGTCCGGCATCACGAGGGTGTGTCGACGTGCGCCGAGCCGGGCTCCGGGAGAAGAACCGTCAGGCGTCTGAGCGCTTCGTCGAGCTCGATTCCGTACCTTGCCATGCCGTGGCACGCGAGCACGAGCAGAGGACGTGGAAGGCGGCCCTCGGCCTGCAGCTTCCAACGCACTTCGGTGCCCCCGTCGAAAGGCTCGCACTCGACGGTGCTCAGCAGGTGCCAAGGGCCCTTGCTGAATCGCACAGTGTAGTAGTCGAACGGGTGCCAGTCGAGAACCTGCTCGACCACCTTCGAAATCGTGCAGTGGTTTTGTGCGCCGCGAGGTTGGGTCAATAGGTGTGTAAACGTATTAGGCGGCGTTCTTCCGCTGTTGGTGTGAGACGGGCTTTCCGTCTTCGAACTTTCTTCCTTCAAATACGTCCTTGAGGAGGTGAGGAGCGTCGAGCCTTCGGAACCGCTTCTCAGCCACCAAGAGCAACTTCCAGATTAGCGCCGTAGCGCTCTCGACCCGCTTGAACCGCTTCGCTGCTGTCGTCCTGAGCCGTACCGCGGCGAACGGGCTCTCGACCACGTTCGTCGTGCGTAGATGCTTCCAGTGGTCCTCGGGGAAGTCGTAGAACGCTACCATCCGCTCCCAGTCGTCCTCGAGTACGTCCACTGCTTTCGGATACCACGGCCTATAGCGTCGGGCGAACACCTCGCGGGCCTTCAGGGCCTCGGCCCGGCTCGGTGCGTAGACCACGGCCCGGAGAAGATCCTTCGCCTCGCCCTGCTCCCGCTGAGGTAGTCGGTCCAGCACGTTCCTCATCTTGTGGTTCCAGCACCGTTGCTCACCCGCCTCAGGCCATACCTGCCGTACTGCGCCCCAGATCGCAGCGTTACCGTCCGCCATCAGAAGCCGGGGCGCCTCGATGCCGCGTGCCTTCAGGTCCCGCAACACCTCGGACCAGGACTCGACCGACTCTCGGTAGCCCGCTCTCAGGGCCAACACCTCTTTCGTCCCGTCTCGCATGGCACCCAGCACCACCAGCAGCGCCGCTTTGTCCCGCTCCAGCCCTGCCTTCACATAGATCCCGTCCGCCCACACGTAGACGACCTCACGACCCTCCAGGCGACGCTGGCTCCATTCCTCGAACTCCGCCGTCCATCCCGCCCGCAGCCGCCGAATCGAAGACTTCGACAGCGGTGCCCCCTCGCCCAGCAGGCCCCGCATCGCCAACTCGAAGTCTCCCTCCGCCAGTCCGTGCAGATACAGCTCCGGAAGCAGAGCGCCCAGCTCCTTCGTCCGCCTCGCGAACAACGGCAGCACGCGGCTCTCGAACCGCTCCTCAAGGCCTCGAACTCGAGGGCGTCGGAGTGTGATCGTGCCCGAGCTCATCGCCAGCCGCCTCGGCTTGCCGTATCCGTTGCGGTAGCCCTCGGTCGCGTCCACCACCCTCCTGCGCTCTGACTTCTCTCGCCCTAGCAACTCCGTGACTTCCTCCTCCAAGATCTGTTGAATGAACTCCTGCGCCTTCTCCCGAACCACTTCTTCCAGAACTTCCCACACGGGCGTCCTGGACTCACCCTCGGGTCCCACCGTATTCTTCCTCACGAGGCGTCGTTCCTTTCCCCCGGGCTGTCACCCGGAGTTCGCTGGTTATTACTCAGCGGAAAGGTACGTCGCCTCTCTTTTTACACACCCTTTGATCCTAGCTCTGCGCCGCGGCCGGTACGCCCATCGGGGCGCGCCAGTGCGTGCCAGTCCGAGCCCGGCATCCACCGCGATCGTTTCACAGGGTCGTTGAACCAGTCCCAGGTCGTGGCGGGTGAAGTGCCGAACCTCCTCGAGACGGAGATATGCGAGTCCTCGGCGTCGACTTGGATGCGGCGCCCGTCGACCAGGTCGAGGTACCGACCATCGAGATCGAGCCCGAACAGTCTGACCTCACCCAGATGGTCGTACTCTTCGACGAACTCGCCCATGCCGTGCGACTCTATGCCCATCCGCTCGAGGGTAGCCTCCGAGAAGAGAGCGTAGGCATGCCAGCCCGTCTGTTCGGTCACGTGGTTCTTGAGCAGGCGGTGAGCGAGGTTCACGGAGGAACCGAGCGGCTTGCTCCTGCCGGTCACGTCCTGGAGCACGAAGTCGCCGAAGTGGATGACGAACTTCAGATCCAAATGATCGATGGACTGACAAGCCCGGCATGGACAGGCGGCGTTGCGGCTCATGGTCCTGCGAAGGTCGCGGAACGCCGTGTACGTGGCATCGACCAGCTCGAAGATGAGCTCCCCGCGCGTCACCCCCTCCTCGAGGCCATATACGAAGACCGCGTCGCCTTCCACCTCGGCGAGTTGCAAGGCAGGCGTCAGCTCACCGATGATCGTGCGCATGACGTTCTCGATGACGCCCTGGGCATGATCCAGTTCCGTGCCCTCCAGAAAGGCCGTGAAGCCAGAGATGTCGGCGAGGAGGAGATATCCTTTCTGGATTGGCGACACAGGTAGGCATTCCGAGCCAGGGTGTACAAGACCGCCGTCTTCGGCCCGCGCGTCATAACGATAAAACATCTGGCCGATCGACGCGGTAGCGGTCCCCGGAGGTGCGCACGACCCGGGCGACGGCTTCCGACCGATTGGGTGGAGAAGGACCTCAGCTTACCCGATAGACCAACTGGCGGTAGAATAACCCCACCGTTACCGTAGCCAACATTCGGTCGTGTTCGAGAAACTCCAGCACCTCACAAGGTTACCCGTCCATCATACGGAGGTGAAGCGATGATGCGGCGTTCATTTCCCATCCTGTTCCTCGCGGGTGTGACGGAACTCGCGGCGGTCGTCCCTCCGGGACTCAGCGGACAGATTGTCGGCGTGGCTCAACAGCCGACGGACGTCGTCCATTATGACCAGGGCACACTCTCGAAACCGAGCTACGACGTGTGGATGGAGCACAACGTTCGCGTTCCGATGCGCGATGGTGTGACCCTCTCGGCCGACATCTACCGGCCAGATGCCGACGGAACGTTCCCCGTGATTCTCGTGCGCACGCCCTACAGCAACAACTCGCTAGGCGCGGTCGAGCAATCGAAATGGTTCGCCGAGCGCGGCTACGTTGTCGTTCAGCAGGACGTCCGCGGTCGCTACGATTCCGACGGTACCTTCTACGCGTTCAAGAACGAGCCAGACGACGGCTTCGATACCGACGAATGGCTGGGTACGCAGCCGTGGAGCAACGGCAAGATCGGGACGATTGGCGAGTCGTACGTCGGGTTCACGCAGATGACGCAGGCGATCCGCGGGAGTGAGTACCTGACCGCCATGGCCCCGACGGTGACGACGCTGGACATCTACGGGAACTGGATCTACACGGGCGGGGCGTTTCAGTATGGATTTGCCCTGCAATGGGGCGGTCTCCGCATCGACGGGCGGGTCAACCAGGAGTACCTCGCCTACGACTGGCCCGAGGCGTTCCAGCATCTACCGATTGCCACCGCGGACGAGGCTGTGGGTCGCCGCACCCAGCACTACCGCGACTGGGTGAGGCACCCGACGCGTGACGCTTACTGGGACGATAACAGCCACGAGGCGGCGCAGGACAAAGTCGCGGTGCCGATGTTAAGCACTGGCGGCTGGTACGACATCTTCCTGAGCGGAATGCTTCAGGACGACATCGAGATCCGGGAACAGGGCAAGACCGAGGTGGCCAGACAGGGCAAGCGGCTCATGGTCGGGCCGTGGGTGCACGACCTTGGCAGTAGATCGAATTTCCTCCCCGGGGCGCCGTATCAGACCGACCGGGTCGACTTCGGTCCGGCGGCGGAAGTCGACATGCAGCCGGTCTACCTGCGCTGGTTCGATTACTGGTTGAAGGGCATCGACAACGGTGTCGCCGACGAGCCGCCGATCAAGATATTTGTGATGGGCGAGAACTACTGGCGGTACGAGAATGAGTGGCCACTTGAGCGGACGCGGTACACGAAGTACTACCTGCACAGCGGCGGCAACGCGAACACACTTTTTGGTGACGGCAGCCTGTCCACCGACCCGCCCGAGGGTGGCACCCCGAGTGACACGTTCACGTATGATCCTGCCAATCCGGTTCCGACGCTCGGCGGCAACAACTGCTGCCAGAGCAACATCGTGCCGATGGGCGCATTTGATCAGCGTGCTGCCGAGCGCCGCCGCGACGTGCTGGTTTATACGTCGCCCGAGTTGACGGAGCCGGTCGAAGTAACGGGCCCGATCACTGTCACACTGTATGCCGCAACGTCAGCGAGGGACACCGACTGGACCGCTAAGCTCGTGGACGTGCATCCCGACGGCTACGCGCAGAACATTCAGGACGGGATCATTCGGGCCCGCTATCGCGACTCACCCACGCAGCCGACCCAGATCGAACCCGGTGTCTACGAGTACACGATCGACCTGTGGTCGACCAGCAATACGTTCCTACCTGGGCATAGGATCCGGGTCGAGATCTCCAGCAGCAACTTCCCGCGATTCGATCGAAACCTGAATACCGGGGAGGATCCGGGAACGGGCACCCGAATGGAGACGGCCGAGCAGGCCGTCTACCACAGCCCGGAGTACCCGTCCCACGTTTTGCTGCCCGTGATTCCGCGGGGCACGACTGCTGCCCGCCCGTCCATTCGAGACGTTCGGTAACTCGTGGGACCGCTGCTCTCAGGAGAGGGCTGACGCCGTGCTGTCCCCTTCTTTTTCTTGCTCGAGCTCGACAGGCTTGTAACCGCCTCTTGCCCGGAAATAGAGAATCAAGCCGATGTAGAAGGCGAGCATGATGAGCGGAAGCACGGCGACGGTGCGCAGCGCATCCTTTGTGGATTCATCTTGCACCCCGGAGATCATTTGTTGGTCTTCCTCGGAGGCAGCCGCCACGGCCGCAGGCTCAAGCGCCCGATACTCGCCGAAGAGACCTACTTTGGAGTCCGTAACCTGCTCGTGCAACGCGGGAGCGGTCGCAAACAGGTTCCCATCGATGGCACGGTCCTGTATGTACCCGAGGAAGGGCGCGCCGACGATACCCACGGCCAGGAGACCTACTCCGGCAACGGCGTTGATCGTCAATGCACCACCCTTTGGGAATTGCTCAGAGACGACACCCAACGTCGTCGGCCAGAAGAACGTCTTGCCAACGCCGTACAGCGTGGCTGCCAACAAGATCATCATGCCGCCCGTAGCCCAGGAAAGCGCAAAGAGCCCTATACTCGCTACGGCCGCGCTGGCGGCGAGCAGGCCCAACGGCGTGAGCCGATCGACGATAGGCCCGGCCGCGAAGTAGCGGAGCACCATCATGATGGCCGAGGTATATACGAGCACCCAGCCTGCAGCCAGGCCCAGCTGGCTCATTTCAACAGCCATGAATTCAGTAATCCATGAGTCGACGCCAAGCTCGGTGGTCGCCAGTGGCATCATGATCAGCAGGAACAGGATGAACATCGCTCGGCCCGCGGACCGTGTATAAGCCGCGTAGCCGCCGGTAGCCAGCACGATCAGAGCAATTACTAGGGTCAGCGAGAACCCAAAGATCCTACCGACTTCCATGATGACCATTGTGGCGATGATAAGTGCGCCGACGGTGCCGACCTCGCTTAGCATGTCGCGGTAGGACACGCCTGCGGCGACCCGCTCCTGAACCGGAAACTGCTCCTTCATCAACAGAAATGCGTAAACGACTGTCGGTATAAGGATGATGGCGATTTTATACTTCCAGTACATGTCAGCACCGAGGGCAATGGCAAGTATGCCGCCAAGGACGAGGCCCCCCGGCCAACCAGCGTGTAGGATATTCAGCCACTTGGTCTTCTCCTTGGAGAAAACGGTAGCAACGACGGGGTTGATGTAGGCCTCAACGGTGCCGCTTCCCAGGGCGAGGACGAAGGTCCCGATGTACATCATCCAGTAGTCGTTCGCCATGAGGATGAGGACCGTGGAGAGCGTGTGACAGACGAGGCCAAACCACATCGCTGCCTTGTAGCCGACATAGTCTATCACCAAACTGAAAAGGATGATGCTTATCGCGAACGGCCAGAGACCGGCGCCAAGGATCTCCCCGACTTGCGTTTCGGAGAGACCAAATTCGGCCCCCCAATCACCGGCGGTAAGAACACGAGCGATAAAACCAAAGGACGTGGCAACCAGCGCGATGAGGCAGCCCCAGAAAAGCCGCTTGTTATGTACGCCCGGTTGAAGAGCAGATGATGCAGTTGATTCCGCCATAATGATTGCTCTATCTTGCTCGTTGATAGTGGCTCAATGCGAATTCCAATGGTTCACTATGCGCTTACGGGCCAATATGCTCGTACACTGCTTGTACGCAAGGGATGGGCATTTCAAAGGTCTTTTCCGAAGGTTTTTTCCGAGTGCTGGGCTTGGGGCGCCGCCTGACGAACCCGCGACGGACTGAGTGTCGAGCTGCCCCGAGGGTGACTCCTCTACACTACCCTGCTCACGCCCGAGCGCGATGACCTGAGACCTGAGCTTTGGACCCACCTCCGGTGGGTACCCCGGGTGCTCTCCTGATCTGTGTTCTTCCTTGGGGTCGCGACGAATGAGATTTGATAATCACGTAGCAATCGTCACCGGGGGTGCCCAGGGCCTTGGTGCCGCGGTTACCCGACGGCTCGCGAAGGAAGGTTGCCGGGTATGTATTTTTGATCGGGAGGAGGACTTGCTGGAGAGTGCGGTGGCTTCGTGCGCCGCCGAGGATATCGCGGTCGATGCGGCCGCCGTCGATGTCGCCCGAGAGGCCTCTGTTTCCCATGGTGTATCGAATGTGGTGGAGAAGTGGGAACGGCTCGACATCATGGTCAATTGTGCGGGGATTGTTGGGCCCAACGGCGTCCGTTTGGCGGATGTTCCCACGGATGGGTTTGACGAAGTGATCGAGATCAATCTGCGCGGGTCGTTCCTTATGACGAAATACGCCCTGAAGGCAATGGAGCCGCGCGGATACGGCCGCATTCTTTTGGTTGCGTCCATTGCCGGAAAAGAGGGCAACGCGGGGATGTGCGCCTATTCCGCCAGCAAGGCGGGGGTGATCGGGTTGGTGAAGTCGGCGGGGAAGGAGTACGCGGAATCCGGCGTGACGGTGAACGGGTTGGCCCCGGCGGTCATCCGCACCGCGCTTGTGGAGGGGATGGACCCCGAACAGGTTACCTACATGACCGATCGCATTCCCATGCAACGGTGCGGAACCCTCGACGAGGTTGCCTCCATGGCTGCCTGGATCGTATCCCCCGAGGCCAGTTTCAATACGGGTTTTACCTTTGACCTCAGCGGCGGTCGGGCGGTGTATTGAGGGCGCATCTCGGCTTCCGAGTTCCTCTTCGGAGAGGTATACGTATCTCTATATCGTGAGTATACGTACGACCGTTGCATGTCCAAGAAGGTAATGCGGGAGCAACCGCTCATGTCATACCCGCGGACCAACATCCTAGGCACGGTTGCCGTCGTGGTTGCTCTAGCCACCGTCGCCCCAAGGCCTTCCGAGGCTCAGTGGACCCCCATGAAGCGAGGAAGCGACAACATCGAAGTGCTCGGACATCTGCCCCTGGGCCCCGCCCTCAACGTCGCGGACATGGACGTGGAGCAGGAGCTCTCCCGGCCCTATGCGTACGTGGGCCGCATGGTCTATGGGGGCGTAGGCGAGAAGGGCATGGACATCATCAGCATCGAGGACCCGGGGCATCCTGAGCTCCTCTACGAGTGGCGCATCGACGAGCCGGATCTGCACCTCGGCCTGGGCGGGATGGACGTCAAGCACTTCAAGGTGAACGGCCGCTACTACGTGATCCAGTCGGTCCAGTTCGGCCAGGGTGGTCCGGATTCGGACATGGGCGGGGTCGTCCTCGACGTCACCGGCCTGCCCGACGTGTCCACGGTTCGCGAGATCGCCAGGATCCGAGAGCCTCTCATGCCGGGTGGCTTCCACAACATCTTCGTCTACAGGCACTCCGACGGACGGGTGCTGCTGTTCGCCACCGTGTCGGGCCCCTTTGCCCAAGTGTACGACCTGGGCAAGATCGTTCAGGGCGCTTCTGCCGAGGAGGCCCTGGCCGGCCGTGTGCCCAATCCCAGCGCTGGTGAGGGCCGGGGCAACCGGGGCTACCACGACTTCTACGTGGGCTACCATCCCGACACTGACCAGGATCGCTTCTATGGTGGCGGCGGTGGCGGCTATTACGTCTACAACGTCACCGACCTCGAGGAGCCTGAGCTACTGATCACCCTCACGGGCGTCAGTGGGGTTCGGGGCGGGCACACGTTCACGCCGGGACCCAATGGCAGATACGTGGTGGCCGAGACGGAGTACGAGTTCGCACCGCTCCGGATCTTCGACCTGCAGCCCGCCCTGGACGGGGAGACCACCAACCTCCGCCGACCCATCTCGGGCTGGACAGCCGACTACAAGAACCTGACCCACAACCACGAGATTCGATGGCCGCTGGTGTTCGTGTCCGGTTACCTGGACGGACTGCAGATCTTCAGCCTACAGGATCCCCACAATCCGGTGACCGTAGGCTACTACGACACGTACATCGGCCCTCGCGCTGCCGAGACCAACCCCGTGTTCAACGGTGCGTTCGGAGTCGATGTCCGGAACGCCGACGGCCTGATCATGATCAGCGACATGAGCACCGGGTTCTGGACGTTTCGCATGGACGGCTTCCAGGGCTGGAACGGGAAACAGTGGGGCGTGCCCGATATCTCCAGCGCCCAGAAGTGGGACGATCCGATCCGGAGGCCCATCAGCGAGTAGCGGGAGGGGAGGAGTGCCCCGTAGCTTGTCGGGCACTTCGACCGATGCGTTCCGGACCGAGCGGCGCTTCATCCACAGCGAGAGAGCTTCCCATGTCACGTCCACAGACCAGCATCCTCAATGTTGTCGTCGCCCTAACGATTCTCGGATCCGCCCCGTCCTCTGCCTTCGCCCAGGCGACACCTCTGAAACGGGGAAGCGACAACATCGACGTGATGGGGCACCTGCCCCTCGGCCCGCAGCTCAGCGTCACCGACATGGACGTGGAGCAGGAGCTGTCGCGGCCCTATGCCTATGTCGGGCGGGCGAACTTGGGTAAAGTCGGGCCGCTTGGCATGGACATCATCAGCATCGAGGATCCCAAGGATCCCAAGCTCCTCTACGAGTGGCGCATCGAAGATCAGGCGCTCCATGTCGGACCCGGCGGGAAGGACGTGAAGCACTTCAAGGTGGGTGGGCGCTATTACGTGGTGCAGTCCCTCCAGTTCGGTCAGGGCGGACCGAACGCGGATCTGGGGGCCGTCGTGCTGGACGTCACCGACCTACCGGATCCCTCCACGGTCCGGGAAGTGGCGAGAATCCGCGAACCGCTCGCTCCCGGTGGCTTCCACAACATCTTCGTGTACAAGCATTCCGACGGCCGTGTGCTGCTCTTCACCACGATCAACGGACCCTATGCCCCCATGTACGATCTGGGCAAGATCGTTCAGGGCGCTTCTGCCGAGGAGGCCCTGGCCGGCCGTGTGCCCAATCCCAGCGCTGGTGAGGGCCGGGGCAACCGGGGCTATCACGACTTCTACGTGGGATACCATCCGGATACGGATGAAGACCGCTTCTACGGGGGAGGAGGTGGGGGCTACTACATCTACGACGTCACCGACACGGAAGCGCCAGAGCTTCGGATCACGTTGAGCGGAACCAGCGGTGTGCGCTTCGGCCACACTATCACGCCGAGCCCCGACGGCCGGTACGTCGTCGCCGAAACGGAGTACCAGTTCGCTCCACTGAGGTTCTTCGATCTGAAGCCGGCCCTCGACGGTGAGGTCACCAACATACGGCGGCCCATCTCGGGATGGACGGCCGACTACAACAACCTGGTCCACAACCACGAGGTCCGTTGGCCGTGGTTGTTCGTTTCGGGATACCTCGACGGACTCCAGGTCGTCAATCTACAGGATCCCACAAATCCGGTGACGGTGGGATACTACGACACCTACATCGGACCACGGACTACGCTGATCAACCCGGTCTACAATGGAGCCTTCGGTATAGACGTCAGAAACGCGGACGGGCTAATTTTGATCAGCGATATGAGCACGGGGTTCTGGACCTTCCGGATGGATGGGTTCCAGGGCTGGAACGGTGAGCAGTGGGGGATGCCCGACATCTCCAGTGCTCAGAAGTGGGATGAGCCCGTGCGTCGTCCTATAAGCGAGTAGATCGTGAACGTCTTTATTCCTCTCGCGGTGGCCGTACTGGAGGCTGTCGGTCCGGTAACGCCCGGCATGTGTATCGCCACCTTCAGCGATTCTCCGGTGTTCTACCAGGTGGAGCTGGTGACCACCAAGCGGGTCGCCGGCTCGGGGATGGCCACGGGTGTGGGCGAAGTCACGTTCACTCCCTCGCCCTTTGGCGTGAACCTGACTCAGAACGGTGACTACGTCCGCGATATCGCGATCAGCGTGACCCGTTTGAAGGCACCATCCAGGGGCTCATACGTGGCCTGGGTGACGACTCCCTCGTTGGACCAGACGAAGCGGCTCGGTGTCCTGGGGGCGGACGGCACCGTCCACGGACAGGTCGAATACAACAAGTTCCTCCTGGTCATCTCTCTGGAAGAGGACGACGGCTCGTCCTCCGAGCGCTGGAAGGGTCCGATCGTGCTCCGAGGCATGTCCAGGAGTGGGGCGATGCACACCTCCGCCGGGCACGGTCCCTTCGTGGTGGAGAACTGCACCGGGTACGGCTTCAACGGGTAGGCAGCCGACTCGGTTCACACCGGTCATCCCCGTCGGTCTCGGTCATCCGTGGGCCGACGGGGATGTTTCGCTTTAGACTGAAGTGATGCGCATGCGCAAGACGGACAGCCGGCGGTCCATCGGACCGCGGAGATCATATCGGATTTCGGGGGCACTGGTCCTCGGCCTCGCCCTCCTCGCAGGTCAGGTGTGGAGCCAGGAGATGGACCACGCCGCCCACGCCATGGACATGGGCGACAGCCTGGTGTGGACGATGCCGCCGCACCCCGCGTGGATGAATCCAGCCATGATGGCCCCGTTCATGGGGATCCTACCCAACGTCTCGCCATTTCTGCCGGGTCCGGACTTGGACATCGGCGTGCTGCCGAGGGCTCGTGCTCCTGAGGTGGTACAGCTGGCCGACGGGGATACGCTGCGGCTCGAAGCCGGGGTGCTGCACGGGATGATCGGCAGCCGGATGGTCAAGGTGTACGGTTTCAACGGCCAGTTCCCGGGCCCGACGCTGAGAGTGCCGCAGGACGCGACCATCGTGGTGGAGTTCACGAACAACGTCGATTTCGCGACCACCCTGCGCTGGCACGGGGTGCGGGTCGAGAACCGATACGACGGGGTTCCGGGCCTGACCCAGAGGCCCGTCCGGGTGGGGAGCACCTACACGGCGCACGTCCGTTTCCCGGATGCCGGAGTGTTCTGGTATCACCCGCATCAGCGGGGGCACATCGCGCAGGATCTGGGACTGTACGGCAGCATCATCGTCGACTCGCCGGATCCCGACTACTACGGCCCCGCCAACTCCGAGGAGTCGCTGATCATCGATGACGCCCTCATGACGGAGACGGGCTGGACCCCCTTCGGGCTCGAAGCGCCGACCAACGCCCTCATGGGGCGGTTCGGCAACGTCATCCTGGTCAACGGGCGGCCCGGATTCCAGAAGACCGTCAAGAAAGGCGATGTCGTACGGCTCTTCCTGACCGACGCGTCGAATACGAGGAACTACAACCTCAGGATCGAGGGCGGGGTCCCGATGAAGCTCTTGGCTGGGGGGCTCAGTCGGTTCGAGCGGGAAGAGATGACACCCACCGTGATCATCGCTCCCGGCCAGCGCTACGTCGTCGACGCCAAGTTCGACGAGCCGGGCGAGTACGCGCTCACCAACCGGATCACCGCCGTCGATCACTGGATGGGAGAGTACTTCTACCAGGTCGATACGCTAGGCGTGTTCGTGGTGTCCGATGAGAGCACCGATCAAGACTTCAGCGCGGCGTTCGAGACCCTCCGGTCCAACGACGAGGTGATCGCCGAGTTCGAGGCAGTGCGCGCCGAGGCGAACCGGCAAGTAGACGAGGAGCTCGTCCTGTCTCTCAAGATCGGCGAGCTTCCCATCCCGGTCATCCTGATGATGGAGATAGACACGCTCTTCTATCCGCCGGTGGAGTTCAACGACGCCATGCCGATGATGAACTGGCTTTCCACCGGCATCAACGTGATGTGGCTCATGCACGAGCCCGACCCCGACGCGTCACCCCGCGACCTCGGGCCGGCGTTCGGGTGGCGGTTCAAGGAAGGGGACATCGTCAAGATCCGCATCTACAACACACACGAGTCTTGGCATCCCATGAGCCATCCGCTGCACCTCCACGGTCAACGCTTCGCGGTGGTCGAGCAGGACGGAGTGCAGACACAGAATCTCGTGTGGAGGGACACCGTCCTGATCCCGGTCGGCACCACTATGGATCTTCTGGTGGAGATGTCCAACCCCGGGACCTGGATGTTCAATTGCCAGATCCCGGAGCACGTGGGGTCCGGCATGTCCATGAACTTTACTGTGGAGCCAGCCCCCCAAAGGTAGCCCTTAGAACACGGGCTGCCTCCGCTTCCGCACCACGAAGAGCCCTTCACGCATGCTGGTGAAGACGATCACTCCGCTCTGGAAGAACGGGTAGTTGCTCCAGGAACCCGCGATCCCGGGAGAGTTCTCGCCCACCGGGACGCTGTCGAAGAATCCTACTTCCTTCGGGTTGGCCGGATCGGAGATGTCCAGAATTCGGAGACCGCTCACGTAGTTGGACTGGTACATGAACTGGCCCCGGATGTAGAGGTTGTGGTCGGACGACGACGTCTCGCCCAAATGCTCCTTGACCAGAACGGGATCGTCCAGGTCCTCGATGTCCCACACCAGCGTCCGAGTGCGCTCCACTCCGGAGAGCTCGTCCAGCTCGTCGTTGACGTAGAAGTAGCGGTGGTCGTCCGAGATCCAGCCCTGGTGGACGTAGCCTAGGTTGGGGTAGGTCGCCGTGGCGATCGGAACGGGGTTCGATTTGTCCGAGACGTCGGCGATGCTGAGGGCCGTCTCGTTGGCACCGAAGCACACTTCCTTCCCCTGATGCTGCGTGTCTGGACCGTCGTACATGATACACTGAGCGTCGTGGCTGTATCCGGTTCCGGCACGCCCCGTGGCCGGGTCCGAAAAGCACCCGGCGAAGGTGGGGTCGGTGGGATTGCGGACGTCGATCATGTGGAGACCGCCACCGCACGTCTCGCCGCCCATGCTCGCACCGACGACATAAGCGAAGCCCGAGCCCTCGTTCATCACGATGTTGTGGGCACTGAAGATACCGTCGTAGTGAGCCGTCTCTCCGAACGTCACGGGCGGATTCTCCACGTCGCGGAGCTGACGGAGATCGAAGATCTGGACTCCGTGCGGCCCGGCGCCGTCTGCCACGATGAAGGCATGGTCGGCGTACACCTTCACGTCGCGCCACATGTTCGCCGTGGCACCTTCGGTAAGGGGAAGCTCGCCCAGGTAGAGTGGGTTGGCCGGATCCTGGAGGCTGACGAAGGTCATGGCGTCCATGCGCCCCACCAGGGCGTACTCGATTCCGGTCTCGGGATCGGTCCAACCCCAGATGTCGTTCACCATGATTCCCCGGGCTCCGCCCAGGTCCTTTACCGGCAGGAAGGAGACCAGGTCGACCTCGGAACAGTCGAAGCCCCCGACGGTCCCGCCGTCACTGCAGTCCTCGGGCGACCCGAGGATACCCTCCATGCCACCGCCCTCGTCGATGAGCGCCTCGATCGCCACCCACTCGCCGCCGGCGCTCTCGAGTCCATACAGGTTGCCCACTCCCGCGAAGAAGTCGGCTCCCGGGGCTCCCACGACGGCGAAGTCCTCGCCGCCGGCGATGGCCGTTCCCATGAAGGACATCGGAGACGTCATAGTCAGTGTCTGCAGCTCCTGCCAATCACCCCCACTGGAAGCCCGGAAGACATAGGCCATTCCGGCAAGGGGTGCACCCACGAAGAGATCCTCGCCGGCCCTGGCCACGGCCATGCCGAACCCGGACTGGCGAACGGCCGTCGATGCCGTGATGCGCCCGGCCTCCGACCACTCCCCCGAGGCGCTCGGAGCGAAACGGTGCACGACCCCGTTGATCTCGTTCCCTAGGGGCGCCCCGATGAGCGCCTCGTCACCGTCGAGAACGACCGAATGGCCGAACAGGCCGGGCCCCTCTCTACCGGACGTGACCCGGGCGACTTCCACGAAGTCGCCAACCTCGAGCTCGAAGATGTAGGCGGATCCGGCCGCCGGCGGCGGGCCTCCGAGAAACAGGTCGGGGAAAGGTCCCGGTGCGCCGACGAGGAGGCGCTCCCCGTCGAGGTCCATGGCGGCGCCGAACCTCTCACCCGCCGAGACGTCCGAGCCTTCGATCGTGGCGATCTCGGTCCAGGCTCCGCCGAGCATCCGGAAGACGACGACCGCGCCGCCTTGCTCCGCGTGACCCGGTGCCCCCACCAGCGCGAAATCGCCGCTCAGCACTACGGAGCCCCCGAGCTCGTCTCCAGCCGTCCGCTTCGCGGTCCGCAACACGGCGGTCTGCTGCCATTGTGTCGCCGGCCCGGAACGCCGGAACATGTAGGCTGCGCCCCGCCCTTCCTGCGTCTTGGGGGCCCCCACGAGCATGGTGTTGCCGTCCACGGCCAGCGCCTGTCCGAAGCCGTCACCCACCTCGACGGAGGCCGACGTCACCACGGCCTTCTCCTCCCACCTGTTATCGGTGCTCCCGAAGACGTGGACGCTGCCCGTATGGTTCGGGGGGATGGGGAAGAGGGAGATTTCACCCGGACGACCAACGAATATCTCACCGCCCTCAACGACCACGGCCGCTCCGAAGCCTGCGGAGCCCATGGAGCGTCCGCCGGTCACGGAGGTCTGTGCCGCAACGGGAGTGCTCGAAAGGAAAAGGCCGAAGCCTAGAGCGATCAAACGAAAGGCGCTCTGCATCTGTCGTGTCTCCTAGGGAATGGGGCCCTCAATCTCGAAAAGGAGGCCCGCTTGCGCCAGAGTCCATACGAGCGGCGAAGGCTCGGAGGTTCGACCGTACGACGGAGGATTGAAGCCGCACCGCGGTCGATACATGTTCCCGAAGGGCCGTTCACGCCCTCCTCTAACAGGGGTCGGAACATGCGCGCAGCCGTCCTGGAGACAACCGGCGACATCGATAGTGATCCACTCCACCTCCGTGACGTGGACGATCCGAGCCCGGGACTCGGCGAGGTCCGAGTCCGTGCTTGTGCGGTCTGCCGGACCGACCTCCACGTCATCGAAGGTGATCTTCCGGAGCGGAAAAGGCCGGTGATACCCGGGCACCAGGTGGTGGGTATCGTGGACCAGGTAGGGCAGGGCTGCACCCGATTGGAGCCCGGGATGCGCGTCGGAATCGCCTGGCTTCGTGAGACCGACGGAACGTGTCGATTCTGCCGGGGCGGGCGGGAAAACCTCTGCGAAGATTCTCGATACACGGGATATCATGCCGACGGCGGATACGCGGACTTTGCCACGGTGCCGGAGGCGTTCGCCTACGACCTTCCAGAGGGTTTCGACGACGTGTCCGGGGCGCCCCTCCTTTGCGCGGGCCTAGTGGGATACCGGGCCCTCGAGCGGGCGGAGGTGCCAGAGGGAGGAAGGCTCCTGCTCGTGGGCTTCGGATCGTCCGCCCACATCGTTCTTCAGCTCGCCCTTGGTCGGGGCCATGAAGTCTTCGTGGTCACGCGCAGCGACAACCACGTGAGGCACGCCCTCGAGATGGGGGCGGGATGGGCCGGAAACGATCTCCGGGACTTGCCCGTGAAGATGGATAGCGCTGTGCTCTTCGCGCCGGTGGGGCATCTGGTACCGCCTGTCATGGCCGCACTCGAGCGAGGAGGCACGCTGTCCATTGCGGGGGTCCATCTGAGTGACGTGCCACCGATGGAATACGAGGCGCACCTCTTCCACGAGAAGCAGATCCGATCGGTCGAGGCCAATACCCGGGACGATGGTCGTCGACTCCTCGAAGAGGCGGTGTCGGCGGGCGTCCGTCCCCACGTGACGACGTACGATCTGGGAGATGCCAACCGGGCGCTTCAAGACGTGAAGCACTCGCGCATCAGTGGAACGGGAGTTCTGGTGCTGGAGTAGAGCGTTAGGTCGAATGCGCGTCGACGCCGCACCGCTCTCCGACTCAGATGATGTTGCCGTCGGGAGACGGATACACCGCGCTCGTCGAACCCCACGTCCTCCGTCCGGGAGCTCCCCCCACACCCGGCACCCACTATTTCTTTTTCAGCCAGGTTGCTCGTATACTGGGCGCCTGACGTCACAAACGAGAGGAGAGCCGACATGAGCAAGATGCGATTTCTTCTAGCCGCCGTTCCGCTGGTCTTGCTGGGCTCGAGCCCGAGGTCCGTTCAAGAGCCCGCCATGAGCTTCTTCCTTACGAGCACGGGTCCCGGAAACGGAGCCGACCTGGGTGGTCTCGAGGGCGCGGACCGGTACTGCCGGATGCTTGCTCGGGCCGTGGGCGGCGATGAAGAACGCACGTGGCGGGCCTACCTGAGCACCACCGGAGGGGGTGGGGTCGACGCACGAGACCGTATCGGTGACGGCCCGTGGTACAACTCCCGTGGCGTCCGGATCGCAGACAACGTGGCGAACCTGCACAGCGACTCGAACAACCTCACCAAGGAGACCCAGCTCTCGGAAATGGGTTTGACGATCAACGGCCGGGGCGATAGCCCCAACCGCCACGACATCATCACGGGCTCTCAAATGGATGGCACAGCGGCTTCAGCCGGAGACGACACGACCTGCTCCAACTGGACCAGCCATGGAGAGGGTAGTGCGCTGGTTGGCCATCACGACCGTCAGGGTGGCGGCGCGAACCCCACGTCCTGGAACTCCGCGCACGCCTCCAGGGGCTGCAGCCAGGAGAACCTCCAGGGCACCGGCGGCGACGGCCTCTTCTACTGCTTCGCCATCAACTGACGCCGACGGGAGCACTGTGCCCGGCACGTGGCGTTACTCGCAGACCCGTGTCCAGGAGGAGGGTCGCTGACAAAGGGGTCGGAGGGTCGTCCCCTCGAGCCGTCACCTGAAGGCCGGGGGGTCGTCGCGGGCCCCCTCGCCATCTCCGAAGCTGGAGGAGTCCAAGTCCTCGGTGAAGTCCGCGGCATAGTCGATGGTGCACATGGTGCGGAAAGTCCGGTGGGGGCCGCAGGCGACACCGATGAACCGGAACTCGTCGCTGAAGATGTTCTTGCGGTGGCCACGGTCGGGCACGTCGTCGTCGATGATGAGGCCCATGACAACCCGCCGCGCCCGGGCGGGTCTGTAAGAGAGGTTCTCACCGACCACCACGTCCCAGGTGCCATAGCGGCCGACCCGGTCCCAGGGCTTGGAGCCGTCGCTCCCGTCGTGCCCAGTGGCGCCCTTCGGGCCCTGGTCACGGACGTGGTCCTCGGCTGCCTGCGACATGCCTTCGGACGAGATGAGGGCCGGAAGCGGATCTGCGTCTCTCAGGTAGTCGATGGCATCGTCTACAGCTGCCACCCCTTCCCGCGTGAGGATGCTCGGCTCCCCGGGGAAGCGGAGCAGCCTGCCGTCGAACTGCCTCCTCAGGGCCTCGAGGTCGGCTGCGTACCCCTTCGGGTCCTGGCGGGCGCGGTTGTGCTCCTCCACGATGGCGTCCTCCATGGCGCCGGCGCCTTGGCCGGATTCCGCGGCGAAGCTGGAGGCGACGACACCGTCCGCAGGGCCCGGCGCCGACGGCACTTGGGCGCTCAGTCGGATGACGGAGAGGACGCCCGAGGTGGCCAGTATGAGAACGAGAGTAATGCGCGTCATGGTGTGTGTGCGTATACTGGGGCCTCACGTAGGGTCCTGGCACCGACGAGAAGGAGGGCTCCCGATGCGACTACGCTGTACTGCATTCGTCTTCGTCATTTCCTTGGGACTCGCTTTCGCCCAACCCACGGCCGCGCAGGACCAAGAATCCACCCTCATTGCCGTGGGTGAGACGGCGCCGGATTTCTCCCTGCCCGGTGCAACCCGCTACGGAATCCTCCAGGATCCGGTCCGCTTGTCGGATTTGAGGGGAGAGGCGGTGGTACTGGCGTTCTTCTTCAGAGCGCGAACGCGTGGCTGAACGATCCAAATGGAAGCGTACCGTGATCAGTACGCAAGCGTATTCCGGGGCGGCCGAGGAGTGACGGTCATCGGCATCAGCGACGACTCGCCCGAAGAGCTGGCCTCTTGGGCTGCCGACGCCGACTTTCCCGTCCTGCTCGCCCACGACAAGGGTCATGCAGTGGCCCAGGCCTATGGTCTCGGGCTCCGCTCCAGCGGGAACATCGCGTCCCGGTCGGTGATCGTGATCGGTCCGGATGGCAGGGTCGCGTGGACCGCCCTCCAGTTTCGGGGGATCGACCCCTCGGCCTACGAGGAGCTCGGAGCCGAAGTCGCCCGTGTGGCGCCGGCACTGGACGAAGGCATGGAGGATCCCTAGTCGGTCCCCTCCAGGGCGGTCATGACCGCCGCCTCGATGTCCTGTTCCGGTCCGACTCCCGTATAGGTCACGACGCCCTCGGTGTCTAGGACCACGATGTAGGACGTGGCAGGGGCCAGGAAGGCCCGCACCGCACGGCCACCTTCGTCCCAGACCGTGGCATAGTCGACGGGATGCTCCTCGAGTGCTCGCTTGACCGATCGGGGCGACTGCGACACGGCGACGCTGATGGCCAGGAACTCGATCCGGTCCCGGTACCGGTCGTACACGTCGATCATCCGCGGCAGGAGCGCCTCGCAGTTCTCGCACCATCGGGCGTAGAACTCGATCAGGAGGGGCTTTTCCCCGACGTGGTCCGCCAGCTTGAACGGATTCCCATCCAGGTCCTCGATCTCCACCAGCTCCGGTCGCTCGCCCAGGGCGATGCCCACTTCTCCCCGCTTTTGTGCGGAGGCATCGGCGGGCAGGATCGCGATCATCGCGAGTGCCATGGTAGGGGCCAAATAGGGAAGGGCATCCGTAAACGGATGCCACGGGGCGCGGAGATCGATCGCGTTCACAGTACCATGCCTACCTGTACGAAGTAGTACTCGGCCATCACCAGCATAATCACCGCAGCGGCCCGTTTGATCCAGACCATCCAGGCACCGGACGATGGGAGGGCCACTCCGAAGCCGGAGAACAGGCCCACGCCCACCAGCAGAGCCGTCATTCCCAGAGAGAAGACGAAGAGGTAGAGAAAGCCCATCGCCCCCGCCTGCGTGGCCGCCACCCAGGTGAGGACCACGGCGAACGCCGGAGCCCCACAGGGTGCCGCCACGATCCCCGATGTGGCTCCCAGGAGAAACACCGCAGGGTAGGACCCGCCTCCCAAGCCACCGGCCCATTCGAGCCAGCGC
The DNA here is from genome assembly GCA_965218295.1 of Longimicrobiales bacterium. Lineage (GTDB taxonomy): Bacteria > Gemmatimonadota > Gemmatimonadetes > Longimicrobiales > Gaopeijiaceae > CBDCKN01. The sequence goes on along the minus strand of CBDCKN010000003.1, from coordinate 119,952 downwards.
TTTGGAGCGGAAACCGGGATGATGTCGAACATCACCAACCCGAACACCAGAAGCAGGTTACCGATGGCGAAGCGGGTCCAGGGGCTGGCGCTGATCGTCCCGAACAGGGTACCCGTCAGGCCGGCGATGAGACCCGCCGTGGCATAGAGCAGGGCCAGGCCCATTACGTAGGTGAGCGTGAGGCCCACGACCCTGGACCTCGGAGCGTCCTGTTCCGCCGTACCTGCCAGTATCGACGCGGTGATCGGGATCATCGGATAGATGCAGGGTGTCAGGCTGGTCAGGACGCCGGCGCCGAACAGCGTCGCCAGCGACAGGAGCGGGCTCTGGGAGAGGCTCTCCGAGAGGCCGGCACTCTGAAGCATCAGATAGGGCATGGTGGCATTCTAGTCGCAGTCGTAACTGCGGGACAGCCATTCTTGCAGGCGGGGCGGCTACCGAAAGCGGGTGGCTCGCGAATTGACTCGAAGCGAGCGTCGGCGTTAACTGATAGTCGTTTCCAGCCCCACCCTGGCGCCGGGGGCTTTCACACTGTCCTTCACACTCTAAGGATCCCCCACACTCTAAGGATCCCCGACTTGCGAAACTCCGCTCTCCGAAGGCTTGTTCCCTGGTCCGTAGCTCTTTCACTGAGCCTCACGAGCTGCGGTGGGGGAGACGGGACGGCCCCGGCGGAGCCCCCCAGGGCCACATCCATGTCGGTTACCCCGAGCTCACTGGGGCTGACGTTCTTCGGCGAGACCCGGAGCGTGACGGCCTCGGTGCGCGATCAAAACGGCCAGCCCTTCAACACGAGCGTCTCCTGGACCAGCAGCGACGACCCGGCGGTGGCTACCGTGAGCGCAACCGGAGTCGTGACGGGCACGGGCAACGGAGCCACCACGGTGCGGGGGACGGCAGGGTCGATCTCGGCCACGGTGTCGGTGACGGTCCAACAGGTGGCCAGCCAGGTCACGATCGTATCGGGGGATGGACAGACCGCCGTCGTCGGGACGGCACTGGTAGACGAGCTGGTGGCCCAAAGCAGCGACGCCGGTGGATCTCCTGTGCCCTCCATCGACATCTCCTTCAGCGTATCGACCGGCGGCGGCTCCGTGACCGTGACGTCCGTCACCACCGACGCCCAGGGGACAGCGTCGTCGGCGTGGACCCTGGGCACCGGCGCCGGCGTTCAGCAGGTCAAGGCATCGATCGTGGGAGTGACCGGCGGTGACGCGACCTTCTCGGCCACGGCGAGCCCGGGGCCGGCGACCGAGCTGCTCATGGTGTCCGGTGACGGACAGGTCGCCAGCAGGGGGACTGCCCTTGCGAACCCGGTGGTCGTTCGCTTGGTGGACGAGTTCGCAAACGGAGTGCCTGACGGGACGGTCGCCTTCGCGGTGACCGGCGGCTTCGGCTCCGTCGACGCGACAACGGTCCAGACCGGCTCGGATGGCTCGGCCCAAACCGTCTGGACCGTGGGGCTGATACTGGGGGCCAACACGCTCACCGCCACGGTCGATGGACTGGATCCGGTGACGTTCACGGCCACCTCCTTGGGGATTCCCGATCTGGCCGTAAGCGCCCTCACTGCCAGCCCCACGAGCCCGACCTTGGAACAGACGGTGAATCTCCAGGCTAGCGTGGCCAATCTGGGCGACGGGCCCACCGGAGCAGGCTTCAACGTGCAGCTCGAGCTGGACGGCACCGTCGTCGGTAACGCCGCCGTCGGGCCCCTCGATCCCGGCGGCCTCGCCCTACTGTCGTTCTCCGACCTGGGACCTCTGACCGAAGGTGGTCACACCTTCCGACTTGTGGCGGACCCGGGCGGAGACATCCCGGAGTCCGACGAGTCCAACAACAGCTCGGAGCTCCAGATCACGGCGGTCCAGGCCACAGCGCTCGAGGCAGGGACCCCGGTGCCCAACCTCGCCGGCGCCGCCGGCAGCATGACCTTCTTCACCGTGGAAGTGCCTGTCGCTGCTCAAGCGCCTTTGCGGGCGCCGACTCTGGCGCCGGTCGCCTCACTGGACGTGACCTTGTCCGGCGGCACCGGAAATGCGGACCTCTACGTGCACTTCGGCGAGCGCCCGAGCCTGCTCGCCGACTACGACTGTGCGTCCGCCGGTTCGACGACTGCGGAGTCGTGTGCGATCCCGAGCCCGACTCCCGGAACGTATCACATCGCCGTGCACGGCTTCGCCGACTACTCGGGCGTGTCGCTCCTCGCGTCGACCACGGAGAGCACGGCGGGTGCCTTCGACATCGAGCTGGTGTTCATCAAGAGCGGAACCGCCACCCAGAATGCGGTGTTTACGGCGGCCGAGGTCCGCTGGGAGAGCTTCATCCAGAACGACCTGCCCGATGTCAACTTCGCCACGAGCCCTATCGCGGCGGACGGATGTATCGAGGGCCAGCCCCTCATCGACGACGACGTCGACGACTTGCGGATCTACGTCGACATAGTCACCATCGACGGTCCGTTCGGCGTCCTTGCCGAGGCTGGTCCGTGCCTGATTCGACTCGGCAGCTCCCTGCCTATCGTCGGGTCCATGCAGTTCGACGTGGCGGACCTGCCGTTCCTCGAGGTGAACAACGAGATGATGACGGTGGTCCTCCACGAGATGGGGCACGTGCTCGGGATCGGGACCCTCTGGGGCGAGCTGGGGCTCATCCAGAACCCTTCGCTTCCATCCAGTCCCGGCGTCGATACCCACTTCACCGGACCAACGGGGCCTGGACCAGCGGGGCCCGGGGGCGCACGACGGGCGGGTATTTCTGCGCAGAGCGGGTGGCGGGCTAGGACTGCCCGCCACCCGCGACCGACACAGCGACGTCGAGTGGAGCGGCCTCAGAAGTAGTACCGAAGCCCGAGCTGGAGTTGGAACTGGAGGACTAGGTTGTTCCCCAGCAGGCCCTCGGTTCCGAAGGTGTTGTTCACGCCGTAGACGATCCGCTGGCCCGCCGCATCGAACCGGGCAGGCGCGAGCAAGTCCGTGTCGGCTCCGAAGACGCCCGTCCAGCGGCCGAGCCCACAGAAGCCCGACGTGAAGTCGGCGTCAGCCGCCGATGCGTCGCAGAATAGCTGGCCGATCCCGTTCAGGACGTTGAACAGGTCCACCTGCACCTCGAGCCTCTGGGAGCTCTGGAATTCGAACCCCTTGGAGAGCCTCATGTTCAGCTCGTGCGTCCAGGGGAAGCGGCACGTGTTCCGCTCCAGGATCCTGCCTTGGAAGTCGCCGATGCAGCTGTACTCCCGCAAGATCGATCGGTACACGTCCCGGTCCTCCTCGTCGTCGGTCGGGAGATTCGCGGCGCTGAAGACAAATAGCCGGTCGTTGAACCGGACTCCGTCACCATTCAGGTCGTCGTCACCCACGGGCGACCACGGGCGGCCGCTCTGGCTCCGGAGGATCGCACTGGCCTGGATCCCCCAGGGGAAATTAATGAAGCTGGGAAAGACAAAGGTGTGCTCGCGGGAGAAGCTGCTACGGCCCCATCCCCTGTCGAAGTCGCCGATCCCGCCGACGTCGTTTGGGCCGAAGATGCCGATACTGGTGTCTGAGTAACCCCCACTCGCAGTGCAGCAGGTGTACGGCGAGTTGTCCCAGGCCCGGGTCCAGGTATAGGAGCCCTGGAGCTGGAAGTTGTCGTTGACCTTTTGCCTGGCGTTGGCGGTGAGGTTCCAGGCCCGTGCTCGACCGTCGTTGAAGTTCACCAGGACGTCGCCGAACTCGAGGTTTCGGCGAGAGGCTGTGCTGTTTGCTTGAGTCGGGTCGAACTCGGTTGCGGGGCTGAAGATCCGGCGGCCGGCCTCGCCGTCCAGCGTGAACTGGGGCTCGCGGAGGTTGAGGTTGCGAACCGTGTAGAGGCTGTTGCTCTGGCTGAAGATGAGGTCCACCGAGAGCTGGGTCCGGTCCCCGATCAGGGTCTCGAATCCCACGTTGGCCTTGAAGTGCTCGGGGAGCTCGAAGCTTTCGCTCCAGAGCGTGTACACAGGAACCCCGCCGGCACCGGCATCTGCACAGGTGATGGGATTGTCGAAACCGTCTATGCCCCAGCCGCTGAAGCCCTGCGGGGACGGTGGAGCGTCGGGGTCGCCATCCAGGATGGAGCCGTTACAGATCACCTCGAGGAGGGGGCGCTCGGTCTGGAGGACGTTCCCCCCCACGACCCCCGGCACGATTCCGTAGAAGAGGCCCGCTCCCGCACGGATCACACGTCGGCCATCACCGTCGACGTCATACGCGATGGAAACCCGCGGGGAGATGTTGTTGTCGTCGGTGGGTGCGAATCCGGTCTGGAACCCGAAGGTGCGCTCCACGTCGACCACGGGCGTCGGGCTGTCCCGGAACGACTGGAGGTCGTACCGGAGGCCCAGGATGGCCGTCAGCCTCGGCGAAACCTGCCACTCGTCCTGCACGTAGGCCGACCACTCCATGACGTCGAACCTGGCCCGCGCGATCCCGCCTCCTTCCTGGAAGGGACGGAAGTACGCCGACGGCCGGAAGCTGCGGAAGTCGTCCAGGTTGGCGAAACGGAATTCGCCGGCGCCCTCGCTCTGTGAGCCCGGGCTCTGGAATTGATTGAGGTACTGCGAATAGAGGAAGTTGCCCCCCACCTTGAACGTGTGGTCGCCCAGGACGTGGGTGAAGTTGTCCACGACCTGGAACTTGGTCTCCTCGAGCCGGTTGTTGAATGCCGCGAAGGAGCCTCCGTATTCGATCCGCTGGCTGTTCGAGAGGCTCACCTGCAGGGCCGTCCGCAGGTCCCTGGCCTGACGGGGCCGAGTCTCCTTCGCGTACTGCGCCCGCAGCACGTTGAAGGTGTTGTCTCCGAGCACGGATTGGAGCTCGCTCACGAACGAATGGGACTCGTCCTCGAGCTTCTCGGCCCGGGAGATCCCGTAGGCGAAGTCGAAGTTGCCGTTCCACTCGTTGTCGTTGGTGAACGTCGAGTAGTTGTGCCGCACCGACAGCCGGTGATCGTCGTTCAGGTTCCAGTCGACCGAACCGCTCCTGGGTCAGCGGTAGCAGCGGTGCTCCTAAGGTACTCAGAGGTTTGGACGAGAGACGGGATTCCAATGTGGGGCGGGGTCGGTCGAAGAGCAACCGGGGTTGCGGAACTGTTACGTCTAGGCGGATTCCGGCCCCGGTCCTACCTTCCTCTTCGTGCGCCGGAGGACCTGTCCGGCGCGAGACGAGCACCTCCATCGATCATGTTCTCACGCACTCCCAACTCGACATCGCAGGGCCACGTGGCTGCCTTGATGATTGCTGCGGCGTTGGCCGCCGGGTGCGGCGGGAGCGACGGCACCGCACCGGAACCGCAGGCGCCTGTGATCACCGTTCAGGGAGTGTCGGACGGGGCCGTTGTCGAGGGGCCGGTTTCGATCACCATCTCGGTGAGCGTGGGGACTTATGCGGCGACCCTGAACGGGATCTCCTTCTTTTCGGGGAGCACCGTATCCGACCCAGGGAGCTACGTCCTACGGGTGGAAGCCCAGAACGGAGTATCGACCTCCCAGTCGGTGGTGAGCTTCGAGATCCGACTCGCCGGAGGAAGCGTCCTCGTCATCCGGGTTTTCGACCTCGGCGACAACAGTTCGGGTGGAGGCGGGGACGCCATCCTCCTGTCCGACTCCACGGCCCGCTGGACAGCGGCACATGATGATCGACGCCGGACCCGGGGTGGACGGCACCGACCTGGACTTCGTTCAAGGGAGGCTGGCCGCGCTGGGAGTCGACACGCTCGAGGCATTGCTCCTGACGCACGCCCACACCGATCACTTCGACGGCATGCCGGACATCCTCAGGGATGTGCACGTCCGTACGTTCTATAACAACGGCCAGGTCAGGAGCTTCTCGCGCTACAACGAGCTACTCTCGCTGGCGGCGTCCCGGGCCGGCCAGGTAACGGTCGCGTCCGAGATGGTCGACATCGCCCTGGGGTTCTCGGGCGCCTCCAACCTGCGGATCATTCCGCCGCGGACCGCCGACCTGGCGGACCCGGATGCAGGCAGCAGCGAGCTGAACGACGGCTCTCTCGGCACCGCTCTGACCAGGGGTGGGTTCACGATGTTCTTCGCCGGAGACGGAGAGGTCGAAGCCAACCTGCGTTGGCGGAACCAATTCGCCGACCTGACTCAGGGAGTTGTCGCCCTGAAGGTGGGTCATCACGGCGCCAACGACGCCGTGTTCGACAGCGGCTCTTCGGGCACGTCGAGTTGGCTGAGCCACTCTAGCCCCAGGCTGCAGATCATCAGTGCCAACGGGAAGAGTCACCCTAGGATTCGGGCGTTGGGCGTTCTCTTGGCGCGGGCCGATAGTGAGACCTACTGTACCAACGTTCACGGCGACATCGAGATTCGAGTCGACGAAAAAGGTGCGTACACGGTGGTCGTGGAACGGAACGCCGCCATGGATTGCGTGCCGGGGGATGACGCCACGAGTTGACGCCCGAGAGCAACTTTTTGCCCACTCGGATGGTCCAACTGTGCGAACGGAAACCCCTCAGGTGTCACATGCGTAGGGGGGTAGCACGAAAGAACGAGAACCCTTATCGGAGCCGGACGACGGCATGATGACCATCCTCCGGAGGATCGCTCGGGTAGTGCTGAGCTGGATTCTCAAGAAGATCTAACCCGCCCGATGGCGGCGCCCACCACAGCTGCGGTCCCGGCCAGGACGGCCGGGAACAGCGCAGTCGCCAGGAGTAGCGACCAGCCCGGTAATCCAATGACGGCACCGAGGGATCCCGAAAGCTCCGCCACGGGGCCCTCCATCCAATTCCATGCCATGAGGACGCTCCATCCCAAGAGCGCGCTGGTTGCTGCCACGGCTGTGCCCCTCTCTGTTCCCCGACAAGCCCCGTAGATCAGCCCCAGCAGGGGGACCGCCCACCACCCGAGAAGGGCCGTGCCCAGCGCCATCGCACCAGCGAGTAGGACGACCATCATCGTCGAGGGCTCCGGCGAAGGGTCGCCTGGGACCGTGAGAGCTTGGCGAGCTCCTCCGCGCTCTCGGGGAACCGGAGCGGCTGGAGCTCCCCTTCGACCCAGTCGTCGAGCCGGTCCCTGTAGTCGGGGCTCAGAGGATGTCCGGACTGTCCCCCCGGGTAGGTACCTCGCGCCTCGACCTCGTCGCCGAGCTCCACGACCATGCGCCAGCTGGCACCGTCCCTACCGTTGCCCGAGTTGGAATTCAACGTCTCGGGCCCTCCGCGAATCGGGAGATCCAGGGCCGAGAAAGCGGAAATCCCGAGGAAGTGGACGACGTTGGCCCTGCCCACCCGGCTCCACAGCCAGCCGTCCTCCGACTCGGGACCGTAGGCATCCCGGGCTGCGGTGAGGGCGGCCGCCAGCGAGGCTGAGAGAATGTCGTCTCGTAACTCCACGACGTTCGGGGTGGAGAGATCGTCCCACCAAGCGCTTGCCGGGTCCGCAAGGAGGGTGGCGAGGATGGCGGTTCTCGGAGTCGCGACCCGCCGGCCGCTACTCTCCGTGAGCTCGTCCCAGGTTCGGCGCGCCAACTCGTTCATGGCCAGCTCGAACAAAGCGGCACGGGTGTTGTCCTTAGTGTAGCGTCGATCCCACTCGGCCAGGAGCCGGGCGGCTTCCGCGACCGGAGAGCCGCCCCCGTCCGAGCTCCCGCTGCTTCCACCGGTGGATGCCGGCGTCTCTGAGCTCCGACCCGCCGCCTGGAGGAACGCCTCCACGAACACATCCGCTCGGGGGCTCCCGGGGTCGGTCTGGAATCGGGCCAGATCCGCCGCTGTGAAGACGGAGTCGGCACGGAGCAGTTGGTTGATCCGCATGGCTCGCCATGGCGACGGCCAGTTGGCTCCCAGGAACCTGTCGTCGTAGCTCGGGTCAACCGGCTGCTGGTTGTTCGAGGCGAGGTAGCCCTGGGCTGGATTCACGGCCCCCGGGTAGCTCGACACCGGATACCAGCCTTGCCAATCGTTGCTCGAAGTCGAGCCGTCAAACACCCAGTCTCCGCGGGCACCGGCCGGTCGTATCGGGTATCGACCCGAGGACCGGATGGCGATGTTCCCCTGTCGGTCGGCCACCAGGCCGTTCTGGGTCGGTGCAACCCAGGCCTCCATGGCTGACAAGCCACTCCTCCACCGAGCCGGCGCGGTTGACGCCGAGCAGCGACACGAGCTCGCCCTGGTCCTCCAGCACAGTCCAGCGGAGGGAGACGTACTCACCGGAGGCGCGGCTCACGGGACCCCGGTGCGTGTGCAGGATCGTGTCGACCGCGAGCACGGACCCGTCCTTCGCCCGATAGGTCTCGATGCGCCGCTCGAGCGGGCGCCACTCGCCGTCCAGCCGATAACTCCCGGGACGGTCGGCGTTGTCGACCGTCTCGCGGTAGAGATCCATCACGTCGGACCCGGTATTGGTGAAGCTCCAGGCCACGTCGCGGTTGAAGCCGATGGTGATGGTGGGGGTGCCCGGGACGGTCACGCCGTAGACGTCCAGCTCTCCCGGAACCACGAGATGAGCCTCGTACCAGATGCTGGGCAAGGTGAGATCGAGGTGGGGATCGCCAGCGAGAATGGCGTGTCCCTCGGCCGACCGTGAGGGACCGATGGCCCAGTTGTTGGAGCCCAGAACCGTCTCACCCGAGCCGGCTCCGGCGTCGTCCATGGGACCCAGGAACGCCTGAAGGGTCTCCAGCTGCACGATCATGCCGGGAGCCGGCTCGCCCGGCGCTGGCAGTGTCACCGGGTCGAAACGGGCTTGCCGCAATCCGTGCGGCTGGATCGGCTCCTGGATCGGCGCGTTCACCGGGAAGAGTCCGTCGGCCGCCTCCCGACCCACCAGCGCCGCCGCGGCGTTCTTTCGGCGCTCGGTATTGATCAACGCCAGTGTCCAGCCCATACGCTTGAGCACGTACAGGGAGTACTGCGGTTGCCAGGCCATGGGCGTCCGGCCGAGCAGGTGATACTCCAGTGGGACCTCCGACAGGGACATCTCACGCATCCACGCGTTAACGCCGTCGGAGTAGGCCTCGAGATAGATGGTCAGGTCCGACCTGGGCTCCATTCTCGCGTAGTCCCGCTCCGCCGACCAGGCGAGAGCCAGCTGCCTGGATCGCCGATCCGCCGGCAGCGCGGCCTCACCCACGAGCTCCGTCAACGTGCCGGCGGTGGCTCGCGTCTGGAGCTCTAGCTGAAAGAGGCGATCGCGGGCCACGGCGTATCCAAGGCCGCGGACCACGTCCTCCACGGTTTCCGCGAAGATGTGGGGGACCCGCCTGTCGTCGTAGACGATCCGCACCTCTCCCGAGAGGCTCGGTACCGTATGCGTGACCGCAGCGGGCAAGGTGGCGCCCCGGGCGCTGGACCAGACGCCCCCTACGGGGTCGAGGAAGCGACCGAGAGCGGGGATGGGTCCCACTGGCTTTGCACCGACGTACAGGCCGGCCGCGAGCAGCGCCGCGCTCAGCCCGACCTTGCCGGCGGACCTCAAGCGGTGCTCACTCCCCGACGAGGTTGACCACGATCCGCCGATGCCTGGGCCGCGTGTCCAAGTCCACCAGAACCACCTGTTGCCAGGTGCCGAGGGGCAGGGAGCTCTGGACGATGGGAAGGGCCAGGGAAGGCCCGATGAGGCTCGCCCGCACGTGGCTGTGACCGTTGTCGTCGTGCCACATCTTCTCGTGCTCGTAACGGCCGTCCCGTGGGGCGATGCGCTCTAGCACCGCAGCAATGTCGTGGCCCACCAGTCCTGGCTCGTACTCCACGGTGGTCAGGGCGGCCGTGGAGCCGACAACCATCGCCGTGAGCTGTCCCGTGGTGATCCCGCTGTCCCCGACCAACGCTTGAAGGTCGGCGGTCAAGTCCAGGATGTGATCGTCGCCCTCCGTCTGTAGCTCGAGGGTCCGAGTGAGCGCTGTCATTCCGACACTAGCGGGCCTCGGCGTGATAGCCCGCGGTCTCGACCGCCGCCGCGAGGTCAGCGTCCGGTACATCCGCCGAAAGGGTAACGTCGGCCTGACTTTCTTCCAACGACACCTCTGCTCGGGTCACGCCTTCCATCCCCTCCAGGGCCGACTTCACTTGGCTCACGCAGTGTTCACAGGACATTCCAGTGATCGCCAATGACTTATTCATGAGATTTCCCGTTTCATGAGATTCTCCGCTGGGTTGTCGTTTTGGCTCCAGATCGCAGTCGGTCGCTACCCGCGCAGCACCCACCAGGCGATCAGTCCGGCGAGAATCAGCGCGGCGATCAGGGACGCGAGCTGCAGGGCCCGCATCTTTGCACGCTCACCCTTGGGCACCACGGACTCGGTCCGTCGGACCCCCTTGCGCGTGATGTCGAACATCCAGGAGATCACGAGCGCCACCGGGAAACCGCCGAGGGCCAGGGCGACCAGGACCTGTTGTGTGTTCTCGGGGACCGGAAGTGACTCGATTGAATCCGACGCCACACCGAGGATGCCGGCCGCCACGACGATGTAGAACACCATTACGTGGTAGACGTGGCGCCGCCCCAGCTCGCCCAGGAATCTCTGGAGGGCGGGCAGGTTCTCGAAGGCGGCCGGCAGCCTCTCACCGCCGGACGGTCCAGGCTCTGCTCTCGGCGGCTCCGCACGGGGCTCCTCCACGATGTGCTCCAGGGCCTTGGCCACCTCCGATGCCCGGGGTCGGTGCATGGGGTTCTTCGCCAGACAGCGAGCAAGGAGCTCCCCCAGATGCGGGTCGGCGTCGGGACGCAGCTCCAGCAGCGGTATGGGCTCCTTCTCCAGATGGGCCGTTGCGATCTGCACCTTCGACGTGGCCCCGTAGGCGTGCTGAAGCGTGAGGACCTCATATGCGAGGATCCCAAGGCTGTACACGTCCGACTCGTCGGTGAGGGGATCACCCAATAGCTGCTCCGGGCTCATGTAGCGAGGATCCCCCAGGAGCTGCCCCTGCTGCATAAGCCGGGTGACGCTGTCCGCTCCCGTCTCGAGGATGCCGGCGATCCCGAAGTCGGTAAGGACGACGCGGTCGGAGTCTCGCTCCCGAACCACGTTGGTGGGTTTCACGTCACGGTGGACGATGCCACTCTCGTGCGCCGCCGCCAACGCGGAGGCCACCTGGCTCAGGACGTGACACGCCTGCTCGATCTCCATCACGCCCTCCGCCTGCAGGGCGTCCGCGAGATTCCGTCCCTCGATGTACTCCATGATGATGAACGGCGTCTCGTCGTCCAGGGTACCCACGCGGTGCACCGCGGCCACGTTGTTGTGGTGGATCTTGGCTGCGGACCGAGCTTCCCTCTCGAAGCGCTTCCGTGCGGTCTCGTCTCCGGCGAGCTCGGCCTTCATGACCTTGATGGCCACCATGCGCCTGAGATCCTCTTCTCTGGCGAGGTACACGTGAGCCACGGAACCCTCTCCCAGAAGACGTACGATCTGGAAGTCGGGGGCCAGCTCGGCCTGGAGTTGAGTTTGACGCTCTTGGTCAGCCATGCATTCGTATCGGTCGCGAAAAAGTCGCCGCTCTCGGGCGGAATTTGAGCACCCGGTCACGGTTAAGGCAAATGTCCGGCCCGCCCTCACGGCCTCGACGGAGGTGGCGAGACCCACCGAGCCCGCTATTGGTAATGTCCGAGCACCTCGCTAGAATTCGGCCGTTACCTCCATGTCCACAGGGACACTCGCACCAGATTCTTCTGGTGAGGAGAGATCTCATGATGAAGAAGAGGATCGCGGCACTGGTCGGGGGTGGCGTTTTCGCGCTGCTGGTCGCCGGGCTTTTGTCGTGGTATACGCCTTCAGCGGCCAAGGCCGGCGTCGTCACCGTTTACAAGAACCCGTCCTGCGGTTGCTGCGGCGCTTGGGTGGACCACATGCGGGCCGCCGGCTTCGAGCTCGAAGTCCATGACCTGACCGATCTGCAGGCCATCAAGGCGGAGCACGGCATCTCGGCCAATCTCGGGTCGTGCCACACGGCTCTAGTGGGCGGCTACGTCGTCGAGGGTCACGTGCCCGCGGATCTCGTCCAGAAGATGCTGGACGAGAAGCCGGATATCGCGGGCCTGGCCGTTCCGGGCATGGTCGTCGGAAGCCCCGGTATGGAGGTCCCCGGTCAGCCGGCCCAGCCGTACGACGTGATCGCGTTCGACACGAGTGGGAGAACAGCCGTCTACGCGAAGCGTTGAGCGCAGCCCGGGCCCCCTCGGGGTCCGGGCCACCGTTAGTTGGCGCTAACCGTACTCATGCCGGGGCGCGCTAGGGGCTCAGGACCAGGGCCAGTCGAAGACCCAGAACGTTCCGCGTGCTGTCGGTGTTCGCGAGCGTCTGTCCCTCCAGCTCGAAATCCCCGAAGGACAGGTAATAGGCCGTCACTGCGGCCTCCAACGCCAAGGTGGATGACACCTGGTAGCCGAGCCCTGCCAAGCCTCCCACTCCGATACCGTTCGCAGTCCGGCTTCCGGCAGTCACGTCGATGGTCTTTCTCACCCAGCCAACTCGGCCCGCCACGAAGGGCCGTAAGTCGTTCGTCGGGGCCGCCAGCTCCAAGCGGGGCTCGGCGAAAAGGGAGATTACCTGGTAGTTGTCTGTGGAAAAGTCCACGTCGTGGACGTTCCACTGCACACCGCCTCCCACCCGGAACCTCGGCGCGACCGAGAACAGAGCAACGGCGTCGAACCCGGGTCCGGGGTCGGTGTCATCGAAGTCGTCTCCGCCCGGATTGTACCAGCCCGCAGCGATGCTGAGCTGGACGTCTTGGGACGAGGCCGGTGCAGCGAGGAACAGAATGGTCGAGAGTGCCGCGAGCGACAGGAGCGTGGGCCGGAACATTCTCATCCTCCTTCCGGCGGTGTGGCGGTGACCCCTTAATTTGCCGAACTGAAGACGGTCGACGCAAGGACTCGAAGCGGGGCTTTCCCGACAGCGGCTGAAACTTCCTACCGCTTGAGTTCGTCTTGTTGTGGTGTGGAGATGGGAAGCTTGATCAAGGATCTCAGGTTCGGTGCTCGTGCTCTGGCCAGGAAGCCGGGTTCGGCCATCATCTCGCTGGTGGTGCTATCCCTGGGGATCGGCCTGTCGACGTTCATGTTCTCCCTGGTGTACGGGGTGTTCCTCCGCGGGCTCGACATTCCCCAGGAGGATCGAGTCGCGACGATCTGGCGTGTCGACACCAGTAGACCGGGCCTACAGGGACGGGGGCTCGCGATCTCGAGCCAGGACTTCGCAGACTATCGAGAGCGGCAGACCTCGTTCGAGGGGTTGGCAGCCTATCGGACCTCGACCGTCAACGTGAGCGGCAGCGAGGGTCCCGAGCGCTACGCCGGGTCCTTCGTCACCGCCAACACCTTCGACCTGCTTCGTGTGCAGCCCATCCTGGGACGGGCCTTTCGGCCCGGTGAGGACACGCCCGGCTCGGCCCCGACGGTGCTCCTGGGATATGAGATATGGCAGAATCGTTACGGTGGAGATCCCGGTGTGCTGGGTGAGGTGCTCAGAATAAACGGCGAACAGGGCACGGTCGTTGGCGTCATGCCCGAGGGCTTCCTGTGGCCGTCCAATCATCAGATCTGGATCACCATGGACGACGATCCCCTTGAGTCCGACCGGGGACAGGGCAGGTTCTACGCCGTCTTCGGACGACTCCTAGACGGAACGACCTGGGATCAGGCTTCGCTCGAGCTCGTGAACGCGGCCCGGCAGCTCGAGCGGGAGCATCCCGACACGAACGAAGGCATGACCATCGAGCTCCTCACCTGGGCCCAGTCCGATTCGCAGGGACCCATCAGGACGATCTTCACGGCCATGATGGTGGCCGTCCTCCTCGTCTTGCTCGTAGCCTGCGCCAATGTCGCCAACCTCCTCCTGGCCCGGGCCGCACTCAGGGTCAAGGAGGCGGCCGTCCGGGTCGCCATGGGCGCAGGCCGTTTCCGGGTCATGGTGCCGTTCTTCTCGGAGGCGTTGGTGCTTGCCCTCGGGGGAGCGCTCCTGGGAATCGGGATCGCGTACTACGCCGTGGGGCTCTTCGACAGTGCCACGGCTGGCGCGGTCACCGGTCGGCCCTACTTCATGCAATTCCAGTTGGATCTGCCGATCCTCCTATTCGTGGTAGGCTTGACGGGTCTGACGGCTCTGGCGGCCGGGGCGGCTCCAGCGCTCCAGGTGGCGAAGGCAGACGTCAACGGTGTGCTCAAGGACGAATCGCGTGGATCGTCCAGCTTCCACCTGGGCCGACTCTCGAAGGTCCTGGTGATTGGCGAGGTCGCCCTGTCCTGTGCCCTACTGGTGGCCGCGGGCCTGGTGACGAAGAGCATGGTACAGCTCAGCCGGCAGGAGTACGCTTTCGATCCGGATGGAATCTTCACGGCGAGGGTTGGACTCTTCCAGACCGACTATCCGGATCGCGAGGATCGCCAGCAGTTCTTCGACGACTTGCTTCGCAGTCTCGAGGGGCTGCCGGCTGTCCGGGCTGCTGGGTTGACGACCTCCGCTCCGGGAAGTGGCACCGGTATCGTCCCAGTCCGACTCGAGGGCGAGGTCTACGAGGCTGACAGTGACCGCCCGCAGGTTCACAACGCGAGGGTCACGCCGGGCTTTTTCGACATGATTGGGGTCGGGCTCCTGCAAGGTGTGGACTTTGCCGCCGCGAACACGTTGGACACAGAGCGGGTCGCCATCGTGAACGAGTCCTTCTCGGATCGCTTCTGGCCGGGAGAGGGCGCACTGGGCCGCCGTTTCCGCACCGCAACCGCAGACACGATCCCCTGGATGAGCGTCATCGGCGTCGTCGGTGATCTACAGATGGAGGGTTTCAGTCCGCCGGGCCAGCCGGGATCGGATCCAGCCGGTTACTACACCCCCGTCGCCCAGTCAGACCCGAGCTTCCTGACCATCACGGCGGTCCCGACGGCGGGCCCACCCATGGGAATGACCGCCGACGTGCGCAACGCCGTGCGGGGCCTTGACCCCGATTTGCCCATCTATAACGTCAGGAGCGGGGCTGAAGTGATTCATCGTAGCAGTTGGTTCTACAGTGTGTTCGGCACCATCTTCATCGTCTTCGGTGTGGCCGCGCTCTTCATGGCGTCCGTGGGGCTCTACGGCGTGCTCTCCTTCTCGGTGAGTCGACGGGCCCAGGAGATGGGGATCCGCATGGCCCTGGGTGCTGGCGCGCGGGATGTGGTCATATTGATCTTCAAACAGGGTGTCGCCCAGATGGCGATCGGCCTCGTCATCGGAATGGCCATGGCGTGGGGAGTCTCGACCGTGATCGCCATCATCATGTTCCAGGTGGACCCCCGCGACGTGTCGGTCTTCGCCACCGTATTCGGAGTGATCCTCTCCATCGGTTTCCTGGCGAGCTGGATCCCGGCACGGCGTGCCACGAGCGTCGATCCCATGACGGCGCTTCGGTACGAGTGAGGCGGTAGCACGGAGTGGGTCGGGCCGGCGTCAATCGGTGGACAGGGTTTCGATCACGCCATGTCGTCCGTCACGACGTCGGCTCCTCGCTGGTCAGCGGGCGCCTACCGCGTTCTTCGTCGGCCCTGCGGACGGCCTCCGCCAGCGCTTCTCCCAGCGGGTGGGTGTGGATCCCGTGCTCCGTGACAATGCCGGAGACGAGGCTCGCGGGCGTGATGTCGAACGCCGGGCTCCACACCTGGGCGTCGGATGGGGCGGTGAGCGGTCCGAACCCCCGGGAGACCTCTTCTGCCCCTCGGAACTCGATGGGGATGTCGGCGCCGGACGGGGTCTTGAGATCCACCGTGGACGTCGGCGCCAGCACGTAGAAGGGGACCTCGTGGTGACGGGCGAGGACCGCCAGGGCGTACGTCCCGACCTTGTTGGCCACGTCGCCGTTGGCGGCGATCCGGTCGGCTCCCACGAATACGATGTCGGGGCGGAGCTCACCGAAGAGCGCCCCCGCTATGTTGTCCGTGATGACCGTCACGTCGATTCCGGCCCGGCCCAGCTCCCACGCCGTCAGCCTGCTCCCCTGCAGGAGCGGACGCGTCTCGGTGGAGAACACCCGGACCGAGCGACCCACCTGGTGGGCCAGGTATAGGGGCGCCAGGGCCGTGCCGATCCCCCCGGTGGCCAGGGCACCGGCGTTGCAGTGGGTGAGGACGGACGCCCCGTCGTCGACCAGCGGTAGTGCGTGCTCCCCGATCTGCCGGCACATGACCCGGTCCTCGTCCAGGATGCGGCCGGCCTCCTCACGCAGGGCATAGGCCAGCTCAGCCGGGTCGTCCCACGGGGCTCCCAGCGCTGTCGAGATCATGCGCTCAAGGGCCCAGCCGAGGTTCACGGCGGTGGGACGGGCCTGGGCGAGATGGCGGCACCACTCCGTCACCTCATCGGCCGAAAGAGGCGAGGGGTGATGGCCCGAGGTGTCGCCGGCCCTCCCTCCCTCCTCGCCGATCCGCGCGCTGGCCAGCGCAGCCACGCCCATCGCTGCCGTGATGCCGACGAGTGGAGCGCCACGCACCCGCAAGCTCGTGATGGCTTCGTGCACTTCTTGAAGCGTTCGGAGCTCCCGGTAGACCTCCGAGCCGGGAAGCTCGGTCTGATCGAGAATGACCAGGCCAGCGTCGTCGTCAGTCCAGCGGATCGTGACGAGGGGTCCGGGGGAACCGTCCATGTGTGTGTGCGCGTTCATCGTGGGCTAAGATACCCTCGCTTGTGCCGCGCGCGACGTTGGGGGATCGCGACCCGCATCGACGTCCAGCGGCCTGTTCCGAAACTGAATCCTCGCCGTTCTCGTCGTGGATGGTATATCGGTCGTCATCGATGTCATCGACGTGGCCCGCTACTTCCTGGGTGACCGGGACCCGCAGGTCGTGCCGGAGTAAGTGCCTTGCCCGGCAGAGGATCGGGCCGAACTGGCGATCGTGCTGGACTGACGATGGTGCCGGACCAGATCATCCTCTTTGGACCGACCTCGGGAGACGACGGGTGAGAAACTTCGCGATTCGCCTCATCATCAACGCCTTCGCCCTGACCGGGGCTGCCTACTTCGTCAACGGCATCGACCTGACGGGAGGGTACCTGGATGTGCTTCTGGTGGCCTTCGTGTTTGGGCTGGTGAACGCCCTGGTGAAGCCCATCGTCTTCTTCTTCTCGCTGCCGTTCCTCTTCTTCACCCTGGGCCTCTTCTATCTGGTGATCAACGGCGCCATGCTGCTCTTCACCGCCGAGCTAGTGGACAACTTCGCCGTTCGGGGGATCTGGCCGGCGGTGGTGGGCAGCGTGGTCATCTCCATCATATCCATGCTCCTCTCCGTTCTCTTGAAGGACGAAAAGAAGAAGAAGTGATCGCCCATTCGGCGCCTGCCACCGTCATCACCCCCGCTACCAACCCGTAGAGCACACCCAGCACCACGTCGATCACGTAGTGGTGGTTCAGATAGACGGCCGCGAAGCACATGACGGCGAGGAATGCCACCGTGAGGGTCCGGAGCGCTCCGAGCCTGAAGGTGAAGAAGACGGAGAGTGTGGGGTACGATATGTGGAGCGATGGGATCGCCCCGAACGGGTTCGACTCGTACCCGTACAACCTGGCGAAGAAGCTCGTCCCCAAGAGGTCGTCGAAGCGGGCAGTTCGGCCCAGGCTCGCCGGTACATCCAAGAGCAGCGTCTCGAGGCCGTACGCCTCGATGTACCACGGTGGTGCGGCGGGATAGAGATACCAGGTAGCGTACCCCACGACATTGACCACGAGGAAGCACCACACCAGGGTCTGAGCCGTCCAGAAACGACGCTCCGGGCTCCAGTCTCCGCGCACGTCCCCGGCGCCGTCTTCCATGCTGCCCCTGTAGATGCGGCGGGTCAGGAGCAAGGCCACCACCATGAAGATCCCAATGAACGTCAGGTATGCGCCGCCCGCAATGAGGTCGAGGACGGGGTGGAGATGCAGTCCGAACCACTCGTTGAGCGTCAGGGGCCCGTTGGGCGACGAGACACCGAAAAGGCTTCTCTCCAGGAGGTAGGGCTCGGCGATGTGGGGCGCGCCCCGTACGTGGGGACCCCAGTATCGTTGGCTGTCGTAGATGACGCCCGTCAGGATGAAGGGGAGGAGGAAGAGCAGCACCTGTCGCCCACGGGGCCCGAGGTGAGCCAGGAGGAGCACGGCACCACCGTAGGTGAGGTGGTCGAGCTTGAGCTCCCCCGCCAGCGTGGCCAGGACAAACCAGTAGAGACCGACCAGAATCCAGGGTACGGCCCGCTCTCGCGTCACCCTCCGCAATTCCGGGTTACGTAGTCGTCCGAAAGCACGCGGTCCATCACCTCGACGACGCGGTCGGCGTCGTTCTGATCGAACACGAGGGGTGGCTTGATCTTGATGACGTTGTAGTCGGGTCCGTCGGTGCTCAGTAGGATGCCATGGTCCTTCATCCTCTCGACGACGTACTCGGCGACTCCGGGGTGGGGCTCGCGGCTCGCATGATCGGAGACGATCTCGATCCCGAGAAACAGGCCCAGGCCGCGCACGTCTCCCACCGCCGGGTGCCGCCCCATCAGTGAGACGAGCCCGTCGCGCATGCGGCTGCCGACGCGGAGGGCGTGCTCCTGGAGACCCTCGTCCTCGATGACGTCCAGGACCGCCAGGCCGACTGCGCACGATACCGGATTGCCGCCGAAGGTGTTGAAGTACTCCATGCCGTTGGCGAAGCTCTCGGCGATCTCGGGCGTGGTGACTACGGCGCCCAGTGGATGCCCGTTCCCCATGGGCTTGCCCATGGTCACGATGTCGGGCACGACGCCCTGAGTCTCGAAGCCCCAGAAGTGGCTTCCCACGCGGCCGAAGCCCACCTGGACCTCGTCGCAGATGCACACGCCGCCATCCTTGCGCACCAGGGCGTATGCCGCCGCGAGGTAGCCCGGAGGGAGCTCGATCTGTCCTCCGCAGCTCAACAGGCTCTCGCAGATGAACGCGGCGGGGCCGAACGATCGCCGCTGCGCCTCCGCTATGGCCTCCAGGAGCAGATCCGCGAACCGCTGGCCGCGATCCGGGTCCGACCGCCGGAAAAGCCCCCGGTAGTCGTCGGGCATGGCCACGGTATGGATGTGCGGGGCGGCACCCTCGCCCCCCGGTCCGTCGAACTTGTAGGGGCTGGCTGCAATGGTGGCTCCCGTGTTCCCATGGTAGGCGCCCTCCACCACGATGAAGTCGTCGCGTTGGGTGTGGGCATGGGCGAGCCGGAATGCCAACTCGTTCGCCTCGCTCCCCGAGTTCACGAGGAAGCACACCGAGAGCGGATCGGGCAGGGTGGCGGTGAGACGCTCGCAGTAGCGGCCGATGGTCTCGTGGAGGTAGCGGGTGTTCGTGTTCAGGACCCCCATCTGCTTTCGGGCGGCCTCCACGACTCGGGGATGGCAGTGGCCCACGTGACAGACGTTGTTCACCCCGTCCAGGTAGGCCTGCCCATCCGCATCGATGAGGTGCTGCTTCCACCCTCGGACGATGTGGAGCGGCTCTCTGTACGAGAGGCGGAGGGACGGCCCCAGATGCTCCCGGCGGAGGTCTCTGATCTGGTGAAGCGGCACCTCGGGAGCGAAAGTGGAGCCCTCGGGCAGGTCCAGTATGAGGCCCGGGTCGGGGGAGATGCTCAGCCACACGTTCCGCTGGCTGGGAAGCGCGACCCCCGGGAAGGTGCCCTCCATGTCCAGAAGGTCGGTGATCAGCTGGAAGTGGAGATGCGGCGGCCAGTCCCCGTTCTCGGGAAAGTCACCGAGCTGGGCGATCTGCTGACCGCGCTCCACGGGCATCCCCACCTCCAGGCCCTCCAGCGACTCCTCATCCAGGTGCCCGTATAGTGTGTAGAAGGTCGGGGCGTCCTTGGGGGAGTGCTCGAGCAGGATCGTGGGCCCGTAGTCCAGTCGCTCCGAGTTGTTCTGAACGCTGTGAACGTGGCCGTCGAGGGGGGCCAGGACCGGGCTCCCTACGGGGAGGAAGATGTCGATGGCGGTGTGCACGGTGCGACGCTCCGGGAATTCCCCAGCGGCCTGCGCGTAGTCGTCCGAGGCGTAGCACACACGGGGCTCGGCGTATCGGCCGATGCCCACCGTGGCGCCCTCCTCTTCGAGACGGCGCAGGAGGTGTGTCCTGAACGCGGCGGCGTCGAGGACCCGGTCCAGGTCGTCGATCTCGGGGCTGGCTGCGCTGAGATCGAAGACCAGGGCATCGTCCAGGCTCTCGCTGACCACAGGGCCCATCTCCTTCCGGTGCCATTCGATCCAGCCGGTAACCTGGTCGTGACTCGGGCACGGCTCGAGTTCACACGCGTCTCTGAGGAGGTTCCGGGCGACGCGCGGATGGACTGCGGCCAGATCGGTCAGCGCATCCCATGCCGGAGCCTCGCTGATCGTCAGGTACGAGTCTTCCGAAGCCCCTCCACCCCGGGAGGCGGAGATGCTGACACTCACGCCCAGCCGCGCCCGGACGAGGGGGAAGAGAATCTCCAGCTCCGTCTCGGTGAGGGGACGAACGCGATGGTACCCGCGCACCACCGAGATCATGGCGGCCATAGGGTCGGACGCCCCGAAGAGGGCGTAGGCGGCGCCTACGGCCAAGTCACACACGGTCGCGCTCTCGAGAGCGTCCCCGAAGTCCACGAGTCCGACGACCGTCCGTCCCTCCGGTGTGGGAGGACTGACGAGAACGTTGTAGTCGTTGGCGTCGTTGTGGATGACGCTCCTCGGCACCTCGGGTAGGAGCGGTACTACGACGGTCTCGAATTCGCGTCGGACCGCCTCGACCCGGGCTCCCCGCTCCTTTTTTCGGATATGGGAGAGGTTGGCGTCCATGACCTGGTGGGCGCGGGTCAGATCCCACTGGAAGTCCGGGCGGACCGCGGCCGGGTGGTCGAATTCGGAGAGCGCTGCGTCCAGGCGGCCCATCGCTTCGCCGAAAGACTCCAGGAGGGAGGGCGTCCTGGGCCGGCCGGTCCCCATGATCTCACCCTCGACGTAGGTGAGGAGTCGCACCCAGTGCGTGGCTCCGTCGTCGCCAGGGGCGGCAAAGCCGCTATCCCCGGTCGTGGTCGGTACGATCCTGGGGAGATCGACACCGATGTCCCGCTCGGTCAGGAACGCCAAGACGTCGGCTTGGAGCTCCAGAAGAGCCGTGGGCACATCGGGGTGGGCGATCTTCAGAACGAACCGGTCCCCTCGATCGGACACTACACGGAAGTTCTGATCGCGCTCGCTCGGTAGGGACGCGACGTCGCCCACGAGTCCGAAGTGGGACCCGAGGAGGTCGAGGGCTTGCACCTTGCTGAGGCGCGGGCGTCGGTCCGGCTCTGGCTGGCTCACGGCGGGAAAGGTACCCGCGTTCGTGCGGCCGTGCTATCCGGGTATAGAGGCCGGAAGCCCGTCTGCTCGGGGCTCGAGCGTCGCTCGAGCTCGCGGAGAGAGAGGCCTCAGGCCGGAGAGGGCCTCGTGTTCCGAAGGTTGCGATCGCCCTGGTAATTCTAATACGCGCGGGCCCCGGCGAAAGGATTCAGGGGGAGACGGAACACTAACCCAAGCGTCCCGTGGTGCCGGATTCATCGATCCTGCTTTGGCACTCCGCCACTACCGGCCCAGGGCCGACTCATACGATCGTTTGACCATCTCCTGGCGACTCTGCGGTTCAGACGAGAGGTCGCGTAAGACCCCGATCTGTACTCGCCCACAGTGGGCTTCCCTCGTATCTTGCTCCGAGGCGGGCGGAGGGCCGCCAGTTCTTCTGCCGTCGTATTCACGTAAGGGGGGTAGGCTCCATGAGCGACGTCGAGATCATCGGCACTCCGGAGCGCACGGTCTCGAGAAGGACGTTCGGGGCGGGGAGTTAGCCATGGAACTCTGGCGGCGAGCGGTCAATCCGTGGAATCAGGAGGTCCTGATCGGAGTGTCGTGGGACCTCATGTGGGCTGCCATAATCGCCGGAGCCGGCTTCGTGGTGCTGCACGCCGTATGGGCGCGCTTCCTGGCGCCGGCGGGCGCGGCGCCGTCGGATGACGCGAGCTCGGGCCTTCCCAGCCGGATCCTTCGGCACGCCATGTCCGAGCGGGTCTTCCACTGGCTCATGTCGCTGGTAATGCTCGTGCTTCTGGTGACGGCCTTCTTCCCGGTTCTGGGCATCCAGTTCGCCTGGGTGACGATCCACTGGGTGGCAGGGGTGATCCTCACCGCCATGATCGTCTATCACATCATCCGCGCCACCTTCTGGCAGGACCTGTGGGCGATGTGGATCGACAAGGCGGACATCAAGGCGGGGATAGCGGAGGTCAACCACATGCTGGGGCGCGGCGGGGCGGAGGCGCCCAAGACAGGCAAGTACCCCATCGACCACAAGCTCTTCCACCACGCTGCGGCGGTGGCGGGCCTGGTGGCCATCGCCACCGGGGTGCTGATGATGCTGCGACTGGAGACACCCTTCTGGACGGCGAACCCGTACATGCTCGCCGACAGCTCATGGGGTGTGGTCTACGTGCTGCATGGCCTCGGAGGAGTCGTGCTGATCGGCCTGACCATCACGCACATCTACTTCGCGATAAGGCCGGACAAGTGGTGGATCACAAAATCCATGATCTTCGGATGGATTTCTCGGAGCGAGTACTTAGGGCACCACGATCCTGGGCGGTGGGTCATCGCGGGGGCCGAAGAGCCGGGGCTAGTGTCGGCGGCGGCTGCCCATGGGTCGGTGGGCGAGGTGGCGGCGTCCGAGGCGCCGGCGGGCGACGAGAGCATGACGTTCGATGCGGGAGCGTCCTCCTGACGTGACGGCCGACGAGCTCAGAAAGCACATCCACACGATCGAGGAGAGCTACGAGTTCTTCCTCGCGTACGCGGCCCAGGGGTTGTCGGGCGACGGCGGCAGCGCTTCCGGGGGTGAGCTGCGCGAGTACCTGAACCGCACGGACGAAGCCCTGGGGGCCCTCATGGAAGGGATGGGGGGTGTCATCGACGGACTGCAGCCCGAGGATGCCTACCGGGACGTCGGTAAGGTCATCGAGAGGGATGCGGGAGACACCCGGTCGGTCCTTCGGCTCGTGATGGCCCAGTCCGCCATCAGCTCGCAGCTTGTCGACAATCTGAACGCTTCGATCCACTTCCGGGCGCTCCTTACCGACCTGTTCCTCTTCGACGAGGTCCTGAAGAGCTCGGCCCGGGAGAGCGGCTAGGGGGGACGGCTCTGACCACGTGAAGGAAGTCGGTGAGCACTTGCCGGGCCTTCTTGAACCTGCAACCTCCGGTACGTATACTCACGATATAAAGATACGTATACCTCTCCGAAGAGGAACTCGGAGCGACGGCGTGTGCTCGGCCCTGCAAGAGGAATAGCACTCCTGGAACCATGGACCCAGGTATCTGTTCGTGTGTTACAGGGCGACGGGCCCGTGCAAGCATCGGAACTGAGGCAAACATGGAACGCAGAACGTTCGTCAGACATTCGATCGCCGCGGGCGCCGCGACCGTCGGCGGTGCCTTGATCCCTAATCGCACACTCGAGGCCACGGAGCACAGCCAAGCCTCGACGTTCACGATGAATTTTGCCCCACACTTTGGCATGTTCGAGGAGCACGCGGGGAGCGATCCGATCGGTCAGTTGCAGTTCATGGCCGATGAGGGGTTCCGCGCTCTGGAAGACAACAGGATGAAACAGCGCCCTGTCGAATTGCGAGACCGCATCGCGCGAGAAATGACTCGGCTAAACATGCAAATGGGGGTGTTCGTCGCCCACACGGTTTCCTGGCGCGAACCGAATCTCACGACCGATCGCAATGAAGACCGCGAGCAATTCCTACGCGAGGTTCGAGACTCCGTGGAATTCGCACAGCGAGTCAACGCCACGTGGATGACCGTTGTCCTGGGGCACGTCGACCTCCGAGCCGACATGGGATACCAGACCGCGAACGTGGTGGACAAGTTGCGCCGAGCATCCGAGATGTTGGAACCGCATGGGCTCGTCATGGTGCTCGAGCCGCTCAACTTCCGTGACCACCCGGGGCAGTTTCTCACCAAGATGGCCCAAGCGTTTGAAATCTGTCGCGCGGTGAACAGTCCGTCGTGCAAAATCCTCGACGACCTGTACCATCAACAGATCCACGAAGGCAATCTCATTCCCAACATCGACCGGGCATGGGACGAGATCGCGTACTTCCAAATAGGCGACAACCCGGGACGCCGAGAGCCGACCACCGGCGAGATCAATTTCAAGAACGTGTTCCAACACATCCACGACAAAGGCTTTCGTGGGGTGCTGGGTATGGAGCATGGGAACTCGCGGTCGGGGCGCGAAGGGGAGCGGGCGGTAATCGACGCGTATCGGAGTGTGGATCCCCGCTGAAAGCTTCAGACCCCAGCTCCTCCCGCCCCCCGCCCGCTGGGACTGCCGAGTCACCACCTAAGGATGACCCGGCCATTGGCCGTGCCCCAGGTCCAACCGGCGGGGTGGGGGTCGTAATCGTACGCGCCACCGACGACGATCCTGGCGTTCTCGAAACTCCATCCGAGGTTCAGGAGAAACCGGTAGAACTCGTCGTCCAGAATCCCCCTCACGTCCATCCTGCCCAACCCCCGCGGAACCCTCGTGGTGCTGGTCAGAAGGCTCACGCGACTCAGGAATCCGCCCCTCGCGGTGAACGCGAGGTCGAGCTTGGTCAGCCATGCGTTGAGCAGGTAGTCGACGTCTCTCGACGGGTCATCCATCACGGCACGGCGCTCGGGCAGCCACATTCGCACGGCGGTGCCACTGATCGTCCATCGCTCGGACGGACGAAAGGCGAGGAAGGCCTCGGCCTCGGTGCTGCGCTCGACCAACTCGTAACCCTCGACGGACGCGGCGAGGGAGTTGGGTGTCCGTTTGGAACGAGCCCTCACATTGGTGACCGAACCGGCGACGAGGACGCGCGGGTTCGGGGTCCACTCCAGCATCGTGCCCGCATACCAGACCGACTCGTCGAGCGTGAAGCCCAACGCACGATCATCACCCTGGTGGACCACGACGCTCGACGGAAGAACGACGCTCCCGTAGGCCTCGAGGCGTACCTCGTCGCTCAGCGCCACCTCCCCGGAGGTGCGTAACGCGGTGGGCTGGCGTTCGTAGACGACCGTTGTGTCTCCCCGAGCGTAAACGGCGGTGCCACGCCTCACGAAGAGCAGGTTGTTGAGAAAGTCGAGTACGGTGAACTGGGCGGTGAGCTTCGCGGGGCCGGGGTTCCACTGTCCGCCCACCCATATGTCCCCCCCGTTCTTGTGTGGATCGAGGTGCAATCCGGCGAATGCCACCGCCGTCTCTTCGAGGTCGCGCGAGAAGCGGATCCGCACGGCGCTCCCGTCGAAGCGGGGTCCGGAGATCTGATCGATTCGGACCCCCATGTTCCAGGGCCCTCCCAGCGGGACCTTGGCCTTGAGCTCCGCGAATGCGGCCAGATCCAGGGAGGTGGCACTCCCACCCCTCCAGCGGAAGCCTTCGTCACGTTGGTACCAGCGGTAGCTCTCCATCGGGCTGAAGCGAAAGCCCAGCAGATCGAGAAAGTACTTCCTGTCGATCAGGTCGGTGAATCGCTTCAGCGTTCCTCTGTCGCTGAATTGCCCACCGAAGGAGTCCTTACGGTCGAGCAGGGTGAGCCAAAGCTCTTCTTCCCACGTCCGGAGCGTGGCGTGGCCCACACTGTCCGCCAGGGCGGGGTTCGGTGTAGTGCCGCCCCCGTGCGGAGTCTGAGCATGGCCGGGACCCGGAAGGACCAAGAGGCAAACAAGGAGAGCAGGTGACACCGTGAGTCGGGTCGTCCGACCTCGGCAGGGGGGCCAACGCACCCGCTCTTCGTGTGATCGCACTTGATCCATACGCCTGTGGATTGTGCCTCGCAGTTCCGGGGATCGTAGCCGAGCGGTATCGCGCCACCGGGAGCCCCCGTAAATGGCGCTATCGGCGGTCCGCGCCTCGTAGACTCCGGCTACACGGAGCTATGGCCTGGAGACAAGCTCCGTCGCCGAAAGGCGGACATGACGGACGGACCAATCTCACTCAGGAGGAGATCCCAGGCAACGGAAAGGCCGGCACAACCCCGATCTCTCATGCGCGTAGGTGGACGATGAAGGCCGGCGCTCGCTCACGCCGCGACCGGATCCGGGCCCGCTCGCCAAGCGCGAGCGTCCTTTCGATCCTACATTTTAGTAGGAAATTACGATCGTCCCACGGTCTCGTATGATGGAAACGTCCCCCTCCTGCCAATGCCCGCTCTAGCCAGGTCGTTGTCCGCCAACGCGATAGCGTGTCTTGGGCTCCGGTTCGTGATTTGTGGCACGAGACTCGCACTGTGTCGGGCCCGATGGTTCCGGAGCCGTCCGAATGGTGGATGTCGCCGCTCGCGTTCGCTCCATCACGTCTTTACGGAGATTAACGGATGAAAATGAGCATAGGTGCGGTGGCGTTGGTCGCGGTTGTGGTTACGCCTCTGGTCGGCGTAGCCCAGGAGGCGGAGGTGTCGGCGAACCTAGGCTGGCTCTCTGAGTATTTCTACCGCGGGATTCCCCAGAAGGCATCCTCCGCGAGTGCAGGTTTGGACGTGGCCGTCGGTAAAGTGTATCTGGGCACTTGGGCGGCGGATGTCGGTGACGGTAACGAGGTCGACCTGTACGCCGGTGTCGGTACGGAGGTGGAGGACTTCAGCGTCAGCGTAGGTGGCACGGGGTATTTCTACACGGGCGATTTCGACAACACGTACCTGGAGGGAAACCTGAACGTGGGGTACGGAGCCCTTTCCGCAGAGTTCTCCTACGGCCGGCATAGTCTCGACCAGGCCGTCCCAGCCGACCCGGACAGCGAGAACTACTTGTTCTTGGCCGCCACGGTGGAGCAATGGGGGCTCTACGCCACCTTCGGCACGTTCGGTGACGCCCTCGACGGCGAGTACTTCGAGGGTGGGTACACCGTATCGGTAGCGGATCTGGACCTATCGGCGGCGTGGATCTACAGCACTGATACAATCCTCGGCACCGCGGACGACGACCACACGCTCGTGTTCGGCATCAGCCACACGTTCGACATCAACATCGACTGACGCTCGACTGCTTTAGCGTTGGCCGGGGCTGCTCCGATCCGTTACTGGATCGGAGCAGCCCCGCTTCTTTTGGGGGAGATTTTTGCCCCTTGGACCCGATGCACTCGCACACACGGCGTGCGCCGGCCCCTACATTTATGTAGCTTGGTGGCTTCACACCCACCCGGCCCTCTGAGGCGCCTGTCGTTGGCTTGGCGGCGGCGGGCTCTGCGGGCCATGCTTGAGCATGTAGGACAGGGTCGATGTTGGCTGATTCCATTGGACAATCGAGTTCGCTGTCGCTTCTTCACGAGGCCAGCACACTCCTCGACGAGGCTTCGGACGTGAGCACGTCCATGAAGCCGATTCTCGAGGCCCTCTCACGTCACATGGATGTGGAGTGCGCGACGCTCACCGTCCTGAACCGCCGGACATCCGAGATCTTGGTTCACGAGGCGATCGGCCTCTCCGCCGATCAGCGGGAGCCTGGGAGATACCGTTTGGGCGAGGGGATCACGGGGCGCGTCATCAAGACGGGCGAGCCCGTTGTCGTGCCGTCCATCGCCAGCGAGCCGCTTTTCCTGGGCCGAGCCCGTCCTCTGAAGGATCGCCCGGAGAGAGAGTTGGCTTTCGTCTGTGTACCGGTTCGGCTGGGGAACGAGACGATCGGGGCCCTAAGCGCCGAGCGGCGGTACGGGCAGGACGCCTCTTTCGACGAGGACATCCGCATCCTCTCCATCCTTGCCTCTCTCATCGCCCATGTCGTACGCCTCGGCCAGTTCGCCGAAGAAGAGAAGGCGCTGATGGAGGAGAACCAGCGCCTGCGGAGGGAGCTTGCCGACCGTTACCGGCCGTCCAACATCGTGGGCAATTCGCACGAAATGGAGCCGGTGTACGAGATGATCGGCCAGGTGGCCCAAAGCGATGCCACGGTGCTGATCCGGGGTGAAAGTGGGACGGGAAAGGAACTCATCGCCCACGCGGTTCACTACGGGAGTCGACGGTCGGAGGGCCCTTTCGTCCAGGTCAACTGCGCTGCGCTGCCCGAGAGCCTCATCGAGAGCGAGCTCTTCGGCCATGAGAAAGGCGCGTTCAGTGGCGCGGTGCAGCAGAGAGAGGGGCGCTTCGAACGCGCTTCGGGAGGCACCATCTTCCTCGATGAAATCGGTGAGCTCACGGGTGCGATCCAACTCCGGCTTCTCCGGGTCCTTCAGGAGCGGGAGTTCGAGCGGGTCGGCAGCAATAAGGTTTTGAGGACCGATGTCCGCTTTGTCGCAGCGACAAATCGTCCCCTCGAGCGGGACATGGAAGAGGGACGGTTCCGGGCCGATCTTTACTATCGCCTCAACGTGTTCCCGATTCATGTGCCGCCGCTGCGGGATCGCCGTACCGACATCATCCTCTTGGCGGATCATTTCATCGAGAAGTACCGGCGGAGGCATGGGCGGTCCATCGTAAGGCTGTCCACGCCTGCCATCGATCTATTGATGGCCTATCATTGGCCGGGAAATGTCAGAGAGCTGGAGAACGCCATTGAGCGGGCGGTGCTGCTCGCCGACGGAAAGGTCATCCACGCTCGGTTGCTCCCGCCCAGCCTTCAGATGGCCAAGGTCGACGATGGGCGGTCCGGACCGCTCAAGGTCCAGCTGGATGTGCTGGAAAAAGAGCTGATCATCGACGCCCTCAAAGTGAACAAGGGCAACCGTGCGGCCGCCGGCCGGCAGCTGGGCCTTACCGAGCGGATCATGGGCCTTCGAGTCAAGAAATACGGTCTGACTTGATCCCTCCGGACTTGTGCCTACATTCTTGTAGGTTCGTTTTCTGGTCCTACCGCGGCGTAGGAGTCTCCGCCCCTAGAACGCTCCTCAGAAGGTCCCTAAAATTGGGAATTACCCTTTTAAATGAAGGGTTTTCTCCAGTTTTGAGTTTCATGGCACACGCCTTGCCAATGGCGGTTCCATGTGCGCGTCTTGGCGCATGCAGTTGCCCTGGGGACCGACTGGAGGAAGACCACCCATGCAGCTCTCACGTAAATTACTACTCGTTCTTCTCGTCCTTCCGCTGCTGTACGCCGTGGGAGCGCCCGCCCCGGTTGCGGCCCAGGAGGCGGCGGAGGGCGCGATCTCGGGGGCCGACACCAGTTGGATGCTGATCTCGACGGCGCTGGTTCTCCTCATGACCCCGGGGCTCGCCTTTTTCTACGGCGGCCTCGTGAACTCCAGGAACGCCCTGAACACGATGATGATGAGCTTCGTCGCGCTCGGCGTGTCAGCTGTGATCTGGGCCCTTCTGGCGTACTCGCTCGCGTTCGGGAGCGGGACCGCCCTCGTGGGTGACTTCTCGATGGCGGGGCTGCGCGGAGTGGGCCTCGAGCCCAACGGGACGATCCCCCACATACTCTTCATGGCGTTCCAGGCAACCTTCGCCATTATCACCGCGGCGCTCATCTCTGGTGCTCTGATCGGTCGTATGCGCTTCGTGCCCTACGTGGCCTTCATCGCGATCTGGGGCCTCGTGGTCTACGCCCCCGTAACACACTGGGTCTGGGGTGGCGGATGGTTGGCCGGGCTGGGCGCGCTGGACTTCGCGGGCGGAACGGTCGTGCATGTGAACGCGGGGGTTGCCGCGCTCGTGGCTGCTCTCGTGTTGGGAAGCCGACATGAGTACGCACGAACCGCCCTGCTGCCTCACAACGTTCCATTTGTGCTCCTCGGCGCGGCGCTCCTCTGGTTCGGGTGGTTCGGGTTCAATGGTGGGAGCGCGCTTGCCTCGGACGGCATCGCGGCGCTGGCCTTCGTGAATACTTTTCTGGCCCCCGCCGCGGCGCTCGTCGTCTGGGCGCTGCTGGATCACTTCCGTACGGGGAAGGCCACCGCGGTGGGCGTAGCGACCGCAATCGTTGTCGGATTGGTGGCGATCACGCCGGCGTCGGGCTTCATCTCTCCGGTATATGCGCTGCTGCTGGGCGCCATCGCGGCCGTTCCCAGCTATGCGGTCCTTCAATGGCGGGCGCGCACCCGCCTGGATGACTCCCTCGACGTGTTCGCGGCGCACGGGATAGGTGGCATGAGCGGCGCGATCCTCACCGGGGTCTTTGCCAGCGCCGCGTTAAACGGCGTGGCCGACGGGCTCTTTTATGGCAATCCCGGCCAGGTCGGCATACAGGCGATCGCCGTTCTCGCCGTCGCCGTCTACTGCGGGGCCATGACCTTCATCATCCTGAAGGTGATCGGACTCGTCAGCCCGCTTCGGCCTTCGGAGAGAGAGGAAGCCCGCGGCATGGACCTCCTGAACCACGGAGAGGAAGCGTACGCAAGGAGCGGCGGGGCCGTCCTCCTCCTGGACGAGGAGAGGAACGGCGGGTCGGGCGCGGAGTCCTCGCCCGGGACGACACCGGCGGGCTCCACGGCTTCTGCGTACCCCACGGACACTGTCTGAACCCCACACGGAGAGGAAACCCAGATGAAGCTGATCAAGGCCATCATTCGCCCGGAAAAGCTGAACGACGTGATGAAGGCGCTATTCCAGGCGGATGTGCGGGGAATCACGGTGTCCCGGGTCCAGGGTCACGGAGGTGAGACCACTCCGGTGGCGACCTACCGGGGAACGACGGTCATGATGGAGCTGCAGGAGAAAGTCCTGCTGGACATCGGCGTATCGGACGAGTTCACCGAGACTGTCGTGGAGGCGATCATGCGTTCTGCGCGCACGGACGAGGTTGGAGACGGGAAGATCTTCGTGTGTCCGGTGGATCAGGTCCACCGAATCCGAACCGGGGATCGGGATATGGCGGCGGTCACGCCAGTGAGCTAGGGAGGTCAGGGGCGCAGGGACCTCGTGGTTCAACGTGGCTGTGACAGGGTCGAGGCGGGCAATGTCGACGGTTTCGAGAACCCGACGGGATTCCATCGGCCCGGGACGCGGATTGCCAACGCTCGTCCTGCCTGAGGACTTGGACGATTCCTTCGGCTTCAGCTGCGAATCCCCGTGAGGCGTCGCTCCGCTACACGATTTGGCCGCCGTAGCGGACTCCAACACATCCACGACAAAGGCTTTCGTGGGGTAAATGTGTATGGAGCATGGTCACTCGCGGTCGGGGCGCCACTGAAAGCTTCAGACCCCAGCTCCTCCCGCCCCTCCCGCTGGGCCGCCCTCCTGGCCCGCGGGCACCGACGCCGCATAAACGCTCCGCGCGACTGTATCACAATGTGCTTGCACCTCCGGCAACCGTGTGCTGGTGCCCGGCCCTCGGCTCAGTAGGTAGATTAACGAATGGCAATCCGGTATGGAATCGTGGGCGATGGACGCGTGGCACGGCACATGACACACTACTTCGATCTCCTCGACCTGCCTCATGTCGATTGGTCGCGCCGGTCGGCGGGGAACGCCCCACCAAGCGCCGCTCTTGCCGAGAGTGATGCCGTTCTCCTACTCGTCAGCGACGCCGCGATCGAACAGTTCATCACTGCGAACGATGGGTTACGGGAAAAAACGCTCATCCATTTTTCGGGAAGCCTCGTCACGTCTTCGGCCACGGGGATGCATCCCCTCACAACGTTCGGCGCAGATCTCTACGATCGAGTGACATACGAATCCATACCTTTTATTTGCGAAGAGGGCGAGCCCCGCTTTGAAGACGTGTTTCCAGAGTTGCCAAACCCCCGTTACACTCTCGCCGCGGGTCTCAAGCCGTTGTATCACAGCCTTGCCGTAATGGCCGGCAATTTTACCATGCTATTGTGGAACAAGCTGTTTCACACGTTTGAAGAGCAATTGCAGCTGCCACCCAGCGTCGCTCTTCCCTATCTCCGTCAGGTCGCAGCCAACCTCGAGAAAGTTGACACCGCTTCGACGGGACCCATCACGCGGGGCGATCGAGATACGATTCGAGCCAACCTCGCCGCCCTGTCCGGCGATCCATATCATGACGTATACGCCGCTTTCGTAAAGGCCGTTGCCCCGGAACTGCTCGAGGGTCGCTCATGAATGCTTTGGACTTTCGCCGCAAGAAAGCTGACGGAGAAAAAGTCTCGATGACTACGTGCTACGACTACTGGTCGGCGCGAATCCTTCGAGAGACGTCCATCGACGCCATCTTGGTGGGAGACAGCGCGGCCATGGTCATGCACGGACAGTCGTCAACACTGCCGGCCACGACGGATCTCATGGTATTGCACACCGAAGCGGTTGCCCGAGGCGCACCCGAGAAATTCCTCATCGCGGATATACCCTTTCTCTCGTTTCACAAAGGGCTCAAGCCGGCGATGGACACCGTCGAAGCGTTGATCCACGCCGGTGCCAACGCGGTCAAGCTGGAGGGAATCGACGGAATCGAGGATGTCGTTGAACGCGTCGTACTCGCCGGTGTGCCGGTCATGGGACACCTGGGCCTCACCCCACAAGCCGTGAACCGTCTCGGTGGGTTCAAGGTGCAAGGTGGTAGCAAGGAGTCGACGGCTCAACTCGCCGATCAAGCTAAGAGAGTCGCCGATGCCGGATGCTTCGGCATAGTGCTGGAATGCGTTCCCGTCGACACCGCGAGGCAGATTACGGCGGATGTGGCGGTTCCCACTATCGGGATCGGTGCGGGCCCGCATTGCGATGGGCAAGTGTTGGTGTTACACGATCTCGCTGGATTCAACCGTGATTTTCACGCAAAGTTCGTGAAGGTCTTCGAGGACGGCTTCGACCTCGTGCAACGCGCAGTCAATGCATTCGATCGAGAAACAAAGGAAGGGTCCTTCCCAACCGACGCCCAGAGCTACAGTTGATGCGAACGGTTGGCTCGGTGGCCGATTGGAAACCCGTGCGCGCCGAGATCGAGAACTCGGGCAGCACGCTAGGCTTCGTCCCGACGATGGGTGCACTTCACACCGGCCATACCTCGTTGGTCGAGCGCAGCCTCGAGGAAAACACCAAGACCGTCGTCAGCGTATTCGTCAACCCTACACAATTCAACGACCCAAGCGACCTCGAGAACTATCCACGCACCCTGGATGTCGACACCCAAACGCTCGAAGAGCTTGGCGTCGACTATCTGTTTCTCCCGGACCGGAGCACGGTCTATCCTGACGACTATCGGTACAAACTGTCCGAGACCGATTTGAGCACGCGACTCTGCGGAGCGCATCGACCCGGCCATTTCGACGGGGTACTGACGGTCGTCATGCGTTTGTTCAACATCATTCGCCCGCACCGAGCATATTTTGGCGAAAAAGACTACCAGCAGTATCGCCTCATCCAAGACATGGCGGCTGCTTTTTCCATGGAGGTGCAGATCCGTTCATGTCCCATCGTGCGGGATGCCGACGGCGTGGCGCTGAGTTCACGTAACGCACTTTTGTCGGCCCACGGCCGAAAGCTGGCGTCCGAGTTTGCTTCTGTCTTGAAGAAGGGAGCTTCGTCGTTGGGGGTTCGGAACAGCCTCGAGGACCGTAGTATTCAGGTCGACTACGTGGAAGACTGGTCGGGGAGACGGCTGGCGGCTGTCTTCATTGAAGGCGTGCGCCTGATCGACAACGTGAAGGCGTGAGATCGTTGCTCTCAGAATTGCTCGTGGTGTCCCTCGCCCACGTCGTTGGGTGGGACGTCCCCCGCGCTACCCGGGATACGCGTAAAGGCTTCGCGCACGAATGCCACCACCAGAGCCCCAGTTATGCCGAGTGCGACCACCACTGTCCGTCCCTCAGAGTACTTACGCTCCTCTACAGCAGTGATATCCTCAAGAGCAATGCG
Organism: Longimicrobiales bacterium; assembly: GCA_965218295.1. Taxonomy (GTDB): domain Bacteria; phylum Gemmatimonadota; class Gemmatimonadetes; order Longimicrobiales; family Gaopeijiaceae; genus CBDCKN01. The sequence continues at coordinate 86,237 of CBDCKN010000003.1, read as the reverse complement.
TTCCCCAAGGCGTGACCCATCCGCAAACTCCATGTAGTCTGAGGAGACCAGACTGTCCTGCTCGATCCTCGGACTGTCGAGGACGTGATCGTCCCCGGCACGGTCATAAACCCTTAGTGATCCTGGTCGCTCAGCCACCAATTCGACCAAGGGTAGCTCAGAGGGTCTCCACGTGTGGCAGCCCGCCAGTAGAACGCAGGCGAAGCTGGTAGCGGCGAGTGCGGGGCTCCGCGAGAGTGCGCGTATTCGTCTCATGATCTCCTCCCACGCGGCGTTGAGAACGTCTGCACGAAGGATGCCGCACGTTCTTCCGGGGACCGGCCGCTCGCGCAGCCAAAAAGGACTACGATCGTGGCGAGCATCGGCACGTGTAGGCAGGGTTTCCGGCTCACAACAAGCCCTTCGCAGAGTGGTCACGACGACGAAATCGACACTACGATGCACCCCGCACTGGAGGGAGCGCAAGCGGGCCACTCGCCCCACCTCAGCGTAGCCGCGATTCTCGGAGGCACTCGTATGGACGAAATGATTGGATTGGACGCCACGGGCACCGAAGCCATCACAGTCGTGGGATTCTTCTTAGCACTCTCGAAAGTGCACCCACTCCAGGGGGAGAACGCCTCGTCATCTTCGTGCTGCTTTGCTGCTGGGTGGACCGGTAGCAGACGCCAGGCCCCTATGATGCCTATCCCTCGAGCCCGTTCGCGCCGTCGATCCCACTGTTGTATCCTGTCCCGTCGTATCCTGTCCCGCCCATCGTGCGGCTCGGGACGGAACTCCTGGAAGAGGGCGCCTAACCATAGCCTACGCGAAGCTTCGAAGCGTCCGGACGCTCGCGTCGTCGGTCGTGACGCTGCTCTCGCTCGTCGGCTGCTCGTCGGGAGAATCCCCCGTGACACGAAGCATCACCAGCGCCCCCTTCGGTGCCACGCCGGACGGCGAGCCCGTCGATCTGTTCACGATGACCAACCCGAATGGCATCGAGGTGCGCGCCATCACGTTCGGGGGGATCATCGTTTCGCTGCGGACGCCCGACCGCGATGGGCGCCTGGGCGACATCGTCCTGGGCTTCGACGCGCTCGACGGGTACCTGGCGGGATCGCCCTACTTCGGCTCGATCATCGGTCGTTACGGAAACCGGATCGCCGGAGGCCGCTTCACGCTCGACGGAGAGACCTTCACGCTCGTGACCAACAACGGCCCGAACCACCTACACGGCGGAGTGCGGGGGTTCGACAAAGTCGTGTGGAGCGGCGAGCCGTTCCAGAGCAGCACCGCCGTGGGTGTCGTGCTCACGTACACGAGCCCCGACGGGGAGGAGGGGTACCCGGGGACGCTGAGAGTGCGGGTGACCTACACGCTCACCGACTCGGACGAGCTCATCGTCGACTACCTGGCCACGACCGACCGGCCGACGCCGGTCAACCTCACGCAGCACAGCTATTTCAACCTCGCGGGCGCGGGGAGCGGTGACATCCTCGCGCACGAGCTGATGGTTGCCGCCAGTGCCTACACGCCGGTGGACTCGGGCTTGATCCCGACCGGGGAGATCGCGACGCTGGAGGGCACGCCCTTCGACTTCCGAATGCCCACCGCGATCGGGGCTCGGATTGAACAAGACGACGCTCAGCTCCGAAACGGTCTCGGCTACGATCACAACTTCGTCCTCGACCGCTCGGGCGTGGGCCTCCAGCATGCGACGCGCGTCACGGAGCCCACGACCGGCCGCACGCTCGACATCTTGACGACGGAGCCGGGCCTGCAGTTCTACTCGGGCAACTTCCTCGACGGCACCATTACCGGAAAGGATGGACACGTCTACGGACACCGGAGCGGCTTCTGCCTCGAGGCGCAGCACTATCCGGACTCCCCCAACCAGCCGTCTTTCCCCTCGACGATCCTGCGCCTTGGAGAGGAGTACCGGACGCGCACGGTGATGGCGTTCGGCGTGGCGGGCTGACCACCGAAACGAACTGACCGTGGCCACCCTCGACTGGCTGATCATCCTCGCGTACCTCGGCGCGATCCTGGGCCTCGCAGCCTGGGTCTTTCTCACACGCCAGGACACTCCGGACGATTACTTCCTCGCCAATCGCAACCTCGGCTGGTTCATCGTCGGAGCGTCGATCTTCGCGTCCAACATCGGCTCCGAGCACCTCGTGGGCCTCGCGGGCTCCGGCGCCACCGACGGCGTGGCGATGGCGCACTACGAGCTCCACGCCTGGTGCCTGCTCATCCTGGCCTGGGTGTTCGTCCCGTTTTTCATGCGCTCGCGCGTCTACACGATGCCCGAGTTCCTGGAGCGTCGCTTCTCACCCGCTGCCCGCTGGCTGCTGTCGCTCATCTCCCTCGTGGGATACGTCCTGACGAAGATCGCGGTGGGGATCTTCGCGGGCGGCGTCGTGTTCGCGACCCTCCTCCCCGACGTGCAGCTCCAGATCGGGTCCACGGTATGGGGCAGTTTCTGGATCGGTTCGGTGGTGCTCGTGATCCTGACAGGCATCTACACGGTGGCCGGCGGAATGCGGGCCGTCGCCTACACCGAGGCGCTCCAGACGCTGATCCTCGTCGTCGGCTCGTCGCTGCTCACCTGGTTCGGGCTCTCGGCTCTCGGCGGCTGGGGCGAGCTCCGCGCGGCGCTCGATCCCGACCTCTTCAACCTGTGGAAGCCGCTGATCCCCGACGGGATACAGGGGACGTGGGCCCCGGTGATGGAGCCCGAGCGCCTCGCCTGGTACTTCAACGGCAACTATCCGTGGTTCGGGATGCTCTTCTGCGCCCCAATCATCGGTCTGTGGTACTGGTGCACGGACCAGTACATCGTGCAGCGGGCGCTCGGTGCCCGGAACGAGACCGAGGCGCGCCGCGGGAGCATCTTCGCGGGCCTCCTCAAGCTGCTGCCGGTCTTCCTCTTCATCATCCCCGGAATGATCGCGCTCGTGCTCGCCAGGACCGGCGAATACGGCGCGCTGAGCCAGATGGTGGACGCGAACGGTGACGTGATCCCGGAATCCGCCCAAGCGGCCTTCCCGCTCCTGGTTATGAGCGTCTTGCCGGTCGGGGTGCGCGGCCTGGTTGTCGCGGGGCTCCTTGCCGCGCTGATGAGCTCTCTGGCGGGCGTCTTCAACGCCTCCTCGACGCTCTTCACGATGGACCTGTACCAGAAGTGGAACCCCGAGGCGTCTCGGCACCAATTGGTGTGGGTGGGCCGGGTCGCTACGGCGATGATGGTCGTCATCGGTTTACTCTGGATTCCGGTGATTCAGGGCGCCCGCGGGCTCTACGAATACCTCCAGGGCGTGCAGAGCTACCTCGGGCCACCGATCTTCACGGTCTTCTTCCTCGGCGTGTTCACCAAGCGGCTGAACGACAAGGGAGCTCTCGCTGCGCTCGTCGTCGGCTTCCTGCTCGGCGCCTTCCGACTTGCCATCGACACGCCGGTGAGCCTGCAGCTGGCAGGCTACGAGGGTGGGTACACCTCCGGCTCTTTCCTGTGGATCGTCAACAACATCTACTTCCAGTACTACAGCCTGTTCATCTTCGTGGTCTCGGTCGTCGTCATGGTCTCGGTGAGCTACCTGACCGAATCGCCGGCGTACGAGCGGATCTCCGGCCTCACGTACGCCACCGTGACCGAAGAGCACCGCAGGGAGTCGCGCGGGAGCTGGGATCGTAGGGACGTGATCGGCTCGGGCGTCGTCCTGCTGATGATCGCGCTCGCCTACGTCTACTTTCGCGGCTGAGGAGACGTCAGGTCACGTTTCACTGAGGATCAGCTCGACAACGCCTCGACCTTGGACGAACCCGCGCTTCCGACTGAGAGGCACGTGCAACCCGGACCCCGGCTCGCCGTAGCTCAGCCCTTCTCGCAGAAAAGCCCCCGGACCGGCTAGCGCTTCTTCCCTAGCTTCCTGATCACCTTCTTGAAGTCGGGGCCCGGCGTCGTGCCCACGGGATCCGTGGGCCGCGGAGGTGGGGGTGTGCGCGGCGGCTTGGGCGTGCAGGGCCACTCGGGAAGCTTGAGCGAGGGCTTCTTGTCCCGTGGCGCACGTCCTCGACTACTCTTGGCCATCAGGAACCTCCTCGATGGATGACTGTCCCCGTCCGAACCCACGTGGTCGGACGTCCTGCCTATACTACGGGCCTCCAGGGCCCGGGGTGTCAAGAAGCCGGTTTCAGGCGCTGGGAGTACACGACGCGGAAGGCCGTGGGCCAGAGGGTGAGACAGTCGTGCTCTGGCGTCGCGTCCTCGGGGCATGCCGTGAAGCTTCGGGGTCCGGAGATCACGAACACGTCGACAACGCCGTCCCGGCGGAAGACAACGCGCATGTAGCCGGGGGCGGCCACTCCGAAATGCATCCCGGGGACACCCCTCAGAGGCGTCGACAACTTGCTGCCGGACCCACTCACCAGGGTGAACTCGGGGTCACCAGTTTCGACTGCGGCGATGACCTGGAGGTTGTGGTCGTGGCCCGAAGCGTAGACCAGCGGAGCGCCACCACGGGAGAACGCCTCCCGAAATCCGCGGATCATGCCCTGGTACGTGAGGGAGGTAAGGTCCTGTCTGATGGCGCCGGTGCGGCTGAGGAGCCAACGGACGCCGCCGGTGGACCAAGAAGCCCACGGCGCCTCCGTGCTCACCGCCTGTCACCATGGGATGGTGAGCGGCGACGATCACGTCACGATCGTCGGAGTCCGCCATGACCTCGGCGAGACGCTGGTAGGCTTCGAGAATCCGATGCTCGTCTTGGCCTTCGGCCAGCCACCACTGCGTGTCGAGGAACACGATCCGCAGGCTCTGGCCCAGGTCGACATACTCCGGTCCCGCTAGTCCGGCTGCGGGCATGAGCTCCACCAGCGTCCCGGCGGCTCGCTCCCGCTCGAGCCTCGTTTCCAGGTTGCGGAGGCGGGCCAGGGCTACGGGCCCTGAAGTGTTTGCCCAGTCATGGTTGCCGGAGATGAAGATCCCGGGTGTCAGGTGCGCGCGAGCCTGTGGGCCGGACACCGTGGCGATTTCGTTTCCGAGGCGCACCGAGTCCCGAGGGTAGTCGCCTTCGGAGGGATCGTGGTATCCGTCGGGGTAGACGTTGTCTCCCAGAAAGACGACGGCCACCGCCGAGTCACGCGCCAGAGCCTCGGACCAACTCTCCACTTCGTTGGCGAGCTTCTGCAGGACGGGACTGCCGACGCCGTCGGCCTCCCCAGCGTCGCCGACCAGGAAGACGACGGTGTCCACGCTGTCGGGCCGAGGGTCGGCCATGGGTGGGGCGCCGGGAAGGGGTGCCGGGGCGTAGGCGCAAGCACCTGCGGCCACAAGCGGCGTCAGGAGCGAGCAGACTCGGTGCGCCAGGCTCCGGCTTTGCTGCGGCCCCCGGATCGCCGGCATGAGTTGCCCTCGAACAGGGGCACGCAGAGTTGCGCCGGGCATCCTCAGAATCGGAACCTGATCAGAAGAGGAAGGCCGTCGGGCTGCTGACTGTCCTTCCCGTCACCCTGGGAGGAGACGAGGCCGGCCACGCCACCCACTATCAACCCCACGGCGCCTCCGATGACCCCTCCCGCCCATTTCCCCTGCGGATCGTCCCAAACCTGGTCCCCGATAAGGGCGCCGACCCCGATCCCCGAGGCCCACCCCACTCCGCCCCAGAGTAGCGCCTGATTCATCCGATCCTCGGCGAACACACCCAGGGCGAGTCCGGCCGCGAGTCCAGTGAAGAGGGGAATGGCAGCAATACCGACGGCCTCTTCCCCCGAGTCGAGGTAGTTGCCCTTCCGCGCCTGCACGGTGATGTAGGCTACGCTGATCCATGCGCCCGCTCCGGCCCCTGCCAGCGCGCCTCCGATGGGGGCCAGGATCTGGGTCGCGGCAGGCCGAGGCGCGTCGAGCGAGCCCGTGGCGAGCAGCGCTGCGACCGGTATCAAGGCACGTCGGATCACCGCTGCACGTCGGAGATTTGCTGCACGTCGCCTCATCACTACACGTCGGATCATCGCTTGTCCGTGAGGCGCCAAAGGAACCATGCGGCGACGCTTCGGAGTGGCCGCCACACCTCCGCCCGGGCCAGGAGGTACTCCGGCTCCGGACGCTTGTCCAGCCCGTCAAGAATCCTCAGGCCCTCCTGGACCCCCAGGTCACCGGCAGGCATGACGTCGGGCCTCCCGAGCTTGAAGATGAGAAACATGTGTGCCGTCCACTCCCCGACTCCCCAGACGGTGGTAAGTCGTCGGATGACCTCTTCGTCCCCGTGGCGACCGATGCTCCTCAACCGGAGGTCGCCGTTGACCGCCTTTGCGGCCAGATCCTTGATGGCTCGTGTCTTGCTGCGCGAGAGCCCGGCTCCCCGCAGATCGTCGTCCGACAAGGCTAACACCTGCTGAGCGGTGGGAAAGCCCGATCCGGACGTCAGCTCCCGCACGCGACCGTAGATGGCGGCGGCGGCCCTGCTGGCAAGCTGCTGGTAGGTGATGGACCGGGCCAACGCGTGGAAGTGCGGACCCCGCAGATTCCCAATCGGAAAATCCGGAAAGGGTGGGAGACCTGTCATGGCCTTTCCCAGAGCGGGGTCCCTTCGCTTGAGCTCCCGCATCTCCGCGGTGGTCGGCTTCATCGCGGGAAGATGAACCCTTTCCTTCTCGTGAGCCAGGAAGTACTCTTACCGAAGAAAAACCGAACATAGTATACTATGAGACAACTTCCAACTCTCCGGGGGAGGGGCGCCACGCCCAACCCGCCCAACCGCTTCGAGCGCCTTTCGGTGGAGCGAGACAAGTGGAGTCTGGCCGAAGACCCCGCTCCCAGCACCGAGTTCCTGGTGGATTCGTCTCGAAGCATCGTGTTCAGGAACTCGAGCCCGGACGTGGGATTCGACGTGAGCGTGAATCCTTACCGGGGCTGTGAGCACGGGTGCGTCTACTGCTACGCCCGGCCCACCCACGAGTACCTCGGCCTATCGGCCGGTCTGGACTTCGAGTCCAAGATCTTCGTCAAGCCCGACGCCGCGAAGCTCCTGCGCAGGGAGCTTGCCTCGCCCAGGTGGAAGCCGCAGCCCCTCGCTCTTTCGGGAGTTACGGATCCCTACCAGCCGGTCGAGCGGCGCTTGGGGATCACTCGGGAATGCCTCGAGGTTCTCACCGAATTCAGGAACCCGGTATTGATCGTCACGAAGGGTTTTCTCGTGACGAGGGACATCGACCTGCTCGCCCAACTCGCCCATCACGACGCGGTCTGCGTCGCCGTGTCCGTAACGACCCTGGACCCGAGCCTCCATGGGCTGATGGAGCCGCGGGCCTCGACCCCGGCACGACGACTGGAGGCCATCCAACGCCTGACGGATGCGGGCATCCCGGTGGCGGTCTTCCTAGCCCCCGTCATCCCGGGGCTCAACGATCACGAGATCCCGTCCATCCTGGAGGCTGCAGCCGCCAGTGGAGCTATCGCCGCCAGCTGCGTACCGATTCGCCTCCCGTTCGGCGTGAAGGACCTCTTCGTGGATTGGCTGGGTCGGCACTTCCCGGACCGGAAGGAGAAGGTCCTGAACCGCATCCGGGCCATGCGAGGTGGGCGCCTCAACGATCCGCGTCTGGTGTCGCGGATGCGGGGGCAGGGGCCGATGGCCGAGCAGGTGATCGAGCTGTTCAGGGTGGCGCGTCGGCGTGTGGGCCTCGCGGGGCGGCCCCCGGCTCTGTCCACTGAAGCCTTTCGGCGGCCGGGAGCGGTCGAGCAGCTGGGCTTAGGGGTTTGAGGCGCGGGATGTCACTCGCCTCCGTCGGTGCCATGGCCATCCTCGCCACCGCGATGCTCCGACGGACGATCCGATTCGGAGAACGACCCGTTTTTGGTGGCGGCCAGCTCGGCCATGATCCGGAGAACCCACACACCCGCCCACAGGCTTGCCCCCATGATCAGAATCCCGGTGGCACGGAAGGCCCCTCCAACCATGTGGTCCTGTTGGAGTAGGCCCAGGGTGCCGAGTAGATAATTCCAATCGTGTCCGGGTGCGCCCTGGAAAGGAGAGACCAGCGGCAGGAGTTGCGCCCTGGCGTCGGCTGCGTACGGGGCGATGTGAGTGAAGTTGGTACCGAGCCAGAACAGGGCGACGGTGATCGCGAAGAAGTCCTTCTGGCGATAGAACATGAAGCCTGCGAAGACCGGGCAGAGGCATTGGAGGATGGTGCCCCCGGCCACCGTCAGGAAGTCGCTTCTAGACCACATGAAGAGCAGGTGACCGGCTTCGTGGATGGCGAGGTTCAGGCCCCCGAAGATGCTCGAGTAGTCCTCGGCTCCCAGGTGCCGGTAGAGGATCCAAGCAAGGGGCAGGAGCAGGGGAGCCCGATACCACCAGACTTTGCCGTGGGCCGCTGCGGCGGTCGCTTCACGGACCCGGTCGAGGAGCTGACTCCGGTTGAGGACTCCGGATGGTCCATCGCCCTCCGTTCGTGACTCAGTGTAGCGGATCCGGAAGCTCGGTCCTTTCGCCATGGACTTGAAGATCGGCTCTTTCGCTATGAACTCAATAGAGTCCAGTTTGGCGATCAACGGCAGAGGAGGTTGGACGATGACACTCGCGGTAGCACTCGTGGTGGTGCTCTTCATGGCGGCGGCACTCCTGGCCATTCCGCTCGGTCTGCCCGGCGTCTGGATCATGGTGCTGCTTCTGCTGGCCGGCACCTTCACCGGCGCTCTGTCCTGGACTATATGGCTCTTCCTCGTCGGCCTCGCCCTGGTTGCGGAAGTCGGGGAGTTCTGGATTCTCAAGCGGATGGGCGACCGCTACGGCGCGTCCAGGTGGGCCTTCTGGGGAGCGATTCTGGGCGGTCTCGTGGGGGTGGTCGTGGGGACGCCGGTCCCCGTCATCGGATCCCTTGTGGCGGGCTTCCTCGGCACGTTCATCGGAGCCGGTCTCGTGACCTTATGGGAGTCCCGCTCCATCGGCGAGGCCTCCAGGGTGGGGGTGGGCGTCCTACTGGCGCGCACGCTGGCCATCGGGCTGAAGATCGGTGTGGGTGTGGTGGTGCTGGTTGTCGGGGGTCTCGGCATGGTGTTCGGATAGCCCACGGAAAAGCGTATGCCCGAGCTTCCCGAAATCGTCGCCTACATCGACGCCCTCGAGAGCCGCATCGTCGACCAGGGTGCTGGAGAAGGTCCGGATCCGCACGCCGTCACTCCTTCGCACCTACGAGCCGAGGGTCTCCGAGCTGGAGGGGAAGCGGGTGACGGGACTCCGCAGGATAGGGAAGCGGGTGGTGCTCGAGCTGGAGGACGATCTTTTCGCCGTGATCCATCTCATGATCTCCGGACGCTTCCAGTGGAAGGAGCGAGGTGCAGCCATTCCCAAGAAGCGAGCTCATGCCGCTCTGGACTTCTCCAACGGGACGCTCCTCCTCACGGAGGCCAGCTCGCACAAGCGTGTCTCGCTCCATGTGGTCCGAGGAGAAGAGGCCCTCGCCGGTCTCGACCCGGGCGGGGTCGAGCCGCTGGACGTGGGGCTCGAGGGGTTCCGCGAGGCACTGCTGAGGGAGAACCGTACACTCAAGCGAGCCCTCACCGACCCGCGTATCCTCAGCGGGATCGGGAATGCCCACTCCGACGAGATCCTCCTCGAAGCAGGGCTCTCACCCGTCAAGCGCACGGGCCAGCTGGACAACGAGGAAATCGAGAAACTTTTTGAGGCGACCCGCCGTTCCCTCACCGAATGGGTGGCGCGCCTTCGTGAGGAGTTCGGGGAGGACTTCCCGAACAAGATCACGGCCTTTCACCCCGCGATGGGCGCCCACGGGAAGTTCGGCGAGCCGTGCCCCCGATGCGGAGCGCCCATCCAGCGGATCGTCTACGGTGAGCGTGAGACCAACTACTGCGCACCCTGCCAGACAGGAGGAAAGCTCCTCAAGGATCGAGCCTTGTCCCGACTCCTGCGCGAGGATTGGCCCAGAACCCTCGAGGAGCTCGAAGAGGGGCTCGAGGCTCGCCGGAAGGTGTAGAAGGCAGTGGCCCCCGTGGCGGGCTTGCCGTCCCTACTCCTCGTCGTTGTCCACTTCCACGTCCTCGACCGCCGCCTCCCGATGCCGGCCTCGGCGAGCCTTGCGTCCCTCCTTAGGTCCCCGGCCCCGGCTTCGGCGTCGCTCCCGCGCTTGCTGCCGGGCCTCTTTCATGTCGTGCACGGCCTGCTCGAGGATCTCGTTCATCCTCACCAGGTCCTCGGGTGCAGCGCCCCATTGGAAGGCCTGGTCGAAGGCGATTTGCGCCAATCGCGAGAAGGACCTCGAAAGCTCCTTCATGTCACGGCCGAAAAAGCGATCCGTGAAGTGCTCCACCCGCTCAAAGACTTCGTCGATGACATCCTCGTTCTCGTCCAGATAGGTCCGCCCTTCTTCGGTGATGGAGCAGACCTTCTTTCCGTCCCCCTCCTCGGCCGTGACGTATCCCTCGTCCTCCAACATCTGCAGGGTAGGGTACACCGATCCGGGGCTCGGTCGGTAGTATCCCCCCGATTCCTTCTCGAGCGCTTTCATGACCTCGTACCCGTGCATGGGCTGCTCCGAGACGAGGCGAAGGATGACGAACTTCAGATCGCCGCGCTCGAAGATCTTCCACTTCGCGTGTCGGCGGCGGCGCCCGCGTGGCCCGAAGATGAAGGCGTCGAAGTCGAAACCATAATCCGTTGCACAGAACATCTTCCCGATCCTCCCGTTAGAGTGAGTATATCGTACCGATATATCGTTTCATATTCCTACAATATACTTGCCGATATATCGTGTCAATAGGAGGTCGGAAACACCAAACGCCGGAAGGCCTTGTTGGCCCTCCGGAGTCGAATGCCCGAACAAGCGGGAGAGCGACTCCCGCGGGGGTTGGTCAGGGATTTCGACCACCTCTCGGCTTGGCTGTTCGGCCGGTGGCTTTCGACCCCCACGACGAGGAGCCGGATCGTGACGGCGCCGCTGCGGCGCCACCGGCGGTGCCTCCCCTCGAACGAGCACCCCCCGAGCGTGAGGAGCTGCTGCCCACGCCCCGGGTGTAGCCGCGACCTCTCACTGCTCGGGGACGCCCCGCTGACTCCTGCTGGCGCCGTCCCGACCACAACGATGGTCGGGCGATAGGTGCCGTAGCTTCCATACCCGAATCCGAACCCTCCGTAGCCGAGGCCGTACCCGAACCCGTAGCGGTAGGGCGAGTAGTAGCCGTACCCGGCATACGGGGAGTAAAACGGGCTGAGGAAGAAGGGATCGTAGTAGAACGGGTCATAGTAGCGCCCGTATCCGAAACGGGCCCGCCCGGCCCGCCCATAGCGTCCCGTCGACATGTACTCGGACTCGGCCAGATCGGCGCCGCCCGCCAGGTTACGGTCGACAACGAACTGCTCCGGGTAGGAGACCGCCACCACGATGTCGATTACACTCTCCGGCACGCCGGCGTCGGCCAGGGCGATCAACCGGCTGGCATCCAGCGCGAACTGGTCGCCGCGCACCACGATCCAGGCCTCGACGGCCTTCGCGTCCAGGTGCGAAGAGGCGTCAACCACGTCCTTGATCGTGAGAGCGGACGAAGCGGCGATGCGGGCCGACTGTTGGGCCATGGTGCGGTCCGCCGCGATGTCTTCGAGACCGGCGGCCTCGACGGCCTTGAGGGCAGCCAGCTGATAGCGGAGCACCCAGGGGACGCTCTCTCCGGCTACGTCCACGGTCCTCACGTCCAGCCACTCGTACGGGGACACCATGGACATGAGACCGGCGGATCTCCGCTCCACCCCGCCCTCACACACGAACTCCGCACGGAGATAGACGCGATGGCCGTCGTCCGAGAACGACGTGCGCTCCCAGCCGTCACACCCCTCGCGGCTCGTCCGGCGGCTCATGCCGTCGGCCCGGATGGTCTCCTGGGACGCGATCTCGCCGTCGGCCACCGTCAGCATCTCCACACCGTCGTCCCCGGCCACGGGGCGAAGACACAGCATGGGCGCGTCGGCATCGTCGGACCCGGCCACGGGCTCCCAGCATCCGAGCCAGGGGAGCCAGCGGGCGTCGTAGTCCCGATCCTGGGCAAGTGTCGGTGCCGCGGTAGTCAGCAGCAGCGCGCTGGCCAGAAGTCCCCCGGCGATCACGCCCCGGATATCTCGATGTGCGCTCATCGTCACTGTCCCTTTCGGTCAGAAGCGTATCGACAATCCCAGTGTAGCCTGAAAGCCACCGAGATCGATGCCGTCGAAGTCCACGAAGTCCCGTCCCATATCCGTGCTAGCCCACGAGTACCGCGCTTCACCGGTCAGCACCATCCTCGGGCTCAGTGAGAGGTCCACGCCGGAGAATACGTGCGCCGTGCCCGTCGTGCCCTCGGAGTCGAGGAAGGCGTTGAAGACGTCCAAGGTCTCGAAGTCCACGAAGTCGCCTTCCTGCTCGAACCGGTACCAGACCGCGCCGCCACCCACGCCTACGTAAGGCGACCATCGCTCCGGCACCCACACGAACCGACTCACCGAGCGGCCTCGGTCCCGGAAGTAGTATTTCGCACTAAGCGTCATAGGGACGCGAAGGAAGGTCGTGGTCTGCTCGATGGGGAGGTCGTCGAGATCCACCCAGTCCCGGAACTCCGAACGCGTGCTGCTCCGGGTGAGGCCTACGCCGGCCGCAATGTCGAGACGCTCGGTCGCCCGGATCGCGAGATCCGCCCCCCACGCCGACGACGCGAAGTCGCTCGTGCCGAGGGTGAGGATGTTGCGGGCGAAGTCGAAGACCTCGCTGCCTGCTTGGGGACGCGCGTATCCGGCCCTTATGCCGAAGGACATCATGGGCCTACGAAAGAGGAAGCCGGGGCCGCCCGCCTGCGCCGAGGCTGCCATTGGAAGCGAGATCATGGCCGCGATGGCTGCGAGGAGAACTCTCCGCTGAACCCGATTGCGGTGAGCGTTCATGTTGCACCTCCAGGCGATAACCCGACGATTGACACTACCTCCGGGCCATCCCGCGGACCAGGGCAATGCGTTTCGAGCTTGGCTCGACTACGCTTCTACGGGCAAGATGCATGCCGATGACCGAATCCCTGTAATACCGCGTGTTTGTTGACTCGACGGGTCGTTCGTATGACCGATAAGCGGGACACCGGGTGTCACCCGCCGTGGACGGTGCAGGGCGGTCAAACCCGACCTCCCCCACGGGCATGCCCGTCTTCGACCTCACCAGTCTTGGGATCACGGCGTGGCGATTTTATCTTCGAGGATTCATCTGACGGAAAGTGTCCGGGGTGGTCTCGCGACGGTCGTCGGTGCGTACATCAGAGTAGGGGATGGAAATGAAGCGTATTTCCCTGACGTTTGCCGGACTCGCCATTGCCCTCATCGGCGCTTCCAGCCTTCAGGCTCAGGAGGCACTGCCTGAGGGCGTGACCGAGGCGATGGTCCAAGAGGGCCAGACGATCTTCATGGGTGCAGGCCTGTGCGCCGTGTGCCACGGAATGGACGGCTCCGGGGCCGTGGGTCCGAATCTCACCGACGGCGAGTGGCTCACGGGCGAGGGGACCTACCCGGAGCTCATCGACCAGATCACCAACGGAGTCTCCCTGGCGGAAGTCAAGAACACCCTTGGCATGATCATGCCTCCCAAGGGTGGCTCGGCTATCACCGATGACCAGGTGAAGGCGGTCGCCGCATACGTCTGGACGCTCACCCACGGCTGACCGACCAAGCGAGCCCAAGGCGCCGCAGTCCAACGACGGGTGATCCCCCGGGGGCCGCTCTGCCACCGGATCGCCTCCCTCGAGGGAGAGGGACCCGGTAGCAGCGGCGAACGTCCCAGGGATCGATGCGCCGTGTCTGGCTTCTCCATCAGCCCACGATCCATCCCATGAGCATGGTGATCCTCGGCCCACCCTTCGCCACACTGACCGCCAGGTTCAGGGGCAGGTAGAGATCACCGAACGGCAGAGTGGAGCCGGCTGCGAAAACCATCGAGGTGTTCGGCTCCCAGTCGTTGTCCTTGTTCACGCTGAAGTTCGGGCCGACACCGAATTCGACGCCGTTTTCGAGCCGGTATCCCGCCAGCCAGCCCAAGGACAGGCTGAACTCGCTCTGCTCCACGCCGCCGACCAGCAGAATCCACTCCATGAGGGCTTGATTCCCTCCCTGCATCGATACGATCTGGGTTTCCCACTGCCAGCCGAACTGCGTCATCATTGGCTCGAGGCCGGCGTCGTCCCTCTGATCCGCGACGTCCCCCGTGAATACGGTGAAGCCGAAGCGTGGACCGCTGAGCTTCTGCCGGGGGAGCTTCTTGACCCGCATGTCCTCCGGGACCAAGGGCTCCTGAGCGGCGACGGTTCCTGCGCTCAGGGCCAGGGCTGCGATCGTGTAGGCGAGTACGGTGCGTGACATCTTTCGTTCTCCTTCAAGAGTTTCGGGCGTGGGGTGGTCCCACAGGAGAACGATGGTCAGAGCGGCTTGCCGGCTCGATACGTCGGAATACGTAGCGCGACCCGACGATTACGTAGGCAGAAACGCCACGTACGAAGCCCCGGAAACGGGGAACTTCCGGCAGGGATCCCTTCGGAGGGTCAGCGGCCGAGGGCGACGGAGTCGTGCTGGGCCGCCCGCGCGTTGGACTTCTCCAGGGCATCGAGGGCCTTGCCCACTCCACGCGCTCCAGGAATCGGGAAGGTGGCGATGATGCTGTCCTTTTGACGCCGCGTCAGGGTATCGGCGGGGTTGTCGCCGGCGTTCCCGCCACCGGAGCAGCCCAGCAGGACGATGGTCATGCCGGCCAACGCCGTCAGCGAAACATTCCTCAGCATGGTGCACCTCCAGCACATATCACGAGATGACGGGAGCGGAACCGGGAGAAGCATCACTAGAGGTCCCGAGGTCGCGTGAAGCTCCTCAGGCGTCCGCAGTCGCTTCGCACCTCTTCCCAACGATCTACCTCCAGGTCGATTATCGCCAGGGCGGCGGTCGAAAACTTGGTGCGCATGAGGTCGAGCTCGGCAGCGTCTCCGTCGGCACAGAGTACGTGGGCCAGGATGGCCGTTCCGGGGTTGTGGGCTACCATGAGAACGGACTCGACCGTGTCAGGCACCGCCCGAACGAGGTCGAGCAGTTCTTGAGGCGCAGCCAGGTAGAGGTCGCCGTCCCAGTCGATCTCGGGCTCGACGTCCAGCTCCTCCATCACGGCCGCCAGCGTCTCCCGGGTGCGGGCGGCGGTGGAGCAGAGAACTAGGTCCGGTCGGTGACCGCCCTCTCGGAGGTACGCACCCATCAATGGGGCCGCTCGTCTTCCCCGGCCGTTCAATGGGCGGTCGTGATCGGCCAGCGACGGATCGGCCCAGCTCGACTTGGCGTGACGGAGCAGGTAGAGAGTCCTCATGCCTATACCCATAAACATTTGGCGCTCAACGTGCTAGTATAAAAGAACCGCCCCGGGGGCGGTTTTCGCTTCTCCGACAGGGGGGGACCACCGTGGAAGACGTCGCGACCAAGGATCTCGCGGCCATCGGGCCACGCTCGCGCAAGCGCTTCATCAACCGGGAGCTGTCCTGGTTGGCGTTCAACGAGCGCGTCCTCGAGGAGGCGATGAACGAGCGGCACCCCCTTCTCGAACGCGTCCGATTTCTCTCCATCTCCGGTACCAACCTAGACGAGTTCTTCATGGTCCGGGTCGCCGGCCTGAGGGCGCAGGTAAAGGCCGGGGTCACGTCTCTGAGCCAGGACGGGAGAACGCCCCTCCAGCAGTTTCGCCAGGTCAACAGCCGGGCGGCGAAGCTGATGACGCGCCAGCAGGAGATCTGGCAGGTCCTCCGCGAGGAGCTTGCCGCAAAGGGGGTGTCGGTCCTCCATCCCTCGGATCTAAAGACGAAAGACGAAGAGTGGATGGACGACTATTTCATCCGTCAAGTCTTTCCGGTGCTCACGCCCCTAGCCGTGGATCCGGCTCACCCCTTCCCGTTCATACCCAACGGTGGACTGTGCCTCGCTCTCTCCCTTCGCCGTCCGGAGAGCGGCGGGCGGATGTCGGCGTTGCTGCCCCTCCCGTTGCAGATGCCCCGCTTCGTGCGCCTCCCCGGGAAGTTGAAGAAGCCGCGCTTCCTGAGAGTGGAGGAGCTGATCTGCAGATACCTGCACACGCTCTTCCCCGGGTTCGAGGTGGAAGAGGTGGAGCATTTCCGGGTCCTCAGGGACTCCGAGGTGGAGATCCAGGAGAAGGCGGAGGATCTGTTGCAGGAGTTCGAGTCGCTGGTCAAGCGCCGGAAGAGGGGATCGGTCATCTCCCTTCGCGTGTCGACTTTCATGTCCAAGGAGATGAGGGACTTCCTCATCATCGAGTTGGCAGCCGAGGCGAACAGTGTGTTCCAGGCCGGGGGCCTCTTGGGCCTGGGGGATCTGGCTGAGCTGATCACACCCGACCGCCCCGACCTCGTCTTCAGCCCCTTCACCCCACGCTTTCCGGAGCGGATTCGGGACTTCGACGGAGACCACTTCGCGGCCATTCGAGCGAAGGATCTGCTGGTTCACCATCCGTTCGAGAGCTTCGACGTGGTCGTACAGTTCGTCCGCCAGGCGGCCCGCGATCCGGACGTCGTGGCCATCAAGCAGACGCTCTACCGGACCAGCGACGACTCGCCCATCGTGGGCGAGCTCATCGAAGCGGCGGAGGCCGGAAAGAGCGTAACGGCGCTCGTGGAGCTGAAGGCTCGATTCGACGAGGAGGCGAACATCCGCCTGGCGCAGAAGATGGAGGCGTCAGGTGTGCATGTGGTCTACGGCTTCATGGACCTGAAGACCCACGCCAAGCTTTCCCTCGTGGTGCGGCGGGAGGAGAGCGAGCTCCGCTCGTACGCCCACATCGGCACTGGCAACTACCATCCCGTCAATGCGCGGGTGTACACAGACCTTTCTTACTTCACCTGTGACGAAGACCTCTGCGGCGACGCCGCTCGGGTCTTCAACTTCACCACCGGGTACGGCCGCCCGCGCAATCTGAACAAGCTCGTGGTCGCCCCTTTCGATCTGCACGACACCCTCGTGAAGCTCATGGAGGAGGAGATGGCCCACGCCGAGGCCGGCCGACCTGCCACCATCTGGGCGAAGCTGAACGCCCTGGTGGACGGCAGCATCATCGACGCCCTCTACCGGGCGTCACAGGCGGGGGTCCAGATCTCTCTCGTGGTGAGGGGGATCTGTTGCCTACGACCGGGGATCCCGGGCCTCTCTGAGAACATCACCGTCAAGAGCATCGTGGGACGCTTCCTGGAGCACAGCCGCATCGTCTGCTTCGGGAGCGGGCACCCACTGCCATCACGCTCCGCGAAGGTCTTCATCTCATCGGCGGATTGGATGCCTCGGAACCTCTATCGGAGGGTCGAGCACCTCGTCCCCATCGAGAACCCCACGGTCCACAGTCAGGTCCTCGACGAGATCATGCAGGCCAACCTCAGGGACACTCTCCAGAGCTGGTACCTTCAGCCGGACCGGACATACCAGCGTGCCGCGCCGGATGACGATCCCTTCGACGCTCACAGCTACTTCATGACCAATCCGAGTCTCTCGGGGCGCGGGAGCGCCGTCGCCGACTCGTCACAGCCACTCGAGCTCCACGCTCCCACTGAGCCCATCCGAGAAGGTTGACGGAGACCGGACAGCGGTAGGAAAGTCCTTGCCCAAAGCAGGCTCTTGAGTCGGTATTCCTACAGGCCCCGTCTCGACGGTTCACCGCCTAGAGGAAGCACAATGAGCGAAGACGAACTGACCCCACCGGAGCCGACGCCACCCACGTCACCCCCGGAGTCTTCAGGTGGGCCGCCGCCGTATCCCGAGGCGTCGAAAGACGCCCCGGCGCAACAGTTCCGTAAGGGCACCAGAGAAGACCGGAGTGGGGTACGTCTACCCTGGCCGCCCCCGGGGTTCGAGTGGATACAGGGAGCTCTCTGGAAGATCACGACGCTGGCCTGGCTGGGAAGCATCGTCCTGGTGACTCCCCTCATCTGGTCCCTGGCCACACCCCAGGAGTTCTGGAGCCTCGGTCCGCTGGAGGACAACTGGGCCCTGGGGCTGACCGTAAGTCTCGTGGGCGCCGCGATTCTGTTCGGGGCGTTCTTCCTCCTTCAGTCTCTGGTGAGGGCAGGTGGGCGTGCCGCCGACCTCGGGTATGGCTTGCTGACCATCGCCGAGGTCGCCACGGATCTCCGTCGTGACCAGGGGTTCCTCCTCATGGGGAAACGGCACTTTTCCCGGTTTTCCGAGGCCGACCGGACCCGGCTCACCAAACTGCGTCTCGCCGCGGCGGCCTTGATCCTCGCTGGTGCTCTCTGGCTCGCTGTGGGCTTTTCGCTATCCGTGGTGCTGGCCGCCCGTGAGCTTCTCACCGAGCGAGAGATCTGGCTGGTGACCTTGGCACCGACGCTCGTGTTCCTCGTGTTCGGGGGAACCATCCACGGGTTCCAGTTCGTCCGAGTCCGACTGGCCCTGTCAGCCTGGCGGGCGCAGGAAGGCGGCATCGAGCGGATCCATCAGGAGGTCGTGGACTGGACGAACGAGCTGGAGGAGGCAGGGGACCAGGTGGTCATGGGGGCGGGTTCCCTCGGTCAAGGCCGGCGTTTTCGAAGCGCCGCCTTCCTGGTGGTGCTCCTCTTCATCGTGGTCGTCGTCCCGACCATCACGGTCTCCCTGGCCAGCTCTGTGGGTCCCGTTCTGGCGGACATCGCCATCCCCCAGTTCCTCTCCGTCCAGGAGATGGCGGGAGCGGCGGAGGCGCTTCGCCGCTATCGCGTGGACACTGATCCTACCATCGACGCCTTGGAGGCGGGGCGGGCTATGAACAACGTGGCCTTTGTCGGTTCCGCTGGGCCGCACCCGGAGCACCTCGAGCTACCACCTGCCACGCACTACGCGACCCCCTGGTTCCCCAGCCCTAACTTCCCGGACATCTTCCAGGAGGGTGTGGGGCGGGACCTCGTCCTGCAGATCGAGGGCGGCTTCTCGAGCGACGAGCTCGACGCGCTCCGCCAGGCCGCTTCCCATCCTGCACAGAACGATCTCTATCTGATCACGAGGGCGGAGCGGATCGACATGTAACTGTTCGGCCAAGCCGTGGGGAGCGTCGTGTTGTCGGATCGTGTGTGTGGGGGTGCTCAGCGGTTGAGGATGCGCTTCCAGTGCTTGGCGAGCGGGCGGAGCCAGACATCCTTGGTGGGCTTGCCGTACTGCTTGGCGGTGTCGTAGCGCCCTCGTCCCCGTGTGGTACCGACGCGGATCCAACCGGAGGCCCTGTAGACGCCGCCGGTGAAGCGGGGGACCTCGACGAAGGTCTCGATGAGGACGGGGGTGGTGTTGTAGCGGCGGGTCCAGTCGCGGGGCAGGCGGCGGCGGACGAGGGCGAGGATGTGGGATCCGAGGTTGGGGATGCGGATCCAGGGCAGGATGAGGAACCTGGGGTTGTCGATGACGAGCGGCAGGTTCTTCTTTCGCAGGGTCGGGGTCCATCCGATGAAGCGGTCGCGTGGAGCGAGGGACCAGGCGGCGGTGCTGAAGCCGAGTATGGCGAGCGGCCAGCCGTTGCGGTCGTGGACGGCGTAGCGCATCTGGGCGCCGACGAGGGTCTTGTAGCCGAGATAGTGGTGGCGCGCGACGAACTCGTTCCACAGCCTGCCCTGTCGGGTGCCGCCGACGACGGTGCGGAGTTCGAGGGGGCGGACCTCGTCGAGGATCGTGGGCGGGGGGAAGAGGGGCGGTTCGGTGTCCTGTCCGAAGACGATGGGGCCGGGTCGTTTCTGCCTCCACTTCGGGGGCGGCAGGACGATGAGGCCGTCGCTGTGCATGGCGAGCATGGTGACGCGCGCCATCATGTCCTTGAGCCCGCCGTCGGGCTTGAACCAGCCGATGCGCCGGCAGAACTCCTTCGACAGGGCGTGGCGGTTGAGCGCGGGCGGTCCGGCGATCAGTCGGCGCAGCAGCGCCATTTCCGCGGCGGTGAAGTCGCGCCCGTGGTAGCGGCATTCGATGCGCTCGCTCATGCGGACGCCGTCATTTCGCGCCTGCGTCCGGCGTCCATCGACCACGGCAGCCAGGGCGACAGGTCGCCCGGCGGGCGACCGCCGCCGCGCGCGCACGCCGCCAACCAGTCGGCGAGCCAGCGCGGCACGTCGAGGCCGTTCAGCCTCAGGGTGCCGGTCACCGAGTACATGAGCGCGGTGAACCGGGCGCCGGACTCGCTGTCGGAGCCGAACGACAGGCGCCGCCCGATGGCCGGGCCGCGCAGCAGCCGCTCGGCGAGGTTGTTGTCGAGCGGCACGCGGGGCCGGTCGAGGAAGACGCTCAGCCCCTCGCGGTGGTTGAGGAGCGAGCGCAGCGGCCCTCCCTCCCTCGCCTTTGGCGACAGGCGGGCGAGTTGGCGTTCGGAGGCCGCGAACATGCCGCCGAGCGCCTCGCTCAGCGCGTCGTGCGCCGCGTCGAACGCCGGGCTCTGGCGCTCGAGGCCGGGGTCGTGGAGCTCCAGCCGCGCCTTGTGCAGGCGGTAGACCGTGGCGATCCGCCCGAGCCACTCCCGGCACCAGCCGGTCAGATGGACGTGCCCGGCCGCGCACCGGATGAAGTCCCTGCGCATGTGCGCCCAGCAGAACGACAGCGTGACCCTGCCCCCGAGGAGACGCGCCAGCTTCTTGTAGCCGCTGTAGCGGTCGCAGACGAGGACCGTCGGGCACAGCGCCCCGTCGAACAGCTTCCGGGCCGCCTCGGCGCTGCGTGACGGATCCACATGGAAGTAGGCCGCGCCGCGGCCGACCGAGATCCACAGCCACGCGTACCCCGATCCGTCGCTGTCGCGCAGCGCCCGCACCCGCCAGCTGGTCTCGTCGGCATGGCGCAGCGCCGAGCCGTTCTGGTGCGCGAGGATCGCCGCGCCCACCGGCTCGAACAACGGCGCCAAGCGGTGCACGCTGTCCGCCAGCGTGCCCGGCGAGACCGGCAGACCCTGGTCGGACAGCCACCCGCAGACCCGGTGCAGCGGGCGCAGGCACGCGTAGCGCTCGAACAGGAAGCGCGACCAGACGCTCGTCCCGTACGGCGTGCGGGCGAACAGCCGAGGCACGGGGGGCGCCGTCACTTCGGCGGGCGACGACGCGCACCCGCACGTCCGCCGCCAGCGCGGGCGGCGGATCACCCGCCGGTGCGCCCGGACCTCGATCTCGACGAGGGCCGACTCCTCGGCGCCGTTGGCCGCGTACGGGCTCCCGCAACCCCGGCACACCCGCGCATCGGCGGGCGGGTTGTGCTCCTCGGTGCGTTCCTCAAGCCCCGGGCGCGGGGTGCGGCCGTGGACCGGCGTGCCGGGCTGCTGGCCCCGCCGCCGCCCCGAACGCGGTCGCTCCTGCCTCTCGCACGCGCCGCCGGACTGCCCCTTCGGCAGCACCGTGCGCGACGCGCGAAGCTTCGCCAGTTGGCCCTCGAGGCGCTCGATCCGCCGCCGCGACGCCCGCATCCTCCTGCCGAGCCGGGTCTTCTCCCGCGTCAGCGAGCCGATCGTCGCCCTCTGGCGCCGCGATCTGCGCAAGGCCTTGCGCAACTCCGCGTCGGCGGCCGACGGCGACCGCGCCCGCCCCGCCTCGACCGCACGCCGCAGCCGCGCCGTCAGGCGGCCCTTCGACGCCTCCGAGACCTTCAGCGCCCAGCGAAGCGCCCCGACCTCCTCCGACAGCGACTCGACCCGGTCCCGCTGGTCCCCCAGCTTCGACAGTTCGCCGTGGATCTCGAGCATCTCGCGCAACTGCCGCCGCAGCGCCAGGATGTCCGCGTCCGCTTCGATGCGGGCCTTGTGAAGGTTCTGCACCTCGGCCGCGCGGGCATCGAGCGCCTTCTCCAGCGCCCAACCCTCCTCGCGAAGCCGTGCCACCTCCATCCGAAGCGCCATCTCCGTGCCGCGCTTCCCCGCGTCCACCCCGGCCTCCCGCAGCAGCCCGTGCAGACGCCCCACCTCGCGCTGCAACGCCAGGGCGTCCCACGCCGCGCGGCGGGCCTCCCGCGTCTCCGCGATCACCGCCCTCAGCTTCCGGCGCGACGCCTCCCACCGCCACTTCCACGATCCCGCTTCGCAGCGCGCCCGCACCTCCGCCCACCGCAACTCCTCCGCGCGGGCCACCGCCGCCTCCGCTCGCTCGCGCTCCCGCTCGTACAGCGACCGCCAGTCCCCAAGCTCCGACTCCACGGAACCGGGCACCGGCCAAAGCTCCTCCAGCCCCTCGGCCAGCGCCACGTTCGCATGTCCGTTGCCGTCCCGCATCGCCATGCCCTCGACGATACTACATTCCGGATCACGTTACCAGACCCCACCACACGATCCGACAACACGACGCTCCCCACGGCTTGGCCGAACAGTTACATCGACATGGTGTCCACCAGGCGGATCACCCCGTTCCCCGACAGCTTGACGGTGTTCACCCTACCGTTCCCCCACTTCACCGAAGTGCGCTACGCCGCGCTGGCACGAGTGGCGAAGGCTATTGTCGAGCAGGTCGGAGGGCAGCCGGATCAGGCCGAGACGTCCATCCGCGAGATTATCTCCGCAGGCTTCCTGCTTGTCGATGAAGGACCCACGCTCATCGACAATCTGGTGGGGGTCGTGGTGGCCAACATCGGGGGAGACGCGCTGGAGGGGCTCTACGAGGTGCAGAGCCGGGACGGTGAGCTGGAGACCCTCCGGTGGGCTCGCGAGTCTTCGGCGAACGCGGCTCACGCTGCACGATTGGGCCTGACGGAGGAGGACATCCACACGATTCTCAGGGGCATCCCCGACATCGTAGAGAACGAGGGCGCCCTGCGTGGCCTGAGGTGGGAGTACCTGGCCACCTTCAACATGCTGGCACCGTGCATCAACCTCCAGAAAATGGTCTTCGGGCCCGACGAGACGTATCAGGAGTGGCTCGATCGAGTCCAGGCGTCCCTCGTCCGGCTCCCGGGGGATGGAGCACTCTTCGAGCTGGCCAATTCCGGGGCGTTCGCAGGTCGTCAGGAGCCCGGCACCCTCGCCCGTCTCATGACGGTGACGTTGGGGAGCCAGACTCGACCGGGTAGCTGTGTGAACCTGATCTCCTCCTTGGAGTCCGGCGAAGCGATCTGACGGTACATTGCCGGATCGGCTACCGCGTTGAGCTAGGGGGGGCGGAGCTCCGACCGCTCACGCGGTGATCAGCGACCTCTCACGACTCGCCCGACGTAGGACGGCCTGGACCCGGTTGACCGCCCACGGCGGATTGATGGACTTCTTGATGTAGTCGTCGGCGCCGGCGGCCAGGAGGAGGATCTGATCGTCCGGGTCCTCGGAGGCGGTCATGATGACCACCGGAGGATGCTGTCGGCTCGGCCGACTCCAGATCCGCCACCTTCATCCTAAAGGTCTCCGGTCCAGCAGGCCTGCTGGCCACATTATCGCTCGAAGGGGTCTCTCTGCGCCATGATCCCCTAGCCTGGGGAGGGGTCGATGGAAACGGAAGGAGGCGCTGGACGGCGATGTGACCGGACCCTAGTCTACCAAAGCTCGTCCGGGTCCATGGACCGCCGTGCGACCCGTTCCCAAGACACTCCACTCCGTTCTCCGTGACGTTCGGCATTCACAGCACAGAGTCCCTCCTCGAGGGTCTGAGGAGGGAAGTCCACGTACAGATCCAGCGGGCCCTGGACGATCTGTCGCAGACGACCGACCTCGGTCGGGCGGCGCACGAGGCTCGACGGATCGTCAAGCGCGCCCGTGCGCTCCTCAAGCTGGCGCGGCCCTCGCTCGCCCCTGACGCCTATCTCCGAGGCAACCTCACGATGAGAGATGCGGGGAGGTGCGTGGCTCCCATTCGCGACGGCGACGTGCTCGTCGAGACGGCTCGATCGGTACGCGGACAAGGGCAGGAAGCCGAGCTCGACTCGGCTTGGGCGCAACTTCTCGAAGAGCTCCAGGACGAGCGTGATTCGCTTTTTGCCACGGCCCCCGGGGAGGACGGGCCCCTCGCCCGGGCGCGGGACCTGCTCCGATCGGTCGCCATCGACTGGCCGCAGGCAGGCGAGCTCGACGACGGGGAGTTGCTACGCATGGGCCTGGCCACCTCCTACGAATCGGTCCGAGCTCACGCCGAGCGGGCCTTCGGTGAGGGTGCGAGCGCCAGGGCCCATCACGAGCTGCGGAAGAAAGCGAAGGACCTGCGGCACCAGCTCGAGTTCCTGAGCCCCGCCTCGCCCGAGACGCTGGTCCCCATGGCCGAGGGCTTCCATCGCCTCACCGATCTGCTGGGAGATGCCAACGACATTGCGGTGTTGGCGACGTACGCCAGCTCGGTGCGATCCGTCACCCGTCGACAACGCTCCCCCCTCCTCCTCGATCTGGAGGAGCGTCGGCAGGACATTTGGGAGGAAGCGGGACCGTTGGGGGCGGGTCTCCTCGCGGAGGAGACCGATGAGTTCGTAGGGCGGGTGGAGGAGTGCTGGCCGGAATCTAGGGGTAGAGGCGCTTCGTCTCCCATCTCCCGTCCACTCTCTTGAAGACGAGCCGGTCGTGGAGGCGATTGAGTCGTCCCTGCCAGAACTCGATGCGCTCGGGCATGACCCGGTACCCTCCCCAGAACTCCGGGAGCGGGATGTCCTGGTCCTCGAAGCGCTCCTCGATCTCCGATACCCGCTGCTCCAGCTCGGATGGGTCGTCCAGGGTGTCGCTTTGCCGGGACGCCCACGCCCCGATCTGGCTACCCCGGCTCCGGGTCCGGAAGTAGGCCTTGGACTCCTCGTGGCCGATCCGCTCCACCCTACCCTCCACCCTCACCTGTCGGTGGAGGACGGGCCAGTACAGCATGAGGGAGGCCCGGGGATTCGCGTCCAACTCCCGCGCCTTGCGGCTTCCGTAGTTGGTGTAGAAAACGAAACCCTCGGCGCTGAACGCTTTCAGCAGAACCATCCGCGAGGAGGGTACGCCCTCCGGAGTGGCCGTGGCCAAACAGGTCGACTCGGAAAGCATGATCCCGGACTCCCTCGCCTCTTCAAACCATTCGCCGAACAACTCGATGGGGTCCCGGTCGGCCGTCGACTCCGGAAGGCCCCGGGTGACGCCTTTCCCCAGGGTCATGACGGACTTCAGCGTGGACTTGATGGACATGGCACGAACGCTAGCGGGGAGGCCGATGGTACGGTAGTGGGGCTCGGGACTGCGGTTCCTTAGTGTCCCGTTATCAAAGTGTCTCGGCCAGTCGAGGGTACGGTGCATCCGTGGGCTCGGCGTTGGGACTCCTTGCGACCACGCTTCGCGCGGTGCCCGCTTGCGCTACGCCGCGTCGTCCCGCCTTGATCCCATGGCGCCCCGACCCTCTTGGTGGCTCGCGAACTTCGGTAACGGAACCCTAGAGGCCAAGCAGGGCCTCGCCCAACGTCAGCGCTTGGGCAATCGCTTCTGAACCCTTCACCTCCGCGAACGGGATGGGTTGGGGCGGAGGGCTTTCGGGCTTCCGGAGGCCGAGCTGCCACCACCCGACGTCGTGCCATCCGTCCAGCTTGTAGCCCACTTGCTCGTAGACGCCGACCCTCTCGAACCCCAGGGACTCGTGCAGGGCTACGCTCGCCTCGCTGGGAAGGGCGACCCCCGCGAACGCGTTCACGAAGCCCTGGATGCGGAGGATCTCGAAGAGGGAGGTGTAGAGTCCTCTCGCGACTCCCCGGCGCCGGGCGTCGGCGTGGACGTAGGCCGAGACTTCCACGGACCACTGATACGCCAGCCGCTCTCTGAAGGCGGTGGCGTAGGCGTATCCGGAGACGCGTCCGTCCCGGGCGCAAACCAGCCAGGGGTAGCGGTCGAGCGTCTTCCGGATTCTACCGGCCATCTCCACCGGCGAGGGCGGGGCCTCCTCGAAGGAGATCGGAGTGTCCACGACCACGGGCGTGTAGATCTCGAGGATCTGGCTGGCATCCGTCTCGGCGGCGAATCGAATCCTCACGGTGTGGCGGGCTACGGCTCGTAGACCTCGGCCTCCGGGAACGTAAGGGCGAACTCGTACCAGCGAGTGAACACCTGCATGGGCCGCTCCGCCTCCAGCTCGGTGCCGTCCGGAGCAAGGAGCGCGCCGGCCCGGACGTAGCGTCCATCGCTCAGTCTGAGCAGGACGCCGTCCCAGGTGGCCGTCTCGGCGTCCGTGTAGAGGGACAGGACAGAGTTGGCGGTCGGCTCGATGTGGACCAGCAGGCGCCGACCGTCCAGTTCGTCGAAGACGAATCGTCCATGCTCTTCGACCACGGCCATGGGGAAGTACTTCTGCGCGCCCTCCGTCCAGGCCCCGAGGCCAATGTCCATGCTAGGCCTCCGAGGATCTTCGCCGCGCATAGTGGCTTTGAGCCGGTCGGACAGACCTCGAATACGCTCGGTCAGGGGCGCCCAGCGACTCCTGCGCCGGATCGGCCGGTTGGAGAGGGCCACCTCCAGATCGGGGTGGGCCTCCAAAGCCTGGTCCACCGTCCCCTGCAAGAGGTTGAAGATTGGAAGTTGCTGTCCCATCAATGGCCCCTGAAGGGCCATTCCCGACACGTGGTGCCAGTAGGTTCCACTCTCCCGGTCCCACAGGACGGAGCCACCGTTGAAGAGGCCGCGATATTCGAAGTGGTGCATCCGACCATCGATCGTGGGCGTCATACTGACCCCTGAGTTACAGGCGGGTCAGAACGAGACCATCCACGGTTCGCCGTCGATCTCTCCCTGGGCCGTGTGGTGGTAGGCCATCTGGTCCGTAACCAAAGCCAGACGGCCCTTCGAGTGCTCCATGATGAGCACGCGCGTCTGCGCCTGCAGTAGCCCTTCGTCCAACGCCTCCCGGAGTGGCCTCGTATCCGTGACATCGAAGCGCACGTAGACAGTGGAGTCGAGAAGCATCGCCCGATCCACCTCGAACTCAGCGCTTCCGGCCTCTACGATCTGCTGCGCCATCAGGGGCAGGGGAACGAGCAGTGGAAACGCCAGGGAGGCTGAGGCGGAGACTACCGCAGCAAAGTGTGAACGGTGGATTTCCATGGCGTTTCCGCCCGTTTATCAGAAGCGGACAGGACTGGGCTCGGCTCCGTGTGAGCCTGATCCACGTTAGCACCGGAGCGACAAGTTTGGAAACCGAGGTCGAGATCGATCTCCGAATTCCGACGGGTAGGCGGCGGTGTCTCAGCCATGATCCGACCTCGGTGGCGCTACACGGATCAGGTCCGTGCCAGGCGTTGTGCCTCTCTGAAGCTGACCAGCGTCCGGGTGTCCTCGTGCCAGAGCGAGAGACGAAGGGTCTTGATCCCGTCCCAGATCGTGATCCTGGTCACGTTCTGGAGCTCTGGGATGGCGTCCATGCATTCCTGGAGCTTGTAGTTGGGGATGCGCGCGCTGATGTGGTGAACATGATGGATCCCGATGCTGGCCGTGACCCACTGAAGCAGCTTTGGAAGCGCCAGGTGGGAGCTTCCCTCGAGCCCCGCTTCGAAGTACGACCACTCCTCGTGCTCGTGCCAGTACGTATCTTCGTATTGATGTTGTACGTAGAAGAGCCACACCCCGGCGGTGACCGTGAACAGCAGAACCGGGAGGTGGACCAGGACGAAGGCCTGCAGCCCGATGGTGAGCCACATGAAGGTGACGATGGCGGCGAGCACGGCGTTGGTCTGCCAGACGCTGGTCCACTCGCGCCTCCAGCGCCTGGGGATGTCCCATGGGTAGCGATGCTTGACCACGAAGAGATAGAGCCCGCCGAGCCCCAGGAGGACCACCGGATGCCGGTAGGCCCTGTATCGAAGCCGCCCGATAATCGACTTGTCGTAGTACTCGTTCACGGTGAGCGTGTCGATGTCTCCGAAGCCCCTGAAGTCCAGGTCACCGGAGTGAGCGTGGTGGTAGGCGTGGGTCTTCCGCCAGTAGCGGTAGGGCGTGAGCGTCAGGACTCCGATCCAGAACCCCACCGTGTCCGCCACCTTCTGGGACTTGAAGTACGATCCATGCCCACAGTCGTGCTGGATGAGGAAGAGCCGCGTGAGGAACGCCGCCGCCGGCACGGCCAGCGCCAAGGTGAGCCAGTAACTCACCGACAGTGCGCGATAGGCGGCGTACCAGCAGAGGAAATACGGTGGGGCCGAAGTGAGGATCTGGATGACGCTACGGCGAAGGTCCGCGCGGCCGTACGGCCCGAGAAGTCGGCGCCAGTGCTCGGCGGCCTCCTGCTCGTTACTCAAGTGAAGCCGACTCCCAGGGCCGAAGGGAGGGAGGCCACGGAGTCGAGGATCAGGTCTGGCTTCGGGGAGCCCCGGGAGAGATCGCCCTCCTGGAACTTGCCGGTTCGGACCAGGACCGCCGCCGCGTCGCACGCCTGTGCGCCGGCCACGTCCGTACCGATGTCATCGCCCACGACGGCCATATTGAAGAGGTCCACGCCCATGGAGTCCGCCGCCGCCTGGAAAAAGGCCGGGCTGGGCTTTCCCACGACCATGGCTTCCTGTCCCGTGGCGTACTCGAGCGCCGTCACGAAGGCGCCAGCGTCCAAGGCCAGTCCCTGACCGGTGTCCCAGTACGGGTTGCGCTGGAGAGCCACGAACTCGGCGCCCTCCATGATGTGACGAAACGCCTGGTTGAGGCGGCCGAAGTCCCACCCCGCGCCCAGATCGCCAACGATGACGGCCTGTGGTGATGTCTCGTCTACGGTGAAGTGGGCGAAGTCGGCGTGCGTGGCTTCGGGCACGCAGAGAGAGAGGCTCCAGAGCCCCTTCTTCTCCAACCAGGACGCTGCGGCCAGGGGGGCCGTGAGCACCTCGTCCGGATCCAGCTCGACGCCCAGGCGATGCATCCGCTCGACGAGGGAGACGCGGGACATCCGGGTGGTGTTGGTTCCGAAGCGCATGGGTAGACCACCCCGCCTCAGTGTGGCTATGGCGTCCGCCGCCCCGGGGATGAGGCGGTCGCCGACGAAGATCGTTCCGTCCAGGTCGAGAAGAACGCCTTGGATGTCCTCGAGCTGCTCCATGGCCTGTGCCATCTATCGACGATCCCCCGTGTGAGTCCCCTGCGTCTCGACCGTGGTCCAAAGTAGGCTGCTTGGCAAGGAGGGTCCATGGCGTACTTCCCCCGGGTCGGCTTGGTTCCTACTGTCTTCTTGACAGTAACCGATCTTCTCGTTCCGGAGGGAGGGCATGTCGATCTGGCGAAGTGCTCTGTCGATCCTGGGCGCGTTCTTCGTAGTGGTGGTTCTAGTGGGGCTCGCGACCGCTCTCTCCTCGAACCTCATGCTGGGAGGCATGGGTCCCGACGTGGAGATCACGGTGGCCTTCTACCTTGTCGTGAACCTAGCCTACAGCGTGTTGATCGCGGTGATTGGGGGATACATAGCCGCCACCGTCGCGGATCACTCACCCCTGGGACACGCGGCTGGGCTGGCGGGCTTCATGATGGTCCTCGGCCTTTTTTCGTGGCTGGTGGTCAACCGAGGGGACCCGGCTCCCGGCCAGCCCTCCTGGTACCCCTTCGTCCTCGGCGTCCTGGTTCCTCCGGCCGCGATCCTGGGCGGGATCCTCGTCACCCGTCGCACCCGCACCAAGACACACTTCAGTAGGCGGGCGCGGGAGGCCGCTTCCACGGACTCATGAGCCGAGCGTCGGCGCGCTAGTCCTTGTGGGTTGACTCAGCCTAGACCCATCTTGAGCGCATGACCACCGACTCGAACGAAAGCCTCAGCGTTCCCACCGAGCCCCAAGTGCGGGCGAGGGCGGCGTAAATGGAAAGAGACCAGTCCGCATTGCAGGAATTCGTCGCTGAGCTCAAGCGACGCCGGGTCGTTCGCGTAGTTGTGATATATGGGGCGGCGATGTTCGTACTGCTGCAAGCCGCCGACATCATGCTCCCCGCTCTCGGGCTGCCGGATTCCGTCATGCGGCTCATCGTGATCACGACGCTCGTGGGGCTGCCCATCGCGATCGCGGGGTCGTGGCTCTTCGACATCACGTCCGAGGGGATCGTCCGCACAGCTGGGAGTCGAGGCGAGTTACCGGCTCCAATTCGTCTCCTGAGCGTCGGATCCGCGCTCGTGTTCGCGGGTGTCTTGGCCGCTGGAGTGCTCGGGTGGTTCCTCACCGAAGCGACTTCCGTGGCTCCCGCGCCCAATGCGAGCGGCGGCGCGATCCGATCGATCGCCGTTCTACCCTTCGAGAACGTGGGGGACAATCCAGAGGACGCCTACTTCACGGTGGGGCTCGCGGATGAGTTGCGCTCTAATCTGTCACGCGTTACCGAGCTCGATGTTGCCGCCCGAGCGTCCTCTCTCGCCGCTATGACGGGAGGTGCAGACCACCCGGCCATAGCTTCGGCGTTGGGCGTCCGCAGCCTGCTCGCCGGTACGGTGGTGAAAAGTGACGACCGTGTTCGGGTCCAGACGAGCTTGTTGTCCGCCGATGGAGGGGAGATCTGGAGTGCGGAGTACGAGCGCCTCATCGACGACGTTTTCGCGGTGCAAGACGAAGTGTCGCGCTCGATCCTCGACGCACTCGAGCTACGATTCGCCGATGGCGAGTTGCCCGTGATCGATGAAGTGCGCACTACCAACCAGATGGCGTACGACAAGTATTTATGGGGCCTGTTCACGTTGAATCGTGGTACCGAGGCCGGGATCCTGGCAGCGATCGACAACTACCAGATGTCGATTGCACTGGACTCCACATATGCGCCCTCCTGGGCAGGTGCCGCAGACGCGTACGCGCGGGCCTCTGAGATCCTTCCTGATCGGCAAGCCCGTGACGCTCTCGAGGTGGGTGCGAGCACCGCCTGGGAAGCGCTGAGGGTCGACCCGGAGTCGAGCGGGGCGCACTCGGCGATGGGGCTCTTCCTGTCGAGGTCCTTCGATTGGGCCGGCGCCGACGTGGAGTTCGAGCGAGCATCGGCGAGTGGGCCCACGTCATCACTGACCCTCCTGCGCCAGGCCCTCGCATTCGCGGGTGCCGGACAACACGAGCAGGCCGTCGCTACCATTCGAGCCGCTGAGCGCGTGGATGGGATGTCGTCGGCCGTGAAGCTCGCCGCCGCCCGAGTATTTGCCGCTACGGGGCGGCTGGACCAGGCGATCCGCGAGGCTCAGGAGGGGATTCGGCTGAGCCCGGACGACGAACGCATCTAGACCGAGATCGGGTTCCTGTTCCTCGCCGAGAACCGCTACGGAGATGCGGGGACGCTCTAGCGCGCGTACCGGAGGTGAGAGGGTTCAATCCGGAGCTGACGGCCACATTCGTGGCCAGTGCCGAGCGCCTCGCCACAACCGGGCAGCCCCAGGAGATCCCCGCCGGACTGAGCGCGGCGCTGGGCGAGCGATCGGTCGACCTGGCACGGTATCAGTTGGCAGTCGGTCAGTACGACTCGGCCATCGCCACACTGCAGCGGGCAATCGACCTCCGTGCTTTCGGAGTAGCGACGCTCGTGCGGCTGCCGGACGTGGATGCGATCAGGGCGGACCCCAGGTTCCAGGCGATGCTCGTTGAGATGCATATCGAGGCGCAGCAACCCAGCAACTAGCTTGCGTGGTCCTAGGCTTCCGCTTCCACCAGGTCCTCTGGCCCCCACGCTCGCTCCTCGTCGTCCACGCCCCTGAGGATGAGGTAGGAGATTGCGATCCAGGCGAGCAGGCTCCCCATCGCGGCCGGCCGGCCGAGGCCCAGCGTCGCCGCCACGAACGCGAACATCGCGGGGCCGATGATGGCCGCGAAGCGCCCGACCATGCTGTAGAGTCCATAGAACTCCCCTAGCCTCTTCGGGGGAGCCAGGATGAGCATGTACGGGCGATCGGCCGTCCACGTCCCTCCCAGCGCGATGCCAGCGATGCAGGCGATGAGCCAGAACCACGCCATCGGCAGCCCGAGGACGGGCACGGCCACCGCGCCCACCAGTGCCACCGCCCAGAGCGCCAGAACCATGTTGAGCGTGTGCTTCGGACCAATCCGATCCACTACCATCCCCAGGCCGAGGCCACCCACCGCCGCCGAGGTGATCGCCACTAGCAACAGCACCTGAGCTCCAGTCTCGGTGAAGCCGATCTCGTTCACCGTGTAGATGCCGAGGAAGATGATCACCGTGTTGGCGGCGTCGGTGTAGAACACCCGCCCTACCAGGAACCGTGCGAGCCCGGGATAACGCGGCAGATGACCGATCGTGTCCTTCACCTGACGCAGCGCGCGTCCGATGGCGCCGGGGTCGAGTCGAAGGTTCCCCGGACGCTTGGGCTCCCTCACGAAGAGAAAGATGGGAACGGCGAAGAGCAGGAAGAGGACCGCGGTCACCCGGAAGACACCCACGTACCCGATCCGGTCCAGAAGCAGTAGCCCGGTGAGCACCCCAGTGAACGAGCCCAGGTACCCGATGCCCACCCCGAAGCCTCCGACGATGCCCCGCGTCTGGGGCGTGCTCACCACCGAGAGCGTCGCATCGTAGAAGATCAGGCTCGCCTGGAAGAAGTAGTTCGCGATGACGAAGAAGACGAGCGTCATCATCAGGCCGCCCGTGCCTAGCGCCGCCGTGAACCCGACGCAGGCGATCGTGCACACCATGAGGAACGGAAGACGACGTCCCGCCTGGTCCGAGAGGGCTCCGAGAATCGGAGCACTCAGGAAGACCATGACCATCGCAAGACTGTTGGCGTAGCCCCAGGTCGCGTCCGTACCTCCCATGACGTTGAGCACCCAAAGGGAGAGATAGAGCGACACGATGTTCATCGAGAAGATCGTGTTGGCCAGATCGTAGAGCGCCCAGGACATGACCGGGCGGGTCAGGACGGCCTTCCACCCCACCGGAGCCCCGGCCCCTTCGGCTGTGGTACTCATCAGTACGGGTACCCGAGTCCGATATACCGCGGCATGCGAACCTCCTCCGATCAATCTTCCGGATCATCGTGGGGATCGAATACGTCGTCGATCCTCAGCGACATTGGGTCGTCCCGATCGGGAAGATACGGTTCCGGACCGTCAGGATCGCCCTGCCCGCGTGCAGGATCAAAGGAGTTCCGGGGAAAGGAACCTGGGCCCGTCTCACACGGCCAGCAATGTGGTCGGCTCGGACGCGTCCGACGAAATGGTCAAGGCCTCGGTCGAGCCCGGGTGGAGAAGGCCGCGCAGTCATGAGCTATTCCTCCTCTTCCCGGTAGCGGCCGGGCGCCCGGTTGAACGCTTCCGATCCACCCTTGGGGATGCTCAGGGTCTTCCAGTCGTCTCCCGCGTAGTGCACGGCGAGCTGCACGATCTGTCCCACGTGATAGGCGTGGTGGGAGAGATGGCGCGCGATGGCGCGACTCACGGTGAACGGCTCGCCTCGGATGGTCACCGAAGTCGAGAGATGAGCGTCGGTGAGGTCGTCGAGCTCTCCGAGGGTGAGGTCCCAGGCGTACTGCCATCGCTCCATGAGGGCTTCCCGCGTGTCTTCGTCGCCAATGACGAACTCCGTGTCCCTGTGACGGTCCGGCTTTTCACCGTCCGTGGTCATGAAGTCCCGCCACCTCGAGCGCATGCTACCGGCCATGTGCTTCACGAGGATCGCCGGGCTGTTGCTCTCCGGACCGAGCGACCGGAAGAAGTCCGCGTCGGAGACCTGGGCCAGGGCCCTCTCGGTCAACCGTTTCAGGCGACGATGCTCGCTTCTGAGATCGTCCAGTGGGGTGGGATCGGACATGGCTCGCCCTCTCGTCGAGTGTGGAACTCGGGGTGTGGTTCTCGTAGATCACTCCGACGAACGAACATCTACGAGAAGCGGACACAGACATGATTGCAGTCGCCTATCTTGCCGTCCACCTACTCGTCGGATCCGCCGCGCCCGCGCCGTATGACTTGGGGATCATGGGAATGGAGGGGTTAGACGCGAGCGGACGGGCGAGGGCGCATATCCGGTACGGCGGACTCTCAGGCTGCGAACCACCCTCTGCGGTTCCCGAAGGCGTAGACCGCGGCGCCCGCAGCGAGCGTGACCAGGGCCGCTCCCGTAGGAAGAGGAGCGCCCAGGAGGCCGTTGATCCACGCGGCGATCGTCATCCCCAGAAAGATCAATGCCGGAAGCAGATGCAGGGGTGTGCGGAAGATCTCCGGTCCGGTGCTCTCCAGTCGGTCGGCACGTCCAGCCCGGCGCCGGAACACGAACAGCGTCGCCACGGTGAGTCCGTTGAAGAGCAACAGGGACGACCCGATGTAGATGAGCAGGGTCTCGAAAGCTCCGGTCAGGGCCAGGACCGCCGCCAGGATGCCCTGCGCCACGATGGCCACCACCGGCACGTGTCCTTGATCGGAGATTCGTCCCAGGAAGCGTGGCGCCATCCCGTCCCGAGCCATGGCGAAGTAGATCCACGGGCCCACGGCAGTCATGGCGCTCACGGAACCGAACATCGCCAGGGCGATGAGGCTCGTGACGGCCAGCGAGCCCCGGAAGCCGAACAGCCTCTCCGCGGCCAGCTGTCCCACGGCGATGGCCGGCTCCCACTCGGGTTGGGGCAGGGCGTAGAAGAAGAGCGCGTTGATGAGGAGGTAGACCGTCATGACGAAGAGCGTCCCCCCGAGAATCGCTCGCGGGAGGTTCCTCCCGGGGTCGCGTACCTCTCCGGCGATGTACGCGGCGGCGTTCCATCCGGCGTACGCGTAAGTCACCTGTAGGAAGGCCACCCACCAGTTGCTGCCGGGCTCAGTGCGGGCCACCAGCCCCGACCACGAGCCGTTCCCCGTCGAGAACCCGGCCAGCACCATGATCCCGATGGAACCCAGGACCATGGTGGCCAGCACCGTCTGGAAGCCACCGCTCTAGCGCACGCCCACCGAGTGGACCAGTGTGAGCAGGAGGACCATCAGGGAAGCCCCGGCCGCGCCCTGGCTGATCCCGAGCCCCTCGATGAGCGGCGCGTCGGCGTTCCATCCGTCGAGCAGGGGGGCCAGGTAGGCCATCACCCCCAACGCCGACGCCGCCATGGCGGCCGAGAACCCCACCACGAAAGAGGTCCAGCCGCTCAAGAAGCCCCAGACTTGGCCGAGTCCCCGGGTCAGGTAGCGGTACTCGCCTCCTGCCGTGGGCATGTGCGTGGCCAGCTCGGAGTAGCAAAGCGCGCCGCAAAGGGCCAGGAAGCCGGCGGCGGCCCACACGCCCAATGAGCCCAGGGCGCTCCCCGTCGCCACGCGCACGAAGGCCGGGACCGTGAAGATTCCGGAGCCGATCATGTTGGTGACGACGAACGCTCCGGCGGCCACCGCGCCCAGCGTGCGGACCAGACCGTCCGCGCCGACCTCTCGTTCTGACATCAGACGGCGCTCTCCCTTTCGGTCCTGGACGGTCAGGCCGCGTTGCGCACCTTCCTGCGCAGGGAAGGATGTGGCGAAGCCCAGAGCCATGCATCAACGCCGCGAGACCCCGCCTAGAGGCCGGCTGAGGAAGTGCACCGAGCCGCTAGACGTACTCCCGCACCGAGGTCCCGAGAG
The DNA here is from genome assembly GCA_965218295.1 of Longimicrobiales bacterium. GTDB lineage: Bacteria > Gemmatimonadota > Gemmatimonadetes > Longimicrobiales > Gaopeijiaceae > CBDCKN01. The sequence goes on along the minus strand of CBDCKN010000003.1, from coordinate 50,814 downwards.
CCTCCAGCGCCGCGACGATCTCCTCTACGTGCTCTCTCCCACGTGTCTCCAAATGCATGACGATCTCCACATCGCCTACGGTGATGTCAGCGAACGCGCGACGGTGGCCAATCTCAAGAACGTTAGCACCCAGACCCGCTGCGACCTTGGTCAGTGCCGCTAGCGATCCTGGGCGATCCCGGACGGTGACCATCAGCCTGGCCAGACGCCCATCCGCTACCAACCCCCGTTCGATGATGCGGGCGATCAGGTTCACGTCGATATTGCCGCCGCACAGTACCGCGGCCACTACGTCGTCGGCCCCGACCGGGATCCGCCCACGCACCAACGCCGCCAAGGGTATGGCTCCCGCCCCCTCGACTACGGTTCGCTCGCGCTCCAGAAGCAGTAGGATCGCGCTGGCAATCTCCTCCTCCTCAACGACGACGATGTCATCCACGTACTCCTCGATCAGAGGAAACGTGAGGTCGCCGATCCGCTTCACCGCGATGCCGTTGGCGATGGTCTCAGCGCTCTCGATGTCAGTCATCTCACCCATCTCTCGCGAGCGATACGCCGAAGGTGCGGCCGCAGCCTCTACGCCGATCACACGAACCGAAGGGCTCAGGGCTTTCGCGGCGACCGCGATTCCCGAGATGATCCCGCCCCCTCCGATAGGCACCACCACGTGCGTCAAGCCAGCCACCTGCTCTACGAGCTCCAGGCCGATGGTGCCCTGGCCCGCCATGATGGCCCGATCATCGTAGGGGTGCACCATGGTGAGGCCCTCCTGATCCACCATGCGGCGGGCCTCGGCGAGTGACTCGGAAACCGTATTCCCATGCAGGATCACACGCGCTCCAAAGCGACGCGTGTTCGAGCTCTTCACCAAGGGTGTACCGATCGGCATCACCACCGTCGCCGGAATCCCGAGGCGCGTGGCATGGTGCGCGACCGCTTGCGCATGGTTACCGGCACTAGCCGTCACGATTCCCCGTGAACGCTGCTCGCCTGATAACTGAAGCAGCTTGTTGAGCGCACCGCGGTCCTTGAACGAGCCTGTGCGCTGCCGGGTCTCGAACTTGAGCCAGAGGGAGCATGCCAGCAGATCGCCAAACGCCGTCGATCTTGTGCAGGGGGTGAGCACCACCTGATCTCCGAGGCGCTCCCTCGCCTCGCGGATGTCATCTATAGTCAGGGATCGCGACATGGCTGTCAGGGCGTGATCACGAAAACCGGCTGCACCCAGGCGGCGTCACCTCTGGAATCGACCACTTTGGCCCTCACATAACCCTCGCGGCCCTGGAGTTTGTACACGGCGGGATTCTCGGAAGAGACGGCCAACACCCTGCCTTCCGAACCGATAAAGGTGGTCGTGTAGCGGAAGTTCCCCCGAGGCGCGACGTAGACCTCGAGGCGGTCGTTCTCGGTCACGACATCGGATAGTTCGACACCCGTACTTGCATAGAATTGCCCGGCCTCCAGTTGCCGCATGACCTCTGGGGCGTCGAGGGACCGAGCACGAACGGCAATCCAACCCCTTCCGGGATTCGATCGATCAGCGGAAAATTCCTCCTGAAAGTGGTGCGCATCGTCGACCGCAATTCCGTAGATCCTCTTGCCTCCGGTGAGGAGAACGTCCCAGATCTCTTCGAGGCTGGGATATCCGCCGCCACCCTCGTTATGCACCGCAGGGTGCCCGTTGTAGATCTCGAGAAGCCGGTCATTCTCGATCTGCGCGAGCTCCTCAGCCCCGAAGGCCCACCCGTAGTTCGGATGGTTGATGTGAGGCACACCGTCGACTTGCCGAATGGCGTCGACGTTGTTCTGAATGGTGACAACCAGGGTTTCACCCGTCCGAGGATCGACGAGACCCGGGAGGTTCAGGCCGTTCACATGCACGGGATGGCTTTCATAGCTCGAGCTTACCTCCTCACCCGGAATGAGGATGAACTCGGGGCTGGTGAGATGCGCGAGCTGGGCGGGGTCCGTGATGACGTTGTGATCGGAGAGGACGAGGAAGTGGTATCCGTGGTTTCTGTACCAGGTGGCGACGTACTCGGGCGAAGAATCCCCATCGCTTTCAAGCGTGTGCGTGTGTGTGTTGCCCTTGAACCAGGACGTCCCGGACGTGTTGGGGACTTCGAAGCGGGCTTGGGTGGCCTGGGCGTAAAGGATCCGGGGGAAAACGGTTACGAGGAAAAGGCCGCAGACCAAGTTGGACGTCCGTATCCATCCCTCGGTGCGAGAACACATGTCGGGTTACTCTCTTCTTTGAAGGACATCGCGGTTGCGGTGCGCAGACGGTGCACCACTTCGACCGCTTGAACTCCCCTTGCGAGGCCGTTCCCAGCCTAAGGTGCACGCTCGCCGCTCGCCCCTGCAAGGACGCGACGAGGGGGACCGTGGTTGCGTCCGGTGTGTGCGGGCGGGCAGGTTGTTCCGCAGGCGACCCTTGGTCCCTGGACTACGGCCCGCGCAGCGATCGCACACAAGCAACCGATGGAGCCGTCATGAGATTCGCAACCCCCCTACTCGCAGCCGCCCTGTTCGGGGCAACGTCGACGTCCGCGCAGGACACACTCCGGTTCACGCCGACGGTCGCGTATCCGACGTTCGACGTGCGCGAGCCGGTCGCCACGATCCGGCCCGGCACGATCCTCATCTCCAACACGAATCATGGGGCGTACTACGATCCCGGCGGAGGGGATTTCCCGGGTGAGGTCGGCCCGTTCTGGATCGAGGGCGCGACAACGAACGACGTCTTGGTCGTGGAAATCCTCAAGGTCCGGCCGAACCATGACCTGGCCGGCGCCCAGCTCTACTCGGACTTCGGAGGCCTGGCGACCGACTCGCGTGTGCGCCTGCTGAACGATCCGATCCAGGCTCGTCGCTACGAGTGGAGCCTGGACACCGAAGCCTTGACGGGTACGGTCGAGCTTCCGGACTCCGAGATGGGCGAGATCACGATCGAGCTTCGGCCGATGCTCGGCCGGGTCGCCGTGGCCCCCGGAGCCGGTGAAGCGTTCACGGGGCTCTGGCCCGGCAACTTCGGTGGCAACATGGACGCACCCGAGGTGCGGGAAGGCACGACGGTATATCTGCCGATCTTCAACGACGGCGCGTACTTCTATTTCGGCGACGGCCACGCCCGGCAGGGCGAAGGGGAGGTCAACGGTACCGGCCTCGAGACGTCGATGGACGTGATGCTCCGCATCGACCTCATCAAGAACAAGACGATCGCGTGGCCGCGCTTCGAGGACGAGACGCACATCATGGTGGCCGGGAGCGCGCGGCCGCTCATCGACGCCTTCAGGCTCGCGCACGTCGAGCTCATCGAGTGGCTCGTCGACGAGTACGGCTTTGGGAAGTGGGACGCCTATATGCTCGTCGGGCAGCTCGGCGAGAACACGATCGCCAACATCGTCGACCCGATCTACACGGTGGTCGCGAAGTTCCCGAAGGAGCACCTGCCGAGGTAGGTGCCGGGCGGCCGGTAGAGTGAAGAGGGGGAGGGAGGATGATGCGGACGACACTGTGGGCGTGGGTCGCAGCGCTGGTGCTGCTGATCCTGGGGAGGCTGACTGCGGTCCACAGGCAGGTTCGGTTCCACCAGCACCTCGGGACCCGCCGAGGCCCGCCCTGCTGTGTCCCGGATCCCCTCCACGATCCCCTTGAGTCGGTCGTGGGCCTGGTTCATTTCCTCCCTGACGTCGTCCTCGCTGCGGATTCCACGCTCCAGATCCACGGCCAACCAGTTCAGCCGTCGCACCACGTCGAGGAGCAGCCTCACCTGCGACCGAAGAGCACCGTACTGCCGATAGTGGATCCGGGTCGCGGGCAGATCACTGACCACGTCGGCGATCCCCAGAGCGTCCGCGGCCCAGAGGATGGGAGGGAGAAAGAGCAGCCCAACGGTGACCCGCGCCAGCGGATCGGTGAACACGTAGATGACGACAGCGTCCAAGAGGAGAGCGATACCCAGCACAACAATGTAGAGCAGCTTGGATCGCATAGAGCCTCGGGTCCGTCTAGTCTTGGGTTGGCGTCCGAGTGGTTGGGTTTCTGGTTGAATGAGGAAGGTTAGCGGGACTCCTCCACCTTACCCAACGATGGCTCACGATGCCAGGAAAATCTGCGTGGGCCTGCCAGTCCGCCCCGCAGTCGACGTTTGGGCACCCTCCCCGCCTGCCCCGCCATGGCGGCCGCCACGGGGGCGGCCCCGGCACCCTCTGCGATAAGCCGGTTCCGGAGCACCAGAAGGCGAATCGCCAGACGACGCACCTCGGGCTGGGTGAGGATCAGGGTGTCGGGGCCGACCAGCGCGCTCACCGTCGCACCGCTTCCACGATCCGCACCGGCTCCTCCAGGATCTGGCCTCTCGTGTACTCGCTGTCCGAGGGGGCGGTGGCCTCGATGCGGTCGATGGCACGCACCACTTCCATGCCCCCCACCACCTGCCCGAAGACCGCGAATCCCTGCATGTCGGCGTTGCGGGACTCACCGTGGTCGAGTCCCGGCTGGTCGCCGACGCAGATGAAGAACTCGGAGGTTGCCGTTCCCACGCCTCCCCGGCCCATGGAGATCGCGCCGTCGACGTGCAGCAGTCCCGTGTCTTCGGTGCTCTCGTGGGCGATGGGCGAAAACGCCCCCCGGCCCTGGTCGTTCACGCCGCCCTGGATGACCTCGATCTTCGGGTTGCCGTTGTCGTTGTCGTAGCGCACCACCCGGTAGAAGCTGCCCCCGTTGTAGTGACCGGCGTCGAGGTAGGCGAGGAAGTTGGCCACGGTGACGGGCGCCCGATCGGCGTAGAGCTCGAGGTCGCCCATGTCCGTGCGGAGTGTAATGGCCACCGAGCCTTCGAAGTCCTGGGCGGCAGCACGCGCGAACGGCATGGCCGACGCCGACGCCAGGGTCAGCACGAGAAGTGCGGTCCTCGGTCTCCGGCCGCCGGCGAGGCCGGCGCGGGCATCATCTATCGTACGCTTCCAGCAGTCCGAGAACCTGGTCGATGTCGGCTTCCGTATGATCCGCGTTGATCTGGGTACGGATCTCCTCGTCACCCTGGGGCACCACCGGGTAGGCCAGCCCCGTGACGAGCACTCCGTTCTCGTACAGGTAGTCCACGAGGGCCCGCGTCCTCTGAGTATCGCGGATCATGAGCGGGACGACCGGATGCCCGCCGGGGATGGTTTCCACACCGATGCGGGCCAACCCCTCCTCGAAGCGCGTGGTCAGGGCCCGGAGCCTCTCCAGCAGGGCCAGGCCGTCGGGGCTGTCCACGATCTCCAGCGACTTGAGTGCCGCCCGAGCCTCTCCGACGGTGATCGGGTTGGAGTAGATGTACATCTGTGAGCTCTCGCGGAGGAAGCCGATGACCGACTCGGGAGCCGTGACGTATCCGCCGTTTACACCAAAAGCCTTCCCCAGGGTGCCCAGCAGGATGTCCGCCGGCGGGGAGCCGGTGTACTCCTCGACTCCACGCCCGGTTCTTCCGAACGAACCCACTCCGTGGGAGTCGTCCACCAGCACGACGGCGTTTTCCTCGTAGGCGTGATCGTGACGGGCGGCGACCTCCATGATCTCGTCCAGGGGAGCGTGATCTCCCCTCATGCTGAAGATGCCGTCCGTGACGATGAGGGCCCGCTTGGCCTTGCCCGCCCACTCCTCCAGCGCCTTCTCCAGGCCCGCGACGTCATTGTGGTCGTAGACGACCTTCCCGGTGGGCCGGGTCAGCCGCGTGGCAATGATGATGCAGTTGTGATTGAGGGCGTCGCTGATGAGGACCGTCTCGGAGGTGACCAGTGGCGAGATCGTCGAGACGATGCTCGCGTAGGCCGACGAGAAGATCATGGCCGACTCCCGGGCGTGGAACTCGGCCAGCTTCCGCTCGAGATCGACGTGCGCCGAGTAGGATCCGCTTATGAAGCGAACCGCTCCCGGGCCAGCCCCGAACTCGGCAGATCCGGCCTCCCCGGCCCGGATGACGTCGGGGTGGAGGCCCAGACCCAGGTAGGAATTGGAGTTCATGCGCATGAACTCCTTGTCCCCTTCACCTTCCAGCAGGAATCGGGGGCCCCGATCTCCCTCGGCCCTTCGTACTCCCGTGACCACGGTCTCTGCGCCCTTCGTGGTTCCGGCCTCCTCGAGGCCCGCCACGTGGGCATCCAGCACACCGGCTATACGATCGAGAGGCATCTTCGTCTATCTCCTGGGTTCAGGGCTGCCGTGCGGGGACGAGCTCGGAGCCGATCTGCCCGCCGGCTCCTGTCACCAGGATTCTCTGCACGGGTATGCCCAACCTCACGCAATGTGTAGGGTGGATGGTCACCGGGACCCTCGTGGCGGAAGCGGCGGCATCAATATAGACGTGCAGGATCGGAGCGTCGACCGAAGACTCCCCACGGCGTTGTTCTGATTGCCGTGAGCACTGGCTAGATTGGAGGGAGCGGTGGTCGTGCGAAACGGGGAAGAGTACCAAACCGGGATTCGATCTATGAGAACCGACATATTTCGCTGTGCAGGAACATTCGTGACGGCTGGGGTGATCTCCCTCGCGAGCGTCGGGTGCTCGGGCATGAGCACTACCCAGAGGGGAGCCGTGATCGGTGCGGGGGCGGGAGGCGTCCTCGGCGCCGTGATTGGAGCCGCCGCGGGCTCCACCACGAAGGGGGCCATCATCGGAGCGGTTGTAGGAGGTGCGGCGGGAGCCCTGATCGGAAGTCGGATGGACGACAGGGCCGAGACCTTGGCCCGAGAGCTCGACAACGCCACGGTCGAGCGGGTCGGAGAAGGAATCCTGGTTACGTTCGGCTCCGGCATCCTCTTCGACTTCGACTCGTCACAGCTTCAACCCGAAGCCCGCGAGAACCTCAGCGACCTCGCTCGTGTTCTCTCGGACGACTTGGACGACTACGAGCTGTTGATCGCGGGACATACGGACTCGGTGGGCGCCGAGGCGTACAACCAGAGCTTGTCCGAGCGTCGTGCTCAAGCGGCTGCCGACTTCCTGACGACTCGGGGCATCCCGGCTGAGCTCACTCACGTCCAGGGTCTGGGAGAGATAGAGCCGGTGACATCCAACGAGACCGAGGCGGGTCAACAGGAGAATCGCCGGGTCGAAGTCGCCATCTTCGCCAGCCAGGAGTACCGGGAGGAAGCCAGGCGCGTGGCCGGGGACTGAGCGGAGTCAGTCCGGCGTCAGTTCTCCGATTCCGGGCGACCGTCCACGGCGACGCTCAAGGTAACGAATCCGGTCAAGATTCCGAGGAGGAGCAGACCGCCCCCTGAGCGCGTCGGTGGCGAACCATGTCGCGGCGATCGAGGTGCCGGTCACCCACCAGGGGAGGGTGCCATGCCCCCGGGGGGCCGTCATGCCATGAGGTCTCCGCCGGTGATGTCGTAGGCGGATCCGGTGATGTAGCCCGCCGCCTCGGAGGCCAGGAAGCAGACCAGGTCGGCCACTTCCTCGGGCCGACCCAGGCGCCCCAGCGGGAAGCCGGTGCGGTAGGCTTCCAACCGCTCGGGCGTCGTGTTCTCGTGGGCCATCTCGGTGTCGATGAGACCCGGGCAGACGGCGTTCACCGTGATGCCGTGGGGTGCTAGCTCCAGGGCCGAGGCTCGGGTGAGGCCGAGGACGCCGTGCTTGGACGCGGTGTAGTGGGCCCCACCCAGAGTGCTCACCGTCTTGCCGGCTGTAGAGGAGAGGTTCACGATGCGCCCGTACCCCTCCCTTTTCATCGGATCGATCACGGCCTGGGTGCAAAAGAACACGCCTGTGAGGTTCACCTCGAGGGTCCGCCGCCACTCCTCCTCCGAGATCTCCTCCAGCGGCGTTGGGAAGAGGATCCCCGCGTTGTTCACGAGGATGTCGAGGCGCCCGAAGCGGTCCAGAGTGGTGGCCACCATCTCCCGGACGGCGTCCGACGAGGTCACGTCTGCCGGGGTGGGCAGCACATCTTCCCCCAGCTCCTCGGCCACCCGGCTCGTGGCCTTGGGATCCAGGTCGTTCAGCGCCACGGACGCGCCCAGCTCGTGGAGGCGCCGGGCGATGGCCCTACCCATGCCCCTGGCAGCCCCGGTGACCAGCGCGACGCGAGCGTCCATTCGGCTGACGACGCCCTCCATGGATCCTCCGTGTTCGAGATGGATCGGGGACAATCGGCCCCGCGCGAGATCGGCCCGCGCCGTCCACTCTGGCGAAGTGGCACTCATGATGCCCGTGGGCCGCCACCGGCGCCACCCCCGCCGCCACGGGGGGGCGAGCGGAGTCCGCTCAGCCGACGAGCCCCTGAGGCAAACAGTTTTCGACGCTGGCCACGGGACCCGAACGAGGGCATTATTGACACCCTTTCCGGGTTAGCCCGCGTCAGCGTGGCCTGACCCTCGGCTCCTATTTCGGATGGGAGGATGGCAATGGCAGAGTCGCCGCATGGACGCTTCGTCTGGTACGAGATGCTCACGGTGGACAAGGGCCCCACGATCGCGTTCTACAAGGAGGTCGTCGGGTGGGGCACGCAGGATTGGGAGGCCGGCGAGCAACCCTACACCATGTTCACCATCGGGGAGGCCCCGGTGGGAGGAATCATGGATCTTCCCGAGGAGGCCAGGGCCGCAGGCGCCCCTCCGCACTGGCTGGCGTACGTCTCGACCCCCGACACGGACGCCACCGTCGAGCGGGCCAAGGAGCTGGGCGGCCAGGTCCTCATGGAGCCCATGAGCGTCCCCGACGTGGGACGCATGGCCGTCCTGCGCGATCCCCAGGGAGCGGTCTTCGCGGTCTTCACCGCCGAGGCCGACTCGCCGGGGCGCGAAGGGCCGCCCCAGGTCGGCGAGTTCTCGTGGCACGAGCTCGCCACCTCCGACTATGAGGCCGGCTTCGACTTCTACTCGGCCCTATTCGGATGGCAGAAGACCACCGCGATGGATATGGGCGAGATGGGCGTCTACCAGATGTACGGGAGCGGCGAGCATGAGTTGGGGGGCATGTACAACCTGCTTCCCGAGATCCCCGCGCCTCCACACTGGCTCCTGTATGCCAAGGTGCCTGACGTCGAGGCTGCCGCCGAGACCGTGAAGTCACTGGGCGGCCAGGTGCTCAACGGACCCATGGACGTGCCCGGCGGGGATCGGGTCGTGCAGTGCATGGACCCCCAAGGGGCGGCGTTCGCGCTGCACTCGAGTGGAGGTGTACAAGCGTAGGGGCCGTTCCAGCGGGCAACCTCTCAAACTGTTCGATTCCGTCAACGGAAAGTGAGGCTATCCATGAGTGCGAAACACGTCGCTACGGCGGCCCCCCTCGTTGCTGCGGTGCTTGTCCTTTTGACCTCCTGTACTCCGGACTCCCGCCTGGCGTCCGGCGAGTGCGCCGATATGTATGGTGCGGAGGTGTGTACGTGGGCGGTGATGGAGGGAGAGACGGTAGTGGAGCTTGGCGCCACGGTCCCCCTCGCATCGATCGAGGCGGCGCCCGCCGAGGCGGAGATGGTTTGGCCACCCGCACAGGAGGCGGCAGTGCGGATTTGGGCAAGCCCGAGCGGGTTCCGGCCGGGTATACGCTACCCGACATCGAAATTCCGGAGATAGGAATGCTCGTCGGTCTGTGCGTGCCCCAGATGGGAATGCACGCGATGCTGGAGGAAGAGCTTTCGCAGACTGAACTCTTCGGGCCAGTATGCTGGTGGGGTATTACCGTGGCGAGGCTCTCTTCTTCGAGCCGATGCTGACCCGGGAGCTACTCCTCCAGGAGGCGGGCTTCTCGCTAGACGTACCGGCGGTCGAGAACCTTCCTGCGGAAGTCCGGTATCCGACTCAATTCCGCGCCGAGTACGATGCGGAGAACGAGGCGTATCGCCTGATCGTTACGGGCTTCCAGTCGGATTGATCGTGTGCGTCCGGCGGGGGTCACTGAAACCCGGCGGGTTGCACAGTGAACGCCGAGCGCTAGTCCGGGCTCGCGACCGCCGGCACCGACTGGAGATAGGTCCATAGCGCCTCCATCTCCACGTCGGTCCTCCTGCGCGTACGGGAGCATCAGGCTCATCGGCATCAGCAGCTCCGTGCCGTCCGGCCGTATCCCGTCACGCATTGCCGCGATGAACTGCTCGTAGGTCCATCCCGCCAACCCGTCGGAGTGGGGCGTGAGGTTGCGAGCCGGTGCCCAGCTCGGATCGCCCGCGGCGATGGGACCACCGGCGAGGTTCTCACGGTGGCATCCGGTGCAGATCCCCGCGAGGTGCTCACCGAACTCCACCGAGACCTCAGCAGGAGGTGGGTTCACGGCGTGTGGGGCGTCGTGGGACTCGATCAGGTCGGCGGAGAGCCGCAGCTGGCCCGTGGCCATGAGCACCTTGCCCAAGGGGCCCAAGGTGGGAGGCGGGACCTCGTTGTCGACCGGCGGTTGCGACAACAGATAGACCACGATGTCGGACAGCTCCTGATCCGACATGAGCTGAAAGTCCTCCGAGGGCATCGCTCCGGGCCTCCCGTCCCTGAGAAGACCGTGCCGCACGATCCGGTCCCAATCGGCGGGTCGGTAGCCCACGGTTCGGCTCCCCGTCCCCGACGTGAGGTTCGGGCCCAAGATCCGGCCGAGGAGTGGAGCATCTATCATCACGCCGCCGCCGAAGTCTTGTCCGTGGCATTCGGTACACGCGTATCGCACCTCGACCAGGTGCTTGCCCCGCTGGAGTGCACGCTCCATCGCGAGCTGCTCACCCTCCTCCGCGTTGAGTCCTGACTCAGCCAACTCCTCCTCACTCAACGGGAAGGACATCGGGAAGTCCACCGTATGGGCTTCGAACGTCCGGGACCGCAGTCGGGTACTCGTGGTGGATGCCCACACGTAGACGCCGGCCCCTGCCAGAAGCAGAGTGACGAGGAGTACGCCGATGACCCTCAGGACGATTTTCATGGAGGACCTCGATGAGGGGAGGCTAGTGTCCGACTGCGACATCAGATCCTGTGGTGTCTCGGGCCAGAAGACAAGGAATCTCGAGCGACCCGCACGCGCTCGAGCTTTGCTCTGTGTCGCCCACGGACGTACGCTTCCGCGGCACATCGGCTAGGAGGTCCCGAATGCAAATCGTCACGTTCATCATCGCAGTCAGCGGTGCCCTCCTCTCGCTCTACCAGTTCTTCGCCACTAAGCTGGCGCGGCTGCCGCGGCTCCAGGTCTTCCGCTTCGCTCCCGATGGACTGGTGGTCGACGACGATTTCAACACGCTTCACGTCCACACGGATGCCGACTTCATCGTCACGAATCTGAGCGACAAGCCGAACACCGTCGTTCGCCTGGACGCGTCGGTCAACCTCGGCAACGGCTGGCTCGATGGCGACGTCCACGGGACGCGGCTCGACGAGCGGATGGAAACCAGCACAGACTACGGCGGGTCGAGTGGAGAACCACGTCACCACAACGAGATCGTTCACGAGTGGGTGGACGCCAGTGTATGCCCCATCATGCTCTCGCCCCAGGCGTCCGGCATTCCCAACCAGGGCATCTCCCTCAGGCTGGACTTCCAGAACAGAGGCCCGATCCCGGACCCTACCGAACTCCGTCTCCGCCTCGAGCTGCACGATCAATACGGGAAGAACCACGCGTTCGAGGTGGGATCCCGGGAGCTGCCCCACCTGGAGGTTCGGCGGCTTCCGAGCAGTTGGACACAACAACGGCTGGAGGTGCCGATCCCCGAGGGCTTCGCACGGCTCTGTGTCACGGAGCAGTGATATTCCACATGCGGCCACCACTATCCTTGGTTGAGGCCCCCTCCAATCTGGGCCTTCGACCGCCTAGTCCCGGCCGGGAGCCGGGTGTGCGACGTCTCCCCGAGGCGTTGATCGAGGCGGGCCTGCTGGAGGGCCTGCGAGTGAGGGATCGGGTCCTCGTCCCCTCTCCACCGTACTCCGGCGACCGAGATCCGGAGAGCGGAATGCTCAACGCCGAGGCCGTCGCCGCCTACGCCCACGACCTGGCTGAGGCGGTCGGTGGCGCCCTGTACACCGGCCATGCACCACTCGTCCTGGGCGGCGACTGCAGCATTCTGCTGGGGTCGATGCTGGGTCTCAGGCGGCGGGGACGGTATGGGCTCGTCTTCCTGGATGGTCACCAGGATCTTCTGTCGCCGAACACCTCCCAAACGGGTGGCGCTGCGGGAATGGACCTCGCCTTAGTGACCGGTCACGGGCCCGACGTGCTCACTCGTCTCCACGGGACCGACTCCCTCGTGCGTGCCGAGGATGTGGCGCTCCTGGGTCATCGCGACGGGGACGACGGCTACCCATCCGAATACCTCGAGCTTGCGCGCGGACCGATGTACTCGGCGTCCCTCGAGCGACTGCGGTCGCAGGGCATGGCCGAGTCGGCGAGGGTAGTGCTCGATCGCTTCGCCCGGGCACCCCTCGATGGTGTGTGGGTCCACGTGGACGTGGACGTCCTCGACAGCACGATCATGCCCGCAGTCGACTCACCTCAACCGGACGGACTGAGCTTCGCTGAGCTCCATGAACTGCTGTCCACACTCCTAGCGGCTCCCGAGGTCCACGGTCTGCAAGTCACCATATTCGACCCGGATCTGGATCCGACCGGTCGATACGCAGGGGAGCTGGCCGGCCTGCTTGTAGACGTTCTGGAGGCACCATGAGCAAGAAGGCCGGGGTTCCGACCTGCGATCACCTTGCGCCGGCAGGCTCCATCCGATAGATGGGCGTTGGCGCGCCCCCTCGGTCGTCGATGGCCAGGTAGATGTAGCTGTCCGGTCCCTGGCGGACGTCCCGGATGCGGCCCATCCCATGGACGAGCGTCTCCTCGATCTCGACGGCCGGTCCGTCCATGGTGAGGCGCGCGAGCTGCTGGCCGGCCATTCCTCCGACGAAGATGTTTCCCTGCCATGCCGGAAAGCGGTCACCGGTATAGATCATCATGCCGGCGGTAGCGATGGACGGCACCCAGAAGTGGATCGGCGGTTGGATGCCGTCCCGGTGCGTCCCCTCGTGGATTACCGATCCGCTGCGGTAGTTCACCCCGTACCCCACCACGGGCCAACCGTAGTTCACGCCCGAGCGTATCAGGTTGAGCTCGTCCCCTCCCTGCGGCCCGTGCTCAGTGGCCCAGATGTCTCCCGTCTCAGGGTGAATGGCCAACCCTTGAGGGTTCCGGTGCCCGTAGCTCCAGATCTCCGGACGAGCGCCGTCGCGGCCGACGAAGGGATTGTCGTCGGGAATACGGCCGTCGTCGTGGAGCCGGTTGATCGTGCCGTGGTTGTTCGACAGATCCTGGGCGGGATGGGCCTCCAGATCTCCCGTCGACGGCACTTGGCGATCACCGACGGTGATGAAGAGGTAGCCGTCGGCATCGAAGGCAAGCTGGGAGCCGTAGTGGCCACGACCCCGGGATGCCGCCTCGAAGATCTCCTCGACGTCAGTGAGACGATCATTCTCGAAGCGACCGCGTACCACCGCGGTGGTCGCGGAGGAGCCATCGCCGACGGGCTTCGAGAAGCTCAGATAGAGAAGTCGGTTCGAGGCGAAGTCGGGATGAGGCACCACCGAGAGGAGCCCACCCTGACCCTCGGCAAGGACCTCGGGAACCCCGGGCACCGGGTCGAAGAGCAGCGTCCCGTTCCTGATAATGCGGAGCCGCCCGGGCCGCTCCGTCACCAGCATGTCGCCGTCCGGAAGGAACGCCATGGACCAGGGATGCTCCAGTCCATCCGCCACCGTCACCAGCCGGTAGTCGTGGAGGGCGGACCGGTAGACCGGCGACTGGCCGTGCGCGGTGGTCGCAACAGACAGGAAGAGACCAGCGGCAGCGAATGCCGAGGCGATGCGGACCATCTCAATCTCCTGGTGCAGCGGAAGTCCGGGGCGAGTACCGACAGCGTTCGGCGCGAGAGTCACTCACCCATGGATCTACGGCCATTCCCCACATGCCGAAAGACTCAGGCGGGCCGGTACGAGGCATCCACGGCGGTATCATCGGTATACGTATACTCGACAAAGGAACGTACGTAGTCCTCGGTGGCTGTCCACAGATCCCAAACGTGCGGTTTGAACCTTTTGTCTCTCAGAGGTTAGGTGCGTGCCTCGGCAGCGGCAAGCCGGCTCTCAGGGTGTATGCTTGTCCCTGCGAGTGACGGTCCATAGGGTGCGACATCGTTCATGGCTTCGCGCCTGATCGGAGGTAGACATGGGACCCGAGTCTGGGAAAGGAAGCGACCAGCCGGCCGACGGCTCTGCCGGTGGGGAGATCGACATCGACGCGACGCGCGAGGCGGAGGTCCGCCTGGCTGCCGACCAGAAAGCCGTAGAGCTGGGGTTCGACCCGGAGACCACCGGGCCTGAGGTCCTCAGAGAGTTGCGGCCCTACGATCATGACTTCCTCGATGAGGGAGGGAATCGACGAGCGTGATTCTCTTTGGGCGGTCTACTACGCTCCCCCCTTTACCTACGTCGTCGAGGGCCAAATGTATGCTGTGGCGGGCGGGGATCTGACGGTGTACGTCCATGTCCCATCGCGGAGGGTGGTGGCCTATTGGCTGGGAGCATGATTTGGATCCCGGGTACGCCCGCGGGTCTTCCATGATCGAGCCGGAGATGAGCTGCGCATCGATGAAGACAAGGTCGAGGTGTGCTAGACCGTGCGAGGCACGCACCAGGGTGACTTAGGAGAGTGAGATCGAGTCGACGCGGGGTCTACAATGGGGGCGGAATCTCGGTGCCTTGCGCCGGTGGACGGCCGCGGGTTATCACACGAACAAATCCTGGGAGTCTGAGGTGAACCAATTCTTCGACTCCAAACCGACTTCTCTGAGGACCCCGAATGACTGAGTCTATGATCGACCGAGAGTGGTTCTCCGACTATTTCGACCTCTTCGGCACGGCCCTGAGGGGTGCCGCAGTCCAAGCGGATCTACTTGATCTCCGAGATCGAATGCTTTCGGTACAGAACCGTGGTGGGAAGGTAATCATCGCAGGGAATGGGGGGAGCGCTGCAATCGCGGATCACTGTGTAGTTGACTTCACGAAGAACGCTGGTGTGCGGGCCGTGAGTTTTTCGGGCGCTGCATGGGTGAGTTGTCTGGCCAACGACTTCGGGTATGAGGAGTGGGTTGCGAGGAGTCTGAAAATGTACGGGGAGTCGAACGACCTTGTCGTCTTGATCAGTTCCAGCGGTCAATCGGAGAACATCCTAAGGGCCGGCCGGACGGCGAGGGAGTTGGGGATCCCCCTCGTGACTCTTTCTGGATTTGCCCATGACAATCCTCTCCGCAGTCTCGGAGACCTCAATCTCTGGGTCGAAAGCAGAGCCTACAATATCGTGGAAATGGTGCACCAGGTGTGGTTGTTGTCCGTGTGCGACGCGGTTATTGGGTCCGTGGAATACCCGGCGTCCTAGGATGCGACTATTGATGGACGGTTCATGAAAGTAGCGGTCGGTCACATGCTGGTCATATAGCGATCGCTCAGTGGATAGCAGATGGTGGGGGGACGGGATGCGGGATTCATCGAGTATGCCCAGGCTGATCGTCGTCCTGTTGCTCTGCCTGCTCCCCGGGCTTACCGCAACGAGCCCACCCACCCGGTCGCCCGCGACCCACAACGAGCGCCAAAGCCCACGGCAGCAGGTGGGCGCTACCTACGTCGATACCATTCCCGGTACCGAGGTGACCTTCACCATGGCCATTGCGCCGGGCGGGACCTTCCGGCTTGGTAGCCCGGAGAACGAAGCGGGCCGGGAGCCGGACGAGGGGCCGCAACGCCGCGTGACCCTCGAGCCCTTCTGGATCGGCACGCACGAGGTCACCCACGACGAGTTCGCCATCTTCCGATTCCGGCGTTTCGACAGCGAGGCCACCGCGGTTGCAGGCGTACGCTTCGACGTGGACGCGGTGTCGCGCCCCAGTCCCCCGTAAAAGAGGACCCGGCACACGGGATGGGACGGGATGGTCACCCGGCGGCGGGGATGACCCAGTGGGCCGTCCTGCAATACGCCCGCTGGCTCTCCGAGAAAACCGGCCGGCTTTACCGTTTACCCACCGAAGCGGAGTGGGAGTACGCCTGCCGCGCCGGTACCAGCACGGCCTACCCGTTCGGTGACGATCCGGGCGCGCTCGACGCGCACGGGTGGTATGCCTCCAACAGCGGAGAGGTATTCCACCCGGTCGGCGCCAAGGCCCCCAACCCCTGGGGCCTCCACGACATGCTGGGGAACGTGGCCGAGTGGACCCTCGACCAGTACGACGCCGGGTTCTACGGCACCCTCGGAGACGGCGCCCGCTCTCCCTGGGCACGGCCCAGTCACACCCATCCCCGCTCGGTGCGCGGGGGTGCGTTCGACGACGAACCCCGGGCCCTGCGCTGCGCCGACCGGTTGCAATCGACACTCAGGTGGAAGCGACGCGATCCCCAGCTGCCCCAGAGTCGCTGGTGGAACACCGACTCCCCCCACGTGGGCTTCCGCCTGGTGCGCCCTGCACGGACGTTCACCATCGAAGAGATCGGGGCGTACTGGGCCGAGCTGCTGGGATCCTGAGCCCTCGGCTTGTGCGGTCGGGGCCAGGTAGACAATGTAACCGCACATTCATTCCTCTCCCCAGATCGTGGCGGGATGGTGTCTCGCACAAGGGAGGCACCCGCGCGAAACGAACGAGGATTCCGGCTATGGCCATGATTCCTGACTCTGATTCCACGGGCGCGATCGACCGCCGCGAGTTCGTAAAGACCTCAGCCACCGCCTTCGGCGTCACCGCGGTGGGGCTCCAGCCGCGCACCTACCCCTCCCGCCCGTTCGACGACACGATCCGGGTGGGGCTCGTGGGTTGCGGTGGACGCGGCACCGGCGCCGCCGTGCAAGCCCTGAGCGCGCGGCCCAACGTGAAGCTGGTGGCCATTGCCGATGCCTTCCAGGACCGGCTGGACGGCAGCCTCGAGACCATCACGAGCACCGAGCGGCCCGGCGGGAATAGAGACCTCACGGCGCAGGTGGACGTTCCCCGGGAGCACCGCTTCGTGGGGTTCGACGCCTACAAGGAGGTGATCCCGCTGGCGGACGTGGTGATTCTCACGACGCCGCCCGGGTTCCGGCCGATCCACTTCGCGGCGGCGATTGCAGCGGGAAAGCACGTGTTCATGGAAAAGCCGGTGGCCACCGATGCGCCCGGTATCCGGAAGGTGCTCGAGACGGCCGAGATCGCGAAGGAAAAGCAGCTCAACGTGGTCGTGGGCCTGCAGAAGCACTATCAGCGCATGTACCGGGAATGGGTCGGGCGGCTGCACGCGGGCATGATCGGTGACATCGTTCTGGGACGCGTCTACTGGAACAGCGGCGGCGTCTGGGTGAGGGAGCGTCAGCCCGGGCAGACGGAGATGGACTACCAGATGCGCAACTGGTACTACTTCACCTGGCTGTGCGGCGACCACATCGTAGAACAGCACATCCACAACATCGACGTGGGCAACTGGGTGAAGCAGGGACACCCCGTTCGCGCCCAGGGACAGGGCGGCCGTCTGATCCGGACGGGTCCCGATCACGGACAGATCTACGATCACCACTTCGTCGAGTTCGAGTACGAGGACGGCAGCCGGGTCCTGAGCCAATGCCGCCACATGCCGGACTGCATGAACCGCGTGTCCGAGAGCTTTCACGGCACCAACGGCACCGCGCCCCGACCCGGGGTGATACTGTCCAGCTCCGGGCACACGCTGTTCGAGCACGACGACGAGCACGATCCGGACCCCTATCAGGTGGAGCTCGACGCGCTGTTTACGGCGATTGCCAACGGCGACTACACGTTCGCCGACGCCGCGATGGGGGCCGAGGCGACGATGACGGCCATCATGGGACGGATGGCCACGTACTCGGGGAGCGTCGTCGAGTGGGATGCGGCACTCGCCTCCGACCTGAGCCTCATGCCCCAACGATTCGCGTGGGACGCGGATCCCCCGGTCCTGCCTGACGACCACGGCAATTATCCGGTGCCGATGCCGGGAGTCACCCGGTCCCTGTAGATCGGTCGCATGCGGGCCGTCATCAGAGTTGGCGCCCTGTGGGCGGGGGTGGCGGTGGGGGCGGGGGCGGCACTCGCGCCGGCACTCTGCGCACAGCAGCTCGAGCGATATCACTTCGACCGGGCCCTGATGGGGACTCCGTTCCGCATCGTACTCTACGCCATGGACAGCGTGCGCGCCCGACAGGGCACGGTGGCAGCCTTTGCGCGAGTGGACGCGCTGGAGCGGCGCCTCAGCGATTACGATCCCTCGAGCGAGGTGTCGCGTCTCTCGGCGACCGCGGGATCCGGCGAATGGGTTTCGGTCAGCAAGGATCTGTGGACAGTCTTGGCAGCAGCGCAGGACTGGGCCGCGCGGACCGACGGCGCCTTTGATGTAACGGTGGGGCCCCTCACCCGGCTGTGGCGCTGGGCGGGCCGGCGGGCCACTTTCCCACCGCATGAACGGTTGAACCGGGCGCGTGAGTCCGTCGGCTACCGCTTTCTCCTGCTGAACCCGGCAACCCGGAGCGTCCGGCTGGAGCTGGACGGGATGCGGCTGGACCTGGGCGGCATCGGCAAAGGCTACGCCGCCGATGCTGCCCTCGACGTGCTGCGGAGCTTCGGCGTCCACCACGCGCTGGTGGATGCGGGGGGCGACGTCGTGCTGGGCGATGCGCCCCCGGGCACGACGGGGTGGCGCGTCGAGATCCCCGGCGTCGAGGACGGGCGCGTCGTCTCTGAGATCCGGCACCTGGCACTGGGCGCTGTGGCCACGTCGGGCGACGCCTACCGATTCATCGAGGTCGACAGCGTGCGCTACTCCCATATCATGGACCCGCAGAGCGGGATGGGCCTCACCGAACGCCGTGTCGTCACGGTGCTGGCACCTACGGGCACCGAGGCCGACGCTCTCGCATCAGCCGTGAGCGTGCTCGGTCCCATGAAAGGAATAGCGTTCGTCGACGGGCGGCCGGGCGCTGCGGCGCGGATCCTCCAGCGGGATGTGGGTGGCGGCGGACGCTGGCGGCAGTGGTAGTCGTCTTGCCTCGAGAGGGCGACGACGAAACCGAAGGCGTGCGCACCGTTGGTAGACCAGGTGGGTGGGAGATAGAGGGAAGCCCGAGCCGAAGGAGCCCGGTTTCCGGTTTACGAGGCGCACTCCCGACGCCGACATCGATTACATTAGCGCGGACCTGACTGATCTGACGGTGACGGACCCTCGCTCTGTCCGGCTCGTGGGCAGCCTGGCCGCGAAAGGCCGGTAACGGACCCCTCAATCTGGCTCCTGACAAGTCACTGGTCCTCAAGGAGATGTTCAGGGTGCTACGGCCAGGAGGCCGACTGCAGATCGCAGACATCACGGTCTCCAAGGCCGTCCCGGAAGGAGCGAAACGAGACATCGACCTCTGGACCAACTGAATCGCGGGAGCTCTGCTTGAAGCGGAGCTCCAAGCCACGGTCGTGGCCGCGGGATTCGAGGACTTCGAGGTGACCTGGAGGAAGAACGTCTTCGAGGGTGCCCCACGCCCCAGCAAAGAGGCGAAGGCTTTCGGTACCATGGGAGTGAACTTCCGGGCGTACAAACCGGCGGCATTGTGATGGATGGATTGGGACCACTTTGGACTTGCCCCAAGTGCGGGGCGCAGTTCGTGACCGAAAACCAGTGGCACTCCTGCGGGGAGGCCACTCTCGGAGAATGGCTCGACGACCTGGGCCCCCGCGGCCTGGCCCTCTATAACCGCTTCGAGCAGATGATCGCCGCATGCGGCGAGTACCACGTGGCTCCTGCCAAGACCCGCATCGCCTTTCTCGGCCGGGTGCGTTTCGCCACCATCACCAAGATCTCGGAAAGAGGGATGACGTGGTCTTTCGCTCTGCCCCACGCCCTCGAGTCCGACCGCATCGATCGGATCGAGGAGGTGGTGTCGGGGTGGTACGTCCACTGGGTGAACGTCGTCGACTCCACTCAGCTCGATGCCCAGACCGAGAAATGGATCGAGGAGAGCTATCGGTTCATCGGGATGCAAGAACGCTTGAAGATGTAGGGTGGCCGCGATCACAAGTACATCAACCGGGTAGCCGCACTTCTCCGTCGAGGATGGTGACCGCCGTCCCGGCGACGCGAACTGTCTCGATGTCGTCCCTTGGGCCTAACACCTCCACGAGCGCCGATCCCGGACGGCCCATCCAGTGGCCCTGCTCGGCCACGAGGCGGGGAGAGTCCAGGAGTCCCCGGCTCCACAGGTACGCCGACATGCCGCCGGTTGCCGATCCGGTGAAGGGATCCTCGAGCGTGTCCGGCGGGACACCGAAGTGCCGAGCCGACGTGTCTCCCTTCTCGGTGAAGCCGCCGAGGCAGAAGAGATGCGGGCTGAAGAAGTCGCCTCGACTGCGGAGCTCGCGGTAGGCGGTGATATCGAGGGTGGCGCGACGAAGCGCGTCGTGCCCGGTGAGCGGGATCATCAACTGAGGTGTACCCGTGCTCACCGTCTGGATCTCGGCGTCGATCAGAAGATCATCCTCGCCGAGTCCGAAAGCCGGTAAGACGTCGGCGGCTTCATAGATCCGGAGGAACTCGGGCCGCTTTTGTGACATGACGATCCGGGGAGAGCGATCCGGCTCGTCCATGATCTCTACGTCGATGACGCCTGCCTCGAGCTCGACGCGGATGGCCGTCTGCGGACCCTCGAGCTTGATGCGCCCCATCTCCACCAACGCGTGGACGGTGGCGATGGTAGGATGCCCGGCGAGGGGGATCTCCTCGGCCGGCGTGAAGTAACGGAACCGGAAGTCGGCCTTCGAGGATGCGCTCACGAACGACGTCTCCGATAGGTTCATCTCCAGGGCGAAGGCCTGCATCACTTCATCGCCGAGCCCGTCAGCGTCGAAGACGATGGTGCACGCGTTCCCCTGCATAGGGACGGTGGTGAACGCGTCGACCTGTCGAAACGGTAGATGCCGCATGTGCTCCCCGGACCTCAGACTCCCGCCTCTTTCGCCACCCGCCGGGCCCACATCTTGCCGATATACGGTACGGCCGCCGGCGTCGTGCAGTTGGTCTGGCCGTGATCAACCTGGATGGTTCCGATCCGGTTCGCCGCCGGCCGTGCTCGGACAAGTGATACCGGGGAGGCTGCCCGAGGTTTCTGGCGGATTCGCCGGGCGTAACTCCGGTGGCATCGTCGCGGCAGGTGCGCCACACTGGCCCGCCGACGCCGGCCGCCGTATCCTGTGTGACCCCCAACCCGGAGGCAACCGCATGATGCAGCCCCATCTCATCTGCTTCGCTCTCCTGACACTGCTTCTGCCGGCGACGCCCCTCGGCGCCCAGAGCCTCGGCACGATCGACTTCCCGACTTCAGGCTCGCCCGATGCGCACGCCGCGTTCATCCGTGGCGTTCTCTTCATGCACAGCTTCGAGTACGAGGACGCCGCCAAGGCCTTCCAGGCGGCTCAGGCCGCCCAGCCAGACTTCGCCATGGCCTATTGGGGAGAGGCCATGTCCTACAACCATCCGGTTTGGCAACAGCAGGACTCCGTGGCTGGCCGCATCACCCTGGCCCGCCTCGGCGCCATTCCCGAGGAGCGTGCCGCGAAGGCGGGGACAGACCGGGAGCGCGCGTACCTCGCGGCAGTGGAGATCCTGTACGCCGAAGGGGAGGACAAGTGGACCCGGGACCTGGCGTACCGTGATGCCATGCGGCGCCTCCATGAAGCGTATCCCGACGACGACGAAGCGGCCGCCTTGTACGCTCTGGCTCTGCTCGGCTCCGCTCATGAGGGCCGGGACTCAGCCACGTACATGAGAGCCGCGGCTGTAGCGCAGCCGATCCTGGAGCGGAACCCCGACCACCCGGGGGCCGTCCATTACACGATCCACTCCTTCGACGATCCCATCCATGCGCCCCTGGGCCTGTCCGCGGCTCGAGCCTACTCCGAGGTCGCGCCCGCCGCCGGCCACGCCCAGCACATGACGTCGCACATCTTCGTGGCAATGGGCCTCTGGGACGACGTGGTGGCCGCGAACGAGCGGGCCGTGGGTGTTCAGACGGCACGCCTCGAGGGATTGGGCCGGCGGGCCAACGTGTGCGGTCACTACACATATTGGCTCGAGTACGGCTACCTCCAGCAGGGCCGCCACGAGAAGGCGGCCGAGGTGCTCCAGCGCTGTTTCGAGCGTCAAGGCGACCAGCCGACCGCCGGCGAGGTGGGCTCCTTCGTGCAGATGAGGGCCCGATACGTCCTCGACACGGAAGACTGGGCGTCAGCGGATCGCTGGGCGGTCAAGGGTCTGACGGCCGCCGAGTACGTCTTCACGGACGGGATCGCCGAGCTCATGGCCGGTGACGGAGGGCGTGCCGGCGCCGTCGCAGCCGAGCTGGGGCGCATCGCGGACAACGAGATCGGCACAGCTCAGGCCGAGCGCGCGCGCATCCTCTCCATGCAGCTCACCGCCCTCGCGGAAGTGGCCGAGGGGCGGATCGACTCCGCGGTAGGGCTACTGGAAGAGGCGGTCCGCCGTGAGGCCACCATGCCCTTCGAGTTCGGTCCTCCCCATGTCGTCAAGCCGTCCCACGAGTTACTGGGAGAAGTACTTCTGGAGGCGGGCAAGGCGTCTGAAGCTCGGGTCGCCTTCGCCAAGTCGCTCGACCGGACGCCCGAACGGACCTCGTCGCTCCTGGGGATGGCCCGGGCGGCCCGGGCCTCCGCCGACGGCGCTCTGGTGAGCGAGCTCGTGAGCCGGCTCGAGGGCATCTGGCACGATGCCGATGCCGCGCTCTGGGAGGCCAGGGGCATCCACAAGCTGACGTCTTGGGAGAATCGGTAGGAGGGCCTCGGTCTTCCCGAGGGCGGTCATATCGTTGGTCTTTCGTGACGCGGACGGCAGGGTGCCCCGACGGGTGACCCGGCGCCGGCCCGGTAGGGGAAGTGGCCGAGGCACGCCATGAGCTTGGACGCAGGAGCGGCAAGCACGCCGCGTATCCCAGGAATTCACCATGTCACGGCCATCTCGGGCCCGGCTCAGGCCAACCTGGACTTCTACACGGGTGTGCTGGGCCTCCGCATGGTCAAACGCACGGTGAACTTCGACGATCCCGGCACTTATCATCTCTACTATGGTGATCGGGTCGGCACGCCTGGGACCATCATGACGTTCTTCCCCTGGGAGCGGGCGGAGCCGGGCCGGCGGGGGTCACGCTTCACGGACGCGACATCCTTTGCCGTTCCCGCGGAATCGGGCGATTTCTGGGCTGGCCACCTCGAGCGGACTGGCGTTGCAGGTGTGGAGAGGGAGGCGTGCTTCGGTGCGGACCTCGTGCGACTGAAGGACCCGGACGGATTGGTCCTCGAGCTGGTCGCCGGGGCCGATACCCGGGAGACGCTGGCCGGCCTGCCCGTACATCCCGACATCCCCCCCGAGCATGCCATCCGGTCGTTCCACGGAGTGCTACTCGATGTGGCGGATCCGGACGCCTCGGCCCGCCTTCTCACGGACCTTCTGGGATACGAGCACATCGGCGAGGAAGGGGGACGCCTCCGCTTTCGTGCGGGTGAAGACGAGGTGGGAGCGGTGATCGATCTCCTGACTGCGGGCTCCAGCGAAGACGGGCGCATGGGGAAGGGAAGCGTGCATCACGTCGCCTTTCGGGCCCGGGACGACGAAGAGCAACGGACCTGGCGGGAAGCGTTGGTGACTGCCGGCATCCCGGTCACGACCGTGCAGGACCGAAACTACTTTCGATCGATCTACTTCCACGAGCCGGGAGGAGTGCTCTTCGAGATCGCGACCGATGGTCCCGGCTTCACGGCCGATGAGACCGAAGAGGATCTGGGCCGTGACGTGAAGCTTCCGGCATGGCTCGAGGGCCGCCGGGCCGAGCTGGAGTCCCAGCTGCCACCCCTGACCATGCCCCACCGGAACGCCGGATGAGCGGCTCCGGCCCGGGCGCCGAATCGGCATTCGGACCCGCCCATGGTCAGAGCTCGGACGACCCGCACCGGGACAGCCCTTCGGTTCGCCTAGGCCCGGATCTCCAAGAGGCGGAGGCGGCCGTCATCCTGGTCCACGGCCGGGGAGACAGCGCCAGGGGGATTCTCACCCTCGCTCCTGACCTCGACGCACCGAGAGTGACGTTCATCGCTCCCCAGGCCACGGCGTTCTCGTGGTATCCCCAGAGCTTCCTGGCTCCCATTCCCATGAACGAGCCATGGCTCTCGTCGGCCCTCGATCGTGTGGGCGCCGCTGCGAGGGAGGCGATGTCGACGGGACTCCCTCGGGAGAAAACGGTCCTGATGGGGTTCTCGCAGGGTGCCTGTCTGGCGCTGGAGTTCGCCGCCAGGAACCCAGCCCGTTACGGAGGGGTCGTGGCCTTTTCCGGGGGGCTCATCGGGCCCGAGGGGACGCCGCGCAGCTACGAAGGCTCCTTGGAGGGAACGCCGGTATTTCTGGGCTGCAGTGATGTGGATTCCCACGTCCCCCTGGCTCGGGTCAACGAGTCGGCGGGGATCATGGAGGCCCTGGCGGGCAGGTGGAGGAGCGCATCTATCCCGGTATAGGGCATACGGTGAACACCGATGAGCTGGAGTGGGCCCGGATGCTCCTGAACGATTTCTAGAGGCAGGACCGAAAGAAAATCTTGTCCGACGCGTTAAGTCTAGAGTACTGTTAGAGATGCGGCTGATCCCCCAGGATCACACGCTTCCGAGGAGGCTCCCATGGACCAGACGACCGTTCTCGTCGTCGAAGACAACCGAGACCACGCCACCCTCATCCAGGCGGTGTTCGCTCGCGGGTTTTCGCAGGCCCGCGTGCACGTAGCCGTCAGGGGCGAGGGAGCGAAGCGATATCTTCGGGGTGAGTGGCCCTCGTACGAGGACGACGAGGAGTACTATTCGCTCCCGACGATCATGGTGCTGGACCTCTGGCTTCCCGACACGACGGGCTTCGAGATCCTCGAGTGGATGAACGAGAGCGAGCGGCTGGCCGACATCCCCGTCATCGTGTTCACATCCTCGACCAATCCGGAGCACATAGAGAGAGCGTACGCTCTCGGAGTGCGCCGCTGCATGCAGAAGCTGCCGAACTTTGGCGACCTGGTGGAGGCGGTGAAGGAAGAGATCGCTGCGATGAGCGAGCCCAGCTCCGGCTCGGCCGCCGGCTGAGCGCGAGTCGCTAACATCCCGACCGGTCACCCGTTCAGGTCCGTACCCCGGGAGAAAAGGTAGATCGGCCCCTCGTAGCCTATTGCTCCTGGCGGGCATTCCCGTTTTCGTTTGGTTGAAGAGCCGCTCTTCCCCGGAATTCGACGACGCCCACTCATGATCTCGGAGCTCCCGCCTTGGCTGTTGGCAGTCCAGACGAGCTGACGTCGCCTGCCCAGGAGCAGTCGGGGTTGGACGTCTCTCCCCCGGAGGGCCAGGAGGTGCAGCCGACCGTATTCGGCGTGGACTCGGAGGTGGGCCGACTCCGCAAGGTGCTGGTCCACCGTCCTGACTTGAGCCTTCAGAGACTCACCCCGTCGAACGCCCAGGAGCTCCTTTTCGACGACGTTCTCTGGGTCCGCAAAGCCAGGGAGCAGCATGATGTCTTCGTGGATCATCTGCGAGAACGGGGCGTCGAGGTGTACCTGCTGCGGGATCTGCTCTCCGAGACGCTGACCCTGAACGAGCAGGCGCGCCAGGCCGCGGTCGAGCAGGTCGTGACGGAGATGACGGTAGGTGTCTCCCTCGTGGACGAGATACGGGCGTACCTCCTCGAGATGGATCCGGATCAACTGGCTACCCATCTCATCGGTGGCCTTGCCCAGAGGGAGGTGGAGGGGCTGGACCTGGGCCGCTCTCTCACGGCCCGAGCCGGGGAGCATGCGGCGTTCATCCTGCCTCCACTCCCAAACTCACTCTTCACGCGAGACTCCTCGTGTTGGATTTCCGACGGGGTGACCCTAAACCCCATGTACTACCGGGTGCGCCGCCTGGAGACCGTGAACGTGGGCCTCGTCTACACGGGCCATCCGCTGTTCGTGGGAGCTGACTTCGAGTTCTGGTATCCGCGCCAAGACGGGGACGGCGACCGGAGCGCCGAGGACTTCGGCCGGGCCTCCCTCGAAGGGGGCGACGTCATGCCCATCGGGAACAAGACGGTTCTCATGGGCCTGAGCCAGCGGACCACGGCTCGCATGGTCGAGCTTCTCGCCAAGACCCTGTTCGACGCGGGCGTGGTGGAGCGTGTGATCGCCTGCGAGATGGATCGTGACCGGGCGCATATGCACCTGGACACTGTGTTCACCATGGTGGATGTAGATGCCGTCACGGTTTACCCGAATGTCGTGGACGCCATCAAAGCGTATAGCCTGCGGCCCTCGGATCGGGATGAAGGGCAGCTGTGCATTCGGGAGGAGAAGAGCTTCCTCGACGCGGTGCAGGATGCTCTGGGTGTGGCCGAGCTACGTGTCATCGGCACGGGGGGCGACGAGTTCCAAGCCGAGCGGGAGCAGTGGGACGACGGAAACAACATTCTCGCCATCGAGCCGGGCGTGGTCGTGGCGTATTCGAAGAACGAGTACACGAACACGAGACTCCGGAAAGCCGGCGTCGAGGTCATCACGATCGACGGGTCGGAGCTGGGGCGGAGCAGAGGTGGCGGGCATTGTATGACCTGCCCGCTCCTACGGGATCCTGTATGACGTTGGACCTCAGGGGGCGGAACGTCCTGAAGCTCGAAGATTTTACTCCGGAGGAGATCAGGCACCTCCTCGATCTCGCCGCCGAGCTGAAGGCGGCGAAGGCGGGCGGCACCGAGGAGCCGCGCCTGACGGGCAAGAACATCGCCCTCATCTTCGAGAAGTCGTCCACCCGAACCCGATGCGCGTTCGAGGTGGCGGCGCACGACCAGGGTGCCCGCGTCACGTACCTCGGGCCCAGCGGCTCACAGATCGGCCACAAGGAGTCCATGAAGGACACCGCCAGGGTGCTGGGCCGCATATACGACGGCATCGAGTATCGGGGTTTCGGTCAGGCCATCGTGGAGGAGCTTGGTGCATTCGCGGGCGTTCCGGTCTGGAACGGCCTCACGGACGAGTTTCATCCGACGCAGATCCTGGCCGACTTCCTCACCATGGAGGAGCACGCCGGGAAGCCTCTCTCGGACATCTCATACTGCTACCTGGGGGATGCCCGGAACAACGTGGGGAACTCGCTCATGGTGGGCGGGGCGAAGATGGGCATGGACGTCCGGCTGGCCGCACCGGAAGTGTGCTGGCCCGACAGCGGACTGGTGACCAAGAGCGAGGGGTTCGCCGCCGCGGCCGGAGGAACCGTCACGCTGACGGAGGACGTCGAGAAGGCAGTCGGGAACGTCGACTTCCTCTACACGGACGTGTGGGTGTCCATGGGCGAGCCCGAGTCCATGTGGGCGGAGCGGATCGAGTTGCTCCGGCCCTACCAGGTGAACTCCGAAGTGCTGGCCCAGACGGGAGATCCTCCCGCCAGGTTCCTGCACTGCCTTCCGGCGTTCCACGACCGCCAGACCGCCGTGGGCGAGGACATCTTCCAGAAGTTCGGCCTCGACGGGATGGAGGTGACGGACGAGGTGTTCGAGGGCGAGCACTCCATCGTCTTCGACCAGGCGGAAAACCGCATGCACACCGTCAAGGCCGTGATGGTGGCCACACTGGCCGGATAACCCCGGACGGTCATGCGCATCGTCGTCGCCCTGGGGGGGAACGCTCTCCTGCGGCGAGGTGAGCCGCCGACCGCCGAGGTGCAGCGCAAGAACGTACGGATCGCGGCGAATTCCCTGGCGCCCGTCGCCCGGGAGCACCAGCTCGTCATCACACACGGGAACGGCCCCCAGGTGGGGCTCCTGGCACTTCAGGCCGCCGCGTACGAGGACCTACGCCCTCCTCCCCTCGACGTCCTCGGCGCCGAGAGCGAGGGCATGATCGGCTACATGATCGAGCAGGAGCTCGGCAACCTGCTGCCCTTCGAGCGTCCCTTCGCCACGATCCTTACCATGGTTGAAGTGGATCCCGCCGATCCCGCCTTCGAGAATCCGACCAAGCCGATCGGTCCGGTCTACGGCGAGGAGGAGGCCCGTGCCCTGTCTGTGGAACGGGGCTGGAACGTGGCGCCCGACGGGGACGGGTGGCGACGGGTCGTGCCGTCCCCGCTACCCCAGCGGGTGTTCGAGATCCGCCCGGTGCGCTGGCTCCTGGAGCACAACGTGATCGTCATCTGCTCGGGCGGCGGCGGTATCCCCACCATGTACGACGATGAGGGCAAGCTCCAGGGGATGGAGGCGGTCATCGACAAGGACCGGGCCAGCGCACTCTTGGCCGAGGAGGTGGAGGCGGACTGCCTGATTCTGGCCACCGAAGCGGACACGGTTTACCTGGACTGGGGCACGCCCGAGCAGAGGCCGATCCGGACCATCACTCCCGAGGAGCTGAGGCGGCACCAGTTTCCGGTCGGCTCCATGGGTCCCAAGGTCGAGGGGGCCTGCACCTTCGTCGAGCGAACCGGTGGCCGGGCGGCCATCGGGGCGTTGGGCGAGATCGAGGAGATCCTCAGCTCGCGGGCGGGGACCGTGGTGGAGCGTTGAGTACGCCCGGAAGCCGCGCCGAATGACCCCGCCGAGCCGAGCGACACCTCCGCGCCGAGCGACACCTCCGGATCCTGGAGGCTGGTGGGTAGCCGAGCCCGCTCAGCAGGTCTGCGCCGCGGTCATCAGGGGCGCTCCAGGTTTGGTCGGTGCGTGGACGGGCCGACTGCGATGTCAGGCGATATTATACGGCCATGTCCACCCCAACGCTCCGTATCGGAATCGACCTCGGCGGCACCAAGATAGAAGCCCTGGCCCTGAGCCGGGACGGTGTCGAGTTGGCTCGGCGTCGCATCGAGACGCCCAGGAGCTACGACGAGACGGTGGGGGCCCTTCGGGACATCGTGTCCGCTTTGGAACAGGACGCGGCGGCGAAGATGGGCGCGGCGGAGCGGGCGAGGGTCGGTGTGGGGATCCCTGGGACCGTCTCTCCCGCCACGGGCCTCGTGAACAACGCGAACTCCACCTGGCTCATCGGCCATCCCTTCGACAGGGATCTGGAAGAGGCGCTCGGGCGTCCCGTGCGCCTCATGAACGACGCCAACTGCTTCACGCTCTCCGAGGCCACCGACGGGGCCGGCGCCGGCGCGGACGTGGTCTTCGGCGTCATCATCGGCACGGGCGTGGGCGGAGGTGTGGTGGTCCACAAGCGCCTCCTGGAGGGACCGCAGCGGATCGCGGGTGAGTGGGGCCACAACCCATTGCCGTGGCCCAAGGACGATGAGCGGCCCGGCCGGGAGTGCTTCTGCGGCAAGCGAGGCTGTCTGGAGACCTTCGTGTCGGGACCGGGACTCGCCCGTGACCACGAGGCCGCCACGGGGGAGGCCCTCTCGACCCACGAGATCGCCGAGAGGGCCGCCGATGGTCACGTGGGCGCCCGCGCCTCCTACGACCGATATGTGGATCGTCTCGCCCGAGGCCTCGCCACGGTCATCAATGTGGTGGATCCGAACGTGGTGGTGCTGGGTGGAGGAATGTCCAACCTCCCCACCCTTCCTGAGGACCTGGAGAGGGCCCTCCCGTCCTACGTGTTCACCGACGTATTCTCCACCCGGGTGGTGCGGAACACCCACGGGGACTCGAGCGGTGTGCGGGGGGCGGCCTGGCTCTGGTCGGCGGAGCCCGACCCTTCGGAATAGGGTAGCTCCCAATGTGGCTCCTCCCCGTTCTGTCCGCCGTGTGCTGGCTGGCCAGCCGCACCTTCTACCGGCTCTCGGTGGATGGTCCTGCGGTGCCGCCCCATGGTCCGGTGCTCATCGTTGCGAACCACCCCAACTCCCTGGTAGACCCTGTCATCGTGGCGGGCGTGACGGGTCGCCGGGTCCGGTTCCTGGCTAAGGCACCCCTCTTCACCGATCGCCAAGTCGGTTGGGTGGTGAAGGCGGCGGGTGCGATCCCCGTCTATCGCCGGCAGGACGACCCCAAGGCCATGGGTCAGAACCGCGACGTGTTCGAGGCGGTTATCGGGGAGCTGGCGAACGGTGCGGCCATCGGGATCTTCCCCGAGGGGACCAGCCACTCGGAGCCGTCCCTGGCCGAGATCAAGACGGGCACGGCCCGCATGGCCATGGGCACCTACGAGAAGACGGCCCGGACGTTCCCCATCATCCCGGTGGGTATCGTACCGGAGCGGAAGGAGCGCTTTCGCTCAGAGATGCGGGTGGTGCTGGGTGAGCCCGTCTCGTGGGACGACCTGGCCGACAGGGGCAGGAAGGACCGGGAGGCGGTGAGCGAGCTCACGGCGCGGATCGACCAGGGACTCCGGGGAGTCACCCTGAACCTGGAGAGGTGGGAGGATCGGCCCCTGGTTGAGGCGGCCGAGGCCATCTGGGGCCTTCAGGTGGAGGAGGCCCAAGGCCCGGCTCACCAGGTGCACCGCTACGAGATCACCGCCCGAATCCTTGCAGCTGTTCGGCACGGCTCCGACGAACGCTGGAAGGCTCTGCTGCGGGATCTGGCCAGGCACTATCGTCGCCTGGCCCTCTTCGGCTTTCGACCGGGCGACCTGCACGCCAACGTCGGTCTCGCCTCCAGCGTTCGCTGGTCGGCTCGCCGCCTCTACCTGGCGGGCATCCCCATCGTGGCCCTCGCTCTGGTGGGCCACGTCGCGTTCTGGGTCCCCTTCCGGGTCACCAGCCTTCTTACGAACAAGGCGCGGCCCGCGCTCGACCGTGTGTCCACCTACAAGCTCCTCTTCGGGATCGTAATCTACGCCGCGTGGGTGCTCGCGGTGGCCGTCGTGGGCCTGTGCCTGGGGCTCGTGGGCGGGGTTGGCCGTTCTCGTCCTCCTACCACCCCTGGGGATGACGGGCCTGTGGGTCCGGGAGCGCTGGCGCTGGGCCTTCAACGACATTCGCCGCTTCCTGATTCTCCGCACGCGCAGCCGCGTGGTGAAGGAGCTGCTGACCGAGCAGCGGCGTTTGGGCGCCGAGCTCGAGGCTCTCTTCGAGGCCTGGGACTCTGGGCTCGTTCACTGAAGCCCGATGGCGATCGCCAGGAGGACTACGGCGGCGCCCAACGCCATCAAGACGAGGTACCACTTCAGGGTGAACTTCAGCCACTCCTGGTACTCCACACCTCCTGCGGCCAGGATCGCCATGAGAGCGCCGTTGGTGGGCGTGATCAGATCGCACAGCCCCGCCCCGAACTGATAGGCCAGGACCGTGACCTGACGAGACAGGCCCAGGAGGTCGGAGAGTGGAACCAGCACCGGCATCGTCAGCACCGCCTGCCCGCTCACACTGGGGACGGGCACGTGGACGAAGGCGTGGGCCACCATCATGCCCATGGCTGAGAGCCCCACCGGCAGGTCGGCAACCGGCGTAAACATGCCGTGGACGATGGTGTCCACGATGCGTCCCTCATCGAGCACCACGTAGATGGCTCTCGCGAAGCCGATGAGCAGCGCCGCGTACGCCATGGAGCGGAAGCCCTTCACGTACGCTTCCGCGGTGCCCATCACCTTGAGCCCGCCCACGATTCCCGCCACCGCGCCCATGATGAAGAAGAGTGCCGACATCTCGTCGAAGCCCCACCCCAGGCTCAGGATCCCCCACACGAGGATGGCGAACGTGACGATCACCATGCCCAGGATGGAGAGATCGTGGGCGCCCATGGTCCCGTCCCCGTCCTCCAACTCCTCGGGGACCTCGGGCGCGGTCCGCGTTCGTAGAGCGTAGCGCATGGTGGCGAAGATCCAAACGCCGAGGGCCACCGCCAGGAATATGATCCTGAAGAGCCCCCCCGAGAGCAGCGGGAGCTCGGCCAGCTTCTGGGCGATGCCCACCTGGAAGGGGTTGATGGGACTGAATGCCGATCCCACGAAGGCGGCTCCCGCGCTCATGGAGACGGCGGTGAGGGGAGCGAACCCGAGCCGCTTCGTGAGGATGAGGAGGACGGGCACCAGGGCGATGATCTCTTCCTGCATGTTCTCGAGGACGCCACCCGTGGCGAAGGCGAGACTCACCACGGGGATCACTAGCACCTCGCGGTTCTGGAGCCGCTTGACCAGCCAGCCCACCGCGCTCCAGAGCGCCCCGGTCTCATCCACGACGGTGAACGCCCCGCCGATTAGGAACACCAGAAAGACCACGTCGGCCGCGTCGGCCAACCCCTTGGGAATCGCCACGATTGCGTCGAAGAACCCCACCGGATCGGGCTCCACTTCGTGGAACGTCCCGGCCACGACCACGCTCCGGCCGGTGACGGGGTCGTCCCGGCGCTCGTACCGACCGGCGGGAAGCACATAGCTCAGGGCCGCAGCGATGAGGATGCAGCCCGTGAGCAGCGTGAGGGGATGGGGAAAGCGCGGCTTCTTCATCCAGGATCCCGTCGTTGGCAGTGGTCGCCGAGGGGCGGCGGACCGCCGAAGATGGGGGCAGGGCGCTTCGTCCCGCCAGCCTAGTGTCCCGTTACAGGAACGCGCCGGCCATGATGATGAGGCCGAACGTCGAGATCAGGCTCGCGAAGGGGAGACCCGGTGGGCGCGTCTACGCTTCCTCCTATGGCCCGCTCGCTTCCCGTCGCTTCGCCCATCCTTCGATGAGCTCGTGAATCCGGGCGACGCCGTCGGTCAAGGCCGCCGGTCCCGGCTGCAGGATGAGGGCGGATTTGATCTCATAGACGTCGTCGGTTCGCACCGCGGGAATGTCCGCCCATCCGGGCCGCGCCACCAGCTTCTCCTTGCGGAACTTCCGCCCGCACCAGGAGCCGATGATGATGTCCGGCGAGCGGCGGACGACCTCCTCGGGATCGGCGATGATCCGGCCCTTCGCCAGAGGTGATGCGGCCAGCTCAGGGAAGCAGTCCTCTCCCCCCGCCTGCTCGATCAACTCGGAGACCCAGCGGATTCCAGAGATGAGGGGATCGTACCACTCCTCGAAGTAGACCCGGGGACGGGCGGGGAGGGCCTCCGCGCGCTCGCAGACCTTGGCCAGCCCTTGGTCGAGCTCCTCCGCGAGGCTCCCGCCCTTCTCGTCGCAGCCAATCATGGCTCCGAGGGTACGGATCATGCGCAGGATGTCCTGGACGCTCCGGTGATTGAAGACGTGAACCTCAACCCCGCGGCGGATCAGATCGGCGGCGATGTCGGCCTGGATGTCGGAGAAGCCCAAGACGAGGTCGGGGTCCAGATCCAGAATCTGGTCGATCTTGGCGCTGGTGAAGGCAGAGACCTTCGGCTTTTCCTTTCTGGCCCGGGGAGGGCGCACGGTGAAGCCGGAGATTCCGACGATGCGCCAATCCTCCTCCATTATATAGAGGGTTTCCGTGGTCTCCTCGGTGAGGCAGACGATGCGTTCGTACATCGAGCGGGTCAGGACTCCGGGGCGTCGATCGGTTGTCTTTTTCGCAGGTCAGGTCGTAACATGCCCCCTGGCACCCGCCCTCCGCCATGTAGACGACCGGGAGGTCGCTTACAGACTGATGAAGAAGTGAGTATATCCCGTCGAGGGAAAGCCGATTCAACGAGGTGAACCATGAAGACGAACAGAGTATTGATGCTTGCCGCCACGCTGGCGGGCCTGGTCCTCTTCGCGACGAGCTCCGCGCTCGCCGCGCAAGAGAACGCGGAGGTGCGTGGGAGCGACAACATCGAAGTGGTTGCGCACCTTCCCATGGGGGCGGCCGGGAGCGTGTCCGACATCGAGATCTCCCAGGACATGGACCGTCCCTACGTGTACCTCGCCCGCCAGGTGTTCGGGGATATCTCCGGGATGGAGCGCGGCATCGACGTGATCGACATCCGCGATCCCAAGAACCCCGAGGTCATCGCACAGTGGAGGATCGAGAACTCAGAGCTCCACGTGGGGGATGGGGGGAAGGACATCAAGGTGTTCAAGTGGAACGACCGCTACTACGTGGTCCTCTCCACGCAGTTCCGGCAGGGAGGGCCCGACTACGACCTGGGTGCCATCATCTT
Organism: Longimicrobiales bacterium; assembly: GCA_965218295.1. GTDB lineage: Bacteria > Gemmatimonadota > Gemmatimonadetes > Longimicrobiales > Gaopeijiaceae > CBDCKN01. The sequence goes on along the minus strand of CBDCKN010000003.1, from coordinate 16,829 downwards.
CGACGTGACCGGACTCCCGGACGCCTCGACGTTCCGGGAAGTGGCTCGCATCCAGGGCCCCCAAGAGCTGGGGGGCTTCCACAATATCTTCGTCTACAAGCACAGCAACGGCAGGGTGCTCCTCTTCACGACGACCACGACGCCCTTCTCCCACGTGTACGATCTGGGATACGTAGTTGAGGGCCGTAGCGAAGAGGCGCTGGTCGCTCGGGTGCCCGTCCCGACTCCCGACGCCCGTAGCTACCACGACTTCTACACGGGGTACCATGCCGACAGCGAGCAGGACCGCTTCTACGGTGGCGGCACCGGCGGATACTTCGTCTACAATGTGACCGATCTGGAGAACCCGGAGCTCCTGGTGAGCCTCACCGGCATCCAAGGTGTCGAGTACGGCCACACCTTCACGCCGTCGCCGGACGGCCGCTACGCCGTGGCCGAGACAGAGTACCGGTACGCGCCCCTACGTATCTTCGACCTGCAGCCGGGCCTGGACGGTGAGGTGGCGAACATCAACCAGCCCATCTCGGCGTGGACGGCCAACTGGGAGCATCTGGTGCACAACCACGAGGTGCGCTGGCCCTTCGTCTTCGTGTCCGGATACTGGGATGGCCTACAGGTCTTCAGCCTCCAGGACCCCAAGAACCCCAAGACGATCGCGCACTACGACACCTTCCTCGAGCATGAGGGCAGCGGAATCATGAACGGCGCCTGGGGCGTGGACGTGCGCAACGCGGACGGCCTGATCGTGATCTCCGATCTGGTGACGGGCTTCTGGGCCTTCCGGATGGAGGGTTTCAGCGGCTGGAACGGCCTGAACTGGGGTTATCCGAACATCTCCAGCGTCCAGGACTGGGAGAACGGACCGGCCGTACAGGCCCGCATGCGCAACTAGATGTAGCGATCCGTGCTCGCGTATTGGATGCGGGCGAAGTGCCCGGGTGGTCCGGTCCGAACTCGCTGCCTTGCTCCAACTCGGCGGTACCGCCCACGGTCGACAAGGTCCTCACGGACTCGTTCGAGTGGGACGGCGGTGGCGTGATCGACTACGCCATTCCGGGCATCGATGCGGTCAACGCGCTGGTGCCGCAGCGCTGGCCGTACCCGCGGAGTGAGCAGACCTTCAACGAGACCAACGTCTTGGCGGCCATCTCCGCCAACGGTGGAGACGACGCTTGGGACGGCAGAGTCTGGTGGGACGCATCGGACCAGAATTCCGGTCCAGCCAGGTAGGCTCCGGGCGCACACACGGTCCCATGGAGGGCCCTATGAAGCACAAGCACGCAGACGACGTCCCGGCGGAGCCCGTGGAGGCAGGCTCCGGCACCGTTCGGCAGGTTCTCATCAGCCCCGACGAGGGACCCAACTTCGCCATGCGCCGATTCATCATGGAGTCGGGTGGCGGCATGCCGAAGCACACGAACACCGTGGAGCACGAGCAGTACGTGCTCCGGGGCCATGCCCGCATCGGGATCGGGGACGAGGTCATCGAGGTGAAGCGGGACGACGTCCTCTTCATCCCGGCGGGCGTGCCGCACTGGTACGAGTCCCTCGGGCCCGAAGCGTTCGAATTTCTGTGCGTCGTTCCCAACGGTCCCGATGAGATTCGGCTCGTCGAGGACGAATAGGGCGATATGGAGACCATCGGATGGCTCTCGATCCTCCCACCCGTCGTGGCCATCGCGTTGGCTATCAAGACCCGAGAGGTCTACATCTCCCTCGCCCTGTTCGTATGGCTGGGCTGGACCATCCTGAACTCCTGGAATCCCATCCTGGGGCTCGTGGAGGGCGTGAACACCTTCCTGGCCGCCATCACGAGCCCGGGCAACGCGCGCACGCTGCTCTTCTCGGCCCTGATCGGTGGAATCATCACCCTGACGCAGGCGTCGGGGGGGATGGAAGGGTTCATCAATTGGGTCGAAGAGCGGCAGCTGGGGAAGAGCCGCCGCACGGTGCGCCTCTTCGGGATCGGGACGAGCATGGTCCTCTTCCTCGAGTCGAACTTCGGGCTCCTCGTGGCTGGGGCCGTCTCCAGGCCACTCTTCGACCGGGCCAAGGTCTCCCGTGAGAAGCTGAGCTACATCCTGGACGCCACCTGCGCCCCCAAGCAGCTCCTCATCCCCATCAATGCCTGGGGCGCCTACATAGTCACGCTCCTGGCGGCGCAGTCCGTTCCCGAGTCCAACCGCGTCCTGATCTCGGCGCTGACGCTCAACTTCTACGCGATCCTGGCCATCATCCTGGTCTTCTTCGTGGGGGTCACGGACTGGAACATAGGGCCCATGCGTGAGGCCGAGCGCCGCATCCAGGAGGAGGGCAAGCTCCTGAGGGACGGCGCCGAGCCCATGATGTCGTCCGACGTCAGCATGCTTGCGGCGAAGGAGGGTGTGCCGAAGCGGGCGGTGAACATGCTTCTCCCCATCATCGCCATGGTTGCGACGGTCCCATACGTGCTCTGGCTCACAGGTGACGGCGTGATCCTGAACGGCAGCGGGTCCGACGCCGTGCTCTGGGGCGTCATCGTGGGCATCCTTCTGGGTGCCTTCATATACCGGCTTCAAGGGATCATGACGTTTCGCGAGGTGACGAGCTACACCATCAAGGGCATCCAGGGGCTGACCCCGGTGGTCATCGTCCTGGCCCTGGCTTTCTCCATCGCGGGAACCCAGCAGGCACTGGGGACGGGCATCTGGCTGGCTCAGGTCGCCCAGGCCAGCGTGAACCCCGGCTTCGTGCCGGCTATCCTCTTCGTCATCGCGGGCATCATGGCATTCTCCACCGGAACGTCCTGGGGGACCTTTGCCATCATGATCCCCATCGTCGTACCCATGGCGGAGCTCCTGGACCTACACTTGGGCCTCACGTTGGCGGCGGCGCTCGGCGGGGGGATCTTCGGGGATCACTCCTCGCCCATCTCGGACAGCACCATCGTGGCCTCCATGGCGTCGGCCACGGACCATATCGACCACGTTCGGACGCAGCTCCCCTACGCGGTCCTGGCGGCGGCGGGTGCGCTTGTGCTCTTCCTGGGAGCCGGCTTCGTCTTGTAGTAGGCGGCCCTACCGGCGGTACATGATCCTCCAGATCCGTCCTCCGGCGTCGGCTGACACGTAGACCGAGCCGTCGGGGGCCTGGGCGAGACCCACCGGGCGGCTGTTCACGCTCCTGAAGCCGTCGTCGAAGACCTCGTAGCCTCCTGAGGCACGGAAGATGGTGGGAGAGATTCGGCACAGCCTCCTGCGAAATAAGCGGCAATAGTATGTGTGTGATCCTGCTGCACGAGTTCACGCGATGAGGCCGTGAGGGGAGGCGCTGGCACCATAGGGCCTCACCCGCCGCCACATGAGCGGCGCTCAAGGTGTGGGCAGTGGACAGCTAGGCTGAGGGAGGTCGATGCGCTGTCAGTCCCATCCAGCCATCGCCCAACCTCGGCATCACGCATAGTTTCTGACGGTTGCTGGCGGTTGAAGGAAAACAGAAAGCCTAGTGTTTAGGCGGGTTTCTGTTGCTGGCGGTTGCTCGTCTATCGCCCCCGAAGCGCCAGCGGGTTCCCGAGCTACCGGCGCCGGTTCTCCAGGAAGATCACGCCGCCGGCGAGCCCCCCCGAGAAGACGTCGAGATCGCCGTCCCCATCGATGTCCACGACCGAAGGCGTCGAGTAGTTGGGAAGCGAAAGCGTGAATGTCGAGTCCTGGACGAACACTGGATCGCTAGTCCCGCCCTCCCGAAGATACAGGAGCACCCCACCGGACTCCCGGCCGAGGAGGAGATCTTCGTCTCCATCCCCGTCCATGTCGGCGAAGGCAGGGAAGCTCCTACGCCCGGCGTCGATCTCCAGGAAATTGTCGCTCACCAGCTCGAAGGAGGGTGCTCGTGGCGTCCCCACGTTGCGGTAGAAGTTGAGCTCGCCCGAAGACTCCCCGATGAAGAGATCCAGGTCGCCGTCCCCGTCCACGTCAGAGAGGGCCGGCGTGCTGTTGCTCCCACGGGTGAGCTTCACGAGGGTCGTGTCCGCCAGGACGAAATTGGGCTCCTGGCGGGAGCCCTCGTTCATATAGAGGGCCACCCCCTTGTTCCAGGTGCCCACCAGCATGTCCAGATCGCCGTCGTCGTCCAGGTCGCCCATTGCCGGGGCGTAGTGGTACATGGTGAAGAGCTCGATCCGCTCCCGCTCCCGGAAGGACGGGGCCTGGGCCGACCCCACGTTCTCAAAGCGGTACATCCGCGCGGTGCGGGTGTCGTTCGGGTCGAGCTTGTTGGACACGAGAAGGTCCAGATCCCCGTCCCCGTCCAGATCCGCCAACGTCGGAATGCTCTCACTCCCCACGTCCAGCGCGTAGATGAAGCGCTCGCTGCGTCGGACGAAGCGGCGGTCCACCTGCTCGTAGAAGAGGAAGTTCCGGATCGTGGTCAGGTTGGGGTTGAAGGCCCCGCCCAATACGCCGACGAAGAGGTCCAGGTCGCCGTCGTCGTCGATGTCCACCAGTGTGGCGACGTTGTATCCGCTCGTCGAAAGAGGATCTTCGACCTCCAAGGGGAGGGGATCACCAAGGAGGACGGGGTCACTGCAGGATCCGGTGTTCTCGAGGTACAGGAGGCTGGGCTCGAAGAAATCACCCCAGAAGAAGTCGAGGTCGTCGTCGTCGTCCAGGTCTGCGAAGGCCATGGAGTTGGCGCCGTGGAGGCTGCCGATCTGAGCCACGATCTCGATGCCCTGGAATCGGTCCTCCACGAACCGGAAGAGGGGGGCACCGTCGGCCGACGTGGTCGATGTCTCGTATCGGCTGATGGTCCCGTCCACACGCCCCAGGAAGAGATCCCAGCTCCCGTCACAGTCGATGTCGTTGAGGCTCGGGATGTTCTGGCGGTCGGCGAACACGGGCTTGCCGTCGACGTCGCGGGCCGAGTCACCCACGGGAAGGAGTGCGGCACGCTCAGGAGTGCCCTCGTTCCGGAAGTACTGTACGTAGCTGAACGGCCGCTCGGCGAGCAGGTCCAGGTCGCCGTCCCGGTCGAAGTCGAGGAATCGACTCCACTCGCCGATCTCCAGATCCTGATACCGGTCCGTGCGCCATACGAAGCGGGCCGCCGCCGCCGTTCCCACGTTCTCGAAGTGCATGAGCTCGCCTGTGCGCTCCTGGAGGAACAGATCCAGGTCTCCGTCCCCATCCAGGTCGGCGAACTGGGGACGCGGCACGTTGAAGCCGCCCAGGAGGGGTAATTCGTACGCCCGACCATTCTCGTCCAGGATCTGGAAGGCGTCCACCACACGCACGAAGCCGCCCGACTCCTGCTCTTTCCCCCCCGTGAGCCCGGTCGGTGCCACGGGGGCCGGGGGGCCATAGCTCACACAGCTCGTGATCGCCAGGGTGCCGAAGGCCCAAAGGGCCACTCCGCGACCGGCCAATGTCACAGAAACATCCGTCATCGTGCTTCTGTCCAACCGTCGACTCAGGTGATCGGCTGCCTCTTCTTCAGGACGAACAGGCCCTCGTTGCGGCTGGTGACGATCACCACACCACTCTCGAAGTAGGGATAGTTGCTCCAGGAGCCTCCCATACCCGCCGAGTTGTCTCCGTACGGCACGGTGTCGAAATACCCGATCTCCACGGGATTCTCGGGATCGCTGACGTCGAGCACGCGCAGTCCGCTGCTGTAGTTGGACTGGTACATGATGTTGCCGCGAATGTACAGATTGTGGTCGGTGGCCTCTTGGGTGCCGAAGTGCTCCCTCACCAGCTGCGGGTCGTCCAGATCTGAAACGTCCCACACCAGGGTCCGGGTCCTGGGCTGTCCGTTGATCTCGTCCAGCTCGTCGTTCATGTAGTAGTAGCGGTGATCCTCGGTGAGCCAGCCCTGGTGGGCGTAGGCCACGCTGGGATAGCTGGCCCGGGAGAGGGCCACCGTGTTGGACGGATCCGTCACGTCGGCGATGCTCAAGGCCGTCTCGTTGGCGCCTATGCAGATCTGCTTACCGGCGTGTTCCTCATCCGGTCCTGCGTACGTGACGCACTGTGCGTCGTGGGTGTAGCCCGTGCTGGCCCGACCGGTCTCGACGTCGGCGAAGCAGCCAGCGAACGTGGGACTCTGGGGCTCCTGGATGTTGATGATGTGGAGGCCACCGCCGCACGTCTCGCCCCCGCCCCGGTTGCCCACGCTGTAGGCGAAGCCGGACTCCTCGTTGATGACGATGTTGTGGGCGCTGGCGATGCCGTCGTAGTGGGCAGTCTCCTCGAAGGTGACGGGCTCCGTGACGTCTCGGAGCTGGGTCAGGTCGAACACCTGAACTCCGTGCTGTCCTGCGCCGTCGGCCACGATGAAGGCGTGGTCCTTGTAGACCTTGATGTCGGTCCACGAGCTCGGATTCGAGCCCTCGGGCCGGAGGAGCTGGCCGAGGTAACGGGGATTGAGGGGGTCGCTGATGTCCACGAACGCGGATCCGTCGCGGCGACCCACAAGGGCGTACTCGCGTTTGGTCTGCGGATCCGTCCAACCCCAGACGTCGTTCACGGTGACTCCCCGGGGTGCCATGTCCTTGATCGGCATGAAGGACACCAGATCGTAGTCGTGGCAGTCGAAGGCGGAGGCCACGCCGGACGTGCAGTCGACCTGCCCGCCGCTCACGGCATCGAAGCCCTCGAGCTCGCCCATGACCGATTCCGCCCTCTCCCAGCCCTCAGCGCCTCGTTCGTAGATGATGGCGGTGCCGGTTCCGAAGTCGGCACCGGTGACGCCGATCACGGCGATGTCGCCATCGATTGCAATGGTGCTGGCGAAGGCGTCATCCGCCTTCTCACCAGTTGCGAGCTTGGCGGCCGCGTGCCAGCCGTCGGCGACGCTTCCCGACACAACGTACACGGCCCCCCGGCCGCCGCTGGCTCTCGGCGCCCCGATCCAGACTTCCTCGTCCGTGATGGCCACCGCCGAGCCGAAGCCGTCCTGCCGGAAACCGTCGAAGGGGACGAGATGACCACTGGGGCTCCACTCTTCCTGCGAGGCATCGTACTGGAATGCGAACACGGCTCCCTGGCCCCGATGGCGGCCCGGTGCGGAGATCAGCGCTTGGTTGCCCACCGCGGTCACCGAGGATCCGAAACGGTCGTTGGGGCCGGTTCCCTGTGCGGCCAGCATCCCCGACTGGTCCCACCCGTCACCGGTGTTGCGGAACGCGTAGACTGCGCCCGTACGATCGGCGGCGGGAGCGCCCACGAGGATCTCGTCTCCTCGAACCGCCACACTCGTGCCGAACTCCGTGCCTCCGTCGCCGGCCGCGATCGTGCCCTGGGATGTCCAGCCGCCACCAGCGTTCGTGAAGACGTGAGCCGTCCCCAGAGCCGTGTACCGAACCTGGCGGCTACGGGCCCTCTGGCCCGGGGCACCCACCACTGCCACTCCGCCGCCCAAGGCGAGCGCCGCTCCGAAGTTGGGGCCGGGGGCCACATCTTCTGCCGTCAGGCGGCCCACCTCCTGCCAATCTCCGGAGCCCGATCGCTCGAACACGTAGACGGCTCCTGCACCGTCGTTCTGATTGATGGCACTGACCATCATGGTAGAGCCGTCCACGGCGATGGCGGCACCAAAGCCGTCCCCTGAGAAGGCGTCGGAGGCCTGAAGGTGTCCGGCCTCCACCCAGCCGTCCGCCCCTTGGCGGTACAGATACACGGTCCCCGGCGTGATGACGTTGCCCGCCACACCGACCAGGACGTCACCGCCGCTCACCGCTACCGCACCGCCGTACCCCAGGCCCAGGCCCTGGGCCATAGCCGACGGCGCACCCATGGCTAGCGTGGCCAGAATCACCAAAAAGCTGTAACCAAACCGTCTCATGACATGCCTCACAACGAGTTGAACAAAATCGTGGTCCAACAAACTAGCGGAAGTCAACATCCTAGGAAGTCAACGTCCTAGAGAGGGTGCGACGTTAGGGAAGGGATGGAACTTTCCTCCCCTGTCCACCCGTATGGTATATGTGTGGGCCCACGAAGGAGCATGTTTGACCGATGACGAGAGACGGGAGTATCCAGTGACGAGGTGGGGACGTCGGTCGAAGATCACATTCCTGGCGGCGCTGCTGGCCGAGCTCTTTCTGCCCAGTCCCGCCGTTCACGACGACCTCTGGATCTTCGGGCCCTCCCGGGAGCCGAGCTCCGCCGACCTCTCCGCGGCCATGGTGGCCCAGGATCTCCACACGCCTGACCTCTTCCGGATCGACGGCGTCGTGGGTACGGCCGTCGGGATCGGTACCGGAGGGATGCCCGTCGTTATGGTGTACACCGCGCGCGTGGGCGTGCTGGGCGTGCCGGCCAGCCTCGAGGGCATTCCGGTGCTCCCCGAGGTGACCGGCGAGTTCTGGGCTCTGGGAGACGGCCCGCGGGCGCGAGAGTCCGACAGTGCAGTGGACCCAAAGGGCCGCTTCCCTCGCCCCGTGCCCATCGGCGTGTCCGCTGGCCAGCCCGACGTGACCGCGGGGACCATCGGAGCCCGGGTGAGCGACGGCGCTGAGATCTTCGCGTTGAGCAACAACCACGTGTTCGCCAACCGGAACGACGCCAAGAAGGGGGACAACATCCTCCAACCCGGCCGGGTGGACGGAGGCACGGACCCCACGAACTCGATCGGTACACTGCACGATTTCGAGCCGCTCCGCTTCTGCAGGGCCCTCGTCTGTCCCGACAACCGGATCGACGCCGCCGTCGCACTGACGTCGACGGAAAACCTCGGGACGGGCACGCCCGCCAACGGATACGGTGAGCCGCGGTCCAAGACGGTCACGGCCACTCTGAGCCAGCGGGTGCAGAAGTACGGCCGCACCACGGGACTTACGACGGGCACGGTGACGGGGATCAACGCCACCATCAACGTGAACTACAACACCGGGACCGTTCGCTTCGTGGATCAGATCCTCATCAGCGACGGCAGATTCAGCCAGGGCGGAGACTCGGGATCCCTCGTGGTCACGAAGGCCAGCGGTGGTGACGACCGGAGGCCCGTGGGACTTCTCTTCGCCGGTAGCAACACGCACACCATCGCCAACCCCATCGATCTCGTCCTGAAGCGCTTCGGGGTGAGCGTCGACGGGAGTTAGCATTCTCGAGCAGGCGCCAGGCTTGGCGGACGAGATGAAGAGCGCCCTCGACAAGCTCACGAAGAAGGTGATCGACCTGCCCGGGGTGACGGGGACCGCCATCGGCCTTTCAGGCGGCAAGCCGTGCCTGAAGGTCTTCGTGTCCGGGAAGGGCGGATCCTCGGGGAAGATCCCGTCTTCCATGGACGGACACCGGGTCGTCGTGGAGGAGACCGGGACGTTCCAGCGGTACTGACCGGGACGTTCCAGCGGTACTGAGATGATAGGCGCAGGGCAACCATACGGATGGTCGAAGCGTCATATCCATAGATGGGACGCCTCGGATCCATAGATGGGACGCCTCGGACGGCGCATGGCCGGTTCGGGGGTTGGGGTCTGGATTTCAACGAATGGAGCCTCAGATGGGTGTGCGATCGTCCGACATCATGGCTTTCACAGCCATCCTGGCCGGCGCTGGTGCTGGCTACGGACTCACGAACCTCTACGCGCACAGCCAGCAGGAGGAGGCGCCGGCCGTGGCTGAGCTCACCCCCGTCGTGGAAACGGCGGTGCCTCGCGTGGATGTCGAGGTGGAGCCCGTCCGGGTCTACGTCGAGCCCTTCCGGGTCCGGGTCGGACACGGTCCCACGGTGGTCGTCACGACGACGCCCCATGTGATCACCATGATGCACATGAGGCCACATGTAGTCGTGGAGACCGCCCCCCATATCGTGACCCGGATGCGTATGCGCCGGCCTGACCATGCAAAAATCGAAGAGATGCGGCGCGAGGCCCGTCATCGGGCCCTCGAGCAGGCTCTGGAAGAGCTCGAACGAGAGTTCGACGGTGTCCTGACCATCGACGTCGATGAGCTGGACGACGCCGACGACCAGCACAAGAGGAAGAAGCGCAAGAAGCGCCGCATCATCGTGAAGTAGCCGGGCAACGACGGTTCGGGCGGCTGAGACCCAGCGCGGCCCAATTCGGCTTGAAGAGCCTCGCCACCACGGACGGGGAGCTGGAGATGGGCCGTCGGTGAGCCGGGGAGTGGCACACGTGGCTCGACGGCTCGGGGTGCTCCTCGGCCTCGCCCTCATGGCGGCGTGCGGTGGGGAGGCCGTGGAGGAGCCGGCGGATCCGCGACTACAGAATCCGCTCCTGCGCGCGAATCAGTTCAGCGAGACGGCGCCGGAGAGCTTCCGCGCCCGCTTCGAGACCACCAAAGGGGACTTCGTCATCGAGGTGCACCAGGAGTGGGCTCCCCTCGGGGCGGACCGCTTCTACAACCTCGTGAAGCGCGGATGGTACGACGGGGTCCGGTTTCACAGAGTCCTGAATAATTTCATGGCGGGGTGGGGCATCCACGACGAGCCCTACGTGAACGCCGTCTGGCAGGACGAGCTCCTGGCCGACGACCCCGTCACACAGTCCAATACCCGCGGGCGCGTGTCCTTCGCCAGGAGCGGGCCCAACAGCCGAACCGTACAGGTGTTCGTCAACTACAAGGACAATTCGAGCCTCGACGAGCGCGGCTTCACCCCCTTCGGTGAGGTGGCGGAGGGTATGGACGTAGTTGACGGGCTCTACTCCGACTACGGGGACGGCCCTCCTCGGGGGGAGGGCGTTTATCAGGCCATGGCCATGGCCCGGGGGGCCGAGTACTTGGACGAGGAGTTCCCGGAGCTGGACTGGATCGTGCGGGCGTCGCTAGAGGACGGCGGATCGTGAGGGCGGTGGGCGGTCGTCGGCGGAGAGGCATCTGGCCACCCCCCTGCCTGCACAACCTGGATCGTTGGTAAATCGTGAACAAGGGCGTCGATTTAACATTTCGGCCCCTCCTGAAGTCAAAGTCTGGTGGAAGGGATGAACCGTCGCTCCGATCGGCCTAGAGCCGTGTGAGGAGATTCGGAATATGAAGCACCGCCTGATGCATGGATTGGTGGCACTGAGTGTGATCGCGCTGGCCGCCTGTAGCGACACTGCCGGCCCCGACGGCACGGACTCGCAACTCGAGTCCCTCCTGACCCTCGACGTCGCGATGGTGTCGGCCGACGCGCTCATCGAGGACTTGGCGGAGTTGCAGTTGGCCTTCGGTGGTGGCCTCGGAGGTGCCTTCGCCGCGCCTCTGGATCGCGTTCGAACCGTCACCTACTACGATGCCGACGGGAACGAGCAGGAGGCCTACGACGAGGTCACGACGGCCTCGGGTTCACATCGTGAGCGAGATCACTGGCGAGATGGAGCGCGAGAACTGGTCCGGTACCATCTCACGGACGAGGGACATCACGGTCACGGGTCTTGAGGGCGACGAGACCACCCGCACGGCGAACGGTACGGGGAGCAGCACCCTGTCACGGAGCCACCACTCCGACGAGAACGGTGATCGCAGCTACGAGATGTCCGGTGCGTCGGTCATTACGGACGTCGTTCACACCGTTCCTCGGGAGGAGAATTCCTACCCGCTGTCCGGGACCATCACCCGGGACGTGACCGCGGTCATCGTCAACGGGCCCAACGGCGACGAGACACGCACCAGGCACGTGGTCATCACCTTCAACGGTACGCAATTCGCTACCATGACCGTAGATGGCGAGTCATTCGAAGTCGACCTGTCGACCCGCAGCGGCCGTCATCCCTTCCGAAGACGCCAAGGGTAGCACTTGTTGTTGTTGCGTACCGCACCGGCGGGGGAGGGGAAACCCTCCCCCGTTTCCATTCTCAGGGCGAGAACGTTCTTCTCGATCCCGGGTGGCCCACTCCTCTGACCCCATGCGGAAGCGCCTTTCAGCGGAAGCGCCTTTCGGCGGAGGCGCCTTTCAAAAGTCGGAGAGGCTCTATAGCATCCGACATGGGCCTCCGCGTCACCGCACTCGCCTGATCGTCATCTTCGACCCTGACGAGTCGTGCTCACTCGGCTTCTGAAGATCGCCCTAGTGACGGGGTTGCTGGCGTCCATCGCGGCTGTCGTGGTATCCCTGACGACCCGTCTCCCATTGGAAGCGCCGTCGGCACGAGGGACCCGAGAGTGGGTGGGTGCCATCCACGTCCACACGGTGGCGTCGGACGGTGGTGGGACCTTGGACGAGGTCGCTGCCGCCGCCCGGGTGACCGGACTCGACTTTCTCACCATCACGGACCACAACGTCTGGGCCATGCCGGCACCCGTGTACATGGACGGGCGACTCATGGTGCTCGGGGAGGAGGCGAGAGTGCCCTCTGGGCACATCCTCGTAATCGGTGGCGACGATCCTGAGGAGAGGCGGGCACGCCGTGCCGGGGCGGAGGAACAGGGCTCGCCGCTGGGATCTTCGGTCCCGGCGGGTGCGGGCCTCCGTATCGTGGCCCACCCGGAGGGACCGGGCGAGCCTTGGCGGGATTGGGACCCCGCCGGCTTCGACGCCCTCGAGATCTGGAACTGGGACACGGAGCTCCGTGACGACGGCCTGGACGATTGGCCCCGGGCCCTCCTGCTTCTGCCGGCGGAGCCGGTCTCCGCCATGCTCAAGCTCGTGGACCGGCCGACGGCCACCCTCGAGCGCTGGGACCGCCTGCTGTCGGAGGGACACCGGGTGCCGGGTGTCTGCTCGGTGGATGCCCATTCCAATGTCCCTGTGACTGAGGAACTGGCTCTGCCATTTCCCGCCTACCGGGACCTCTTCAGCCTTGCTCGCCAACATGTGCTTCTAGGGGCCGAACCCACGGGGGATGCGGCCCATGATGCGGCACTCGTGACGGAGGCGCTGCGCTTCGGTCGCAGCTTCTGCGCCTTCGACGGCATTGCCGACGCCTCAGGCTTCTCGGCCGAAGCCACGAGCCTGGATGAGTCGGTAACGTTCGGCGGAGAGCTCCCCTGGGAGGCGGGGGCCGTCCGGATCACCGCCTCGGTTCCCGACATCTCCGCACCCACGATCGTGAGGCTCTATCGGGATGGATCGTTGGTGTCGGAGGGGTGGGGTCCCGCCTACGACTCCGGGGCCCTGCCCGCGCCCGGGGTGTACCGCCTGGAGATCTACGTCGAGCTGAGACGGGGCCAGGTTCCCTGGATCTTCACGAACCCGATCTGGGTCCCATGAGGACACTGCGGGCCTGACCGCGACATCCGTGATAATGGCCCTCTACGGGATGGAGTTGGCCCTCTTCCTGATGAGGCCAGGCGATCTTGGTACCGCCCGTCTCGGAAGCTTAGGGCGATACGGCCAAGACCGTGGTCGGATAAACGAGGCCCGGGATCGCCCCCCTAACCCTACCCCTCGAACCTCAACGTCCCCGGCCCTGGCGAACGCTCCGGATTCCAGAAGTCCTCGGGCAGCTCCTTGATCGGGGCGTCGCCCAGGGCGCTCTCGTTGTAGAGCCAAATGGCCTGCACGAGCGTCCGGAGGAATCTACCTCGCACGGCAGACGTGCGTGAGATGGAGTAGTCCTCGGCCTCGATCTCGTCGGGGAAGAGCTCCCGGCCGACTCGGAGCTGCTCGCCCAGGGTCTCGACGTGGGAGAGGAATGGATCGTCCCGGATCTCGTCCAGGACCTCGATGAAGTGGGCGTTCAGGTGCACACCGTAAAGGTCGAGGATCCCGCTGATCTGGTCCCTGGCGCGGGCGATGACGCGAGCGGCCGACTCGGCCCAGGTCTCGTCGCTCCAGGCGTAACGCACGTGGGTGAGGTCACAGTGGTCGATGGCGGCGGACCCCTCTCTGCCAACTTACGTGAGACACGGAGCAGCTAAGGAATTAGAGTAGGGCGAAGGCAGAGAAACCGAGGATGCTGAGACACCGAGAGAGAATGAAAGAGAATGGAATAGCCCCACCAACCTGGGACGGTAAGCGAAGCGCGGCAGCTCCTGCGGACTCGGAGGTGGTAGATAGGCCGCTGCGCCGGCGGTTCGCTCCGTCGTACAAGCTGCGGATCGTCGAAGAAGCGGACCGGTGCACGGAGCCCGGAGAGGTTGGCCGACTCCTACGGCGGGAGGGCTTGTACTCGTCGCACCTGACGACATGGCGCAAGGCGGCGCATAGCGGGTCCCTGAAAGCGCTGTCGAAGAAACGAGGCCGTAAGCGCGAGCGCAATCCGCTGGAGGAGAAGGTGCGCAAGCTGGAGCGCGAGAACACTCGCCTCGAGAAGGAGCTCCAGAAGGCGCACTTGATCATCGACGTCCAGGGAAAAGTTGCAGGGCTGCTGGGATTGAGCCTCGAGGACGGGACGAACTCATGAAGGCGACCCAGGAGCTAGCCAAGCACGTAGGGGTGAAGCCCGCGTGCGATGCGCTCAGGGTGCCGCGAGCCACGTTCTACCGTCGTCGGAGTGCATCGACCGGGCATCAGCAGCCCCGCCCGACCCCCGCCCGGGCCTTAAGCGAGAAGGAACGAGACAAGGTCTTCGACACGCTGTGTTCGGAGCGGTTCGTGGACCGGTCCCCAGCCGAGGTGGTGGCGACGCTGCTCGACGAGGACGTCTACCTGTGCAGCGAGCGTACGATGTATCGCGTTCTGGCTTCCCAGGTGCCGGTTCAGGAGCGTCGAGCGCAGCGGAGTCATCCCAAATACCAGAAACCCGAGTTGATGGCGAGGGGCCCGAACCAGGTCTGGTCCTGGGATATCACCCGGCTGCTGGGGCCGAAGAAGTGGAGTTACTTCTACCTCTACGTGATCCTGGACATCTTCAGCCGCTACGTCGTGGGATGGATGGTGGCGGATCGGGAGAACTCTGCCCTGGCCAGCCGGCTGATCCAGCAGAGTTGCTTGAAGCATGGCGTCCAGCCCCACCTCCTGACCCTGCATTCCGATCGAGGGGCTCCGATGACGAGCCAATGCACGGCTCAACTACTCGCCGATCTCGGCGTGACCCGCTCGTTGGGCCGACCCCAGGTCTCGGATGACAATCCGTTCTCCGAGGCTCAGTTCAAGACCTTGAAGTACCATCCCTCGTTTCCCGGCCGGTTCGGGGATCAGGGGCAAGCCAAGACCTTCTGTCGCTCGTTCTTCCGTTGGTATAATGCCGAGCACCGCCATGGCGGCATCTCGATGCTGACCCCCGAACAGGTCCACTTCGGTCACGCCGATCGGATCATCGCCTGCAGGAAGGCCGTGCTCCGTGAGGCATGGGCCGCTCATCCCGAGCGCTTCGTCTCCGGTGAGCCGAAGCCTAAACCACTCCCGGAGGCCGTCTGGATCAATCCTCCCACCCCATCCCTCACTACACAGGAGATTGCTCTCTAATTGATTTCCAAGAGTGTCTCACTGGCGTTGACAGGTTCCGGACCACTCCGACGAGAACAGCTCCTCGTAGGTGTGCGGGGGGTGGCTCGGGAGCCGCTCCAGACACCCGCGGACGATCTCGGTCCAGAGGTCAGACAGATCACGCAGCGGGTCCTCGGCCCTCCGCACCCCTCCCCGTGACGCGCGCGCCCGCTCCTCCATGGCACGCCGGTCCAGGATGCGGTGGACGAATACGAGAGTGAGGAGGATGCCCAGGACCTCGGTGGCGAGTCCGGGCGCGAAATCCCGAATGAAGCCGGTCTCCTGGCCCAAGAGAAGATGGGCGATCACCACCAGGGCCACGATCACCGCCAGCGTCGTGTAGATCGCTCTCACCCGTTCTCCTTCCCGGTATCGGTCAACGCCCCGGCCGCCGCCCTCGAAAAGGCCACGGCCACCTGCGGACTGGAGGATTCTTGGCTGGGAAGCTGCACACGCCCACGACGTCAGACAACCCCGAAATCGTGACTTTCCTGAATGGCTCTCTGCCCCGTCCCAAAAACCGTCTCACTTCAGGTGATGATCGTGGTTCGCGATGGCACCTCATCGAATCAATTTACCGGTAATGACTTGACTTTCAGTTTCAGACGATGTAGTCTGTATCTTATTCCAGACGATCTAGTTTGAAAATTATGGCCAGACCCCGAGAATTCGACCCGCAGGACGTCCTCCAGACGGCGATTGAGCTGTTTTGGGAGAAGGGTTACTACGACGGTTCGGTCGATGAGGTTGTCAAGCGCTCGGGCGTGGCCAAATACGGCATCTATGGGACATTCGGTACGAAACGAGAGCTGTTTATGAAAGCACTCACGCAATTCGCCGCCGATCGCCATCAGGACATTCAACGCCCTATTCGAAAACCCCACGCCTCACTCCCTGAAATACTCGCTTTCTTTAAGGATGCGCCGAAGCTGATGACACCGAAGAACGAGCCACACGGTTGCCTCATTAGCAACACGGGGATTGAGCTGGGTTTAAGAGATCCAGAAATCCGGGACTTCGTCATGGATTTCTTTCGCGACACTGCCAAAGTTCTACAACATTGCCTTGCCCGTGCCGTCGAGAAGGGTGAACTCGAAACGTCAAACGACATCGCAGAGTTAGCAACTTACCTAGCGACGGAGTTTCGGACTGCGCTTATGTTGGCCGCTAGCGGACACTCTCGCCGTGACATTCAACGTCACTTGAACGTGGCAGTTCGGGTACTTAAGTAAGTTTTTTTTTCACCATTTCAGACGAAGTAGTCTGATATCACGGAGGAACTCAATCATGACCAAGCCAAGAATTCTCGTCACGGCGGCGGCTGGCCGAAACGCTTCTGTCGCCGTATTGGAACTTCTGCGGAAGGGCTTCCCTGTCCGCGCCTTCGTGCGGCGAAATGACGCTCGCTCGGAGAGGTTGCGCAAAGCGGGCGCGGAGATCTTTGTTGGTGACCTGTTCGATTTGGGTGATCTGCGAAGCGCGCTCGTCGATGTCCAGCGTGCCTACCATAGTCCGCCAGTTGCCCCCAACCTCCT
>CBDCKN010000002.1:17500-94889 GCA_965218295.1 Longimicrobiales bacterium | reverse complement strand
AACAGGGCTCCATCAACAGCCAGACCGGACAGCTGACGCCCATGCGGCTCGGTGAGCAGGCCATGGCCCAGCAGCTCCAGGAGGTGGCGGAGCGACAGCAGGACGTGGCCGAGGAGCTGGAAGAGATCTCGCAGAAGCGGGGCGGCCCGGACCAGTCTCTCGGCGACCTGGAGGCGATGGCCCTGGAGGCCATGGAGCTGGCCGACCGCCTGGCCGGTAACCGGTTGGATGCCGAGACACTTCGGCGCCAGGAGCAGCTGTTCCACCGGCTCTTGGACGCCGGGCGCAGTCTGGAGAAGGACGAGTTCTCCGATGAGCGGGAGTCGGCGGCGCCCGGTGAGTTCGAGCGGGAGGACGTGAATGCCCTCTCGGCCGAGGATCTGGGTGCGCTCCGCTTCCAGCTTCCTCCGGCCGAGACGCTGCGCCGGCTGTCTCCGGCGCAGAGGCAGATGGTGCTGGACTACTTCGAGCGGCTGAACAGGGCGGAGCGCCGGTCACCGGGAGGGAGCCGGTGAGACCCCAGGGGAGCGGGGCGCTGCGATCGGTAGCGGTTCTTCTATCGCTGACCGCCCTCGCTCCTGCCATCCTACGCGCGCAGACCGAAGATCCGCTGCTGGAGGGTCGTCTGCTTCGCTCCGCCGCGAGCCAGGAGTCCCAGGGGGACCTCGGAGGGGCGGAGCGAATCCTGAAGGACCTCATGGAGCAGAGGCCCACCTCCACCGGGGGGCTGTTCGCGCTCGAGCGCGTGCTCCGCTCCCAGAGTCGCATCGAGGAAATTCTTCCCGTGGCCCGGCGATACGAGGACTCGGAGCCGGATGCGGCCGCCCCCAGGATTCTCATGCTCAGGGTCTTCACGGAGCTGGACGCCACGGACGAGCTGGTGGGCGCGGCCGAGGAATGGGTAGAGCGGTCCGGGTCGTCACCGGAGCCGTATCGGGAGATCAGCAGGATCTTCCAGCGTGTTTTCGGGCCCGAACGAGCTCTCGCCGTGCTGAAAGACGGCCGGGACGCTCTCGGCCAGCCGTCCCTTTTCGCCATGGAGTTCGGCGACTTCCTTCGGGACCTTGGGAGGATGGAAGACGCCGTTCTCGAGTGGGCTCGAGTCATTGGCGACGACGGGACACAGGTATGGGCGGTCATGCGCAGAGTCACCGAAATGGAGGGGGATCGGGCGGAGCTCGTTAGACCCCTGGTGGAGCAGCTGGCCCGCCCGCCCACGACGGTGGCTCGTCTGCGGGTCGGGGCTCGCATCGCCGTGGAGGCGGGCCTGGCGGACGAAGCGCGCGAGTTGGCTACGCAGGTGGTCGGAGATCTCGAAGGACAGGCTCGCCGCGGCTTCCTCACCGCCCTGGCCCGTCAGGCCAAAGATGGCGGGGCGACCGAGTTGGCCCTATGGGCGTACAAGGCCTTGCAGGATTACGCGGCCGACGCGACCGAGGCGCGAGCGCTGGATCACCGGATCGCCAACGCGGCTTTGGCCGTAGGTGACACGGCCACCGCTCTCGAGGCGCAGCGGTCCATCGCCGGGGGCCTTCCAGCGGGAAGCGTCGAGCGGCGACGTGCCCTGGCCGAGGTCCTTCGCCTCGGGATTGCCCGGGGTGACACGGAGGCCCGCGAGCGTCTCGACCGCTTCCGTCTCGAGTTCCCGGGGGTTCGCGAGGTCGACGAGCTGGCGGTGATGTTGGCCGTGCGACTGGAGGAAGAAGGCGACGGCATGGCGGCCAGATCCCTCCTGGCCGGTGTGGACGGACCCAAGAGCTTGCTGGAAAGGGGATATCTGCACCTCGCTTCCGGGGAGGTGGTGCCCGGCCGTGGCAACCTACGGGAAGCGGTTCCTGGACTGCCGCCCACCGACGCCACCGACGTCATCTCGTTGCTGGGACTCCTGGAGGAGCTCCAGGGAGAGGCGCTGGCCGTGGTCATGCGCAGCGCCGTCCTAGCACACCGGGGTCGCGCCGCCGCCGCTGTCGGCGAGGTCGAGGCCGTGGTGGACCTCCTTCCGGAAGCTGATCGAGCGGCGGTCTTGGCCCACGGTGCCAGGATCGCGGATAGCGCTGAGCTGACGACACAGGCTGGCGAGCTCAGAGCTCGCATCGTCCGGGATCACGCGGATGCGGCCGAAGCACCCGAGGCGACGCTCGAGCTGGCTCGCTTCAGAGGTGCCACGTCGGAGGCGGTAGAAGATGCGATCCAGCTCCTCGAGGCGCTGATTTTGAGCCAGCCCGAGAACGCGGTCGTGCCCATGGCCCGCCGGGAGCTGCAGAAGCTGAGGGACGGTCGGGGTCCGTGAGGCTTTTGCGATGGCTCTCGGTCCTGGCTCTGGTCGGCGTCCCGCTTCCGGCCTGCGGTCAGTTCCTCCTCGTGCCCATGGACCGGACTCAGGTGAATCACCTGAAGGCCTACGGCCTCACGTACTGGACTCTCGAGCAGTACGGGCGATCCGAGTGGTTCCTCAACTACCGCGACGGATCCTTCCTGCTCCCCGACATGCCCGGCATCCGTCGACAGGCGGTCCTGCGTGGCGTCTCGATCGAGCCGGTGGGAGGCGCCGACGTGGCGGCCATCCGCGCCGTGATCACGGACTCGAACATGGAGTCGGTGGTCCTGGAGAAGGCACCCAGGGTGGCCATCTACACCCCGCCCAACAGCACGCCCTGGGACGACGCCGTGACCATGGCTCTCGAGTACGCCGAGATCCCTTACGAGAAGGTCTGGGACGACAACGTCATCGAAGGGGGACTCGAGGATTACGAGTGGCTGCACCTCCACCACGAGGACTTCACGGGTCAGTATTCCAAGTTCTTCATCACCTACGCCGGATCGCCCTGGCTCCAGGAGGAGGTGGCGAGAAACGAGGAGGCGGCGCGGCGAACCGGCTTCGCTACCGTGCCGGCTCTCAAGAAGGGTGTCGCACTGGAGATCCGACAGTACGTGGAGGATGGCGGATTCCTCTTCGCCATGTGCTCTGCGACCGAGACTCTCGAGCTGGCCCTGGGTGCGGAACACGTGGACATTGCGGCCGCGTACTCCGACGGCTCGCCCGCAGACCCCGACGCCACGCGGAAGATGGACTGGTCCGCAACCATGGCCTTTAGCGACGTGGTAGTTCAGGTGGGACTGTCGGTGAATGCTTTCAGCGACATCGACGGGCATCAGGTCAACACGCCTTGGCGCCTGGCGCTGGGGGCGTTCTCCCTCTTCGACTTCTCCGCCAAGTTCGATCCCGTGCCCGCTATGCTCACGCAAAATCACGAGGATGTCATCCCGGACTTCTACGGCCTCACCACGTCGTTCCGCATCGATCGCCTGAAGCCCGGGACCATCGTCCTCGCCAGGGAGGGCAACATCGCCAAGTACCTCCACGGCAACTACGGAGAAGGCACCTGGACCTACTTCGGGGGACATGATCCGGAGGATCCTGAGCACCAGATCGGAGATCCGCCCACCGACCTGGACCTCCACCCTAACTCACCGGCGTATCGGCTCATCCTGAACAACGTTCTCTTTCCGGCGGCCAAGAAGAAGAAGCTCAAGACCTGAGGACCGCCCCTGTGAATCCCGATCAGGACCTCTCCGAGGCCGCCACCGACGGGGTGACGAACGGCCCCGGCCTTCCCGAGCCGCCCGGCTCGACCTCCGACCTACGACTGTCACCTGATGCCGCCGAGGCCATCCGGCGGGAGATCCAGAAGGCGGGCGGTCGCGAAGTGTGCTTCCTCGCCCAGGTCAGTGACGCTCGGGAGCTGATCGAGCCTCGGGCTGTCGCCCGGGGGAACAAGGCTGCGGTCCTGGTAGCGGCTCGTGGAGCGGAGGAGGGAGGGGTCATGATTCACAACCACCCCTCGGGTGTGTTGGAGCCCTCGGATGCCGATCTGGGCGTCGCCGCGCAGCTCTACGAGGAGGGACTCGGGTCCGCCATCACCGACAACTCCGCCGATAGCCTTTACGTGGTGGTGGAGCCTCCCTCCCCGCGACATGTCGAGCCGTTGGACGTGGAGGCACTCGAGGGGTTGATCGGCCCAGCGGGGCCCCTGGCCGAGAGGCATCCGCGCTACGAGGACCGGCCCGGGCAACGCGCCATGCTCCGGCTGGTGGCGGAGCGTTTCAACGAAGGCGGAATCGCCATCGTCGAGGCCGGAACGGGAACCGGCAAGTCACTGGCGTACCTGGTGCCGGCGGCGGCGTGGGCGCTGCAGAACGGTGAGCGGACGGTCATCTCCACCAACACCATCAATCTGCAGGAGCAGCTCGACAGCAAGGATCTGCCGCTGGTCCGCAGCCTGGTGGGCGACGACGTGGACTGGGCTCTGGTGAAGGGGCGCGGCAACTACATCTCCATCCGCCGGGCGCGACTGGCCGCCGAAACGGCACCCCTCCTGTTCGAGGACGATCGGACGGATGAGCTCGACGGTCTCCTGGATTGGATCGACGGCACCGACGACGGCTCTCTTGCCGACCTGACATTCGTGCCCAGTGACGACGTCTGGGACGAGGTGAGGAGTGATACAGATATCTGCCTGAGGACCCGCTGCCCGCACTTTCAGGCCTGCTTCTACCAGCGTTCGCGGCGGAAGGCCGCCGCCGCCCGCCTTCTGGTGGCGAACCACCACCTGCTCTTTACGGATCTGTCCGTTCGAATGGCCACGCGAAACTATTCGGGGTCGGCGGTACTGCCGGCCTACCGGCACCTGATTCTCGACGAGGCACACAACATGGAAAACGCTGCCACGTCGCATCTGGGGCTAGAGGCTACCCGCCTCGGGATGTTCCGGCTCCTGGCCCGTCTGGACCGGAGGGGGCGGGGCGTCCTGGCCGCGGTTCAGGAGGCGCTAGGGGGAGGGAGTGGTCGGACGGCCGCCACGGAGCTGCGGAGCCGGATCGAAGAGCGGGTGCGTCCGGCCGTGGACGAGGCCAGGGCCCAGCTCACACTGTTCCTGGATGCCATGGAGCCGCTCCTGCCGGCGGACGCCGTGGGTGCAAAGCGAATCGGGACCGCCGACTTCCCGGAACCGGTGGCGCGACCCGCCGTCCGGGAGCGGCTGGACGGGCTGGTAGCGGCGTTCCGGGATCTCGAGGCGGAGGTACGGCGGATAAAGGAGAGCCTCGAGCGCGATGAGACCTTGTCCGAAAGTCTCGAAGGACGGGTCCTGGATCTTCAGAGCGTGGAGCGTCGACTCGACGGGTCCGTTCGCGCCGTCCGAACCGTTCTGGATCCCGAGGAAGGGGAGGATCGGGTCGTCCGGTGGCTGGAATGGAGGGGCCGACCGCGCAAGGGGAGGCGGAATCTGGTCATGGCATCGGCTCCCATCGAGTTGGGCGGCCTGCTCCGGGAAGGCCTGTTCGAGAAGATCGATACCGTGGTCCTCTCGTCGGCTACGCTTGCCACCAGGAACTCCTTCAGCTTCCTCCGCAGCCGGGTCGGGCTGAGTCCAGAGGAGTTGGAGGGATCTGATGTGATACATGAGATCATAGAGTCTATAATCGTTTCTCCCTTTGATTTCAAGAATCAAACTATCCTGGCGGTGCCCACGGACCTCCCCGATGTGAATTCTCCCGGGGATGCACTCCAGGAGGCTACCGCTTGCATCGTGGGTGAGATGGCGGGCATCTCCGACGGAGGCCTGTTCGTTCTCTTCACGTCACACCGAGCCCTCCGGCGGGTGGCCGAGCTGCTGCGCGCGGACGGTGGCTTGCCATGGCCGCTTTTCGTGCAAGGGGAGGATGGGCGGGCGCGGCTCCTCGAGCGCTTCGTGGCCTCCGGGTCGGGGATTCTGCTGGGGACGGCTTCGTTCTGGGAGGGTGTGGACGTACCGGGGCGGCCGTTGCGGGGCCTTGTCATCCAGCGGCTCCCCTTCCGGGTGCCCACGGAGCCGATCACGGCCGCCCGGGTCGAGGCGATCGAGAAGCGGGGAGGCAACGCCTTCTGGGACTTCGCCTTGCCCCTGGCCGCGCTCCGGCTGAAGCAGGGGTTCGGACGCCTGGTGCGCTCCCACGACGACCGGGGCAGCGTGGTGATCCTGGACGACCGCATCCTGCGAAAGCGTTACGGGATGTACCTCAGGGACTCTCTTCCCCCGGCACCGCTGGCAAAGGGGCCGTGGAGCGAGGTCGCCCACGCCCTGCGTGTATTTCACCAAGGAGGCGCGGGGTACGAATAACCCGCAGCGATACACCTTGTGGGCGGTGCGGGCCGCGGTAGATTCTGCGGGTCGCCCGGGTACTCCCGGCTGGACCCAACTCAGAGGCGGATACTCAATGACTCGCGTTTTCGGCATGCTCGCCGGTGTCACAATCCTCGTGATGGCGGGCTTCACCTTCCAGGATTCAGCCGCCGGTTGGGCGGACGGTCACTCGGATATCGGATTCTGGTGGGCAGTCATCACGGTGCTTCTCACCATAGCAGGCGTTGGGACCATCATCGGGACCTGGATCCACACTCAGCCGACCGAGGGCTGACGCCATCGGGGCTTCCGGCGCGCCGTCACGACCATCCAGGATCGTCTGCATGGGGCGCAACTACCACGCCCACGCCGCGGAGTTGGGAAATGTCGTGGTGGTGGAGGAGGACGGTGGCGCTTAAGCGGAGCCGGTCGTTCCTCAACCTCCCGGGCTATCCCCTGGCAGGCATCCCCGAAAAGCGTCGGCGTTTGGCGGCTGCCGGAGTCGACGTCATCGATCTGGGGGCCGGGGACGCCGATCTCGACCCGCCTCCGGCGGCGGTCGCACGACTCACCGAGGCGGCCGAGCAGCGCGAGATGTCTCGCTACCCCTTCCAGTTGGGTCTGCCCGCGTTCCGCGAGTCGGTGGCCGCGTGGATGGAAAAGCGCTTCGGTGTTCGTCTCGATCCCTACCAGGAAGTGCTGCCTCTTCTGGGCTCCAAGGAGGGTATCGCCAACCTGCCGCTGGCCTTCCTCGACCCGGGGGACGTGGCGGTAATCCCCGATCCGGGCTACCAGTCGTACCGGGGAGGAGTGATCCTCGCTGGGGGAGAGCCGCACCTCGTGCCCCTCCGTCCCGAGAACGACTTCCTGATTCCTCTGGACGACTTTCCAGGGGAAGTGCGGTCGCGAATTCGGATGCTCTACCTGAACTATCCGAACAATCCGACGGCCGCTTCGGCGCCACGGGAATATCTCAGGGACGCGGTGGACTTCTGCCGCGAGAACGATGCCGTGTTGGTCTACGATCACGCCTACAGCGAGATCGCCTTTAACGGGTATCGCCCTCCGAGCGTCTTGGAGTTGGAGGATTCGGATGGAGTGGCCCTGGAGTTCCATTCCTTTTCGAAGACCTACAACATGACGGGGTGGCGGCTGGGATGGGCAGCCGGCGGAGCCGAGCTGATCGAGGCCCTGTCGAAGGTGAAGACGTTTGTCGACACGGGTGTGTTCAAGGCCGTGCAGGCTGCTGGAGCCGCGGCCCTCGAGTCCTATGACGAGTGGGTACCAGGCAACGTGGCTCGTTTCGAGCGTCGGCGGGACGTCGCGGTAGAGAGCCTGCGGGAGGCCGGCTTCGCGGTGACGATGCCCAGAGCCACCATGTATCTGTGGGTCCCCGTGCCCGGAGACGGATCTTCACTGGCTTTCGCGGAGCGCGCACTGGAGGAGGAGGGCGTTGTGATCCTCCCCGGCGCGGCACTCGGCGCGGGGGGTGAGGGATTCTTCAGAGTGGCGCTCACTGTCGACGAAGAGCGCATCAGGGAGGCGGCGGGGAGATTGGGGAGGCTCATCCGGGGCTGAGGGAGGGCCCCTGGCGACGAGGCGCTCCTGGAGGAACCGCCATTCCAAGGGGGCGTACAAGAGTCGATGACAGCGCCGAAGCCGTTCGACCGCCATTCGGGACGTGGGTCGGCCGACAACCCTCGCCCCTCTCACCGCCGTGTGATGGCGCTCGGGTTCGGCCTGTCGGCTACCCTCCACCTCATCCTCATCATCCTGTACTCCTTCGGCCTCAACGAGTGGGGTCCGAGGGAGAGCCGCGTGGGCGTGGAATCCGTTTCCAGGCCGTTTTCCGGCATGCGCGTGGTTCAGGTGGTGGAGATTTCGTCGCCCGAGGCTCCTGCCGAAGCTCCTCGAGAAGAGCCGGAGCCCGAGCCGGAGGTGCAAGGACCGGAGCCGGCCGTCGGTCCGGTCCGAGAGGGCCCAGACGAGGAGGAGGACACAAGGGGAGTGGTACGGGCCGCGGATGCACTGAGAGTGCGGAGCTCCGATACCCGGCTCTGGCGTGCCGCTCTTCCCGAGATCTTCGAGCTCACGGAGGCCGAGAGGCTTCAGTTGGAGCTGGCCGGCCGCCTCGAAGCGTGGAACGACTCGGTGGCCGCGCTCATCGCGGCCGAAACGGCCTTGACCGACTGGACGATGACGGATGACCAAGGCAACCGTTGGGGTGTGTCTCCTGGAAAACTCCATCTCGGAAGCCTGACGCTACCCCTGCCGTTCGGGTTCGGAGGCACGACGTGGCAGCGCGAGCGGGCCGCAAGGCGGGCATGGGAGGATGCGGACATCCTCAACAGCTTGAGCTCCCAGGCTGCCCGGGCCAGCTGGGAGGAGCGGGCCAGAGCCATCCGCGAGCGGAAGGATAGGCAACGCGGTGAGGCCGAGCAGAGGCCCGATACGACCCGCAGCTCGGGAGTCAGACCTCCGCGTTAGGTGCCTCCGCCACATGACATGACTCTTTTCCTCCCTAGGGTAACTCTTTTCCTCCCCAGGATTAGCCGCAATATTCAAATGTTCCCCTAGGCTCTTCCATTTCGTGACTTCGGCCTGGGGCTGCACTCCAGTGACGGACCGTCGTGCACAAACTGCGCTCAGATCCGGGTCGTGGCATCTACGTGGGTCTTTTGGAGACCCTCGTCCAGGTCATGGGGATGGCCAAGGGCTACCTATTCGGCCATGGGCCTCAGGTCGCAATGCTCTCCACACGCCTTGCCGATCAACTGGGAGTACGGGTCCGCGAGCGGTCGGAGATCCTGTTCGCGGCTATCCTTTCGGATGTGGGCATGATCGGCCTCGTGGAGGAAGCCTGGGAGAATCCCGTTCTAGTTCTGCCCCCCGACGCCCGAACCTGGGTATTGGAGCATCCGGAGCGTAGCGAGCGCACCATCAAGCAGATCGCGCACCTCGGCTCGCTGGCGCCACTAGTGCGGCATCATCACGAGTGGTGGGACGGTACCGGATATCCCGACGGCCTCAAGAGTGACGAGATTTCCGTCGGAGCACAGATCCTGCGCCTGGCCGACACGGTTGTGGCCCTCGGCGCCGCCCGTCCTCAGCGTGGCCCCTTGTCTCCATCGGAGATCATCACTGTGATCGGCGAGGGATCGCGGAAGGAGTTCGGGCCCAAGGTGGCCGAGGCGTACCTCGCCTTGGCGCGTAGCAACAGGTTGCCTGATTTCCACGACTCCGTATTCCACCGGGCCTGTCTCGATGCCGCGTCCGAGCTGATTCCCGAGGAAGTCTCGCTGCTGTCGACTCATGAGTTCCTGGACATCGTAGCGACCCTCATCGACGCCAAGGACCCCTATACGGCGGGGCATTCGCGACGGGTGGCGAGCCTGGCCACGGCCCTGGCGGAGCGCATGGGCCTGAACCCCCAGATGTGTGAGACGACGTGGGAGGCCGGATACCTTCACGATCTCGGCAAGGTTAGCGTTCCTCTCCGGGTCCTTACGAAAGACGGTCCACTCGACGACGAAGAGCGTCTGAGCATTCAGGCCCACGCGGCGGCCGGTGCCGAGATCCTGGGAGGCATTCCCGGCCTCAAACACCTGTCGCCGGGATGTCGATACCATCACGAGCGATGGGACGGCCGGGGATATCCGGAGGGTCTCTCCGGCGACCGTATTCCCATGGTCGCCCAGATCCTGGGCGTCTGTGACACCTACGACGCCATGACGTCGGGGAGAGTGTACAGAGCTGCGCGCTCCCACCGGGACGCCTTCGACGAGATCGCGAGGTCGGCGGGCACGCAGTTCGGCCCCAGGGTGGTGGACTATTTCGTCCAGCTTCCGGGTCACGTCTTCAAGGAGATCTGGAGCCCGGAGAAGACCTTGAAGGGTTGGCTGCAACGCACCCTGGGCCGCCGCCGCAAGTCCGTCGGTCGCTCCAGCGCGAGCTGATCCTCGGCGGTCGAGCGCACCCTTCGCACACTCCGGGAACACCCTGACTCTCACCGGCGTATTGTCCGGCCCCCGATGCCCCCCGCGGTCTTGGCTTGGGCCGGGACGAACCCTAAGCTAGTTCCAGACTTCCTGACAGGAGCGACCGTGGCCGACGCATTGCCACCTCGCCTAGATCCGAAGACCATCGAGGGCCCGCTCTACGAGCAGTGGAGCGGGCGCGGGTACTTCCACGCCGAGTCCGAAGCCGTCGTGGCCGAGGGACGGGCCCCCTTCGTCATCGTGATTCCACCCCCCAATGTCACGGCGGTCCTTCACATGGGGCATGGGCTCAACAACACCATCCAGGACGTCCTCATCCGCTGGAGGCGGATGCAGGGGCGGGTCTCACTCTGGGTTCCCGGAACGGACCACGCGGGTATCGCCACACAGAACGTGGTGGAGCGGCGGCTCGCCGCCGAAGGCACGTCCAGGCACGATCTGGGCCGTGAGGCCTTCGCCGAGCAGGTGTGGAGCTACGTGAACCGGACCGGGGGAACGATTCTCGAGCAGCTCAAGGTCATCGGCTCCAGCTGTGACTGGGAGCGCACACGATTCACCCTTGACGACGGGCTCAGCCAGGCGGTCCGGGAGGTATTCGTACGCCTCTACGAGAAGGACCTGATCTACCGGGGCGAGTACATCATCAACTGGTGTCCCCGGTGTCTGACGGCCCTCTCCAACGAAGAGGCCGAAGGTGAAGAGGTGGAGGGCAGGCTCTATCATCTCCGTTATCCCTTCACCGGGAGCGCCGCCGGCGCCGCCGAGTCCGCCCGGGAGGCGGGTGCGGAGGCCATCGGACAGCTTCCGGACGGGCGCTGGTACCTCACGGTCTCCACGACGCGTCCTGAGACCATGCTGGGTGATACCGCCGTTGCCGTCAGTCCCGTGGATCCGCGCTATTCGGCGCTAGTCGGGGAGGATGTCGAGCTCCCGCTCACTGGACGCACCATCCCGATCATCGCCGACGAGCTGGTGGATCCCGAGTTCGGCTCGGGCATGGTGAAGGTCACGCCGGCCCACGACCCCAACGACTTCGAGATGGCCCAGCGCTCGGGAGTACCGCTCCTCGACGTCATGACGCCCGATGCCAGGATGAACGAAAACGCCCCAAAGGCGTTTCAGGGTCTGGATCGCTTCGAGGCCCGGAATCGGGTTCTCGAGGCCTTCCAGGAGCTGGGGCTGGGCGGGGGCGACGATCCGTACACCCACTCGGTGCCACACTGCTATCGCTGCCACACTGTGGTGGAGCCACGCCTGAGCGAACAGTGGTTCGTGCGCATGAAGCCGTTGGCCGAGCCCGCCCTCCAGGCCTCACGAGACGGCACCATCATCTTCACTCCCGGGCACTGGAAGAAGGTGTACGAGAACTGGATGGAGAACATCCGGGACTGGTGCATCTCCAGGCAGCTCTGGTGGGGCCACCGCATCCCGGTCTGGTACTGCGGCGACTGCGAGGCGACCATCGTGGCCCGGCAGGATCCAGACCGATGCGCCTCCTGTGGCGGCACCGACCTGAACCAGGATCCGGACGTGCTGGATACCTGGTTCTCATCGTGGCTATGGCCCTTCTCCGTGTTCGGTTGGCCCGAGGAGACCGAGGACCTTAAGGCGTTCTATCCCACTCACGACATGACGACCGCCCCGGAGATCCTCTTCTTCTGGGTAGCCCGCATGATCATGGCCGGATACGAGTTCATGGGAGAGGCACCCTTCACCCGGGTGTATCTGCACGGGACCGTGCGGGACAAGCAGGGCAGGAAGATGTCGAAGTCCCTGGGCAACGGCATCGATCCCATCGAGGTGGTGGAGCTCTTCGGCGCGGACGCGCTCCGCTTCACGCTGCTCTCATCGGCCGGCGTCGGCACCGATATCTACCTGGACCCCGAGGACCTGGAGGCATCGTTCTCTCCTGGACGAAACTTCGCCAACAAGGTCTGGAACGCGGGGCGCTTCGCCCTCATGAGCCTGGGGGACGAGCCGGTGCCTTCCATGGGAGCGGTGGAGGACGCCTTGCGGCTCGAGGATCGTTGGATCTTGTCTCGCCTACAGCGGGCCGTGACCGACGTCACCGAGGATCTGGAGCGCTTCCGGCTTCACGACGTGTCCGATCGCCTCTATCACTTCGTGTGGGGCGACTTCGCCGACTGGTACCTGGAGCTCATCAAGCCTCGTATGCAAGGTGAGTCGGGTGATGACAGCCTGCACGCGGCGCGAGCGACGCTCGTCGTGGTCCTGGACGGTATCTGTCGCCTTCTTCACCCACTCACACCGTTCGTGACATCGGCGCTCTGGGATCGACTCCCGTTTCCCGAAGGGGCCGAACGTCCCGAGGCGCTCATGATCGCGGCATGGCCCGAAGCGGACGAATCGCGCCTCGATACCGAGGCCGAGGTACGCCTGGCGGAGCTCCAGGAGCTCATCACCCAGGTGCGGAGTCTCCGGAAGGAGTACGGAGTAGCGGAGGGTACGGGCGTCACGGTGAAGTTGACCGGTCTCCAGGACGGGTTCCGCGCCATGGTCGAGGAACAGGGAACAGCCCTGCGGCGACTCGCTCGAGTGGATGTTTGCGAGGTGGACAGCTCGGCGGACGGTGTGGGTGCCCACGCCGTTCTGAAGAACGGGGTCGAGTTGTACCTTCCACTCGAGGGGGTCATCGACATCGCCCGCGAGCGTGAGCGGCTTCAGGGAGAGATCCAGCGCTTGAGTGGACAGATGGATAAGGCGCGGAAGAGGCTTGCGAACGAGCGCTTCGTGCAACAGGCGCCGGCGGAAGTGGTGGAGCGTGAGCGGGAAAAAGCACGGAGCTTCGAGGAGCAGCTGGACAAGCTCACGAGCAAGCTCGCAACACTCGCTGAAGGCTGATCGACAGCCGGGCATCCGGACCATGAGTGGATCGGGGAGTGCGCTGCGGATCGACTACGCGGTGGGGATCTTTGCTCTCCTCGCCGTCGGATCGTGCGCGAACCCGCGGGGGCCGCCAGGAGGCCCCCCGGATCTGTCGGGTCCGCAGGTCGTCGGTACCGTCCCGGACACGTTCGCCCTGATCGAGGCCTTCGACGGGCCGATCCGAATCACCTTCAACGAACGGATCAGCGAGCGAGGTGCGTCCGGCTCCCTGGATCAAGCGGTTCAGGTCTCCCCCGAGTCGGGAGAGATCGAGGTTCGCCACAAGAAAGACGGCCTGGAAGTCAGGATGGAGGGCGGGTTCCTAACCAACCTCGTGTACCGGGTCACGGTGCTGTCCACCGTACAGGACCTCTTCCGGAACGCCATGCCTCAGCCCTTCGAGTTCATATTCTCTACGGGGGCCGAGATCGTGCCCAACGCCTTGGCCGGCATGGTATTCGATCGGCTCACCGGCGAGCCGATGGAAGGAGTCCGTGTCGCGGCGCGATTTCAACCCCTTATCGTCGGTGGCATAGGAGAGGCCCGGGGGCCGACGCACGTGGCCATCTCGGACAGCAGTGGCGTATTCGCGTTCCGGTATCTACCGCCACTGGGCCGTTACGTCCTGACGGCTTTCGAAGATGTGAACAGAAACAGGGAGGCCGATTTCTTCGAGCCGGTGGGAGGCGCGTTTCAGGCCATAAGTGGAGCGGACACAGTCTTCACCGATATCACCCTCCTGCGCCCGGACACCACGGCCGCCATCGTCAGCGACGCGGAGGTGGTCGATTCGGTGACGGTGACTGTGGAGTTCGACGACTACCTCGACCCCGACACACCCCTCACCGGTGTCTTGGCCACTCTCCAGCTGGATTCGCTCCCCGCCGGGATCGGAGTTCGGGAGATCATGCAGGAGCGGGAGTACCTGATCCGTGCCAAGGGGCTTGAAGACTCCCTGCGGGTGCTGGACTCCCTTCGGATCCTCGAGTCTGTCCGAGTGGCCGACTCCCTCCGCGCGGCCGGTGACTCCGTAGCTGCCACCGAGGTCGACGAGGCCCGGCCTGGGCCGCGACCCGCTCCGCCGATCGACCGACGAGAAGACGAGACGAGGGACCTTCCCAAGCGGACGATCTACCTCCTCCTGAGCGACACGCTGATCACCGAGGAGACATACGAGCTATCCGTATCCGGGGTCACCAACATCAACGGAGTCGCCGGCGGGGGTGGAACCGCCGAGATTCTTCGCGCTGCACCTCCCGTGGACTCGGTGGCGATCGCGGACTCCATCCTGGCTGCCGACTCCGCTGCGGCCGCCCTCGACACGATACCACCGGATACGATTCGACCGGATACGATTCCACCCGATACGATTCGACCGGATACTGTTCCACCCGATACGATTCCCCGTGACACCATCAAGTCGGATACCACGGGGGTCGGTCCAGCCGGCGCGACGCTCCGGCGGGACATCCAGGCTGGAGCGATTCTCGAGCGGGGTGTTCGGGCGGGCGGCACGCCGCTCTCCACCCGCCGGCGCCTGTGGTCCAAGCGGGAGCTTCCCCCCAAGCGGGAGCTTCCCCCATGGAGGTGACGTGACCGACGCCCGACGTCGCATTCCCTCGGTGGAGCAGATCCTGGAGTCTCCCGCATTCGAGAAGATCCTGGACGATCATCCGCGAGGGCTTGTCCTGAGCCACCTCCGCGAGGAGGTCGATCGAGTCCGGCGGGACATCGGAGCCGGCGCGGATTCGGGGGATCTGGAGGATCCCGGTCTCTATGCCGAGGCCGTGATACGGCGCCTGGAGACGGCCACGACACCCTCCCTTCGGCCCGTGATCAACGGGACGGGGGTCGTCCTCCACACCAACTTGGGACGGGCAGCCCTGGCCCGGACGGCCCTCGAGGCCATCCAAGGGGCACGGGGATACTCCAACCTGGAGTATGACCTGGATGCCGGTCGGAGAGGATCCCGCTACGACCACTGTGCTGCGCTACTTCAGGAGCTGACCGGGGCGGAAGGCGCCCTGGTCGTGAACAACGGGGCTGCGGCCCTCGTCCTGGCGCTCAGCACGATGGCCGCCGGGCGGCGTGTCCTGGTGTCCAGGGGCGAGCTCATAGAGATCGGCGGAGGCTTTCGCATTCCCGAGATCATGGAGAGCTCGGGCGCCTTCCTGCGAGAAGTTGGAAGCACCAACCGTACGCGCCTCCAGGACTACCACGAGGCCCTGGTCGAGGGCGATACGGCCCTGATCCTGAAGGTGCACCGCTCCAACTTCCGGATCACGGGATTCACCGAAGAGGCGACGCTCCAGGATCTTACGGAGCTCGGGAAAGAGACGGGGATCGGGGTGGTCCATGACCTGGGCTCGGGCCTTCTGGTCGACGCCGGGCTCCTGGGTCTGCCGCCCGAGCCCCGCCCCACCGAGAGCCTAGCCGCCGGCGTGGACCTGGTCGCCTTCTCGGGGGACAAGCTCCTGGGTGGTCCCCAGGCGGGCATCCTACTCGGAAAGAGTGACTGGATCGACCGGATGCGGCGAAATCCGCTTTGCAGGGCCCTCCGGGTTGGCAAGACCACCCTCATGGCCCTCGAGGCCACCCTTCGCCTCTACCGGGATGCGGATCGGGCGATCCGTGAGATCCCCGCGCTGGCGATGCTCTCGGCCGACCCGGAGACGCTACGAGAACGAGCGAGAGCGCTCGTCGAGGGGCTGTCCGCCGAAGGGGTCGAGGCCGAGGTGGTGGAGGCGTCCTCCGTGGTCGGTGGCGGAACGTTCCCGGGCGTCGAGCTGGCGAGCCATGGAATTCGGGTCCAGCCGGGCGAACAAGGGGCAGACGGGCTGGCGGGGGCATTGCGGTCTGCGTCCCCGCCGCTAGTTGGCCGTGTCGAGGACGGAGCACTGTGGATCGACCTGCGGACCGTGCTCGAGTGGCAGGACTCCGAGGTGCTTCGCCTCCTTTCCGACCACGCCCGGTCGTGAGGGACCGGACGGGACGCCCGGCGGTCTTCCTCGACCGGGACGGTACCCTCATCGAAGAGAAGGTGTACCTCGCCGACCCGGAAGGGGTGGTCCTGGTGCCCCACGCTGCCGAGGCGCTCAAGGAGCTCCGCGAGACGGGGTACGTGCTCGTGATCGTGACCAACCAGTCCGGGATCGCACGTGGACTGTACACGGAAGGAGACTACCGGGCCGTGGCCAGGAGGCTCGACGAGCTCCTGCGCAACGCCGGCGGGCCCGTAGACGCCACCCGGTACTGCCCTCATCACCCCGACTTCGGCGAGCCCTGCGGGTGTCACAAGCCGGGCACCGGTATGTACCGTGACGCCGCAGAGGAACTGGGGCTCAGCCTGGAGGACTCGTACTACATAGGGGACAAGGTCGCCGACGTACGGCCGGCCCTGGAGCTGGGAGGGAAGGGAATCCTCGTGAGGACCGGTTTCGGAGTGGACGAAGAGCCGCTGGTGCCGGAAGGTGTAGCGGTCGTGGACGATCTCCGGGCGGCCGCAACGCTCATTCTCGACGGCTGACTCGGGCGTTGACCCCCCCTAGGCCTACCGGTAGCTTCAAGCAAGTAGGTCTCCGCGGTTGAGAACGTTCGCAGGCGGTGGGGGTATGAGAGCCCCAGGAGACAGAATCATATGGAAAGTACCGAGACCCTTTTGACCCTCACGCCCACGGCGGTGAGCAAGATCCAGACGTTCATAGAAGATCAGGGGGCATCGGGGGATGCGGGGCTCCGCGTCGCGGTTCTCCCTGGGGGGTGCTCGGGCTTTCAGTATGGCCTGAATATCGAGGATGCCCCGGAGGACGACGACGAGGTGCTCGACCTGTCGGGCGTCAGGATCTTCGTCGACCCGTTCAGCGTCCAGTATCTGGACGGCGTCGAGATCGACTACGTGACCAGCATGATGGGATCCGGCTTCACGTTCACGAACCCGAATGCCACCGGCGGCTGCGGCTGCGGCAGCTCTTTCACCGCTTAAAGTCCCAAGAACAGAACGACCGACTTCCTGGCTCGTAGGTGAGATCCCTACGGGCCACTTCTTTGGGCGTGACCCGTGCCCAAGCACCGTCGGTCGAGGCCCGGATCGGGCCATTGGTGATCAAGATGCGTGTTCAAGCTTTCACAGCGGGGGATTTCGCCGAGAACGGGTACGTCGCGTGGTGTGAGGCCACGGGACAGTCCGTCATCGTGGATCCCGGTGCCGCTGCCCCCCAGATGGTCGCTGCCGTGGCAGCCGAGGGAGGTCCGGTAGCCGCCATCTTGTTGACCCATGCCCATCTCGACCACGTGGAAGGCCTCGGCGTCATTCGCGAGTCCACGGATGCGCCGACCTACCTGCACCCTGAGGATCGCCCTCTTTTCGACGGTGTGCAGGCTCAGGCGGCCATGTTCGACCTCACGGCGCCCGAGCTGAGCCCCCCAGAGCGAGAGCTCCACGACGGGGACACCTTCCGGTTCGGTCAGTCGGCCTTCAAGGTCATTCACACGCCCGGGCACTCGCCCGGACATGTGATCCTTCATGCCGAAGAGGATGAGCTCGCCATCGTCGGAGACCTGATCTTTGCGGGCTCGGTGGGGAGGACCGATCTTCCGGGCGGTGACTACCAGGCCCTCTTCGACAGCATTCGACGCCACGTGCTGATCATGTCCGATGAGACGCGTCTCCTGACTGGACACGGACCACCCACTAGCGTCGGCCACGAGCGCACGAGCAACCCGTTCCTGATCCCGCACTACGGAGGAGAGCTGGCGTGACCCCCCCCGTTCCCGTTGCCGTATTCGCGTCGGGCGGGGGAACGAATCTCCAGGCGCTCCTGGATCATGAGGAGGCGAGCGGAGCCTACAGGGTAGTGGCGGTCATCTCCGACCACCCGGATGCCGGGGCACTCGATCGAGCCAGGGCGGCGGGCCGTGACGCTCTGGTGATCGCCATGCAGGATCGCTCTCAGGAGGAGATCGGGGACGAGACCCTCCGGCACCTGCGCGACCGGAACGTGAAGGTCATCGCCTTGGCCGGGTATCTCAGGCTCATGCCGTCGGCCGTCGTGGCCGCCTATCCACGACGTATCCTGAATATCCATCCGGCGTTGCTTCCAGCCTTCGGCGGAAAGGGGATGTACGGAGAGCGAGTCCACCAGGCGGTACTGGCTGCGGGGGCCAAGGTGACGGGAGCCACGGTCCACTTCGTGGACGACGAGTACGACACCGGGACGATCGTGGCCCAGTGGCCCGTTCCGGTCCTGCCCGAGGATGATGCCAAGGGAGTGGCTGCCAGGGTCCTCGTGGCGGAGCACCGCCTCTACCCGGCCGTGACCGATCACCTATGCAGAGCGGTGGCGGAGGGCAGGGAGCCGGGACCGTTCACCCTCCCGTCCAGTGATTTCGAGTCCGCATTCGGAAACGAGACACAGGGCGCGAGCCGATAGGGGAGACAAGCGAGATATGAAGCGACGAGCGCTCCTGAGCGTGTCTGACAAGTCGGGCATAGAGGCTCTGGCCACGTCGCTGGTGGAGGCCGGGTGGGAGATCCTGTCCAGCGGCGGTACGGCTCGTTTGATCCAAGACGCCGGCCTGCCGGTGACCGAAGTGACCCAGGTTACCGGGCATCCGGAGATGATGGACGGACGGGTGAAGACGCTTCATCCGGCCATTCACGCCGGCCTTTTGGCGCGTCGCGACCGGCTTGACGACATGGCGTCGCTCAAGGAGCACGGGTACGGCCCCATCGACCTGGTTGCCGTGAATCTCTATCCGTTCCGGGAGACCGTGGCCCGAGGGGACGTTCCGGTGGGTGAAGCCATGGAGAAGGTGGACATTGGCGGGCCCACCATGATCCGGGCCGCGGCCAAGAGCCACGCCGACGTGCTGGTGGTGGTAGACCCATCGGACTACGACCGTGTGCTTACCGCACTGGCGGATGGAGCGACGGGGGATGGCGCTGCGGTAGACGCGGAGTTGCGTCGCGAGCTCGCCGCAAAGGTCTTCCGTCACATCAGCGAGTACGACGCAGCGGTGGCGGCGTATCTGGAGGCGGGGGCCGGCGCCGCCGAGGACGCGGGGTTCAAGGCCGCGTCCGACGATCCCGAGTCCGGCCAGGGAGCGGCCGACTCCGACGAGAGCCCGCCCGATTCTCTGTCCCTCGACCTCGAGCTAGTCCAGGGACTGCGGTATGGGGAGAACTCTGGTCAGGAAGCCGCCTTCTACCGGTGGTCCGGTAAGCAAGATGGCCTGGCGGGCCTGCAGCAGCTGCACGGGAAGGAGCTCTCGTACAACAACCTGCTCGATCTCGACGGAGCACTCCTGTCGCTTGCGCCTTTCGCGTATTCCCCGCGGCCAGCCGTCTGCATCATCAAGCACACCACGCCCTGCGGCCTGGCCGTGGCGGGGACCTTGGCCGAGGCCTACGAGCGGGCCCTCCGCACGGACGCCGTGAGCGCGTTCGGCTCGGTGATTGCGGTGAACCGGCGAATCGATGAGGAGACGGCCGAGGCCATGTCCGGGCTCTTCATCGAGTGCATCGTGGCGCCGGGTTTCGAAGATGAGGCCATCGAGGTTCTCACGCGGAAGAAGAACCTCCGGCTCCTCGTCTCGGGCGGGATCGGCGAGCCGGTAGAGGGCGAGCCCGACGGGGACTGGTGGAAGAGAGCGCCCGAAGAGGTTCGCAGGGCGGGTCGCTTCCTGGCGGAGCACGGACGACGGCCTGAGGGCCTGGCGTTGCGGAGCGTGTACGGTGGAATGCTGGCCCAGAGCCCGCCGCCGCCGCCCTTTTATGGTGTGGGCTCGGTGGACTGGTCCGTCACTACCGAGCGCAACCCCGACGAAGCCGAGTGGGATGATCTGCGCTTCGCTTGGGCGGCGGTCTTCGGAGTGAAGTCCAACGCGATCCTCTTCGCCAGCGGTGGAGCCACGCTGGGCATCGGCGCCGGTCAGATGAGCCGGGTAGACTCCTCGCGTATCGCGGTCCAGAAGGCAGCCGACGCGGGTCTCGATCTCCAGGGTGCCGTCCTGGCCTCCGACGCCTTCTTCCCGTTCCGGGACGGCGTCGACGCGGCAGCCGAGGCGGGCGTGCGCGCCATCGTCCAGCCTGGGGGCTCGGTCCGGGACGAAGAGGTCATCGAAGCTGCCAACGAGCACGGCATGGCCATGGTCTTCACGGGTCAGCGCCTCTTCCGCCACTGATCGCGCTCCGGGAGCGCATGGACGCGCGACCTCTTTACACGAGGCCCGTGAATGCCTGAGCTTTCGCCAGGCAGATGCTGTCTGGAGGGGTGGCAGAGCGGCTCAATGCACCGGTCTTGAAAACCGGCGGGCGCAAGCCCACGCGGGTTCGAATCCCGCCCCCTCCGCTTGTTGCAGGACAATGACTTACGGCACAGTTTGGGTAACACCCCCCCTGGAGGAGGCCACCGTTGCAGCTACCTAGCAAGTCTCATCGGCGCGGGGATCGCTGGTGGAGATCGAGGATCCGGTCCTAGGCAGGCTCAGGATGCCCGGAATCGTTCCCAGGATGAGCCGGAGCCCGGGGGAGGTGCGCCGTCTCGCCCCCGCCCTCGGGGAGCACAACGAGGAAGTCTACGAAGGTCTCCTGGGCTACACGGCCCGGGAGCTCGCCGACCTGGAGCGCAGGGGGGTCATCTGAGGCGATGACCGGGTATCCGATCCTGTTCTTCCTTCTGGACGGCCTCGGTGACTGGCCCTGCCGGGAGCTGGGCGGCGCCACGCCCCTGGAGGCCGCCCACACGCCCGCCCTCGACGATGTTGCGGCCCGGGGTGCCAACGGGATCGTCTACCCGCTGGGGGCGGGCCTCCACGTGCCGCTGGGGACCGTGTGCGCATACGCCGCGCTTCGGAGCGCGCGCCCCGAAGGGGGATACCTGCGTCTCCAGGGCCGGTACCGGGAGGCGGAGGAAGAGGACGCGAGCGAGCTCCTGGCTGCGGTGGACCGGCTGGCCTTCCACGGCATCCTCTTCCATATACGGCCCATCGAGCGCGGAGATGCCCTCCTCACCCTGGGCGGGTGTGGGAGTGCCGAGGTGACCGACTCCGACCCGTTCTCGACGGACCGGCCGGTCCTCCTCGTCGAGGCTCGGGAGGAGGCCGCCGACCCCGCGGCGGCCGAGAGGA
The DNA here is from genome assembly GCA_965218295.1 of Longimicrobiales bacterium. GTDB lineage: Bacteria > Gemmatimonadota > Gemmatimonadetes > Longimicrobiales > Gaopeijiaceae > CBDCKN01. The sequence continues at coordinate 73,717 of CBDCKN010000002.1, read as the reverse complement.
CCGCCACGGCGCTGAACCGTTATCTCCTGCACTCCCACCGGGTGCTGGACCAGCATCCGGTGAACCGGCGCAGGAGGCAGGAAGGATCGCTTCCCCTGAACGTGCTGGTCACGAAGTGGATCGGTCGTCGAGGGCCCGTAGAGCCGCTGAACGGCCACGTGGGAGGTCCGGCAGCGATCGTCTCCAGCGTGCCGATGTACCGCGGGTTGGCGGTGGTGGTGGCGGCCGACTACCACCACGTCCCCGAGTCGGATCCCGAGTCGGAGGTGACGGCGAAGGTGGAGCAGGCCCTCGAGCTGGTGAAGGACGGGCACGCGTTCGTCTACGTGCACACGAAAGCCCCGGACGAGGCGGCGCACCGGGGCGATCCCGTGGAGAAGATGCGCGTCATCGAGGGGATCGACCGGGCGATGGCCCCCCTGGTAGAAGAGGCCGGGGAGTTCGTCCTGGCCGTGACCGCCGACCATACCACACCGACCTGGGGCCCCCTACTCCATTCGGGCGACGCGGTGCCCCTGGCGGTCGCCGCACCCTCCGCCCGAGTCGACGACGTGGAGCGGTTCGGGGAACGGGCCGCGGCCCGGGGGTCGCTGGGGACGCTCCGGGGCGAGGACTTGCTTCCGGTCCTGGTCAACCTCTCGGGCCGCGGGCGCTTCCTGGGGAGCCGGCACGGGCGGATCTCCACCGCCGCGACGTCGACGGACCTGCCGCTCCTTTCGGTGGACGGGTCGCCAGCTCAATCGAGCCTTCGGGGAGTCACCATGGACCTACACGACAGATCGGATCACCTGAACGCAATCCACGAGAAAATCGACCGCCTGTACGAGGAGACGGTACGGCCGCTGGAGGAGCGGCTGGCCCACCGCTTCCAGGACAGCCGACTCTACCTGGACGAGCAGGGGAGGCGCCACCCGGAGATCTCCGAGGCGCGGCGGGAGATCATGCGGGCCGCCGGGAAGGCGGGAATCTACAGCCTCCACCTCCCCGAAGAGATCGGTGGCGGGGGGCTCGGGCGCGCCGACATGCTGGAGGTGGAGGAGCACGTTTACCGGTACGGCGTGGGCCTGAACCCCGCCATTCTCTCCTGGTCCGAGGGAGCCGCGCCGCGCGTCATCTTCTCCCGTCCGGAGCAGTGGGAGGAGTACGTCGATCCCCTGGTCCGCGGTGAGTGCACGAGCCTCCACGGGGTGACGGAGCCCCAGGCGGGATCCAACTTCTTCGACTTCAGGGCCGATGCCGTGCGGAGGGACGGCAAGTGGATCCTGAACGGGCACAAGGCGTTCATCACCAATGTCTTCGAGGCGGACATCGCCCAGGTGCTGGTGGTCACGGATCCGAACGAGCGCCGCCGCCGGTTCACCTACTTCCAGTTCAGGACGAAGGAGTTCCTGGGCAGGGGCTTCCGCCCCGGCCGCGTGTACCAGACCATGTTCGACGACGGGCTTACCGGGGAGTTCTTCATGGAGGACCTCGAGCTCTCCGACGAGCACATGCTGGGGGAGCGAGGTCAGGGGTTCGAGATCGCCATGACCTCCATCAACTGGACGAGGATGCGCCGAGGCGGGATGTGCGCCGGATGGGGCGCCTACCTCATCGACCGGTCCCTGGAGCGGGCAAGGACCCGGGAGATCGGAGGCCGTCCTCTGGGCAGCCGGCAGGGGATCCAGTGGATGATCGCCGACATGTACCTGGACTGGTACCAGGCTCGAGCCCTCTCCCTCTCCTGCGCCAGGGAGCTGGACGACCCGGGACCGTGGTGGAAGGCCCGGTCGCCGGAGGACATCCGGAGGGTCTGCCTGGTGAAGCTGTCGAACGATGAAGCGTTCTACCGGATCGCCGACCGGGCCGTCCAGATCCACGGAGGGGCGGGGATGATGAAGGCCAGCCCGGTGAACAAGCTCTTCCTGATCGCCCGCAACCTGCGCGTGCCCGGCGGGTCCGACGAGATCCAGCGCACCACCATCGCCGAGACCCTAGGGCTCAAGTTCAGGGGCTAGAGGAGGCTCCCGACATGAAGTTGAACGTGGCGGTAGAAGCTTGCGAGGCTCTGGCGGGGCGCCCTGCTGAGCCGGGGGAGATCTACGAGCTGAGGGTGGTGCTGTATCCAGTGAGCAGGTACTTCGCGGCGGGGAGTCGGATCCAGGTGGAGGTGACGAGGAGCAACTTCCCGCCGTTCGCCCGGAACCTGAACACCGGGGTGAGCTCGGACACCACGACGGCGATGCGGCGGGCGACCACGCGGATCTATCACGATGCGGAGCGCCCGTCCCGCATCGTGCTCCCCCTGGTGCCCGTGCGGGGTGGCCACGGACCGGGTGGCTGCGGCCTGGTAGAGGGGGATTAGTGTGTTCCTACTCGGGCCCACCCTGCCTCCCCCAACGCCCGACGGCTCCATCGTCCCCGAGGGGATGGTCCACGGCCGGTTCCAGCCCTTCCATCTGGGACACCTGGAGTACGTGCTGGAGGCGGCCCGCCGCTGCCAGCAGCTTCTCGTCGGGCTCACGAACCCGGATCCTCTCCGCACCCGCTTCGAGGCGGACGATCCGCACCGAAGCGATCCGGCGGCCAACCCGTTCCCCTACCATGTGCGCTGCCTCATGGTGCAGCGTTCGCTGGTGGAGGCCGGGGTGGATGCCGGCCGGTTCACCATCGTCCCCTTTCCCATCCACGACTCGCACCTGTGGGCCCACTACGTTCCCACCGGCGTCACGCACTTTCTCCGGGTGCTCTCGCCCTGGGGCGTGACGAAGATCCGGCGGCTCAGGGCGGCCGGCTACCCGGTGGTGGACCTGGCCAGGGAGGGAATCAACACCGTCTCGGGAACGGAGGTCCGAAGAAGGTGGCGCGGAGGAGACGACTGGCGGGCCCTGGTCCCCGAGGCGGTGGCCGAGATCATGGTGATGATTCCCGTCACGGGACTCATCCACGGGGTCCGCTGAGAGGAGGCCCGGGAGCAATGGGTCCTGCAGCGGTCGACGAAGTGGAGACGAGTGGCGGGCGGGCCGCGTAAAGGGCGTGCGGAGAGGGGCCCCCCTTGATGCTCCTTCACGGGATCCCGTCCTCGGGATACATGTGGAGGAACGTCGCTCGGTTGCTGGCAAGGGGGCCGGCGGCGGGGCCAAGCACTTTCGGATTTCCCAGCCGAAGTCCAGTCGCAGATGTCGACCAACTCGGCCGTCATGGTGATCGGAGCCCTCGTGTTGTTCGCCGCGGTCATCGCGTTGATCGTAGCCATTAATTGATCAGGCGGTCGCGGTCTCTGTCAGCACTTCGAGCCAGTGTCGAACCTGGGCGAATACCAAGAACTCGTCGTTGGCTCGGCGTTGAGCACTGAGCGCGTAGGTCTCGCACATCTCTTCGTCGTTGAGCATTTCTAAGAGCACGCGCTCTACGGCCTCGGCGCTGGACGAATCCTGGACCAGGCAACCGTCGACGCCGTCGCGGATCTGGTGGCGAATTCCGCACGCTGTGGAGCCCATGACTGCAATCCTCTTCCACATGGCCTCGGTCACCGTCAGGCCGAAGCCCTCCTGGATCGAGTTTTGAACGATGATGCTCGAGCAGCGCTGGAGCGCGTTGACCATCAACGCGTTGATGCGACTCGAACCCATTGGCAAACTCAGCAGCGCCACATCGCGCTGTATCTCCGGCTCGAGCTCGCAGTAGGTGGAACACAGAGCCTTGAGCACTTCCGCTGCTTCGGGGTCGTCGGCGACGGCCGCTGTTTCCGGGCCGGCCATGACCAGCCGTGCACTGTCGATACGTCGGCGCTGATCATCCGTTAGCTTCAAGCCGCCGTTTTTTGCGCGGCGCTTGAGGTTTGTAAACGCCTCCAACAGCGGCTCCCACCCCTTGAGCTTGTCCCAGCGAGAGATTTGCGTGATCACCGTTCGATACAGGAGCCCGATCTCTTCCGGTGACGTTGCCGGGCCAAACGTGCCGTCGGGTTGCAGCCGCTCTGCCGTGAAAGGAAATGTCTGCGTCGGCACGGGATTGTGCTCGCGCATCAGACCGGCGTTGCACAGGACTCTGGCGAGCGCGTGAGCAGACAGGTGCTCGTTCTTGTGACTCATCGGATCGAGCGCAGGGAAAATCAGCGAAAAGTGGCCGTGAAGAAACTCGGGAACATATTCAGGGGCGGTAAACACCGTGTGGTCGTAGGTCTCGACGTGTGGCCTTAGAAATTCCCACACAGCTTTGGTCTGGGGAGTCTGGTCGTCGAGGCCGATGTGGCACCTCCACATGGCGGGGACGCCGAGCTCCTTCTTTAGCAGGGCGCCCATTCCCAGAGGCTGCGGGTCGTGGATGACCAGTATGTCGTCTTTCGAGATGCGCTCGCGAAACTCGTCGGCAAGCTCCCGGCTCACCAGGTCGTAGAGCTCGTGGTGCTCGGCGGAGATTTTCGGGTTGCCGGCTCCGTGGATCATGTTGTGCATCTGCTTTGTCAGCAGGAAAAACTCGGTCCGTTCGGTTCCAATGACGGCCCACTCGGTGGGAACGCCGAGCTCGCGCAGCATCCCCACGATCGTCCCCATCATCTCAGCGACTCCGCCGCCCTTGGCTGTGGAGTTGACCATCCACAGCTTTCGACCGCGGAGCTTGGGCACCACAACCCTGGCCAGCGCGCGCAAATCGTTGACCGACGGCGCCAGCTGAGCGCTGGCCCCGTAGTCGTCCAGGGTAAGACGTGGTCCTATGTCGACGATTTCCAGCATTGTCGGCTCCACTTACGGAATGAGCGCGGGCTTGTCAATCACGGAAAACCGCCTCGCCGCAGAGCTGGCCCTCGCAGAGCTCAGGGCGGAGCACCTGGAAGCGGAGGTCGTGCGCAGTCAAGCCCTCGGAGCGCAAGACGTCATCGAGACGCTCAGACCCAAGCTCCTAGACGCCGAAAGCGGCTCACCGGGACGGAGCGATCCACCCCGACCAGGTGGCCGCGATCCGGGAGGTCTTCATCCGACGCCGCCACGGAGCCCCCGTCCCGCCGTGCGGGCTGAGCGCGCCTTCCTCGAGGACGGCTCGGATCCGCCATCCACCGTGCGGGCGGATCGTAGGGCGGCCCGCGACGGATGCTCCCCAACTGCGCCGTTCGGCCCAGCGTTCCCTCCTTCAGGACCTTCCGCCGTGCCACCGTCCAGCCGGATCGCAGCGCGCCTCACGACGGATAGGTCATCCCCCCGTTCACGCTGAGGGTCTGGCCCGTGATCTTCCCCGCCGCAGGGGAAGCGAGGAAGACGATGGCCGCCGCCACGTCGTCAGGCCCCAGGAGCCCAAGGGGAATCCGCTGCTCGATCTTCGTGAAGATGCGCCGGCTGAACTCCTCCTTCATCACCGCGTCGTACAGGCCCGTGTCCCCGGTGAGCGTGATAGAGACGTTGTTGATGCGGACCTGGAAGCGGCCGAACTCCTGGGCCAGGGACTTGGTGACGGCCAGCAGCGCCCCGTACGCGGCCGAGATGATGGACTCCCCCGGCGTCCCCACCCGTCCGGCGTCGGACATCATGTTCACGATCGCGCCCCGCCCCTGCGCGTGCATGGGCTCGAGAACCTCCCGGATGCAGTAGATCTTGCTCCAGAACTTCATCTGGAAGGACTCGTACCACGCCTCGGGGGCGAGCTCCCGGAAGGGCTGGATGTGGTCAGGCCCGCCGGCGTTGTTCACCAGCACGTCCACCCTCCCGTGCCGCTCCATGACGAGGCGGACCATCTCCCGGACCTGACCGGCGTCCGTGACGTCGGCGGTGGCGTGCCAGCAACGGTCGCCAGCCGGGTTCACCGCCGCGGCGAGCTCCTCGGCGGCCCGCTCCCCCCGTTCCCGGTGGCGGCTGTTCAAGACGACGGTGGCGCCCGCCTCCAGGAACTGCCGGGCCGTAGCAAGCCCGATTCCTTGGGTGGAGCCGGTCACCAGGACGACCTGACCGGTAAGATCGATGAGGGGATTCATCGTGCGTTTTCCTCCCGTTTGTTTTCCCGGTCTCTCTTATTGGCCGACGGGGACCCGGCTCCAGCGGACCGGACTCCCACCCGATCGGGGGTCCGGTGCCCTCCAGAACGGGCGGCGGAGCCGACGGGGATGGCGGCGGTCGGCCGGGCGGGAGGCCGGAGAGGCCACGATTGCGCCCCGGATCCGGGGCCTGTCCGCTCCACGAACGCGGTGTGCCGGCACGGAACCGGAAAGGCTAAAATGGCGCCCGAAATCCCGAACAGTCAAGGAAGGCCGAAGACGTGGCGGCGGCCGGCGGCTGGAAACAGATCGAAACTGTCCAACGCTTGTACTAGGCGTCCGACCCGGCGACGGTGCTGCGGCAATCCAGGCGGGAGCCTAAAGTGCATCCGTTAGACCGTCTAAACACGTCTATTTCGGGGCAGGGAAGCGTCTAAGGCGGGCCAAAGAGGCTAGTAACAATGCCAACCTAGCCGCATAGAGGCTGCGCCGCACCGTGCGGAGCTAGGATCAAAGGGTGTGTAAAAAGAGAGGCGACGTACCTTTCCGCTGAGTAATAACCAGCGAACTCCGGGTGACAGCCCGGGGGAAAGGAACGACGCCTCGTGAGGAAGAATACGGTGGGACCCGAGGGTGAGTCCAGGACGCCCGTGTGGGAAGTTCTGGAAGAAGTGGTTCGGGAGAAGGCGCAGGAGTTCATTCAACAGATCTTGGAGGAGGAAGTCACGGAGTTGCTAGGGCGAGAGAAGTCAGAGCGCAGGAGGGTGGTGGACGCGACCGAGGGCTACCGCAACGGATACGGCAAGCCGAGGCGGCTGGCGATGAGCTCGGGCACGATCACACTCCGACGCCCTCGAGTTCGAGGCCTTGAGGAGCGGTTCGAGAGCCGCGTGCTGCCGTTGTTCGCGAGGCGGACGAAGGAGCTGGGCGCTCTGCTTCCGGAGCTGTATCTGCACGGACTGGCGGAGGGAGACTTCGAGTTGGCGATGCGGGGCCTGCTGGGCGAGGGGGCACCGCTGTCGAAGTCTTCGATTCGGCGGCTGCGGGCGGGATGGACGGCGGAGTTCGAGGAATGGAGCCAGCGTCGCCTGGAGGGTCGTGAGGTCGTCTACGTGTGGGCGGACGGGATCTATGTGAAGGCAGGGCTGGAGCGGGACAAAGCGGCGCTGCTGGTGGTGCTGGGTGCCATGCGAGACGGGACGAAAGAGGTGTTGGCCCTGAGAGCGGGCTACCGAGAGTCGGTCGAGTCCTGGTCCGAGGTGTTGCGGGACCTGAAGGCACGCGGCATCGAGGCGCCCCGGCTTCTGATGGCGGACGGTAACGCTGCGATCTGGGGCGCAGTACGGCAGGTATGGCCTGAGGCGGGTGAGCAACGGTGCTGGAACCACAAGATGAGGAACGTGCTGGACCGACTACCTCAGCGGGAGCAGGGCGAGGCGAAGGATCTTCTCCGGGCCGTGGTCTACGCACCGAGCCGGGCCGAGGCCCTGAAGGCCCGCGAGGTGTTCGCCCGACGCTATAGGCCGTGGTATCCGAAAGCAGTGGACGTACTCGAGGACGACTGGGAGCGGATGGTAGCGTTCTACGACTTCCCCGAGGACCACTGGAAGCATCTACGCACGACGAACGTGGTCGAGAGCCCGTTCGCCGCGGTACGGCTCAGGACGACAGCAGCGAAGCGGTTCAAGCGGGTCGAGAGCGCTACGGCGCTAATCTGGAAGTTGCTCTTGGTGGCTGAGAAGCGGTTCCGAAGGCTCGACGCTCCTCACCTCCTCAAGGACGTATTTGAAGGAAGAAAGTTCGAAGACGGAAAGCCCGTCTCACACCAACAGCGGAAGAACGCCGCCTAATACGTTTACACACCTATTGACCCAACCTCCGCAATTTTCTTCCCAGACCGTCCCTTTTTGCTCATCAACCGATACAGGGACCGCATGCCGCTCATGCAGGAGTTGATACGGCTCCACGAGGCCAGCGAACTGGAAGGCGCCGCCGCCGCGCTGTTTCAACCAACAAAACCCGAAGAAGAACTGTACGACGTTACTCGCGATCCGCACGAGATCCTCAACCTCGCCGAAGTCCCTGCCAAAGCCGAGGTAGTGATGGAAATGCGGGACGTGCTTCTACAATGGCAACAAGACATTGGTGACATGGGCTTGATTCCCGAAACGGAGTTGGCCGAAATGATGTGGCCCGGTGGCGTTTCAACCCGTCACCGAGGCGCCAGTCTTTGGACCGGGTAACGACGAAGACGGCGCCGTCACCATCGCGCTAACCTCTCCGACGGAAGGCGCCTCCATCGCATATACGACGGCGTCCGGGGAAACGCCCCACTGGCTCCTGTATTCGGGCCCGCTCACTCTGCCCGTACCGGTCACGGTGCGCGCGATCGCCGTGCGCTACGGGTATGAGCAGAGTGAAGAAGTGTCGGTTCAGTATCCCGACAACCCCCGGGCGAGGTGAGACCAGGAGCAAGATGGCGCTCAGGGGATTGCGGCGGTGAAGGACACCCCCTCTAGAACGTCGCCAGTGCGTTGAACGGACTCGCGGTCCCGTTGGGCACCTGGGTGATCTGCCAGGACACCATGAACTCCCACCGCTCCCGGCTTGCGGCTTCGCGGGCCACGTCCTCGAGGTATCCGTTGTCGACGAGGGGAAGCCCGATGAAGATCTGTGTCATGGTGTGGACCGGACGGTTGATGCCCTCCACGCCGGACGGTTGAACGTCGTTTATGGCGTCGCCGACCAGGAGCGCCACGCCCCGCTCCTTCAGCCAGGGTAGCACTGAGGCGTGCAGCCCGGCTCCACCCTGACTGTAGCGCCACGGGCCCTCCGCTGCGCGCTTGGCCCAGCGGCCGCCCCGAACCAGCAGCACGTCGCCGCTGCCGATCATGACGCCTGCGAACGCCTCCCACTCCTCGAGGTCGGACACATAGATGGGCGTGCTGGGCTCGAGCCATTCCACGCCCCGAAGGAGTGGCATGTCCACGAGGACGCCGCGGGTCACGTAGCCCGGCCCCATATCGTCGACGGCGAGGTCCCCGCTGCACCCGTTGATGTCGAGATTCTGGGGATAGCCGTTGAAGATGACGGCCTGGCCATCTCGCTGGGTGGCGTAGTGGCAAAGTGCGTCCATGTGGGCGAGTTGTCCGTCGTGCAGCGAGAAGCTCACGGCATCCACAGCGAAGCGCGGCCGGCCCGTGTTCGGGTCGACCGACGTCATCCAATGCTCCGTCGGTCCGAACGTCTGGCTGTCGATCGCGTCTTCCTCGCTCACGAAGTGCCCGAGCGACACCGTGACGCCGTCCTCCACGAGGAGAGCAGCTCCGCGGGTCTTCTCCGGTGTGATGAGATTCAGCGTGCCGCGTTGGTCATTTCGGCCCCAGCGGCCCCAGTTCGACAGTTCGGACTCCCATCGCTCGAGTGTCCCGAGAGTGACCCGAACCGACGGGTCCTGTGTTGAGGGATGAACCTCGAAGCTTTCCTGCGTGCCCTGCGCCGCGGCGCGAGCGGACATAGGCCCTGCTGGGGCGAGGGCCAACAAGCCTGCTACGAAAACGGCAAGCATGCGCTTCATCTGAATCACCTTCTTTTTCAATGAGTCGCACCTTCGGCTGCGACTTTTCTGCTGACCTTATAAAGCGGATGGCCTCCCAACGGCCGGCGCACTACGCTGGCACTTCCCCAAGTAACCTGCGGCTGCCAACCACCAGGAGGCCATCATGTATGTCGCAGGAATCGATGCTCACGCAACGTACCTCGTCGTCGCGATCGTGAGCAATGACGGAGCGTTCGTCCAAAAGCCGCTCCGCATCCGCAACACCGAGTCCGACCGGCTCGTTGAGCTGCTGAATGCCTATCGGCCGCTCGAGGTCGTCGTCGAGACGAGTCCGTCCTGGCCCTGGCTATACGAGTTGCTCAACGGACCGGATTGTCGCTTCGTGCTCGCCCACGCGAAGAAGCTGCGTGCGATCGCCGAGGCCAACTACAAGAACGATGCGATCGACGCCACGCTGCTCGCTCGCATGCAACTCGTGCGCCTCATCCCTGAGGTCTACTGCAAACCCATCAGCCAACGCGAGCAGGCCACCCTCGTCCGGCACCGGGCCCGACTCGTCCGGATGCGGACCTCCTCGGCGTCGCGCATTCATGCCGAGCTCCACTCTCTGGGCTTCTGCCTGCCCCGCGGTCGGTTGCTCACCGCCGAGGGACGTGGCTGGGTCCATACCATCGCCTGGCCCCGCATGGGGCCCGAGCAGCAACGACTCATCTGCACGGCTAATGTGGTGACCGCAAGCGAAGCGCGCGAGCCTCATGCTTACCGCGACAGCAGCGATTGCACCAGTAGGACGCCGTCGTCGACCTCGGTCTCGATGTAGCGCAGCAGGTTGTCCTCGGCTTCGACCTGCACGCCTTCGGTGTCGGTCTGCTCCAGCACGACCCACTGACCGCCCGTCACGCTAATCGCGTTGATGCCCGTGACATTCCGGACCTCGGTCGTGACGTGGCCGGAGCCCTGGATATCGATCTGATCATCGTCGGTGTTCGGGTCGAACGGCGTTCGACAGGCGCTCAGCCCCAGCACGAGAAACAGTCCCCATACAGCTCGCTTTGTCCTCATCGTCATCCCCCTGCGAGTTCCACCGCGTCGCTTCTGTTCCTACAACGAGTTACTAGAGTATCGATACCAAGTGGTAGATTGATTTAGCTTGAGAGTAGGCCCGATGGGGCGCCCGCCGAAGAGCATCTCGCCCATGCAAAGGGAACCGGACGGAACCGGGTGTGCATCGCATAACTGCCGCAGCGCAGGTAGTCCTCTCGCTCCATGGCCTCGAAGGATTCAGCATGACGTCACGGGCGATTCGCCTCGCAGCCTCGGAGCCGGTATCGTCCGGCCCCTTTGGGCGCCCGTCCGGTCTTCGGAACTCCCTGAACCGGCGGCGTAGGTGACGGTTCGGCCGCCGGATACCACTTTCGACCAGGCCAGGCCGACGCTCCCCTCGTGGCGGGCGACCTTGGTCTTAGGGGCATTGGCCGCCCTGCCTGTCCTCTATTTCCGGGTCCGGCTCCCTGCTGCGACCGACCTCTCGCTCCACCTCGCGATGGCGGGACAGTTCGCCCGTGGCGTTGCGGAGGGGCATTGGTACCCCCGGTGGTATGGCGACTTCAACCTGGGGTGGGGTGGGCCGACGGGCTATTTCTACCCGCCCGCCTTATCTGCGCTGACCGCTTTTTTCTCGTGGATTGCAGGCGGGCGATTGATAGCGGGACTGACGGTGGCCTTGGGGGTCTTCTCGTTCCTCGGTGCGTGTGGGGTCTACACCTTGGCCCGGGCGCTCCAGGCGGGCCGCTACGCATGGCTCGCGGTCGGTCTTTGGCTCATTACGCCCTTCAGGGCCTTCGAGCTCTACTCGTCCGGACTGTTTTCGTGCCTGGCAGGCGGCGGTCTGGCCGCGTGGGTATTGGTTGCGCTTCACCGGTTGGAGGTGGCCCCACCCTGGGAGAGGGCGCGTGCCGTATCGTTCTTCGCCCTCGCCTATGGATTGCTGGCTCTCACAAATCTCCCGTACGTGGTGATGGCAACTTATCTCGTGGCGGCTTGGGTGGTGATTCGGAGCGCGTTGCGTGCGGAGTTGAGTGGCTCCCTCCAGATCGTCGTGGCCGGCGCGCTCGGCGCTGCGGTCGCTGGGGTCTACCTGCTGCCGATGCTTGTACATCTTCCCCAGATGTTCATACCCCAGACCGTGAGTGGCGAGTGGTGGAGCCTCAATTTCCTGTTCGACAGCGACGCGTTTATGATGCCGCGGCTTAGGCGGACGCTCGAGGACGCAGCACTCTTGCCCGCGAGTGGACTCGTCATGAGCCTCGCAATTCTGGGGGTCCTACGGAGATCGGGTCCCGTCGAACGGATCGGCGCCTCCGCTGGGCCCGACGTCATGGAGACCGAAACCTCCGCGGACCCACGGCGCACCGCCTCGAGCGGGGTCCGACTGCTGGCTACGTTCGGCGTCCTTTCCCTCATCTTGACGACCCCACTGTCGACGGTGTTCTGGGCGACACTGCCGGTCCTGCACGAGACCCACATACCGTGGCGTTTTCTGGAAGTGGTGGCGGTTCCCTGGGCCGTGCTGACGGCCGTCGCGATACGGGCCGTGGTGGCGGGCGGGATCGACGCCCGGTCCTCTCCGGGCCGCTCAAGCGATTTGGCCGTTCTGGTGCTCGCCGGTGGCCTCGTCGTCGTCGGTGTACTCACCGGTGTATCATTCGGCTCGATTGCGCGGATGACCCCCGTCGTCGAAGCATTCCACTCCGGGGAGCTCTCGGGTGCAGCCCTCGCTCGGACCTTCCACGCCCGTCAGTCTTTTTTCTTGCCGAGCACCGGGGTCGATCCCACGACGCTCCCGGATCAGCCTCCGGTGCTTCCGTTGACGGCTGGATGCCACGTTTCACTGGAGGCCTGGGACCAGGCGGAGCGCCTCTTCACGGTCGAGAGCGACGGACCCTGCGAGGTGGCGCTCCGAACCTACCACTTTCCGGGATGGAAAGCCGAGAGTGCCACGGAGAGTGGCACGCGTTCCGTCGGGGTGAGACCGGACGCGGACGGCGGTCGCCTTCTGGTCTCGGTACCGGAGGGTGAGTCGCGCATCCGCGTCTGGTTCGCGAGTGGGGGGCCGACGGTGCTGGGGGCGGTGCTCAGCGTCGCCGCCTTGACGGTCTGCGTCGGGTTGGGTCGCCGCCCTGCCTCCGGTCGCGGCCGGCGCACGGAGGTTCGGCCGGATCAGAATAACGGGGTCGGGCCTGGGGGGAGGACCTTCGACGAATTGCCCTCATGAGCGTACGTATATCTTTACTTAGATTATACGTATAGCCGCATAGTCCGAGAGGAAGGTCTTACCTCGAAGGCTCCGTCCGCCGCACACACTCCGCCCAACCTGGGACCCACATGGCAGATCCGGAGAAGAAAAGGGGCCCGAAGCCCCCGGACCCTCAAGCGAAGAGCGGCGGCCCTGACCTCAGGACCTTCCTCAGCCGCTCCACCGCTTTCTCGAGCTGTTCAACGCGCGCGAGTACTGGGAGAGCCACGAGGTGCTCGAGGGCCCATGGCGCGAAGGGGGGAGCGACTTTTACCAGGGCTTGATCCTCTACGCCAGCGCGTTCGTGCACGCCCAGCGGGGCAACGCACACGGCGTCGGCGCGCAGCTCGATAAGGCAGAGCGGAAGCTGGCCGGGTACCGGCCATGTTACCTGGGTGTCGACGTCGACGCCGTGCTCGCCCACGCGGCTCGCTGCCGCGAGATCGTCGAACGCCGTCCGGACGAGGACCCGCGTTCGTGGCTGGGAGTCGACGACGTGCCTCGCCTCAAGCTCGACATACGGCTCGTGCGCGGTGACGAGCCAGAGCTCCGGAGGGGGGAAAGAGAGGCCAACCGATGAGCCGGAGCGGTCACGCGCTGCGGTCCGGCCGCTACCGGCTGCTCGCCAACGGAGCGGCGTGTGTCGGCGGCACGGAGGTACGCCCACGGGACCCGGATCCGTGCAGCGGCGTCCTCGGGGCGCTACACTCCACGCATGGGATTCCTGGACACGAGCGCCTTCCGTCGCTTCGCGGCGGATAAGATGCTGAAGGTAAACCTGTTCGAGACACCGCAAATGTTCTGCGATGTGTACTGCCTCGAGCCAGGCCAGGCGCAGAAGGTACACGCACACCCCGGGGCCACGAAGTTCTACTACGTGATCGAGGGCGAGGGCACCTTCACCATCGGCGATGCCACGCGCACCCTCGGGCCCGGCGGCGTCGCTTGGTCCGCGCCCGACGAGGCGCACGGGGTGGAGAACCGCGGCAATGTGCAGCTCGTGGCACTCGTCTCGATGGCGCCCAACCCGAACTTCCCCTAGTTCGGACGGGGCGCTCGATCGACCCGATGGGGTCGAGGATAGAAAGGCGCTGGGCTCCCGAGGCCCTCTCTATCAGATCAAAGATCTGCGCAAAGATCCGCACCGGGAGATGCACACGCGGGGCGGGTGACGGCGCAGCTTAGGCCAACGAGGCGGAGAAGAAGTCGAGCTCACAGCGCATCGTGTAGCGGTAGGCAAGAGAGACCCTGTGTGTTCCCTCGGCCAGCTGGTCGAGCAGCGACTCGAGCTCGGCGGCCAGCGCCTCGAACTCCGCGCTCGAATAGGTCTCGATCCACTCCCGATAGGGATTCTGGGAGTGATCCCGTAGGGCCAACTCCTGTCCTAAGTATGCATAGAGGCGCATGCAGGGTGTCATCGCCGCCATGATCTCACCTACTTCTGCCGTCCACGCGGTCCGAAGTAAGAAATCGGTATAGGCGCGGGCGGCCGGATGGGGTCGGACCTTCCCCAAATCGATTGCCAGACTCTCAGCGTAGCTTTCGTGGAGCTTCAGCTCATCCAGTACACCGCGCATGAGCCCGTGGAGCCGCTGTACCACCTCCGGTTTCTCCACTGCCCGGACGGCGCCCAGGGCGTAGGCGCTGAAAAAGGCTCGCAGGAAAAAAGCGTCCTGGGCCACATAGTGCTTGAAGACCTCGGGATCCAAGCTGCCATCTCCCAAGCCACGGACGAACGGATGGGCCAGACATTCTTCAGCTAGCTCCTGGTTTCCCTGCCATAACGTCTGGTGGAGCGGCTCGGCCGACATGATCGGTTCAGCCTTCCCAGGTCATGCGCCAGAAATCCCGCTCATGGCGCATCACCTCGTTGAACATCGCCTGCTGACGGGGATGGGGATGCTCGTCGGCGAGCCTCGACAGGACACGGACGTAGGCTTGAAAGTCCTCATGGCTCCACCGGTCGATAAAATCGGCGTACGGCCCCTGGACCTCAAGACGACCCCACGCGACCGTGTAGGCCACCTCGACGCCGTAGAAGAGTGCCAGCAGCACCTGGAACGGCTCGGAGTAGCCCGCGGTGATCAGAAAGTCGACGTAGCGCTGGCACGTTGGGTGGAGCTCGGCGCCCAGATCGAGGGACCTGGCCTGGGCGTGCGCCTCGAACCAGTCGAGCTCGACGTCGAGGGCCGAGAGGCCCGCGATCAAAGCGCTCTGCCCCGGCCTGGGCGTCTTCGCGACCGTCAGGGACGCAAAGACGGCAAACCCTCTCACGAACAGGTAGTCCTGCACGATCCAGCGGTTGAACGCATCCTCAGGCAGCGAGCCGTCGCCGACGGCGTTCAGGAACTCCGCGCGTGTACCGAGATCCCAGAGTTCCCCCGCGCCCAAGGCAAGACGCGATTCCGTAAATTCTTTCACCTACGGCCTTCCTTTGTACCGGTTCAGAAGGCCAGATCGTCGAGGCCCACCAGGTCCCCGCCGCCACATCCCAGGACGGCAAGGGAGAGGAAGGCCGCGATCATTCGATGGCACACGGGCGGGGCTCCTGGTGGCTGGGAGACAGACGTCGTCCGCTGTTAGTGCGGTGTCCCAGAAGGGTCTCGGCCATTGATCTCGCTGCGCTCGCGAACTTCTGGGACACCACACTAGTTTCACCAGTCGTCCCGTGACCGGTGGCGGGCTTAGTCAAGCTCCCATCATGGGGTTAGGAGAAGCATTTCCGCCAGCGGCTGCAGGCTCGGGCGTCACGCATTAGATTGAGAAAGAGCGGCCCAATGTCGAACGCCGCGATTTCTTCTCGGTCCCCAGGCGAGAGGGTTTTGCCATGGCCATACACCTGTATCCGGACCACGCCCATCCCATCGGGATAAGCGGAAGACCGTGGTTCCGGGTAAAGGACGACAAGCTGTTCCCCGATGTCGGGCACCCCAAGAGGGTGGACTTCAAGCCCTGGTTCCGCATCAAAGACGGAAAAGTCTACACGGCGGAGGGACATCCCGACGGCAGAAGCACCCGCCCCTGGTTCCGGGTCGAGAACGGCAAGCTGTTCCCCGACGTCGGACATCCCGACGGGCACGGCATCCGATCCTGGTACCAGATTCGATAGTTTCCGGGTCGCCCACGGAAGTGGGCTGTGGATAGGTCGATCACAACCTAGTCGATCAGAACCTATCGGTCCTGCGGCCCTGCCAGCGTTCCGTCGAAGCCGTTCGTCTTGTGGCTTCCATCACAGAACGGCTTGTTGCTCGAGCCGCCGCAACGACACAGGGAGTAGGGCTTGTCTTCAGGCGTAGGCAACACGTTCCCCTCATGATCGACAAGGGGGATCTCTTCATCTATCCGTAGGGGTCCGTTCTCCCGGATGGTGATCTGCAGGTCGGACAATGCTTTGCTCCTGAGTTGGCGGAGGTGTGGGAACTCCGCGTACCCCGTTCCCGGCCCTGGTTCCCTGCGCCTTGGCACTCTCGTCGCGGCAAGCACCTGTCGGGGCATGCGGGGAACCCTCCGCCGGCTTTGTCTTGGAGCCGTCCAAGCCGTTCGGTAGATTCCCTCCATCCATCCACTCTTGAAGCGCGGGATGCGTGTGAGCTGCTGGAACCGTAGGAAATCTGTCGAAGTCGACGTCGGGGGCGTGCGCGTCGGGGGAATGAACCCGATCGTGGTACAGTCCATGACCAACACCGACACGGCCGACGTCGAAGCGACCTTCACGCAGGTCAGGGAGCTGGCCGAGGCAGGCAGTGAGCTGGTGCGCGTCACGGTCAACAACGACGGTGCAGCCGAAGCGGTTCCGGAGATTGCGTCCCGCCTTGGGACCGAGGGCATCGACGTCCCGATCGTCGGGGACTTCCACTACAACGGGCATCTCCTGCTCACTGCACATCCGGCGTGCGCCCGGGCTCTCGCCAAGTATCGGATCAATCCGGGCAACGTGGGGACTAAGCACCGAGACGCGAACTTCCAGAAGATCATCGAAGTCGCCATCGCCAACGACACGCCGGTGCGCATCGGCGTGAACTGGGGCTCCCTCGATCAGCGGCTCCTCACCAAGATGATGGACGAGAACGCCGAGCTCGCCGAGCCGAAGGACGCACGGGAAGTACTGATCGACGCCATAGTGGAGAGCGCCATGCGCTCCGCCGAGCTGGCAGAGGAGATCGGCCTGGCGCACGACATGATCATCCTCAGCGCCAAGGTCTCCGAGGTTCCGGACCTGATCCAGGTGTATCGGCTTCTCGCCGCCCGGAGCGATTACCCCCTCCATCTGGGCCTGACCGAGGCCGGATTGGGGACCAAGGGCGTCGTCGCCACGGCCGTGGGGATCGGCCCCCTGCTCATCGACGGAATCGGAGATACCATCCGTGTCTCACTCACCCCCGAGCCCGGGGGAGACCGAGCCGAAGAAGTCCGCGTTGCCCGGCAGATCCTACAGTCGCTGCAGATCCGAAGCTTCGAGCCTCAGGTGACGGCGTGCCCGGGATGTGGTCGCACGACGAGCACGTTCTTCCAGGAGATGGCCCAAGAAATCCACGGGTACATTCAGGACCAGATGCCCCGGTGGCGCGAGGAGTTCCCTGGGGTCGAAGAGATGACGGTGGCCGTCATGGGGTGCGTGGTGAACGGTCCAGGCGAGTCCAAGCATGCCAACCTGGGCATCTCGTTGCCGGGGACGTTCGAGGAGCCCAAGGCCCCCGTATACGTGGACGGAGAGCACCACTCCACGCTCCGCGGGGAAGGTCTCGTCGACGAGTTCAAGGAGATCCTGGAAGACTACGTGAGTACCCACTACGGCTAGTGTGGTGTTACAGAATACCACACTAGGAGATTAGGGGCCGAGTCCGTGCCCGTCATCCGTATGCGGGGGACTCCGTCGCAGGGGGCGATGCTCCGCCCGGGGAGCGGCGAGCGACGAGGAAAGCCAACAGATAGGCGGTGATCGCCACCAGGGTCATCGCGCGAAACCCCAACGCCATCGAGAAGAACTCGGCCAGGCCGCCGGCCACGGCGCCCATGAGATTCCAGCCGAAGGCCAGGTCCGAAGCGGGTCGTGCCTTGAAGCGCGACGCGAAACAAAGCGACGCGAAGATGACCGGGGCAGCCACGTAAAGGACGGACAGCGCGAGGCGTGTGGGCGGATCCGTGCGGAGCAATGCTTCAAGTGGGATGGCATAGGTGATGAGCAGAGCCACCACCAGTCCGACTCCCGCCAGGGTCCATGGAACGGGCCTCAGCTCCATGAGAACGGTTCCCAGGAGGATGGTCATCAGGATCGCACCGAAGACCACGGCCGAGGTCAACCACGTCGCGCCCCAGAGTAGGTTCATCGCAGTGACGAACTTCGTTTCGATCAGGAGGAAGGCGAAGCCGTACAGGAACATCTCGACGTCGATGCCACTCCGTCGCAGTAATCCCGCTCTCATGCCTCGCGATGCGCCGAAGATCGCGAGAGCACTCAAGAGAGCCAGGATACCGATCATGCTGACGTAGAAGGAATTCACCCCGGGTGAGGGGAGGTACAGGTACGGCCAGTCGTCGCTGGGGAGGTCTCCTGTGAGGGCCTCGTCCTGCAGATACCAGGCGTCAGGATCGACGGGCTCGGCGGAGTCCTGGTAGGCGGGTCCCGCCATGTAGATGACGTTGAACAAGTTGTAGAACGCCCGGTGAACGATCGGCAGCCGGCCGAACGTAGTGGCGAGAAGCGCCGTGAGGTGTTCGAAGATGTAGTCGTCGCCCACCGAGAAGTACATCACGATACCGCCGTCATCCGTGAGCCGGTCACGCGCGGCAGCCAAAGCCTCTCGAGTGTACACGAAGTTGTCGAGGCGCACATTCGAGAGCGCGGACAGCCGGGTCATGGAGTCCAGCGTTCCGAAGACGATCAGATCGAACCGCTCCGTCGTCTCGTTCAGGAACGAACGCGCGTCCACCTGGTGGACGATCACTCGGGGATCCGCGTAGGGGAGGTTCGGGTGCACTTCTCTCCCCAAGCTCAAGATGACCGGATCGATCTCCACCGCATGGATCTCACTTGCCCCCTCACCCAGAAGGACCGCCACATCGTTTCCGGTGCCTGCGCCCAATACCAGCGCCTTCCTTATGGGGCGCCCCAAACGGCGGTAGGGTAGACGATACCCCAGGACGGTTCTCTGCCGATCCTCGAAACCCACGTAATCTCCGGAGAAGTCGATGGCGATCTGATGGAGAGACCCGTTCGCCAGGATGTTATGGTCCGGACTCGTTTCGAACGGGACGTCCGCCACGGCGTAGTAAGGGCTGTACCGCTCCGGACCGGTGGTGCGGGCCACAACGAAAAGAACGGCCTCCGATGCCACCACGAAGAGGATTCTCGAGCGCGGCTGCCGCAACACGAGGAGGAATCCGCCCACGAGTGCGGGAAGGAACCACCACACTGGCCGAAGGCCGGAGAAGGACACCACGGTGAAGCACACCACGCCAACCAAAGAGCCCGCCAGGTCCAACGAGTAGCCCCAGAGAGCAGAGCTCTGCGCGCGGAATGCTTCGAGCCGGACGCCGACGAACTGGCCGAGAGGCACGAAGGTGAAGGCACTGAGGGAAAAGAGCATGATGAGGGGTAGGCGTATCCCCTCCAACACGGGCGCATCTTCGGGCAGGTCGAGATAGAGAAGCCACAGGTGCTCGGTGACAGCGTTGGCAGTGAATGCCACTGAAGCTGTCCCAACCGTAGTTGAAGGTTCCTGATAGGGGGAAAGAAAAGTGGTGGCTCCGGGGGTCCCGGGCCGATAGGCTCGGGTAGGCAAAAACCCCAACACGGAGCCACCACGATGAAGAGAACGTACGAGGTAAGGGATCGGGCGGACAAGCGCGCGATCAGGGAGTTCCTGAAGCGGGAGGGGCAGTTTCTGCTTCCGATGCTTGAGCTCGTGGAGCAGACGGAGGTCGCGATCGACGAAGTCATCCAGGTGATGGGACGAGCGACGATCGAAGCGGTGCTGGAGATGAGCGCCGAGGGTGTGGCAGGCGTGAAGCAGGCAGGTCGGTCACGAGCGGAAGACGACACGGTGTGGTATGGCCGGCAGGGTGGTGTGGTTTACCTGTCGGACCGGAAGGTGCGTGTGGAGCGGCCACGGCTCAGGCGCCGGGGCGCCGGGGAGGGTGGCGAGGTCGAGGTGCCGGCGTACGCAGCGATGCGGAGACCGGGCGCCGTGGCGGATCGGATGCTCGAGGTCCTGATGGCGGGGGTGAGCACGCGGAAGTACGGCCGTGTGATCGGTGAGATGGCCGACACGGTCGGGGTGAGCAAGTCGGCGGTGAGCCGTGAGACGGTCGAGGCCTCGGAGCGCGTGCTGAAGGAGCTGATGGAGCGCCGGCTGGATGCGTGGGACCTCCTGGTGATCTACCTGGACGGGATCCAGATGGGCTCGCACCACGTGCTTGCTGCGGTAGGCGTGGACTCAGACGGAAAGAAGCACGTGCTGGGCGTGAGGGAAGGAGCGAGTGAGAACACCGAGGTGACCAGCGCGCTCCTAGAGGATCTGGTCGAGCGCGGCCTGGACCCGGGCAGGCGGCGGCTGTTCGTGATCGATGGCTCGAAAGCGCTCAGGAAGGCGATCGAGAAGGTGTTCGGCCAACGTCACCCCATCCAGCGCTGCCGCAACCACAAGCTCCGCAACGTGCTGGGTCATCTGCCGAAGGATCAGCATCCTCAGGTGAAGGCGGCGTTCCGGGCGGCGATGAAGCTGGACGCGAAGCAGGGCGAGCAGAAGCTCGAGCAGCTCGCCCGATGGCTCGAGCGCGACCACCCCTCGGCCTCGGCCAGCCTACGCGAAGGCCTCAGCGAGATGTTCACGATCAACCGGCTCGGCCTCCCGCCGCGGCTGAGGAAGTGCCTGGGCTCGACCAACCTGATCGACAGCACCCACTCGGGCGTAAGACAGAAGACCCGCAGGGTGACCAACTGGAAGAACGGAGCGATGGCCTTGCGCTGGGCTGCGGCCTCGTTCGTGGAGACCGAGAAGAGCTACCGGAGGATCATCGGCTACGACCAGCTCTGGATGCTCAGGGCCCACCTCGACGACCATGAACCGGTTGCCGAAATGAGAAAGGCAGGCTAACAAGGAGACTCTCCGGAGCCACCACCTTCAACTGTCAGCGGGACACCATCATGCCACTCGCCCCATGGCCCAAGCGCTGGCCACGAGTGCCAGGAGTCCGACGGGCCACATCCACATCATCGGTTTCGACCGAGCCCGAAGCGCCCCCACGCCCAAGCCCAGGAATGCACTCAGGAGTATCAGGTTGGGAAAGTAGCCCACCACCCGTACCTCTACGGGGAGCCACCGAATCAGCGCCAACTCTTGAAAGAGGACGACGAAGGACGCGCCTACGAGCTCTGCACCGTGGCGTCGTGTGGAGAAGTCCTGTGTTATGATCCGGAGCCTCCAGTTGGAGGGTAGGGCCCCTCAGGCGGGGCCTTGGCACCGTGTGATGGTGTCCCGCTGACAGTTGAAGGTGGTGGCTCCGGAGAGTCTCCTTGTTAGCCTGCCTTTCTCATTTCGGCAACCGGTTCATGGTCGTCGAGGTGGGCCCTGAGCATCCAGAGCTGGTCGTAGCCGATGATCCTCCGGTAGCTCTTCTCGGTCTCCACGAACGAGGCCGCAGCCCAGCGCAAGGCCATCGCTCCGTTCTTCCAGTTGGTCACCCTGCGGGTCTTCTGTCTTACGCCCGAGTGGGTGCTGTCGATCAGGTTGGTCGAGCCCAGGCACTTCCTCAGCCGCGGCGGGAGGCCGAGCCGGTTGATCGTGAACATCTCGCTGAGGCCTTCGCGTAGGCTGGCCGAGGCCGAGGGGTGGTCGCGCTCGAGCCATCGGGCGAGCTGCTCGAGCTTCTGCTCGCCCTGCTTCGCGTCCAGCTTCATCGCCGCCCGGAACGCCGCCTTCACCTGAGGATGCTGATCCTTCGGCAGATGACCCAGCACGTTGCGGAGCTTGTGGTTGCGGCAGCGCTGGATGGGGTGACGTTGGCCGAACACCTTCTCGATCGCCTTCCTGAGCGCTTTCGAGCCATCGATCACGAACAGCCGCCGCCTGCCCGGGTCCAGGCCGCGCTCGACCAGATCCTCTAGGAGCGCCCCGGTCACCTCGGCGTTCTCACTCGCTCCTTCCCTCACGCCCAGCACGTGCTTCTTTCCGTCTGAGTCCACGCCTACCGCAGCAAGCACGTGGTGCGAGCCCATCTGGATCCCGTCCAGGTAGATCACCAGGAGGTCCCACGCATCCAGCCGGCGCTCCATCAGCTCCTTCAGCACGCGCTCCGAGGCCTCGACCGTCTCACGGCTCACCGCCGACTTGCTCACCCCGACCGTGTCGGCCATCTCACCGATCACACGGCCGTACTTCCGCGTGCTCACCCCCGCCATCAGGACCTCGAGCATCCGATCCGCCACGGCGCCCGGTCTCCGCATCGCTGCGTACGCCGGCACCTCGACCTCGCCACCCTCCCCGGCGCCCCGGCGCCTGAGCCGTGGCCGCTCCACACGCACCTTCCGGTCCGACAGGTAAACCACACCACCCTGCCGGCCATACCACACCGTGTCGTCTTCCGCTCGTGACCGACCTGCCTGCTTCACGCCTGCCACACCCTCGGCGCTCATCTCCAGCACCGCTTCGATCGTCGCTCGTCCCATCACCTGGATGACTTCGTCGATCGCGACCTCCGTCTGCTCCACGAGCTCAAGCATCGGAAGCAGAAACTGCCCCTCCCGCTTCAGGAACTCCCTGATCGCGCGCTTGTCCGCCCGATCCCTTACCTCGTACGTTCTCTTCATCGTGGTGGCTCCGTGTTGGGGTTTTTGCCTACCCGAGCCTATCGGCCCGGGACCCCCGGAGCCACCACTTTTCTTTCTCCCCTATCAGGAACCTTCAACTACGGTTGGGACAGCTTCCACCGTGTGCTCCAAAGCGCCAACACTATGGAACACAGATGGAGAAGGCAAAAACGCCGGCCTTTACAGCGCTGTGAGCCCGGTCTATCTCTCTAGCCCCCGCAGAAGCGGCTCAGCAGAAGCGGCCTGCATAATATGTCGATAAGAGTCCGATTCCCTCCCTCGCCCACGGGATACTTGCACGTCGGTGGGGCGCGCACGGCCCTCTTCAATTGGCTGTTCGCGCGACATCACGGGGGCGCCCTCGTGCTCCGCATCGAAGACACCGATCGGGACCGCTCGAAGCCCGAGCATGCCGAGGCCATCCTCCACGGGCTCCGCTGGTTGGGTCTCGACTGGGACGAGGGTCCCTACTATCAGAGCGAGGGGGTCGAGCGACACCGGCAGGATGCCATGACCTTGCTGAGCGCCGGGAAGGCTTACCGGGACTTCACGACCCCCGAGGAGCTCGCTCAGGAGAGAGAGGCGGCCAAGGGCGGGCGATCCGACCGTCGCATCCCCCGACGGCGCGCGGAGTCGCTGGCGCCTGCAGAGGCCGAGGATCTGGCGGCGAAGGGGGCTCCCCATGCGATCCGCTTCTGCGTGCCGGAGGGGGAGACGGTGTGGGAGGACATGGTTCACGGCAAGATGACGTTCCAGAATGAGGAGATCGACGATCTGGTCATTCTCCGCGGTGACGGGAATCCCACGTACAATCTCGCGGTCGCGTCCGACGATGCGGAGCAGCGTATCAGCCACGTGATTCGCGGGGACGATCACCTCTCGAACACGCCAAAGCAGATTCTGATCTACCAGGCCATGGGCTGGCCCGTCCCCGTCTTCGGTCACGTTCCGATGATTCTCGGCTCGGACGGAAAGCGGCTCTCCAAGCGCCATGGAGCGACGACGGTGGGGGAGTACGAGGAAGAGGGATTCCTCGCCGAGGCCATGGTCAACTTCCTGGCGCTCCTCGGTTGGAGTCCCGGCGACGATCAGGAGGTCATGACCGTGGAGGAGCTCATCGAGCGCTTCTCCATGGACCGGGTCCTCAAGAAGAGCTCGGTCTTCGACGCCAAGAAGCTGGATTGGCTCTCCGGACAGCACTTCAACGCCAGCAGCGCGGAGGAGCTCGAGCCTCTGCTTACTGAGGGGCTGGTGGCGGCGGGGCTGGCAACCCGAGAGGAGCTGCAGGGCCGTTGGGACTGGTATCTCAGTCTCATCGATCTCCTGAAGACCAGGGCGCGCCGCGTCCCCGATCTCGTGGATCTGGCCCGTCCATTCCTCTCGGAGGAGCTCGACTTCGACCCCGAGGCCGTCCAGAAATACTGGCTGAAGGCGCCTGAAGAGGCCCTGGAGCGGCTGAAAAGCCTGCGCTCGAGGCTGGCTGACGCGACATGGGAGGTAGCCACGCTCGAGGAGATCGTGAGGGGTTATGCGGAGGAGGCTTCGGTGGGGGCGGGTAAGGTGATCCACCCGCTCCGCGTGGCCGTGACGGGGCGCCAAGCGAGCCCTGGAATCTTCGAAGTCTTGGATTTTCTAGGCAGGGAGCGGGTTTTGGCACGCTTGGACGGGGCCATCGAGCGTCTCGAAGTCCCTGACACGCCCACTCTGGCAGGCAATTAAAGTTCTTTCTTGACTAGGCGGATCGCCGCGCATTAGGATGTCTCCACCCCAGCCCCCACAAGACCCTTTCGGTGGCGGGAACAGGTGTTTATTCTCCCTGTAGGCGACCGCAACGGGGCGGTATCGCGAATATCGGAGTCCGGGATGGAGCAAAGCATCACCGAAATCGAGCGAAAGATTCTCGACTTCATGGTGCATTATCTGCGTACCAACACTTATCAGCCCTCCATCCGCGAGATCGGGGAACGGTTCGGTATCAAGAGTACCAAGACCGTATCGGAGCATCTCCAGGCCCTCGCCGACAAGGGATTCCTCGAGCGAGACCCCTCCCGCTCACGGGGGGTAAAGATCTTGGGCGTGGATCTGAGCGCCCAGACGGTCTCCGTACCCTGCTATCACGAGCTCCCGCAGGATCGGCTCGGGCTCCGCACCGAGCAGGCCGAGATGCATCTGACGATGGACCGACGGCTCGCTGGTGCGAAGGGGTCGTTCTTCGTACGTGCGACGGGCGAGGGGTTCGCCTCTTTCGACATCGCCGAAGGTGACTACCTGCTGATCGAGCCAGCCGTGGTCGAAGGGCTGGCGGAGCACTCCATCGTGGTGGCGCGCATCAAGGGCGCGCCGTCCTTCTACGAGTTCTCGCGCAACGGCCGCGGCGTCGACCTCGCGCCGGTGCGAGGCGGAGGACAGGTGACGACGTTGGAGGATCCCTCCCAGCTGCAACTCATCGGGCGGGTCGTGGCCCTCTACCGGCGGATGGACGACGCTCCCATCGTGGTCAGCACCACGGCCCACTGACGGATGTGCCCGCCGGGATCTCCCCGGGGCACCCACCTTCCGGTAGTCGAGCATTGAGCGAGTTCACGCCTCCCCCCGTAGTCGACTGGACCGCATCTCAACCCGGTGACCCCATGTGGATGGCCCGGGCCGTGGAGATGGCCAGGGTGGCCGGCTCGCAGGGGGAGGTGCCTGTGGGCGCGGTGCTCACCCGGGACGGCCGCCTCCTGGCCGAAGGGCATAACCTGACCGTCACGGCCAAGGACCCTACGGTGCACGCGGAGGTCGTGGTGCTCCGTAAGGCTGCCGAGCGGCTCGGCGATTGGAGGCTCCTGGAGTGCACCCTCTACGTTACCCTGGAGCCGTGCGCCATGTGTGCCGGTGCGTTGGTCCTCTCTCGCCTTCCGCGCCTCGTGTTCGGAGCGTCGGACCCCAGGGCCGGAATGGTGGGAAGCCTTGGTAACCTGGTCCAGGACGAGCGACTGAATCACGTGATCGAGGTGACGGGGGAGGTGCTGGCCGATGCCTGTGGGATACTGCTTGAGGAGTTCTTCCGTGCGCGACGTGGGTAGGGTAGGGAGGCGGTGCCCAACTCCAGCCCGAACTTCAGAATCGAACCGTGATCAGAACTCTAGGGGGGCGCCGAGGCGGATTGGGATGCTGGCATCGTCGACCTAGCTGGCACTAGGGGGATATGTGTCGAGGTCGGTATCTCGGACGACTACCGAGGTCCCCAGAAGCCTGAGGAAGCCCACCAGAATCCCGACGCCCAGCAGCAGCGCGACCCAAACCGGGAGGCCCAGGGCCGTTCCCAGGTCACCGATGGCTATTCCCAGGGCCGCTACGAGTAGCGCGTACGGCAGCTGGGTCTTCACGTGGTCCACATGATCGCACGCCGCCGCCGTGGAGCTGAGCACCGTCGTGTCCGAGATCGGCGAGCAATGATCGCCGAAGATCGCTCCGGCCAGGACCGAGCTGATGGCGCCGAGCAGGATCGAGTATTCGCCGGCCACCATGAAGCCCTCGCCCCCTCCCAGGCTGACGGTGAGGGGGATCACCACGGGGATGAGGATGGCCATGGTCGCCCAGGACGTTCCCGTCGCGAAGGCCATGGCCGCAGCCGTGAGGAACACCAGCATGGGGATGACCTCGATGGGAAGCGCGTCGCTTAGGATCTGAGCCAGGTACTGTGCGGTCCCCAGATCGTTGGTGATCTGTCCCAGTGACCACGCCATGGTGAGGATGATCATCGCCATGAGCATCGCCTTCATGCCGGCCAGCCAGGTGTCCAGTGACTCCTTGACGGAGAGGATCCGCTGGGTGACCGAGAGGACGATGGCCACGAAGCAGCCGGCGAACGAACCCCACAGGAGCGTGGCGAAGGGATCGGCGGCCCCGAAGATGTCCATGAGACGGGCGTTGGCTCCCACGGAGGCCCTCCCACTCGTGTAGAGCCCGGTCAACACCACCAGGATCACGGTCACTATGGGAATCGCCGCGTTGTACCACCGCGGGACGACCCCTTCTGCGGGCTGCAGGAGCGAGTCCGAGGTGTCCATCGCGAGCTGTGCTCCCGAGCGGTAGAGCCCGTCGCCGGCCGCCGCCCGACGCTCTGCTACGGACATGGGTCCGAAGTCGCGGTTGGTGATGGACGTGATGAACACGAAAGCGAGAGCCAGAATCGGATAGAACAGATAAGGGACGGTGGCGATGAAGACCGCGAACGGGCTGACGGACGAGAGTGTCTCTATGAGCGCCGGATCCGCGCCGGGCTGTGCTGCAGCGATCCTCATGCCGTCGGCGATGAGGGAGATCTCGTATCCCACCCATGTCGAGATGGGGACTATGGCCGCTACAGGGGCGGCGGTGGAGTCCACGATGTAGGCGAGCTTCTCCCTGGAGATCTTCAGGCGATCAGTGATGGGCCGCATCGTGTTTCCGACGATGAGCGTGTTGGCGTAGTCGTCGAAGAAGATGGCCAGCCCTGCCAGCCACGTTGCGATCTTGCCACGCCGGCTCGTGCTGGCGAAGGGGCTCACGGCGTCGACAATGCCCTGGGTCCCGCCGTTCCTGGCCACGATGCCCACTAGACCGCCCAACAGGAGGGAGAAGACGACGATCTGGGTGTGCCCCCCGTCCACGTCACCCAGGGCCGGCACCGCATATGTGTCGATGGTGCGCCAGAGCGCCGAGAGGGGGTTATAGCCCGCCACGGCCAGGGCGCCCAACCAGATGCCCGCCAGAAGGGCCGTGATGACCTCTCGGAAGATCAGTGCGAGGAGGATCGCGACCAGGG
The DNA here is from genome assembly GCA_965218295.1 of Longimicrobiales bacterium. GTDB lineage: Bacteria > Gemmatimonadota > Gemmatimonadetes > Longimicrobiales > Gaopeijiaceae > CBDCKN01. The sequence continues at coordinate 46,319 of CBDCKN010000002.1, read as the reverse complement.
GTGGAACGATCGAAAACCAACCGGGCGCATACGGTCGTGCGATCTGATGGGTGGTGTCACCGATGCTGACCGTAACCGGAAGCCCGTCACGGCCGGGAACCACCAAGTCGGTCGCCGTCACCGTCTCTCTCGGGGCAACGGTCCCGGAGCTCAGAAGCGTCCCCTGGGCATCTCGGACTTCATACCCGAGAGAGGTGTCACCTCCGCCCGAAACGTCGAGTGTGAACGGCACTCCGCCGAGGATCACCTTCGGCGCATTGGTCACTTTCTGAGCGAGGGCGGCCTGCGGTGCGAACGCCGCGAGAGAGGTCGCCAGCAGGAAGAGGCGGGACATGGAGCTCAGACGCATAGGGGCCGTTTCAACGGTGTTGGGTGTTGTCAAACGGCGTTCATGATGCCCGGCCGTCGTTCCCTTGTAAAGCCCCGGCACCTTGTCTACCTTCCGGCGCCCTGGACGCGTAATACGAACCCCGGGGGCCGGCTCCACCGGGGATCGGCCTTCGGGGATTGGCGCATATAGGCCTCTGGACAGGAGCTTTCACTGCACGTCTCGATCATGGACGAACAGGCGGTTCGGCGGGCCGTCGCACGGATGGCCCGCGAGCTCGTCGAGGAGAACGAAGGACCCAGCGATCTTGCCCTTCTGGGAATCCAGCGCCGCGGGGTGCAGATCGCCCATCTGATCCAAGCCGAGGTTGAGCGGGCAGAGGGCGTGGCCCTCCCAGTAGGTACCCTGGACATCACCCTCTACCGGGACGACCTGATGGCTATCGGACCCCGGCCGGTGGTGGGCGAGTCCGTCCTACCAGCCGGTGGGGTGGATGAGCGTGTGGTGGTGCTCGTGGACGACGTCATCTTCACCGGACGCACCATTCGGGCGGCCCTGAACGAGCTCATGGATTGGGGACGGCCGTCGCGAGTGTTTCTCTGCGTGCTGGTCGATCGAGGCGGGCGCGAGATCCCGATTCAGCCGGATGTCGTGGGACGGGTGGTGTCGGTGCTCCCCGACCAGACTGTGGACGTGAGCGTGCCCGAGCTCGACGGCAAGCTCGCGGTGGACATCGTGCCGGTCTCACCGGAGGCGGCATGAATCGAACGGCCTCTTCCATCGGCAAGGACCTGGTCGGCCTCGAGCACCTCACCTGTCAGCAGATTCTCACCATCCTCGATACCGCGGAGCCCTTCAAGGAGATCTCCGAGCGGCGCATCAAGAAGGTGCCGGTCCTCCGCGGAAAGACGATCGTCAATCTCTTCTTCGAGCCTTCGACTCGAACCCGGGTCTCCTTCGAGTTCGCCGAGAAGCGTCTGAGCGCCGACACGGTGAACATCTCGTCGAGTGGCTCCTCCGTGGTGAAGGGCGAGAACCTGGTGGACTCGGCTCGGAACCTGGAGGCCATGAGGATCGACATGGTTGTTATGCGCCACGGCTCGTCCGGCGCAGCCAAGTTCCTGGCGGAGCGAATTCCCTCCATGGTCATCAACGCCGGCGACGGAAGCCATGAGCATCCCACGCAGGCTCTTCTGGACATGCTCACGATCCGGGACCACCTGGGCCGGATCGAGGGCCTCAAGGTCTGCATCGTGGGAGACATCCTGCACTCGAGGGTGGCCCGGTCCAACATCTACGGGCTCGTCAAGCTCGGAGCCGAGGTGGCCGTGTGCGGTCCGAAGACCCTGCTCCCCATGAGGATCTCCGATCTCGGGGTGACGGTCTTCCAGCGCATCGAAGAAGCCATCGAGTGGGCGGACGTATTGAACGTCCTTCGTCTGCAGCTGGAGCGCATGGAGGGGGGATACCTCCCGAGCCTGCGCGAATACAACCGGGTTTGGGGGGTCTCGCAGGGTCGCCTGGATCAAGCGCCCAAGGATCTGCTCATCATGCACCCGGGCCCCATGAACCGCGGCGTGGAGATCGACAGTGATGTCGCGGACGGGCCGCACTCGGTGATTCTCCAGCAGGTGACGAACGGCGTGGCGGTCCGTATGGCGGTTCTCTACCTGCTCGCCGGAGGCGAGCCCGATACCGCCGAGGCCGCCAAGGAGGGTGGAGAGGGGTGAGTCGCCCCCTTCTGATACGAGGCGGCCGGGTGCTAGACCCCAGCCAGGACCTGGATGCCACGAGAGATGTCCTCGTCGTCGACGGGCTGGTCGCCGGCGTGGGCGAGGGGCTCGACGCCCCGGAGGGGGCGCAGGAGATCGACGCGTCGGGTCTGCTCATCACTCCCGGCCTCATCGACGTCCACGTCCACCTCCGGGAGCCCGGAGGGGAGCACAAGGAGACCATCGCCACGGGAGCGAGGGCCGCGGCCGCCGGTGGATTCACTGCCGTGTGCGCCATGCCCAACACCGATCCTGTGGTCGACGACCCGGCCGGCGTCGGTTTCGTTCTGGCCCAGGGAGCCGCTGCCCGAGCGGCCAGGGTCTATCCCGTCGGCGCCATCTCGCAGGGCCAAGAGGGACGGCAGCTAGCGGCCATCGGAGAGATGGTGGAGGCCGGAGCCGTCGGCATCACCGACGATGGGAATCCGGTCATGAACTCTGGGCTCATGCGACGGGCGATGGAATACGCCCAGGCGTTCGACGTGCCCGTGGCGGACCATCCGGAGGATTTGGGACTCTCGGGGCAGGGGGTCATGAACGAGGGCCTGGTATCGACCAGGCTGGGCCTGAGAGGCAAGCCCAACGCCTCCGAGGACGTCCACATCGTCCGTGACCTGTTGCTGGCCGAGCTCACGGGAGGCCGTATCCATCTCCAGCACGTGTCCACGGCCTACAGCGTAGAGGCGATCCGGCAGGCAAAGGCGCGAGGCGTGAGCGTCACGGCCGAGGCGTCGCCTCACCACCTCGTTCTCACGGACGAGGCGGTGGAGGGCTACGACACCGACGCGAAGATGAATCCCCCCCTTCGCTCGGCCGTCGATCGCGAGGCAGTCCGCCAGGGGCTGGCCGATGGGACTCTTTGCGTCCTGGCCACCGACCACGCGCCTCACCACTACGACGAGAAGGAGCAGGCCTTCGACGATGCCCCCAACGGCATCGTCGGTCTCGAGACGTCCCTTGGACTGGCTCTCACCCACGTGGTGGGCAAGGACGTCATCGACCTGCCCATGCTGGTCGACCGCATGAGCTGTGGCCCGGCGCGGGCCTTCGGCCTTCCGGGCGGGACTCTGTCCGCCGGCTCGGTCGGCGATGTCACCATCATCGACCTGGAAGAGGCGTGGACGGTGGATCGGGCGGCCTTCTTGTCGAAGAGTCGAAACACGCCATTCCACTGCTGGGAGCTCACCGGGCGCGCCCGGTTCACGATCGTAGGGGGCGAGGTCGTCTGGCAGTCGAACGGCTAGAGAAGCCCTACAGCGCGATCAGAAGCCCCTCTCGCGCTGACGACCTAGGCCATCCCGTTTACTCTGCGTGCCAAGTTGCTCTTCATGCGCGCCACCGTATTCGGATGAATCAGCCGGCTGGTGGCGGCGCGGTCGAGAAGCACCTGGACGCGCTTGTATGCGGCTTGGGCGCTGGCGGCGTCTTCGGCCTGCTGGACTCGCTTGACAGCGGTCCGCAGCCGTGACCGCTGGGCCCGGTTACGCTCGTTGGCGGCGCGGCTCAAGCGCATCCGCTTCTTGGCACTCTTGATGTTCGGCATTCGGATCCCTAAACCTTAGCACTGCCTTCCAAATCAGCGTGAGAGTATATCCGAAAGGGCAAGGCCGATCAAGAACCGGTCGGTACGCGCTGAAGGTAGCCCCCGCAGGGCATCCCGGGTACCTTCCCGCAATGGATTTCCTGTCCCTTCTTCCCGTGCTCATCTTCTCGATCGTGGTGCACGAGGTGGCGCACGCGTGGGTGGCTCTCAAGGAGGGCGACGACACGGCCCAGCAGCTCGGACGCATCACCCTCAATCCCGTCTCCCACATGGATCTGATGGGGTCGTTCCTCGTCCCGGTTGCCCTGCACTTCATGGCGAACGGCCTGATCTTCGGGTGGGCGAAGCCTGTGCCGATCGATCCCCGCAAGTTCAGAAACTACAGGAGCGGTGACATCAAAGTTTCGCTCGCGGGGATCGTTTCGAACCTGCTTCTGGCCGTGGTCTTCACCTTGTTGGCGCTGGCCATGGTGAAGCTCCAGATGGTGGCCGGCGGGGGGGAGGCTGTCCTAGGATTCTTGATCCGCATGGCCCGGTTCGGGATCTTCATCAACCTCATTCTGGCCGTCTTCAACCTCCTCCCGATTCCCCCCCTCGACGGGTCACATGTGATGTACCACCTGCTGCCACGGCGGTGGGGAGCGACGTATCGTCAGACAGGCCGTTACGGAATGCTCGTGCTCCTGGGGCTCGTGTTTTTCTATCCCCCGTTCTTCAGCTTCGTACTCTGGCCCGTCCTGGCCCTCATGGGCTTGGCCGATGCCTTCATCGATCTGTGGATCTGACGCCCACCGCCAGTCCTCTCGCCCGAGAGGATTTCCTGGTCATCGATATCGAGCGGTTCCAGGGGCCCCTGGATCTGCTGCTTCATCTGATCCGGCAGCAGGACATCGACGTCTTCGAGATCCCCATCTCCCTGATCACCCGTCAGTTCCTCACCGCTGTCGAGGGGATCGGAGCCGAAGACCTTGACAATGCCGGCGAGTTTCTGGAGATGGCGGCCGGGCTCATCAGAATCAAGGCGCAGATGCTCCTGCCGAGGCACGGCGACGAAGAGGAGGAGGATCCAAGGGCGGAGCTCGTGCGCCGTCTCCTGGAGTACGAGCAGATCCGTGAGATCAGCCAGCGGATGGCCACCTCCGAAGCGGAGCGCGCCCGGCGGTTCGGGAAGGGCTTCTTGGAGCCACGCGTTCGCCCACCCATGGAGGAGACGCCACTGGAGAGCACCTGGGAGGACGTGTTCCTGGCAGCCCTCGAGGTGACGCCTCCCGAGCCCAGAATCCGGGCGCATCTCGTCGCCACCCGGCCCGTTGCCATGGAAGACAAGATGAACTTGATTCTCAGCACGCTCGATCGTGTGCGTCGGATCGAGTTCAGCAGGCTCGTCAGGCCATTCAAGAATCGTATCCACGGCGTGATGACGTTTCTCGCCGGGCTCGAGCTCACCCGGAGGCGGCGCGTGAAGCTGCGGCAGGTGAAGCCGTTCGCGGAGTTGTGGGTCTATCGCGGCCTGGGGGCCGCGGAAGAAACAGATGAGGGCCATGAAGTACAAGGAGAAGCGCCGTGAACCCGGCCCAGGTCGTCGAAGCCGTCCTCTTTGCCTCCGATGCACCGCTTAGGACGGAGGAGATCGCCCGGGCAGACGAGGCCTTGAACGAGGATCTGATCGAGGACGCCATCGGGGAGCTCAACGCCGCATACTCCGAGTCGGAGCGGGCCTTCGAGATCCGAGAGATCGGGGAAGGATACCAGCTCCTCACCCGGCCCGAGTTCGCTCCCTACCTCGAGCGCTTCGACACCGTCCCGCGACCCTCCCGGCTGTCCGGCCCGGCGCTCGAGACCCTGGCCATCATCGCCTATCGTCAGCCTATCGGCCGCATCGAGGTCGAATACATTCGGGGAGTCAGCTCGGCGGGGGTGATCCGCACGCTGATGGACCGTGCGCTGGTGGAGGTGGTGGCTCGGGGCGAGGGCCTCGGCCGACCCCTCCTGTACGGCACGACCCAGCGCTTTCTCGAGCACTTCGGCTTCCGCTCGCTTGATGACCTCCCCCGTCCGGAGGAGCTGCCCGTGATCCTCCGGGATCGCCCTCCCCTGGAGGATATGCCCGGTGAGGAGATCGACGCCCCGAAGGAGGCCCTGGGCGACATGCCGGAGTTGGGAGTCGATGACATCCTTTCCGGCGAGGCCCCGTCGGTGGCGGAGGCCGGCGAAGATCTGGAGAGCACCGAGGGGTCCCAGGTTCGCGGGAACGGGGCGGCCGGAGACCCGATGCTTATCGAGGACCCCGAGGATACCGACTCCGACTGAGAACCGCGGTCCCATGCGGATCCAGAAGTTCCTCTCGCGGGCCGGCGTAGCCTCGCGACGAAAGGCCGAGAACCTCGTCGAGGAGGGCCGGGTGAGGATCAACGGGGTCGTCACTACCGAGCTCGGCACGAAGGTCGATCCCGACCGCGACACCGTAGAGGTGGACGGCGAGTCAGTCTCGCTACCGCCACGCCGTTGGATCCGCTTCCACAAACCTGTCGGGGTGGTCACCACCGTGGAGGACACTCACGGTAGGGCCACGATCTACGACCGGTTGCCCGACGAGTATGGCGCCCTGCGGTATGTCGGCCGCCTCGACATGGAGACCGAGGGGTTGCTGTTGCTCACCAACGACGGGGACCTGGCGAACCGGCTGCAACATCCACGCACTCAGGTGGAGCGAGAGTACGAGGCGCGGGTAAAAGGTATACCGACCGAGAAGGTCATCGAACGCCTGCGGCGGGGTGTGGAGCTCGACGACGGCTGGGCTCGCCCCACCCGTGTCGATCCGGAGCGGCCGGAAGAGGGCTACGGGACGCTGAGGTTGGTGCTCACCGAAGGCCGCAAGCGTGAGGTGAGGAGGCTCCTGGAGGCCGTCGGTCACCCTGTGGTGGCCTTGAGACGGGTTCGGTTCGGTCCCATTCGCCTGGGCTACCTACCCGCGGGCGAGTGGGAAGAGCTGGACGACGAAGACATTCAGGCCCTCGAGCGATGCGTCGAGGAACGTGACCCGAATAGAGGGTGATATCGAACTTCGGAAGCGGAACACTAGATGGAGCTGAAGGATCGAACAGTGCTCGTCTTGGGAGGCGCGGGCCTCGTGGGCTTTGCGGTTGCGCGCCAGATGGCCGAGCATGCTCCGAGGAAGCTCGTCCTCACCTCCCTTCGCAGAAAAGACGCGGAGGAGGCGGCCCGCAAGCTGGAAGGCCATCCAGGTGCGGCGAACACCGAGATCGAAGCGGAGTGGGGCGACATCTTCGTCCAGGACGACGTCTGTGAGCGACCCCGAGAGGAGATCCTTGGGGATCGGGAGGCCCGCAGCCGCATGGTGGACGACCTGTACGGCCCCCTCACCCAGGAGGTTCTCGAGCGCTCGGCCCTGGGCAGCTTGCTAGCCCGGGTGCGCCCGGATGTCATCGTGGACTGTGTGAACACGGCGGGTGCCTTGGCCTACCAGGACGCTTTCGCCTCTGCTGCGAGGCTCCGTTCCAAGGCGGATGACGGAACGGTGGACGGCGAGGCCGTGGAGCGTCACCTCTTGACCCTGTACCTGCCGCAGCTCACCCGGCACGTGCAGATCGCCCTCGAGGGGATGAGGCAAGCGGGGACCGGGATCTATGTGAAGGTGGGGACCGTGGGCACCGGGGGCATGGGCCTCAACATTCCATTCACCCACTCTGAGGAGCGACCTTCGCGAGTGCTCCTCGCGAAGTCGGGATTGGCCGGTGCTCACACGCTCCTCCTCTACCTCATGGCCCGGACGCCCGGTGCCCCGGCCGTGAAGGAGGTCAAGCCGACGGCTGCCATATCCTGGAGGTCCATCTGCTTCGGTCCCATCACGAAAGGTGGGTGCCCGCTCCCACTCTCGGACTCGACGGGCCCCCTCCCGGTGGCCGAGGCCTTCGCCGATGGAGGCAGAGGGTTCAAGAGCCTGGATGAGCCTCTGGCAGGCGTCTACATCGACGTGGGCGAGAACGGCCTCTTCTCGCTTCCCGAGTTCAAGGCCCTCACCTCCCTCGGGCTCATGGAGTTCGTGACACCTGAGGAGATCGCCGAGAACGTTGTCCGCGAGATCCAGGGACACCCCACGGGCCGGGACGTGGTGGCGGCCCTCGACGCCGCCACCATGGGGCCGACGTATCGAGCGGGTGTCCTGCGCAGCGAGGCCCTCGGGGCCATGGAGCGTCTCGAGGCGGAGCACGGCATCGAGTCGGTGGCCTACGAGATGTTGGGCCCACCTCGGCTGTCGAAGCTGCTTTTCGAGGCGGCGATCCTCGAGCGGCTCTACGACGTCATGGCCGCCGCCGCCGAGCTGGATCCGGAAGACGCCGCCCGGCGGAGCCAGGAGCTCATCGAGGCAGACGCCGATCTGCGCCAACGCATCCTGACGATCGGACTCCCCATTCTGCTGCCCGACGGGGACTCTGTCCTGCGGGGTGCCATGGTGAAGATGCTGCCCGAGCCCCACCTGAGCCCCACCGACGACAGGATCGTGACGGCGGGTTGGGTGGACCTCCGGTCCAGCAACTGGAGCTTGTGGCGGGATCGCATCAAGGGGGTCGCCGTCGAGATTCAGGACCGTCCGGGAGTTCTGGAGGGGTCTCAGGGCGATCAGGAGTTCGGCGACGCCGAAGGACGGATTCGCCCGGGACGCATGGCGGCGTGGATCTTCCGGTACGAGGACAAGGGCGAGCGCATCAAACGTTAGTGTCCCGTTGCCAAAGTGTCTCGGCCAGTCGAGGGCACGGTGCATCCGTGGGCTCGGCGTTGGGACTCCTTGCCGTAGCTTGCGCTACGCCGCGTCGTCCCGCCTTGATCCCACGGCGCCCCGACCCTCTTGGTGGCTCGCGAACTTCGGCAACGGAACACTAAGTGTCCCCGGGGATTCTACAGGTCGGCCGCCGACCCGCTGGGCCAGCCTTCGGACCCTACCAGGGGGACGAACGCGCAGTTCAGGAGGCGCTCGGTGACGTACTCGTTCCCCGTTCGCGTGTAGCGGATCAGGGACTGCTGGCGCCGCGGTCCCACCGGGATGACCAGTCGACCGCCATCCTCGTTCACCTGGCTCTTGAGAGCGGGTGGGACCGACGGAGCGCCGGCCGTGACGATGATGGCGTCGAAGGGTACCTCTTCGGGCCAACCCAAGGACCCGTCCCCCACCCGAAACCGCACGTTCGAGATGCCCAGGGCCGCGAGGCGCTCCTCCGCCGCGGACTGGAGGTCGGGAAGGCGCTCGATGGTGAAGACTTGTGCGGCGATGTCGCTGAGCACGGCGGCCTGATATCCGCTGCCCGTTCCCACCTCCAGCACCCGGTCCTCCGGCCCCAGCCGCAGCGCCTCCGTCATAGCGGCGACCATGTAGGGCTGGCTCACCGTCTGGCCGTGGCCCAGGGGAACCGCACGATCCCGATAGGCCCAGGACTGACGATCCTCGGGGAGAAAGTCCTCACGAGGCACCCATGCCATAGCCTCCAGGACGCGGGTGTCGACGATGCCGCGGGCCGCGAGCTGGCTCTCGACCATGGCCATCCGTTCCCTTGTCGTGTCGGGCACCGGCAACCGGCAGTCTCCTGGAAGACCGGCCCGGCGAGTTGGCCGGTGAGACGTTCTGGGTGTTCCTGCCTCCTATTCTAGCGGGAACCTAACGGTCTTTCACGGTCGAGGAGTGGCAGGTAACGTGGAGGCTCGATCAGCACCACCGACCCCGACCGGGCAGGAGCCCATGACCGAGTTTCCCACGCTGACCGTTCTCGAGCATCCGCTCATTCACCACAAGCTCTCACTCTTGAGGGACAAGACCACTCCGAAGAAGCGCTTCAAGGAGCTGGTGGACGAGATCGCCATGCTCATGGCGTACGAGGCCACCCGGGGGCTGGAGACGGAGGAGGTGGAGATCGAGACGCCCCTGGAGACCACGACCTGTCAGCGCATCCGGGGCAAGAAGCTGGTGCTGGTTCCGATCCTCCGCGCAGGCCTCGGGATGGTGGAGGGCATTCTGAGGCTGATTCCCAGTGCCCGAGTCGGCCACGTGGGGCTCTACCGGGACGAGGACACCCTCAAGCCGGTGGAGTACTACTTCGAGGTCCCGCCCGAGGGTGAAGTCCGGCACTTCATTCTGTTGGACCCCATGTTGGCTACGGGTGGATCGGCCTCGGCGGCGGTCGACGTCCTCAAGAAGAGGGGCGCGGCGGGGATACGCTTCATGTGTATTGTTGCGGCACCGGAAGGGGTTCGCCGGTTCGCCGCAGATCATCCGGACGTTCCCATCTTCACCGCCGCGCTGGACCGCGAGCTCAACGAGATCGGCTACATTGTCCCGGGATTGGGAGATGCCGGCGACCGCCTCTTCGGGACGAAGTGATTTCGGCTCGCGTGGTCGCCGTCGCGCACTTGGATCGAGAGTGGGCGTGCGATTACCTTGGTCGTGAGTACGGGCCCATAGCTCAGTTGGTTAGAGCAGCGGACTCATAATCCGACGGTCGCAGGTTCAAGTCCTGCTGGGCCCACTCGGGACAAGGAATATTAGGCAGAGCCCCTTCTTGGGCTGCAACCTACATACGTACACTCACGACATGAACATACGTACACGTGCGAAGAGAACTTCGGTTGGATGAGTCGACGGGATGTCTGGATGGGCGGCCAGAGTCAGAGGGACTCCGAGATCGGACGCGAGTCCGAGCGCAGGCGGGCTCGGTCGATGCGAGCAAGCAGCTTCAGCTCGAAAAGACAGGCCCTGCGGCCCGGCTCTCGCCGGACCGCAGAGCCTCGTAACGGTTAAGACACGCCGTCAGCCGGGCCTCATGGGACAGCGCAACCCCGGCCGGGAACGGATGGTGCCGCCGAGGGGGGTGCGTTCGACCACGGTCGCACCCGCTCGCTCCGGATCGACGCCTGCGACGCAGGTCGCATGGTCCCGGACAGCCCATAGCTGATGGGGGATCCGCCGGGTAGACCGAAGGCGGCTCCCATGATGTACTCGAAGGAGAAGGTTCCGTCGCAGCTCAAGAGACCGGCCAGCGTGACGTAGATGCTGGGGAAGCCGGCCACGGTGCCGATCCCGTCGGCCTGCACGTTGCCGTCCGAGTCCCGGGTCCCGGTCACGTTTATGAAGGGAGACGTCCCTGACGTGGCGAAATCGGAGCTTCCGTCCGGCACGAAGTTCGACAGGCTCAGGAACAACTCGAGCAGCTGTGCGAGCTGGATGAACGGATTGTGCCCACCGGATCGGACAGGACGCTCACGATCAAGTCAAAGAAGCCGGAGTGGCAGTTGGTGCCGTCCTTGCCGTCCTTGAAGTTGTTGCCCGAGTCGATCCTGGGTCCGCGGGGCTCCAAGGCGTCGACGCCCTTGGCGCCGCCGACCCCGGGCAACCATTCCCCGTCGAGTCCGTCGCCTCCAAAGGCCGTCAGGTCGATGACCTCGACGCCGCCGGGCATACCGTTGGTCTTGCCGGTTCCTCCCGGGCCATCGTTGCCTTCGATGCGCCCGCCCGGACCACCGTCACCTCCATTGGTGACCGGGACGACGCTGCACCCGTCGAACTCGAAGCCGCCGTGTCCGCCCACGACGGCCAGTGCACCCCCCATGCCGCCGATGCCAACCAGGGCGCCGGTGGCGTCTGTCACCTGGGCATTCCCGCCGTCACCGCCGTTCGACACCCCCTGGGCAGCTGCGGCTGCGCGTCTAGGTCCACGAACCACTCGCACCGCTGGCGCCGCGGACGAATTCGCCGCCGCTGCCAGCTTGAAGCTGCTCCCTCCTCTGGCGCCGTCCTTGAACTCCTCATCTCCATCGCCTCCGTCGCCCGGATCCATGTTGGCAGCACCACCGTCCCCCCCGTTTCCACCGGTGATGCCGACGTTGGCGGTGCTGGCGCCCCCCGTCGCCGTGAACTTAAAGGGAGGCGAGAACCCACCGTGGCCACCGAGCGCCTGCACGGATCCGCCTACCTGTGCAGGCTTCCCTGGTCTCTCGGAAGAGTTCATGCCGTGAGCGCCGACGGCCGTGGCGTCTCCACCGGGGCGCCCGTCACCGACCTGAATGGTCAGGACCCCCGGCTGTGTGAGCTCGGCGATCCCGACGAGGGAGCGCACCTCCACCAGCCCGGATAAGCCACCTCCGCCACCCACAGCTGCAGCCGGCGCGGCAGGGTCGATGTCAGGGTTCTGCTTGCCTTCCGCGAAGGCGGCTCCGCCGATGCCGCCGTTTCCCCCGATGAGCTCGTTGCCGGAGCCGGTGAACTGCCATGTGCCCGTGGCCAGAAGCCGGAGCTTTCCACCGTTGCCGGCCAAGCCTCCCGAAGCGTCGGCTTCGGTGTTGCTCTCGTGATCGCCTCGACCCCCATCTCCGCCGTCCTGACCGAACACACGGACTCCGCCCGCGAGGATGGCGTTGCCCCGGCAGAGGAGAATCCAGGTCTTGCCGTCCTCGCCGTTTTCACCATGCTGACCGTCTGCTCCTGACTTCGCCTGGACGGGGTCGGGGAGGAATATGTAGTTGCTCACGCTGCAGGTTCCCCCCTGGCTTCCCACGGCCGCGGCAGTGAGCCCCGAAAGCGCTTGGCCCTCCTCCGGGAAGTCGGCCTCGGTCAGGGTGGGGTCGTTCTTGATCGTGACGTTGCCACTCGTCTCGACGGTGCCGCCGTCCATGGTGAGATCCCCGTCCCCGATGATCGTCAGATCGGGTGTTTCCGCCTGCCCCTGGGTACAGGCGTTCGTGATCGTCCCGTTGATGGTGACGGCGGCCTGGCCGTTGATGGTGATGCCCACGCACTCACCACTCAACGTCCCTTCGATGCTGACGGCTCCGGTAACGTCCATAGTGAGGTCGTCGGTGACCGTCACCGTGACCCCGGCGGGGATCATCACCTCATCATAGCTCTGTGTCCCCGAGAGGTTGGTGTCGCTCGTGGGCTGGAAGGTGGGTGCGTTGACCGTGACCGTGGCGGTTCCGCTCTGTCCCTCAGACGTGGCGGTTATGGTGGCTGAGCCCGCACCGACCGCGGTTACGAGGCCGCCAACGACGGACGCGACTTGTGCGTCGGACGTGGACCACGCCACCGTCCGTCCGCTGAGCGTGGCTCCGGCGGCGTCGAGGGTCGCCGCAGAAAGCTGTACCGTCTCCCCAACCAGGAGGGTGGACTCTGCAGGCGTTACCGTAACCGTGGCCACGGCCGCTGGCTGCGGCGGTGGAGGCGGGCAGTACGATCCGCTTCGGGCCGACTCTGCGCATGGGGGGCTCCAGGGAGGATGGTGTCCCGCTGACAGTTGAAGGTGGTGGCTCGAGGTTGGGTCAATAGGTGTGTAAACGTATTAGGCGGCGTTCTTCCGCTGTTGGTGTGAGACGGGCTTTCCGTCTTCGAACTTTCTTCCTTCAAATACGTCCTTGAGGAGGTGAGGAGCGTCGAGCCTTCGGAACCGCTTCTCAGCCACCAAGAGCAACTTCCAGATTAGCGCCGTAGCGCTCTCGACCCGCTTGAACCGCTTCGCTGCTGTCGTCCTGAGCCGTACCGCGGCGAACGGGCTCTCGACCACGTTCGTCGTGCGTAGATGCTTCCAGTGGTCCTCGGGGAAGTCGTAGAACGCTACCATCCGCTCCCAGTCGTCCTCGAGTACGTCCACTGCTTTCGGATACCACGGCCTATAGCGTCGGGCGAACACCTCGCGGGCCTTCAGGGCCTCGGCCCGGCTCGGTGCGTAGACCACGGCCCGGAGAAGATCCTTCGCCTCGCCCTGCTCCCGCTGAGGTAGTCGGTCCAGCACGTTCCTCATCTTGTGGTTCCAGCACCGTTGCTCACCCGCCTCAGGCCATACCTGCCGTACTGCGCCCCAGATCGCAGCGTTACCGTCCGCCATCAGAAGCCGGGGCGCCTCGATGCCGCGTGCCTTCAGGTCCCGCAACACCTCGGACCAGGACTCGACCGACTCTCGGTAGCCCGCTCTCAGGGCCAACACCTCTTTCGTCCCGTCTCGCATGGCACCCAGCACCACCAGCAGCGCCGCTTTGTCCCGCTCCAGCCCTGCCTTCACATAGATCCCGTCCGCCCACACGTAGACGACCTCACGACCCTCCAGGCGACGCTGGCTCCATTCCTCGAACTCCGCCGTCCATCCCGCCCGCAGCCGCCGAATCGAAGACTTCGACAGCGGTGCCCCCTCGCCCAGCAGGCCCCGCATCGCCAACTCGAAGTCTCCCTCCGCCAGTCCGTGCAGATACAGCTCCGGAAGCAGAGCGCCCAGCTCCTTCGTCCGCCTCGCGAACAACGGCAGCACGCGGCTCTCGAACCGCTCCTCAAGGCCTCGAACTCGAGGGCGTCGGAGTGTGATCGTGCCCGAGCTCATCGCCAGCCGCCTCGGCTTGCCGTATCCGTTGCGGTAGCCCTCGGTCGCGTCCACCACCCTCCTGCGCTCTGACTTCTCTCGCCCTAGCAACTCCGTGACTTCCTCCTCCAAGATCTGTTGAATGAACTCCTGCGCCTTCTCCCGAACCACTTCTTCCAGAACTTCCCACACGGGCGTCCTGGACTCACCCTCGGGTCCCACCGTATTCTTCCTCACGAGGCGTCGTTCCTTTCCCCCGGGCTGTCACCCGGAGTTCGCTGGTTATTACTCAGCGGAAAGGTACGTCGCCTCTCTTTTTACACACCCTTTGATCCTAGCTCGGTGGCTCCGGAGAGTCTCCTTGTTAGCCTGCCTTTCTCATTTCGGCAACCGGTTCATGGTCGTCGAGGTGGGCCCTGAGCATCCAGAGCTGGTCGTAGCCGATGATCCTCCGGTAGCTCTTCTCGGTCTCCACGAACGAGGCCGCAGCCCAGCGCAAGGCCATCGCTCCGTTCTTCCAGTTGGTCACCCTGCGGGTCTTCTGTCTTACGCCCGAGTGGGTGCTGTCGATCAGGTTGGTCGAGCCCAGGCACTTCCTCAGCCGCGGCGGGAGGCCGAGCCGGTTGATCGTGAACATCTCGCTGAGGCCTTCGCGTAGGCTGGCCGAGGCCGAGGGGTGGTCGCGCTCGAGCCATCGGGCGAGCTGCTCGAGCTTCTGCTCGCCCTGCTTCGCGTCCAGCTTCATCGCCGCCCGGAACGCCGCCTTCACCTGAGGATGCTGATCCTTCGGCAGATGACCCAGCACGTTGCGGAGCTTGTGGTTGCGGCAGCGCTGGATGGGGTGACGTTGGCCGAACACCTTCTCGATCGCCTTCCTGAGCGCTTTCGAGCCATCGATCACGAACAGCCGCCGCCTGCCCGGGTCCAGGCCGCGCTCGACCAGATCCTCTAGGAGCGCCCCGGTCACCTCGGCGTTCTCACTCGCTCCTTCCCTCACGCCCAGCACGTGCTTCTTTCCGTCTGAGTCCACGCCTACCGCAGCAAGCACGTGGTGCGAGCCCATCTGGATCCCGTCCAGGTAGATCACCAGGAGGTCCCACGCATCCAGCCGGCGCTCCATCAGCTCCTTCAGCACGCGCTCCGAGGCCTCGACCGTCTCACGGCTCACCGCCGACTTGCTCACCCCGACCGTGTCGGCCATCTCACCGATCACACGGCCGTACTTCCGCGTGCTCACCCCCGCCATCAGGACCTCGAGCATCCGATCCGCCACGGCGCCCGGTCTCCGCATCGCTGCGTACGCCGGCACCTCGACCTCGCCACCCTCCCCGGCGCCCCGGCGCCTGAGCCGTGGCCGCTCCACACGCACCTTCCGGTCCGACAGGTAAACCACACCACCCTGCCGGCCATACCACACCGTGTCGTCTTCCGCTCGTGACCGACCTGCCTGCTTCACGCCTGCCACACCCTCGGCGCTCATCTCCAGCACCGCTTCGATCGTCGCTCGTCCCATCACCTGGATGACTTCGTCGATCGCGACCTCCGTCTGCTCCACGAGCTCAAGCATCGGAAGCAGAAACTGCCCCTCCCGCTTCAGGAACTCCCTGATCGCGCGCTTGTCCGCCCGATCCCTTACCTCGTACGTTCTCTTCATCGTGGTGGCTCCGTGTTGGGGTTTTTGCCTACCCGAGCCTATCGGCCCGGGACCCCCGGAGCCACCACTTTTCTTTCTCCCCTATCAGGAACCTTCAACTACGGTTGGGACAGCTTCCCAGGGAGGGGTACGGGGTTAAAGTACGGTGCCCAATTCGCCCGGGCCATGCTCCTCGTCACCTTAGCACGACTCAGACGATGCGCCGGGATTCGGAGCCTTGCACCAACGCCCCGTCGACTAAGCGAGAAAAGCCCTAACCTCCTCCAAGAAACGAGGCCAGGCCGGTTCGTGTTCTACGATGAGATGGTTCCGCCCATCGAGCTCGACGAACCGGGCCCCGGAGATCCCGGCGGCTATTCTACGTCCCTCTTCGAAGGGTACGGCCGCGTCATCGCGGCAGTGCAACACGACTGTCGGGACGGTGACCTGGGGAAGAAGGGAGTCTACGTCTATTTCGTCGATAACCTGGCGAATCCGGACCGCGTTTTCTGGCGAGGCGGTCATCCGCTGTAGATCGTTGAACCACTGCATCTGTTCCGCCGTTGCATCAGGGATGAAACGCGAGGTGAAGATCTGTCGAAACGCGGGGTTTTCCGAGCCCCATCCGTGTCGTATGAGGGTCAGAACGGCGTCTGTCTCTTCAATTGCCTCTGGCGAGCCACGCTTGCGCCTACCTCTGGCGTATCCGAGGTTGGGTCAATAGGTGTGTAAACGTATTAGGCGGCGTTCTTCCGCTGTTGGTGTGAGACGGGCTTTCCGTCTTCGAACTTTCTTCCTTCAAATACGTCCTTGAGGAGGTGAGGAGCGTCGAGCCTTCGGAACCGCTTCTCAGCCACCAAGAGCAACTTCCAGATTAGCGCCGTAGCGCTCTCGACCCGCTTGAACCGCTTCGCTGCTGTCGTCCTGAGCCGTACCGCGGCGAACGGGCTCTCGACCACGTTCGTCGTGCGTAGATGCTTCCAGTGGTCCTCGGGGAAGTCGTAGAACGCTACCATCCGCTCCCAGTCGTCCTCGAGTACGTCCACTGCTTTCGGATACCACGGCCTATAGCGTCGGGCGAACACCTCGCGGGCCTTCAGGGCCTCGGCCCGGCTCGGTGCGTAGACCACGGCCCGGAGAAGATCCTTCGCCTCGCCCTGCTCCCGCTGAGGTAGTCGGTCCAGCACGTTCCTCATCTTGTGGTTCCAGCACCGTTGCTCACCCGCCTCAGGCCATACCTGCCGTACTGCGCCCCAGATCGCAGCGTTACCGTCCGCCATCAGAAGCCGGGGCGCCTCGATGCCGCGTGCCTTCAGGTCCCGCAACACCTCGGACCAGGACTCGACCGACTCTCGGTAGCCCGCTCTCAGGGCCAACACCTCTTTCGTCCCGTCTCGCATGGCACCCAGCACCACCAGCAGCGCCGCTTTGTCCCGCTCCAGCCCTGCCTTCACATAGATCCCGTCCGCCCACACGTAGACGACCTCACGACCCTCCAGGCGACGCTGGCTCCATTCCTCGAACTCCGCCGTCCATCCCGCCCGCAGCCGCCGAATCGAAGACTTCGACAGCGGTGCCCCCTCGCCCAGCAGGCCCCGCATCGCCAACTCGAAGTCTCCCTCCGCCAGTCCGTGCAGATACAGCTCCGGAAGCAGAGCGCCCAGCTCCTTCGTCCGCCTCGCGAACAACGGCAGCACGCGGCTCTCGAACCGCTCCTCAAGGCCTCGAACTCGAGGGCGTCGGAGTGTGATCGTGCCCGAGCTCATCGCCAGCCGCCTCGGCTTGCCGTATCCGTTGCGGTAGCCCTCGGTCGCGTCCACCACCCTCCTGCGCTCTGACTTCTCTCGCCCTAGCAACTCCGTGACTTCCTCCTCCAAGATCTGTTGAATGAACTCCTGCGCCTTCTCCCGAACCACTTCTTCCAGAACTTCCCACACGGGCGTCCTGGACTCACCCTCGGGTCCCACCGTATTCTTCCTCACGAGGCGTCGTTCCTTTCCCCCGGGCTGTCACCCGGAGTTCGCTGGTTATTACTCAGCGGAAAGGTACGTCGCCTCTCTTTTTACACACCCTTTGATCCTAGCTCGGCGTATCCGCCATACAGCACAAGGTGCGTAACGCGTTCCGGATGCCTCACCGCATAGGCGATTGAGACTGAACATCCTTGTGAGATCCCCAGGAGTGCGAACCGCTCCAGTCCGGTGGCATCGATGACTGTCTCCAGATCTCGTACGAATGCGTCGAAGGAGATATCGCCAACGTCCCAGTCAGAGAGCCCATTACCGCGCTCGTCATACCGGATCAGCAAGTGATCCTTCGTAAGCTCCTGCAGCAGATGACGCCACACCGGGCTCTGCCAGTCGTATTCGAGGTGGTTTAGCCAGTTTGCCGCCTTGACCAGCGGCAGGCCTTTGCCGGAGGTGGCGTATGCGATTCGGACTCCATCGGACGCCGAGCAGAAACGGATTTCCTGCTGCATTGTTGACGGATCAACGCCGGACACCTCGTGCCTCCCGCCGCCGTCATCCAGCTTGATCCTGAAGGCGCGGATCGGCTCCGCAATGTTCTTGACCTCCTGATCGCCCATGTCCTCGAACGTCACCTCGAGCTTGGCGCGAACCTGGCGGTATGCGTCCTCCGATAGGATCACCCCCCCAGGTTCGCCCAACGCCTCCATTCGAGCCGCGACGTTCACGCCGTCGCCATAGACCGTCCCGTCTTCCTTTTCGATAATGTCGCCCAGGTTGACGCCGATTCGGAATCGCATTCTGCGATCCTCTCTGAGCTCCGCGTTCCACTCGGAGAACGTGATCTGAATCTCGACCGCACAGCGCACGGCTTCGACCACGCTGTCGAAGACGCATAGAACGCTGTCACCGGCCGTGTCGACCACCCTGCCGTCGTGGTCCTCGACGCGCTCGCTGAAGACCTCCCGACGGTCCACGAGGACGGCGATGGTCGCTTCCTCGTCGTCGCCCATCAGCCGAGAGTAGCCGACAACGTCGGCGCTCAGGATGGCCGCTAGTCTGCGCTTCTGGTCCGCCATGTTGGGGCGTCCTCTCATCCTTTGCTCGGCACGTCGCACTACGGATAAACCGGGCTGACTCCGCAGTCGCCGCGAGGTGCTCCCTCGAGAGGGAGCACCTAGGCGGACAAGGTGAAGCCGATGGAGACCGGCCGCCAGCGGCCCCGGCCGAGGGAGGGCGTTGGTGACGGGGGCGGGTTCACGCGGAGCTTGCGCGTGGATCGGCCTTCCGCTTGACTCCTTGTACGTTTGCTTGCACGTCCCTCCCCGCCCGTACACTTTGGGCCGTTCCTTTCAAGCTGCCGTGACAGAGAGATCATCATGAGAGCTCGCGTTGGTCTCGGGGCGTTGCTCGCTCTGCTGGTCGCCGGTCCTCTGCAGGCCCAGGGGCCGCTCTTCACGGACGCTTTCCCTACAGAGGAGTTCTCCGCTCGCCGGGGCCGGGTCCTGGATCGAATCGGCGACGCCGTGGCGGTCATGCAGGGTGCCACGGAGTACCCGGGCTACATCAAGTTCCGTCAGAACGCCCAGTTCTTCTACCTGACGGGAGTCGAAGTCCCCCGTGCGATCCTGCTCATCGACGGACGCAGCAGGGAGTCGACGCTGTTCATTCAGCCCCGGAACGAGCGACAGGAGCGCTCCGAAGGACCCGTGCTGGTCCCCGGTGACGAGGCGGCCCGGCTGACGGGCATCGAAAGGATCGTGGACCGGGACGCCTTCGGATCGGTCTTGGACGACTTCGTCCGGGAGGGGCGTGTGCTTTACACGCCTTTCCGCCCGGAGGCCCTGCACGCTGCCACGCCGGGTTATTCGAGGAGCCACGAGGAAGCCTCTGCGAGCGACCCGTGGGATGGCCGACTCTCCCGTGAGGCTGCGTTCATCGAGCGTGTCCGTGAAGTCGCTCCCGACGTGGAGATCCGGGACCTGGACCCCATCCTCGACGCCATGAGGCTCATCAAGAGTCCCCTGGAGATCCAGCTTATCCGTCAGGCCAGCCGCATCTCGGGCGAGGCCATCATCGAGGGAATCCGATCCGCGGCGGTGGGCATGTACGAGTACGAGCTCGAGGCTGTGGGCGACTACGTCTTCAAGCGGCACAACTCCCAGGGCTACGGCTACTTCTCCCTCATCGCTACGGGAGACAACGCCTGCTACCCCCACTATCACGCCTCGCAGAGTCGGCTCGAGGACGCAGATCTGGTCCTTTGGGACTGGGCGCCCGACTACAGGTACTACACGTCCGACGTGACCCGCATGTTTCCGGCCAACGGGAAGTTCAGCCCGGAGCAGCGGGAGATGTACACCATCTACCTGCGGCTGTATCAGGCCCTCATGACCTCAATCAAGCCGCACGAGACGCCGGCCGCCATCGTCGAGGAAGCCCTGGCGAAGATGGAGAGGATCTTCGGCGACTACGACTTCACCAGCCCTAAGATCAGGGACGCGGCCGCCAGGTTCATCCATCGTTACCGCCGGCCGGCTCGGAGCCTCGGGCACATGGTGGGTATGGAGGTGCACGATGTCCGAGCCCCTTACGAGGTCATGCAGCCGGGCATGGTATTCACCATCGAGCCCGCGCTTCGCATCCCGGAAGACAAGGTCTACATTCGGCTCGAGGACGCGATCTTGATCACGGAGACCGGGTATGAGAATCTCTCCGGGTTCGTGCCTGTGGAGATCGATGACATCGAGCGACTGATGGCGGAGGAAGGCTGGGCGGAGAGGCTTTGGAAAAGGCGTCAAACCACCACATCGGACGAATCCGGCCGGTGACTGGAGAGGCTTCCTGATGGCCCCGAGCGGGCGCGGTCTCGAGGTCTCGGCCATCACCGGGACGCTCAGGCGCATCGATCGCCGGGTGCGGTTCAATGGAGCGCTGGACCACCTGTCGATCGCGGTCTGTGTCGTCCTCGGGGTGTTGCTCCTCTTCCAGGTGGGGAAGATGCTGCTCCCCATCGCTCCGCCTCCGAAGCTTTCGGTGATCGGAGCTGCCGCTGCCCTATTCGCCGTTTTCCTTGCCTGGTCCCAGCGGGGGGGTAGTCGCCTCGCTCGGGCTGCCGCGGTCGCCGACACACAGGGCGACCTCCACGACGAGATCAAGACCGCGCACTGGTTCATGGGTCAGGGCGGTGAGTCGCCGTGGATCGATCTTCAGCTGACGAGGGCCGCAGACACTGCGCGACGTCTCGATGCTCGGCACCTGGTTCCGACTGCCATCCCACGACGCTTCTTGACGGCTCTTGGAATCTTCGCGGTTCTCCAGGTTCTGTCCCTCGTCCCCATGGAAGGGCCGCTGCTCACCTTCGCGTCGGCTGCGGATTCGACGGCCCTCGCCCAGGCCCAGGTCCGACAGCTCGAAGACATTCGGGATCTGGTAGAAGGCGCAGAGGAGCTGGAGGGCGAAGACGACTCGGAGGCCATGACCCGGCTCGAGGAGACTCTACGGGAGCTCCAGGCCGAGCAGTTGACCATGGAGGAGCTTCTGCGCGATCTCCGCGAGGCCCAGAACATCCTCGAAGAGGGCAACCTCGAGATGAACGCCCTCGAGGAGGCCTTGGCCGACCTCGCTCAGGAGTTCGAGGACTCGAACGAGCTTGGCGATCTGGCCGAGGCCATGAAAGACGAGGATCTCGCCTTGGCGTCGGAGCTCATGCGCGAGCTTGCGGATAACCTGTTCGGGCTGACGGAAAAGAAAGCCGCCGAGCTGATGGCGCAGCTCCGGGAAGCAGCCCTGTCCGATCTACCCGGCCTGGAGGAGCTCCTTGAGTCTCTCCAGGAGGCTGCGGAGGCCATGGAGAACCGAGAGATGGGGGACGCTCAGGAAGCCCTTGAAGAGGCGGCCGATCGCATGGAGGAGATGGCCCGACGCCAGGAAGCACAGGAGGGAAGGAACGAGGCGTCGCGCCGGATGCAGGCAATGCGGGAGTCAGCCACCGAGCAACAGATGGGGATGCAGCAGCTATCCGGTCTGCAGCAGGGCGATTCCGAGGGTGAGGAATCCGCCGAGGCCGGCATGGCCATGCCCTCTGACGAGGTGAAGCAATCCGCCGGCAGCAGCGAGGCGCAGGACCCCAGCGGTCCCCTGGGCCACGCCACCAGCGAGCCCACGGGTTCTGCACAGGAGCTGGGCGCCGCCACGACCCTCGAGGTGCAGCTGGCCATAGAGGTCTTCGACGAGCCCGAGCCCGGGCCCGAGGAGGAGCCCGACCCGGAGGACATCTTCCGGGGAGTGAGCCGGCAGGAGAGCTCGACAGTGGAGTACCGTGACGTGCGCGGCCCGTCGAGCTACGGGGCGGGATCGGCCCTTGGCGTCGACCGGATTCCGTGGCGTTATCGGAGCCTCGTGAAGAAATACTTCTTGGCCATACGGCCCCGAGGGAGCAAATGACCACCGAAGTCGCCAGTCAGATCGAGCTGTTCACCGAGCAGTTCCAGAGAGTCAAAGAGGAGATCTCGAAGGTCATCGTCGGTAACGAGGAGATCATCGACGGGACGCTCACCAGCCTCCTGGCCAAGGGACACGTGTTGCTGGAGGGGATCCCCGGGATCGGAAAGACGAAGATCGTGGCGACGGTCGCCGACGTCCTTCACCTGGCTTTCTCTCGAGTCCAGTTCACGCCCGACCTCATGCCCGGCGACATCGTGGGAAGCGATGTGGTCCACGAAAGCGACACGGGTGAGAAGTATCTCGACTTCCAGAAGGGGCCCATCTTCACCAACATCCTCCTGGCCGACGAGATCAACCGCGCCACGCCCAAGACCCAGTCCGCGCTGCTGGAGGCCATGCAGGAGCGCACCGTCACGGTGGGCACGACAACCCACCGTCTCGAGCCTCCTTTCTTCGTTCTCGCTACACAGAACCCTCTGGAGATGGAGGGCACGTATCCACTTCCGGAGGCCCAGCTGGACCGGTTCTTCTATAAGCTCAGGATCATGTACCCCGAGCGCGACGACATGCACGAGATCATGGACCGCACCACTCGTCGTGAGGAGCCCGAGGCGGTCACCGTTCTCGATCGTGAGCAGATTCTCTTGATGCGCGACACGGCTCGCTCCGTGCCCATCGCGAGGCCGGTGCAAGACTACGCCATACGCTTGACCCTGGCCACGCATCCGGGGAACCCGCACGCCCATCCCATGACTGAGCGCTACGTGCGCTTCGGGGCCAGCCCACGTGGGACCCAGGCGCTCGTCATCGGAGGCAAGGTGAACGCCTTGTTGAACGGTCGAATCCACGTGTCCTGTGAGGACGTGCGCTCCATGCTGCTGCCGGCACTCCGCCACCGCGTCTTGCTGAACTTCGAGGGCGAGGCCGAGCGCATGGAGACGGATACGATCCTTGCCGCGATCATGAACGACGTGCCCGAGCTCACGGAGTAGTCGGCGACGCTCCCCATGAGTGAGAAGGGAACGCTCTTCGATGACGAGTTTCTGAAGAAGCTCGAGTACCTCAACATCGTCTCGAGCCACATGATTCCCGGGCACCTTCACGGGGAGCACCGGGCCAAGAAGAAGACCGATTCGGGAATCGAGTTCGCGGACTACCGCCAATACGTGGCGGGCGAGGACACCAAGAACGTCGATTGGCGCACCTTTCTTCGGCTGGACAAGCTCATACTGAGGCTCTTCGAAGAGGACGCCGACCTTCCCATCTACATCTTCTTCGACGCGAGCCGGTCCATGGACCATGGCGAGCCTCTCAAGTTCGACTACGCCCGGAAGATCGCGGCGGCTCTGTGTTATATCGGATTGCTCAACCTGGACCGCGTCAACCTGGTGGGTTATGCCGACGGCATCGCGCAGGAGATGTCGGCGCGGCTCGGCAAGAATCAGGTATGGCACGCCTTCCGCTTTCTCGAGTCGGTCGAGTCGAACGGCAGGACCTCCATCGAGAAGGCGTTCAAGAGCTTCTTCTCCACTCGCCGCCGCCGAGGTTTGGTCGTGGTGGTCTCCGACTTTCTCGATGAGGCGGGCTTCGAAAAGGCGTTCGATCTCTTGCGGCACTTTCGACAGGACCTGTTCGCGGTGCACGTGTACAGCTCCGACGAGCTGCGACCCGAGCTCCCGGACGAGGTCCTCCTGGAGGACTCGGAGCTTGGCACGACCGAGCGGATCAAGGTGACGCCCGGGCTTCTGGACGCGTACGCGGAGAAGTTCGAGGAGCACTGTGAGGAGGTGAGCGCCTACTGCCGGAAGAACGGCTGGGGCTACGTGAGGACGAGCACCGAGGTGCCGTTCGAGGATCTCATCCTCCAGGTCTTCAGGCAGGGAAGGTTTCTCGGGTGACCTTCTTGTCCATGAGCCCGCTGCTCGCAGGCCTGATCCTGGGAGGGACGGGCGCTACCGTGGCCGTACTGTATTGGCTGAAGCCGCCACCACGCCGGATGGTCGTCCCGTCCAGGCTGTTGTGGAACCGCCTTCTGAAGGAAAAGCGTCGGAGCACGTTCCTCGATCGGCTTCGGTGGTGGATCTCGCTCATGATCGCGCTGACCATCGGCCTGTCGGTGGCAGCCGCCATGGGGCGCCCGGAGTTCTCGTGGGCCGGCGGGGACATCCCCCGGATGACGATCGTGATGGACAACTCGGCGACGATGGCCACGCGGGCGCCCGGCAGCTTTACGCGGTGGGAGCACGCCGTGGCGCTGGCCAGAGGGCTCTTGCAGCAGGGGAGCGTCGACGGGGAGTTCCTCATTCTCGATACCTCGGGGCAGGCACCCTCCAGAGATCCGGGAGATCGCCGGTCCGCGCTGGAGATTCTGGATGGCCTCAGCGTCTCCTTGGGCGCCTCTTCGAAGTTCCCGACTCCCGCTGCTGCCGACGGTCCACTGTACTTCATCTCGGACGGCGTCATGGTCGACGACGACCCGGCCGAGGCCGAAGTGATCTCGGTCTACGATCCGGCGGACAACGTTGGCATCACCGCCTTCGAGGTCGGGTCGGTGCCTTCGGCTCCGTTGGAGTACCAGGCGTTCCTCGAGATCACCAACGCGTCGCTGGGGCCCAAGGAGGTCTCGGTCCGTCTGAGTGGTGCGGGCGAGGGCGGGCTGCGTGAGACCGTCACTCTCCGGGCGGGCGAGTCGCGGGGGCTGACCATCGATCTCTCCAGCTTCGATCGAGGTCCCGTCCGTGTGGCGGTGATCACCGATGGTGACGCCTTCGCCGCCGACGATCTCGCCTTCGCCTTCTTGCCGGTACGGAGCCGCACCCGCATCGCACTGGTCAGCCCGGGGAGCGTCTACCTGCAGAGCGCCCTGGGGGACGAGCCGCGCCTGAGGGTCAACTCTCTCACTCCGGCGGAGTACGACGAGAGCGTCAGAGCCGACCTGTACATCTTCGACCGTTGGGCACCCGAGGAGCCACCTCCGGGTCCCGCATTGCTGTTCCTCCCGCCCAACGTCGGGTGGCTGGCCCCCACGGTGGCCGTCCTCACCTCACCGGCGGTGTCCGGATGGGATCCGGACCACCCGCTCATGCGCTTCGTGTCGTTGGAGGACCTGCGCGTCGACCGGGCCGTGCGCTTCGTGAGCGCGGCGGGTGCTCCGGGCGGGGCAGGCGCCCCGACCGGTCCGGGCACCTCGTCCGACGTTGAGGTCATCGTCGGGACGGCCGAGCTGCCGCTGATGATCGCAGCGGAGGTGCCCCGGAAGATCATCCGGGTGGCCTTCGCCCTGGAGGACTCCAACTTCCCGCTGCAGCCCGCGTTCCCGATCTTCCTGAGCAACGTCCTGAGTTGGATGATGGACGAGCGGGGCGCGCTTTTACAGAGTCCCGGCCGTGTCGAGGTGCCACTCCCGGAGGCTGAGGTCACCGACCTGGAGGGTGCAGAGATCGCCGCCTCCCACGTCTTCGGTCGCACGGTCTTCGTCGCCGAGGAGCCCGGGCTCTATACGGTGGCCGCAGGCCCTCGGCGTCTGAGGGTGGCCGTGAGTCTCGCAGACCGCGAGCGCACTGCGGTGAACGCCTCGAGCTTCAGTCCCGACGACCGTGCCAACGCTCCCCCGTGGGCCCTACGTCTGGCCGGGGAGCAGGCCGGAGGCAGTGAGCTGTGGGTCGTCCTCCTGGCGGTGGCCACGTTGCTTGTGATCGTCGAGTGGTTCACCTACCACCGCCGGTGGACGGTATGAGGATCACGTTCGGCCACTTCTGGCCCCTCCTGGTCCTTCTGGTGATCCCGCTTTTTTGGGGTATGATGCGGCGCACCACCATCAGTCTGTCGCATCGACATCTACGGGCCTCCGTAATCGTGCGGACGACCGTGCTCGTGCTGCTGGCTCTGGCCCTCATGCGGCCGGTCTGGCACCGGGCGGGAAAGTGGATCTCGGTGGTCTACGCGCTGGACGTGTCCAGCAGCATCGATCCGGGGTTCATCGATACCGCCATCGACTGGATCGCCTCCTCGAGCTCATCCGGGGAGCCGGCCCACACTGGGTTCATCGCGTTCGGGGGCTCTGCGCAGAACGTCGGGAGCGTGGACGGGATCCGAGCCGTGGAGGTCTCGTCGGACGGGGCCAACGGCTCCATCGATCAGGGCGCTACCAACCTCGAGACGGCCGTTGCCCAGGCTCTACGGAGCTTCGATCCGCGATACCTCAAGCGGCTGGTTCTGATCACCGACGGGAACCAGAATGTCGGCGACCTGACCAGGATCGTGGGCCAGGCGCAAGAATCCGGCGTACGTATCTTCTCTATGCCGGCCAACGTCAGGGGCGAGGGAGACAGCTGGATCGAAGCCATCGAGCTTCCCCAGGACATGCGTGAGCAGGAGCCGGTGGCCACGACCGTGCAGATCTTCAGCCGCGTCGCGGCCACGGCCACAGTCGAGGTGCTGGGCAACGGTGCCACCCTCGAATCCCGGGAGGTGAACCTGGAGCCGGGCCTGAACACCATCCCCTTTGAGGTGCGGTTACCGGCGGAGGGCCGGGTGACGATCTCGGGCTGCCTCGAGACCGAGAGCGATCCGTTCCCGCAGAACAATCTCCACGCCAAGTCGATCTGGGTGGGCTCGCGGCCACGGATCCTGTACGTCGAGGGGCGCCCGGCCAGCGCGCACTATCTCCGCGACGCCCTCGTGGGGGAGGGGATGGAAATCGTCCTCGGACAGCCGGGATCCATTCCCACCACGGTCACTGGCCTGGAGGCGTATGATCTGGTCCTCCTGAGCGACGTGCCCAGCACCAGCCTCAGCCCGGCTCAGATGAACGCCATTCTCGCCTACGTCCGGGACTCGAGCGGGGGCTTCATATTCGCCGGGGGCGAGTCCAGCTTTGGTGAGGACGGCTATGCGGAGACCGCCATCGAAGAGATCTTGCCGATCCGGTTCGAGATCAACGAGAAGCGCAAGGATCTCGCGCTCGTCATCGTCCTGGACAAGTCGTACAGCATGGTGGGCCCCAAGCTCCAGCTCTCGAAGGAGGCCGCGAAGGCCGCCCTGGACCTCCTCGAGCCGACCCACCGCTTCGGTGTGATCAGCTTCGATGACACGCCCCACTCCACGGTCCCGCTCCAACTGGCCACGAACAAGCCACTGATGACACAATTGATCAACCGGATCAGAGCCAGCTTCCAGACCAACATCTATCCGGCCCTCGAGATGGCCTTCGAGTCACTCGCCGAGAGTGATGCGGAGGCGAGGCACATCATCCTGTTGTCGGACGGCAAGACCCACCCGGACGAGTATGAGGCACTGGCCACGCGTATGGCCGAGGACGACATCACGGTGTCTTCGGTGGCCGTGGGTGAGGAGGCCGATCGAGAGCTGCTCGGAAACATCGCCGAGTGGGGGAACGGGCGGAGCTACTTCATGCGCGACGCGGCCAGGGTCCCTCAGATCTTCATCCAGGAGACCAAGATCGCTTCGCAGAAGACCCTGATCGAAGAGACCGTGGAGACCACCGTCGCCAGCCGCGTGGAGGCATTCACGGGCATCGATATGGCGTCGGCGCCGCCTCTCAGGGGCTACGTAAGCACACAGGCCAAAGAGAACGCCGAAGTGCTCCTCGCGTCGGAAGCTTCGGCACCGATTCTCGCCCGCTGGCACTACGGGCTCGGCAAGGCTGCCGTGTTCACATCCGACGTGAAGAATCGCTGGGCGACGGACTGGCTGACGTGGCAGGGCTACGGCAAATTCTGGTCGCAGCTCGTACGGGAGACGATGAGAAGGGACGAAGGAGAACGAGTCGACTTCGTGATCGAGCGCGTCGGCGACGAAGCCGTGGTGACCGTGAGCGCCGTAACCGAAGAGGGTGTCTACCAGGTCGGCCTGGATCCGCGGCTCGAGGTCGTCGAGCCGGGCGGAGAGAGGGCTGCCGTTGCACTCGATCAGATCGGGCCCGGGACGTACCAGGGGAGGTACTCCCTCGAGACCTCCGCCGAGTCTCCCTACGGATTCCTCCTGTCGGCCGAAGGATTCGAGGACCAGGCCCTGTCCCTGTACTACCCCTACCGCGACGAATATCGGCTCTACCCTCCAAACGTGGCGCTCTTGACCACCATCAGCGAGGAGACGGGTGGCAAGCTACTGGCCGGCAACGACGAGATCTTCGCCGACTATGGTGAATCCGCATCCGTGCCCACGCCGTTGTGGCCACTTCTGGCCGGGCTTGCCTTGGTTGGCCATTTGCTGGACATCGCCGTGCGCCGGGCCCCCTGGTTCTGGCGGCTGTTCGAAGTTGTCGGTTCTCCGGAGGGAGGTTGAGGCGATGGGTGGGTCCTACAGCGGTGGGAAGGTGGCGCTCCTGGTGACGATCGGAGTGGTGATGGGTGTGGTGGGGATCGGAGCAGCACGGTTCGCGACCCTACCCGAGCTCCCGGACACCGAGGGACCCCACTATCATGCGAACTTCGCCGTCTTTCTGAACGGAGAGCGCCTGGACCTGAGCGCCATGCACTACATGCAGGATGTAGCGGCGTGCCAGGCGAACCCCGACGTGATGCTCCCTGTGGAGAGGGCTCACATGCACGAGGGGATCCACGACGTCGTCCACGTACACCATGAAGGCGCCACCTGGGGACACTTCTTCCAGAACATCGGCCTTGCCCTCGGCGATGACTTCTTCATAAGTGACCGGGGAGACCGCTACTTCGCCGAGGGCGACAGGCAGCTGAAGTTCGTTCTGGACGGGCTTCAGGTTCCCTCGGCGTTCAACCGTGTGATCGAGTCCGAGGATCGC
>CBDCKN010000002.1:0-12500 GCA_965218295.1 Longimicrobiales bacterium | reverse complement strand
AGCTCGGAGATAGCTGGTTCTCCCCGAAATATATTTAGGTATAGCCTCAGAGCGATGTCTCCAGGAGGTAGAGCACTGCGTGGGCTAGGGGGCCTACCCGCTTACCGACCCCATGCAAACTCCGAATGCCTGTGAGATGGACTCTGGGAGTCAGTTGGCGGGCGATAATGTCCGTCTGCGAGAGGGAAAGAGCCCAGACCGTCAGCTAAGGCCCCGAAGTGTTAGCTAAGTGAGAAAGGATGTGGATTTGCAAAGACAACTAGGAGGTTGGCTTAGAAGCAGCCATGCCTTTAAAGAGTGCGTAACAGCTCACTAGTCAAGTGGATCTGCGCCGATAATGGTCGGGACTAAAGCTAGCCGCCGAAGCTACGGATGTGGAAACATGGTAGGGGAGCGTTCCCTAGGCATTGAAGCCGGCCTGTGAGGGCACCGGTGGAGCGTAGGGAAGAGAGCATGCCGGAATGAGTACGCGATAAACAGAGTGAGAATCTCTGTCACCGAAAGCCTAAGGGTTCCGGAGCCAGGTTCATCCGCTCCGGGTTAGTCGGTCCCTAAGCCGAGGCCGAAGGGCGTAGGCGATGGGAAACGGGTTAATATTCCCGTACCACAGCGTAGTGCGTTTGACCCCAAGGGGGGACGCAGGAGCGAAGCAACCGTCGGGTGGTGGAATATCCGATGCAAGGTGGTAGGCGTTTCCGGGGATTAAAAGACCTGGATAGCCGAGCGCCGATGCCGAAGGGGCCTTCGGGCCCCGCAAAGGGTCGTGGAGCAAACTGCCGAGAAAAGCCTCGTGGGGGAGTGCTTGCTGTGACCGTACCGTAAACGGACACACGTAGGCGAGGCGAGAAGCCTAAGGTGCTCGAGTGAATTGCGGAGAAGGAACTCGGCAAAATGTCCCCGTAACTTCGGGAGAAGGGGAGCCCGTGGTAGGTGAAACCGATGCATGGTGGAGCTGAAGCGGGCCGCAGAGAATCGGCCCAAGCGACTGTTTATTAAAAACACAGGTGTCTGCAAAGTCGCGTAAGACGACGTATAGGCACTGACGCCTGCCCGGTGCCGGAAGGTTAAAGGGAGGGGTTAGCCGTAAGGCGAAGCTCTGAACTGAAGCCCCGGTAAACGGCGGCCGTAACTATGGAGACCACCGTAGTTATAAAATCTGGCTAAATGCTGGGACACCCGGTCGAAATCGCGGTACTCGCCACTAGGTGACTCGATCCGAGTCGCTGAAGAGGGTGGCAGTGACAATCCGCGGTGGACGGGCAATCAGCAGGAAAGGCTCAAGCAAGTGCTCAAAGTCAAAGGCATCCAGGCGAAGACCGGCTGGTATCTGGCTGGCTTCACGGATGGAGAAGGAAGCTTCAATGTGAGCTTCCGAGCCCGAGACGACTACAGCTTTCCTTGGAAGATTTCCCTCTGTTTCAATGTTTCACAGCGTGATCCCGTGATCCTGTCGCTCTACAAGCGACACCTGGAATGCGGGACCATGCGCCAACGGCGTGACGGTGTCTGGTACTACGAGGTCAACAACCTCAGAGCCATTCGCGACAACGTCATCCCGTTCTTTCGCCGATTTGGGTTTCTGTCGGCAAAGAAGAAGCGCGATTTCGCAAAGTTCAGACGAATCGCGGAGATCATTGAACGTGGAGATCATCTGACCCGCGAAGGAGTCGAGAAGATCGTCGGCATCCGGAGCGACATGAATGATGGGGGAAAGCGAAAGTACTCGGACGAGGAGATAATCGATCGAGTCGAGGCTTGGGAATCCTCAGAGACTACACGCCAGACCGCCCGTGAGGGCGGATGATATAGTCCGGACTGCATGGTGACATGCAGAGCGCGGCAGAAATGACCACGCCCGGTGCTGTGGCGACCAGCCACGGTGCCGAGTAACAAGTTCGAACGGTCCTAAGGTAGAAATCCTGGGAGTAAAGGAACCCAGGGCTGCCCGTCACGGGAGCGATCCCGT
This sequence comes from Longimicrobiales bacterium, assembly GCA_965218295.1. Classification (GTDB taxonomy): domain Bacteria; phylum Gemmatimonadota; class Gemmatimonadetes; order Longimicrobiales; family Gaopeijiaceae; genus CBDCKN01. The sequence goes on along the minus strand of CBDCKN010000002.1, from coordinate 10,534 downwards.
GAACTGCAGCTGGCTATATGCTGGAAAACCCGTGGATCCGGCGCTACCAGCTCGGTGAAGACCGAGCGGTGACAATGCGACCGGTGCGGACGATCAGCAGGAAAGGCCGGGGCGTTGAGCAGCTGACTTAGTCGGTCGCGTGATCGTCAGCTGACCTACTCGCGCTTCGGAATCCTCAGAGGCCATACGCCAGCCGTCTCGGATCCGACATACGAGACGAAGATATGGTCCAGGCCGTGCGGCGACGTACGGAGCTCCTGAGCGAAATTCCTTGTCGGGTAAGTTCCGACCTGCACGAATGGCGTAACGATTTGGGCGCTGTCTCCTCCGCAAGCTCGGCGAAATTGGAGTCTCGGTGAGGATACCGAGTACCCGCGACAGGACAAAAAGACCCCGTGCACCTTTACTACAACCTGCCATTGGGTCTTGGCTTTGCACGTGTAGAATAGGTGGGAGGCTATGAACCGGAGTCGCTAGGCTTCGGGGAGCCACCGGTGAAATACCACCCTTACAGTGTTGAGGCTCTAACCCAGGGGAGTGAATCCTCCTCGGGGACCGTGGCAGGCGGGTAGTTTGACTGGGGCGGTCGCCTCCCAAAAGGTAACGGAGGCGCGCAAAGGTTCCCTCAGCGCGGTCGGCAATCGCGCGAAGAGTGTAAAGGCAGAAGGGAGCTTGACTGCGAGATCGACGGATCGAGCAGGTACGAAAGTAGGCCTTAGTGATCCGGCGGTTCCGAATGGAAGGGCCGTCGCTCAACGGATAAAAGGTACGCCGGGGATAACAGGCTTATCGCCCCCGAGAGTTCACATCGACGGGGCGGTTTGGCACCTCGATGTCGGCTTATCGCATCCTGGGGCTGGAGAAGGTCCCAAGGGTCGGGCTGTTCGCCCGTTAAAGCGGTACATGAGCTGGGTTTAGAACGTCGTGAGACAGTTCGGTCTGTATCCGTCGTGGGCGTAGGAGTGTTGAGGAGAGCCGTCCCTAGTACGAGAGGACCGGGATGGACTGACCCCTCGTGTACCGGTTGCTCCGCCAGGAGCATCGCCGGGTAGCGACGTCGGGAAAGGATAACCGCTGAAAGCATCTAAGTGGGAAGCCTCCTCCAAGATGAGCACTCCCAGAACGTAAGTTCTCAGAAGGGCCGTGCGAGACTAGCACGTTGATAGGCGGCAGGTGGAAGCGTGGTGACATGTGTAGCCGAGCCGTACTAATAGCCCGAGAGGCTTGACCAGTTCCCCTCCTTTCAAGGGTTCAATCCATTTCCTCACCCCAAACCAACACACCCTCGGACAACGATCCAGAGGTCTCTACGGATTCTCTCTCTACCCTGAAGTATTACGCTGGTGGCTATTGCGCAGGGGATACACCCGTTCCCATCTCGAACACGGCCGTTAAGCCCTGCCGCGCGGATGGTACTGCTGGGGAGACCCGGTGGGAGAGTACGTCGTCGCCGGCTTCCTATGGGCCCACATCCCTTCCGGGGGGGGGTGTGGGCCTTTTGGTTGCGCTTACCTACGACTGTGGCGACGCCGTACTCTCCCATGCGGTGTACGGCGTCCCGCACGGCGGTCGGCGACCGCCGTGCGCCTATGTCACCAGGCGCGGCGAAGACCTTTAAGAAAACATGAAATAGGCGATGTCAAAACCTTCATTGGCAACGTGTTACGTGATGCCAGTCCATGCTCGGTGAAGCGGGGGGTGGCGGCCAGCTGACGTTCCCTAGACCTCCGTCCTGTGTCATCTTTCCTCGATGAGTCTCGAGCCAACGACGGAAGAAACCACTGGCGACACCCGCGCTGGCTACATCGCCTTGGTGGGGCGTCCCAACGCCGGGAAGTCGACGCTGATGAATCGGCTCATCGGGCAGAAGCTGAGCATCGTGACGTCCAAGGCGCAGACGACGTGGCAGCGCGTGACGGGGATTCGGACCACCGAGACCACGCAAGGGGTGTTCCTGGACACCCCCGGCCTCCTCCTCGCTAAGGACCTCCTCCAGAGAGGCATGCTCGAAGAAGCCCTCGAGGTGATTCGCGAAGCGGATGTCATCGTGTTGCTCGTGGACGCGACGGACCCGCTCCACGACAGGGAGAAGGCCGGCATCGAGGAGGCACTCGCACTGTCGTCCGCTCCCGTCTTCGTCGTGATCAACAAGATCGACGAAGCCAGTCCAGAGGATATCGCGGTGGCCGCCCAGTGGGCCGAAACCGAGCTGGGCGCGGAGGCGCGAGGGATCTCGGCCCTGCTGGACCGAGGCCTCGACGAGCTGTGGGTGGAGCTGACTGAGGCGCTGCCCGAAGGCCCGTTTCTGTATTCGGTGGACGATATCGCCTCCGCTCCAGTCCGCTTCTTCGTCGCGGAGTTCATCCGAGAGACGGTCTTCGAGCAGTTCAGAGAGGAGGTCCCGTACTCGGTCTTCGCCGTCGTGCAGGAATTCCGCGAGGATCAGGATCCGGTATACATTCAAGCCAACCTCTTCACGGAGCGGAACTCGCAGAAGCGTATTCTTGTTGGAGAGAAGGGAAGGGCAATCCGCGAGCTGGGCCGCGCCTCCCGCGAAAAAATCCAGGAGTTCATCGATCGTCCCGTCTATCTCGACCTGTGGATCAAGGTGTTACCCAACTGGCGCAGAAAGCGTCAGCACCTTGGCCACCTGGGCCTTCGCGTCCCAGCGGAGGACCACGAGAGTGCGCAGACGACCTGAGGTGCCGATCGCCGTCCTGCTCGCACTGGGGCTCGTTCTAGTGCTCCCACTGGGGCTCCACGGCCAGGCTTCCGAGCCCGGATCCACGGAGGGGGCTCTGTTCCTGCTACTCCCGGTCGGTGCGCAGGGCGTTGCTCTAGGGAGAGCCATGACCGCGGTGCCCAGTCCCGAGTCCGCTTTTTGGAACCCCGCCGGGCTGGCCAGCATGGAGAAGAGCCAGCTGGTGATCATGAGGGGCGACCATCTGGTCGGAGAGGGAACCGCGCTCTCGGGACTGATGGTCAGGCAGCCGATCGGTGTGGTTGGACTCTCCTATGAGCTCCTCGACGAGGGCGAGCAAGATCTCACCGACGTCGAGGGCAACGTCCGTGGAGCGATCAGCGTGCGGAGCCACGTGGGCATCGTCTCCCTCGCCACTCGCCTGACCGGCTGGCTGGATGTCGGCTTCAACTTCAAGGTCGTACAGTTCAACCTGAGCTGCACGGGGCAGTGTGACGGCGCCGGCGTCCGATCGACCGGTTGGGCCATGGATGCCGGTCTTCAATCCGAGCCCCTCGGCGGGCTTCCCCTTCGTCTGGGAGCCATGCTGGCACACCTGGGTCCCGACTTCCAGGTAGTGAACGCGGAGCAGGCGGATCCGCTGCCTTCGCGGATCCGGGTCTCGGCGGCGTACGATTTCCTTACGCACTTCGTCGATACGGACGACATCAATCTCTGGGTACGCCTCGAAGTCGAGGATCGGTGGCGGGACCCCGGGGATGCGACGTCGTATTACGTGGGCACCGAGCTTGCGGCCGGACGAGGGGATGTCATATACGTTCGCTCGGGCTACGTTCAGGGCGAGGTAGGCCAGGCGGATGGGATGGCCATCGGCGTGGGCCTGCGTTATGAGCGCTTCGAACTGGGCTTGGCAAAGAACCTTGCAGGCTCCATCACCGGAGAAAGCGAACCGGTTCACGTCTCCTTTGGCATCGTCTTCTAGACGGCTGGCCCCGGGTGGGGGCCGTCTGGTGGTCGGGATCGCCGCTATCAGCGGGATACTCGCGCTGATGCCGGAGCCCGGCGAGGCCCAGTGGCCTCCGGCCTGCCCGACGATGGAAGATCAGCTCGCGCTCTCCCTTCCGATCCGGAGCTGCGCGTCGCACGACACCGGCGGGATCCTGAAGGATCCCGCTCCGCTCCGGCGTGAGCATGCCGACGTCCAGAGTGATGAGGCGCTGCTCGGGCCCGGGCGGGCCTTCCTCTACTCTGCTCTGCTTCCCGGGGCCAGCCAGTGGAAGATGGGCCAGCGGCGTTGGATCGCCTACTTGATCCTGGAGGGAGCCTCGTGGGTCGCCTTCGGCCGGGCACGGACGTCGGCGCTGAACCGGAGGGACCGCTATCAGACGTTGGCATGGGATGCCGCGAGGACCTTTGCGGGGCCTCGCATCGACGGTGACTTCGCCTACTACGAGGCCCTGGAGAAGTTCGAGAGCTCGGGGGGGTTCGATCTCGATCCCTCTGCATCCGGAGTTCAGCCGCAGACCGACGCCTCGACGTTCAACGGAAGGACGTGGGCGCTCGCCATGCAGATCTTCTTCGCGCCCGGCACCAATCCCATGCCGGGGGATCCGGCATACGACGACGCACTGGCCTTCTACGGGGCGGAGGGGTACGACGAGCGCTTCGAGTGGACCTGGGTGGGTAGGCCGGGGGAACGGGAGGAATACCGAGATCTCATCGAGTCGAGCGATGAGGACTTCAGGCGTGCCTCCCAGTTCGTGGGGGTCGTGATCGCGAATCACCTGCTCAGCGGTGTGGACGGGTTCATCACGGCCCGAGTGCGTGCAGCCGCTGGCGAGAGAAGCATGGCCCGGCTCCGCCTCTCCCGTGACCAGAGTGCAGGGGGGTTCCAGCTCGTCCTCCAGGTGCGACGCTGACGTGGTTCGGCGCCCCAAGCTCCCGAGCGAGGAAGCAGTACTTCAGCATCTCAGCGAGTCCCGTAAGGGCCCACTGAAGGCCAAGGAACTCGCGAAGGCACTCTCCGTGCCGACCGGGGATCATCGGGCCTTCCGGGACCTCCTTCTGGAGATGGTCGACCGGGGCCGGCTCTACCGAGTAAAGGGCCAGCGCTTTGCCGTGCCCGAGAGGATCAACCTGGTGGTGGGGCGTGTCGCCCTCACCTCCAAGGGAGACGGCTTCGTCAAACCGGACTCGGGTGGCCAAGAGCTGTTCGTGCCTGGGCTGTCCCTGGAGTCCGCCATGGACGGAGACCAGGTTGTGATCCGGGTGGAGGGGCGTCCGCGTGGGCGCAGCCCGGTCGGACGGGTCATCAAGGTCTTGGAGAGGGCCCACGAGACTCTGGTCGGCACGTATCGGCCCACCCGCTCCTTCGGAATCGTTCGCCCTCAGAATCGCAAGATCCAGAGAGAGGTCCTCGTCGTGCAGGGTGACGAAGGCGCGGCCACCGACGGAGACGTGGTAGTGGTACGGATCACGACCTTCGGAAGCGGCAAGATGAATCCCACGGGTACGATCGAGACGGTCCTGGGCAACGCCGGCGACCCCGGGGTGGACATCCTTGCCGTGATCCACGGCCACGGGCTACCGATGGAGTTCCCCTACGAGGTGGAGCAGTACGCGGACGACGCCGTCGCTCGCCGGCGCGCGGATCCCGGAGAGGGACGGATCGACCGAACGGACCTTCATGCCTTCACCATCGATCCGGCCGACGCGAAGGACCACGACGACGCACTCTCCATCCGGCGTCTGGACGAAGGCTCCACGGAGGTCGGCATTCACATCGCCGACGTCTCGCACTTCGTCCAGGCCGGTGATCCCGTCGATCTCGAGGCCCTCAAGCGAGCAACCAGTGTCTATCTGGTCGATCGGGTCATCCCGATGCTGCCCCACGCCCTGTCCACCGACGCGTGCTCGCTGCTGCCGGACGTCGATCGCTTCGCGCTGTCCCTCTTCACAACCGTAGACGACTCGGGTGTCGTGCGAGACGCCCGACTTGAGCGGACCTGCGTTCGGAGTCGGCACAAGCTCAGCTACGAAGAGGCGCAATCCGTTCTGGACGGCACGCTCTCCATCGATCCAACGACCGATGAGGCATTGGCAGAGCTGGCACGGCTCGCCCGGGCGCTCCGGGACCGGCGGGAGGAGCGGGGATCGCTGGACTTCGATCTACCGGAGGCACGGGTGGTGTTGGGAGAGATGGGTCGGCCCTTAGAGATCCAGCGGGTGGAACGTCTCGCGAGCCATCGCCTGGTAGAGGACTTCATGCTGCTGGCCAATGAAAGCGTCGCCCGTAAGGCCGAAGACGCCCGGCTCCCCGTTTTGTACCGGGTCCACGAGCCGCCCCCGAGGGACAAGATGCTCGAGCTGAAGTCGTTCTTGACCAGGCTCGGACTCAAGACATCCCGGGGCGAGTTGGGCCCGAAGGAGCTGCAGACGGTGCTCAGGAAGGTTCAGGGAAGGCCTGAGGGTCGACTCGTATCGAGGGTAGTGCTACGCGCCATGAGTCGAGCCCGGTACGGTCCCCGGGATCTGGGCCATTTCGGGTTGGCGGCGAGCCACTACACGCACTTCACGTCACCCATTCGGCGCTACCCGGACCTATGGCTGCATCGGGTTCTGGCCCTGGCCTCCCAGGATGAACCGATCCCGGAAGTGTGGGGTGGAGAGGAGCTGGAGGGGAAGGCCGAGCACTGCAGCGTCCGGGAGAGGGTGGCCGAAGCGGCCGAGCGGGAGAGCGTCGATCTGAAGAAGGTCGAGTATATGGAGCGACACATGGGTGACGAGTTCACAGGTACGATCTCTGGAGTGACCTCGTTCGGTCTCTTCGTGCTGTTGGACGAGGTGTTCGTCGAGGGACTCGTTCACGTAAATAGCATGATCGACGACTACTACGCATTCCAGCAAAGCAGTTACCGCCTGGTTGGGGAGCGCTCCCGCCGGAGCTTCCGGCTTGGAGATCGGCTGGCCGTCCGGGTATCCCGGATCGACAAGGAGGAGCGGTTCATCGACTTCGTGCTGGTGGATTCTCGCTAGTGTAGTGTCCCAGAAGTTCGCGAGCCACCGAGAGTGCCGCTAGACCGTCGTTGACAAGCGTCAATCGCCGGAAGTAAGCTCGAAAAGCCTCAACTCCTTTGGATTCCAAGGTGGCATGGCCGCACGGACGATCGTCTATTCAGGATCGAGCTCAGATGGGGGGCCGGATCTCCTGACCCGGTTCTGCTCCGAGCACGACTATAATCTCGAGGTGGTGCATGGGGCCGCGGGCGTCCACGCGCTGCTGAACCGATCGTTCCCGTCGTGCCTCGTGCTCGACGGCGGCGAGAATCCCGAGCCGATGCTCGAGCTGTGCACGCAGGTGAAGGGAGATACCTTCACGGCCATCGTCCCGGTCATCATTCTCATCCCTTCCGACGAGAGCGAGCTCGCCGCGGATTGTCTGGCTGCGGGCGCCGACGAGGTCGTTTCCCAGACCGGCTCGGATAGGGAGCAGGGTCTGCGGTTCGAGTCGGTGGTGCGGCGGGCCCAGCGAGATGTGGCCGTGCACCCGACCACCCGTCTTCCGGGGACCGTACAGATCGAGCGGGACATCGGCGAGCGCCTCGTCAATGGAGAGGAATTCGCGGTCTGCTACGCCGACCTGGACAACTTCAAGGAATTCAACGATCGCTACGGGTACAACCACGGCGACCACGTCATTCTCCTGCTGTCCCGCATCCTGCGCGACGTGGTTCGGGGGTTGGCGCCAGGTGGCTTCGTGGGGCACATCGGCGGCGACGACTTCATCTGCATCGTCAACGTGGAGTACCTGGAGCGTTGCTGTGACGAGATCATTTATCTCTTCGATGAGCTGATCCCGTACCAGTACACGCCGGAAGATCGACGGGCCGGTTACTTCCTTAGAAAGGACCGCCGCGGTAGTATCCGTAGAGTACCCCTCATGACGCTGTCGATAGGGGTCGTAACCAACCAGATCCAGCCCTTCACGCACACGGCTCAGGTGAGCGAATTGGCTGCGGAGATGAAGAGCTACACGAAGTCGCTGCCCGGATCCGTCTACGCTGTAGACCGTCGGCGGCCGCTCAAGGAAGAAGTTGAGGAGTCATGACCATCACCGTTTCCTGCCCGGCATGCAGTACATCGTTTCCGGTGGACCCCGCCAAGATTCCCCCGGACGGCGTGAGAGCTCAATGCAGTGCGTGCCCCGAGATTTTCGACGTCGACAAGCCCGACCAGGCCGGCGCCGAGCCCACCTTCGCTGAACCCACCGAGACCTTCGCCGAGCCGGCGGCACCCGTCGAGTCGGAGGAGACGGAGGTGCCACCCGAGGTGCGAAGCCCGTTCGGCGCCGACGCCAAGGTAGTCAGCGGCATCGCCCAGGAGACGACCGATGAGTTCGGCGGTCGTGAGTTGGCCTTCGACTCCGCCCCTGTGGAGACGGACGAAGGGCTCGTTGCGGACGCGGACCTGGAGGTCGAGACCACCGAGGAGTATATCGGAGAGATCGATGTCGAGGCTCCGGCGGAGGAGGCTCCGGCCGAAGAGGTCGCACCGAGTCCGGGAGCCATCCAGTTCGGAAAGCGGACTCCGGAGGACAAGGCCAGGAGCCTCGCCAGGAGCCTCGTCTCCGACCTGATCGCGTACAACCCCGATAAGCACACGGAGGCCCTGGCTTCCGGAACGCTGGTTGAGGCGTTCGGTGAGGAGATCGAGAAGTCTTGGAAGGACTACCGGGAGCAGGTCGATCCAGAGGTGTTGGCGCAGGGCAGGTTTTTCGACGACGCACTCAACGAGCTTCTCGCCGACGGTGAGAGCGTGTTCAACGTCGAGGGATAATCACGAAGGTCACGTCGGTTAATGGCCCTGAGGCTCTCGAATATATTTTGCGCGGTCGAGGGGTCGCCCTTTCGGGTGGCCCCTCTCGTACGTCCAACCCAATATCAGACGGGACCACCCAATTATGAGCAGGGAAGCACTGCAACGCTTGGAAGGGCTCCGCGGCCGGATTTCCGACCTCCGGGGGTATCTTTGACGTCGTCGCCAAGGACGCTCGCATTGCCGAGCTCGACAAGGAGATGGCGGCTTCCGGCTTTTGGGATAATCAGGAGAAGGCCCGCGAGGTTATAGCCGAATCCAACCGGCTGAAGAGCTGGGTTGGGCCGTGGCACGAGCTCGATGCCAAGGCCGCCGAGCTGGCAGAGCTCGGGGAGCTTCTCGAGGAGGAGGAGGACGAGGACGAGGACCTCGAAGCCGAGCTGATCTCCGAGGTAAAGGGACTCCAAGGACCCATCGAGGCTCTCGAGCTACGCACCATGCTGCAGGGCTCGGATGACCACCGTGGCGCCCTCCTGACGGTCCACCCCGGTGCAGGCGGTCTCGAATCGCAGGATTGGGCCGAGATGCTCACGCGGATGTACTCGCGGTGGGCCGAGAGCCATGAATACGAGGTGAAGGTCCTCGATCTGCAGCCCGGGGAAGAGGCAGGCATCAAGAGCGCCACCCTAGAGGTCACGGGGGACCATGCCTACGGGTACCTGAAGGCCGAGAAGGGCATCCACCGGCTCGTGCGCATCTCCCCCTTCGATGCCCAGTCCAGGCGACACACGTCCTTCGCCAGCGTGTTCGTATATCCTCTGGTTGACGACGAGATCGAGATCGACATCGACGAGTCCGATCTACGGATCGACACGTTCAGGGCTTCGGGAGCGGGTGGGCAGCACGTCAACAAGACGGACTCGGCCATCCGGATCACGCATATGCCCACCGGGATCGCCGTTGCCTGTCAGCAGGAGCGGTCTCAGCACAAGAACCGTGCGACGGCCATGAAGATGCTGAAGGCCGCCCTCTACGAGCGCGCTTTGGAGGAGCAGGAGCAGGAGAAGGCGGCCGTGGAAGCCACCAAGACCGACATCGGGTGGGGCAATCAGATCCGATCGTACGTCTTTCAGCCGTACACGATGGTGAATGACCACCGCACCGACCTGAAGATCGGCGACGTGAACAAGGTGATGGATGGGAATCTCGATCCGTTCATCGAGGCCTACCTCAAGCAGTTCGCTTCGCAGGGCGCTGGGAAGTAGAGCGGGAGACACCGTGAGCGAAGACCTCAGTCAGGTGCGCCGGCATCGCCGGGAGAAGCTGGACGCCCTGAGAGAGAAGGGCCTCGAGCCGTACGCCTACATGTACGATCGATCCCATCTAGCCCGGGATGCCGTGGGCCTCTTCGAGCAGGAGGAGGTCGTGGGCTCGCTGAACGAGCAAGGGCAAGGCACCAGGGTCGCCGTGGCCGGCCGCATGATGAGCTACCGGAGCCATGGGAAGAGCGCGTTCGGACACGTCGAGGATCGCTCGGGCCAGATCCAGGTCTACTTTCGCAAGAACGTCCTGGGAGACGAGAGCTTCGAGGCGCTGGACCTGCTCGACCTGGGCGACTGGATCGGGGTAGAGGGCGTCCTGTTTCGGACGCAGACGGGTGAGACGACGGTCCAGGTGCAGAAGTGGACGGTCCTCGCGAAGTCGTTGACGCCGCTCCCCCTGGGTAAGACGGAGGTCGATGCTGAGACCGGCGAGCGTACGACCTTCAGCGGGGTTCGCCGACACAGAGACCCGCTACAGACAGCGGTATGCCGACCTGGCGGTCAACCCGGACGTGAGAGACGTGTTCCGCACCCGAGCGAATATCATCACCGAGCTCCGGGCGTTCCTGGACGAGGCGGACTTCCTCGAGGTCGAGACCCCGGCTCTGCAGCCGCTCTACGGTGGCGCGGCAGCGCGGCCATTTCTCACGAAGCACAATACGCTGGACAGAACGCTCTACCTGCGGATCGCTGACGA
>CBDCKN010000001.1:0-98320 GCA_965218295.1 Longimicrobiales bacterium | reverse complement strand
AGGAACTTCCAGCTTTACGGGGCCGAGGGGCTGATCGACCAGCTTCCGGGGCCGAAGGGACCGCACCCGAACCGGGTGAGTGAAGAGATTGAGCAGGCGGTCTTGGCCCACGCCTTGGAGGCTCCGACGCACGGAGCTCAGCGGGTCGCGGACGAGTTGCTGCTCGGAGGGATCCAGGTGAGCTCAGGAGGCGTACGGGGCGTGTGGAGCCGGCATGGCCTCACCACGAAGCACGAACGGCTGCTCAGGCTCGAAGAGACGGCCAGGGAACGGAAGCTGAAGCTGACCGACGAGCAGATCGAGCTGCTGGAGCGCTTCAGTCCCGAGTTCCGGGAGCGCCACATCGAAGTCCATTACCCGGGCGACCTCGTCGCCGTGGACACGTTCTTCGTCGGAACGCTGAAGGGGGTCGGCAAGGTGTACCTGCAGACCGTGCTCGATTGCTTCAGCCGCTACGCCTGGGGCCGGCTCTACACGAGCAAGCTCCCGCTCACGGCGGTGCAGGTGATGAATAACGACGTGTTGCCGTTCTTCGATGAGCACCGGGTCCGGGTGAAGACCGTGCTCAGCGACAACGGCCGCGAGTTCTGCGGCCGTCCGGACCGTCACCCATATGAGCTGTTCCTTCAGCTCGAGGACATCGAGCACCGCACGACGAAGGTGGGCAGGCCCCAGTCCAACGGCTTCATCGAGCGCTTCCACCGCACGCTCCTCGACGAGCACTTGAGGGTGAAGGGCCGCACCACCTGGTACGAGACCGTCGAGGAGATGCAGCAGGACCTCGAGGCGTATCTGGAGACCTACAACCGGAAGCGGCCGCACCGCGGTCGAGCCATGGAGGGCCGCACGCCCTATCAGGTCTTCAAGGCCGGTCTCACCGACGCCAGGAAGGCCGCAAAGGCCAGGAAGGAGGAGGCTAAGACGAAGGCAGCCTAGACACAGCTCCGGCGAGGGCCAACTGTCAGGTCATTACCATCTCTGTACAGCCCTCCCGCCGTAGGAGTCGGCCAACCTCTCCGGGCTCCGTGCACCGGTCCGCTTCTTCGACGATCCGCAGCTTGTACGACGGAGCGAACCGCCGGCCGCAGCGGCCTATCTACCACCTCCGAGTCCGCAGGAGCTGCCGCGCTTCGCTTACCGTCCCAGGTTGGTGGGGCTATTCCATTCTCTTTCATTCTCTCTCGGTGTCTCAGCATCCTCGGTTTCTCTGCCTTCGCCCTACTCTAATTCCTTAGCTGCTCCGTGTCTCACGTAAGTTGGCAGAGAGGGCAAGGAGGCAGCAGCCTCTGTTAGTGCAACGGCGTTGACTTCAGCACCCCAAGGCGGATTACCAATAACTAGGTCGAATGATGATTCTCCAGGTGGTAATTGCTCAAAAAATCTTGAAACGGCGAGGGCATCCCCGGAAACAATATTAGACGAGAGATCTGCAACTCTCTCACCTTTTTGGGCCGATTGCAGCCAAAGCGCAAGCTTGGCAATCTCTACTGCCTGGGGTAGTAAGTCAACTCCGAATAGGCACTCTCGTAGAACGGAAGCCTGATTGATCATTTCTGCCTGTTCGAAGATATCCAGAGGGCCATCGTGACTCTTCTTTCCGAGTGCTCGTCTTGCTGCTTGGCTATGCCGAAGCTCGGAGAGCATCTCCCTATAAGTGGAGACTAGAAACGCTCCAGACCCGCACGCTGGATCTAGGACCCGAAGTCCACTAAGCACTTCAATACGCTGATCAATCGCCACCTCGATGTTTTTTGATTCAGGAGTTATGGGGGCCAGGTCGCCAAGAAGGGAGCGCAGCGCACTTGCTGCCATGAAATCAGACAGCATACTAGAAGTGTAGAAAATTCCACCAAGCTTTCGTTCGTTCAGCTTATGAGCGACGGAAACCTGCTCTCCAACTTCCATTTCCTTAAGGTCAGAAAGAGACTCCTCGAACACGTGCCCGAGTAGATGCTCATTCAACTCGGTCCAGAAATCGAATACGTGGAGGCCCCACACCCCTTTGATGTGACGTTCCCCACCTGAAGGAACACGCGCCTTATAAATCTTTCTCGCAAGCCGGTCAGGAAGGTCGATTTGGTCGATGATCACGTCTTCTTTGAATAGCTCGCCGTTGTAACCAAGTATATTCAGGCCGCTCTCACTGCGGCTCCCATCATCGACCTCTCTAAAAAGATCCCTCAGAACCCGGTATACTATAGTGCCACTACTTCCCGGAAGTACTTGGGCAGCCTCGACCACCCTCTCGAGTGTGCGGTCTGGGATGAGCTGTTCCGGATGATCCTCGCAGTAGTAAATAAACAAGAGGCGGTCAAGAAGCCTCTGCATGGCTTCGAGAACTGCCACCTTGTCTGGTGGCGGGCTTAGTTGGTCTTGGCAGGCTTTGTTGATCGCGGCAAAGAGGTCTGAACGGATTTCGTAGTAGACTTCGTAGAACCCATCTCGAATCTCAAGCTGTCGGGCCGACGATTTTTCGTAGATTAGAGAGACCGGCGACAGCATGTCTCCCTCGATCAGGTTCGGAAAAGCAAGTAGATAATAGAGCCTTAAATATTCATCCGTCGCCTCTTCGTCTGGACCTATGCAACGACAAAGGTCGATCTCTTCGTATTCGGCCTCTGACTCAACTGAGTAGAGCCGGATCACTTTCATGTCCGACACCAGCACCCAACGGGTACCGAGGATCTGGCGTCCATACTCGAGAGCCTGACCTACTGGTGACTCTCCGCTTGCACGAGCTTGCGGACGATCGAGATCTGTACCTGGCGTCTTTAGTTCAAGAATCGCCTGGGTCTCGAAATGCTCCTCAGCGAAGGCTCCGATAATCCCGTCAGGGGTTCGGCCGATACCGGTGACCTTACTCGGTGGCTTGAGATAGAGGGAGGCGTGAGAGTCTCCCGCGACCGGAAACGTACGATACTCAAGAATCCCCTCAAATACCTGCGAAATGAACGCGGCCTCCAGACTAGCCTCAGTTGCACTAGTTCCCTGGAGTCGGGCCAGCCACCCGGAAAGGCGATGTGTTTTCTCTTCGAGATGTGGGATCTCCGCAAGACTTCGCTCGCTGAGATATTGCTTCGACACGCTTTGCGTGAACAGGCGACCCTTCCCAGGGCCGAATCCAATAATCGGACTCAACAAGACGGAAACCCACCTCTATTCATTACGGTCAGTCCTAGTTCAGTCTTAGTGGGCTTGCTGAGCTCAGCGATCAGGAAACTCTCTCTTGATAGTCGCCAGAACATCGCCGAATGCTTCCCGTATGTTGGCCTTCGAAAATTGAATTTGTTGTATTCCGTCAAGGTTTGAGAATCCCTCAACACCTTCTTCGACCAAGACGACCGCGCGCGCAAACCCCAGTCGGCCTTGAAACAATCCAGTTTCGTGGACCACATTTTGCCGAGCCCTGGAGGTCTTATCCTCGGCATGATCGTCCCCGGTTAGAACTAGAAAAGCGAGATTACTCTTTCCCACCATATCTTCTAGTATGTCACGTATGGCATGGCCAGCACGAGCACCAGTCTCGTATGCTTCAATTTCATATCCGTGTTGGTCAGAGAGGTGATCTTTCAAATCTCTCCAGGACTGGCTGTGTCCATGACCAATGAAAATCGTGGGCTTTTCAATAGACGGTTCTTGCCTAGGAATACGCGACGACTCAATACGCTCCTCAAATACATCAAATACATTGTTGATATCTTCTCTGGTACGCGCTGAAACTGTCACAATCGTGTACACTGCTTTTCCTAATATTACTTGATGCAAGACATCGAGAATAAAACCACACCCCCCTCCTTCGTGTATGTACGCTCTTGACCGGAAGCTATAATCGTCAGTTGCTTTCCGATAATCAGCAAAAAATTCTTCCAGGCTATCGTGATTCCAAGTCTCACCGTGGAGGCCTACTGCCAGATGATATTCAAACTCAGCATCGGGCGATTCCTTGTGGACAATGTCATGCAGCCTGGAATCTGCCTTACGTATCACTTCGGGCGGAAATCTCACCCAATCATACCGCTTGCATTTCTGCATCTCTATCCACTCGATTGATCGATTGTAAAGACGTAGTCCGGTTATTTCGTTATCTTGGGATTGCGATACTCTACCAGTCCCGGTTACATGGATAAGTGTGCTGCCTAATCGTGCCGCCGTGAGGGTGAGCTTGGTCGCGGATCTGGGCCGCGGGGCCGGATATCGCTCACGAACTCGGTGCCCATCGAACGCCGCGGATCCTCAGGTGAAGTCCTTCGCATTCCTAGAGGTAACCGATGACCTCAAACGGGTTCCGGGCCTGGGGGTTGCCGTTGGGGCCGAACATACGCATCAGGCTCTTCGGAGACTCGCGGTCAACGCACCAAGCTCCTGAAGGCCGACGGTGGGATTGATGTAGTCCCCTCAGTACCGCCTTGCCGGTGTCCGCGTCGCCGGCGAGCAGGCATTCCACCCCCTCTTTGAGCAATTCCTCGCGGAAGGCAGGATCGCGCTCGATGCGCGCCTGAATCGTTCACGGGAGCTTTCCCAAACCCGTCCGGCTGGGCGCCCGCGCCATCGGCTGGATCGAGTCGGAGGTGGATGCGTGGATCCGAGAACAGATCGCGGCCAGCCGTGGCAGCGCAGCGTGAGTTGAGACGAATCATCTGACAGTTCGCCATGAGAGAGGACAGGGGCCATCGACAACCGGCCTCCGGCAAGCTTCGCTCCTTCGCCGTGTCGCCGACCGCTCCTTAGCTCGACCTACCGGACTCACGACTGAACGCTTTTGCCTCATCGTGTGTCGCCAGCACATCCTCGAACGCCCGCACCGTGGCGACGAGATTCCCAATTTTCGGGATCGCCACGTCGTCACCTGCCGGGTCTTTCTCAGCCCCGCGCGACGCCCGCGACGCCCAAGGTAGCACCGGTCACGGGTTCCGCGAACGTCCCGTATGCTCCCGTGTAATCGCACACCAATTATACGGGTTTATATACGATGGAAACGAGCCGGACCAACAGCGACGACATATATAAATAACTATAGGTCATATACTTATGATGACATAGGGACAGGATATACAGTAGATCGACCGTCATGTCGGTTCGGCCCATGACTAGCGTGGCCTTCTCGAAGGCGATGTCCAACTCGTCGCACATCATCTGGCGGAAGGCGGTTCCGGTGCCCTGGCCCCCGTCGGTCTTCCCGACGTAGAAGGTCGCCGTGTCGTCTTCATGGACGGCCAGCCATGAGTCGAGGAGGCGGAAGTCGGGGTCGGGATACGGAGCGGCGGGCTGGGTCACCGGCGCCTGCGACCCGGCTCCTGAGCCGGACCTACCGGTGTTCGCCACCCTCGCGCCGCTGAAGCTCAGGACGAAGACCCCCGAACTCTTGAGAAAGTCGCGTCGAGAGGTAGTCCCATGGCACGCTTCCAGGGCGTCTTCGATTGCCTTCGGAATCTCTGTGGAGCGCATCACAGGTTCACCTCCCTCGCTGCATCGCCCGATTCCGACCGATCGCCCGCCATCGCCTCCGCGGCACGCCTGACGGCCGCCTGGATCCGGTAGTACGTCATGCAGCGGCAGATGACCCCGTTCATTCCCTGCCGGAGTTCCGCATCGGTCGGGTTCGGATTCTGATCGAGCAGCGCCTTAGCCGTCATGATCTGCCCGTTCTGGCAGTAGCCGCACTGGGGTACCTGCTCGTCGATCCAGGCCTGTTGCACGGGGTGGAGCTCACCGTCCGTCGACAGTCCTTCGAGCGTGGTGATCTCACCTTGGACGCCGGAGGTGGGCGTGACACACGAGCGGATTGCCACGCCGTCCACGAGCACCGTGCACGCCCCGCACTGCCCGAGCCCACAGCCGAATCGTGGACCCCTGAGCCCGAGATCGTTTCGGAGGACATAGAGCAGCGGTGTCGAGGGATCGACGTCGATCGTACGCGTTTCGCCGTTTACCTTGAGCGTGACGTTGCTCATGCTCTCCTCCCACACGGATAGGAGATCCGGAGGCCCCTGCAGGGGCGAAAGGGCAAGATAGGTTGGAGCCCGGGGGAGGAACAACCACCCTCTCGCAAGGGTCCGGCTAGGAGACGGCCTTCACGAACAGTCTGGTGATCTGCTCCGCAAGGGCGGCCGGGTCCTCGACCTCTTCGCCGAAGAGCAGCGGGTAAATCACGGCGTTGGACATGATCATCCCCATCAAACTCGCGGCCGCCATGCGACCGTCGATTTCCGGCAGAAGTCCGGCCGCCTCGAGCATGGGCACCAAGGGTATCTCGGCGTGATCGGCGCGCATCCGTCGGAACGCCCGTCTAGTGATGGGATCAGGCGCGATCACAAGGCCGAATAGGTCACGCTGGTCCTGTACGATCTGAAGCACACCCGCCACGAAAGCGGCGACCGTGTCCTCGAATGTCCCCAAGTCGGCGAGGCGCTGGAGCGGCAGACTACTGGGTCCCCTCTCGGAGATGAGCGCGAAGACGAGTCCCTCTTTGTCATCGAAGTGGTTGTAGACCGTCATCGGACTTACTCCGGCCCGTTCGGCGATGCCTTGCATCGTGGCGCCGTGGACGCCCGCCCGCGTGAACTCGGCCAGGGCGGCGTCCAGGACCCTCGCACGAGTGCCATACCGATCGAGGGAAGCGGAGGCCCCTCGCGCCTTACACAGCGCGGACCGAAGCCCCTCGGCGCTTCCGAATTGGCGATAGACCGTTGCGCGCGATACGCCGGCGCCGTCGGCCACCCGCGCCATGGTAAACTCTTCGGGACGCGTCTCGACGAGGCGCACCCCCGCATCGAGGATGCGGTCGCGGACATCGAGCGAGGGCTCTCGTTTCATGAGTGGTACATGGGTCAACCGAAGTGGTACTGAGACCAGCTTGCACGCTCCGATACAATTATATAGTATCACTATAATTAGGTGTCACGCCAGCCCCTCGCACGACGGCCGATCCACCCGTCGTGTTCCCGGGGGCTCCTACGGGTCTTACCATCTCGCGAATGAAGACGGTGGAACGCATTCGAGCGAAGATCCGGCCTCGACGAGCCGCTGCCCTGGCCCTCCTGGCCTCGGTGGGCTGCTCTTTCGCCCCGGACCCCGAGCTTCCCCAGCCGGTGGCGGCTCTTCCCGAAACCTTCTTGGAGTCGGAGGCCACAGGCGTGTACGCACCGCTCGAGTGGTGGCGCGACTTCGAGAACCCCACGCTCGACGCGCTGATCGACTCTGCGCTCGTCTCCAACCTCGATCTGGTGGAGGCCGTTGCGCGGGTCGAACAGGCCCGGGCCCAGTCGGGCATTGCGTGGGCGGATCTCTTCCCGCAGGTCCAGTTAGGCGGGGACGTGAGCAGCACGAGCCAGCCCGCGAACACGGGGATCGGTGGAGCCTTGGGTGGACTAAGGGGGGACTCCGCCCAGGCGGGTCCGAGCTTCGACCGCTTCGACTTCACCACGTACTCGGCGTCGCTGGGATTCTCCTGGGAGTTGGATTTCTGGGGCCGCGCCCGGAACGACGGGCGTGCTGCCGCGGCTGAGCTCATGGCGTCTCGGGCGGATCTGCACGCCGCTCGGCTCGGAGTCCTCTCGGAGACCATCTCCACGTACTTCCAGATCGTCGATTTGCGGGAGCGCGTGGGGCTGACAGGCGAGACGGTCGACGTCCTGGAGGAGCGAGAGGCGCTGACCGAGACACGCTACGACCGAGGACTGGTTTCCTCGCTGGAGCTGTACCAGGTGCGCCTCGACCTGCGAACCGTGCAGGCCAGCCTCCCACAGATCGAGACGCAACTCGCCGACGCCCAGGGCCGCATGGCGGTGCTCCTCGGGAAGTTCGCCGGCCGCATCGACGGCCTCCTGGGTGCGGACCCCGATCCGACTCCGTCGCTCGATCCGATCGACACGGGGATCCCGGCCGACTTGCTTCTGCAGCGCCCCGACTTGCGTGCCGCGGCAGAGCATCTGGAGGCGGCCCGCTTCCGCGTGGGAGCGCGCAAGGCCCAGCTCCTTCCCACGCTTTCCCTGTCCGGGTCGGTCGGGCAACAGAGTAGTGACGTAGGAGGGCTGTTCAACGCCGGTCAGTGGTTTACCAACCTGATCGCCGGGCTGACGGCTCCGATCTTCCAAGGCGGACGGCTACGCAACAACGTGAAGGCCGCCGAGGCCCAATACATCCAGTTCGCCGCTGCCTTCGGCCGCGCGGTTCTGATCGCCGTCTACGAGGTGGAGACGTCCCTCGTGCGTTACGAGGAGGAGCGTGAGCGCTACACTTTCCTGACTTCCCAGCGCGGGGAAGCCCAGATCTCCGCGGACTTGCAGGCCCGACGGTATGCTTCGGGCGTGGCCGGATACACGGACTACCTCGACGCGCTCCGAACGCTACTCGGTGTTCAATCCACTCTCTCGGCGGCGGGCACGGAACTCGCGTTGGCCCGACTCGCCGTCCATCGCGCCCTGGGCGGCGGATGGACTACAATCGAGGCCACTCCATGACGAATCGCAGACGTCTTCTCACCATCGCGGGGATCATGATCGGAGCGATCGTCGTCGCGCGGGGTGATGATCATGTTGCGGCCCGAGCCGCCCCGCCGCCCCCCCGAGCCGGAGTCGCCCATCGTGTCCGTCGAGACCGTGGTGGCAGGCTCCGGTCCGATTCTGGTTTTCGGAAGCGGAACCGTGCGTCCGCATTGGGAGATCGACATAGCGCCCGAGGTGGGGGGCAAGATCGTCGCGGTCAGCCCCAACCTGCAGAGCGGCGGTCACGTGTCCGCGGGCGAAGTCCTCGTCCGCATCGATCCCGCCGACTACGAGAATCGGGTCCAGCAGGCCGAGGCCGACGTAGCCACGCAGCGGGTCGCGCTGCTCCAGGCCGAAGAAGAGGCCGATATCGCGCGGACCGAGTACGAGCAGTTCCGCGCCCGGGAGAGTCGCAGAGGGAACGGTGCGGCGCCCCCGAGTCCCCTGGTGCTCCGCGAGCCCCAACTCCAGGCTGCCCGGGCCGCACTCGCGCGGGCCGAGGCCCAGCTGCACGATGCCGAGTTGGTGTTGTCCCGCACGGCAGTCACGTCTCCCTTCGACGGGCGGGTCCGGATCGAGGTCGCCGACGTGGGTCGCGTCGTCGCCCCGGGGCAAAGCCTCGGGCAGATCTACGCCTCGGACGCGGTCGAGGTCGTGGTCCCGGTGTCCGACGACGACGCCGCCCTGATTCCGAACCTCTGGTCGCTCCAGGCCGGTGACGACGACCGCTCGATTCCGGCAACGGTGACCATCGAGTACGGCGCTCGGCGATTCCTTTGGGAGGGATATGTCGACCGGGCCGAAACCGCGCTCGACGAGCAGAGCCGCACCATCGACGTGGTGGTCCGCGTCCCCGATCCGTTCAGCCAGGGCCAGGCGGTCGAGGGGGACTTGGAGACTGGCGTGGCGCCGCCTCTCCTGGTCGGGCAGTTCGCTCAGGTCGCGATCGATGGGCTCGAGTTGGCGGAGTACTTCATCCTGCCTCGCCGCGCACTGCGCCTGGGCGACGAGGTCTGGGCGATCGCCGTAGACGGGCGCGTGCGGATCGTCGCCGTCGACGTGCTCCAGGAGACCGACGAACTGCTCTACGTCATCGGCGACTTCACCGACGGACAGCAGGTGATCGTGGCCGGTATTTCCGTCGCCACGAACGGCATGGAAGTCCGCCTGAGCGACGGAGGGAGGCAGTAGCGGCATGACCCGCACACCCGAAGACATCCGCGCGGAGAAGGGGCGCGAGCTGCGGGAAACGGTCGACGATTACCACGGCCCGGTCGCGTACATGGCGAAGCACAAGGTCGCCGCGAACCTGCTCATGATCTTCGTGATCATGGCCGGATTCGTGTCGCTGGAGGCTCTCGTCCAGGAGGTCTTTCCGGAGTTCAGCCTCGACATCATCCTGGTCTCGGTCCCCTACCCTGGCGCGACGCCGGACGAGGTCGAGGAATCCATCCTGCTCAAGATCGAGGAGCAGGTACAGTCGGTCGAGGGAATCGACGAGATCACCTCCACCGCCGCGGAGGGCCTTGGCACGGTTTCGCTGCAGCTCGAACTGGGCGCGAACGTGAGCGCGGTGCTCGACGACGTCAAGGCCGAAGTCGACCGGATCACGACCTTCCCGGTCGACGCGGAACGCCCGGAGATCCGCGAGCTCACCAGTCGCCAGAGCGTAATCAAGCTCGTGATCTTCGGTGACGTTGCCGAACGGACGCTCAAGGAGATCGCGTACCGAACCGAGGACGCGCTCTCCGAACTCGACCAGGTCTCGTACGTGGAGACGACCGGCATCCGCCCGTACGAGATTTCGATCGAAATCGATCAGAACACCCTCCGTGCCCTGGGTCTCACGCTAGGCGACATCTCACGGGTGGTTCGCCGGGGCAGCCTCGACTTGTCGGCCGGGAGTATCGAGACGCGCGACGAGCAGGTGCGCATCCGCACGCTCGGGCAGAACTACGATCAGCAAGATTTCGAGTCGATCGTAGTCATCAGCCGTCCGGACGGGACGGTCGTGCGCCTCGCGGACATCGCTACGGTGATTGACGGCTTCGAGGATGCAGACCTGATCACCCGCTACAACGGTCGGCCCGCTGCGCTCGTGGAGGTTTACCGCACGTCCGACGAACGCGTGCTGGACATCGTGGACGCGATCGAGGTCGCGCTTGCGGAGGACATCATTCCGGGGCTACCCGAGGGGGTTTTCCTCGAGGTGTGGAACAACGACGCGGACATCCTCGCGGACCGTTTGCAGTTGATGCTGAAGAACGCCGCGCTCGGCCTATTGCTGGTCCTCGTCGCGCTTACGCTCTTCCTCGAACTGGGTCTCGCGCTCTGGGTAGCGGCCGGGATCGCGATGTCGTTCATCGGCACGCTGGCGGTGATGATGGTGCTCGGCGTCTCGATCAACGTGATGTCACTGTTCGGCTTCATCCTCGCGGTCGGGATCGTAGTGGACGATGCGATCGTGGTCGGGGAGAACATCTACTCGGAGCGGGAGCGCGGAGTGCCAGGTCTGCTCGCCGCGGTGCGCGGCGCCAAGCGAATCACGGGTCCGGTCATCTTCGCCGTGCTAACGACGATCACCGCGTTCTCGCCCCTGCTCTTCGCGCCCGGCACGATCGGGAAGTTCCTGGGGACAATCCCGATCATCGTGATTTCGGTACTGACCCTGTCGCTCATCGAGTCGCTCCTGATCCTCCCCCACCACCTCTCGCACCTGCCCGAGCCACACACCCAGGGGAAGGCCGGCATATCCCGCCTGGTCATGCGGATACACAAATCCGTCGACGCACGGCTACAGGCCTTTATCCAGGGGCCATTGGAGCGGGGACTCCGTTTCACGACCAGGGAGCCCGGTATCATAATTGCGGGGGCGGTGGCGATGATCATTCTATCCGTTGCGCTCATACCCGCGGGGCTGATTCGCGTCCAGTTCTTTCCGGCGGTGGAGGGCGATAACGTGATCGCCGACCTCGAGATGCCGGAGGGCACTTCGGTCGAGCGCACGCGTCAGGTGGCTGAACGGTTTCGGCTGGCCGCCGAGCGCACCGTTGAGCGACTGGAGTCCGAGCGGCCGGCGGGCTCGCCGCCGCTCGTTCGGGGCATCTACAGCGTGGTGGGCCAATCACCGTCCACCGGTGGGCCGATCGCGGAGGCCACGCCGGGCGGCGCTATCGGGAACCGGGCGTACGTGGACGTGAGGCTCCTCAGCGCGGAGGAGAGGACCCTTCCGGCCGCACGCTTCGAGCAGATCTGGAGAGAGGAAATCGGGAGCCTTCCGGAGGCCCGCTCGCTCACGTTTTCCGCAGATATCGTCAACATCGGAGCGCCGGTTCAGGTGGAGTTGTCGCACCCCGACCCCGTGCGGTTGGAAGCGGTCGGGCGTCGCGTGGTGAACGAACTGGAATCCCTGGCCGGTGTTTTCGACGTAAAGACAGACCAGGATCAGGGACTCAGAGAGATTCAGCTTCGTTTGAAGCCTGAAGCCCGCACACTGGGCCTCACGCTGGACGAGGTCGCCCGACAGGTCCGCGCCGCGTTCTTCGGAGACGAGGCGCTGCGGGTGCAGCGGGGGCGCGAGGACGTAAGAGTCTACGTGCGCCTACCTGAGAACGAGCGCGACGCCATCGCGGACGTTGGGGACTACATGGTCCGCACGCCGAGCGGCGGCCAGGTCATGCTGGATCGGATCGCACGAGTCTCTTTCGGTAACTCGTCCACCACCATCCGCCGAAAGGAAGGTCAGCGCATTCTCATCATCACCGGCGACGTCGACCCGGCTATCGTGACCGGCCAGGTGGCCTCGCGCGAACTGGAAGAGGTCATCCTCCCGCCCATCGCCGCCGAAGACGCCCGGCTCCGCGTCCACTTCGGCGGCGCACAACAGGAACAACAGGAGTCGTTCAGCTCCATCGGGCGGGGATTCGTCCTAGCCCTCTTGGTGATCTACGCGCTGCTGGCGATCCCCTTCGGCTCGTACGTCCAACCTCTCATCATCATGGCGGCGATCCCCTTCGGGATCGTAGGGGCGCTATGGGCCCACCTCGCCATGGGCCTCTCTCTGGGGCTGCTCTCGATCTTCGGGATCCTCGGGCTGTCTGGCGTGGTCGTGAACGACTCACTCGTCATGATCGATTTCATCAACGAGGAACGCCGGAGCGGGATGAACGCACGCGACGCGATCATCTCGGGTGCGAAGGCGCGTTTCCGCCCCATCATGCTGACCTCGCTCACGACGTTCCTGGGCGTAGCGCCGCTCGTCTTCGAGCGGAGTCTGCAGGCGCAATTCCTGATCCCGATGGCGGCGTCGCTCGCTTTCGGGATCTTGTTTGCGACGGCGATTCTGATGCTGCTGGTGCCCGCGATGGCGATGGTTCAGGCGAACGTGGAGGCGGGGTGGGTGGGGCGGCGTGCGAGGCAGCTCTCGAGATCGGCGGCCGAACTCAGCGCCACCGGAGATTGAAGCCGCCACTGGAATGGCTCTGGTAGTGGAGAGCCGCTTCGAGCTACGCACGGGCGGATAACTGGATCGGACACCCATACACTCCGGGAGCAGACCTGGTCAACATCCGAGAGCGGTCCAGCAGGCGCAAGCAGAACTCCCCGAGGCATGGTGAATCGCTCCGCAGGCCGCTTACGGTAACGTCCGGGTGATCGCTGAATCGGTGACTACCTCAATCCAGTCATCGCCCCTCTGAACGTAGCGTTCCTCTACATCTAGGAAGCGTCCATCGGAGAAGCGAATCCGCAGATCATATCCTTCCTCGCCGGCGATGATTGGAACAAGCCTTTCCTGCCCCGCGGCGAGAGGCTCCCTCACGATCGCGTCCCCACCACTGAAGGTGGTGATCTGAATCAGAGTTATCGGCTGGCTGGAGCGGTTCCGTACAGTCACGTCCGCACGACCCGGTCCCGAGATCGCAACGATCCCACCAATGATGAGCACAAGGACGCCCAAGGCGATTCCGTATTTCACGGGTTCAGAGATGCCCATCAGACTCACTTACCGTTCAGGGCGGCGCCAATCGGACATGCGCTCAAGCTATGGGTGATGCTGAGGTTGGGCGATGGCTGGATCGCAGCGCCGGTCTATCGGCTCTCCGCGCCATGGATGACCAAACCGATACGTACACCGAGGCTGAGGAAATCCTGGTAGTCGGGTGACCACCGGAAGCGGCTGTGACGATCGGCGACGAGGAACGGGAGGTGCTCAACCCTCGCTGAAGACCTCCGCCGAGAGAAGCTCACGGATGCGCTCGCCCGCGATCCGATGGCCGGTCGGGTTCCAATGATAGTGCCGCTCGATGTACGTATTGTCGACGCCGGTGGAGTGGATCGGGTCGGTGAGGTCGAGGTGCGCGACCTCGTGGCCCTCGGCCCATCCCCTCAGGAAGCTGCGGCGCTCTTGGTCTTCCTCGTTATCGTCGCGCCCCGGCAAGAAGACCGTCACCGGCACGAAACCGTGCTCAGCCGAGTTGGCCAAGAAACGATCGAGGAGAGCTTCGTTGAGCTTGTACCGGTTTCTCCGTTTGGACCAGTATCTTCTAAGCCACGCCTGGACGGGGCGTGTGCGCTCCAAGAAGTCGGGGTATTCGTGCGGGACGGAGACGAGCACTCCGTCGTTCAGCTCGAATTTCGGATACTCGAAGCCCACGCCGGCGTAGTAGGGGAGCAGTCGGCGAAAGTCGTCCGTGTAGAAGCACAGGACTACTACATCCGGTCGTGCCTCCTCCACGAAGCGCTCGAGCGCTCGCACCATCAGGTCGAGTCCGTATCCCGTCATGCCCATGTTGTCGACGCGCCAGCCCGGTTCCATCGATTCGATGACTTCGGTCAGGCGCTCCTCGGCGTGCACGCCATCTCCGAAGACGAAGGAATCCCCCAGGAAAAGGATCCTCGGGCGTTCGTCGACTCCGTCGAACTCGCGCGCGTTCCGGAAGCCGCTACCGTTGGCGACGAGTGGGATCGGATCGGACCGGTCCGGCGGGTACCGGTACGTGGTGTCGAGCCGAGGCCAGAGTCGATAGCCGACAGCGGCGTCCGACTGATACAGATCCGGACGTCGCGACTGGACGGGCTGCATCGGGGGAGGGTACCAGTCGAGGATGCGGAGCCCTGCCTCCACCACGACGAGCAGGAGTAGTGCGCTGCCCACCGAAAGCGCGAGGAGGCCAACGGTCCTCTTCATCGTTGACGTCGAAGGCCGCTCGCCCATGAGCTAGGTCGCAGGTCCAAGTCCGTCATCTCTTTGATATGTGTGCGCGATGATCAGAAACATCCAGAAGTCCCTCATCGCCTCGGCCATCTCTTTATGAGATCAGACGACGAGGCTGGCTGTTCTGGAAGTGCGATGACTGTGGCCGGATCACATTCTTAGGCCCCTGAAGAGTCATCGTCAACAAGCTCCACGGTCCGCATTCAGAAACCACTGGGGGAATCTGGGTCAAAGCCTGTGGACCCCTCGATGGTCTCCGCAAAGTTCTGATCCGTGATCTCCACGACATTTCTGTTCACACCTGATCCACTGGATTCATGAGGGGGCGCCGGGGTTCGAGGATCCTGATTGGACCCCGACAGAATGAGAATCTACTTGGACGCGAACGTCATCTTCGAAACGTGCGTCGGTTATTCTTAAACGGCGGCCTTTCTGCTCGCCGCGCGTTGGAGCAGAATGACCGAACAGCCAACCGCGATGCCGGCGGTCAGCGCGCACGGCTGAATCCACTGGAAGCTGATCGCTTTGAAGAACTCCGGCTCGACGCCCAACCAGCCGATGAGCGGCTCCCAGTACGCCACCGTAACCGCCGTAAGCATCGACGCGACGACGGCCGCAAGGGTTCCGGCCCGGGTCGAAAAGGGGACGAAGAGCGCCATGAAGAAGATCAGGAAAAGGGGGCTGATCAGAAGATTTGTGATTCGATTGGCCAGCGCCACGAAGTTGCCGGGAACGTGCGGAATCAAAAAGGAGCTCGTCAGCACGACGATCAGCCCGATCCCGATCGCCAGCAGCCTCGTGACGAGCATCTGCCTCCGGGGCGAGATCGGGCGCTTTCGGAGGCGGCCGACGAAGTCGGTGAGGACCACGGCGCTGATCGAGTTGACTCCCGAGTCGACGCTCGACATCGCCGCGGCGAACAGCGCCACCAGGAGTAAACCCGAAATCCCGCTCGGAAGTTGGGATGCGATGTAATGGGGAAACAGATCGTCGGCGGCCGAAGAGAACGTCTCGCCCGCCGGAAGCTGCTCCGGATGGGCCTGGAAGTAGCCCATCAGCGAGAATCCGACCAGCGCGAGCATCACGGCCACCGCACCCCCGGCAATCGAATTGACGAGGAACGAGCGGCGTGCGGCCTTCTCGCTTCCGGTGGCCATGAATCGCTGAACGGCCGTCTGATCGCCGGCGCTGGTACACATCCACCACAGCAGGGCCCCCAGGATCGTCCCGAACGCCGTTACCCGCACGTTGGGATCCAGACTGAACAGCGGTTGCGTGTCCCAGTGTTCCTGCCACGACGTCGGAAACCAGCCGAACCCGCCGAAGTCGAGCGTGATCGTCGCCACGACCAGGGCCGCCCCGCCGAACAGCAGCAGCGACTGCAGCAGATCCGTGATCACCACGGCGCGCATCCCTCCGATCGAGGCGTAGAGGATCGCCACGCCGCCGCTGGTGAAGACGACGGCGGGAAGCCACGTGGTCTCCAGGCCGAGCATCGCCAGAATCGCCTTCGACGCCATATAGATCAGCAGCGACATCCACGCCAGCCGAATCACCAGGAAGATCGTCGCGGCGCACAGTCGGAATCCGAGGCCGAGCTTATCCTCGATCAGCTCGTAGGCGCTGGTCACGCGCCGTCTCATGTAAACCGGGATGATCCAGTAGCCCACCACGAAGTACGCGGCCACGATTCCGAGCAGCTCGAACCCGTAGACCGGCCCCTTTGCGACGTACTCGCCCGGAAGCGCGAGGTAGGTGATCGTGCTCAGAAGGGTGGCGAACATGGAGATCCCGATGAGGCTCGGGCTCATCGCCCGGTTGCCGACGAAGTACTCGTCCGTGCTCTTCTGCCGCCGACCGTGGTACCAGCCGATGCCGAGCACGAGGCAGATGTAGAGGCCGATGACGGTTCCGTCGATCCAGTCGAGACCGGAGGCGTTCATCCCCGATCGAAGATCGACTGATCCCAGTCAACCCACTTCAGGACCCCGCTCACCTCGACGGCGCGCCGGGCGCTCTCGACGTACTCCTTCGGCAGCGGAGCCTGCGCCGGAAAGGGCGGGCCGGCATCCAGGCCCAGCAGGCGAAGCGACAACCGCGCGGTGGGGCCCTCACCCATGCCGACCCACGACGCCTCCTCGGGCGACACGGTCTTGATGTAGGGGTCGAAGCTCATCGCGAGAAACTCCTCATCGAACTCGTCGAACCTTCCATCCCGAAGCATCTTCAGCCGCCTCAACTCCAGCCGCGGCGCCGCGTTGGCTTCGTGCGAGATGAACCCCTTCATTCCGAGGCGCGCCCCGAGCGAAAAGAGCAGCATGTTGTCGATGAAGTTGAACCGGTCGGCGAAGAGCCGCAGCGTCCGCAAGAAGTGGTCCACGTCGTGCGACGACCACTTCACGCCGACGACATGCTCCAACCCGGCGAACCGCTCCAAGAGCGATTCGGTCAGCTCGAAGCCCGGATTCGGCATCGCCCAGGGGATGTTGTAGGCCATGATGCCGATGTCGGCGTGGTCGTTGACGTAGCGAAAGTGCCCGAAGACATCTTCCTCCGAGGGCACCATGTAGTGGGGCGGAGCCAGTTGGACGAAGTCGATCCCGGCGCGGGCCGCGTATGCCGCCTTCCTCGCGGCCTCCCGGGCGCTCAGATCGAAGACACCGACCATCGTCGGGACCCTGCCGCCGGCCTCCTCGGCCAGCACGTCGACGAGGCGCTCCCACTCGTCGGTGCCGAGGAAGTACCCCTCCCCGAGCCCCCCGCTGCCCATCAGCACGGCCGACCCCTCCGTCAACCCGTGCTCGATCAGCCAGCCGATGTGCTTTCGCTGGCGGTCGAGCAGCAGTTTGTAATCGTCATCGCAAAAGGTCGGCAGCGAAGTCACGATGCCGACGAGCTTCTCACGGAAATTTTTCATTGTTCAAAGCCTCCAGCACGAAGTATCGAGCGCCCTACCTCAATCCGACACAGCGCGACCGCGGTAGTGATCGCCGCGTCGATGGCGTTTCCACCTTGCATCAGAGCCTCCAATCCAGCACGGGCGGCCAGTCCGTTGTAGGCAACGGTCACGGCGCCGTTCTTGCCGGAGGCGACGCCCGCTTCGGTGCGGTCGACCAGTTGCGCCTGAATAAACTCATCGTAGTCGGCTAGCCAGCTGGTCGGGGATAGATCGATCACCTGCTCCTGTCCGACCCAGGCAGCGACCAGCACAACAACTGGGGTCAATAAGCGTTTCATACCCTCCTCCTGCCCCTATTTTCAGCGTGTACGCACCGCGCTCTAACGTCTATGCGATTCTGCTGCGCGGCTAATGTGGTGACCGCGGGCGTAGCGCGCGAGCCTGATGGTTACCGCGACTGCAGCAATCGCTTGTTAGACAGCTTGGATTCATATAGTAAGTGCAACAAACCACCCGACCGAACTCCACAAAGAAGTTGAGGCGAGCTGGGACGCCCTAGACCTTCCTTCTCGACGAAAAGATGGTGTCCCGCTGACAGTTGAAGGTGGTGGCTCCGGAGAGTCTCCTTGTTAGCCTGCCTTTCTCATTTCGGCAACCGGTTCATGGTCGTCGAGGTGGGCCCTGAGCATCCAGAGCTGGTCGTAGCCGATGATCCTCCGGTAGCTCTTCTCGGTCTCCACGAACGAGGCCGCAGCCCAGCGCAAGGCCATCGCTCCGTTCTTCCAGTTGGTCACCCTGCGGGTCTTCTGTCTTACGCCCGAGTGGGTGCTGTCGATCAGGTTGGTCGAGCCCAGGCACTTCCTCAGCCGCGGCGGGAGGCCGAGCCGGTTGATCGTGAACATCTCGCTGAGGCCTTCGCGTAGGCTGGCCGAGGCCGAGGGGTGGTCGCGCTCGAGCCATCGGGCGAGCTGCTCGAGCTTCTGCTCGCCCTGCTTCGCGTCCAGCTTCATCGCCGCCCGGAACGCCGCCTTCACCTGAGGATGCTGATCCTTCGGCAGATGACCCAGCACGTTGCGGAGCTTGTGGTTGCGGCAGCGCTGGATGGGGTGACGTTGGCCGAACACCTTCTCGATCGCCTTCCTGAGCGCTTTCGAGCCATCGATCACGAACAGCCGCCGCCTGCCCGGGTCCAGGCCGCGCTCGACCAGATCCTCTAGGAGCGCCCCGGTCACCTCGGCGTTCTCACTCGCTCCTTCCCTCACGCCCAGCACGTGCTTCTTTCCGTCTGAGTCCACGCCTACCGCAGCAAGCACGTGGTGCGAGCCCATCTGGATCCCGTCCAGGTAGATCACCAGGAGGTCCCACGCATCCAGCCGGCGCTCCATCAGCTCCTTCAGCACGCGCTCCGAGGCCTCGACCGTCTCACGGCTCACCGCCGACTTGCTCACCCCGACCGTGTCGGCCATCTCACCGATCACACGGCCGTACTTCCGCGTGCTCACCCCCGCCATCAGGACCTCGAGCATCCGATCCGCCACGGCGCCCGGTCTCCGCATCGCTGCGTACGCCGGCACCTCGACCTCGCCACCCTCCCCGGCGCCCCGGCGCCTGAGCCGTGGCCGCTCCACACGCACCTTCCGGTCCGACAGGTAAACCACACCACCCTGCCGGCCATACCACACCGTGTCGTCTTCCGCTCGTGACCGACCTGCCTGCTTCACGCCTGCCACACCCTCGGCGCTCATCTCCAGCACCGCTTCGATCGTCGCTCGTCCCATCACCTGGATGACTTCGTCGATCGCGACCTCCGTCTGCTCCACGAGCTCAAGCATCGGAAGCAGAAACTGCCCCTCCCGCTTCAGGAACTCCCTGATCGCGCGCTTGTCCGCCCGATCCCTTACCTCGTACGTTCTCTTCATCGTGGTGGCTCCGTGTTGGGGTTTTTGCCTACCCGAGCCTATCGGCCCGGGACCCCCGGAGCCACCACTTTTCTTTCTCCCCTATCAGGAACCTTCAACTACGGTTGGGACAGCTTCGACGAAAAAGAGGAAGTTCATGAACAGGTATCGCCAGCTCACCTCTGGTGAGCGATATGCGCTCTCTGCGCTCAGAAAACAAGGTAATTATATACCCCTTGCACGGCAGAGCCGGTTGTATTAGATTCAGTGTATGGATATTCACTTCGCTTTCCGGCCCTTCTCATGGGCGACCTTCTTCAGTTCTTTAGCCACTTTCTTAGAGAACAACTTCTCCATCACCTGGTCGCCCGTTAGGTGCCTTACGTCCTTCGGTAGCTTGTCCTCTTTACGCCGGGTATGACCCATGGTTGACACCTCCAGAATCAATCTGATTTCGTTGATCGAAAAGTTCCGCGACGAAGAGACTTGCCGCGAATACCTTGAGAAGCTGCGCTGGTCGGGGGCGGTTGCTTGCCCGCGCTGCGGCGACATGTCCGTCTCGGAGATCAGCACCCGTGACCAGTTCGACTGCAACGGGTGCCGCTACCGCTTCAGCGTTACTTCGGGAACCATCTTCGACAACACGAACCTTCCGCTCTGGAAGTGGTTCGTAACGATCTACCTGGTCTGCGAGTCGAAGAAGAGCATCAGCGCGAACCAGATCAAGCGGACGATCGGCGTCACCTACAAGACCGCGTGGCACCTGTGCCATCGTATCCGGTCGGCCATGCGGGGCAATCTCTCGGGCGGGCCGACCCTGTTCGGCGTGGTCGAGGTGGACGAGACCCTGGTCGGCGGCAAGAGGCGCGGCGTCGGTACCGGCAACCGCGTCGGCAAGACGTGGGTCGCCGGAGCCGTCCAGCGTGGCGGCGAGGTGCGTATCGAGGCGGTCCCCAACATCAAGCGGGCCACGCTCCACGCCTTCATCGCCAGGAACACGCGGTCCGACACCGAGGCCATCTACACCGACGAGCTTAAGTCCTACCTCGGGATCGCCGATCACGACACGCGCCATGAGACGGTCAAACACTCCGAAGAGGAGTGGGTGGTCGGAGATGTCCACACGAACAGCGTAGAGGGTGTCTGGAGCCTTCTCAAGCGCTCCATCGTCGGAGCATGGCACCAGGTCAGCGCCAAGCACCTGGACGCCTACCTGTCCGAAGTCGAGTTCAGGATCAACCACCGGAACGACCCCTACATCTTCGAGGCCGTCCTGATCCGTCTCCTGGACGGCCAGGCCCTCCGGTACCGCGAGCTGACAGCCGCCGCGTAACATCTGTCTGTTCACAGGGACATCAACTTTTTTAGCCTGCGCGCTTTGGTCAAATCTCCATGGAAAGCCAGTGAGCTCAATTCAGTCAGAAAGGCGAACCATATACTTGAATATTTCTGGTCATCTGGGAATACGGATGGACACTCTATGCCCAACCTTCCCAATATTTCGGAAAGTTGCCGCAAGTCAGCATACAGTTCTGCACTGTGCGTGGAACATTCCATCGCGAACCTGGCGGCATCACGGCATTGAACCACAGTGTGATAGTATGTTCCAAACCTCGCAGCAGGGCGCCGTGACCTAAGGAACGTCCAAATAGACGTTATTGACCAAAGCCCAAAGCGGAGCCTGTCAACGCCAGTGAGACACTCTTGGGAATTAATTAGAGAGCAATCTCCTGTGTCGTGAGGGAGGGGGTTGGAGGATTGATCCAGACGGCCTCCGGGAGCGGTTTGGGCTTCGGCTCACCGGAGACGAAGCGGTCGGGATGAGCGGCCCAGGCCTCGCGTAGCACGGCCTCCCTGCCGGCGATGACCTGATCGGCGTGACCGAAGTGGACCTGTTCGGGGGTCAGCATCGAGATGCCGCCATGGCGGTGCTCGGCATTGTACCAGCGGAAGAACGAGCGACAGAACATTTTGGCCTGGCCCTGATCCTCGAACCGTCCAGGAAACGAGGGATGGTACTTCAAGGTCTTGAACTGGGCCTCGGAGAACGGATTGTCATCCGACACCTGAGGTCGGCTCAGCGAGCGGGTCACCCCGAGATCGGCGAGGAGCTGAGCCGTGCATTGGCTCGTCATCGGAGCTCCTCGATCCGAGTGCAAGGTCAGGACCTGGGGCTGGACGCCATGCTTCAGGCAACTCTGCTGGATCAGGCGCCCGGCCAAGGCCGAGCTCTCCCGATCCGCCACCATCCATCCCACGATGTAGCGGCTGAAGATGTCCATGATGACGTAGAGGTAGAAGTAGCTCCACTTCCTCGGCCCCAGCAGCCGTGTGATATCCCAGGACCAGACCTGGCCCGGGCCCGTCGCCATCAACTCGGGTTTCTGGTATTCGGGATGACTCCGCTGCGCTCGGCGCTCTCGAACTGGCACTTGGGAGGCCAGAACGCGATACATCGTACGTTCGCTGCACAGGTAGACGTCTTCGTCGAGCAGGGTCGCCACAACCTCGGCCGGGGACCGGTCCACGAATCGCTCCGAACACAGCGTGTCGAAGACCTTGTCTCGTTCCTTCTCGCTCAAGGCCCGGGCTGGGGTCGGGCGGGGCTGCTGATGCCCGGTCGATGGCCTCCGACGACGATAGAACGTGGCTCGGGCGACCCTGAGCGCATCGCACGCGGGCTTTACCCCTACGTACGTGGCCAGCGCCTCGGCCGCCTTCACGAGTTCGTCCCGTCCTCGAGGCTCAATCCCAGCAGCCCTGCAACTTTTCCCTGGACGTCGATGATCAGGCGCGCCTTCTCGAGTTCCTTCTCCAGGCGAGTGTTCTCGCGCTCCAGCTTGCGCACTTTCCCCTCCAGCGGATTCCGTTCGCTCGGCTTTCGACCTCGTCTCTTCGACAGCACTCTCAGCGACCCACTCCGCACCGCCTTGCGCCATATCGTCAGGTGCGACGAGTACAAGCCCTCCCGTCGCAGGAGTCGCCCTACCTCTCCCGGCTCCGTGCACCGGTCCGCTTCTTCGACGACCCGCAGCTTGTACGACGGACTAAACCGTCGGCGCGTCGGCTTATCTACCACCTCCGCGTCCGGAGCAGCTGCCGCGCTTCGCTTACCCTCCCAGGTTAGTGGGGCGATTCCATTCTCTTCCATTCTCTCTCGGTGTCCCAGCATCCTCGGTTTCTCTGCCTTCGCCCTACTCTAATTCTTTACTCGTTCCGTGTCTCACCTAAGTTGGCAGAGAGGGAAGAACGTCGTTCCACCTATAGCTATTATAGGGAGGAACGCCGCAAGAACAGGCACGACCTTTGGACATCTTAGAGGCCGCACCCTGAAAATCGACCAACAAACCCGTGAACATTGCGAGACCACACACCGCAGTGTATGGCCTGCCAAGCCAACCTCTCAGATTCATACCCCACGCTAACTGACCCGCAGTTGTCGTGCAAGGGGTATATAATTACCGAAAACAAGGATGCAACCAAGCTGCGATCGCTCGAGCACTGGGCCGACATCGAAGTACGATCAGCCGTGAGGTGCGCCGCAACTCGAAGGATCGTCAGGGCCGGGCCTATCGACCGGACCTGGCCGATGACTACGCCCGGTGGAGACGAGGCAGATCGCGCCGCAATGAGCGCTTCGGTGCATCGGACTGGCGAATGGTGGAGGCGTGCCTCAGGCAACAGTGGAGCCCTGAGCAAGCCGCAGGCTGGTTACGGCGCAAGGCTCGGCTCTCGATCAGCCACGAGACCATCTACCGCCACATCTGGCGCGACCGAAAGCGCGGTGGCCGCCTGTATCTGCATCTGCGCTGTTCGCCCAAGCAACGCCGAAAACGGTACGGATCCTATGATTCCCGAGGTCGGTTGGCCGGCAAACGGCCGATATCTGAGCGCCCAGCTGGTGCACAGAACCGAAGCCGAGTCGGCCACCTCGAAGCCGATACCGTGATCGGTACCAGCTCCGACAAGCACTGCGTCCTCACCTTCGTCGATCGTAAGACGGGCTACGTGATGATCGGCAAGCTCGAGGCTCGTACCGTCGAGGCTACGAACCGTCGAGCCGTTCGTCTGATCAAGACTGCTGCTCGCCCCACTCACACCATCACGGCCGACAACGGAACTGAGTTCCACGGCTATGGGGCGATCGAAGCAGAAACCGGATCGAAATTCTACTTCGCCACCCCCTACTGACCTGCCCCATGGCCGCTTCGGGCCAGGTCGATCGGTTTCCGACGAAGTGCCGCCGCGGTTCCGTCTGCGGCGTTCGATGCCCCGAAATCGCTCAAAAACTTCCCCCTCTGGTTCCTTGACTCACCCTCGATCCGACCGCCCGTCAGTGCCGGGGAGTCGGCCGTCTAACGATTAAGGATTGTTTCCACACTCTAGGTGGAGCGGGCAGTAGAGTCGAGGGTGAAGGCGAGTGTGGAAACAATCAGTTGAGCTGAGCCGCTACGTGGTGGGTAGGGCTATGGGGCGGAACCTGTCAACGCCAGTGAGACACTCTTGGAAATCAATTAGAGAGCAATCTCCTGTGTAGTGAGGGATGGGGTGGGAGGATTGATCCAGACGGCCTCCGGGAGTGGTTTAGGCTTCGGCTCACCGGAGACGAAGCGCTCGGGATGAGCGGCCCATGCCTCACGGAGCACGGCCTTCCTGCAGGCGATGATCCGATCGGCGTGACCGAAGTGGACCTGTTCGGGGGTCAGCATCGAGATGCCGCCATGGCGGTGCTCGGCATTATACCAACGGAAGAACGAGCGACAGAAGGTCTTGGCTTGCCCCTGATCCCCGAACCGGCCGGGAAACGAGGGATGGTACTTCAAGGTCTTGAACTGAGCCTCGGAGAACGGATTGTCATCCGAGACCTGGGGTCGGCCCAACGAGCGGGTCACGCCGAGATCGGCGAGTAGTTGAGCCGTGCATTGGCTCGTCATCGGAGCCCCTCGATCGGAATGCAGGGTCAGGAGGTGGGGCTGGACGCCATGCTTCAAGCAACTCTGCTGGATCAGCCGGCTGGCCAGGGCAGAGTTCTCCCGATCCGCCACCATCCATCCCACGACGTAGCGGCTGAAGATGTCCAGGATCACGTAGAGGTAGAAGTAACTCCACTTCTTCGGCCCCAGCAGCCGGGTGATATCCCAGGACCAGACCTGGTTCGGGCCCCTCGCCATCAACTCGGGTTTCTGGTATTTGGGATGACTCCGCTGCGCTCGACGCTCCTGAACCGGCACCTGGGAAGCCAGAACGCGATACATCGTACGCTCGCTGCACAGGTAGACGTCCTCGTCGAGCAGCGTCGCCACCACCTCGGCTGGGGACCGGTCCACGAACCGCTCCGAACACAGCGTGTCGAAGACCTTGTCTCGTTCCTTCTCGCTTAAGGCCCGGGCGGGGGTCGGGCGGGGCTGCTGATGCCCGGTCGATGGCCTCCGACGACGGTAGAACGTGGCTCGCGGCACCCTGAGCGCATCGCACGCGGGCTTCACCCCTACGTGCTTGGCTAGCTCCTGGGTCGCCTTCATGAGTTCGTCCCGTCCTCGAGGCTCAATCCCAGCAGCCCTGCAACTTTTCCCTGGACGTCGATGATCAAGTGCGCCTTCTGGAGCTCCTTCTCGAGGCGAGTGTTCTCGCGCTCCAGCTTGCGCACCTTCTCCTCCAGCGGATTGCGCTCGCGCTTACGGCCTCGTTTCTTCGACAGCGCTTTCAGGGACCCGCTATGCGCCGCCTTGCGCCATGTCGTCAGGTGCGACGAGTACAAGCCCTCCCGCCGTAGGAGTCGGCCAACCTCTCCGGGCTCCGTGCACCGGTCCGCTTCTTCGACGATCCGCAGCTTGTACGACGGAGCGAACCGCCGGCGCAGCGGCCTATCTACCACCTCCGAGTCCGCAGGAGCTGCCGCGCTTCGCTTACCGTCCCAGGTTGGTGGGGCTATTCCATTCTCTTTCATTCTCTCTCGGTGTCTCAGCATCCTCGGTTTCTCTGCCTTCGCCCTACTCTAATTCCTTAGCTGCTCCGTGTCTCACGTAAGTTGGCAGAGAGGGGGAGACCCCGGCGGTTAGCCTTGTCGCTCCCGTCCCACCACCGACCTGCTGCATAATCCCGCACCTGGCAGCCGTCTTCTCCACGAGATCCCACCGAGCTGGTGATCTATGGTGGATCACGGCCTCGGCCCCTGGTGTTGGTGGGGTTAGCTCTCGTCGCACCAGAGACCGCTAGATCGCCACCGAGTCAAGCGGGGCAAGGCCAGCCACGCTCGGGGTCCAAATTCCAGGAACTTCACCCCGAACATAGAGAGAAACATAGAGACTCCTCTCTAGAATTTCGTGGAGGTATCTCCTGTAACCACAATGTTAACAACCAGTTACATCAGTCGGGACGCCCGGATTCGAACCGGGGACCTCCTGCTCCCAAAGCAGGCGCGCTACCGGACTGCGCCACGCCCCGTATGGGTCCTTCTCCCCACAGTGAAGCCATGTGTCGGGCTTGGGAGACCGGCCTCAGCTGAGGGTGTGCACGTTACTGTGTCCGTTGGGGAAGCTCTCACTTCGCTTCCCTCAACTCACCCGCCTCAAGGACGACATGCAAGATAGTGGCCTCGTCCGTTTGTTGGTAGACGGTCTCGAGGCTCTCGGTGCCCTTCCAACCGTCTGCCGCAGCTACGTCTACGTCTGGTACATCCTCGCCGCCAAATCGAAGAAGATACGTACGTCTCGGCTTGAAACGTACGTACGCTGCCTTCTCACGATGGGACGCACGATGGCCGGCGGATTGGTGAACCCGCCTCGAGCCGCACCTTGCTCCCAAGAACCCGCGGCCGCAAGGCTCCGTAGCTCTAGGTTGGCCCGGCACCAGCCTGCGGACAGACGTGGTTGGGTTACCTAAGGTTGCCTAGGTGTATCGGCCCCATCCATCATACGACCCATCCCGCTCTCGGAGACCGACATGGGTAAGATCAGGGAATACAAAGGCGAAGGCATCGTGGTCCGTTACGATCTGCAGCGTTGCATTCACGCCGAGGAGTGTGTGCACGGCCTCAGAGCCGTATTCGATCGCGACCGGCGCCCCTGGATCGACGCCACGGCAGCCCCTCCCGACGAGATCGCAGCCGTAGTGGCGACGTGCCCCACCGGTGCCCTCAGCTTCGAGCGCACGGACGGAGGGCCCCAGGAGGTGCCTGCGGACCCGGGCATCTCGCTGGCCGTGGACGGCCCCCTCTACGTCCGGGGCGGAGTGGAGATCGTCGATCATGAGGGCCGGGTCGTCACCACAGACGCCCGCGTCGCCCTCTGTCGATGCGGCGCCTCCAAAAACAAGCCGTTCTGCGATGACAGTCACTACGAGATCGGGTTCAAGTCCGGGGAGGCCGAGTCATCCACAGGCTGAGTCGTCCGAGGGGAGAGCCACCCCTAACTTGGGAGTCCTGACCTGCGCTATCCTGACCTGAGCGAAGAGCCCAATCCCCCTGATGGCCCTCTTGGCCGGCTCTCCTCGCTCGGTGCGGTCGGACTTGCAGTCCTGCTGGCGCTCGTCGTCTATCTGCCCTCGTTGGGCAACGGCCATGCCTTGGACGACGTGGGCGACATTGTCGAAAACACGGCCGTCCACGGTGTCGGCAATACCGCGGAGATCCTCACCTCACCGTACCGGCGGCACGTCCCCCCGGGTCGCTCACCCTATAGGCCGATCACCTCACTGAGCTACGCGGTGAGCTGGACCAATGGCGACGGTGATCCCTTCCCGTTCCATGCCTTCAACGTGGCTCTCCACTCGGTCAACACGGCGCTGGTCACCGGGCTCCTGACGGTGCTGGGTGCCGCCCCCCTCCTGGCCCTCATGGGCGGGGCGTTGTTCGCGGTCCACCCCGTGCACTCCGAAGCCATCGCGAACGGGGTGGGACGAGGCGACGCCCTCATGACGCTCTTCATCCTCCTGGGGGTCCTGGCATACCTTCGGCCCTGGCGAGCGGAGTGGATGCGTGTGGCTCTGGTGGCGGCCGCGTACGCACTCGCTATAGGCTCCAAGGAGAACGGCGTGGTCCTGCCGGCACTTCTCATCGCCGTCACGTTCCTCGCGCCGGAGTCGGGATCGGTCCGGTCCACCGACGCGCCGCCCCACCGTCCCCTGCTCTCCCAGTGGCCCCTCTTCCTGGCTCTGGCCACCGTTCTCGCTGGGTACTTGGCGGTTCGCCACCAGGTACTCGGCACACTCATCCACCGCGACGCCGCCCCCTACATCGTCATTCTTCCGGCGTCGCTACGGATGACGACGGCGGTGGCCAACGTGACCGAGCTGGCCCGGCTGCTCCTCGTGCCCAACGACCTCGCTGCCGACTACGGACCCGACGTAATCGTGCCGGCAGCCATATCGTCCATGCGGTTCTGGGGCGGCCTGGCGGTGGCGGTGGGGTTGGTCGCCCTGGGGGCGCTGAGCCTCCGCCGCGGGAAGTGGATCGCCCTGGGGGTCGCATGGACCGTATTGGCCATCGCCGTGGTCGGGAACCTGGTCTTTCCGGTGGGGGTGTGGGTGGCCGAGCGCACACTCTACCTCCCCTCCGTCGGCGTGTCGTTCCTCGCTATCGGCGACCGAGGCCTCGAGTGGCTGCGTCAGGCCGACGATCTGAACCACAACGAGCTGAGGGTCCAGCTCGACTACGTCCGAGGGCTTCTGCTGGCGGGACGCTCGGAGCAGGCCCTATCGGTCGTGTCCGATCTTCCGCCCTTCGATCCGGCCCGCGACGTGTACCTGACTCAGAGCCACATCCAGCTGGATCAACTCGACGAGGCGCAGGCCGCCGTTCGCGATGGTCTCGCCCGGTTCCCGGCGGACTCCAGGCTGAGGCGTCAGGCTCAGGAGCTCGGAGTGGAGCCCCGCTCTCGGTAATTCAGCTCAGCGATACGGGTCGTCCGTGGCCAGGTAGCCCGTTACGTAGTCCCCGATCCCCTCTTCCAGCGACAGGAAGGGTTGGTCGTACCCCGCCGCCCGCAGCCGGGCCATCTCCGCCTGCGTGAAGTACTGGTAGCGGTCGCGGATCTCAGCAGGCGTGTCGACCCACTTCACCGCAGTCTCCCGGTCGAGAGCCGCGAACAGGCTCCCCACTACGTCCAGGAAGGTGCGAGCCTCGCCGGTACCCAGGTTGAACAGACCCGACGTCTCCGGGTGGTCCAGGAGCCACAGCATTACCGAGACGCAGTCCCGCACGGATACGAAGTCCCTCAGCTGCCCGCCGTCCGGATAGTCCGGATTGTGGGACCGGAACAGGGTCACCTCTCCGCCGGCGGACGCCACCGGAAAGGTCTTGGCCACGATGCTCTGCATGGCCCCCTTATGGTACTCGTTGGGCCCATACACGTTGAAGAACTTCAGGCCCACCCACTGAGGCGGCGTCGGGGCTCCATCGGCTACCCATCGGGCCACCATTCGGTCGAAGAGATGCTTACTCCAGCCATACGGATTCATGGGCCGCAGCCGGGCGAGACCCTCCCTCGATCCGTCGTCGTCGAATCCTTCGGAGCCGTCCCCGTAGGTGGCCGCCGAAGAGGCATAGATGAACGGCACTTGCTGCTCTGCACACCACCGCCAGAGATCCCTCGACAGGTGGACGTTGGTGCTGAGGATCAGGTCGACGTCGGTCTCGGTGGTCGAGGAGATGGCACCCATGTGGAAGACGGCCCGCACCTCGGAGGCTCGCCCCTCGGAGCCTCGTCCCTCGAGAAAGGCGGGCAGATCCTCGGGTAGTACCACGTCCGCTAGCTCACGCTTGGCGATGTTGCGCCACTTGTCCTCGTGCCGAAGCCAGTCGCACACGACCACCCCCGTCTCCCCCCGCTCCTCGAGGCCGGCCACGAGATTCGATCCGATGAAGCCGGCGCCACCGGTAACGACGATCATCCGTCACTTCCTGGATCCGAGGTCCCACGCGCCGAGGAGCAGGTGTCACAGCTGCACAAGCTCCGCAGGAGATCGTACGTGTAGAAACCCGTATCGTGACCGTCACTCCAAACGAACTGGAGGGCGTAATTCCCCACATAGTGGATGGCCGTAGGATACACACCCGGCTGTATCATGGCACTGGTTAGCATGCGTCGTCCCGAGAGCTCGTCGACGCATCCTGCGCAGGGACAGGAGAGCCGTAGATCATGAGGCAGATAGGTGGATTCGTGGCCATCCTTCCACGAGATACGGAGGGCCGAGCCGTCCTCCGTGGGCCCCATGTCGAGGGGCGTGGTCTCAGGCGTCGGCATCGGTACTGTCTATCATGGGCGCGAGGTGCTCGGCCACGGCCCGAAAGGCTCGGCCGCGATGACTCCGGGCATGCTTCTCTCCCGGGGAGATCTCGCCGAAGGTCCGGTCCAGCTCCGGATCGAAGAATAGGGGGTCGTACCCGAAGCCGCCCTGGCCCCTCGGGCTCACGGCGATCAATCCGGGAGCCTCGCCTCGGAGGGTCGTGACGTCTCCGCCACCGAAGTCGAGGGCGGCCACGCACACATAGCGAGCCGTTCGCTCCTCCAGGGCCCTGTCGCCCAACAGCTCGAGGAGATACGCGTTGTTGGATCGATCTCGCTCTTTCCCCTCCAGCCCCCGCTCGGGCGCGAAGCGCTTGGAGCGAACCCCCGGTGCTCCGTCGAGGGCGTCCACCTCGATCCCCGAGTCGTCCGCCACCGTCGGCATCCCGCTGATCTCCTGGAAGTACTTCGCCTTGGATACGGCGTTGTCTTCAAAAGTATCGAAGGGTTCCAGATCCTCCTCCGCAACCTCATAGGCGACCCCGGCTTCGTCGAGGTCCATGACCCGCAAGCGCGGCACCACCGCGAGGATCTTCCTGATCTCCGCCATCTTGTGGGCGCTGCGCGTCGCCACCAACAGCTCCATCAAGCGGTCTCCCGAGGGGGGCGGTTCGACACTAGCCGAGGGCCCCTTTTTGAGCCAGGACCAGGCGGCGGATGCCGTCGATGGCGAGATCCAGGAGGTCGTCGAGCTCCGCCCTGCTGAACGGGTCGCCCTCTGCGGTCCCCTGCACCTCCACCAAGCGACCCTCTCCCGTACCCACGACGTTCAGGTCCACCTGGGCCGAGGAGTCCTCCGGGTAGTCGAGATCCAACAGAGGATCGCCGTCGACGATTCCGACGCTCACCGCTGCCACCATCTCCCGCATGGGATTCCTTTCGAGGAGGCCTTCCTTCGTGAGCCCGTCCAGGGCGCTCCACAGCGCCACGGAGGCTCCTGTTATTGCGGCGGTGCGGGTGCCTCCGTCGGCCTGCAGAACGTCGCAATCGACGATGACGGTACGGGGGCCCAGAGCCCTCAGGTCCATCACCGACCGGGGGGAGCGGCCGATGAGTCGCTGGATCTCCTGCGTGCGGCCACCCACCCGTGCCCGCTCCCGCTGGGATCGCGTGTGGGTCGACCGGGGGAGCATACCATACTCGGCCGTCACCCACCCGGCCTGACTCCGCTCCTGCCAGCGAGGCAGGCCCTCCTCGATACTGGCTGCGCAAAGGACCCGGGTCTGCCCGGTGGAGATGAGGCAGGATCCCTCGGCGTACGGCACCGAACGCAGCACCATCTCCAGCGGTCTCAACTCACCGGCCTGGCGGTTATCCACCCGGTGCGTCACACGCCCTCCTTCAGGCGCTCCAGGAGCGCCGAGGTGGAATAATCCCCTACCAAGGGCAGCACCATCACCGTCCCTCCCGCCCCTTCCACGGCCCGACGGCCTACGATGTCCTCGACTTCGTAGTCGCCTCCCTTGACCAGAACGTCGGGAAGCAGCTGTCCGATGAGCTCCACAGGCGTATCTTCGTCGAAGAGGGTCACCGCGTCCACGCTAGCCAGCGCCGCCAGCACCCGGGCCCGATCTCCTTCTGCCACCAGAGGGCGTCCGGACCCCTTGAGTCGGCGGACCGAGTAGTCCGTGTTCAATCCCACCACCAGTGCGTCGCCCAGGCGGCTGGCTTGCTCGAGGTACTCCACATGACCGCGGTGGAGGAGGTCGAAGCACCCGTTGGTGAACACGAGTCGCCCTTCCCGCGGCCGCCCATGGCGGGTAAGAAGCTCCTCCCTGGAGAGGATTTTTTCCTCGATCGTCACCCGCCGCTCACTTCCCCAGTCCCGCTCTCAAACGCGTCGAAGACCTCCTGCAGGATGGCCTCCGCTCCCTGTTGCCTGAGGAGGTCCGCCAAGCGGGTGCCGAGCTCATCCGGCTCGGCGGCGACTCCCGTGACGTCTCCCCGGACCACCCGCGTGCCATCGCAGCTGGCCACCAGCCCCCAGAGGCGGAGTCCGCCCTCGTACGGCATCCCCAGGGCCCCGATCGGCACCTGACATCCACCTCCGAGATTCCTCAACAGCGCCCGCTCCGCCCTCACGGCCGACCGGGTCTGGGGGTCGTTCAGCTCTTCCACCAGCGATCGGGTTGCCGCGTCGTCCGTACGCGTCACGATGGCCAACGCTCCCTGCCCCGGCGCCGGCAACCACGCCGTCCGCTCCAGCCACTCCAGCGCTCGGTCCTCGAGACCGAGGCGGATCAGCCCTGCGGCCGCCAGGATCACGGCGTCGTACTGCCCGTCGTCCACCTTGCTGATGCGCGTGTCCACGTTGCCCCGGATACTCCGCGGCTCGACGTCCTGACGAAAAGCCCTCAGCAGAGCAGCTCGACGCAGAGAGCTCGTGCCTACCACAGCCCCCTTCTTCAGGGAGGCCAGGGTGGTTCGCTCGTGTTTCGGTCCCACCAGCACATCCCGAGGATCGATCCGGGTCGGGGTCGCGGCGATGGACAGGCCATCGGGCAGCTCGATGAGGAGGTCCTTCAGCGAGTGAACGGCGAGGTCCACTCTCCCATCCAGAAGAGCCTCGTCCAGCTCCTGGCTGAAGAGGCCTTTACCCCCAATCTCCGGGAGGGGCTTGTCGAGGCGTACGTCACCCGTGGTGCGGATGATCTCGAGCTCGACCTGGGTGGATCCGTCGGCCTCGAGCTCGGCCTTCGTCGTCCGGCTCTGCGAGAGAGCCAGGAGGGAGCCCCGCGTTCCCAGCCGGAGTAGGGACATCGGTCAGTTCAGAGGTAGAACAGCAGGTACACGCCCAGGAGCACAGCCACCCAGAGTATCATACTCCCTGTGGGCCAGGTTCGCGCCAGGATGCCCCTCGGGCCATGGCCACGAGCGGCTCCGGTGACGGTACTCCTCACCACGCCGACGACCGCGCCGCGGACCGCCGAATCCACGCGTGCGACGGCGGCGCCGATGCCCCGGACGAGTCGGGGAGCCAGCCACCGGTACGACCACTCCGCATCGATGTTCACCGACCTGAGCTCCGGTGGGTAGATCCCCGTCTTCATGAGCCAGAGCACGGCCAGGGCGCCGAAGAAGAGGAGCTGTATCTGGGTCAGCACGTGGGTCGCGTCGTACGGATCGAACTCCGCGGCGAAGGGCAGCAAAGCATAGAGGAACCCGGGGAACGAGCCGATCCCGATACACAGGAGCGCCGCGATGAACATGGCCGCCAGCATGTTCTTGGGCGGCTCCTTGGCGCGAATCCCCGAGTCGTGACCGAAGAACGCGAAGTACGGGATCTTGATGCCCGCGTGCTCCAGAACGCCGGCGGAGGCAAAGAGGAGGAAGGGCCAGATCCACACGTGACCCTCTTCCAGCGCCGAAGCCATGATCATGGACTTGGTCACGAAGGCGCTGAGGAGCGGGAACGCCGAGATGGTCATGGCTCCGACGACGCACAGCGTCGCCGTAATGGGCATCGTCTTGTAGAGCCCACCGAGGTCGGAGCCGTTGATGCGGCCCGTCATCTGTAGGACCGCTCCCATGCTCATGAAGAGGAGGCCTTTGAAGAAGACGTCGGCGAAGGCGTGGGCCACGGCCCCGTTCAGAGCGAGCGCAGTGCCGAGCCCGACGCCGGTCACCATGAAGCCGATCTGGTTGATCATGCTGTAGCTCAGCACCCGG
Organism: Longimicrobiales bacterium; assembly: GCA_965218295.1. Classification (GTDB taxonomy): domain Bacteria; phylum Gemmatimonadota; class Gemmatimonadetes; order Longimicrobiales; family Gaopeijiaceae; genus CBDCKN01. The sequence goes on along the minus strand of CBDCKN010000001.1, from coordinate 64,874 downwards.
CGCAGATCGTTCTCGATGACGGCGTAGAAGATCGGAAAGCACGTCATGATCACGCCCACGTAGATCAGCATCTCCGTCCCGGCGAAGCTCTTGGCCAGGGCGAAAACCGCCACCTTGGTGGTGAACGCGCTCAAGAAGACCGTGCCCGTGGGGGTGCCCTCCGGATACGCGTCCGTGAGCCAGTTGTGCAGGAACGGGAACGCCGCCTTGATCCCGAAGGCGATGAGGATCAGCCATGCCGCCAGCGAGCCGTCGAGCCCGATGGGCCCGAACTCGATGGATCCCGTGCTGTGGGCACGCATGAGCGCCCCCGAGAGGAGCAGTACCCCCGAAAGCACGTGGATCACCAGGTACCGGAATCCCGAACGCAGCGAGCTCTCTGTGCCCCTGGCCCAGATGAGGAACACGGATGTGAACGCCAGCAGCTCCCAAAAAACGAACAGCGAGATGAGGTCCCCGGCGAACACGGCGCCCAACGCGGCGCCGGCGTAGAGCATGGCCGATGTATGCTGGATGCCGGGGTGATCGCCCTCGTCGAGATGCAGGGCGTAGAGGTTCCCCAGGAAGGCGGCCAGGTGGAACAGCCACCCGAACAGCATGCCCAGACGAGTCACTGTGAACGGGACGAGTGTGTAGCCCAGCAGCTCGATCTCGACGAACGCGCCGTCCTGGAGGCCCAGGAGGTTCAGGGCTCCCAGCACCGGGACGAGGAGCAGCACACCACGGCGGACATGCCCTCTCGTGACTGCAACGAGCAGGGTCCCCATCAGGAAGATCACGAAAGGAGGCATGTCAGCTCCCCCCCTCGTAGTAGTCCTCGGGGCGCATCAGCACACGCCGCATCTGCTTGGCGATGACCACCAGGATCCAGATGCCGACAAACCCGTAGAGCGGGTAGAAGGCGAGCAGGTTCTCCCAGTCGTGCACGTTGTGCCGGTGGATCACGAAGTCCAGCAGGACCAGGATGACACAGCACGCGTAGAAGACGTTGAACAGGAGCTTCACGTTCCGGGGATTGTCCCAGACGTGCTGCCGCTCGTCGGTCGAAGCGCCGTGGCCGTGTGAAATGTGCTTGCTCACGGGGAAATCACCATCGTCATCAGTTCGTAGAACGGACCGGGGTTCAGGAACAGACCCAGCGTGGCCAGCGCGGTGATCACTATGGCCACCAGTGACGACCAGGGCGCCTCGTGGATGCCCTCACCACGGTGGGCGTCTTCCGGAGGGGCGCCGAAGAAAGCCCTGACGGGCACCTCCAGAAGGTAGACGAGGCTCAGCAGTGAGCTCACCATGAGCACCGCCAGCAGGCCCACCTGCCCCGCCTCCAGCGTACCAAGCCCCAGGAACCACTTGCTCCAGGCTCCACCCGCCGGTGGAACGCCGACGATGCTCAGCGAGCCCACGAAGAACGCACCGAAGGTGATGGGCATGGTGCGGCCCAGCCCGCTCATGCGGCTGATGTCCGTCTCATGGGCGGCTACCAGCACCGCCCCCGCCGCGAAGAAGAGGGTGATCTTGCCGAAGGCATGCATGACGATGTGCATGCCGCCACCGATGATCCCCCACTCGTTGGCCAAGAGAGCGCCGAGGACGATGTAGGAGAGCTGGCTGATGGTGGAGTAGGCCAGCCGGGCCTTGAGGTCGTCCTTCGTGAACGCCACCAGCGAGCCGAGGAGGATGGTGGCCGCCGCCGCCCAGGCCAGCCACGTGGTGCTGGCAAGAACCCCCAACAGGTCGATGCCGAAGACGTAGACCGCCACCTTCAGGATCGTGAACACCCCCGCCTTCACCACGGCAACAGCGTGCAGCAGCGCCGAGACCGGCGTGGGGGCCACCATGGCCGCGGGGAGCCAGCGGTGGAAGGGCATGACGGCGGCCTTCCCCACCCCGAAGACGAAGAGGACCAGGATCACGCTCAGCACCCCGTCGCTTGCCGTCCCAGCGAGGATGCCGCCTTCGGTGAAGTCCATCGTGCCGGCCAGTTGCCACGTCCAGATGATCGCGAAGAGCTGGAGGCCTATCGAGGTCGAGAGCAAGATCCCCAGGTACACGCGGCCGGCGCGCTTGGCCTCTTCCGTGCCGTGGTGCGTGACCAACGGGAAGGTGCAGAGCGTCAGGACCTCGTAGAAGGCGAAGAGCGTGAAGAGATTGGCCGAGAAGGCAACTCCCATGGCACCCGCGATAGCGATGGCGAAGAAGGTGTAGAAGCGGGTCTGGTTCTCCTCGTGGTGCCCGCGCATGTACTCGATGGAATACAACGCCGTAACGATCCAGAGGAACGACGCGACCAGGGCGAAGAGAAGGCCCAGCGGCTCTACGTGGAGCGCCAGCTCGATTCCCGGCACCACCTCTACGAGTGCGAGCTCGGGGCGCAGCCCGCTCTTTACCGGGTCCACCAAAGTGAGGACCAGGCCGAAGAGGGTCGCTGACGTGATGAGGCCCGCCCCGTCCCTCACGTTGGGCCATCTGCCCAGGACGAGGATGAGTGCCGCTCCCACCAGGGGCAGGACGACGATCAGCCCGGACGTCATGGCCGGCGTCAGGGCAGGCGTCATGGTCCGACCCCCAGGAGCGTCCGGGCGGCGGCTCCCGCCGCCTCGGTGGTGAAGGAGGCGTCGATGCCGAAGTAGAAGCTCGCGGCGACCAGGACCCAGGTGGGTACCAAGAGGCCGAGGGGCGCCTCTCGGACCGTGTGGTCCTCGTCATCCGGGAAGTCGTGGAAGTAGGCCGCCTCCACCACCCGCCAGATGTAGACCAGAGCCATCAGGGACGTGATCAGGATCAGTGACGCAACAGGCCACCAGCCTTGCTCCAGGGCTCCCGTGATCAGATACCACTTGCTGATGAAGCCCACCGTGAGTGGCACACCGATCAGGCTGAGGCCCGCACCGACGAAGGCGGCCATGGTCCAGGGCATGCGCCTCCCGAGGCCCCGCATGGCCTCGATGTTGACGGAGCCGACCCGGTACATCACGCAGCCCAGCGCCATGAAGAGGGCACCCTTCATCATGGCGTGGTTGAACAGGTGGAGGATTCCCGCCGTGAGCCCCGTCACCGAGGCCATGCTGATCCCCAGGATCATGTACCCGATCTGGGCCACGCTGGAATAGGCCATCATCCGCTTCACGTTTCGCTGGAAGATCGCCACCAAAGATATGCTGAAGATGGCGACGAGGGCCAGCGGCAGCAGCACGAGATCGAGCTGCATGACGTCGAAGGAGAAGACCGGCCCGAAGATCGTGAAGAAGAAGCGGAGCAGCATGTACACCGCCACTTTAGTGGCGGTCGATGCGATGAAGGCCGTGACGGCGGACGGAGCGTACGTGTAGGCGTTGGGGAGCCACAGGTGGAGCGGGAAGAGCGCCAGCTTGAGGCTAATCCCAACGGTGAGGAACCCGAACGCCACCGGGATCGTCCGGTTGGCGCCCACCTCCGGGATGCGAGCCGCCAGGTCGGCCATGTTCAGGGTACCGGTCATCACGTACATGAGGCCGATGCCGATGACGATGAACGTGGCCCCCACCGAGCCCATGATCAGGTACTGGAACGACGCGGTCAGCGCCTTGCGATCCTGCCCCATGGCGATGAGCGCGTACGCCGAGAGTGACGACACCTCGAGGAACACGAAGACGTTGAAGACGTCTCCCGTGACGGCAATTCCCAGGAGCCCCGTGAGGCAGAGGATGAACGCGGCATAGAACAGGGCGATGTTGGACCCCTCCAGCTCGCGCTCCACGCTCTGCTTCGCGAAGGGCGTCACGATGGCGCCAATGGCCGTTACGATCACCACCACGAAGGCGTTCAGCAGATCGATGCGGTATTCGATCCCGTACGGAGCTACCCACCCGCCCAGCTCGTAGCTGATGGTGCCTTCGGCCTGAACGCGGGCCAGAAGCTGCAGGGCGATCCAGAACGCGGTCCAGGTCGTGGCCAGGGCGATGGCCCAGGCAGCCTTGGCGTTCCGCACTAGCGCACATACCGGGGCCGCCAGCAGGGGGATGACGACCTGCAGTACCGGGAGATGATGCGTCACGTGGCGAGATCCTGGCTGTGGATCTCGTCTTCCTCGATGGTCCCATACGCCTCGTGTATGCGGACGATCAGGCTCAGGCCCACGGCGATGGTGGCGATGCCCACTACGATGGCGGTGAGGATGAGGACGTGGGGAAGCGGATTGGAGTACACGACGTCACCCTCCGTGAGGATCGGCGCCGTCCCGCCCTGGATCTTGCCCATGCTGATGTAGAGGATGAAGACCGCAGTCTGGAAGATGTTCAGCCCCACGATCTTCTTTATGAGGTTCCCTCGGGAGATCAGGATGTAGAACCCGACCATCATGAGGAAGATGAAGATCCAGTAGTTGACGAGGCCTAGCAGCCTCACGCGCGGAGCCCCCTGCGCCCGGCGAAGGAGTAGAAGATGGCGACCATGACTCCGAACACCGTCGTCAGGACGCCCAGCTCCACCAGAAGGATACCCCAGTGCTGGCCGTGCTCCGGCTCGTGGGCGAGTACGCCATAGTCAAGGAAGTCGCCACCGAGCAACAGGGTGACCACTCCTACGCCGGCGAAGATCAGGATGCCAGCGGCACCGCAGAACCACGCCACCGACAGGGGCAGGACCTCCCTGGCCGTGTCCACGCCGAAGATGAGGCTGTAGAGGATGAAGCCCGCGGCGAAGATGACGCCGGCCTGGAAGCCACCGCCCGGCCCGTAGTCGCCGTGGAACTGCACGTACAGGGCGAAGAGCAGGATGAAGGGGATGAGGATCTTGGCGCCGACCCGCAGGATGACCTTATCCTCCATGGTCACCTCGCTGGCTCGGGTCTTCCCCGCTCGGGTCGTTCTCGCTCGGAGCTTGCTCGCGCGGACCATCCGCCGAAGGCCCGCCAACCGAACGCTCCTCTTCCGACCATGCTCTCCTGCGGACCTGGGCCATGAGCAGGAGCACGCCCACCATGGCGGTGAAGATCACCGTGGTCTCCCCCATGGTGTCGTAGCCCCGATAGCTGGCCAGGACAGACGTCACCACGTTGGGCACGCCAATCTCGTGGCCTGACTCCTCCAGGTAGTAGTCGGCCACGTGGTGGTGGACGGGATTCGCAGGGTCTCCGTACGGAGGCATATCCAGGGTGCCGTAGATGAGCACCCCACCCGTGACGAAGACCACGAAGAGAGGCAGGAGGGCGGGCCTGGACGCACCCTTTGCCGTGTGCCCGACCAGCGCCATGGTGCCGAGCATGAGGATCGTCGAGATCCCCGCACCCACTGCGGCCTCGGTGAAGGCCACGTCCACGGCGTCCATGACGGTGAAGAGGGCCGCCGACAGGAGGCTGAAGATGCCCGCCAGCATCGCCACGGCAAACAGGTTCCTGAGCTTCAGGAGCGCCAGCGCCGTCACCGCCAGCATGACGAGGAGGAAGACGTCGACCAGGACTTCTATGAGTCACCTCCCTCGAAGTCGATTCGAATCGGGACCACGTTCCCGTGGAGGGCGGCCCTGGAGAGGGCGTAGGTGGCGATAGGGCTCGTGAAGAGGAGGAACCCCCAGATCAGGAGGAGCCGCACGGCCACCAGGGTGATGCCCGCCTGGAACGACATGCCCATGAGCAAGAGGCCCGCTCCCATGGTGTCCGTCATCCCCGCCGCGTGGAGCCGCGTGTAGACGTCCGGCATGCGAATGACGCCGACCGCGCCCACCACGATGAAGAAGAGACCCCCGAGGATGCAGACCCAGCTCAGGACGTCGGCCATCATTTCCATCACGCCTCCCCCTGCGAGACGGCGCCACTCGCCCCGCGTCCCAAATGGCCCACCTCGAAGAACTTCAGCACGGCGATGGTGCCGATGAAGTTGATGAGAGCGTAGACCAGGGCGAGATCCAGGAACTCCGGCCGCCCCGCGAGAAAGCCCAGGACGGCGATGAGAAGCACCGTCTTCGTCCCAAACATGTTGAGGGCCATGACCCGGTCGTAGACCGTGGGCCCCAGGAGCGCCCGCGTCATGGCCAGCGTCATGCTTACCATCAGGCCCGCCGTCGCCACGACGAACATCAGGAAGCACCCTCCACCCAGGACACGCGCCGGTCCATCTCGTCTTCCTCGCGGCCGTCCACGTCGTGCCAGGTCAGGGCATGGATCTCGAGCTCGTCACCGCTTACCCCCGTCGTGATGGTTCCGGGTGTCAGGGTGATGGAGTTCGCATAGATCACGCGTCCCAGGTCGGTCTTCTGGGAGGCGTTGAAGACGACCGTGATCGGGCTGATGGGAAGGCTGGGGGTAAGGATGATCCGGGCCACGTTGAGGTTGGCCACCCAGATCTCCTTGAGGAGCCAAGGAAAGTAGCCGAGGAACCGTCCCGCAATGGAGAGGGGAACACCCTCGTGGTCCACCACGTCCATGCGGTGAGCGATGTAGACGACCAGCGCCGAGGAGCCCACGCCGAATCCCAGAAGCAGAGGCGTGTAGTGCCCGGAAAGGAGAAGCCACAGGGCGAAGAGCGCCACTCCCAAGCCCACAACTCTTGCCAATCCGACTCCTTCGTTCCGTGTTGGATGCCCCCGAACAGAACCGTCTAGGCTGATTTTGGACGCCAAACCTACCAGTTTGACTGGGCGCCGTCCACGATGCTTTGAACGAGCAGCTCGATGGCCTCCTCCCGACCCACCTCCTCGGTTTCGCTCTCCTCCAGGTACTGCCCTAGCGCGGTGAGGCTGAGGTCGTCCCAGAGGATCACATCCTGGACCCGGTCGATCAGCTCGACCTCCACCCGGATGCTCACCTGGCGCTGGAGAACCTCCACCTGGTTTCTCTGCTGGCCGGGTCGGAACAGGGGGGTCGTCAGGTCGTACCGGGTGATGCGGCCTTGGACGATCGCATCGGCGACCTCCTCACCGGCGTTCGTGATGCCTAGGGCTCGGGGCAGCTCGCGAAGCAGCTTGTCGTGGAGCTCCTGAGTCAGCTCGAAGCGGTTGGTGTCGTTCTCGAACGGCAGGATGGCAACGGTCCGGATGTGGTCGGGGAAGCTCCCCGATCCGAAGCTGTAGTTGCACCCGGCCACGGATGCGACCAGGCACGACACGATCACACCCCGGACGGGGCCTCTGATCAACACCCTATCGCTCCCTGGATCACGACACGGCCCCCACCGTTAGCGGTGGGGACTCCAGATGTCGGCTGGATAAGACTCCACATTCTCAACGGACTCGACGGTTATCTTGAGCTCTCTGAACGAGGCCAGATTGCGGTAGGTGGCCCCGCGGGGCAACTCCCACTCCACCTCACGGTCCAGGGAGACCCGATGAAGGGCGCTCCCGTCATGCAAGAGTTCGACGCCAGTCAGCTTGCCGTCACGAAGCTCGTACCAGAGCTCGTCGCCGTCGCCGAGCGCATATCGCAGCCGAAGGGCCTCATCTCGCACCTCCGCTCCCAGGAGCGTCACGCCGTCACCCGGCCTGAACACTCCCAGAGACGCCCATAGAAGGGGCGGAGACGGGACGACCTGCAAGGAAGTTCCTTCGGGGGCCCGCAGATCGTCGTCGACCAACGCGACGGCCAGGACCGATTGCCCGTTTCCCAGGAATAGATCCAGTCGCGCCTGGGCGGGCGGCTCGAGGCGGGCCACACCGTTGCCTCCGATCCGGAGGTTGGGCTCCCGGATGTTCCACTCGAAGAAGACGCGAGCGGCACGCGGGAACGGGTTGCTCTCCGTCGCCGCCGCTACGGCCTGCTGAGTGTCTACGGTCGGAGCGGGAAGCTCCGGCGGCGAGCCCCCACAGGTCGTCCCCACCATGGCAGCGACCGCCAATGAGAAGGCAAACCTGATCTTCAGGACTCGTATCGCCGTCATGAGGGCGCTGCCCCTGATCTCCGTGGTCTCGTTCATTGATCCGTGCGGGTCATCACGTCACGCGGGGGAAACCCCCGCGCCGATCGAGCGTTCCAAGTGCCCCCTGCAAACGTACTTCCCCAGGGTGATACACACGGTTTACCTTCCGAGCCCCATGTCAGAGAAACCCATCCATCTCGCAAGCGACATTCACCTCGGGGTCGTCCCGCGGGAGACCGAAGACGCGTTCCAGGGTTGGCTCGAGCATACGGGCTCCGAGGCGTCACAGCTCATCCTCAACGGGGACCTCTTCGATTTCTGGTTCGAGTACCGATCGGCGGTTCCCCGGGGCCACACCCGGGTGCTCGGTGCTCTCGCGAGGCTCGTGGACGCCGGGGTTTCGGTGACGCTCATGGGTGGCAACCACGACTGGTGGGGGGGATCCTTCCTGACCGACGAGATCGGGGTCACGTTCTTGCGGGATCCCGTGCTGCTGGACCTTGCGGGCTTCCGCACGTTTCTCGCCCACGGCGACGGCCTCGGGCGTGGCGACCTGGGATATCGCATTCTTCGCACTGTGTTGCGCAGTCAGATCACCCGATGGTCCTTCCGGTGGCTCCATCCCGACGTGGGGGCGGCCGTGGCCGGCCGTGTCTCGCAGACGGAGCATCGACTGACGGGACCTTCCGAAAGCGAGCGCACCCGGGCCCTGGTGCTGCAGGAGTGGGGCCGACAAAAGCTCAAAGACGAGCCCGACCTGGACCTCGTGATCCTCGGACACACCCACATCCCCACCCTCGAAGAGGTCGAGCCTCGACGCTACTACGTGAACGCCGGAGACTGGGTCCACCACCGGAGCTACCTGGTGCTGCAGGAGGGAGAGCCGCCGATGCTCAGGGAGTGGCAGGGTTAGTGTGGTGTCCCAGAAGTGTCTCGGCCATTCGAGCACCGATGCATCCGGCCCTGCGGCGTTCCTCTTCCTCGAAATAGCGTTGCTATTCCTCGTCGTCGCGCCTTGCAGGATCCGGCGCCTCGGCACTCTCGGTGGCTCGCGAACTTCTGGGACACCACACTAGCGGAACGGATCGAACGGCAGCGAGAACGCGAGCTCTACCCCCGTGTTCGGTAGAGGCCGGATCGCGGCCTCCAGGGGCACAGGGAAGTCGGCCAGGTGGGCCGCCACGAACGCATCGGCACCCCCCAGGAACAGAAAGAAGAGCCCGAAGGCCACCCAGTCTTCCTTCTGCTGCGAGCGGAGCTCCACCAGCACCTCGGCGTCCTGTACCGCTTCATCCTCGTCGACGAGGTTGGCGATCTCCATCGGGTCGACAACCGTACCCTCGCCGATGACCCGCGCCTCGGCCTCGGCCCGTCTCAGGCCCACGATGTCCCTGGCGCTCCCCAGGGTCTTGGACGTCTTCAAGATCATCCAGAGGCTCATCGACTCTACGGCGAAGTAGAACCCTCCTCGATCGGGCGATCCCACCTTGGCTTGGCCCCAGCCCGGTATGAGCACGGAGCGCAGGAAGGCGCCCCCGGCACTGTGTCGACGCGGTGCGCTCGCGGAGTCGGGCGCAACAGCTTCCCGGGCCGGCGGATCGGCCACGGGATCCTGCGCCCGGGTGGAGGTCGGCGCCAGCGCGAGGCCCGTCGCCACGAGGCTCACGGTGAGGAGCGCAGTAGCCGCAACTCTGGTAGGGATCCTCAATCGCACCCTTTTCTCGTGCCTGGTAGGGGTTCGAACACGCGAGCGGAAAATCTACCCTCGCCGATCCAGGGAACAAAACGAAAGCTGTACGTAACTTTCTATCGTGAGTATACGTACGAGGCCGTGCTGCAGCATGTTCCCCCTCAGGCAACTTTTCGCTTTATGGTGGCCGACACCTCAGGCCGTTCGATGGCTATCCGGGCGCCGGATACGGATACGCGGGCACGGGCCGCGTGCGCGAATACCTGCGCGGAACCTTGGTTCTGGACATAATCGATGTCCGAACGGACGAAGTCGTCTTCCGGGGATCGGCCAGGAAATCGCTGCATCTTGATCCGGATCCTAAGAAGGTTCGGATGTATGTCAGCGACGCGGTGGAGAAGATCCTGAAGGACTTCCCGCCGGCAAGGTCATCGGGCCAGCTTGTCGCAGCACGCTGATTAACGGCACAATCCCGGCATCGCGGCACAGTCCCAGTAGCAACACGGGGCTCCGGCCTGGTTCAAAGAGAACCGCCGGAGCCCCTAAGTCGTTGCCGCTCAGCCGACTTCACATGTGGCGGGAGCGTGTGGGAATCGAACCCACCAGCCCGGGGTTCAGCCGGGCGAGCTGGTTTTGAAGACCAGTGGGGCCACCAGACCCCATCCGCCCCCAGTCGTTGTACCGCAAGGGATTCCGGGTATCAGCATCCTCGCCGACCTCCGTACACCGTCCCATTCCGCGTAATTTGTCGGCATTTCAAACTTCGGGCAACGCGATCCGGCTCCTAACGCTCCGGCCGTTCCAATCCCAACATGCGCACGTACTCCACGTCCAGCTCATTCGGGAGCGTGGGCGGCCACCCAAAGTAGTCGTGGTGAAGACCGCCGAGCACAGACTCGGCGGGAGCCAGTCGTAGAATGAAGGAAAGGCCGCCCTCCCCGGAGTAGATCGGAGGGGGCGGCCAACGGCAGGGGACAGCCCTTTCGGCCACCCCACCTCTGCTCAGTTGTCGTAATACAGGAAGAACTCGTGGGGATGCGGACGGAGGCGGAGTTCCCGCACTTCGTTTTCCATCTTGTAATCGATCCACGTCTGGATAAGGTCGTCCGTAAAGACGTCACCCTTTACAAGGAACCCGTGGTCGGCCTCCAGCTCTCCGAGGGCCTGCTCGAGGGACTCCGGCGTCTTCTCGGTGAGTGCCAGCTCTTCCGGGGTCATCTCGTATGTGTCGCGGTCCAGCGGGTCTCCCGGGTCGATCTGGTTCTCGATCCCGTCTAAAACGGCCATGAGCATGGCCGAAAACAAGAGGTATCCGTTGCAGCTGGGGTCCGGGCACCGGAACTCGAGCCGCCTGGCCTTGGGATTGGGCGAATACATCGGGATCCTGACGCCGGCGGAACGGTTCCGCTTCGACATCGCCAGATTCACTGGCGCCTCGAAGCCTGGGACGAGCCGGCGGTAGGAGTTCTCAGTGGGGGCGGCGAACGCCATGATCGCGCGGGCATGTTTCAGGATCCCTCCGATTGCGTGGAGACCGGTGTCGCTGAGGCCCGCATAGCCGTCGCCGGCGAAGAGCGGTTGTCCCCCCTTCCAGAGGGACATGTGCGTGTGCATCCCGCTCCCGTTGTCGTCGAAGATCGGCTTCGGCATGAACGTGACGGTCTTCCCGGCGTTTTTGGCCACGTTCTTGGTGATGTACTTGTACCACATGAACTGATCCGACATCTGGACCAAAGGAGCGTACTGCATGTCGATCTCGGCCTGGCCGCCGGTACCCACCTCATGGTGATGGGCCTCCACGACGATCCCGACCTTCGACATCTGGTAGACCATCTCGCTGCGGAGGTCATGGTAGGTGTCCGTGGGGCTGACCGGGAAGTACCCGCCCTTGTAGCTCGGCTTATAACCCAGATTCGGCTCCTCAATGCGGCCCGTGTTCCACGATCCCTCGACCGAGTCGATCTCATAGAACCCGTGCTGCTGGTTCTGCTCGTAGGCGACGTGGTCGAAGATGAAAAACTCGGGCTCTGGCCCTACGTGACACACGTCGGCAATTCCGCTCTTCTTCATGTGCTCTTCGGCCTTCCGTGCCACATGCCGCGGGTCGCGCGTGTAGTCCTCGCGGGTCTCAGGATCCACGATATCCGCGATCACGCTGACTGTGGGTCTCTCAAAGAAGGGGTCGAGCCTCGCGGTGGCAGGATCCGGTCGAGCGAGCATGTCCGAGACGTCGATCGCCTGCCAGCCTCGGATCGAGGATCCATCGAACCCGACGCCGTCCTCGAAGGTGTCCTCGTCCCATGTCTCGATGGGGAAGCTGCAGTGCTGCCAAGAGCCGAGCAGATCGGTGAACTTGAGGTCCGCCATCTTGGCCTCATTTTCCTCGGCGTACTTGAAGAAGTCTTCCGCTGTCATAGTGCTTTGATCCCCTGGTTACAATGGACAATCCATGAAGCCGTACAGTGTATCAGGCGCTGGCATCCCAGGCCAGTCGCTGCCAAGCCTGACGTGCCCGGGCCACGGCCGTGCTCCGCGAAAACCTCATCCGCGGAAATTCTGCGGGGAAAACGGAGCTATGCAGCCAGCCGGTAGTCGTGGTCGGCCGATAGGAAGCTCGCCGAGCTCCTCTCGGAGATGTGTACGTATCTCTATATCGTGAGTATACGTACGAGGCCGTGCTGCAGCATGGAGAGACATACTGTACCCCGCCCCACACCTCGGCTATGTTGCACGCCTCCGCATGAACCACAACGGGTCCCTATGGTCTCCACACGCTCCAGAGAACAGGCCACGCCCGCCACGACCGAGCCGGCCTCCATTCGGGGCGCCCGGAACCTCGGCACAATGTTCGAGCCAGAGTGGGTTCGGGAGGTCCGCGTCAACCGGAGCGCAGTGGAGCGACGAGCCGCCACCCTGGGCACCCGCCGCAGCGTAAAGAAGGAGTGGCAGGCGGCTTGGCTCCTCAAGGCGGTCTCGTGCATAGATCTCACGACGCTCGCCGGAGACGACACTCCCGGACGCGTGCGCAGGTTGTGCGCGAAAGCTCGCCAGCCGGTCCGACAGGATATTCTCGAGGGCCTCGGTGTCGGATCTCTCGGTCTTACCACCGGCGCAGTCTGTGTCTACCACACCATGGTCAAGACAGCCGTCCAGGCCTTGCAGGGATCCGGCATCCCCGTCGCTGCGGTCTCCACCGGCTTCCCGGCCGGGCTGAGCCCGTTCTCCCAGCGGGTCGCCGAGATCGGCGCTTCGGTGGCCGCGGGTGCGGACGAGATCGACATCGTTATCACGCGGACCCACGTTCTCGCGGGCGACTGGAAGGCCCTCTACGACGAGGTGAGGACCTTCCGGGAAGCGTGCGGGCCGGCACACCTGAAGACGATCCTGGCGACGGGAGAGCTGGGCACGCTGCGGAATGTCTACAGGGCCAGCCTGGTGTGCATGATGGCAGGTGCCGACTTCGTGAAGACCTCCACCGGCAAGGAGTCAACCAACGCCACGCTCCCCGTGGGACTCACCATGGCGCGCTCCATCCGAGAGTACGGCGAACGGACCGGTTATCAGGTCGGCTTCAAGCCCGCCGGTGGGATCCGGAAGGCAAAAGAGGCCCTCATCTGGCTGATCCTCATGAAGGAGGAGCTGGGCAACGCCTGGGTGGAGCCGGACCTCTTCCGCTTCGGCGTCAGCTCGCTCCTGGGCGACATCGAGCGTCAGCTCGAGCATCATCTGACCGGACGGTACTCGGCGGCGCACCGGCATCCTCTAGCGTGATCGTGATGTATGGGGCCGTTCAAATGGGATGCAGGGGTAGGAGCTCAAGGAGCCCCGCCGAGGAGTACCGGACGGTACTTCGCAGGCGGGGCGACGCGGAGCGACACCGCCCTGGGCCCATTTCAACGGACCACGCATAGATGAGCAAGATCGCGGACATCTTCGATACCATGGAGTACGGCCCCGCGCCGGAGAGCGTGGAGCTCGTGGAGGAGTGGCTCGATGGATACGGGCGCTCCTTCGATCACTTCATCGACGGGGCTTGGGTCGCTGGGGCCAACGAGGAGCGATTCGAGACGTTGAGCCCGGCCACCGGTACGCGCCTCGCGACCATCAGCCAGGGAAGCAGCCAGGACGTCGATGGCGCCGTGCAGGCCGCCGCGAAGGCGTTTCACTCGTGGAGCAACCTGGATGGGCACGCCAGGGCGCGTTACCTCTACGCCCTGGGCCGCGGCATCCAGAAGCGGGCCCGCCTCTTCGCCGTCCTGGAGAGCATGGACAACGGGAAGCCCATCCGGGAGTCGCGGGACCTGGATATTCCACTGGTGGCCCGCCACTTCTACCACCATGCTGGATGGGCCCAGCTTCGGGACGAGGCCCTACCTGGCTACGGCCCCGTGGGCGTGGTGGGCCAGATCATTCCGTGGAACTTCCCCCTGCTCATGCTTTCATGGAAGATCGCCCCGGCTCTGGCCATGGGAAACACGCTGGTCCTGAAGCCGGCCGAGTTCACGTCTCTGACGGCCCTTCTCTTCGCCGAGCTCTGCCAGGATGTGGGCCTCCCACCGGGGGTGGTCAACGTCGTGACGGGCGACGGCGAGACCGGAGCGGCCCTGGTGAAGCATCCGGACGTGCACAAGATCGCCTTTACGGGATCCACCGAAGTGGGTCGGATCATCCGCGCTGCGACGGCGGGGAGCGGCAAAAAGATATCGCTCGAGCTCGGTGGCAAGTCGCCCTTCCTCGTTTACGAGGACGCCGACCTCGACAGCGTCGTCGAGGGCGTGGTGGACGCCATCTGGTTCAACCAGGGCGAGGTGTGCTGCGCCGGCTCCCGCATCCTGGTCCAGGAAGGCATCGCAGAGACACTCGAGCGCAAGCTCCGGGCCCGCATGGAGACCCTTCGCATGGGGGATCCGCTGGACAAGTCCGTGGACCTGGGTGCCATCGTCGCTCCCGTCCAACTGGAGAAGATCCGGGCCCTCGTCGAGCAGGGGAAGGCGGAGGGCGCTCGGATCTGGCAGCCGTCTTGGGCAACCCCCAGAGAGGGATGGTTCTATCCGCCTACCCTCTGCACCGACGTCAGCCCTTCTTCCACGATCGCGCGCGTCGAGATCTTCGGGCCCGTGGTCGTCATGATGAGCTTCCGCACGCCCGAGGAGTCGGTGGAGTTGGCCAACGACACGCGCTATGGGTTGGCGGCCAGCATCTGGACGGAGAGCGTGAACCTCGCCCTCGACATCGCCCCCAAGCTCAAGGCCGGGACGATCTGGGTGAACTGTACCAACCTGTTCGACGCCGCCTCGGGCTTCGGTGGATACCGGGAGAGCGGATACGGGAGAGAGGGCGGCAAGGAGGGGCTCTGGGAGTACGTGACGCCGGTCGGCGAGAAGGATGCCGCGCGGGACCGGCCGTATGGTCCCAGGACCTCCGACCAGTCGGGACTATTGGATCCCGCGGAGGCGGGACCCTCGGCCTCGGCCGGGGGTGACCGTGGGAAGACCCCGGCCATTGATCGGACCACCAAGCTGTACGTGGGCGGCAAGCAGGTCCGAGCCGACGGGGACTACAGCTTGCTGGTCCGTGGGAAGGACGGAACCATCATCGGCGAAGTGCCCCGGGGAAATCGAAAGGACATCCGCAACGCGGTCGAGGCGGCCCACCAGGGAGCCGGGCTGTGGACGCCCAAGACCTCGCACAACCGGGCCCAAGTCCTCTATTACCTGGCGGAGAATCTCTCGATTCGCCAGGACGAGTTCCGCGACCGCCTCCAGCGGATGACGGGAATCCGTAAGAAGGTCGCCGAAGCCGAGGTGGGCCTCACGCTCCGGCGGCTCTTCACCTACGCCGCGTGGGCGGACAAGTACGACGGCCTGGTGCACCACACGCCGTTCCGGAACGTCACGCTGGCCATGCCCGAGCCCATCGGCGTGGTGGCCGTCGTTTGTCCCGATGAGGCACCCCTCCTGGCCTTCGTCTCGCTGGTGGCTCCCCTGCTGGCCATGGGGAACGCCGTCGTCGCCGTCCCCTCCGAGCGCTGGCCCCTCCTGGCAACGCACCTCTATCAGGTTCTCGAGACGTCGGATGTGCCTGGGGGCGCCCTGAACATCGTGACCGGGCTCCGGCAGGAGCTGGCCCCGGTCCTGGCCGCCCACGACGACGTGGACGGCATGTGGTTCATGGGTGACGCCTCAGGCAGCGAGGAGGTCGAGCGGCTGTCCACAGGCAACATGAAGCGGACGTGGGTCAGCTACGGAAGGCACCGGGACTGGTGGAGCGCCGAGCACGGCGAGGGCGAAGAGTTCCTGAGGCAGGCCACACAGATCAAGAACATCTGGGTCCCCTACGGGGAGTAGCCCGGGCGAAAGTACGCCTTACCTGCGGTTGCGAAGCTCCGACTGCCTCAGGGTCGCCAGGATCGGCCTGGGTGCGGCTCTCCACGAACAGCGTGATGGTGGCTCATGTGATATAAAGCTGGATGTGGTCCCCCGGAATGACCAGCTGCCGGCCCGTAGTGAAGCCCCGCCCGCCCAACACGCGCACCCTCAGCCTGAGGTCGTCCGATCGGTCCCATTCAACCTCGAAGGTCTTATTCACCATGCCGTTCACCACGCCCAGGCGCCGCTGGCCGGAGCCGGACAGCATCCAGATCGTGGCCTGGTTGAAGTTCCGGTTGTCGACCTCGATGAAGATCATGGCTTTGGTCGTGCCCGTGAACGGGTCACGACCCCCGACCCCTGAGCACCCCGTGATCCACACCAGGAGGATCAGGGCGGCCATTCGCACACCGGGAAGCAGTCTTCTCATGTCCATCGGCTCATGTCCATCTTCTCATACACCAGGCACGGCCATCGGTCCGTTGTTGCCGGCGGCCCAGAAGATCCTGCCCTCGGCGACTCCCTCGAAGGACTGGATGGTCTCTCCCGAGCCGTCCAGAAACTCGATCCGCAGCCCGCCCAGGTCATGCCTCAGCCCGTCCGGGCGATCACGTCGATCTCCACATCCACGGCCTTCGGGAGGCCCGCCGCCTGTACCGTAGCCCGGGCCGGCCGGTGATCACCGAAGTGCTCGGCGTACACGGCGTTCATCTCCGCGAACGTGCCCATGTCGGCCAGGTAGACCGTTGTCTTCACCACGTTGCTCAAGGAGCTGTCCGCCTCGCGGAGCACCGCCGCGAGGTTGCTCAAGACCCGGTGGGTCTGGGCGGCCACGTCTCCGTCGATCAACTCGCCCGTCGCGGGGTCGATGGGAATCTGTCCCGAAGCGAACACCCACTCGTCGACGACCACCGCCTGTGAGTACGGGCCTATGGCCTCGGGGGCGTCGGGGGTGTGGATCATCTTCAAGTCATTCATCCGATAACACTCCCTAACGAGTTGTCGTGGATATATTTAGACCGTTTCGTTTACTCGGCGAGGATCTCCTCGGCGTGAGCGAGGATCTCGGACGGGGTCACCGTCGCCACACCCGCCTTCGCCACCTCGAGGGCCGCCGCGTGGTTGGCCAAGATGGCGGATTCCAGCGCCGTCCCGCCTGCTGCCAGACACACAGCGAGAACCGCCGTAACCGTGTCCCCGGCCCCGGAAACGTCGTACACCGAGCGCGCCGAGGTCGGCAGGAGTACTGTCTCGGCTCCCTCCGAGTGAAGCGCCATTCCCTGCTCGCCCAAAGTGAGCAGAAGATGGTGGCACGCCAGGCGCTCCCGAACCGCCTCCATCCAGGTCCCGTCGTCAGGCCGCAGAGGCTCGCCCAGGGCGTCCTCCAGCTCCTTGGCGTTAGGCTTGAATATCGTGACGCCCGGATACTCGAAGAAGCGCTGGCGCTTCGGGTCCACGACGGATGGGATGTTCGACTCCGCGGCGGCGGTCACGACCGCCGTCACCAGCGAAGGCACCAGGACGCCCTTGTTGTAGTCCTGCATCGCGACGGCCGAGCATGCGCTCGACAGGGTGCGGGCCGCGTGGGCCAGCCTGTCCGCGGTCTCCTCATCGATGTCGCCGACCTGCTCACGGTCCACCCGGACGACCTGCTGATGGCGGGCCATGACCCGGGTCTTCACGGTGGTGGGACGGTGCGGGGCCGCCACGAGCCCATCGAGGTCGA
This sequence comes from Longimicrobiales bacterium, assembly GCA_965218295.1. Lineage (GTDB taxonomy): Bacteria > Gemmatimonadota > Gemmatimonadetes > Longimicrobiales > Gaopeijiaceae > CBDCKN01. The sequence goes on along the minus strand of CBDCKN010000001.1, from coordinate 47,264 downwards.
CACCCAGCTCCTCCAGCTCGCCTCTGAGCTCCCGGCCCGCCTCGTCGTCGCCCACACAGCCCACTACGGCGCACCCGGCCCCCAGCGCCACCAGGTTCGCGGCGACGTTGGCTGCGCCTCCCACAGCCGACGAGTCTTCCTCGACGTGCACCACCGGGACCGGGGCCTCGGGCGAGATGCGCGCCACCCGACCGGAGATGTACCGATCCAGCATCACGTCGCCTACCACCAGGACCCGGACGTCCCGGGCCATCTCCAGGAGCTCGGCTATGCGGTCAACACCGAGTCGGTTCAAGTCGCCTGCTCCGCCGCCATCGGTTTGCCCGCGACGCTGAACGGCTGCCGTCCCCGGGCTTCGAGGGGCCAGCGCTCCAGCGCTCCGTCGACCAGGACCAGTAGCTCGTCCTGGAGATTGACGGACACGCACACGTGGTTGGGGAGCACTCGAACCAGCTCTCCCACCTCGGGACGCCAGTCGCTCCTGTTGATGTCGAGGACGCCGTGCTCCTCCGAGACTGCCTTGAGGACCACTTCGGGGTGGTCCAGGAGGACACCGAAGCCCTCGTCTCCTCCCCTGGCCTCCTTCGACAGGGCCTTGGAGCCCGCGTCGATGACGGCCTGGCCCCCTACCGACGTGCTCACCACCGTGGCCAGAATCGTGTAGGCCATGTCCTCGGAATCGGCGACACCGATGGTGAGGCCCTCTCGATCGAAGAAGATGGCCGTCCCGCTCCGGATCTCGGTGAGACCCGGAAGCTCGTGGCTGCGCCACAGCGTTGGGGTGGAGCCACCGCTCACCACCTCCGGAGACAACCCCTCCGCTTCCAGAGCCTCATAGAGCTCCCGGAGGTCGGAAGCCAGGACCTCGAGCTCGGCGTCCTGCCCTTCCTGGGGTCCACGGATGTGGCCCGGGTAGAACATGAGCCCCGCATACTCGACCCCCTCGAAGTCCCGAATCCGGCCTGCCAGACGGACGACCTCTTCCTTGGTCTCGAGGCCCACACGGCTCATGCCCAGGTCGACTTCGACCAGAATCCTGACGAATCTTCCCGCCCGCTGAGCCGCAGCGGCCACCGCCCTCAGGGCCGCCTCCGAGTCGAGCCCCACCGTGAGCCGGACGCGCTTGTGTATGGCCATGACCCGATCCAGCTTCGAGTCGCCTATGACGGGATAAGCCAGAAGAAGGTCGTCACACACCGTGGACATGACCTCCGCCTCCCGGGGCGTGCCCACCGACAGGCCCTGTGCTCCGGCCTCGATTTGGAGACGGGCCAGACGGGTGCACTTGTGCGTCTTGATGTGGGGACGCCACGAAATGCCGTGCTCACGGCAGTAGGTTATTACCCGCTCCAGATTGGCCCTGACCTTGGCGAGATCGGCGACCCCGGCCGGGGTCTCGACGGCTGCCAACGAGATATGAACGGACATAGGCGTCGCCCGGAACCCCTAGTGTCCCGTTGCCAAAGTGTCTCGGCCAGTCGAGGGCACGGTGCATCCGCAACGGAACACTAGCGAAGCGCGTCCTCCAGGGCGGCAAGGAACTCGGGGTCGTCCTCGATGATCGGGCCGAGCCGATCGAACAGGATCATCCCCTCTGCGTCGATGAGGAATGAGGCCGGCAGCCCGATGGCGGCGAAGACGTCGGTGGAGACCATGTCCGGATCGAGAAGGATGTCGTAGGTGACGCCCTTGTCGGCCAGGAACTGCTCCACGGCGTCCAGAGAAGCCCGGGAGTCCACCGAGACTCCGACGATCTTGAGCCCTCGCTCCTGATACTCCTGGTAGACCGACTCCAGGTAAGGTATCTCGAAGCGGCAGGGCCCACACCAGGTGGCCCACAGATTCACCAGGACCGGACTGCCACGGAAATCGGCCAACGACACCGTCTGGCCGTCTTCCAGGGCTATGGCCTCGAAGTCCGGAGCCTGGTCGCCTGCCCGGGGGGGACTAAGGTCCGCACCAGCACCGATACACGCCGTGACGACCAGGAGGAGGGCCAGCCGGGCACTTCGATACAGTACGCTCATTGTAAAGCCTCGATTGCCGTTTTAACGAACCAGGCGTCGTTTTCGTCAGACTCTTGCCAGCTCAAGACGACCCTGTCCCCGTAGGTGGACAGCCCCGGCCACATGCTGCCCTCTCCGGGGGGCAGGTCCAGCACTTCGAGCTCACCGATGCCGGGCACGGGGCGGTCACCCGACGTGCACGACAGGAAGACCAGAGGAAGCGCGAGGAGCCTGGAACGAAAGGATGACATGTGGTGTCCAGTAAAGAGTTCCTATGCGGGGGAGTGCGTCGCTCCGGGCAGGAATCTTGCACAGGAGGTGGAACGCAGTAAAGGGCCGACGCTGGAACGCGTCGACCCATCTGAGGCGTTCCTTCTCTGGAGGGCTCGCTTCGGACGACTGGGAGGGGGACCCGGAGCATCGAGGTCGCGGGAGGCCGAAGTTGAGCCTTGGTTCGGTGAGGCAGTACTTTGCCGGTGCTTTGGGTTGGTCCGTCACAGATAGAGGTGTTACATGAAGTTCCCCAACCGAGTTCGGGCCGTAGGGTCGATGACGCGCCTGGTAGCCGCCCTCGTGGCATGTTCGGCCGTCCTGACTCTTCCGTTTCCCGCGTCGGCCCAGTACTTCGGGCGGAACAAGGTCCAGTACGAGACCTTCGACTTCAAGATCCTCAAGACGCCCCACTTCGACATCCACTTCTACCCGGAGGAGGGGGAGGCCGTCGAAGACGCGGCACGCATGAGCGAGCGCTGGTATGAGCGTCTGGCACGCCTGTTCCAGCACGAATTCGAGAAGCCCAAGCCCATCATCCTGTACGCGGACCATCCCGACTTCCAGCAGACCAATACGCTCAGAGGATCCCTCAGCGAGGGAACGGGTGGCGTCACGGAGTCGCTGAAGAATCGCGTCATCATGCCCCTCACGGGGTCCTATTGGGACACGGACCACGTGCTCGGCCACGAGTTGGTCCATGCGTTCCAGTACAATGTGGCCCAGGGTCGCTCCGGAGCCGGAATCAGGGGCCTATCGCTCCTGCCCCTTTGGTTGATCGAGGGGATGGCCGAGTACCTCTCGGTGGGCCGTGAGGACCCGCTCACCGCCATGTGGTTGAGAGACGCCATCCAGCGGGAGGACCTCCCCACGATCAAGCAGATGACCAATGAGCGTCGCTTCTTCCCCTATCGGTTCGGTCAGGCACTCTGGGCTTACATCGGGGGCACGTACGGCGACGAAAGAGTCGTGGATCTCTACCGGCGGTCCCTGCGCGTGGGTTGGGAGCCGGCTCTTCAGCAGGTTCTGGGCACGTCCTCGGACAGTCTGTCCGTGGAGTGGCGGGAAGCAGTGGAGAACGAGTACCTGCCGCTCATGGGTGGGCGGCGGGCGCCCAGTGAGTCCGGAGCGCTGCTCCTCGCCCCGTCCACGGGGGCGGGCAAGCAGAACGTCTCGCCTGCGGTGAGCCCTGACGGGCGATTGGTCGCCTTCCTCTCGGAGAAGGACCTCTTCGGCATCGATCTCTTCATAGCCGACGCCCGCACGGGTGAGATCCAACGCAAGCTCGTGAGCGCCAACGCCGATCCCCACTTCGACGCCCTGCGGTTCATCGACTCCGCCGGGGCCTGGTCCCCCGATGGGGAGAAGTTCGTGTTCACGGTGTTCGCCGAGGGTGACAACGAGCTGGCCATAGTCGAGGTCGGCAGCGGTAAAATCGAGCGGAAGATCGACCTGGACGAGGTCGGAGCTATCACCGCCCCCGCGTGGTCCCCGAACGGACAGTACATCGCCTTTTCGGGGATGCAGGGAGGCGTGAGCGATATCTACGTCTGGGACGTCGAGACCGGCGCCCTGCGCCAGCTCACGAACGACAAGTTCGCCGACCTTCAGCCGACCTGGTCGCCCGACGGCACCACCATCGCCTTCGCGTCCGACCGAGGCAGCATCACGGATTTCGAGAACCTCAAGTACAGCAAGCCCCAGATCGCTTTCGCGAACGTCAGAACGGGCGAGGTCGAGGTGATGGACATCTTCGGCAACGTGAAGCACATGAACCCGCAGTACGCCCCGGATGGCCGGAGCCTCTACTTCGTCTCGGATCAGGATGGCTTCAGCGACATCTACCAGTACGAGTTCGCCACCACGGACATTCGCCGCATCACACGTTTGTCCACTGCAGTGAGCGGGATCACTGGCATGTCGCCGACCCTCTCTGTGGCTAGTGAGGCGGGGACGATCCTCTTCACCGTCTTCGATGCCTTCGAGTTCCACGTGTACAGCCTGCAGGCGGGGGAAGCAGACGCCGGTGGCGAGATCGTCACGGCCTCTGCAGAGCGTCAGCCCGGGCGGCTCCTGCCCCCGAGCCTGCCGACGCGGTCGAGCCGAATCGCGGGTTATCTGGCCGATGCCCAGACCGGCCTCGAGCCTACCGGCACCTACCTGGTCGAGAATGCCGTCAAGTATGACTCGTCCCTCTCACTTGACTACGTGGGACAGCCGGCGCTGGGCGTGGGCACGGACCGGTTCGGGAACTATGTGGGTGGTGGTGCCTCGGCGTTCTTCAGCGACATGCTCGGGAATCGGTCCCTGGGCGTCGCCTTCCAGGCGAACGGCACCTACAAGGACATCGGTGGCCAGCTCTACTATTTGAACCAGGAGAAGCGGCTGAACTGGGGAGTCTCGGCTGGACGGATTCCCTACCTCTTTGGCTACTGGACGATCGACCAGGACGAGAACGGCACGTACCAGGGCCTTGTTCGCAATCGGATCTTCCTGACCCAGACCAGCCTTCTCCTTGCCTATCCCTTCTCGACGACGAGACGGGTGGAGGGCAACATCGGAGTTCAGCGCTGGTCCTCCGACGCCGAAGAGGATCGGTACTACTTCAATCGGTTCGGTGGCTTCGGGGCTGCGGCCCGGGTGTCGCTGCCGCCGATTTTTCCTCCCCTCAACATGTTCTCGGCTTCGATCGCTCTCGTGGGCGACAACTCGCTTACCGGGTTCACGTCACCCGTGGGCGGCGGCCGCTTCCGCCTGGAAGTGGGCCAGACCCTGGGCACGCTCAACTTCTCCACGATCGTGGCAGACTTCCGGCGCTATCTGAGCCCGACGCGTAACTTCACGTTCGCGGCCAGAGGCCTCCACTTCGGACGCTACGGCAAGAACCTCGATCCGGATCGGAGGAACTCGGCGATTCAGCCGTACTTCCTGGGCTGGGAGACCTTCGTCCGTGGATACGCCTTCGAGAGCTTCGAGCCCGAGGAGTGTGAATTAAGCTCCATCGAGCCCGGCTCCGTGGCCGGCAGCTGTGCCGGCTTCGACCGTCTCTTCGGACATCGGTTGGCCGTGGCCAACCTCGAGATGCGCGTGCCGGTGCTCGGGACCCCGCAGTTCGGCCTCCTGAACTTTCCGTTCCTGCCCACCGAGTTCGTGCTCTTCGCCGATGCCGGACTGGCGTGGAATTCCCTGGACGAGGTCGACTTCGACTTCGTGCGGTCCAGTGGAAAGCGTGTCCCGGTGTTCTCCGCCGGCGCGAGCGCCCGTTTCAACATCCTCGGGTTCCTGATTCTGGAGGCCTACTACGCCTATCCCTTCCAGCGGCCCGACAAGGGAGCGCACTGGGGCTTCCTGCTCTCGCCCGGCTGGTAGTCGCTGCCGGGTCAACGCTGTCGGCTACATGGCAATAGGCCCGGGCTCCCGTGGGGAGCCCGGCGCTCAACCGCCGGCGATTGGCACCTTCCCCACCCTCGGGCTATAGCGCGACGAGACATCCAATCGAGTGTGTCTCTCCATGCCGCAGCACAGCCTCGTACGTATACTCACGACATAAAGATACGTATACGTCTCGAAGAGTGACTCGGGGAGCTTTCCCGGGAAGCAGGGTCCTGAGCGTGGAGGAGGTTCGAAAGGGTCTGGGGGGTTCTAGAAGATCGACAGGTTGATGTAGCGCCCCGGATTGGCCCGTAGGTCGTCCATGAGAAGGCGCACGCTCGCCACGGCCGCGTTCAGGCTCACGTAGAGCGAGTCGTTGACAGAAAGCTGCCCGAGCGTGCCCTCACCCCGCTCCATCCGGCCGAGGATCGCCTCCAGGGAGGTGGCCGCCCGGTCGAGGCGCGCCGACGTGGCGCTTAGGCTCCCCATGAGGGAGTCGGCCTGGGATACCGTGCTCGAGATGTCGTCCCTGAGCTCGGGGCCGGTGACATCGGCCAGGCCGTCGGCGGCACGGTTCAAGGAGGCGATGAGATCCTCGAGCTCTTCGCTCTGGGAGCCCATGAGGTCGGCGAGCTCGTTCAGGATCGCCTGGAGATCCTGGGCGCTTCCGCCCACGGCGGCGATGGTGGAGTCCGAAAGGAGCGCGGTTATCTGGTCGAGAAAGGCCTCGCCCTTCTCACCCAAGGATTCGGTGTCGTCCAGGAGCCCCTTCACCGCCGTCCCCGGGAGGGTCGCGCCGGCCGAAATCTCGCCCGGCCCGTCGCCCGGCACGACCATCACGGTCCTGGGGGACATGAGTCCCGGGCTTACGATCTCGGTGCGCGACCCCTCGGGGATACGCCACTGGCCCTCGATCTCGAGAACGACCACGACGTCCTCCGTATCCCGGTCCAGACTGAAGTCGTGGACCCGCCCGATGTTCACACCGCGCATCTGGACGGGATCGCCTTTGCGGAGCCCCATCACGTTCTCGACGGTGGTCGTGATCTTGTACCTGCCCCGGAAAGTAGCCGGATCCGTCAGGAGATAGAGCAGATAGATCGTCGCGGCGAGGCCGACGAGCACGAACAATCCGACCCGGACGTCCCGCCGGCCAGCCTGTTGAGGGACGGCCTGCTCGATCTCCTGGTCCGTGGGGCTCTGGTCGTTCCGTATCTCCAATGGATGCTCCCGAATACCCGTTCTAGTGTCCCGTTACCAAAGTGTCTCGGCTCCCGGACTTCGGAAACGGAACACTAGGTGACTTCCAACACGTCCAGAGCTGCTATCGCGGCGGCTCGATCGCCAAACGCCTTCACCACCGGATCGTCACTCACCCTGAAGGCCTCGGGCGTTCCGCAGAATCGAAGCGTCCCGCCCTCTAGCATTGCGACCCGATCGCACATCTCCAGGCCACCTTCCACGTCGTGGGTGACGAGGAGCGACGTCGTGTGCAGCTCGTCGGATAGCCGCGTGATCAGCCTCTCGATGGCGGCAGTGTTTACGGGATCGAGCCCCGTAGTGGGCTCGTCCCACAGGAGAATCTCCGGACGGCCCGCGATGGCCCTGGCGATCCCCACTCGCTTCTTCATGCCCCCGGATAGCTCCGCCGGGAGCTTCCCCAGGACCTGACTCGGCTCGAGGTGCACGAGCTCGAGAGATTCCCAGGCCCGGCGCTTCACTTCGGCTCTGCCCATGCCCCGAAGGGCCTTCTCCGAAATCCCCATCTCGATATTCTCGAAGACGGTGAGCGAATCGAAGAGAGCGGCGTATTGAAATACGTACCCGACCTTCTCTCGGATCCGCTCCAGTGACCGCCGATCCCCAAAGTAGACCGACTCGCCGGCCACCCGCACGTCGCCTTGGTCGGGCGTGATCAACGCCGTCGTGGTCTTGAGGAGCACGCTCTTGCCGGTACCCGAGGGACCGAAGAGGGCGAACATCTCACCCCTCTGCACGGAGAGGTTGACCCCGGAGAGAACGGGAGCGTCGAAGGCCTTGAAGACGTTCATGTACTCGATGACCGGTCCCGATCCGTTGCCCTGAGGTGGCACCGTAACCCCCCTACTGCAAGAAGAGTGGAGGGAACATGGCGTCGATGATCAGGATCGTCAGAGTCATGAACACGACCGACTGAGTCGTGGTCCGTCCCACCCCCTCCGCGCCACCGGCCGTTCGCAAACCCATGTGAATCGCGATGACGGGGATCGCCGCTCCGAAGACGAACGCCTTCAGGAGCGAGTAGAACAGGTCGTACGAGTGCCAGAAGAGCCGCGCCCCGTAGAAGAACGTCTCCTGACCCAGGCCGAGGGTGAACTGGGCGGAGACCATTCCCGTCAGGATTCCCACAACGTTGGCCATGGCCACGAGGATCGGCATGGAGATCATGAGGGCCAGAACCCGAGGGGCCGCCAGAATCTCGACCGGATCCCGCCCCACGGAGTAGAGCGCGTCGATCTGCTCGGAGACCTTCATGGTCCCCAGCTCGGCGGTGAAACGCGCGCCCACCCTCCCAATCATGACGATGGCCGTGAGGACGGGCCCCATCTCGAGAATCACGCTCTCCACGACGACGGAGCCCATGACGTAGAGAGGCAGATTGCTCTGCATCTGATAGCCGCCCTGCTGGCTGGTCACGACTCCGATGAGCCCGGCAGCCACCAAGACGATGGGGATGCTCTGGATTCCGACGATGTAGATCTGCCTCAGTATGTCCCTGCCCGACACGCGAAAGCGCGCGAAGGCCACGCCTATGTTCCACACGAGTAGACCCAGCTGTCCCGCGTGCTCGGCGAACAGTTTCGAGGTGCGGCCGAGTGCGGCAAGCATCCGGGTCAGTGCCTCGGGCGTGCGGGCGACCAGAGAGGATTCGCGGCTCACAGAGCTCCGAAATGTCAGGATGAGGGCAGTTTCATGCCAAGAGAGAGGCGCAAAAGGTTCGGGCTTTTTCGGGTGAAAATCAAGGAGTTGTGCCCCCGTCAGGGTCTCGGATGCGGCTTGCCCCAACGCTCCTCCACCCATGGATACGGGACAGACAGATCGGATGGAGCCGGCGCGGGTCCCCTAGTGCTTCTTCGCGGTCTCGTGCGGCGGCAACGTCGCAGAGCTCCCGCACCCTTCGTCAGTTCCTTCGCGAAGCTCCCCGCTCGCTCTTCCGGTGCAACGGAAGGGCCGGCACGGAGTCTCCCGGCGCCACGAGCCAACCCTCGAAGCGCTGATAACGCTGCAGATACTCGCCGCCGGGCACCTCACGCCAGACGATCGCCTCGCTCGGCAGCAGATAGACCAGCTCGTGACCCGGGAGCGGCGGCGCGAAGACGGCGCGGCCCCCGGCGTGCTCTACCGGATCCGGCGTCTGGAACAGCCACTCGACGGAGGTGAACGAGGTGTCCCGTGCAAGGACGATGGTACCCTTGATGGTGGGCTTGTTGTCCTTCTTCGGGCAGTAGGCCAGGGTCCATCCGTCGGGGCCCTCGTGCTCCACGACAAAGCGATGCCGCTCCCCGAAGAGGTCGTCGACGAAGTGGGGAGCGAAGTCGGCGTCCAGGGGCGGATACACCCAGGAGTCGTAGGGGCGGGCTCCGTCGGTGCGCCGAACCTTGAAGGCGTATCCGTCACGCCGGATGCGCCGGGTCCAGCTGAAGCGCAGGAGCGACGACGATCCGCGCTGGCTCAGGGCAAGAGCGGGCAGGTCCAACGGCCCCAACTTGGAGAGGGGCACTACGGTGTCGGCCTCGGCCAGGTACGTCGCTACGCCAAGGGTGTCCATGATTCCGTGGTATCGCAGCCGGGCGAACTGCCACAGCTGCCTCGCCTTTTTGTCGTCCCGCCCCATCTCACAGGTGGCTTCTTCCGTCGTCACCACGAGCCCCTCGAGAAGCAGAGGTTCCTCGTCGAGCTGGATGGCGTACTCGTCCACACCCTCCTCGACGATGACCTCCCGTGTCTTGAAGCCCAGGGCCCCCACCTGCAGAGTGACGGCCCGAAACGCGATGCTCTCGGGGAAAAAGAAACGCCCATTGGAGTTGGTGAGACGCGCCGCGATGCGTGCGCTCGCCGTCCAAACCTCGACGGCAACACCCTCCAGCAGTACTCCACCCCTCGCCGTGACGACGCCCGTGATCTGGGCCGAAGCCCCATCAACCCACACCCCGGGCAAAACCAGGGCGAACATCAGGATCTTTCCGATCTTCCTACTCACATGACTCTCCGGACCTGCGGCGGCCGATCCGCTCCTAGCAGCGGCTCGGCTCATCTATGTTCTATCGACCCGCCAGCGGCAGGTTCCCCCGTCGCCGTCGCGTGCGACAGCGATGCGAATAAAGGAGGGGGTCGTCTCAAGAAACTCAGACGACCCCCCTATGGTTTCCGTTAAGGCTCCTGAGCCGAGCCGTAGAAGATCCCGTTGAAGAGAAGCGGGAACGCCGCGTGGGACTGGGAACGAAACGTGATCCTGGGCGAGAAGAGGAAGAGCTTCCCGTCTCCGAGGGGCGCTTCGATCAAAGCCGTGCCGTTCTGCATGCGCTCCTGGCCCCACGCCCACCCGCTTCTCAGGGGCTGATCGGTATCGAACCAGCCGATGCGTTTGACCCCCTGCCCCTCCCACCCGGGCTCGAGTCGGAAGAGAGGGCTGTGGCTGATGAGAACGTTCAGGCGCTCACCGAGCCCGTGCGTCACCGGGCTGACGTGCTCGAGTTTGAGCGAGTGAACGGATCCGGGCGTGTAGTACTGCTCTTCCGCCAGCGGCTGGCCATTCTCGACCAAATGGTTGCTCATCGGGAGACCGGCGTAGTAGCCCAGCACCGAAGAGCTGCCGATGGCGATGACGGTCCCTCCGCCTCGGGCGAACTCCAGGATCTCAGGCACGGTCCCGTCGGCTGTGACGGATCCGAGACGGCTACGGAACTCCTCGGGAATCGTGGCCGGATCCGCCGGTTGGCGTCGCCCATCTCCACCACCCTGGGTCCGGTCGCTGGGAGCCGGAATCCCACCGTCCTCGAAGACCAGCACGTCGAACCGGTCGCCCAGACTTCCGTCGGTCAGCTCCGAGGGATAGACCACCTCGAAATCGAACCCGAAGTCCTCCAAGATCATGCGAGTCCACCCCGAGGGCATGGATCCCCCGTAGCGATCCCAGAGCCCGATCCGCGGGCGACGCAACCTGAGCGTCTCGCCCATGGGGGCCCTGACCGCCTGGAAGCTCACTCCTGTCTCGGCAGCCAACGTCGTCAGCGCATAGTCGTCGACCTGGCTTCCCGGCACGTAGAAGGCCCCCTTGGGGAGATTCGCCCCCTTCGGAGCCTCCAGGAGCCAGTAAACGTCGCTGCCCCCGGCCAGAAGCCGGTTCAGAACCAGGAAGGAGCCGTTGTGGCGATGATCGAACACGTAGCCGGCCGCTGAGGCCGAGGCCATCACCTGTCCCGGAGGTGTGTCAGCCAGCCCCTCGATCATCTCGAAGGGTCCGTCGAAGCCGTCCAGAATCCGGTGGAACTCGACGCCCATCTGATAGGCCAGCGTCCATCCCGCGTTGTCGTACGGAGGCGTGGGAGGTCCGCCCGGATAGGCGAAGTCGTTGGGATGCTGTTGGGGCTCGAACATGTCCATCACGTGCGGCCGGAAGGCCTGATCGGTCTTCGCCACATAGGAGCCTTCGGCGTAGCGCCGACCGGCTACGGTGAAGTCCGCCGTAGCCCGGTGCACGTCCACCCCGTTCTTCAGAAGCGCGTTCACGAACTTGGTGGCGGTGGCGAAGTCCGCCTGACCCCGTGGCACAATGAACCCCCGGGGATCCCGTCCAGCCCGGGGGTGAAGCATTTTCTGGAAGTCCTCGGCCGATCCGGCCTCCCCGGCACCGAGGCTTGCGGCTGCATCTTCAACCTCGAAGGGCAGCACCGTCCAGGTGTCCCGGCTGCCGCGCTCGATCGAGTTCATGCCCATGCGCCAGATGTTGTACAGCAGCTGGTCGCGATTCCTGGAGGCGTAGTCGAGGACCGCCCAGTTCGCCGTCTGCGAGTATTCGATCGACTGGCGGAAGTGCCAGACACCCGGTTCGACGGGCAGCGGAAGGTTGCCGCTGGCCAGCTGGCGCTCGGGCATGAACGGAATCTCGACGGGCGTCGGGTTGCCGATGGTCTCTGTGAGGAGACCGATCATGTTCTTGAAGTAGGGCGTGGTGCGCAGTCCGCCGTTCCACCAGGTGGAGTAGCTCGCACCGGAACGCATGGTGGTGCCCCCCCTCCCCTCGCGAACAAACCGGCCATGCATGGCTGCGCCCACCCCGTCGAGGCTGGTGAGGATGATGGGGTCCAGGTTCGGATTCGGGGGATCCCGGAACGGGGGCGCGAACATGACGGTGCCCGAAGGACCCGTTTGATGGTGGTTGTATACGATGTGTGGGTACCACTCCCGGTAGATCACCCGGTTGATGTTGGTGGTCTCAGCCAGCGCCGACATGTAGAAGTCCCGGTTGTTGTCATGACCGGCGTACTTGTTGTACAGGACGGGGACTCCGCTTGTGCTCCGCTTCAGCGGATCGTCCTCCCGCATGTACCAGTCGGACACGAGCTCCATACCGTCGGGGTTCACGTGTACCGCCAGCAGGATCACATCATCCAGGATCCGCAGCGTCTCCGGGTCCGACCGGCTCACCATCCGGTACACCATCTCCATGAGCTGCTGGGCTCCGAGAACCTCCGTAGCGTGGAGGCCACCGTCGATCCAGACCACGGCCTTGCCCTCCTGGGACAACGCCCGGGCCTGCTCCTCAGAGACCCCCTTCGCCTTCGCCAGGCGTCGTGAGATCTCGCGGTAGCGGTCGAGGTTCAGACGATTCTCTGGCGACGTGATGATCGCCATGATCTGGGGCCTCCCCTCGGAGGTGAGGCCGATGTCGTGGACCGACATTCGATCCGACTCGCGGGCCAGCTTGTGCCAGTACTCGTAGAGCTGCGTGTAGTTGGGGAGCTGGTAGTCCGCTCCAATCTCATGCCCGAACTGCTGCTCGGGTGAGGTTACCGTCTCTTGGGCGGTGGCGGGAAGCGCCAGGGCCGCGAAAAGGAGCGCGACGACTGGGACGGAAGCCTTTATGGGACGCATCGGGATCACCACGGATTATGGGCCAAGGGTAAAGCCACGGGCTCATCTTCATGCCCCGATCTTCACCCGTCAACTTGACGGATCCCCTAGCCGGTGAGCTCCGAGAGGGTTACCACTCGGCCCTGGGAGGCCCAACGACGGAGAGTCACCTCCTCGTCTTCGAGACCCAAGCCCCAGGTCGCATCTTGGACCACCGTGACCCGGTACCCTCGGTCCTGCATGCCATCCACGGCCTGGGTGACGCAGACGTCCCGGGCGACACCGATGACCACGAGTTCCAGCTCCCCCTCCACTTCATCCTCGAGGGCGGACAGGAAGGTTTCGGCGGCGGCGTTGCCCTCGAAGACGTCGAAGCGGTCCTTCTGGATAAAGACCGATCGCCCACTTCGGATCGCCTCCCGGGCGGTCTCGGCGGCCTCCGCCCCGGTGGCCCCCAAGGGCACGATGAGTGGATCGGTCGGCCGCACGGCGCCTATGAGCTCGGCTCCGGCTCGTTCGTCCGGATCGTCGGACCGGCCCATGCAGTGAGGCGGATAGGTGCCCGCCCGCGGGTCTGGGGTGTGAGGATCGATCTCGGCGTCGTCGAGGGCGTGCCAATCCCCCGTATAGACGATGACGGTGCAGTTCTCCCGCATCCACGCCACCGCATCCCCAAGGGCCGCGACGATGGAGGTGGCCCCGGGGTCGGAGGCGTCGCCCAGGTCACGCACGTAGAGGCGGCCATCGGGCTCCATGAAGTCTCTCTGGACGTCCACCACCCAACCGACCCGGGTGACCGTACCGGCGCTCGAGGTCATGAGACGGTCTCCATCCGCGGGTTGGGGCGATGCCAGCGGCCCGTCTTCGCCGAAGGGCTGCCCTCCACCAATACGACGTCCGCCGTGAAGTCGTAACTGCCTCGAACCAGCGCCGAGCCCACGCCGTAGGAGTCCACGGGCACTCCCGCCTCCTTGAAACGACGGATCTTGTCCGCGTCGAAGCCGCCGGATACCACGATCTTCACATGCCTGAACCCCTCCCGGTCGAGGGCGTCTCGCACCTTCTCCACCAATCTCGGATTGACCCCACGGGGATCGAAGTCGCCCATCTCCCCCTGAAGGGACTGGTCTACCAGGTCGGCGGCCGTGTCGAGGCGGACCCCCCAGAGGCGCTCCCCCAGGGCCCGGGCCACGGTCAGGGAGGTTCCCACGCAATCGTTCTCGAAGTCCACTAGCGAGATGATGTTCACGTCTTTGGATATGTGACGCACCAGGGCCTCAGTGGCTCTTACGGTGTCCCCGCCGTAGGCGGCGATGAGCGCGTGGGGAACCGTCCCGTCGCCCTCACTCCCCCACCAGGAGGCCTGCGCGTCGGTCGAGACCCCGATGGCACCGGCTACGTGGGCCGCCCAGCCATCGCCGGTCTGCACCATCCAATGGTCGTGTCGCGCGGGGAAGAACAGGACCGGCTGGGGCCAGGCGGCCTCGACGACCTCACGGGTGCTCGTCGCGATCTTGGTGCGACGGCCCAGAACCCCCACGTAGAGCGTCTCGAGATGGGCGAAGGCCGCGTACGGCCCGCGGATCAGCATGACCGTCTCCCACGGCTCCACATGATCCCCGTCCCGCAAGGAGGAGACCTCGAGGTCGGAGAAGGAATAGCCATCGGTCAAGCAGAGCTTGAGGATGGCGATGGCCTCGTCCGTACCGGCCACCCATGCCCGTTTCTTCTGGAAGATCTGCATCGTTACGACGGGGTCGTGCCCGTCGGCGATCAGCACGTCCCGTGCCCGGACGAAGTACTTGTCCGAGTAGTGTCCCGCCTTCATCCTCTTCACGGGGAGCTGGAAGATCTCTGGATCGAGACGATCCCCGTCCCGAATGGGATCCGGAGGACCCGCAGAGGCAGTGCTCACCAAACCTCCTCTCGCTGTTGCGTCGTGTAGAAGATGATCCGCTCCTTCACCGGCTCATCGGTCAAGCGACTCCAACAGGTGGCGTACAACTCCACCTGCCGCCGGTACGCCTCCGCGCGAGCGGGGAAGTCCGGATCCGTGCCCACATCCGTCTTGTAGTCGGCGATCGTCCAGCCGTCGGCCTCCCGGAATGCCAGATCGATGACGCCCTCGACGTACCGGAATGTCTCCACCTTTCCGGACCTCTCGGCGGTTTCCAACTCCGGGACCCGCGTCGAGAACGGAACTTCCACCAAGGTCCGCTCCGCAGCCCGTGCCCGCTCCCAGAGCGAAGACGTGCGCACGATTTCCACGAGCGCGACGAGCGAGGCGAGCTCCGTGGGCTCACCCTCGGCGTCCACGGGTCGCTCGTTCTCCAGTAGCAGTCCGCGACAGACCCGCTCCAGGGCTTCTTCCGACAGCTCGCCTGCCGCGGCTGCGAGAGCACCATGCACCGCGGTCCCCCAACTGAATCCCCGGGACCGCTGTTCCGGTGGCCGGTCCTCCGCAGGAGCCCCCGCCGGCACCTCAGCGATCTCCGGGCGCCCACTCTCGAGATCCAGAGCCAACTGTGCTTCCCCCTTTTCGGCCGCCTTCGCCACGGATGTCACGGACTGGAATAGGTATCCGGGCCGACCTTTCTTGTCACGTCTCACGTCTATGCCGACCGCCCGATCGCGAATCGCCCTCCCATCCTCCTCCAGAGTGGCTCGGGGGCGAAGCGGCCCGATGACCATATCGTCCAGGCGAGCCCCGTGCTGCTCCAACCACGGGTCCATGAGGGACCACGGTGACTTCGCGATGTGCTCGTCTCTCCGGGCCACGACGAGCTCATCCTCCGCCCGCGTGGCTGCCACGTACATGAGGCGTACCTCTTCAGCGTCATCGAAGCGCTCCTCCGCGGCCTGTCTCTCGAACCAGTCGGGAGGCATGGCGTGGATGTTCGTACCCCACTTCTTGCGAGTCTGAACGACCAGGTATCCGGCGGCCCTCCCATCGTCCAGCCTGGCGATGTGGTGATCGGGCTCCCGTCTGGTCTCCCCCACAGGGGCGGCAAGCACCACCACGGGGGCCTGGAGGCCCTTGGCCTTGTGGATGTTCATGACCCGCACGGCGTCGGAGCGTCCCGGTTGTAGTGGCGCCTCGGGCTCCTTGGCCTCGAGGGCGAGACGGACGGCCTCCAGTGCCCCGGCGATGGACGTGCTTCCCTCGAGTGTCGACGACCCCACCGCGTCCAGGACGTAGAGGAGCGCCCCCGAGCGGATCTGTCCGAGCGGGCCCGACGCCGCATGGGGGAGAAGACCGATCTCGTCCATGATGCGAGCCAGAACCCCGTCGGCCGGTGCGCGGCGGGTCGCTTCCCACCATCGGTTCAGGCGACGTAGGGTCTTGGTGACGTCCGTCTCCGGCTGGCCATGGAGGGATGTCAGCGTGAACCGGCCGCCCTTCACCCGGTGATCTAGAAGCTGCTCGAAGTCGAGACCGAAGAAGAGCCCCACCAACACGGCTGCCAGCTTCACGGGATCGCTGGGATCGGCCAGACACTCCAGGAGGCGAACCAGCTCGGAGATTTCCTCCTCTTGCCCCACGGCGACGCCGGAGAGGGCCACGGGCAGGTCCCGTGCTTCGAGCTCTCGAGCATAGGGCTCGAGATCCTTCCGGTACCGGGTGAGGATCAGGAAGTCTCCGGGTGTGCGGTCGCCTCCTGGAGCGCATCGCCGGCCGATCCAGGTGGCGAGCTTCGCCGCATCCTCCGAGACCATGGCGTCCCGGGCTGCATTCTCGATCAGGTAGTGGAAGACACCGTCGGGCTTGTCAGGCCGTTCCGATCGCTGTGGCAGAAGCGGAGCGAACGCCGCCTGATGAGCCGTCGCCACGGCCGGGAGGCCTTCCCCACCCTCGAAGACCCCGTTCAACAATGCCGCCACGGCCGGCACAGAGCGGAAGTTGGCCTCCAGTTCCAACACGCTGCCAAACGCCTTGAACCGATCCTTGACCGCGTTGTACACCGTGATGTCGGCCCGCCGGAATCGGTAGATACTCTGCTTCGGGTCCCCCACCACGAACAGGGCTCCCGCTCGCGGCTCGAGCACCAACCAGCTCTCCGCAGTCCCATCGGCCTCCCGCCCTCCCCTGTGCACTCCCCTCTCGCCTCCTCTAGGCTCGGTGGCTCCTTCCTCGAGCGGCTCTGCGGCCAGCAGCATGAGGATCTCTGCCTGTATGGGATCCGTGTCCTGGAACTCGTCCACGAGAACTCGACGATACCCGAGGCCGAGTTGGCGGCGGGCCTCGACGCTGGACCGCAAGAGCTTCACCGTAAGCGTCAGGAGGTCTTGGAAGTTGAGCCGCCCCGTCCGTCGCCTCTCCGCCTCCCACGCCTGCGCCGCTCCGACGACCATGCGGATGGCGACGGCATACCGGTGCATGCGCCACTGTAACAGGAGCCGCTGAGAGGGAGCTCCTGCCGCCACGAAGGCGGAGAACGCCGAAGCCAGCTCCTTGGCCCGGGCTTTGATGGCCGGATCGTCCGACCATCTGATCTGAGTCACCTTGTACGTCTTACGGCGAGCCACCTCGGAGAGGGCGTGGAGGAACTCCAAATCCGAGTCCCACCCGATGACGCGGAGGGAGTATCGGAGGCCGTACACCTTCTTCTGCAGGTCGTCCCAGCTCTTGTCGGGTTCCGACCCGGGCATGATCTCCTCGGCCCGGTCCATCAGGCGCGTCAATTCCTCGCGCACGGCGGTGATCTCCGCCGGATCCGGCCGGGGGACGTCCTCGGCGGGGAACTCCACGTCGGGGTGGTCGCAGACTTCGCTGAACAGACCTTCGAGCTGCCTCGGGTGCAGCCCGACCTCCGCGAGCTGGGCGAGAATGGGGTGGGCGTCGGCAGCGAGCCTTTCCAGGTGTGCCGCCCAGAAGCCTGTCGCGAGTTTGTACGAAGCCTCTTCCGTCAGCTCTTGGAAGCCGGGGTCCAAGCCCGCCTCAAGCGGCCGCTCCCGAAGGAGCCGCGCACAGAACGCATGGATCGTCCCGATGAACAGTTGGTCCAGCGAAGAGAGGGCCTGGCGCAGCCTGGCGCCCTCGCCCGAGCCGGGTGCCTCAGCCGCCAACACCTGCTCGAGCTCCACCTGAAAGCGCTCACGAAGCTCGCCTGCGGCCTTGCGGGTGAAGGTCACTGCGGCGATCTCCGAGACCGTCGCGGTGCCCGACCGGATGAGCGCCACCATGCGGTGCAAGAGCGACGTCGTCTTGCCGGAGCCGGCGCCCGCCTCAACCAGGATGTTCGTATCCAGGTCCGAATCGATGTCCGTCCTGGCGGCCTCGTCCGGAAGGTGCCGCTCCGCCTCGTCAGGTAGCTGCCGCTCCGCCCCACTCACGTACCGTCCTCCCAGCCCCTGATCCGGCGAAGCCCGGCGTACTCCTCCAGAACGAGCATGTTGCGCTCGCCCCATTCGGCCATGGGTGAGGTGAGATTCCAGCCGTCGCCAGAGACCCTGCACACAGACCTGAAGTCACAGACTCGACAGTCTTCTTTGTCGTTGGTAGGGAGCAGTCGTCCCGATGCCACCTGGTCCAACATCACCCCCAGTAGCTCCAGGCCCGGACGCACGGACTCCCGAGTGAACCTCCGTTCCTCGTTGCGCCCTGTCGCCGTCGGGAAGACGTATGCGATGTCGGCCACGTCCTCGCCCAACAGCCGCTCCGCGACTTCGGCGTAGATCACGTGCTGCATTCTCCGGCCCCCGTGAAAAACGGCCGATGCGGGCGTGAACCGGTACGGGGAGCCTGTCTTATAGTCCAGGATGTGGAGTCCATCCTCGTCGCGATCGACCCGGTCCACGGCGCCCTGAACCGAGATGGAGCCCCCGCCGACCGTGACTTCCACCGGAGGCGAGTCGTCCCTGCCGAACTTCATCTCCAGACGGATCCACGGAGCGCCTCGGTCCCGCACGAAGTCGGTGAAGGATCGGACGTCCTCCCTGAGGAGCGTCAGCCCATGAGCGTACACGGCCTCGTTTGGAACCGGCACCGTGCTCCTGAGCCGCCGGGCCTCCTGCTCTAGTACCGCAATGGCCATGTCGTGGAACGCGGGCTCATCCGGCTTGAGGCTCTCCTCGCGCGCCCGTGTGAGTGTTCGCTCGAAGACCCGATGGATTAGCGCGCCTCGCTGCACGTGATCCAACCAACGCTCCGGATCGAGAGCCGGGTCGTCGGGCGGCCGCAACCCGATGCCGTATCGAAGGAGGTGCCGGAGCGGGCACGCGCCCAGGGCCTCCAGTCGCGTGGCCGAGGCGACGATGAGGGGGTACACACGTGGATCCATCAGCTCGGCACGGGGCGCCACCAGCCCGTGGTGAGCCGACGCCTGGTCCTTCACGCGCTGGCTCCTGGCCTCCATTCCACGACCCAATTCTGGGAAGGCCTTCTCCAACGCTCCCCCGGCATGGAGGAAGTCGCCGTCACGGCCCAGGGTGTCGAGCCAGACGTCGGTGCCGTCCAGAGGCCCCGAGCGCGGGATCGCACAGACCGGCTCTCCCAGGGCCTTGTGGAAGTCGTCGAAGGTGGCCTCCGGCCTCCCCTTCCAGAGCCTGAACATGTCGAGGAGAACGGACGATGGTTGAACGACACGTGCTTCCGCCGAGTCCCAGGCAGTATAGCTCGCCGTCACCCGACCCCGGGTCCGGGCCAGAAGCGCCGCCAGCTGAAAGCGCCTCTCCGCGAGGCGTGCCGCCGACGTGGGTAAGCCGGCGGCCAACTCTTTTCGATCGAGGTCCAGGAGGATCGGGTCCTGGGCGCCGGCTCCGGGAAAGCGGCCGGCGTCCAATCCGACGATGAACGTAGCCCTCCTCCCCGTATATCCCCCGTGGGAGAGGTCGGTGAGGTGGACGTGGCCGCCCGTGGACTTCCAGGGTGGAGACCCTTCGTCCCAAGCCGCTCGGACACGGATGTCGAGGTGGCTGCGTAGCGCGGCCATGGCCGCATCGAACGAGGTCTTGCGGGTGAGGGTCTCGGCGATGCGGGAGAGGCGCCCGAGGAGATCCTCGCGACCGACCGCATCTGCGCCCTCCCCCTCGGGAACGCGTTGCAAGAAGGCCTGGACTCCCCTGGCGAGTTCCGCCGCAGAGACGCTTCCGCGCTCCAGCACCAGAGGTCTCGGCGTCCAGGGGGTGGCGTCCTCGAGAACCCGAGGAGGGACTCCAGAGCCTTCAGCTCCCGCACCCGGTGCTCGCCGCGCGCCTGGGCCTCTTCGGGAGACTCGTCCCTGAAGGGTTTCACCTTGTGCCCTGCGGCCTCCTCCACCGCGAGCTCCAGCGCCGCCCGCACCGCCGGGAGGTATCGGGAGCGCCCCCATCCGACGCGGAGCCGTCGAAGAAGTCGGGCCAGCGCGGCCGAGGACACGCCCTCGCACTCGGCCGGAGCCACGAGATCGCCGGCCTCCAGAAGACCCCGAAGGACGTCGGCAGGAAAGCCGCTCTCGATCCACCGCAGATACGCCTCCATGGCCCGACCGGGTCGTGTCCGCCGGATCGCCAAACCAACCCCGAAGCTGCAAGGCACGCCTAATTGGTGGGAGAGGGCATCGAGGACGGCGCCGTACGTGCTCGGATCGGGGGTAACGATCTCCACGTCGTCCCAGCGGAAGCCGCTCACCATCGTGCGCCGCAGCACCTCCCGGAGCTCGTCCCGGACACTGGCTGCCGCAAACATCTCTACGTCGGGCACGTCGTCACCCGCCGACGCCCGATCCACGGCGTGAACGAAGGAGAACCGGCCCCTCGCCGGAACAGCCTTCCAGACCATCGCCGTTGGAGGAGGCATCCCGACGACCGGATCGGTGGCGAGGACCGTGGCCCCCCGCTGCTGCAAGGCATCGATGAACCGTCCGCCGCCCCCCCTGGTGCCGAGACCGGGAAGAAGAAGGAAGATGGTGTCGTCCGGGCCGCTCGATCCGTCCTGAATCAGAACCTCGGTAGCCCGGCGCAACACCTCGGCCGGGTCCGCGAGGTGCCGCTCCGCCAAGGTCCTCTGGTAGGACGTCAGGAGCTCCCCAAGAAATGCCCTACGGGCGGGCCCCGAGGCGAGAGATTCGGGGGCCACACCCGACAGCCGAAGAGCCGACACCGCCCCCAGGATCGCCTCCCGGAATCCCACGCCATGCTCGAGAATACTCAGGTTCGGCCATTCACCCGTCGCGAACACGCCATCCATGGCCTGGTCCACGAGGGCCCTTTGACCGAACTCGTCCAGGATCGTCAGCCCCACGGCGGCAAGATCCGGCCCCACGATCTGGGCGGCCAACCGCCCCGGGGTCGTGACCTCGAATCCCGCCCACCCTCCCTCGTGGAGCGCGAGCGCACGGAGCAGCTCACTTCCCTCGCCGAACGTCGTGGATATCAGGACCTTCCGGGAGAGCGGGTGGGCCTTGGCCACGCGGCCAAGCGAGTGGAGCAGCGTGAACCGGGGGCCGAGTCGCTCAGGCACCGCTGCTAAGCGACGCGTCCTCAGGGGGGTCGAGGTCTTCCTGCACGACCAGGGACTCGGGGATCGAGATCGTGAAGACCGATCCCTCACCCAGGGTGCTCTGAACAGAGACCTCCATTCCCATGAGTTCGCACAGTGACCGCGATATGGCCAAGCCCAGGCCCGAACCGGAGTGCACCCGCGTAGTCCTGCCGTCACCCTGCTCGAAAGCGTCGAAGATGGTGGACAAGCGCTCCGAGGGGATGCCCACGCCGGTATCTTCCACCCGTATCTCGCGCGGAATCGAATCGTGAGCGTCCAGGACGACGGTGATGGAGCCCTCTTCGGTGAACTTGACGGCATTACCCACGAGCTTGATCAAGACCTGACGAAGCCGTGATTCATCCGCCCAGATGCGACGGGGCTTCAGCGGCATCTCGATCCGAACGGCCACATGTCCCTCCCCCACCCAGTCCTCGAGCTGATCCACTGTCTCCTGGATGAGCGAGGCCACGTCCAGCTCGTTCGTCTCGATCGTGATCCCCCCTTCTTCGATGCGGGCCAGATCCAGAAGGTCGTTGATAAGGTTGAGCAGGTGCAGCGCGTTGAGGCGTATGCGCTGGAGGTAGTTGAGATCGCGGGATTCGAGGCTCAA
Organism: Longimicrobiales bacterium; assembly: GCA_965218295.1. Lineage (GTDB taxonomy): Bacteria > Gemmatimonadota > Gemmatimonadetes > Longimicrobiales > Gaopeijiaceae > CBDCKN01. Next base: position 25,429 of record CBDCKN010000001.1, on the reverse strand, counting down.
GTGCTTGTTCCTGAGCAGGAGATTCGTGAATCCCATCACCGAGTGGAGTGGGGTTCGCAACTCGTGGCTCATGCGACCGAGGAATTCACTCTTGGCCGCATTCGCCTCCTCGGCCCGGCGGCGGGCGGCGTCGAGCTCCGCGGATTGCTCTTCCAGCCGAAGAATGAGGTCTTTAGCCGCGTGCGTTCTCTTCTGCTGGTGCCAGGGCCAGGCCCCCGGCCACGAGCACCAGGAAGACGTTCATGCTCGCCAGCACCATGAGCTTAGCGATCTCGGCACCCCACACCAGGTCCTGCCCCTCCACCAGAGCCAGATACGCCAGCAGGCCCGCGTAGGCGATGGGCCCCAGGCCGGCCATCACCCGGGCCCGGACCCGGTTCAGCCACAGCTGATCCGCGGTGCGAAGCAGGAATATCGGCCAGAGCAGGCTCTGCGCTCCCCCGCTGACATAGATGGCCCAGGTCCACGTCAGCAGATCGAGCACCAGGAAAATGTCACCCAGGTGGACAGCCGAGACGCGGGTGAAATACGCCCGTAGCAGCCCCCAGGAAACCAGGCAGTAGAGCTCCAGGCCGATGACTAGGGGCAGGTATGTGGCGAAGTCCAGCTCCCCGAAGACGATCAGGTTGTGGATCGCCACCACGAGGAGGAGAAGGTTGGACCCGATCAGGCGGAGGGCGGGGACCTGGACGACGTTGAAGCGGTAGAGCCCCGGCAGGTCCTCGCGGTCAGCCTCCTCCAGATCCAGGGCCCGCTCCACCTCCTCAACGAGGTGGACCTCGAAGGACGTGTCGTTCTTGGCATCCACACTCATGGATCGGTGGGCATCCCCTGGCGCGGAGGCGACTTCGGTTTTCCCGAGCGAATCGGCCCGGCTTGCCGGGTATCGGCGAAGAGTAGGGTGGCCCGGCATGAGGCGCCAGGCCCCACACACTTCCCGTGGGCTGTGCCCCCTGGACCCTTGTCACCGGACCTGAAGTCCTCCAATACTATCGGTGTATGGCGACGCTGCTATGGGTCCTCGGGGTATCTCTCTCCGTCTCCTTCCTGTGTTCCATCTTGGAGGCCGTCCTCCTCTCCGTAACACACTCCTACGTTGAGGTCCTCAGGGAGCAGGGATCCAAAGCCGGAGACTATCTGAGCGCCATGAGAGAGAGGATCGACGAGCCCATCGCGGCGATCCTGACGCTCAACACCATAGCACACACGGCCGGCGCCGCGCTCGGGGGCTCGATCGCGGCCCGCGTCTTCGGTGAGATATGGATCGGGGTGTTCACCGGGGTCCTGACCCTGGTCATCCTCCTCTTCTCCGAGATCGTGCCGAAGACGATCGGGGCCACTTTCTGGCAGGAGCTCGGAAAGCCGTCCGCGCACGTCCTGCGCTGGATGATCATCTTCATGAAGCCGATCCTGGTGCCCCTCAATCTCTTCAGCCAGGTGCTCCGGGGCTCGCGCGGCCCCACGGTCAGTCGGGCCGAGCTGGAGGTCATGGCCCAGATCGGCTACAGCGAGGGCACCATCGACGAAGATGAGTGGAAGGTCGTGACCAACGTGATCCGCCTCGACGAGGTCACGGTCGGGGAGGTCATGACGCCTCGGACGGACATGGTGGCGGTGCCCCAGGACGCAACGGTGGAGGAGGCCATGGCGGTTATGCTGGACGAGGGGCACCTCCGCCTGCCCGTCTACGAGGAATCCCTGGACAAGATCGAGGGGCTGCTCGTGGCCCGAGACCTTTGGCGCGGTGACCGGGAGGACCTGGAGGACATTTCGCGCATCCTCCGCCCCATCAGGTTCATCCCCACAACCAAGCTGGTGGAGGACCTGATCTCCGAAATGCGGACCGACAGGACGAAGATGGCCATCGTCGTGGACGAGTTCGGCGGAACGGCAGGTCTGGTGACCCTCGAGGATCTCATCGAGGAGATTATCGGAGAGATCCAGGACGAGCATGAGGCGGACGAGCCTCTGAGCTTCGAGCAGCTATCGGACGGCTACGTCCGTATCTGGGGTGGAGTACCGGTTCGGGAGGTGAACGACCGTCTGGGACTCGCCCTTCCAGAAGATCTCCACGACACCCTGGGGGGCTTCGTCTTCGGAGCCTTGAACCGGGTCGGGCGCGAGGGGGACGTGGTGGAGGTCGAGGGTGGGCGTCTCCGCATCAAGAAGATGCGAGGACGCCGGGTCGAATACGTCATTCTGGTCCCCAGCGTACCCGAGGCCGAGTAGGCCGCTCAGTCCCCCACGCCCGGCACATGGATCGTCTGGGTCGGGTATGCAAACTCGATTCCCTCCTCGGCAAAGCGCTTGAAGATCTCGAGATTGATGGAGTGGTGTGTGGCTCCGTAGGTCGCGAAGTCCGGGACCTGCATCTGGTACACGATATCCATGTTCAGCGCCGAGTCGCCAAAGGTCATGAAGAAGCACCGATCGAAGAGGGTGTTCTCCCGGCTCTCGATGATTTCCTGGATCAAGCCCGGAATCCGCTCGAGCTGCTCGGGAGTCGTGTCGTAGGTCACCCCCAGAGTGAAGGCACAGCGTCGCTTCTCCCGGCGCTGGAAGTTCTGGATCCGGCTCCCGAGCAGGTCCGAGTTCGAGAAGACGAGCTGCTCGCCGGTGAGCGACTTGACCCGGGTGGTCTTGAGGCCGACGTGCTCTACCGTGCCGGCCAGGCTGCCGACCTGGATGTAGTCGCCCACCGCGAAGGGCTTGTCGAAGATGATGGAGAACGACGCGAAGAGGTCGGACAGCGTGCCCTGAAGTGCTAATCCCAAGGCCAGTCCGCCGATGCCTAGCGATGCCACGAGAGGACCGACGTCGATGCCCAGGTTGTCCAGGGCCAGCATGATGAAGGTCGCCCAAACCCCGAAGCGGATGAGAAAGCCCACCGAGCCCATGGCCGTGGTGATGGTCGGGTCGCCCTCAAACTTCCTCGCTGCCCAGCTCCCCAGGAGGTAGTTGACGACGCCGTTAGCCCAGAACGCTCCCTGGATGAGGAAGCCGACAACGAGCAGGCGGGTGAAGATCGAATCGATTTCGGCTGGAAGCTCGAGGCTGCGCGCCCCGGCGTAGACGGCGACCAGCGCTACGAAGAGGCCCTTGGTCTTCTCCAGGAGCTCGGTGACGAGATCGTCGATGTCCGTTTCCGTCTTTGCAGCCAGGGTCTTCATCCGGCTCAACACGATGCGGAAAACGATCCGGACGGCGGCCCACACGACTGTCGCAACGACCAGCGCGATAATCCAACCGAGGGCCGTGTTGCCCAGGAACTGCCTGCTCAGGAAATCCGCCATAATGTCTCCAGCGATGCGTGAAACTGAACACGATTGCGGGGTGAATGCCCAGGCAAACTGTCAGTGATGAAGCGGGAGAGCAACCATCGCGAGCAACTCATTCGCACGCCTCACGGGACGATCCCCACGCAAGGGTTGACGCGTCCTGGAGGCTTATCTATCATCGCACGTGCCGCATATAATTTTACCGTCAGTAGAGGACCTATGAGGGCCGTCGACCCTCGGTTGGAATTCTCCCGCCAGGCCGTGGAGGAGGTGTCTCCTCCGGCCTGGTTTTCGCTTTAGGGGGGCCGAGTCCTATTCGTTCCACCCCCTTCCACACCCAGCCCCTAGAGGAGTTGTGCCCATGAGCCTCGATGCCCTCTTATATGACGTCGAAGCGTTTCGTGAAGAGATGGAGGACTACGTCGACGAGCTGGACTCCCGAGACGGGCTTTCGCTGAGCACGTCCGAGGAGGTTCTCAAGTACGTCGAGGAGTACGGAATCTCGTCGATCCGCATCTGGTTTACCGACATAATCGGATTCTTGAAGTCGTTCTCCATCACTCCGAAAGAGCTCAAGGGCGCGTTCGAGGAAGGGATGGGCTTCGACGGTTCCTCCATCGAGGGGTATCAGAGGATCCACGAGAGTGACATGGTGGCCTGGCCCGTCCCCTCGACGGCGCAGGTTCTGCCCTTCCGCCCGGGCGGCTCGCGGTCGATGCGGATGTTCGCGGACGTGCGCACGCCGGACGGAAAGGCCTACGCGGCCGATCCCCGCGTCATTTTGGCCCAGAATCTCGAGCGGCTGAAAGGCCACGGTCTTTCGCATATGAATATGGGCCCCGAGGCCGAGTACTTCTACTTCAAGGACGAGACGGGCCCCACGCTGCTCGACCAAGCGGGGTACTTCGATATCAACCCGGTCGACGCCGGAGACGACATCCGTGAAGCGACGGTGTTCGCGTTGGAGGCCATGGGCATACCGGTCGAGTACCATCACCACGAGGTCGGCCCCTCGCAGCACGAGATCGACCTCCGCTATCAGGAGGCGCTGCGGATGGCGGACAGCCTCCAGACGCACAAATATCTGGTGAAGGAAGTCGCGCGCCGCTCCGGTGTGTTCGCCACGTTCATGCCCAAGCCCATCGCCGATGAGAACGGGAGCGGTATGCACGTCCATCTGTCCATCTTCAAAGACGAGTCGACGAACGCCTTCTTCGACAAGAAGGATCCGCATCATCTGAGCGCCATGGCCAAGCACTTCATCGCCGGCGTTCTCGATCACTCGCGGGAGTTCGCGTTGATCACCAATCAGATGTACAACTCGTACAAGCGGGCTCGTGCCGGGGCTATGAAGCGCCGGTGTACATCGCTTGGGCCGAGAGGAACCGGTCGGCCGCCGTGCGGATCCCGGTGTACAAGCCCGGCAACGAGGTGGCAACGCGCATGGAGTTACGCTACCCGGATCCGACGTGTAACCCGTACCTGGCGTTCAGTGTCATGCTTTCGGCGGGTCTCGACGGCGTGGACAATAAGACTCCGGTCCCGGACCCGGTGTCGATGGATCTCTACGACCTCACCCAGGTCGAGCTTGAGGAAATGGACATCGCATCGCTTCCACATGATCTCTTCGAGGGCCATTCACGTGGCCGGGCGAAGCGAGTTCCTCAAGAACGCGCTCGGAGCGGGACGTCCATAAGAAACTCATCGAGACCAAGCTCGCCGAGGCGGACAAGTTCAGGCTCCACGTCTCCCATTTCGACCTGCAAGAGCACCTGAAGCTCTGATCAGACCGCCCGGGAGCCCCACGCGTCTGCATGGGCCGTGAGCCGGGCAAACCCATCTCAGACACTGGGCTTCGGAGCCGTGGCGGAATCGCCGTTCGGCGGCGCGGAGTCCTCTGCGTGAGATGACGAGGTCGCCAGCCGACGCCGCAGCGGACCCATCCCTCCTCTCCTCCCGCCAGAACGAGATGGCGAGTAGGACGGCACCGCACGAGATCGCCATGTCCGCGACGTTGAAGATCGGCCAGAGCATGACGCCGAGATCGATGGGTTCCGATGAAGTCGACGACACCCCGATCCCACCGGAGCCGATCGTAGAGATTCCCCAAGGCTCCTGAGATGACCAGCAAGATGGAAACGAACCGGAGCTGATCCCGTGGACCGGCCTGCCTCAGCAAGACGAGAAGCAGAATCAGCGCCAGCATCGTAATGGGTATGAAGAACCAGCGGGGATCGTTGCCCAAGGAAAGGGCCGAAGGCCGCACCCCGATTGAACGCGAGGGTCAGAGGGACGTAGCCGAAGAACAGCTCCATCCGCCGGCCACCGTCCAAGGCGGCAAGAGCCCAGTTTTTCGTGATCAGGTCCAGCACGGTCACGGCCGGGAAGATCCCGAGGAAAACGAATAGTTTCTGTTTCACGAGGCCCTTCGATTGCAGTGGAGACCCTGGATTTGAGGCCCCCGAATCTCGCGGCGAGCCTCATCGCACGCCAGAGGGGTCGGACGCGGTCCTCGACGCGATGGGTACGGGGTACATCTTTAACGTGAGGGACACTCGACACGTCTAAGTATCAGAAGCGACCCTATTGGGAGTTCGGCCATGAGCGCACTCGCACGAGCCACGCTCTACATCGCAGTTCTTGTACTCCCTGGCCTGGCCAAGGCTCCGCTGGCGTACGCCCAGGAAGCCGAAGGCGCGGACCGGGCCCGGGCCGTCCATCTCCTGCAGAGAGCCACCTACGGGCCTCGACCGTCAGGATATCGACGCGGTGCTCTCGGCCGGGATCACCGACTGGTTGGATCGGCAGCTCCACCCCGAGCGCATCGACGACTCGGAGCTCGAGCCTCTGCTGACCGGGGCTCCCGTGGCATCCATGAGCCTTGCCGAGCTCCTGAAAGCAGTACCCTCCTGGTCAGGTACTCCAGCCCCTTCGAGAGCTCGTCCAGGACGACTCACTCCCCAGGGGTGAGCGGCGCAGGCTTCGTCGCGAGCTGGGGGAGCACAGCCCGGGACGCATCCTCGCCGACCTGGCCACCGCCCGCCTCACGAGGGCCGTCCACTCGGAGCGACAGCTTCAGGAGATGATGACGGCGTTCTGGTTCGATCACTTCAACGTGTTCTGGGGCAAGGGCGCCACCCGTTGGCTGGTCCCCGATTACGAGCAACACGCCATTCGGCCCCACGTGCTCGGAAAGTTCGAGGACATGGTTCTGGCTACGGCCCAGCATCCCGCCATGCTCTTCTACCTCGACAACTTCCAGAGCGTCGCCCCCGACAGCTCCCTCCAGGCCCGAGAGAGGCGCGAAGTCATGGCCCAGCGCATGGGAAGGATGCCGGCGCGGGCCCGGGAGCGCGTGAAGCAACGCATGGAGGAGGAGCGTCGTCGGCCCCGGCCCGGCCTCAACGAGAACTACGCACGTGAGCTCGTGGAGCTCCATACGCTCGGTGTGGACGGAGGCTATACACAGGCGGACGTGATCGACGTCGCCCGCATCCTCACGGGCTGGACCTTCCTACAGGCCGGGAACCGCATGGACATGCGTCAGGCCCGGGCGTCCTACGAGGACGGGCGCCTCGCACTGCCCGACCTCGACTATGAGGATGCGTACCGTTTCCGGTTCCGCTCCGAGCTCCATGACGGCGGCGAGAGACCGTCATGGGTCACGTGTTCGAGGCGGGCGGCGGCCAGGACGAGGGTGTCGAGCTGATTCGCATGCTCGCCCGCCACCCATCCACGGCCCGGCACGTCGCGACCCAGCTGGCCACCCGCTTCGTGGCGGACCAGCCGCCCACCACCCTGGTGGACCACCTCGCCGACGTCTTCCTGGACACCGACGGTGATCTGCGCGAGGTGACCAGGGCGCTGTTCATGGCCGACGAGTTCTACGATCCGGCTGTCGTGGCCAACCGCGTGAAGTCTCCGTTCCTTCTGGTGACCAGCACGCTGCGGATGACCCACGGGCACATGCCCAATGCACGGGTCCTGGTGGAGCCACTTCGCTCCCTCGGTGAGGCGCCCTATCTGGCCGAGCCCCCCACTGGATACCCGGAAACGAGCGCCCAGTGGGCCTCCAGCGGAGCCATGCTGACCCGCATGAACTTCGCCACCTCCTACGTGACCGGCGAGCTGCGGGGGGTGGGGCCCGACGGCGATCGCCTGTTCGGAGAGATCCGCAAACGGGACGGAGACGGCCTTCCCGGCCTCGTGGACGCACTTCTTCCGGGCACCGACTGGTCGGGGCTCATGGCCGTCATCCAGGAGGACATCCAGGCGAATCCTCCTGAGGAGGAGAACGAGGGCGGTGTCCGAGCCCTGAGCCTGATCCTGGGCTCACCTGAATTCCAGAGGCACTGAAATGAACGGCATCGGGAGACGAGTCTTCGTCAAACAGGGCGCTCTGGCCCTCCTGGCACTTGGGCTACCGCCCGACTTCCTGCTCCGGCCATTGGTCGCTGGCACACTGGGCCTGGACCGCAAGAAGACGCTCATCTGCATCTTCCAGCGAGGGGCCGTGGACGGGCTGTCCATGGTGGTCCCCTTCGGAGAGCGCGGGTACTACGACTCCCGCCGCAACATCGCGATCCAGGCTCTCGGATCGCGGGAGGGGAGCGCTCTCGATCTGGACGGCTTCTTCGGGCTGCACCCGGCGCTGAAGCCCCTCGAAGAGCTCTACCGCCGCAGCGAGATGGCCGTCGTCCACGCCGTGGGATCACCCCACCCGACCCGTTCCCACTTCGACGCCCAGGACTTCATGGAGACCGGAACGCCTGGCGTGAAGTCCACGAGCGACGGCTGGCTCAATCGGGTGCTGCAGGACACCGCCTGCGCCGAGTGCGGAGGCCGCACCCTCCAGAACCCCGCAGCCCACGCGGCGGACCACGCCGCCGGCCAGGTGGCCATGGCCACGGTCCCGTCCCTGAGGGGAGTCTCGCTGACCAGTGCCCTGCCCCGGGCGCTGCGGGGCGGTCATCCGGCCCTGGCCATCTCGAACCTGAACGACTTCGGAGTGCGCCGTGACGATCAGGTGGGATCGGCCTTCCGGCGCCTCTATCGCACCGAGGGAGGAGACGCCGTCTCGGCCGCGGCCGAGGAGGCGTTCAAGGCGGTTCGCGTCTTGGAGACCATCGATCCCGGTCGCTACGAGCCGTCGGGCGGGGCCGAATACCCGAACGGAGACTTCGGCCGGTCTCTCCGGCAGATCGCCCAGCTCGTGAAGGCCGACGTGGGCGTGGAGATCGCCTTCGCGGATCTCGGTGGATGGGATACGCACGTACGGCAGGGCGGCGCGCAGGGGCAGCTGGCCGGCCGCCTCGGGCAGCTGAGCCAGGGAGTCCGGGCTCTGTACGACGACCTGGGCGATCGAATGGAGGACGTCGTGATCCTGACCATGTCCGAGTTCGGACGCACCGTGGCGGAGAACGGCTCGGGCGAGACGGATCACGGGCACGCGAACTGCATTCTGGCTCTGGGCGGATCCGTGAAAGGAGGTCGCATCCTGGGTGACTGGCCGGGTCTCGAGCGCGAGCAGCTCTACGAAGGTCGCGACCTGGCCGTCACCACGGACTTCCGGGACGTGTTCGCCGAAGTGGTCTCGGGTCACCTGGGTGCCGAGCACCTGGATCGGATCTTCCCCGGGTACGGCGGTGATCCCGCCCGCTACCGGGGGGTGCTGGGATAGGGTGGACGGGGGCGTACGTCCTCCCGCTCCGTTCTGTTGCCGTGCCTCTCGCGAGAATACGTATGTCTTGATGCGAAACCTACGTACGCTGCCAAGCCATCGAACTCGGCCTCGATTTCAATGCGAAGGCGAAAACACCATAGGCGGCCGTTGATTGCTTCGGCCTTCTCAGACCTTGTCGTGCTCCTCCGGAAGGACGTCCGATGGGAGTGGCCCTTTTGAGTCATCATCCGGCCTAGCACTGTCCTCGGTGCCGCCGCTTCCGGGCGGGTCGCCGTGGTACAAGTGACCGGAGGGGGCGTCGTCGCCCATGAGCCGGCCCGCAAGGGGCGGCACGATGCTCCATGCCGTCGCCACGCCGAGAACCCAGCCGGTCGACGTCCATCCCCAGAACGGGAAGAGGGCACCCCCGACCAGGAGGATCAGCGTGACCCATCCGTAGTGGATGAAGATCGAGTCCCGACCTTCGAGCGACTGGCTTACGCCGTTCAGTATGAGCGCCCCGAAAAGCAGAACGACCAGCGCGCCAATCCAACTCAGAATCGCCATCTGACCCTCCCATCTTTGGGCCACCCAAGAGCCCTGGACGGATAGGAAATGCAACCGACGTAGCGGGGCGGAACGGTAGGTCGGGGCGTGGCAGGGGACAAGGAGCTAGGATCAACCGTCAGATCGAGCCGGCAGAGATGGCGGAGGTTGGATGACAAGTCATCTTACGTTGGGCAGCAGCTGGATCTAGCGAGGCCACTCGTGCTCCTCGGCTCGAACCGCGGCTGCCCCACCCTTCCAGGTGCCGTTGGTGGACGCCGCCGAGCGACCGGTCTACCAGCAGGTCGCTGTGAAAGCCCTCCACCTCCGTGAGCTCGGCCCTCAGCGACCGAGTGATCGCCAGGCGCCTTAGTGTCTCGGACAAGACGGTTGCGAAGGGAATCCGGCGGCTGCGCAGCCCCTCCCCCTGACCCAGCGAGCCCTGATGATAGACGATCTCCGTCAGGATAAAGAAGAAACCCAACGGATGGACGCTTACTCAGGCCGGAGCGATGTTCTGGTTGATGTGGAAGAGGTTGTCCGGGTCATAGGTCCCCTTCACTGCGGCGAGCCGCTCGTAGTTCGCGCCATAGTTTGCGGGCGCACGGTGGTCGTCGTCGCTGGACATGAAGTTGACGTAGCCCCCATCGCTGCCCGAGTGGGGATGAATGGCTGCGTAGTAGTCCTTCACCCACCGGATGTTGGCTTCGTTGTCGGCTGGGTCGTCCCAGATACCCGCAATCACCGGGGAAAAGTTCTTGTCTCGGTGTCCGAAGGCGGTCTCGTCTGCGCTGACCCGCTGAGCCGCACCGTTGATCGGATAGAGATGCATGCTCGAGCTGATGTGCGGTGTCTTCTTGCCATGCGCGATGTGAGCGGCGATCGCCTCGTCGGTGAGCTCGGTGATGAAGTCTGCTTTCCAGTAATGCTGCATGCCCTTCGGGACGCTACCGTCGAAGGCGCTGTTGAGAGCTGGGAACGGCATGACGTCGATCTGCTCCGCTTTCACTTCGGCGGCGTCGCGTAGTGGCTGAAGGACTTGCTCGGCCTCCTCGTGTGGACCGTTCCAGCAAGTGACCAGCACACAGAACAGATCCCCGACCCGATCCTCGGGGATGAAAGGCAAGGGAGGAGCGATCTGCCAGCCAAAGAAGCATCCGAGCTGCTCGGGCGCACGTGCAATATATTCGCGGTAGCATTCCAGGACCGCCGCGGCATCGTCGACCTCGTAGAACAACGGCCCGCCCACGATGTCACCGACCTCGTGGAGCTGAAACTCGAAACTGGTGACGACACCGAAGTTGCCGCCGCCGCCGCGCAGGGCCCAGAACAAGTCTTCGTTCTGGTAGTCGCTCGCAGTAACCTGACGGCCATCAGCTCGACCCACGCCAGCCGTACGAGGCAAACCGCCTTCGGGTCCTGTGCGTACAACGCCAGATGCTCGTCGCGATGGGACACGTCATAGGCTTCTATAGCGCCATCGAGATAGTGCCGGGCCGTAGCCAGATCGCCCCGCCAGAATGCACTCACGCCGAGGAGATATCGGCCCTCTGTCCTGGCGATCGGATCATGACACTCATCGTCGAAGAGGGCCTGGCCGAGTTCACTGCAATCGTCGAAGCGGCAGCCCTGCAGCCGGGCGAGGCCGAGACCGCGGAGAATCGGTGGGTCCACGGGTCGGTGAAGCTTGCGGCAAAGCGAAAGAGCTCGTTCATAGAGTTGGTGCGCACTGTTGGAGCCGTAACCCTCGAGGGCCACAAGGGGTGATCCGAGAGCGATCCGGACGTCGAGTTCGAGCGCATCGCGGTCGGGCAACGTTGGCAGGTCGGCGAGCAGCGAGAGCGCTCGCCGAAACATGGTGACCGCTTCATCGAGAGCCGACACCGCCACCGCTCGGGCCCCCGCCATGCGGTAGGCATCGATGGCCGGTTCGACCATGCCGGCCTGGTCATAGTGTGCGGCCAGCTGCGGACCGGCCGTGTCGATGTCGTTCTGAAACTCGGTCGCGATCGCCTCGGCGACGGCCCGGTGGAGTTGACGTCGACGAGCTGGACTGACCATCTCCAGGGCAACTGCCCGAAGCTTGTCGTGACTGAAATCGTACGTGACGCCCTGATCGCGGATGATCCGTCGACACCAGAGTTCATCGACATGGTCAACCAGCTCGTGCTCATCGATCTCGGTGGCCGAGACCATCAGACCAACCGAGAAGGGTCGACCGATGACCGCCGCCACCTCGGCGAGTCGCCGAGCGCCGTCGGGTAGCTGGCCCAGTCGGGCGCGCAGCACCGCCCGCATTGTCGGCGTGAGCAATGCCTGACTTCCATCAGAGGAGATCCCGGCTCGAAGAGCTTCGATGACGAAGAGTGGATTGCCTTCGGTCTCGCTCCAGAGTCGTGCCGCCAGTTTCTGGTCAATCGTGTCTTCAGCGCCTAGCCGGGCAGCGAGCGTCGCCGTGGTGGCTTCATCGAGCCGGTCGAGCGGCACGGTGGTCACTGCCTGGTCGTGGCCCAAAGCGTCGATGAGTCCAACGAGGGGATGATGTTCCGGGATCTCCTCCGAGCGGACGGTACCGACGATGAGGACCGGTGCCGTCTGTCCGGAACGGACAACGAAACCGATCAACTCGATGGTCTCGGCGTCACACCACTGCAGATCGTCGACGATCAGCAAGCGCGGGCGGTCGCCGACGGTGATGGCTCGGTTCACAGCATCGAACAACCGATGGCGCTGAGCCAGGTCGCCCGACTGGCTCGGTCCAGATGGCTCGGAATCGTCGAGGAGTTCGGGCAGGAGGCGAGCGAGCTCGGCCCTCCAGACCGTGTCGAGCGTGTCGATGTGGCTCCGAAGAGCATCCGATCGGAGTAGGTCGACGACGGGACCCCACGGCAGTCTGCCCGCAGCCTCGTACGCACGAGCCGATGCCACCACGTGTCCCTCTGCTCGAACGCGCCTGCCGAGTTCCATTGCGAGACGGGACTTTCCGATCCCCGGTTCCCCGGTCACCAACAAGAGATGTGCCCCACCCTCCCGCGCGGTATTCCAGGCCTCGTGGAGCTGGTTCAACTCCAGGTCGTGGCCCACGAAAGGCGACTCGGCGACGGGTGCCAGATCCTCGCCGTGCACTTCGTCGCGGCTGATTGTGCCGGCCCGGAGCTGTTGGTACATGGCCCCCATCGCCTCACCCGGTGCCACCCCGAGGTCGCGCTCAAGCACCTCCGCGTGCCGGTGGTAGGAGCGCAGCGCGGCAGCTCTATCGCCAAGTGCGAGATGTGCTTCCATCTGTATTCGAACGGCCGCTTCGTCGGTCGGCTCCAGGTCGATGACGCGTTGGGCATGCTTGATCGTGGCTTTGTGGTCGTCGCGCCCCGCAGCCTCTTCTGTCAGCCGCACGAAGGCCCCGCACGCCTCAGCTCGAAGTTTCGCTCGCTCGTCCAGGACCCAGTCGTCATAGCAAGCCGGAAGGAGATCGCCCGAATAAAGGCGCGCGGCGAGCTCAAGATCACCGACCGCCATGGCATCGCGGAACCTCAGCACGTCGACCTCGCTCGGCCCAGTCGGAATCCACCGGACAATCTCGTTGTCGATCTCGACGAACTCACCGATGTCGGGAAGGGAATGGCGGAAGTCGTGGAGCAGCTTTCTGAGGTTGGTGCGCGCCTGACGTTCGTTGGAGTCGGGCCAGAGTTCGAACGCGAGTCGTGAGCGGTGCTGCAGGTCTCTCCGTATCGCGATCAACGCCAGAGACCGTTGCAAGCGAAGAGAGTTGAAGGCCCGAAGACGCCGGCCGTCCAAGATGATCTCGACTACACCAAGAAGTCGGACCTCTAACCGCGCCGGCGGTCCGCCACCGACCCCGCTCGTGTCACTCGGCATGGTGTGCCCTAATGCGATCGAGCAATGTGAGGTTGTCCTTGGCGCCGTCTCTCAAAGGTCTATCCCGCCGGACATAGTAGCCACTGGAGGAGACCTTGAGGCAACTACACATCAGGTGAATCGGGAACCCGTCGCGGCAACGCTCGATTATGCGGAACTTCATTTCTGCGCTTTCGTGAGGAACGCCGCCGCTTCCAGCAAAAGGACCCCGTTCCTTTCTTACTCGAGCCAGCTCGCGCTCGAGGGCCGCCATCTCTTCGGCCCTTGGTTTGCCCCGGCTGCGGAGCACATCTTTTCTTGCTGTAATCACACACCTCTCCGACCATTGTCGACCTTTTCTGATGTGTCCGCGAAATGGGGGTACCCCACCTTGTATTATAGGCGGCGTGTTCTCCTCCCGTCGGTCAGCAGCTGGGTCTAGCGAGGCCACTCGTGCTCCTCGGCTCGAACCGCGCTATGCGGCCTCGGGCTTTGCCCGAGTCCGGGCGGGTTCGCCTCCCACCGCCACGAACAGCCCCTGAATCCCAGAAAGCTCTGACCACCCAAACGATGGTCAGAGCTTCCTGATGGAGGCGGCGGGAGTCGAACCCGCGTCCGCGAATCGATCCTACAGAGTCTCTACGTGCGTAGCGTCACTCGAGAGTTCGCATGGGGCGGTGAGCGAGCAACCGGCCCCCAAGCTAGCTATCTGGGCATCTCATCCCCCACCAGGACAGCACTGGCGTGGGACCAGCCCGACTCATCGACGTCTCGGAGACCCGCCTCGGGCGGGCAGATCAGGAGACGGACTACGAACCGTAGTTACGCAGCCAATGCCAGTTCATTGTTGGCAATTGTGATTTCCCCAGGGGTTTAACGAGGTCCCAGGAACCTCGGCACGCAACTCCATGTTCACCAAACGCGTCGAAGCCGTGACGCCCCCGGTTTCCTGCGGCCTTTCGGCCGGTACTTCAGTATCGGTCATCCGATGACTACCCTTACCCCGGCCTGGAAGGCCAGGATCCCTCTCATGGCGCGTCAGGCGCCCCGCCGGACCATCGGCGGCCGGCCCTCAGGCCGCTTCGGCCCCTTCCAGGTGACGATCCAGATAGCCCTGGAGCAGCATCTCGACCTGCTCGAGGGTCGTCACCTGGAAGAGCTCGGTCCGGAGAGATCGTCCGTCCGGAAGTCCCTTCGTATACCACCCGAGGTGCTTCCGGAAGTCGATGAGGGTGCGATCCGCATCGTGTCCGAACTCGATTCCGTTCCGGATGTGCTCCAGGCACACCCGGAAGCGCTCTTCCACACCGGGATCCGCCGGCACCGACCGGCCGTCCAACGCTGCCCTGGCCTGCTCGAAGATCCACGGATAGCCGTGACCTCCCCGGGCAATCATGACGCCGGCGCAGTTCGTCGCGTCCTTCATGCGACGCGCGTCAGCCCCCACGTGGACGTCACCGTTTCCGACCACAGGAACGTCCAAGGCGTCCACAAGCGCAGCGATCTCGTCCCAGCGGGCCTCCCCCGAGTACATGTCCGTCCGGGTGCGGGGGTGGAGCGTGACCATCCGCGACCCGGCGTCCTGGCACCGGAGGCCGATCCCTACGGGGTCCCGTGACGGCTCGTCGTAGCCACTCCGGATCTTGGTCGTCACGGGCAGGTGCGTGTTCGCCGCCACGGCCTTGATGATGCGCTCGACCAGGTCCATGTCCCGGAGGCATCCCGAGCCCCCGTTCCGCTTCACGATCTTCTTTACCGGACACCCAAAGTTGATGTCGATGAAGTCCGGCCCGAACAGGTCCGTCACCAGGGCCGAGGCCTCCCCCATGGTCTTGGGGTCCGACCCGAAGATCTGGATGCCGACGGGCCGCTCGTCCTCGTCGAATCGCAGGTGATCCCGCGTCTGGCGGTTGCCCTGCATGATGCCGTCGGCGCTCACGAACTCGGTGGAGACGATGTCCGCTCCGAAGCGGCGGCAAAGCCGCCTGAACGGGGACTCGCTCACGCCCGCCTGGGGCGCGAGGAAAAGCGGAGTCCGGTCGCTCGCGAGGAGCTCGAAGAGATCGTCGGCCATGTGAGGAAAGGTATGATCCGCGTCGAAAAGGGTGAAGGGCAGCGCTTTACAGCCCCCACCATCCTGAGGAATATTGCAGGCTCATAGCAGGTGAACCAAGATGCTTGCGAAGGATCGCTCCTTCGGAGGAATAGATATGAAGCTCAGGGAGCTGTTCACGGCCGACGTCGTCAATCTCAACCTCGCGGCAGAATCGAAGGACGAGACCCTCAAGCAGCTGGTCTCGCTCCTGCACCTGGATGAGAAGTCCGAAAGCATCCTCTACAAGACCCTGAAACGCCGGGAGAATCTCGGCTCAACCGGAATCGGCAGGGGGATCGCCATCCCGCACTGTCGCTCCCTCGTCGTAAGCCGCCTCCGCCTTGCATACGGGCGGAAGCTGGATGGCGTGGAGTTCAAGGCCATCGACGACCAGCCCGTCCACAACTTCTTCCTCATCGTCGCTCCACCCCTCGAGGTCTCGAACCAATATCTTCCTGTCCTCGGCAAGATCGCCCAGTTCGCCAAGAACGACGACGTCCCGAGGCTCTTGGAGGAGCTCGAGGAGCCGGAGGAGTTCCTCAGGCTGCTTGAAGAACGGGCTTCGTAAGGGCCCCCAAGTGCACCGAGACAAAAAACCGCCCCTCAGGGGCGTCGGCTTGAGACAGATCCACTCCGAGCGGACGGATCCTATTTGGTGACGTACATCCTGATGACCGCCCGCTCCCCATTCACGGTCAACTGGACGAAGTAGATTCCGGACGCCACGTTCCGTCCGGCCTGATCGAGGCCGTCCCAGTAAGCCTCGTAACGACCCGGCGCCGTGTATTCCAGATCGACCAGGGGCGTCTGACCATTGGGGTGATTGAGGGCGGTGGGAGTGGCCACGAACTGCTGCAGCACGTTGAAGATACGCACAGATACGACGGCCGTTCTACCATCCTCGAACAGCCCCTCGTTGAGCTCGAAGGGGATTTTCGTCTCAGGATTGAACGGATTGGGGTAGTTCTGGCCTAATGTGAATCCCCTCTCCGGTCCTTCGGCGGGCCTTGTGACCTGCGCAGAAAGGTCAGACGCAATGCCGAAAACCGCGAGAAGCAGGAAGACGCAATATGTGCGTCTCATGAGCACCTACCCATGCCGTAGCCGTTGGACTAATAGCCCTCCAGAGCGTCAGTGCCTGTAACCCTACACTTCTTGTCTCAACTATATCTCTCGGCGAAAACAGTTGCAAGCATATGTTTACTCCGAGTTCATATAGGCCTGAAGCTACTCGTTGGTTCCCCGAAGTCCTGATCTCACCCCTCGTTTTCGACCTCGCGAGGTGCTCCAGGGCCTTCTAGTGTTCCGTTTCCGAAGTTCGGGAGCCGAGACACTGTGGTAAGGGGACACTACCTCCCCGCGGCGTCCGCGCCCCCCTGGGACACCACTTCCCGGCCGTCGCCCTTCCGAAGCGTCAGCCCCGTCCGGTCGAAGTAGCTCAGGATGGGAATCAGATGTTTCCGCGTGACCGGAAGCACATCTCGGAAGTCCGCTGGCCCCAATCTTTTAGCACCTGCCATTTGACTTTTTACCTTACCGCCTGCCTCAGCAATAGCCCGTGCATCCGCAAAGAGGTCGTCGTCCAGATTCACCAGGTGCCCCTCACGCTCCAGCAGCTTGAGCACAGGCCATAAGTCGCGGTTGTTCCTCGACGCATCCGGAAGCTCGCCCACCGTCGGCGGCGCCAGTCCCTCCTGCCGATACAGCTCCAGGAGCTCCTCTCGGAAGGCGACCTGTTGGGGGGTGAGCGACGGCTCATACTCCGGCCGGGACACCAGGCCCTCCTGCACGCGGATCCGGCCCGAGGCGGCGGCCTCGTCCAGGAGAAGGTCGGCCAGACGGGCCTCGTCTCCCGTGGGCAGCCTCTGCCGAAGGAGCTCGACTGCAATGCCGGGTCTGAGGGGCTCTTCCCGATGAAAGGCGTCCACGGCCTCTTCCAGAAGCGTCCTCGCGGCTTCCACCGTGACGGAACCGTAGATGTCGCTGGCCGCTTCCCGGGCTCCGGACTCCAGCACGGTGGCCTTGGCCGATCCTACCGTGTCCGGTGCCAGTCCGGTGTGTATAGGGACCTCCTGCGCCGCCACCCCCCTCCAGGCAGCGAGGGCGAGGTGCGCGCCCAGCGACTCGGCGGCGTCCCCGTGGATGATCGTCCGGAGGGCGTCTCCCTCACCGGCTCGAAACTTCTTCCGCTTCGGTGCCACCGCCTCGGCGACGATCCCACCACCGATGGTCGTCACGGGCGAATATGACCGGATCACGAGGCGGTCGCGGGTGCGTGCCAGGAGCGGGTTCTCGAGCCTCAGCTGCACCCAGCCGGACTCGCCGGGGGGCACCTCCCCACCCTCCAGCGTGACAACCCGGGCCATGACCTCGCTGGTGCCGAGGTGGACCCGCACGCGCTGTCCATGCTTGACCGTCCACCCGGTTTGGGGAAGGACCGCGAGAGCCACCGTGAGCATCGAGGTCGGCGACCAGCCGGCCTCCAACACGAGCACCTGGCCTCGCTTCACCGTCTCGAGGTCGATGGCCGCCCCGGTGATGGCGACGGCGGTGCGCTCGCCCGCCTCGGCCCGCTCCACCGGAACTCCGTGGACCTGCAGACCCCGAATCCGCCCGCTAATGGCCGAGGGCTGGAGGATGACGCTGTCACCCATGGACAGGCTGCCACTCCACAGCGTCCCCGTCACCACCGTACCGGTGCCTCTCACCGTGAAGGCCCGGTCGATGGGGAGGCGGGCGATGTCCTCGCTCGAGCGTTCCCCTACCCGCTGGGCCACACCGGCCAATACCTCCACAAGCTCGTCCATGCCCTCTCCGGTCACCGTCGACGTTCTCACCACGGGAGCGCCGGCGAAGGGGGTCTCGGCCAATGCCTCGGAAACCTCTTCCTCTACGAGGGCGAGCCACTCGTCCTCCACGAGATCGGACTTGGTGAGCGCCACCACCATCTGATCGACGCCCAACAGCCGAACGATGTCGAGATGCTCCCGTGTCTGTGGCATCATGCCCTCGTCGGCGGCCACGACCATGAGGACCAGATCCATCCCGGTGGCGCCTGCCAGCATATTACGGATGAACCCCTCGTGTCCCGGGACGTCCACGATGCCGAGGTGGAGTCCATCCTTCGGTACGAGCTCGGCGAATCCCAGGTCTATGGTGATGCCCCGCGTCTTCTCCTCCTGGAGCCTGTCCGTATCCACGCCCGTAAGGGCCTTCACGAGCGCCGTCTTGCCGTGATCGATGTGGCCGGCCGTACCGAGAATGAGCCTCTTCTCCGTCATGGCTGGTTCCCGGTGGGCATGTTCAACTCGAGACGGGCTACGGACGCCAGGAACCGGAAGGATTGGAGGGCCTTGGAGCCCGAAACGTGATACACCGTGAAGTCGTGGAGAAGCTGGAGATGGGCCTTCGGCTTCGTGATGGGCCCGTCGCTGGGACCCTGAAGCAGCGCCTCGAGCTGCTCCCGGGCCCCCGGACCGACCAACGGCCCGGCGATCTCCACCGCGCAGCCAGGGCACCGCACTCCCCCGGCCCCGAAGTCGAATCGCCCCAGGTCGGTGTCCGTCAGAGGATTGCCGCAGTGGACGCACGGATCCAGTTGGGGTTGATATCCCAGCGCCGAGACCAGCATCCATCCTTCGTTCAACAGGGCAGCCACGACGTCGTCTCGCCCCACATCCTCGATGCGCTTCAGCCCTACAGTCAGACGCTCGAAGACCTCCGGACTCGCCTCCGATCCTGCGTGGATCAGCACAAGCTCCGCCAGAACCGAAGCCGCAGCGAAGCGCACGACGTCCCGTCCGAGGCCCCGCCCACTCTCCCGCAGGGCGAACTCCTTGAAGGTTTGGAGGTCCCGCGTCGGTCTCACGTACAGGGTCAGATCGCCTCGGGAGAAGGTCTCGAGGCCGCTCCCCCCCTGGGCACCTCCCCTCCGGACCCCCTTCGCCATGACCCCCACGAGCCCGAGATCCAGAGTGTACAGCCGGAGAATGCGGCTCGTCTCGCTGTAGTTGAACGAGCGGAGAAGGACGGCGGGCGTGGTCACGACGGACACGCTAGTGTTCCGTTGCGGATGCACCGTGCCCTCGACTGGCCGAGACACTTCGGAAACGGAACACTAGACTTCAGCTCTGGGCCCGAAGCCGGACCATGAGGGCCGTCCGCTCCGCTGACATCCCCCGGCGCACTTCGGGGTCGGTCGTGGCCTCCAACGACTCGTCGAGGCGCGCCACCTGGAGGATCAAGCCTTCCCGTCCGACGCCGGCCTCCGACGCGGCCCCAGGAGCGGTTGCGGCTCCAGAAGCCGAGGCGGCCGAAGGAGCCGTGACCTGCCCCTGCGGCCACAGATAGGCGAGTAAGCCGGCCCCGCCCAGCAGAGCCGCCAGGATGGCGGCGAAGATCGCCATGGAGGGCAGCCGTCTCTCCGACGACTCTTCCAGGGAGATCACCGCGTCAAGGAGGCTGGTTCCGGAGTATCGGCGGTACGAGCTCTCGCCGTCCAACGAGACCACGTCTAGGGGCCGCAGGCCTGCCACGTCGAGCGAGGGGGCCGGCTCCTTCACCAGGAGCTCCAGCGTCTCGGTTGCCCCCGGGGCGGGAAACTCGGCCTCGATCTCGGGGAGCTCGTAGCGAATGAGGAGCATGCGCTCTCCCGGCGGCAGCGGAGCCCGCACCAAGACCCGGCCGCCCTCGAACGTCACCGCGTCCGGCGGAAGGTCTCCCTGACCGAGCCGTGCCGAAGTAGCGCCGGGCGGGAGGGGATAGCTCCAGACCACGCCGTCCTCGGCCGCCACCAGGGTGCGCTCGCCTCCGTTCAGGATCTGGAAGAGGTCCGTGGCCCGCCATCCCTCGCCCCATCGCTCTAGGAAGAGGTTACGGACACTCAACGGGAGAGGAAGGCCCTCGGGCGGCGCCTTCTTGGAGCCGAAGACGTTGATCACGTAGAGGCTGTCGAGCTGCTCCGGATCGGAGATGGCCGACCCGAAGTAGAGGACGCCTTCGTAGCGGACCGACGCGAACAGGATCTCCGCCTGCGTGCTGGCGCTGGGCGGCTGGGGGATCACGAACTCGAAGCCCCCGTCTTGCGCGATGCTCACCGAGTCGACGTCCCCCGCCACCTCGGGTGACACACGATGCAGCGTCACCATCCCCGAACCGACCCCGGCGTCCCCCAACATCACCCTGCCCTGGAGTCGCAGATCGTCCTGCTGTCCCATCGCCAGGGATGTTCCCAGGGAGAGCCCGGAACAGGTGATCATCAGGACGAGATGGAGCGTGCGAATGGGAGACGACTCCGGATGTTGCCTCGGGAACTGCGGATCGTCAGGGGGTGAAGCGGCCAAAGTCCTCCGGGGCCAGCTTACGCAGGTACTCTTTGAGCTCCTCTGCCGCCAACTCCTGGTCCGGCTCCAGCCCGGGGTCTATCGCATCGAACTCTACGACCGAATGATCCTCGGAGACCTCGATGGACGTCCGCTCAAGGAGCTCTTCGTGTGCGAAGATCTGGGCCTCCATGCGGAGGGCCACTGCGATGGAGTCGGACGGGCGCGCATCGATGGAGATGACCTCGCCGTTCCGTTGGATGATCATCTCGGCGAAGTACGTGTTCTCCTCGACACGACTGATGATGACCTTCTGGAGGGCGCCGCCCAGGCCACCGAGCACGGACACAAGGAGGTCGTGGGTCAGCGGACGGGAGAACTTCATCTGGGCGAGCTCCATGGCGATGGCGCTCGCCTCACCCGGCCCGATCCAGATGGGGAGCACCCGCTCGCCGTCGCTCTCCTGAAGGATCACGACCGGTGCGCTGGACGCACGGTCCAACCCGAGACTCTGTACGCAGACCTGAACCAGCACCGGCACTCGCCTTGATCGAGGACTCGGAAACCCATCCGCTTGCATGTAGGAGTACTCCGAAGCCTCTCGGGGGTTCTCTTTCGTCCTCGGCTACATTGCGGGCTCAGAGACCGACCGCCGTTCGGATGTCTCCGACCCGGTCCGATCTCTCCCACGTGAAGAGCTCGACCGTCCGGCCGTCCTCGAGGGTCTTGCTCTCCGGAGTGCGGCCGAAGTGCCCGTAGGCCGCCGTCGGAAGGAAGATGGGATCGCGGAGACCCAACTGCTCGATGATGGCCTGCGGCCGAAAGTCGAAGACCTCATTGAGGGCCGAGGCCACCTGATCGTCCGGACACTTGCCCGTACCGAAGGTGTCGACGTGGATGGAGACGGGCTGGGCGACACCGATGGCGTACGCCAGCTGGATCTCACAACGAGACGCAACCCCGGCGTCCACGAGATTCCGGGCCGCCCAGCGAGCCGCATACGCCGCAGAGCGGTCGACCTTGGTGGCGTCCTTCCCGCTGAACGACCCACCGCCGTGCGCTCCCATGCCTCCGTACGTATCGACGATGATCTTGCGTCCCGTGAGACCTGTATCCCCGTGGGGACCGCCTATGACGAACTGCCCGGTGGGGTTGATGTGGAAGGTGCACGTATCGGGATCCAGGAGGTCGGACGGGATCACCGGCAAGATCACCTCGCGGATGATCTCCTCACGGATGGTCTCGTTGTCCACATCGGGCGCATGCTGCGTGCTCACGACGACCGTCTCGACAGACACGGGACACCCCATCCTCGTAGGCCACGCTCACCTGGCACTTTCCGTCGGGGCGCACCCACGGCAACGTGCCGCAGCGTCGGACTTCCGCCAGCCGATGGGTCAGGGCATGGGCAAATTGGATCGGCGCCGGCATGCGCTCGGGGGTCTCGTCCGTGGCGTACCCGAACATCATTCCCTGGTCCCCCGCCCCACCCGTGTCCACGCCCATGGCGATGTGCGGAGACTGGCGATCGATGGTGGTGAGGACCGCGCAGTAGCGTCCGTCGATGCCGTAGCTGGAGTCGTCGTATCCGATGTCGACGATGGTCTGCCGAATCAAGTCGGGGAGATCGACAATGGAGGTGGTCGTGATCTCACCGGCGACGATGGCCATTCCGGTGGTCACGAGAGTTTCACACGCCACCCGCGACATGGGATCATCACGAAGCATGGCGTCCAGAACGGCGTCTGATATCTGGTCTGCGATCTTGTCCGGATGTCCTTCGGTCACTGACTCGGACGTAAAGAGATGACGGCTCACTGGCGCCCCTGAATTTCGTTTTCCACCGGAACGGAGGGATGGCCTGCCCCTGGGCCCGCCGAAGCTATTCCTTCACTCCGGAAGCGACAAGTTCCACCGCCCTGAGAAGGCTGCTAGATCGACGGAGCCGCCGATCCCCTCGACGAGACACTCCACCACCTCCCGGCTCGTGGAGCGTTCACGGCCTGCTTCATAGCTTTGCGCGCGTCCTCGATGCGGAAGCTGCGAAGCATCTTCTTGACCTCGGGCAGCGACGGCCACGCCACGGAGAGCGTGGTGATGTCCAACCCCAGGAGGAGAAAAGCCCCCAGGGGATTGGCGGCCATCTCACCGCACACGCTCACCTCGATCCCCGCGCTCTTCCCCACCCGGGACACCTGGGCCAGCTGTCTCACGATGGCCGGGTGGAACGGATTGAAGAGCTTGGCCAACCGTGCGCTGTTACGGTCTACGGCGAGCGTGTACTGCGTGAGGTCGTTGGTTCCGATAGAGAAGAAATCGCTGTGTCTGGCCAGCTCCACGGCCTCCAACGCCGCGGCCGGGGTCTCCACCAGGATTCCGAGCTTATAGCCCGAGTTGAACGGGATGCCCTGTCGGCGCAGTCGGTCCCCCTCCTCCTCGACCAGGCCGCGCACCTGACGAATCTCCTCCACGTCGTTCACCAGAGGAATCATGATCCGGATGTCGCCGTGGGCGGAGGCGCGCAGGATGGCCCGGAGCTGGGTCCGGAAGAGCTCGGGCTCGTCGAGGCAAACTCGAATGGCTCGCCATCCAAGGAACGGGTTCTCCTCGACCGGCATGTGCAGGAACATGGGGAACTTGTCCCCACCGAGGTCGAAGGTCCGGACCGTGACCACCTGCTTGGGGAACGTCTCCGCGACCCGGCGATATGCCTCGTATTGGTCGTCTTCGTCGGGCATCTGGTTGCGTCCCACCACCAGGAACTCGGTCCGGAACAGGCCGACCCCCTGTGCGCCGTGATCCCTGGCCCGCTCGGCCTCACCGGGCAGATCGAGATTCGCCCGCAGAGCGACCGGCTGTTCGTCGGCGGTCACCGACTCGAGCTGGGCGATGACCTCGATCTCCGTCTCCCATGCCTGGATCTGCGTCTCGCGGATCTTGAAGACTTCTCGGTCGTGGGAGTCCGGATCCAGGACGACCCGTCCGATGCGCCCGTCCACGATGGCCTCCTGCCCGGCATCGGCCTGACGCGATACGACACTCAGCCCGCATACCGTCGGAATCTCCAGCGATCGGGCGAGCATGACCCAGTGGGCGGTCCGCGTGCCCAGATCGGCGGCGATCCCCAGGACGAGGTTGGGGTCCATCTGGACCGTGAGGCTCGGAGACAGATTCCGGGCAACGACGATGGCGCCCTCCGGAAGGCCGGACACGTCCGTGGGATCCGATAAGCCCAGGAGCTCGTGCAAAAGCCGGACCTGCAAGTCCTGGAGGTCGTTGATGCGGTCAAGGACCATGGGATGGGCGGTTCGGCTCCACATCGCCTGGAGCTCGAGCATCCGCCAGTCGAGGGCCCTCGCCGCCGAAAGGCGGTTTTCACGGATGTACAGCGCCGCTCCCTCGATGAGCGTGTCGTCCTCCAGCATGAGGAGTTGGGGCTCGAAGATCCGCGCCTCCACGCTCCCTAGACGCCCTTCCGTCGACTCCTCCAGCTCGCGGAGCCTTCCCTTGGCCCACTCGATCACCGCGTGGAGCTTGTCGACCTCACCCTCGACGGCATCGGGCTCCACGGATCGGTGGGGGACGTCCGGCACCCCCCAAGTCAGGATGTGGACGCGGCCCGCCCCGATCCCCTCCGAGGCACCTATGCCGTCAAAGACCTTCGACACCATGTATCTCCTCGAAGCCCCGGCCGATCAAATCAGCCAGGGCCTCCAACGCCTCCTCCGCGTCCTTGCCATCTGCTCGAATCACCAGTTGCGACCCCCTCTCGGCGGCCAACATGAGAACGCCCATGATGCTCTTGGCGTTCACCTCGAGGCCGTCCTTCTCCAGCCAGATGTCACACCCGAAGGACCCCCGCCAGCTGCACGAACTCGGCAGCCGGACGCGCATGGAACCCCATGAGGTTCACAACCCGGACCATGCGCTCGAGTCGTCTGTCAGTCATATGGCCCCCATGGCTGTGACCATTGCGATCGCCAGCACCAAGACAAGCGTCGCGACTCGGAGCACTCTTCGACCGAACCGGACCCCGATCACGAAGCCCGCTATGCCCCCGAGTGACCAGAGCCATCCCGTTCCTTCCATCGCCAGCCGGCTCGCCAGCAGACCCCCGACCAGGATCCCCAGGAGCAGGCTACCGGCGCTGAAGATCCGCTCCGCGATCAGGGACAGGCCCGCCACCCTGAGTCGGGTGGCCACGTCTTGACCCTCCTCGAGTCCAATCCTGAATCCCCACCAGCGGATCGCCAGATGGCCCGCATTGTAGAGTCCCAGGAAAAGAAACACCGGAACCCACGGTGGTGCACCAGCCCAGGCAAGCGCCAGGGCGAGCAGCAGCGTCGCCGGGCGCCACGCACCCCAGACCAAGGTATCACCCAATCCCCCCAGCGACCCCTGGATGGCCTCCTTGAATCGGTGGATGGTCTGGGGATCCACCTTCTCCGACTCCATGCGCGCCACCGCCGCCAACCCGATCCCGGACAGATAGGGGTGGGCATTAAAGAACTCCAAGTGCCGGCGGGTCGCGCCGGCCAGCTCCTCTCCGGTGAGCCCACTTCGTCGCAGGAAAGGGACGAGGGCGAAGGCGAACCCCGAGCCGATCATGGACCGATAGTTCCACGAGCCCTGGATCGCGAAGGATCGCACAAAGCTCCCCATCCAGCCGGCC